>CAWBRN010000001.1:0-18868 GCA_963791335.1 uncultured Solirubrobacterales bacterium
CGCTCTCCTGGTCCTCAGCCGCGGAGCCGCCCCTGATCGGGGTGGTTCCGCGGTTCCGTGTGTGGAAGGGGCCTCAGTCCGCGGGCGCGTAGAGCTCGACGCCGGCGTTCGTGCTCGCGACCTTTGCGAGCGCCGCATCGGAGGTCACGAGCGGGACGTCGAGAACCTCCGCCAGTGCCAGGTATGCGGCGTCGTAGGTGCTCAACGCGTCGCGGAGCTGCCAGATCCGATCGAGGAACGCTTCGTGCGGGTACTTCGTCAGGTCGAGGTCGATGAAATCGTCGATTGCGACCCGGGCGCGATCGACGGTCAGATCACCGTGACGAACGAAGCGCCGTAGGGCCTGCAGGACCTCGAAGTCGATCAGGTGCGGGGCCGCCAGATCGCCGTCGCGGTCGAGACGCGCGCGAACGTCGTCCGCCGGCGGGATCGCGACGATCGCGCGGACGATCGCAGAGGCATCGACGACGAGCAAGCGTCAATCCGGGGCGTCGCGCCCGGCCCCGGATCGTCTCGACGACCAGCTTGCCGCTGACCCCGCCGGGCCGCTTGCCGGCTCGCTCCAGGACTTCGGAGATCGGCGGCTTCGCCGCTTTTCGCTCCAGCTCAGCCAGCACGTAGTCGGAAAGCGACATCCCCGCCCGCGCTGCGCGGACCCGGAGCTCGGCATGAACGTCGTCGGGCACGTTGCGGACCTGGATCGTCTTCACGCCGACCATGCTGCCAACCTGCATGCATCACACCCACTCTGCATGCAAGCCATCGCCGGAATCATCGTCCCCGGGTCGGAAGACGTCGGCGAACCCCTCCACGTCGGCGATCAGCATCGTCGCGATCGCCAAGAACTCGGTGATCACCGCAAGCTCCTCGTCACCGTGGTGCTCGGCGACGACCGCGAGGATCGCCCGCAGCCGCTCGGCGCTCCGCCCGATCACCTCGACCCCCTCGAAGCCATCGCCGATCTCGCGGTCGATGACCTGCCGCACCGCCCCGGTCGCGTTCAGCAGCGCCGTGATCAGCCGGTCGAGCTCGCCGCCCTCGAGCGGTTCGACGTAGATGGCCATGCCCGGTCAACCCCGCCGGGCCCCGGCCATGCCCCTGCCCGCCTCAGCGGCTCAGGTGTTCGACAGCCCGATCGCCCAGAGCGGGAACGTCGCCATCACGCCGAGGAAGATGCCGACGAGCATCCCATGCGGCGCCGAGCTGCTCCGCGACTTCGCCCCGAGCACCGCCCCCACGAGCAGGCCGGCAACGATCGCCCCGATCGGGATCCAGAGGATCGTGTCCATGAGCCGGAAACCTACTACCCCGGCGACTGCCTGCCGAGCCGCCGGCCCGGGATCCGGCGCGATTAGGCCGCCCACCTAGAGTGAACTGTGCATGCCCTCACCCACAGCTGTCGCTCAGACCCCCGCCCTCGACTTCCTCCGCCGTCTCACCGGCAACCGCCGCGCCGAGTTCCGCGACGGCCAGCTCGAGGCGATCGAACGGCTCGTCGAGCGGCGCGGCCGCGTCCTCTGCGTGCAGCGGACCGGGTGGGGAAAGAGCGCCGTCTACTTCGTCGCCACCGCGATGCTGCGCGAGCAGGGTGCCGGGCCGACGATCCTCGTCTCGCCGCTGATCGCGCTGATGCGCAACCAGCTCGACGCGGCCGAGGCGCTCGGGATCCACGCCGCCACCGTCAACTCCTCCAACCGCGAGGACTGGGAGGAGACTTTTGAACTCATTGAAGACGGCGAGGTCGACCTGCTGCTGCTCAGCCCCGAGCGGCTCGCCAACCCCCACTTCCGCCGCAACGTCCTCCCGGAGCTGATCCGGACCTCCGGCCTGCTCGTCATCGACGAGGCCCACTGCATCTCCGACTGGGGCCACGACTTCCGGCCCGACTACCGCCGGATCGCCGGCCTCGTCAAGCGCCTTCCCGAGACCGCCGCCGTCCTCTGCACGACGGCGACGGCCAACGATCGCGTCATCGCCGACGTCACCGAGCAGCTCGGCGCCGGCGAGCACGCCGCCGAAGGCGACGAGGGGGACGAGCGCGACCTGATCACGATTCGCGGGACCCTCGACCGGCCCTCGCTCCGGCTCGAAGTCTGCGACCTGCCGAGCCAAGCCGAGCGGATGGCGTGGCTCGCCACCTACATCCCGCAGATGGAGGGCAGCGGCATCGTCTACTGCCTGACCGTCCGCGACACGATCAACGTCTCCAACTGGCTGGACCGCAAGGGGATCAAGGTCGAGGCCTACTCCGGCAAGGTCGAATCCGGCGAGCGGATCCGGATCGAAGGGATGCTGCTCCGCAACGAGGTCAAGTGCCTCGTCGCCACCAGCGCTCTCGGCATGGGCTACGACAAGCCCGATCTCGGGTTCGTCGTCCACTTCCAGGGGCCGGGATCGCCGATCGCCTACTACCAGCAGGTCGGCCGCGCCGGGCGCGGGCTGAAGGAGGCCGACGCCGTCCTCCTCCGCGGCACCGAGGACCGCGACGTCCAGGACTTCTTCATCAAGAGCGCCTTCCCGCCGGCCGAGCAGGTCGCCAAGGTCATGGCGCTCTTCGACGAGGCCGATGGCCCGCTCTCGGTCGGCGCCCTGATGAACGAGATCAACCTCGGCAAGGGCCGGATGGAGCTGATGCTCAAGCAGCTCGAGGTCGAGGGCGCCCTCAACAAGGTCCGCGGGGGCCGGGAGCGCAGCCGTCGCGAGTGGATCTACGACGAGGAGCGGATCACCGCCGTCACCGCCGCCCGCCGCGCTGAGCAGAAGGCCATGGAGCTCTACGGCACCGACGGCCGCTGCCTGATGGAGAGCCTCCGCATCGAGCTCGACGACCCCGGCGCCGAGCCGTGCGGCCGCTGCTCGGCCTGCACCGAGCCCAAGTTCCCCGGCAAGCTCGACCGCCGCCTCTCCCTTCAGGCCATCGCAATGCTTCGCGAGCGCCCGATCGAGATCGAGCCCCGCAAGTCAACCCCTACCGCCGTCGGCGGCTTCAAGAAGATCCTCACCCCGGAGCTGATCGAGCCCGGTCGTGCCCTCTCGCTCCTCAACGACGCCGGCTGGGGCCGGCTGGTCGTCGAGGGCAAGTTCGAGGACGAGCACTTCTCCGACGAGCTCGTCGAGGCCGCCGCCGAGCTGATCAAGGGCTGGGGACCGACGCCGGCGCCGGAGTGGGTCACGGCCGTGCAGTCGCTACGGCGTCCGGAGCTGGTGCCGGACTTCGCCTGGCGGCTGGCCGAGGCGATCGGCCTCCCGTACAGCCAGGCGGTCGGCGTCGCCAAGCAGGTCCCGGAGCAGAACACGCTCGAGAACTCCCGGCAGCAGTATCTGAACGTTCAGGGGGCGTTCGGGGTTGACCGTGCGGCGTGCCTATCAGGGCCGGTGTTGCTGATCGACGACGTCGTCGACTCGCGGTGGACGCTGGCGGAAGTCGGACGGCAGTTGCGGAGGAACGGGGTTGTGGCTGCGGTGCCGTTCACCTTGGCGAGCGCGTCGCCCGCCGGCTGAGTACTCGCCGAACAAAGGCCTACATCGGCGTAATAAAGCTCGCCGAGCTATTTGCGTAGAGCTCTCAGCAGTGGTTCGGAGTCTAGATCTGCGTCCAAAGCAAGCAGCATCGCTTCGATCACGACGTCCTCAGGTTCCCCACTGCGAATCGAGGCGGCAGCAGCGGCGAGCGCTCCCGCAAACTCCTCGGAGGGTTTGTCACGCCCGCTTGCGATGAGGCGGCCGACGACGACAGCTTCCACGAATCGCGAGCCCGGCAGCGATGCCGACTCGGGACCGGGCTCTTCAGGTTCACGTGGCGCCGGCACGTCGGCGTCCGATGGAGGCTTCGGTCGCGGAACGGGCACAGTTCCGCCGAGAACATCCGGAAGGGCACCGTCGTGGATCAGGGTCAGAGAGCGGGTCGGCCTCGTCATCGCGACGAACAGTTCGGCTGGACCGGTGTCTTCGGCAAGCATGATCTGCGCGGGAGCGACCACTACGGCATGATCGAACTCCAGACCCTTCGCGTCCGCGGGTGTGAGTATCGATATGCCCGATCCGATCCCGTCCTCACGCTCGACATCGGTGACGCTCAGACCGACGCTGGTAGCTGCCCCAAGGACGGATCGCAGCAGTGAAGGAGGAGCGATTACTCCAACGGATCCTCCTTTTGCCTCCAAGTCTGCCGCCTCCGCGCACGCCTGGAGCGGAAGGTCGCCGCGGCTCGCTTCGATTGTCCGCGGATTCTCTTCGCCCTCGCGAACGGCCCGCGGCTGCGGAAGCTCCGGGAGATAGATCTCCGGAAGCCTGGCAGCCAATGTGAGGATCTGCGACGGAACGCGGTACGACAGCTCGAGTGTCACGAGTTCAACGCTGCGATCATCAGGCAGCTGGGCCTTCAGCTCTTCCCAGCTTTCGTATTGCCACGAGCCTGTCGCCTGAGCGAGGTCCCCGAAAATCGTGAGACTGCCGCTCGTCTTTCGGCCGACCATGAGGATCTCCATAGGCGTCAGATCTTGCGCTTCATCCAGGATCACGTGGCCGAATCGCTCGATTCGCCCGCTCACGAGAAAGTCGGCCTCATGGAGGAGAGGCACATCGGATCTAGTCCAAGGTGCGCGCTCGACGCTCGTCGGCTCACGCAGAAGAAGCTTCACCTCGTCTTCGTTCAAGACGCCATCGGCGGCAGCGGCGAGTCGACGAGGTCCGGCCAGCGTCTCCTGAATGAGTTGCCTTTGCGACAGGCTTGGCCAAGTGCGTTCCATCGCGTTCCGAAATCCGGTCTGTCGTCGGACCGCATCCGTCGAGACCCGCGCCTTCCGGATCGGACCACCCCCGGCCGGCGAAGGAGCACTTCGGTGTTCGTCCTGCGACTACCTGCGGATTTGCGGAATGGGGGAAGCCGCAATCTCCCGCGAGGAAGGCTGAGAGCGCCCCACCCACCGGGCAGCGCATGTTGAGGGAGTCTGAGCAATCGCGGATTCCCCTCATCAAATAATCTCCGAGCGGGTGCCATCGGAGAGCTAGGTGATCTCTAGTCCGAACTCATCGATGCTCTCGTCCGCTAGGGCGTCGTCGTCAATGATGTCGGCGGCGAGCTCGTCGGTCTCATCATCGGTCTAGGCTCAGGGCCGGCTGCTCATGGGACCGCGAGCAGAATCTCTTCGACGATCCGTGCGTCGTAGCGAGAAACGAATCGGGTCCCCGCTATGTAAGCCCACCTAGCCCGTTCAGCCACGCCAGCACCGCCCAAGTCGCCTCCAAATCTTCTCGGTTGTAGTCGAGGATCTCCCCGAGCAGCGCATCTCCCTCCGCCTCGTCCTCGCACTCCGTCGCCTCGATGTACTTGGCCATCGACCAGCTGCCTCCGTACTCCTCGAGCTTGCGCTCGTAGCCGGCCACCGTCTCGACGTCCTTGAGGCTGTAGCTCGAGACCGGTACGGCGACTGAGGAGCGGGTGATCGGCAGGAGGTCGAGGAGGTTGGCTTTGACTCGGGCAGCAATGCCGTCGGGGTCGCCGTAGCGGGTGATGTACATGTCGAGCTTGACCTGCTCGTAGGTGGCCCAGTGGACGAAGGGGATGTCTCCGTATTCGTCGAGGATCGCTCGGCACTCGTCGAGGAAGGCAAACCAGCCGTCGCGGTCGCCGCGTGGGCCGAAGCCGGCGAGGGCGGGGCGGAAGGGGCCGGCGTTCTCCCCGAACACCTGGAGTCCCCAGATGTAGATCTTCTCGAGCTCGTCGAGGCGGGGCGGCATCCCCTCGAGATCGAACATGACCCAGCTCTTCGCGTCGGGGAGCTCGGGCTCGGTGAGGACGATCGGCTTGCCCGTTTCGAAGGCGCGGGCGCCGGCGAGGATGCGCTCGGCGTACTCCTCGCCGACCGGCTTCAGTCGCCCGGCCCAAGACCGCTCGACGGCGGCGAGCGAGGCGACGTCGAACTGCGCGAGCAGCTCGGGGATCGTGCCGGCGCCGCGCTGGTGCAGCTCGTCGACCGTTCCGCGGTCCACCGAAGGGAGGATCCCGACTTCCCGGCGCTCGATCGCCTGCGGCCAGCAGTGCTCGCGAAAGCCGCAGCCCGAGCACTTCGGGTTCGAGACGTGGACGTCGGGCCGCTCGTCGGCGACGCGGAGCTCGATCATTCGCTCGAGCAGCGCCAGGGTCTCCTCGACGACCTCCGGCTCGTAGGGGACGTCGATGATCTCGTCCGATCCGGAGTGGACCTGCAGGGCGACCGGCGGCGCGCCCATCGTCTGCTCGTAGAGCCAGCCGTACGTGTGGAGCTGAAAGACGATGTAGTCGCTGACGCTCCGGTTCAGCTTCGAGTCGCGAATCGCCCAGTGCTCGCGGGCGGGGAGCATGAAGTCCGGGTGGCCGGTGACCTCGACTTCGCGACCGGCAAGCGTCGTGCGAGCGCGGAGAGCGCCCTGGTAGATGACGCGCCGGCGCTCGTGCAGCAGCTCGAGTGTCGCCGACTCCTGCTCCTCGCGGGGAAGCTCGGCGACGTCGACGGCACGGGGGAAGCGCTCGAGGTGGCGCGCCTCGTGGGCGTGGCCGAGGTCGAAGAGGACCTCGCGGAAGGCGTCGGGCGGCTCCTCCTCGAAGCCGTGGCTGTCGAGCCAGACGCGAAGGTCGCAGCGGCTCGGCTTGAGCAGGTTGTAGAGGGCGCTCGGGGAGATCCCGGGGATCTCCGGTTCCGGGGGTTCTTCGAGCGGTGTTGTCTCGGCGACGCTCATCGGCACCGATCGGGTCGATCCAGCGGTTACGACTCTCGTCACTCTATGCCGTCACCTGCAGGCTGCTGAAGACGGCGAAGCTCGCGCCAGAGGACTCCGTAAAGCGCGGCGCGTTCGCTGCTTTGCTGCGCGGCGACGGCATCCTTGAAGTTGTCGTAGTCGATCTCGGTTACGAGCAGGGCGACCGCGACGAGCCACTCCGCCCGGCTGACGACTGCGCGATGGCGGTAGTCGGCGGCTGGATCCTCGAACGGCTCGAGCGAGGGGATCTGCTCGCGGAGCGCCTCGATGTCGGCGCGCGTGCGGGCGCGAACGAGCAGCTTCTCGGGATCGTCGCGGTGCGCGACGACGCTGTAGAAGCCCTGCGTGGTCAGAAGCCACATCGGCTAGCGCCCCCTCCGTCCCGTGCGCCTCGATGGCCGGTTGACGCGGTGAGCACGCGGACCCGATCCGGCCGGCTCTTCGTCGGCGTCGCTCGGATAGGCGGTCAGCTGGACGAGCTCGCCCTCGTGGACGAGCGCCGAGCCCTCGACGCCGCCGGCGGCGAAGCGGACGGTCTCACCGAGACCGGTGCCCGCCGTCCGGTTGGCAGCGGGCGCGTCGAGGGCGAGGAGCGTGAAGCCGCGGATCGTGGCGTCATCGAAGGCGCCGTCGCGGCGTGCGCCTCCGTTTCGCTCCTGGCCTAACGCGTCGAGCGCGTAGCCCTCGACGAGCGCCGGATGGAGGGCGGCGTAGACGTCGGCGCGGTCGACGAAGTCGAGGATCGCGATCCGGCCGCCGATCACGGCGACCGAGCCGCACTGCCCGTCGTGGAGACCGATCGCCTCGCGGATCTCGGCCAACCCGTCGCGGTGGCCCTCGTAGATGTCGTGCATCGCAGCGGTCGGCGAGCTCGTCCGCAGCTCGAGACCGCGGGCGTCGACCTCGGTCCAGACCTCCCCCTGATCGGCGCGGGCCTCGCGACCGGCGTCGACGTTCATCCGCGCCCGGCGGTTCTTGCTCCGGCGCATCCGCGGGTCGGCGGCCTGGGGGGAGGGGCGGAAGCGCTCGCGGTGGCGACGACCGTCCCAGCGTCCCCGCTCGACGCAGCTGACCGGGATTCGGGTCTTCGCGCCGGCGGGGATGAGGACGGAAATGTCGAGGACGCGGTTCTGCTGGGCGCCGAGGATCTCCTCACCCTCGTAGAGGAGGACGGCCGTGTCGTTGTTATTGGCGACGACGAGGTCGTTGACCGAGGCGCCGCCTTCGAGCTCGGTGATCGCGACCTGGCCGTCGACCGATGCGAAGGCCGCGTAGTCGAGTGTCGTGGGCGGGCCGAACAGCGGGTGGACCGTGAGGCCGGGCGCCGAGTCCGGCTCGCCGACAACGATTAATCCGGACAGGTGGTCGGCAAGGACCGGTGAGACGTCGGGAAGGCTGCTCATGGGTACCTATGTCGCCGTCGGCGACCAGAACCTGACAGCGGGCCCGCGAGAGTCCGATCAGGCGCGTCGAGCAGGCCTGGGGATCAGGCCGGGGGAGCCGCCGCCCTCAGCGAACCGACGGCGAGTCTCCCCGGCTCGACCTGCGCCAGGGGATCCACAGCCGCAGATAGGCCAGCACGGCGCCGAGGCCGACCAGACTCGGCAGGAACTCCTCGAACGGGACGCCGAGCACGTGCGCAAATGGCGGGTCGAGCGGCACGCGCTGCCTCAGCGGGCCATCCGGCTAGTCGACGAAGCAGTAGGAGTCGCTGGAGGCGTCGCCGCCCTGCAGGCGGGTCTGGTGCACGCGCAATCCGCGGAAGTCGTCGCCGTTGGGGAAGAACTGCGGGTCGACGGACAACCCGCCCCACTCGACGTCGGCATCGAGGCGGGCCATCCAGGCGCCGACGCCGTCCGGATAGAAGACCTCGTCCCAGCTCGCATAGAGCGAGTTCGTGAAGTAGACGCGGCGGCCGTCGCGGCTGATCTCGACCATCTGCGGTCCGCCGGCCAGCGGCATGTCGGGGGCGGCGGGGTGGGGCTTGCGGTCGACGATCCCGCCGAGCCGGACCGAGCCGGTCTCGACCGGGTTGTGGGGGTCGCTGACGTCGTACTGCTTGCACTCGCCGGTGCCCCAGCAGGAGACGTAGAGCCAGCGGTCGTCGACGGACAGGTCGATGTCGCTGACCAGCGGCGGCACCGCGCCGAACGGCTGGAGCGCCGGCGGCAGCTCGTCGGCGTCGGCCGGCTCCGCCGGGATCGTGATCGCCTTCTCGACCTTCCACTCGTCGCCGTCGCGGTGCCAGAGCCAGACCGAGGCGGAGAGGTCCTCGACGCTGATCACGACGCCGACGAAGCCCCAGGTCTCGCGCGGGTCGTGCGCGGGCCGCACCTCGAGGACCATCTGGTGCTCGTCGCCGAGATCGACTCGCTGGACGAGCTTTCCCTCGGAGAGGCTCCAGAAGTCGAGGTGGTGGCCGAAGCGCTTGCCGAGCAGGTCCTCGGGGTTCAGGCCGTCCTCGATCATCGACGGCGTCGCCCACTCCGAGGTCACCGCGACGTCCTCGTTCAGATGCCACCAGACGTCGTAGGCGAAGTACTGATCGCCGCGGTCGGTCTCCCAGGCGCCGGTGACCTCGAAGGTGTCGTGGTCGATCAGCGCAACGCCGCCGGGCCCGTCGCCGTTGCCGGCGGCGCCGAGGTTCGACATGAAGATGCCGCCGGGCCCGCAGTGGACCGTGTGCGGGCGCGAGTAGCCGGCCTTCTCGGCGAGCTCCTCGGCCTCGATCGTCCGGACGACGTGAGGCTGGCGGGGGTCGGGCTTGGTGTCGAGGATGTAGGTGCGCGACGAGCGGATCCCGGGCACGACCAGGTAGCGGCGCTCGAGCATCCCCTCGTGGCCCTCGTGGCAGAGCGCGCTGGAGCAGGCGTTCCAGCCGAAGTGATGGAGTTCGTTGCCGGCGGTCGGCAGCTCCGCCCAGCCGACCACGTCTCCGTAGGTGGACGAGTCGGCGTCGCAGTCGACCACCGCCATCGCGTCGCGCTTCTCGCCGGCCGGGTCGTATGCCGCGACGTAGGCGAGGCTCTCCGGCGGCGCCGCGATCGCAGCAGTGGGCGAGCGGTAGAACGTCGGATCGGTCGTCGCCGCCATCGAGATCTCCCTTCGCCGAGTTGTGGCTGTCCTACCACTCCACGCTCGAGGGCGCAAGAGAATTCCCGATGGGCTGCTTCAGGAGGTCGGCACGTGCTTGCGGTCCACTGCGCGCTCGCGATTCAGCATCCGCGGCCAGATGAACCAATAGCACCAGCCGTCGATCTCGAGGTATGAGTTCCGCATCTCGTGGTCGGGCCGGTACGGCGCCCGGTAGGTGGCCCGGTAGCCGTCCCGTCTGATCATCGCGACGAAGCGGTCGAAGTCGTCGTCAGCAACCTCGCGCCACTCGCGGATCACGTACTGGTGGGGATCGGGCTTGACGTCGCGATACTCGCCCCATCGCTCGATGCCGCCGTCGGGCAAGCCCTCGCCGACCGGCACGTCCTTGACCTGCCGCCAAGGGACCGCCGCGATGAAGGCGCGCGCCTCATCGGTCGTCATCGGATCCGGCGGTGACTCGGGCATTTCACCCCTCGATCCTCGCCGAGCTCGGCCGCGAGCAGGCCGATGATCACGCCGAGGAAGGTCGAGGCGCCGTCGCGGATCTCGTCGTTCTCGAAGAGCCGCTCGTGGACGAGGATCTTGTCGTCGTCGTCGATCCCGACCGACTCGAGCAGGCAGCCGACCGCCTCACCGGTGACGCCGGCGGGCTCGTGGATCGCGCGGAAGGCCTCGATCCGATCGAGGGCCTGCTCGAGGCTGGCGGTGACGTCGCTCACGATCCGAGAGTCGCCCGGTGCCCGCGGTTCCTGACGCTCGCTCAGTCGAACGCGCCGCGCAGCCGCCCTAGCATCGCGCCGATGTCAGGAAATGCGCCGACGCGACGACAAGGGACCTCATGCAGATCAACACCAAGCTGGACTTCGCTCTCGTTGCGGTCGAGAGCGAAGACACCGTCCACATCCTCCTCGAGCTGACCGCGCCCACTTCCGACGAGGCCGCCAAGCGGCCCCCCGCGACCCTGCAGGTCGTCCTCGACCGCTCCGGTTCGATGGCCGGCGAGCGCCTTCACGCCGGGCTCGTCGCGATCGACCGGTTGCTCTCGCGGCTCGACCCCGATGACCGCTTCGGCCTCGTCGTCTTCGATGACGACGTAGGCGTCCCTGTGCCCGCCGCCCCGGTCGGCGACGCCGCTCAGGCGCGGGCGATGCTCGGGCAGATCGGTCCGGGTGGGACAACCAACCTCGCCGGCGGCTACCTGCGCGGGATCCAGGAGCTGCAGCGCATCTCGTCCGAGGACGGCAGCGCCACCCTCGTCCTGCTCTCCGATGGCCTCGCCAACGTCGGGGTCACCGACCACGGACAGCTCGAGCAGTTCGCTGCCGGCGCTCAGCGTGCCGGGATCGTCAGCTCGACCGTCGGGATCGGCCGCGGCTACGACGAGGACCTGCTCGCCGCGATCGCCCGCGGCGGCGCCGGCAACACCCACTTCGCGGAGAACGGCGACGACGCCGGCGGCGCCCTCGCCTCCGAGGTCGAAGGCCTGCTCACTGAGAGCGTCCAGGCGGTCAGCCTGACCGTGAGGCCGTCGAGCGACGTCGCCGCGGTCCGCCTCTTCAACGACCTGCCGGTCAGCACGATCGAGGACGGCTTCATGGTCGAGCTCGGCAGCCTCCACTCCGCCGAGCAGCGCCGCCTCGTCCTCGAGGCCGACGTGCCGGCGATCGCCGCCGCCGGCCCTGCCTCGATCTGCGACCTCGAGCTCCGCTGGGTCGACGTCGAGTCGATGCGCAGCGAGCGAGCCGACATCCCCGTCCACGTGAACGTCGTCCCCGGCGACGAGGCCGCCAGCCGCACCGGCGATCCCTCGGTGATCACCGAGCTGAGCTTCCAGCGTGCTCAGCACGCCAAGCGCGAGGCAGCCGAGGCGCTCGGCCGCGGCGACATCGACGGCGCCCGGCGGATCTACCACGGCGCGTCGCTCGGGCTCCGAGAGACGGACCTCTCCGATGCGCCGGACGACGTCGCGGCCGACATCGCCGATGAGGTCCGGGTGCTCGAGGAGCTCGCCGAACAGTCGAAGCTGGATCGGATCCGCTCTCGCAAGCGCGCCCTCGCCGACCACCACATGAAGTCGCGGAAGCGGGGTCGGCGCTACTGAACGGGCGACCGGCCGGTCTCATTCGTACGCGGCGAAGCCGGCGATCCTGACGCGACGTCGATGCACGACCCCGGCGCGGGCGGATCGCCCACGCCGGGGGAGCGCGCGGTGCTGTGGGTCAGACGGTCACGCGGTGGGTGGCGTGGTCGCGGCCGGCACCGTTCGGTGCCCGGTCGGCGACGCTGCCGACTGGTGTCGTGACTCCGCCCCCGACATGCTTGGTGTGACCGGTTGGCTGGATCCAGGCGAGCCGGGAGGCAGCCAGCGCGACGACCAGCAGGGCGAGATCGCGCAGGACGATGTCGCCGTAGCCGCCGACGATGATCAGGCTGGCGACGATGCCGCCGAGCCAGCCGGCAACGAGCAGGCTGCCGAACCGGGGGATGACGAGGACGATCAGAGCCGCCGCGATCTCGACGCCGCCGACGATGTACATCGCCGTCTGGGCGGTGCCGGGGATGATGTCGTTGTAGGCACCGGCCAGATACATCGGCCAATCGTCCTGCAGCACCTTCGCGAACTTGTCGATGCCCATCAGCAGGGGCACCAGGACGAAACCGATCCGCAGCAGCGTGAAGGCCTGGGCCGTGGCGTCATGGCGCAGGCGGTCGCGAGATGGGAACGGGATCGGTCGGAATAGGTCAACTACGTTGTTCATTGCTTGCCGCTCCTTTCTTGTGGCTACTTCGTTAGCGACGGTCGGGAGCCGACTTCTTACCTCGCGACCGATGGATCGCCCGCGAGCGAGGCCTCCGGCGATCAGCCCGGCGCGACGACCACGCAGTGGTTACGGGCCCGCGAGAAGCCGACGTAGAGCTGCTGGTCGATCGTCTCGTCGTCGAGGTCCTCGAGCTCGCAGAGGACCACGACCGGTGACTCCAAGCCCTTGAAGCCGCGGATCGAGGCGAAGCGGATGAAGTCGCCGAGCGGCTTCGGCTCGTCGACGAACTCGTAGTTGCCGCAGCCGGCTTCGGCGACCGCCGAGCGCTCGATGCCGTGCGAGCTGAGGACGACGACGTCCTGGGGGGCGATCTCCTCCTTGCCGCAGAGCTCGCTCGACGACTGCCGCGACCGCTGCGGGCTGGTCGCCGGTCTGGATCAGGACGACGTCGCGCCCCTCGGGCCCGATCGCCTCCGGCTCGACCTCGCCCTCGTACTTCTTCATCACCTCGCGGTGGATCGCCTGGGTGTTGCGGCAGTTGTGGATCAGGTCGAACGTCCGGAACTCGTCGGGAACGTCGAGCCGGTTCTCGTAGACGCGCTGGTTGTCGTCCATGAACAGCCAGATCAGCGCCTCGTCGGGATCGCGGAGCGTCGCGATCAGCGCGTCGAGCCAGTCGTTGCTGAGGTCCTGCGCCTCGTCGACGAACAGCGCGTCGTACTGCGGCCCGAGCTTCTCGATCGCGCTGAGCAGCGCCAGCGGCAGCTCCTCGTTGAAGTAAGTCCGGTCGTGGGCTCGCCGCCGGAGTCGATCGAGAGCGGCGACCTCCGGCCCGCTTCGCGAGCGCGGTGCAGAGCCCGTGGAAGGTGTTGAAGTAGATGCCCGAGTCCTTCTCGGCCTTGCGCAGGTGGTCGCGCAGGCGCCGGTTGAAGCAGACGAACAGCACGTCGCTGCCCTTCGCGGCGACGCGCTTGGCCCGCTCGACGGCGAGCATCGTCTTCCCCGAGCCGGCCGGGCCGGTGACGACCATCCGCTTCTCGCGGCCGTGCCGCTGGAGCAGCAGCGCCTGATCGTGGGTGAGGGTGATCAGCTGTCTCCTCCTCGTCGAGGAACCGCTCCGCCATCGGCACCTCGATCCGGATCTCCGGGGCGAGGATCTCCCGCAGCTTCTTCATCCCGTTCGCACCGGGGCCGACCTGCTTGGCGCCGTCCGGGCGGTGGTAGGCGAGCGCCCGCTCGACCGCCTCGTCGATCGTCGCCATGTCGTTTCGGTCGATGATCAGCTCCGGCGGGGCGTCCGGTGCGAGGACCAGCCCGTGGACGCTGATGTCCGGGAAGGCGACCGCGTGGCCGATCAGCAGCTCGCCGCCGCCCTTCGCCGGCATCCCGCCGAGCTTGCGGCGCAGCTCGTAGGTGTGGTCGATCGCCTGCGCGAACGGATCGCGGATCCGCTCGCGCTTGCCGTCGTGGATCCCGAACCACTCGCCGTGCTTGCACTCGATCCCGCCGCCCTTCACCTCGAGGCAGAGGACCCCGCGCTCGGGATGGGCGATCACGAAGTCGATCTCGCCGTCGTCGGAGCCCTTCTCCTTGTCGCGGACGACCCAGCCGACCGAGTGGAAGACCTCCCAGTCGTCGTCGAGCCGCTCCTCGAGCGCGTCGAAGACCTTCCCCTCGGCCTTGCTCTTCAGATCGTCCTCGAGCAGCGTGCGCGGATACATCACCGCCATCGGCGGATCCTATTCTGCGCCGCTCAGTCCTCCCCCGCTGCCATACGGGCAGACGGCGGCGCGAGAATGGTGCACGTGAGCGAACCCCCGGCCACCCCTCCCGATCCGGTCATCGCGCCGCCGGAGATCGACGCCGATCCCACCCTGCGCGTCATCGAGGAGGGGCTTCCGGCCGCCGCCCCGGACCGTTCGTGGCTGCGCCGCCATTCGAAGGAGGTCAGCGCTGTGTTCGCGGTCCTCGTCTTCGCGGCGCTCGTCGTCGGTCTCTATGGCAAGCGGGACGCCTTCATCGAGGCGATCGGTGCGGCCTCGATCTGGGTCCTGGCGGCGTCGACGCTGATGCAGGTGCTCTGGCTGATCGCGCGCAGCGAGGCCTGGTACGTCTGCGTCGATGCTGCCGGCGGCGACTGCGGTCGCCGGCCTCTCTACAGGGCGGCGGCGGTCGGATACCTCGGCAACCTCCTCAACCCGAGCTTCGGGCTGGCCGTGCGGATCGCCGAGCTCCGGCGCACGGTTCCCGAAACCTCGCCGAGCGCCGGGGTCCTGGTCGCGGCCGAGATGCCGATCGTCGTCGTCGAGATCGCGCTCGCCGGACTCTGCTCGTTCACACTGATCGGGCCGCTCGGGATCCCGTGGTGGCTGCCGCTGATCGCGTTGGTCGTCGGCTTCGGCGTCGTCGCCGGCCTGAGCGGCGTCGCCAATCGCAAGCGTCACGGGCTCTGGCAGGGAATCGCGGTGCTCCGCGGCCTTCGACACCGGAACACGATCATCGCGCTGACCGTCCTCGCCGTTTCCGCGCAGGTGTTCCGGAACTGGCTCGTGCTCCGGGGGATCGGCGTCGACGTCTCCGTCTGGGATTCGATGGCGCTGCTGATCGCGATGGCCGCCCTCGGACTGCTTCCGGTCGGGCCGAGCCTGGGCGCGGCGACGACGGTGTTGATCCTCGGGTCGAAGGGGGTTGCCCAGACGGCCGCGGCGGGAGCGCTGCTGACCGCCACGGGGGCGGTCGGCGCGCTGCTGTTCGCATCGTGGGCGCTGCTCGATCGGCTGCGTACACGCAACGCGCGCGCCGGCGAAGCCCATGTCGTTGACCGCGATCCGACTTGACCGTACCCCTACGTGCCCCGACAATGGATTCGATGTTCGGGGGTCGGAAGAAGCGGGTGGAGAAGCTCAGCGCCGGCGCGCGGGCGAACCTCGAGGACGGCGAGTCGATCCGCGAGCTCGTCCAGGTCCAGACGGGACAGTCGGCGGCGGCGAATGCGAACGCGGTCGCTACTTCGGCATTCGTGAGCTCGGAGCTGGGGATCTTCCACCGCTCCAAGGTCAATGCGGGCCCCCACGTCCTCGTCGCCACCGACCGCAACCTCTACGCAATGGGGCTGTCCGGTGGCCGGCTCCTCGACGTCGGCGAGGTCGTCATGGCGGCACCCCTCGACCAAGCCGGCCTCTACAGGGGCAAGAAGGCGCTGACGTTCGGCGGCGTCAAGTTCCACGTCATGGCGCTGTTCGGCGACCATGCCGATCGCCTCTAC
Organism: uncultured Solirubrobacterales bacterium; assembly: GCA_963791335.1. Taxonomy (GTDB): domain Bacteria; phylum Actinomycetota; class Thermoleophilia; order Solirubrobacterales; family 70-9; genus RHKX01. Next base: position 15,862 of record CAWBRN010000001.1, read on the forward strand.
GAGTACGTCGAGCAGTCGGGCGGGACGACCGAGACGAACCCCGCGCTGGAGGACCCCGACATGAGCCCGCGCGAGCGGCGGATCCGCGAAGCGCTCGACGATTGAGTTAGCGCGGGCCTCCCGAACGCCTCGTCAGGTCGCCCTGGCCGACCGCGACTGAAGAGGAGTGAGGATGAGGGCAGTGATCAAGGCGGATTCGGTGACGCTCGTGCCCGCGGAGTTCGCGACCGTCCGCGGCGGCCCCGGAGCCTGCCTGGCCCGCGCCGCGCTCGACCCGAGCGTCTCGATCGCCGACCTCGAGTTCGGGGAGGAGGAAGACGAGGAGCTGGCGGAGGCGGAGGCGGAGGCGGAGGCTGTGGATGAGGCCGCTCCCGGCGAGCTCGACGAGGCGGAGGATCGCGACCTCGAGGTTCGCTTCCTCGCCAACGACGTGCCCGATGCACGGCGCACGCTTCGGCACTGGGCTGCCCGAGCGGGGCACCGCCGGATCTGGTTCCGTGACCAGGTCGTCGACCTCGAGCCGCCGGCTGAGCTCGACGGCGAGTTCGCCACGACCTGTCCGACCTGCGACCTCGAGATCAGCGACTCCGGACCCGAGCTGACGAAGTTCGTCCACGAGGTCGGCCATTTCCCGTTGAACTGCTTCGTCTGCGGCACGTTCGTGCCGCAGTGGGAGCCGGTGCGGACGCTGACCCGGGAGGAACGGATCGCAGGCCGGGTTCGCAGCGGTCGGGAGGTGCGCGCTCTCCGCGCAGTCGAGGACTGACCACACGCCGCCCCGCGGGTGGAGCGGGGTTACCGCACCCGGCGCGCTCTACGATCGCTGCCGATGCGGGTCCGGAGGAGAGGGAGGCTGATCGCGATCGGCCTGTTCGCGGCGGCGATCGGGCTCGCCCCAGCAGCCCAGGCGCAGGCCGCGACCACCTACGTCAACTGCGAGGCACCCGCCGCCGGAGCCGACGGGTCGAAGCAGCATCCGCTCACCACGCTCGCCGACGCCTCCGCGGAGCCGCTTTCCCCTGGGGCGAAGCTGCTTCTTCGCCGCGACACCGGCTGCACCGGGACGCTCGCCCTCACCGGCGCCGGATCGAATGCCCGGCCGGCCCTGCGTCGGCGCCTACGGTCGCGGTCGCCCGCCGCTGATCGCCGCGAGCTCCGAGGACGGCGTCCGGCTCGCGAACGTCTCGCACGCGACCGTCGAGGGGCTCGAGGTAATCAACCCGGGCGACGGCATGGGGAAGAGGAGGGGCGTCCATCTGATCGCCGCCGGCGAGACGGCACGCGACCTCACCCTCCGCGATCTCCACATTCACGACGTGGGCGGCGACCTCGGCAAGGACACGGGCGGCAGCGGCGGGATCCAGGTCGACTCGACCGGGCCCGGCGTCGGCCGCTTCCGTGGTCTCGTAATTGAGGAGAACCGGATCGAGGACGTGAGCAGGAGCGGGATCTTCGTGGTCGGCGTCGCCGGCGGCGATCGGCCGCGCGCGAGCGAGCGGTGGCCGGAGGCCTCGCGCGGCGTCCGGATTCGCCGCAACGAGATCCGCCGGATCGCCGGCGACGGGATCGTCGCGCTCGGCACCGATGGCGCCCGCGTTCGCCACAACCTGGTCCGCCGCGGCAACCGCGCCGGCCGCGGGCTCGCCGATCCGGAGGGAATGATCTGCAACGCCGGGATCTGGGCGTTCCATGCGAACAACACGGTGATCGAGCACAACGTCGTCGCCGGCATGAAGTTCAACGGCTGCGACGGCTCCGGCTACGACATCGACTACGACCAGGACGGCACCGTCGTTCAGTTCAACGAGAGCCGCGGCAACGAGGGCGGCTTCATGCTGCTCTGCACCGACGATCAGCCGCGGACGGCGACGGTCCGCTTCAACCTCAGCGTCAACGACGGCTTCTCGTTCAACAGCTCGCCCTGCAGCCGCCCGGCGGGCAGCTACGCCGGAATCGAGTCCACAACAACACGATCGTCGGCCCCGATCCCGGCTTCGCCACCCTCGGCTACCCGAGCACGACCCTCTACGGCCCGCCCGGCCTCGACTTCTTCAACAACGTCCTCGTCGCCACCGACGTCGGCCGTGCGATCGACTGTGGACCGGCCTGCCGCAGCAACCTGTTCTTCCGGATGCCGGCGGCGGGCACCGATCCGGTCGCCGCGCCGCCGAGCTTCCGGCGCCACCCTCCCTACGCCGACGACACGCCCGCACGCGCCTTCAAGCTGCGGCCGCGCTCGCCGGCGGTCGGCGCCGGCGCCCGGATCCCGGCCGGCGCGCGCAGGGACTTTTTCGGCAACCGGATCGGTCAGGGCGGCGCGCCCGACATCGGGTTCTTTCAGGCCCGTTGAACGGGTAGCGATTAGCTACCGCCCGCGTCCCGGTCTCTTCCTACGCCAAGAACCGCAAACCGAAAGGAACCCATGGCCGACTTCACCCACCGCAACCTCAAGCAGGTCCACGACTCGGCTCCGGAGTTCGGCTTCGGCGAGGTGGCCGAGCTGCGCTTCGCCAAGGACGAGCTCGACTGCGAACGGACCGGCTTCACCTATCACCGGGTCGAGCCGAACACTCCGCCCGGCTTCGGCCACCGCCACGACGAGGCCGAGGAGGTTTACGTCGTGCTTTCGGGCTCGGGCCGGATGAAGCTCGACGACGAGATCATCGAGCTGGCGCCGCTCGACGCGGTCCGTGTTGCCCCGCAGGTCTGGCGCAGCTTCACGCCCGGTCCGGAGGGCATCGAGGTGCTCGCCTTCGGCGCCCGCCGCGACGGCGACGGCGAGGCCGACCCGAACTGGTGGGTGGAGTGACGCTCACGTAGCGCCGTAGCCTCGCGGCGCTCGTAAATGCGGCCGGGATGGTGGCCCGGAGACCCACTTCCCCCGCAGGCCGACTCCGGGCCCCCATCCCGGCCGCCTGGCGGGGAAGGTTGCCATTGCCTTCACCGTCGCATCCGGGGTTTCCGATCTCCTCCGTACCGGCTGCCGATCGCGGTCCGTGCCGACGGC
>CAWBRN010000002.1:0-29105 GCA_963791335.1 uncultured Solirubrobacterales bacterium
AGGTTCGCTTGTGCGTCCCGGGGCGTGGGGCCTGTCGACCGTTGACGACGCAAACGTGGTCGAGGCACATACGCGGCGACGGCCGCACAGGCCAACAGGGCGCTGAAGCTGCGGAAGTTCATGACCGGGAACCCTAAGCATCGTGTTAGCGAATCGTTAGCCGCTTTCCTGCCGATGCAAGATCCCGCCCAGAACGGGGCTCTTCTCAGCTCCCGTTGGTCACGCCGGTGACGACGATCAGGATCGCCACCACCGCGATCAGCAGGATCACGCCGATCGCCACGGCGCTGACGCCGAGAATCGTCTTCTTGACGTCGAGATCCTCCTCCGGACCCTCGCTGAAGACGTCCTGGCGTACGTCGATTGCGTCGGCGGTGCCCCCGCTGTGGTGCTCGGCCTCCTGCTGCTTGCGGGCTGCCTCCTCGGCCAGTTCGCGGGTCGCGTAGTTGGACAAGGCCTGTTTTTCCCCGGTTCGGCGTACGTCCCAGCCCTCGACGTCGCTGCGAACCACTTCGAAATCGCTCATGGGGACGAACTACCCACGCTCGCGCCCGCGAACCCCCGGCTTCGAGCTGAGTAGACGGGCGTCTCGGTGTAGGTGCCGAAGACCTGCTGCATCGCCTTGATCATCTCGCCCTCGCTGACCCGCGCGCGGGCGCAATCGATGAGGAGCGGCATCAGGTTCTGCTCGGTCGCGGCGGCGGACTCGAGCGCCTCGAGCGTCGCCTCGGCGGCGGCGTCGTCGCGGGCGGCCATCGTCTTCGCGAGCCGCTCCTTCTGCCGCACCTCGGCGGCCGGGTCGGGCCGATGGAGGTTCGTCGCGTCGTCGTCGTTCACCTCGAAGGCGTTGACGCCGACCATGATCCGTTCCTTCTTCTCGAGCGCGGCCTGGTGCTCGAACGCGGCATCGGAGATTTCACGCTGCGGGAAGTTCGACTCGATCGCCGCGACCATGCCGCCGAGCTCGTCGATCCGGGTGAAGTAGTCGTAGGCCGAGGCCTCGATCTCGTCGGTCAGCTTCTCGACGAAGTACGAGCCGCCGAGCGGATCGACGGTGTTCGTCACGCCGGACTCGTGGGCGATGACCTGCTGGGTCCGAAGGGCGACCCGGACGGCCTCCTCGGTCGGGAGCGCCAGCGCCTCGTCGTAGCTGTTGGTGTGGAGCGACTGGGCGCCGCCGAGACTCCGGCGAGTGCCTCGATCGTCGTCCGGACGATGTTGACCAGGGGCTGCTGGGCAGTCAGGCTGACCCGGCCGTCTGCGTGTGGGTACGCATCAACATCGACTTCGGATTCTTGGCCCCGAACGTGTCGCGAAGCTCGCGAGCCCAGATTCGGCGCGCGGCGCGGTACTTGGCGATCTCCTCGAAGAAGTCGATGTGGGCGTTGAAGAAGAACGACAGGCGGGGAGCGAACTCGTCGACGTCGAGTCCGCGCTCGACCGCCCGCTCGACGTACGTGAGTCCGTCCTTGAGGGTGAACGCGAGCTCCTGCTGGGCCGTCGATCCCGCCTCGCGGATGTGGTAGCCGCTGATCGAGATCGGATGCCAGCGGGGCATCTCGTGGGAGCACCATTCGACCATGTCGGTGACGAGCCGCATCGCCGGCTCGATCGGGAAGCACCACTCCTTCTGAGCGATGTACTCCTTGAGGATGTCGGTCTGGATCGTGCCGCCGAGCTTCTCCGGCGGCACGCCCTTCTCCTCGGCGGCGACGACATAGAAGGCGAGCAGGATCGCGGCCGGCGCGTTGATCGTCATCGACACCGTGACCTCGTCGAGCGGGATCTCGTCGAAGAGCGTCTCCATGTCGTCGACGGTGTCGAGGGCGACACCCTCCACCCCGACCTCCCCGAGGGACCTGTGGTGGTCCGAGTCGAGGCCCATCAGGGTCGGCATGTCGAACGCCGTCGAGAGCCCCGTCTGACCGTGGGCGAGCAGATAGCGGAAGCGTTCGTTCGTCTCCTCGACAGTGCCGAAGCCCGCGAATTGGCGCATCGTCCAGAGGCGGCCGCGATACATCGACGGATAGACGCCGCGCGTGTAGGGGAAGGAGCCGGGGAATCCCTCGTCCCGCTCGCGGTCGTGGTCGGCGAGATCGTCGGCGGTGTAGAGAGGTTCGATCGGATGACCCGAGAGCGTCTCGAAGCGAACGTCGCGCTCGCGCTCGTTCGCGTACTCCTCCTCGAGCCACTGATGGGCTCGGCGCTCGGATCCGGGTTCGATCGCCATGGCGCAAGGCTACCTGTAGGTTGCCGCCATGGGGATCAGCTGGCCCGACGAAGTCGACCAGATCATCGGCGGCGACCTCGCCGCGGGAGTGGTCTATGCGACGCCCGCCAACGGGGTCGTAATCGCGCCGATGGCGCCGCTCGGCCTCCGCGACCGGGAGCGCGGCACGGTCACCGTCACCACCTCCCTCGGCCTCTGGAAGAAGCTCGACCGGATCCGCTCGAACCCGTCGGTCGCGATCGCGTTCCACGCCCGCGATCACGCTGACACCGACCGCTCGGAGTTCGTCCTCGTCCAAGGCACCGCCACCTTCTCCCCCATCCCGGACCGCGACTGGCTCGAGTCGATCGCCCCGGAGTGGGAGCACTTCCTCGGGCCGATCCGCAAGGGACTGGCCGGGAAGTGGATGGAGGTCTACTACTGGCAGCGGATCGCGATCGAGATCGACGTCAGCCGAGTGGTCGTCTGGCCGGACCTCGGTTGCCACGGGGAACCCGTTGTCCACGGCGATCCCCTACCCGCGGCCGCTCCGTCGCAGTCGGCGCCCAGGAACGGCACTGGCCCCCGGCAGAAGGCCGACCGGCTCGCCAAGGAGATTGGCAGCCTCCCCCACTCCCTGCTCGGCTGGATCGGCGGCGACGGCCTGCCGATGGCGGTCGCGGTTTCAGTCGGGGCCGGCGCGGTCGGGCCCGAGGGGGTCGAGCTGGCGATCCCCGAGTCGGTAAGGCCCGAGGGGGCCCGGCGCGCCGGGCTCACCGCACACGAATTCATGCCAAGGATGATCGGTCAGGAGCAGCACATCTACACGGGCTGGCTCGACGTCGCCGACGGCCGCGCCGTCTACGCGCCGCACACGCGAGCCGGCTACAAGCTTCCGGCCTCCAAGACCCTTTTCACGCTCGCGGCGGGCGGCGGCACCCGTGCCGGCATCCGCAAGGCTCGCGAGAAGGGCCTCGCTTAGGCAACTGCGCGACTCGCAGGGCTCTGCCCTGCTCGACTGCGCGTCACGCCAATAGCCCTATAGCGCGCTAAAGGGCCGGCTGGAGGAGGATCTTCAGCTCGGGCGTTCCCGGGCGGAGCAGCTCCTCGAAGCACGCGGACGTGTTCTCGAGCGGGTGGCGCGACGTGATCAGGTCGTCCACCGGGACCTTGCCGGCGGCGAGCATCGCGACGGCCTCGTCGAAGTCCTTGGGTCGATAGGCGAAGGAACCGCGGAGCACGGCCTCCTTGAGCATCACGTTCAGCTGGGAGATCGGCACGGGCTCGTCGAGCATCCCGACGAGGGCGATCGTGCCCTCGGTGGCGATCAGCTCCACGGCCAGCCCGGGAGCCGAGACGTTGCCCGCGCACTCGATGACGAACTCGGGCGGCATCCCGTCGAAGGCTCCGAGCACCGCCTCGTGGACGTTCTCGAGTCCGAAGGCGTGAGCGGCGCCGAGCCGCGTCGGCCAGCTCCCGCCGATCCGGATTCGGCTCGACCACGGCGATGTTGTCGAAGCCGCGGGCGCGCAGCCCGACGATCGTCATCGCGCCGATCGGCCCGCAGCCGAGGACGCACACCGTCTGGCCCGGGCTCGCACCGGAGACGTCGATCCCGTGCAGCCCGACGGCGAGCGGCTCGACGAGCGCCCCGTGCGCCAGCTCGACGTCGTCGGGGACACGCCACAGCATCTTCGCGTCGCAGACCATCCGCTCGGCGTAACCACCGTCGTTCGTCCCGAGTCCGATCCCCGAGGCGAGCGCGGTCGGGATGTCGAGTTCGTCCACCGGTGCGAACGGATAGACGCAGACGCGATCGCCGGCCGTCCAACCGTCGACGCCCGGGCCGACGTCGCCGATGACGCCCGAGAGTTCATGGCCGAGGATCGATCCCTCGGCGAGCACCCCCGACGGGAGCATGTGGAGGTCGGAGCCGCAGATGCCGCAGGCTTCGACGTCGATCAGGACCTGGCCCTCACCCGGTGCCGGGTCCACCACCTCGCGCACCTCGAGTGTCTGGTCGGGTCCAACGGCTACGGCCTTCAAGCGAACTCCTCGGGTATGCGGTCGGGCCAACCGATCTCGGTTTCGAGCTGGGCGGCCAGGGATATCAGGAGATCCTCGCGGTTCGGTGGCACGATCAGCTGTCCGGCCAGGGGCAGCGCCCCGGGCAGCTGCGGCGGAAGCGGGATCGAGGCCGCGGGCTGTCCCGTGTAGTTCCACGCGATCGCACACGGGTAGGCGCGGGAGATGCTCATCAGCGTCCGCATCGCACCCTGTCCGGCCCATCGACCCGCCTCGGGGGGCGGGATGCCGACGACCGGGGTGAGCAGGACGTCGACGTCCTCGAAGATGCGATTGAGCCGCTCGGCGTGGACGGCCTCGCGCTCTCGCGCCCTGCGGACGAGGCCGCCGGGAATCATGCGACCCATCCTGATCATGCCCTTGGTGCGGCCCTCGAGGCGCTCGGGATGGGGAACCCGCGCGCCGTCTTCGGCGATCCCGCCGAGATACCGCGGGGTGATGTCGTTGCCGATGTTGCCCCAGTCGGGATCGCGCTCGACGACGGTGTGGCCGAGGCTCGCAAGGGCCTCACCGATGAGTCCCACTCCGGCCTTCACCTCGTCCGTGATGATCGGCGGCGCGGCGGGCCGAGGAGCGCTGACCGAGATCGCCACCCGGAGCGGAGAGGGAGCGGTCGCCGCCCACTCGACATAGGGCTGCTCCGGCGGGGGCGGAGTGTCCGCGTCGCCCGGCTCGGCTCCGGCGGTCACGTCCAGCCACAGGGCCGTGTCGGCCACACGGCGGCTCACGCATCCGGCGACCGACAGCCCGAGCCAGTGGTCGGCATCGGGCTGGAGGCTGATTCGCCCGCGCTGTGGCTTGAGCCCGAAGAGCCCGCAGTTGGCGGCCGGGATCCGGATCGAACCGCCGCCGTCGGTGGCGGAGGCGATTCCGACCAGGCCGGCGGCGACCGCCGCGCCCGAGCCGCCGCTGGAGCCACCTGGGCTATGACCCGTGTTCCAGGGGTTGCGCGTAATTCCCCAGGCGTCCGTCTCGGTGAAGGGCCAGATCGCCAGCTCCGGGAGGGTGGTCTTGCCGAGCAGTACCGCACCCGCCTCGCGGAGCTTCCGGTACAGCGCGGAATCGGCGGCGGCGGGCTCCGAGTAGGCGGCCGTCCCGTTGGCCGTGACCTCCCCGGCGACGTCGACGTTGTCCTTGACGGCGATCGGCACGCCGAGCAGCGGCGCCGACTCACCGGCGGCGATCCGACGATCCGCCTCGTCGGCTTCGGCGAGGGCCCGGTCCGCCAACACGACGCGGAAGGAGTTCAGCCTGCCGTCGAAGCGGTCGATCCGATCGAGGTAGAGGGAGACGAGATCGCGCGAGGTGACCTCGCGTTTGCGAAGTAGCTCGGCCTGACGGGCGATTCCTGCAAACGCGAGCTCTGATCCGACCATCGGGCGCGATCCTATTCGAGCGTGAACGGGTTCATCGAGGAACCCGCCGGCGCCGCAGAGCATTGCCGCCGCCGACGAGCGCCGCAACGGCGAGCGCCGCCCCGAGGGCGATCGTGCGTCCCAGCGTCTCGAATCGCATCACCCTCCACCCCCGCTCCCGTGCCAGGTGGGAGAGCTCGGCATCGGGGTTGACCGCGATCGGGTTGGCGACGAGTTCGAGCATCGGCAGGTCGGACGCCGAATCCGAGTAGGCGAAGCTCTGTTCGAGGTCGATTTCGTGGTCGGCCGCGAAGCGGCGCATCGGCTCGATCTTGAGCGCTCCGTAGTTGAGCCCGCCGATCAACTTGCCGGTGTAGCGGCCGTCGGCGTCGACCTCGTAGCGGGTCCCGATCCCACCCTCCATGTCGAGCACGCGAGCGAGAACCTCGACGACGCCGTTGCTCGCGGCGCTGACGATGAATGCGGGTCTGCCGGCGTCTTGGTGGGCGCGGACCTCGGCGATCATCTGCGGGTAGATCCGCGGCAGGATCGTCTCCAGCAGATCGGGCAGCATCCTCTTCAGCGTCCGCTCCGGAACGCCGCGCAACAGGGCGTTGACCTGCTCGACCAGCGCGTCCGTGTCCTGATCGCTGGCTCCGCGAAGCCGGAACCTCAGGTGCTCGAAGCCCCAGCGCAGGACCTGTCCGCGACTGACGAGGCCGGCGCGATAGGCGGCCCGCCCGAACGCGGCGCCGCTCGACCCCGACATCAGGGTCCTGTCCAGATCGAAGAATGCCGCGCCGCGTCCGCTCATCCGCATGTGAGCCCGACGAGGACGCCGGCATCACGTCTCTCAGACCCTGAGGAGGATTGCGTCGCCTTGGCCGCCGCCACTGCAGATCGCCGCGCAACCGAGGCCGCCGCCGCGTCGCTGCAGCTCGTGGACGAGGGCGCCGATGATCCGGCCGCCGGAGGCGCCGATCGGATGGCCGAGCGCGATCGCGCCGCCGTTGACGTTGACCTTCTCCTCGTCGATGCCGAGCATCCGGACCGAGTTGATCGCGACCGAGGCGAACGCCTCGTTGATCTCCCAGAGGTCGACGTCCTCGGGCGAGAGTCCCGCCTTGTCGAGAGCGAGCTTCGCGGCCTTCGCCGGCGTCCTCGCCAGGTAGGCGTAGTCGTCGCCGATCGTGCCGTAGCCGACGATCGTGGCCAGAGCGTGTTTGCCGTTGGCGTCGGCCCACTCGTCGGACGCGACGACGATGGCCGAAGCGCCGTCGTTCACCCCCGGCGAGTTGCCGGCGGTGTGGGTGGCGTCGTCGCCGCCGATGGCCTTGAGCTTGGCGAGCGTCTCCAGCGAGGTGTCGGGGCGGATCGCCTCGTCCGTCTCGACCGTCGACTCGCCCTTGCGGCTCTTGACCGTGACGCTGACGATCTCGTCGGCGAGGCGGCCCTCATCGGTCGCCTTGGCGGCCAGCTCGTGAGAGCGGACGGCCCAGCGGTCGAGGTCGGGGCGGGTGATCTCGAGCTCGTTGCCGACCTCACTGGCCTCGTTGATCATCTGCTTGTCGGTGAAGGGGTTGGTCAGCCCGTCGTGGGTCATCGCGTCGATCGCGGTCACGTCGCCCATGCGGAAGCCGAAGCGGGCGCCGGGAAGCAGGTACGGGGCGTTGGACATCGACTCCATGCCGCCACCGAGGCCGACGCCGACGTCGCCGGCGCGGATCGCCTGATCGAGTAGACCGACCGCACGCATGCCGGAGGCGCAGACCTTGTTGACGGTCTCGGAGGGGACCTCCTTGGGGATTCCACCCTTGATCTGCGCCTGCCGCGACGGGATCTGACCCTGTCCGGCCTGGAGCACCTGTCCGTAGACGACCGCCTCGATCTGGCCCGGATCGACGGCCGAGCGCTCGAGGGCCGCGTCGATCGCCGTGCCGCCCAACTCGGGCGCCTTCAGCGAGGCGAGCGCGCCGCCCATCTTCCCGAACGGGGTGCGGGCGGTGGAAAGGATCACGGACTTCGGCATGCGGATGGTTCTCCTGGACGAGGTGACGGGTGCCGGGGAATCGTAGAGGGCGGGAACGCAGCGGTAGATATCGTGGCGCGTCGATGCACCTCGAACACACCGATTCAGAACTGACCGCGGTCGACGCCGATCTCCACTGCGTCGGCCTCTTCGAGGGAGACGACCTGCCCGGCGACCTCGCGTCCGCGCCGGGGGCCGAGGACGTCGAGTCCCGATTCAAGGCCCTATCGATCCTGCGGCCGCCCGCCCCCTCGAAGGTCCTCGTGGTCGGGCTCGGCAAGCGTGGGGATTTCGACGCTGAGCGGGCCCGCGTGGCCGCCGCCCTCGCGGTCAGACAGGCGCGCCGCTTCGACGCACGATCGATCGCCTGGAAGTGCCCCGCCCACGAGATCGGCGCGAGCGCCGCGGCCGGCATCGTCGCCGGAACCATCCTCGGCGCCTACCGCTTCGACCGCTACAAGACCCACCGCGACGACGACGCCCCGGACCGACCGGAGCTCGAGGTCCTGACGCTGATCGAGGCGGGCGACGAAGCCGGCATCACCGAGATCGCCCGCGTCGCGTCGACGGCCGCGAACCGGGCCCGGGATCTGCAGAACCTCCCGGCCAACGTGGCCGACCCTGCCTACATCGCCGAGCGGGCTCGCGAGATCGCCGCCGACCACGACTCGATCGAGGTCGAGGTGCTCGGGCCGGCCGAGCTCGAACGCGAGGGCATGGGCGGGATGCTCGCCGTGGCCGCAGGCTCGGAGAAGGACCCGGCGCTGATCGTGCTCCGCTATTCGGGCGGAGGCGACGCCGCGGACCGGCCGATGCTCGGCTTCGTCGGCAAGACCGTCACGTTCGACACCGGAGGCATCTCCCTGAAGCCGGCGGCCGGCATGCCGGACATGAAGATGGACATGTCGGGCGGGGCCGCGGTGCTCGAGGCGACCGCCGCGATCGCCGACCTCGGTCTGCCGATCGACTTGATCTCGGTTCTGCCGGCTGTCGAGAACATGCCGAGCGGGGCCGCGACCCGGCCCGGCGACATCATCACCCAGCTCAACGGGCTCACCGTCGAGGTGAACAACACCGATGCCGAGGGGCGCCTGATCCTCGCCGACGCCCTGACCTGGTGCGAGCGCCAGGGCGCGACCCACATCGTCGACGTCGCGACGCTGACGGGCGCCGTCGTCGTCGCCCTCGGCTCGACCTACGCGGGGCTGATGGCCAACGACGACGAGTGGGCGGCCGACGTGGAGGCGGCCGGCGGCATCGTCGGCGAGCTGGCGTGGCGGCTCCCGCTGCATCGCGAATACACGGAACTGACCCGCGGCAAGGTGGCAGACCTCTCGAACTCCGGGTCGAAGCGCAAGGCCGGGACGCTGTATGCCGGGGCGTACCTGCAGCAGTTCGTCGAGGACGCCGCGTGGGCCCATCTCGACATCGCCGGAACGGCCTGGGACGTCGGCCGCGAGTACGTCGGACGAGGCGCCAGCGGGTACGGGGTCCGGCTGCTCGTCGAGCTGGCCCGGAACCAGTCGGCCTCCGGCTGATTGAATCGCGGCATGGATTTCGAGCTCAACGACGAGCAGCGGCTGCTGCGCGACACGGTCAGGGACTTCGCCCGCAAGGAGGTGGCGCCGCGCGCCGCCGAACTCGATCGGACCAAGTCTTTCCCCTACGAGTTGGTCGAGCAGATGGGGGGCCTCGGGTTGATGGGCATCCCCTTCCCGACCGAGTACGGGGGCGGTGGAGCCGACAACCTGTCCTACGCCCTCGCGGTCGAGGAGCTCGCTCGCGTCGACTCCTCGGTCGGCATCACGATGGCCGCCCACACATCGCTCGGGACGATGCCCATATACCTGTGGGGGGACGAGGCACAACACGAGGAGTGGCTGCCCGACCTCTGCTCCGGCAAGCGGCTCGCCGCATTCGGCCTGACCGAGCCCGAGGCGGGGTCCGACGCCGGCAACGTCCGCACGAAGGCCGACCTCGACGCCGGCGAATGGGTGATCGACGGCGCGAAGCAGTTCATCACCAACTCGGGAACCGACATCACCGGCTGCGTCACGATCACCGCGAAGACCGGAGACGGCGAGATCTCGAACATCATCGTCCCCAACGGGACCGAGGGCTACGAGATCGGTGAGGCGTATCGGAAGATGGGCTGGAACGCGTCCGACACCAGGCCGCTCAGCTTCGACTCCTGCCGCGTCCCGGAGTCCAACCTGCTCGGTCCGCGGGGGCAGGGCTTCAAGCAGTTCCTGCAGATCCTCGACGGCGGCCGGATCGGCGTCGCGGCGATGGGGCTGGGCCTGGCGCAGGGCGCACTCGACGAGGCGGTCGCCTATGCGAAGGAGCGCCGCGCCTTCGGCCAGCCGATCTCGAAGTTCCAGACGATCCAGGCGAAGATCGCCGACATCTCGACCGAGATCGAAGCGGCCAGGTTGCTGACCTATCGCGCCGCCACGCTGAAGGACCGCGGTGAGCCGTTCTCGCTGACGGCCGCGCAGGCCAAGCTGAAGACCGGCAGGCTCGCCGTTCGGGCGGCCGAGGAGGCCGTCCAGATCCATGGCGGCTACGGCTATATCGAGGAGTACCCCGTGTGCCGCTTCTACCGGGACGCGAAGATCCTGACCATCGGCGAGGGGACCGACGAGGTTCAGCAGATGGTGATCGCCCGCGCGCTCGGCTGCTAGTCGAAGCCTGCACGCTGGGGTGTAAGGGCGCTTCAACAGCCCGATGACGCATGAGGAGTCGGATAATCTGAGTGCGTCGGCCGCCGTGCGGTCGCCATTCCCCAGATGAACGACGAGGAAATAGCTGCGCAGCCGCCGGAACCCCCTGCGGGTTCCGCCGGCCAGGAGTCCGCAATGGCACCGGAGATCTCGCGCCGCGTTGCCTCAATCCTGGACGCCGTCGAAAGCGAGGCCGCAAGGCTTCGCGACGATGCCCGGATCGAGGCGGCCCGGTACTCCGAGAACGCCCGCCGCCGGGCCGACGACCTCGTCGAGGAGCGCCGACGCCGCATCTCCGAGCTGAGCGACGAATTGGTCGCGAGGTCGGAGGCAGTCGTCGCCCGTCTCGGCGATGCCGCCCCGGTTCGCCAGGGGTTCGAGAACCTGGTCCGTGCTCTCGGCGACGCCGCCGAACGGCTCTCGCGTGAGTCCGAGGAGACCGCCGACGACTTCGAGCCGCCCCCGTTCCACGAGGGTTCGAGGGCTCCGGTGCCCGAGCCGTCTCCGGCCTATGTGCCTCCCCCCGCCCCGCCACCCGTCTACGAGCCGCCGCCCCAACCGGCGCCGGCGATTCCCGCTCAGCGGCAACGCCCGCTTCCGCCTCCGCCGCCTCCGTCGTGGATGGCGCGACCTGAACCACCCGCCCACGGGGAGCAGCCTCACCCCGCCGGCGCGCCCGCTGCGACCTGGCGCGGACCCGACGACGGGAGGATGATCGCCATCCAGATGGCCACAGCCGGCAGCACCCGGGGCGACGTGCGTGGCCATCTCAACAATGCGCTCGGGATCCCTGATGCCGAGGCGCTGCTCGACGAGATCTTCGGCGCCGGCGCCGGCGACGATGCACGAGCGCCCTGGATGACCGGTCGCCGCTAGGCGGGCGACCCGGTGAGGGGCACCCCGTACGCCCGCAACAGCCGCTTCTTGCGCCCGATTACCGCCGCACCCGAACCTAGACTTCGCCGCAATTCGGCCTCCACGGGAGGTTGTGTGAAGTCAACGCACTGCGACAAGGAGTAGTCCATGGCCGATCGCGAAGGGCGCGACCCCCGGGATCTGCAGATTCCGAGCGTGGATCCAAGGGTTCCCGCTGAGCTCTTCCGCTCGACAGCCGGCACTCCCGCGCCCGACCTCGCCGAGGCGCTGAGCAGCCTTGACCGCGCGACCCGTAACTTCGCTCGCCGACTCGGCGAGACGCGCAATCCCGATCTCGAGCCCGATTCCGGCGATCGGTTCACCCATGCCGGGCCGGCGTCCGCTCGTGAGGCACTCGAAACCCGGATACGCGAGGCCGAACGCGAGGCCCGCGAGTACCTGGAACACGCGAAGCGGCGCGCCGACAGCCTCGTCAACACGATGATCGGAGCGGTCGAACAGGAGGCGGCTGAGATGCGCCGCGAAGCCGAGGCCGGCATCAGAAGCCGCTGGCAGCAGGCGGAGGTCGACGCCGAGCGACACCTCGGCGAGGCCCGACGGATCGCCGACAGCATGGTCTGGGAGCGGCAGAGGCGGATCGCGGCGCTGAGCGACGGGATCGCTCGCCGCGCCGAAGCTCTGACCGCGGGGATGGACGACGCCGACCGGGTGCGAGCCCAGTTCGACTCGTTCGTCTGGGCTCTTTCCCGGACCGCCGACCAGATCGCCAGCCGCGGTCGCCATATCGGATCCATGCGGCCCGATGAGGGGCGACCAAGCGCGATCGCGGCCTAGGGCCAAGGAGCGATCAAGGAGCGTTTCGGTAGCTCAGCCGGCGGTGCCCGGAGGCGTGATCCGGACCTGGCGGAGCTCACCGGTGATCGTCAGATTTCCCTCGAGCTCGATCTCGATCATGCTGCCGGCCGGAATCGCGGTCAGGACGGCCATCGGATCCGGGGCTGCGGCTGCGGCTGCGGCTGACGGTATTCGGGCTGCGGCGGCTGCTCGTAGCCGGCCTGCTGGTAGCTGTACGGCTGCGCCGGCTGCTGCGGCTGCTGCTGCTGCTGCTGGGCGTGCTGATACGGGTACGCCTGTTGAGCCTGGGCGGGCGGCGGGGCGGGCGGCGGCGGAGAAACGGGCTGCGGGGCAGGAGGACTCTCGTAGCGAGGCGCGTCGTACCGCGGCTCCTGGACGGGCGGGGGCTGGACGGGGGGTGCAGGGCGCTGCGGGAGGCGTGGCGGCGGGAACGGCTCCGGCTCCGGGCGCCTCGGGGGCGATGGCGGGATCGATTCGGCGGATGCGAGCCGCACGGTTGCACGGGGCTGACCCGCGGTCCGGCTCGACGAAGATCCGTGTGCGACAGCGGCCGTCGCGTTCGCGGCGTAGTGATTGCGGAGCGTTGCCTCAACCTGCTGGGTCAGCGGTACGCCGGGCTCGATCTGAGGCGCGTTACGGACGACGTCCCGCTCGTACGGCAACCAGACGTGGCCGGCGCCGGCAGTGGCGTCGCCGAATGGAACGAGGGTCGAACGACCGCCGAAACCGCCCTCGTTGACGAGGAGCCAGCGCGGTGCGCCGGTACCCGGATCGATCCAGACATCCTCGAGCCTGCCAACGCTGGCTCCATAAATGTCGTCAACCCGAAACCCGATCCATCCGAGTGCCTCGTTCAAACCTGGCTTGTTGCCCCCGCGCAGCTCCGCCGCGATCATTTCATCCATCCTCCGCACCGGTATCCGTCCCGGCGTGGGCCGGACGGTACCACCAAAAGGGGTATTCGGCTACGTGATCGTTTCGGCCGCCCATGCCCGCCGGCCCACTCACGCAGGATCGGAGGACCTCCGGGGGCTCCTATACTCGCCGCACGTTGACGGACGAGCGAGCAGAAGAGGGCGGAACGTCAGCCGGCGAGCATGCCGCCGCGGATCTGAGTCGGCCCGAGCGGCCGAAGCTGCGTCGTCGACCGCTCGGCTACAAGCGCGCCGACGTCGACGAGGCGTTCGAGGCGCGGGACTCGGAACTGGCCGAGCTCAAGCAGGACATCGCCGCCCTGTGGCTCGCATTCGCCCAACACGACCGGATGATCCGGGCGCTCGGCGGCGAGGACCCGCCGCCGCTGACCCAGCGCGCCTCCGGCTCCCCCCGCCGCCGCGACTCGCCCCGAACCGGAACCGCTCGAACGCTCCCCAATCGAGGCCGAGGCCGAGTCGATCGGCAACCAGCTCTCGGAGCTCGACGAGGTGCTCGCGGCGATCGAGATGGCCACGAAGACCCTCGAGCACACGTACTCGGACGAAATCGAAGCCTCCCGCACCGGTGCCGCCGAAGACGAGTCGGGCGACTCCGGATCCGCCGCAACCGAGCAACCCGGCGCCGGTACGGACGCCGAAGCCGACAAGAGCTGAACGCGGGGCTGCGACCTAGGAATCCGGCAGCGAGCTGAGCTCGTCCGGAACCCGCCCCGCCAGTTGGGCCGGGCGCCCGGAATCGAGCGGTATCCCGTAGTGCGCGAAGAGCTGACGTTCCTGTGAGGGGGTCAGCCCGGCCGAGGGATCGATCTCGGCCGCTCCGCGGATCCACGATCGCGGAAACGCGGCCCACGCCTTGTCGCCCGCGCCGACGACGAACCTGGCCGGAACGGCGCTGCGACGGCCGATCCGACCGAGCTTGACGATCAACCAAGTCGGCGAGCCGTCGTCGGCGTCGACGAGGACGCTCTGGACCTTGCCAACGCCCCCGCCCGCGACCTCCTCCACCCGCGCACCGACGCAACGGCGCGCATCGGCGAGACCGAAGCCGGAACCCGGGTCCTCGGCCTTCGGTCGCTCGACGGTGTCAGCCATCTCCGCGCTCCCTGCTGCGTTCGAGCAGGGTCGCCGCTGCGGTTGCGGGGTCGGTCTCTCGCCGGACGACGCTCTCGAGCAGGGATGCGACCTCCGGATCCTCGGCGATCCGGAGTTCCAGTTCGCGACGCATCCGAGCCGCAGCGAGGCCGAGGACCTCGCTGCGCAGGTTGCGGGCGCGGCGCTCCTCGAGGGTCCCCGTCTCCTCTACGTGCGAGCGATGCGCCTCGATCGCGTCGAGCAGCTCGGGAATCCCCTTTCCCTCGGAGGCGACGGTCTTGATGATCGGCACCTTCCAATCGCCGGTCGGCCCCAGCGAAAGCGCAGTGCGGACCTCGCGGACCATCGTGTCGGTCAGCGGATGCTCGGCCTTGTTGACGACGATCACGTCCGGGATCTCCATGACTCCGGCCTTCAGCGCCTGGATCGAGTCGCCGGAGCCGGGCATGAGGGCGAGGACGACCGTGTCGGCGTGGTCGACGACGTCGATCTCCGCCTGGCCGACGCCGACGGTCTCGAGCAGAACGTCGTCGAAGCCGGCGGCGTCCATCACCAGCGCCGACTGCAGCGTCGCCTCCGCGAGGCCGCCGAGGGCGCCGCGACTGGCCATCGAGCGGATGAAGACGCCCTCGTCGAGAAAGTGCTCCGAAAGCCTGATCCGGTCGCCGAGCAACGCGCCGCGCGTGAAGGGACTCGAGGGGTCGATGGAGAGAACCGCGACGCGCCTGTCGCGGGCGCGCAGCTCCTTGACCAGCGCCCCGATCATCGTGCTCTTGCCGACGCCCGGAGGGCCGGTGAAGCCGACGATCCGAGCCGCTCCGGTGCGCGGGTAGAGCTCGGTGACCAGCTCGGCGCCGGCGGGATCCCCGTTCTCCACGAGCGAGATCGCCCGGCGAGTGCGCGCTTCTCACCGGCGAGCAGGCGCTCGACGAGATCGCTGGATGTGGTGCCGGCGGCCATCGGCGGCTGATGATGCCACGCCCGAGCCTATGATCCGCTCCCGTGGGCGCGGAGACGTTGACAGAGCAGAGCCCGGCCCCGCCCGAGGGAGCAGGCGGCGACCCGGGCAGGCGGGTCCTGGCGCCCCGCCGCGCCGGCCTCGCAGCGCTTCGCTTCGCCGCCGCCAACGACATGCTCAACGTCGAGTACGCGCGCCTGGCCTTCCGCTGGGCCTGGCGCCGCCTGCTCACCGCAGCCGGACGGCGCTGGCGCACCGACGGCATGGTCTTCCTCGGCCCGCACCTGCAGCTGCAGACCGGCCGCACCGGTCAGATCCGCTTCGGTCGCTTCGTCTGGATCGGTCACGGAAGCAAGATCCGCTGCCATGAGGGGATCGTCGAGATCGGCTCGAAGACCGTGGTCGGGCAGGACTGCACGATCTCCGCGTATCAGCGCGTGTCGATCGGCCAGCAGTGCGTGATCGCCGATCGGGTCATGTTCATCGACTTCGACCACAACGTCGCCGACGTCGAGCAGCCGATCCGCACGCAGGGGATCTACAAGCGCGACGTCGTGGTCGGCTCGAACGTCTGGATCGGCTACGGCGCCCAGATACTCCGCGGTGTCACCGTCGGCGACAACGCGATCATCGGCGCGAGCTCCGTCGTCACTCGCGACATCCCGGCCAACGCCGTGGCCGCGGGGTCGCCGGCCCGGGTCATCCGCATGCGCTCCGAACCGGAGCGAATGAAGTGGCCCGAGCCGGTCGAGCCGGCGGGGTACGGCCCGGCCGGGCCGCGCTAGTCGGTCCTTCGGGGTCTAGACCTCGCGGCGGGATTCCGCGGCGGGGCTCTGCGCCGTATCCGGCGTCCTCGGGTCCTCGCGGACCGATCGCTCGCCGTCGCTGTCGGGATCGATCTCGTCGGCCCGCTCGCGATGAGCGTCGGCGGCCTGCCGTTCCTGCTGTGCGACCTGGGCGCGTTCCTCGGCCTCGGCCGCCTGGCGCCGCGCCTTGGCTGCCTGCTCGTCGGCCGCGGCCTTTTCCTTGTCGGCGGAGATGCTCCTGGTGGTCGCTTCCTCGCGATGCTCGGCCGCAACGTGGCGGCGATCGTCGCGCTCCCGCGCCTTGGCCTTGTTCCTGGAACTGACGGCGATGGCGATGATGATCAGCAGCACTACGGCCGCGATAACGATGATCAATGCGGTACTCATGAATCTCTCACTCCTACTCGGGTACGTAGAGGCCCTACCCAGCGGCGAGGCTACGAACCAAGCTAGGTTGGCCCGATGCCAGAAGGAGCCGGACGCCAGATCGCCGTTGCGTCGGCGAGTGCACTCGCGGCGCTGATCTGGTTCTCTCTGGGCCTGCTCGCGATCGGCAGCCAGTTCGGGCTGTTCGGCGACGGCGGCATGCCCATCGTCGTCTGGGGCTTCGTCGCGATCCTCGGTGCGGTGGCCACCGGCATCGCCTTCGGCCTGCGGATGGCCTCGGTCGCATCCGAGACCCTGCCGGAATGGGTCCCCCGCCTCGAGATGTACACCTGGGTGGCGCTGCCGATCTGGTTCGTGGTCGCGCTGCTGGTCGCGCGGGTCTGAAGCGTCAGACGACCGTGACCGGCTTCGCCAGCTCGCCGTAGACGGCGGCCGTGCGGCGGGCCACGTCGCTCCAGTCGAAGCGGAGCACGTGCTCCCGGGCCTCGGCGATCAGGCCCTCCCGCAGTTCCTGATCGGTGAGGACGCGCTCGACCATGCCGCCGAGGGCCTCGGGATCGCGGGTGCGGAAGCGCAAGCCGACCTCGCCGTGCGGGACGACCTCGCGGAGGCCGCCGGTGTCGGCGACGATGCACGGGCAGCCGGAAGCCATCGCCTCGAGCGCGACGAGGCCGAACGGCTCGTAGATCGAAGGAACGACGCAGACGTCGGCGATCCGGTAGAGCAGATGGAGGACGTCGTCTCCGATCCAGCCGAGGAAGGTGCCGTGCTCCATCAGGCCCAGCTCGGTGGCCTGCTTCTTGAGCTCGTGCTCGTGGGTCCCGGAGCCGGCCACGAGGAACCGCGTGCCGGGAACGCGTTCGATCAGCTCGGGCATGGCCTCGAGGGCGATCTGAAAACCCTTCTCGTAGACGAGGCGGCCGATCAAGAGGACGAGCTTCTCGTCGGGCGCGGCGAACTCCGAGCGAAGGCGCTCGAGCTCGGACTGCTCGCCCAGCGGAAGGTCGTCGGGATCGATGCCGTTGGGAATCACGGCGATCCGCCCCTCGGGGACGGCGAAGATGTCGGAGATCTGCTCGCGCATGTATGCCGAGCAGGCGATGACCCGGTCGGAGCGGTTGCTGATCCAGCGCTCGACGCCGTGGATGTAGGACTGCGGGTGCTTTTCGACCCAGCCCTGATGACGCCCGTACTCGGTCGCGTGGATCGTCGTGACCAGGGGAGCGCCGAACCGGCGTGCGAGATGGTCGCACGCGGCGGCGACGAGCCAGTCGTGGCCGTGGACGAGGTCGAAGCGGAAGCGATCGCCGAGCTCGACGCCGGCGGCGAGCATGTCGGCGTTCATGCGCTCGACCCAGGTCACGAACTCGCCGAGGTCGCGAGGCCTCGTCGGCTCGAGGACGCGATGGACGTTGACTCCGTTGACGACCTCGGTGCGCGGAGACTCTTCCCCGCCCCTCGTCAGGACGTGAACCTCGATGCCGAGCTCCACGAGCCCCTCGGAGAGCTTGCGGACATGGCGTGCCAGCCCACCCTCGATCAGAGGCGGGTATTCCCAGGAGAGGACGAGGACTCGGCTCACGTGAAGGGCTGGAGAGGGCTCAAGGTTCGAGCAACGGCCCCGGGGTGAGGTCCGGCGCCAGGTTTCGCATCGTCGGTTCGGCCGACGCGCCGCATTCTATGGCCTCGAATAGGGCCCGCGAGTGGTCGAGGAGACGCTGGAACGGGTAATCGCCCGTATTCCGTCCGTAGTCGAGGAACGCCCAGTCGCTCGCCTGGACCGAGAGCAGCTCGCGTGCGGCACGCTCGAGCGCCGGGCCACGGAGGTCACCGGTCGATAT
Organism: uncultured Solirubrobacterales bacterium; assembly: GCA_963791335.1. Lineage (GTDB taxonomy): Bacteria > Actinomycetota > Thermoleophilia > Solirubrobacterales > 70-9 > RHKX01. The sequence goes on from CAWBRN010000002.1 coordinate 18,152, forward strand.
CTCACGGAGCAGCCGCAGCTCGAGCCGGCGCGACGCCCAGGTGAGATCGGCGACGGCCGGGGAGTCCCAGGTGCGCCGGTCCTTGCCCTCCCCCCAGGTCGACGACCGCAGCTCGCGATGTTCCGGTTCGTGCTCGGCGAGCGCCCTGCTGAGCGTCAGGGGACGGACCCCGGCGGCGGGTAGAGCGGCCAGCACCTCCTCCAGCCAATCCGGTCCCTCCCACCACCAGTGACCGAGCAACTCGGTGTCGATCGCGAACGTGAGCAGTCCCCGACGCCCGGACTCATCCCGGTAGCGGGTCAGCCGTGCCGCGACGTCGCGAGCGAACTCGCGCCCCTGCTCGCGGGCGCGCTCGCTGGCCGCAACCGGGTCGTAGGGCTCCCCGGCGATCGACCACGGCCGGCAACCGCGCAGCGACTTCGCGTGGAAGTCCGCGTAACGGGGATCCGACGGATAACCGCTCCACGACCACAGCCACTGAATGGCCTGCCAGTCGATCGGGAACGCCACCGGGCCGTCGGTCGCAATCGGTCGCAGGGCCACGAGGTCGGGTTCGTGAGCCGACTGGTCGGTGCAGAAGTAATCGATTCCGAACTCGGCGAGGAGGTACTCCAGGCCCGGCTCGTAGGCGCACTCCGGCAACCAGAAGCCGCTGGAATGACCGAAACGCCGCGCGTGGGAGCGAAGTGCGGTCTCGACCTGGAGCAACATTCCGGGACGGGTCGCGAGGAGTGGCAGGACGGCGTGGGTGGCAGCGGATGTGATCAGCTCGACCCGTCCCGACGCGGAGGCGTCGGAGAACGCCTTCAGAGGGCTGCCGTCCAGACGCTCCAGGGACGCGAGTGCGGCTCGGTACCGGTCCGCTTCGCCCTCGCAGGCGGGCACGAGCGCAGGCTCGACGTCGCGTGCATCGAGCTCGGCCGAGCCGATCCGGAACTCGCGGACGAACTCCATGAGTCGCTCGCCGACCCCGCCGTCCTCGAGCTGATCGGCGAGCACCGGGGTGACGGTGACCGTGACGTCGCGGGCGCGCTCGAGCACCGGCACGATGGGACCGGACGACCGCGTCGAAGAGCCACTCCTCGCCGAACGGATAGGTCCCGAAGCCCTCCACGTAGGGCATGTGGGAGTGCAGGACGATCGCGATGTCGCCAATGCCCTCCGGGACCTCCACGTCGCTCATCCTCGCTCAGCCGGCCCGGGGCCGGGGATCGAGTTCACCGCGGCAGACGGCGACGAAGTCCAGCGCCTTGCTGAGCTCCGCGTCGGACCCTGCCCTCAGGACGAAGTCCGAGGAGCTGATCGCCGGCGTGAACCGGTCGTAGAAGGGCTTGGTGAGCCGCAACAGCGAGTGGACCCGGTCCCAGCCGAGGCTGATCGCCCGCTCGTGGATCGCGAGCTTGCCCGCGTGAAAGAGCCCGTGGATCTCGACCTCGGCGAACGCCGGCTCGAGCAGGCCGCGGTACTCCTCGATCGTGTACTCGCGCAGATGCCAGGGGTTGTCGGACTTGTCGGCGCCCTCGGGGGCGAGCGTCAGCCGGTTGGGCGTCGAGATGAACGCGAGCGGAGCCGCCTCGCCGATCGCGGCGAGCAGCGCTGGGACGTCCTCGATGTGTTCGATCGTCTGCAGGAAGACGACGGCGTCGAGCGGGCCGCTGACGTTCTCGACGAGGTCGCGCTCGAAGCGTAGGTTGGGACGCTGATATCGAGCCTTGGCGTGCTCGTGAGCCTCCGGGTTCGCGTCGATTCCGACGACGTCGTTCGCACGTCGTGCGAGAACGTCGGAGCCGTACCCCTCACCGCAGGCGAGGTCGGCGACGCTCATGCCCGCGACCTGGCCCGCGATCCACTCGTAGACGGCCAGATGGCGCCTGAACCAGTAGTTCTCCTCGGGCACGTCCGGGAGTGTCCGCTCGCCTGTCAGCTCGAGCGGCGGGACGCCGACTGGCTGATCGGCCTGCAGATAGCGCTTTTCGGACTCGGTGCTGGAGGAAGCCACGGCGAGCGGACGGTACAGTCCCGGACCATGCCAGCGGCTGCCGACGCCACCGCCGAGCGGATTCGTGACGCCAACACGCGCTATCACGACCTCGCCGCCGACTCCTACGACTCCAAGTGGGGAATCGACTTCGCCGAGACCGGGCGGGCCCAGGTCCGCTCCAAGCTGACCAAGGCACTCGGCGTGGAGCCGGGCAGGTGGGGGCACGCACTCGAGATCGGTGCGGGAACCGGTTACTTCTCGCTCAACCTGATGACCTCCGGGGTGATCGGGAGCTTGACCGCGACCGACATCGCGCCAGGGATGCTGCGCGCGCTCGAGGCGAACGCCGACGAGCTCGGGCTCGAGGTCGAGACGGTCGTCACCGACGCCGAGCGCCTTCCCTTCCCCGACGAGAGCTTCGACCTGGTGCTCGGCCATGCCGTCCTTCACCACATCCCCGATCTCGACCGCGCGGCGACCGAGTTCCTGCGGGTGCTGAAGCCCGGCGGCACCGTCGTGTTCTGCGGCGAGCCGTCGGCCTACGGCGATCAGATCGCCGCCCTGCCGAAGCGCGCGGCCATCGCCACGGCGCCAATCTGGCGGCGTGCCGTCGGCGCCGGCAAGCGCGGCACGGGCGATGGCTCCGATCCCGATTACGGGCACGCCCTCGAGGCCGAGGTCGACGTCCACGCGTTCGAGCCCCGCCTCATCCGGCGTACCTTCAGCGGGGCCGGCTTCGAGGACGTCCGGATCCGCGGCGAGGAGCTCCTGGCGAACCTGTACGGCTGGTGGCTGCGGACGGTCGAATCGACCGCCGAGCCCACCGAGATCCCCGACCGATGGCGCTTCTTTGCCTTCCGCAGCTACCTGAGCCTGCAGAAGGTCGACAACGCCCTCCTGGAGCCGAACCTCCCTCCCGAGCTCTTCTACAACCTCGTCTTCTCGGCCACCAAGCCGGCGACGAACTGACGCCGCGCGGTGGGCGCGGCCCGCCGAGGAACTCGCCGGCCGGCGAGAGTTGGGTTGCGCAGTGAGGGAAGGATTCGGGGCGTTCGCCCACCGTTCACCCGCCTACCGAGGGAGCTTCAGGGTCGGTGGCGCAGATTTCACTGCTATGGACTGGGAGATTCGCGCCACCGCAGACGAAACCGCTCTGAGGGCGGACTATCCGCCGAAATAGAGGTTTCGGCAACGCACTGCCGGGGTTGTTCTCAACCGAACGTGAACGCGTAGCCCTCGATCCCCGGATCGAACTCGAGGGTCAGTGTGTGTGTGCCGGCCTTCGGCAGGTCGACGAGGTCGTAGAGCCGCTGAGCGCCGACGGTGACGACACCGTTCTCGACGTCGTCCCCCGCGTCGGCGGCCGAGATCGGTTTGCCGTCGAGGAGCACCCGGACCTGCCGATCCTGGTCGGGTGAGCCGAGGACGAGGAAGACCCTGCGCGCGGTGAAGGTCGTGTCGAGGCGGGCGCCGTCGAGCGATTTCGCGCTCTCGTCGGAGACCTCCCAGCTCCCGGAATAGGTGAACCCGTTCGGTGGCGGCGGCATCCCGGGATCGCCGTAATCACGGCCGCCGGGGCGCAACGACCCGTCGGGCGAGCTCGTCCACCCCTGGGCGCGGGCGGCGCCGAGGTAGGTCTCGGGCGTCCGCAGTTTCGGATCGGCGCGCTCGGCGTCGACCGGGCCGGCGCGGGATCCGACCGGGCCGGCCTCGGCGAGCAGGCTCCTGATCGCATCCTCGGTCTGGTCATAGTCGCCTTCGCCGAAGTGGACGTAGCGGACCTCCCCCTTCGAATCGATCAGGTACTTGGCCGGCCAGTACTGGTTGCCGAACGCGTTCCACGTCCCGTAGTCGTTGTCCTGGACGACCGGGTAGGTGAGCCCGTCCCGCTCGACCGCGTCGGCGACGTTGCCCGCGTCACGTTCGAACGGGAACTCCGGCGTGTGCACGCCGATCACGACGAGCCCGTCCTTCTCGTACCGCTGGTACCAGGACTCCACCTCGGGAAGGGTTCGAATGCAGTTGATGCAGGTGTAGGTCCAGAAGTCGACGAGCACGGTCTTGCCCTCGGCGGTCAGGTCCGAGATCGAGACGGGCTCGCCGTCGGTGTTGAAGAACTCCCCGGGGTTCTCGATGTCGGGGGCCTTGCCGAGGTTCGGCAGCTTCGAGCCCGCGGTCGCCTCTTCCCCACCGCCCTCGGTTGCCGCTCCGTTCAGCCCTGCCGCATTGAGGCCGGCGAGGCGGTTCGAGACCGCGCCGGACTCCTCCAGCCGGGAAGTCGGATTGACGAGGAAGTCGGGGAGGTCCGCCGCGATCTCGTTCTGGAAGCGGACGTCGAGGTTGAACGCCATCAGGAGGGCGGCGGCGACCATGACCCCTCCCGTCGCCATCTGGATCTGGCGCTGGTGTCCCTTGAGGCGATCGGTGAATCGCCGGCCGAAGATGAGCATTGCGTAGAGCACGGCCGCGGAGCCGATCGCGTAAGCGAGAGCAACGAGGAGGCGGCCGACCGTGAAGTCCTGGGCCGCGGATACCGTGATCACCCCGGCGAGGATCGGTCCTGCGCAGGGAAAGTAGGCCAGACCGAGCGCACCGCCGAGCAGCAGCCCCGACCCGAATCCCTCGCCGCTGCGCATCCGGGGCGCACCGACGATCCGCGAGATCCAGGCCTCGATCCGGTCGCCGACCGGCGGCACCATCAATGCGATCCCAAACCCGAACAGGACGACGATCGCGATCACCCGCTGGATGTCGTCGGGAAGGCCCAGCGCATCGATCAGGTAGACGAGTGCGACCGCGGCGAACGTGAACGAGAGCGTCAGGCCGGTGACGATCCCGAGCGGGCGCCTGTGTCCGCCGGTGACGCCAGCGGACAGGACCACCGGAAGGATCGGCAGGACGCACGGGGAGAGGGCCGTGCCGGCGCCCGCGAGCAGCGCGAACAGAACAAGCAGCAGCATCGGTCAGGCAGCTTCCGTTTCGTGAATCCGGTCGACGAGCGGTACTGCGAGGGAGCCGCGCGGGCGGATCACTCCGCGTCGTCGCCGGAGTCGCCTTCGAGCCTTCGCACGCGGCTGAGCTCGACGTTCCCAGCGATGCCCTTGAGGTGCTTGCGAACCGATTTGGAGATCCGGTAGCCGTCGGGATCGATGTGCTCGCCAACGCCGGGCCCGATGAGCACGCTGCCGGGCCGGGCGGCCTCGGTGATGCGGCTCGCAAGATTGACTGGCCGCCCGTAGTAGTCGCCACCCCTCGTGAAGGCCGACCCGTAGGCGACCCCGGCACGGACGAGCGGGAACTCCTCGTCCTCGGCGGCCATGGTATCGACCAATTCGAGCATCGCCTCCAGCAGCGCCGTGGTGTCGGCCGAGGCGAGCATGGCCGCGTCGCCGATCAGCTTCACGAGCCTGACGGGGCCGTGCGCGACCTCGCGGGCGACCTCCTCGAGCCGACCCGTGACGCGCCCCAACTCCTCGGGGAGGAGTTGCTCGCCGAGCTTCGTGAAACCGACGAGGTCGGCGAAGCCGATCGCGATCATGCCGGCGTCGGGAAGGGCGCCGACCCGGTTGTCACCCTCCTCGTCGAACGCGGCGTGGCGCAGTTGCTCGCGGAGGTGTCGCCGATAGACGTAGTCGAGGGTCGGCCCGACGGTAGGTATTAAACCCCCGGCTCCCTCGGCGACGCGGTCGGAGACCTCGTCCTCGGCGCCTCCCTCACCGACGAACGCGCCGCCGACCACCTGGCGGGACGCCGCGGCGAACTGTGACATCGCAACGGCGATCGTCCGGCCGAGCTCGGCGAGCTGTTCGGGGGCGAGGCCGGCGTCGAGGATCGACCGCATGCGGTTGGCGGCGTCGAGGTCCTCGCGGCTCATCACCGCCTCGTCCCGGTTCGGCACCGCCAACCCGATCGAGCGCCACTGACGCTCCAGCTCGTCGATCGAAACGCCGGACAGCTCCGAGATCTCCTCCGGCGTGTAGCGCGGGCGCCCGGCGAGCATTCGCTCCAGCGGCATCAGAGCGAGACGACCACCGTCGATGGCGTCCCGGAGCTCTTCCACCTCGGCGCCGTCGTCGGCGAGGCGTTCCAGCAACGCGAGGCGGCTCTCGCGCTCGTCGCCGGCCAGGCCGTCGAGCAGACCCTCCCGCTCGAAGTCGATCGATGAGCTCATCCCGCCCATTGTCCCCAACGGGCGGGGGTCGCGTGGTCCTTATCATCGGCTGCGTGGCGGAGACCGACCCGAGCGAGCTGCCGATCTTCGAGCTTCCGCTCGCGCTCGTCCCGGCCGAGCGCGTCCCGCTGCACATCTTCGAGGAGCGTTATCGGCTGATGATCGGCGACTGCATCGAGCGCGACCTGCCCTTCGGAATCATCCTCAGGGACGAGGAGGGCGCCCGTTCGATCGGCTGCAGCGCGCTCGTCGCGGACGTCGTCGAGCGCCACGACGACGGCCGCATGGACATCGTCGTCCGCGGCGAGGCACCGTTCCGCGTTCTGGAGCGTTTCGAAGCCGACGACTGGCCGGCGGCGCTCGTCGAGATGATCGACGTCGACGATTCGGCCGACGAGTTCGCGGCGGAGCTCGCGGAGGCGCGCAAGGCCTTCGCGAAGCTCCTCGAGGCGGTCGGGGCCGACCCCTCCCGAGCCGAAGCGTCCACCTCGGCGTACCCGATCGCCGCGCAGATCGAGATGCCACCGCTCGACAAGCAGCTCCTGCTCGAGGAGGAGGACGAGCGCGAGCGCCTGCAGGCCCTGACCGGCTCGCTCCGCCGCCTGCTCACGGGCCTCGAGCGGGCCCGCCGGGACGCCGATCGCGCCCGCAGCAACGGCCACAAGCCGGGAACAATTCCGAAAATCGAGTAGCCGCGCAGCCCGTCAGGCCCAGGCGACGGCGCCGCCGCGGCGGCTGTCCCCCGCCGCCTCGGGTTCGCCGCGATTGGCGCCGACGGCGTGGACGCCGCCGAAGTAGAGGCTGGGACCGCGCCATCGCACCACCCGGTGACCCTGCTTCTCGAGCGCTCCCAGGGCCCCTGAGTCGATTCCGGGCTCCGCATGGACCGTTCCCCCCTCGAAATGGACACGGGGCGCATCGACGGCGCTCTCGAGCGTCATGTCCTCGCCCAGGTAGCGAATGATCGTCTGCGAGACGGCCGAGCGAATCCGGTTCGAGCCGCCGCTGCCGAGCCCGAGGACGAGTTCACCGTCGCGCAGCGCGACCGTCGGCGACATCATCGACGGCATCCGCCGGCCCGCGACGGTCGAATGGAAGCCGAGCGGGTTCAGATCCTCCTCGCCGAGCATGTTGTTCAGTTGGATCCCGGTGCCGTCGACGAACACGCCGGAGCCGGAGCCGTTGGAACAGGTGACGCTTGCGCAGCCGCCCTCGCCGTCCAGGGCCGTGATGTGCGTGGTCGACCCGAGCCGGTCGGCCAGGAACCTACGGCTGAACCCGGGCTCGTAGAGCCCGGCGACGAACTCCGGTGTCCTCGCCTCCTGCGCCCGCTCCATGACGGAGACGACGCTCTCCGCGTCGGTCCTGCCGATCCGCGTGAGCAATTCGAGCGCGTACGCGATCAGGACCCCGCCCGATGACGGCGGCGGATTGGTGAGGATCTCGCAGCCGGCGAACTCGGCCCGGACGGGCTCGCGGGCCGCCGTCTCGTAGCCGGCCAGGTCGGCGGCGCCGACGGTCCCGCCCTCTCCTTCGACCTTCGCGGCGATCGCGGCGGCGATGTCGCCGCGGTAGAAGGGGGCCGGGCCCTCGGTGCCGAAGCGCTCGAGCGTTTCGGCGAGCTCGGGGAACCGGACGACGCCGCCGAGACCCAGCATCCGGCCTTCAGGCGCGTAAACGGCGGCGCCTGCGGGCTCCCGCGCGAGGATCGGCTCGAGGAGCTCGAACAGATACGCCTGCTGCTGATTGACCTCGACGCCGTCCCTGGCGAGCCCGACACCGGGAACGACAAGATCGGCGAGCGGCATCGATCCGAACCGCTCGGCCGCGGCGGCCAGCCCGCTGGGGACGCCGGGCACGCCGCACGATGCGACGCCGACGTTGAAGACCTGCGTGGTATCGCCGAAGTCGATCGTGACCGGATCGAGCTCGGCCCAGCGCTCATCGCCGCCGAGGCCGCCCGCGGCGACGAAGAAGTCGAGCAACTGCGGTTCGGTACCCGGTCTGTGGACGAGCATGAAGCCGCCCGCACCGAGGCCCGTCAGGGGGCTCTCGGCGGAGAGCGAGGCGACGACCGCCGCGATCGCGGCATCGACGGCGTTGCCGCCCTCACGCAGCGCCCAGGCGCCGGCCTCGGCGGTCGCCGGATGGCCGCCGGCGACGACGCCGCGGCTCACGGGCGGGTCCGGCCCATCGGTCGCCTAGTTCGGGATGAACTCAGGAACGTCTATACCGAGGTCGGCGGGACGCTCTTCGTAGCCCGGCACTCGCTTGGACGGAGACCGCTCGTCGGAAGAGCGCCGCGAGGACGGCCGCGCCGTCGATCGGTTCACTCCGGTCGAACTGCCGTCGGCACGTCGGCCACGGGCGTCGAAGCGGGTGGCGATCACCGTCACCCAGACCTGTTCGTCGAGGGTCTCGTCGACGTTCGCGCCGAAGATGATGTGGGCCTCGGGATGCGCCGCCTCCTGGATGACCCGTGCGGCCTCCGAGATCTCGACGAGCGAGAGGTCGCGACCGCCGGTGATCGAGAGCAGGATCGAGCGTGCGCCCTCGATCGAGGTCTCGAGCAACGGCGAGGAGATCGCCCGCTCGGACGCCGAGCTGCCGCGCGTGTCGCCGATGCCCATACCGATCCCGAGCAACGCCGGCCCGGCATCGCGCATCGTCGTGCGGACGTCGGCGAAGTCCAGGTTGATCAATGCCGGGAGCGTGATCAGGTCCGAGATGCCCTGGACGCCCTGTCGCAGGACGTCGTCGGCGACCCGGAAGGCCTCGACCATCGAGGTGTTGCGCTCGAGCACTGAGAGCAGACGGTCGTTGGGGACGACGATCAGAGTGTCGACCTCACCGGCGAGGGCGTCGATGCCCTTCTCCGCCTGCTTGGCGCGACGCGTGCCCTCGAAGCCGAACGGCCTCGTCACGATGCCGACGGTCAGTGCGCCGACGTCGCGGGCGAGTCGTGCGATCACGGGTGCGGCACCGGTTCCGGTGCCGCCTCCCGCTCCGGCTGCGACGAAGACCATGTCGGAGCCCTTGAGCATGCGCTTGATCCGGTCCTGCTCCTCGAAGGCCGCGCGATAGCCGAGCTCCGGATCGGAGCCCGAGCCGAGGCCGCGGGTGACTCCGCCGCCGATGTGGATCGTCAGATCGGCGGCGCTCTGCTGGAGGGACTGAAGATCGGTGTTGACGGCCATGAACTCGACGCCGGTGATGCCGGCCTCGACCATGCGGTTGACGGCGTTCACGCCGCCGCCGCCGACGCCGACCACGCGGATCAGCGGATCGTTGACCTGAGGCGTCGCCGTGGCCGGGATCCGGGACGAATCGGAGCGCCCGTACGCGGGCTCCCGGTCGTTCGGGTCGCTGGAGAAGACGTCGCGCAGGCGATCCTTCGCCGGACGGGCGGTCTGTGCCCGCACGTCAGGCTCATACGATGGCTCGGGATCCCGCGGCGCGGGCTCCGGCTCCGGTTCACGCTCGGCGACGGGCTCAACGGTCGTCTCGGCCTCCTCCGCGGGCTTGCGGCGGGAATCGGGGCGAGCCGGGGGCTCGGGCGGGTCGTCCGGCTCCTCGGTCGACCGGAACAGGTCGGCGAGTGGGCCCTCTCTCATGCTTGCCCGCTTATTCCTTCGCGCCATGTTCCAGAACCTCCTCCGCCAGATCGCGGTAGCACTGCGCCGCGTTGCTCTGCGGATCGTACTTCAGGACGGAGGCACCCTTCACTGGGGCCTCGGCGAACTTGATCGCCTTCCGGATCCTCGACTTGAAGACGAGCTCGCCGAAGTTCTCCTCGAGGATCTCCACCGCCTCCTTCGCATGAATGGTCCTCGTGTCGAGCATGGTCGGCAGGATGCCCTCGATCTGGACGTCGGGATTGAGGTTCTCGCGGATCATCTCCAGCGTGTTCTGGAGTTGGACCAGGCCGCGCATCGACAGGTACTCGCACTGAACCGGCACGATCACCTTGTCGGCCGCGGTCAGCGCGTTAATCGTCAGCAGCCCGAGACTGGGCGGCGTGTCGATGCAGACGAAGTCGTAATCGTCGGCGACCTGGGCGAGCGCCTTCTGCAGAGACCGCTCACGGCCGATCTGCGTGCTCATCGCGATCTCGGCGCCGGCGAGATCGATCGACGCGACCGCGATGTCGATCTCACGGTGCTGAATGATCTCCTTGAGCGGCATCCGGTCGACGAGCACGTGGTAGAGGCTCTTCTCGACCGTGTCCGGATCGATCCCCTGGCTCATGGTCAGGTTGCCCTGAGGATCCAAATCGACCGCGAGCACGCGGTGACCCGACTCCGAGAGCGCGACCGCCAGGTTCAGGGTGGTCGTGGTCTTGGCGACTCCGCCCTTCTGGTTGGCGAACGCGAAGACCTTCATCGTGCTGGTCTTGCCGGGCTCGACGGGTTCCGGCGCGTAGGGATGACGCTTTCGCATGGTCGGCCCGATCAGGTCGTCGGCGGAGCGACGCCCGTCGTCGTCGGCCTCGTCCTCCTCGGCATTCGCCCCCTTGACCGCACGACGCAGCTCCTCCTTGTCGAGCTTGCCGGCCAGGGCATCGGCCTCCGTGGCATCGGCCTCCGGGGCGGGGGCGGGAACGACTTCAGGCTCCTGCTCGGCGACCGGGGACGGCTCGTCGGCGACGGCCTTCTCCTCAAGCTCGCGCAGCTCGTCGCCGAACGGGTCCGCAGATTCAGTGCTCATGTCGGTGTCAGTGCTCATTTCGGGGGCTGATGCCTCGATCCTCATGTCGTCGGTCTCGGCGATCGGATCGGGCATGGCCCTCTCCTCCACCCCAA
>CAWBRN010000003.1:0-939814 GCA_963791335.1 uncultured Solirubrobacterales bacterium
TCTGATCGGCGTACCTGGCGGCGAAGTCGACCATCGCCCGGTCGAACTTCTCGCCGCCGCCGAGGTAGGAGGCGATGGCGATCCGATCGCCGGATCGGGCGTGGGCGTTCGCCAGCACCCCGCCGCACAGCCGCGCGTAAACGGCCATCGTCCGCGGAGCCATCAGGTCGATCTGAGCCGAGCCCTTCGCATCCCAAAGCTGGCGAACGTAGAAGTCCCTCACCGGCCCGTCGAAACCCCGAACCCTCATCCAGCCGAGCAGGATGTCGCCGGCCGCCTGCATCATCCGCTGGCCCTCGACCACACGGCGGCCCTGCAGGTCGTAGGCGCTCTTGCGAGTGTAGGGCTCGAGCACCGATCGCTGCGCCTCCTTCAGCTGCAGGAAGAGCGGGTCGCCCTGGTCGCGGCCGATGAACAGGACGATCCAGGCCCTTGTGCCGACGCTGCCGACCCCGACCACCTTGCGAGCGGCATGCACGTACGTGTAGCGGTCGAGCATGTGGCGCAGACCGCGCGACAGGCTGCCCTTGTACTCGTCGAACATCCGCCTGATCTCGCCCTCGGACCGCGCCGACTCCTCCGCTCCGTATAGCTCGTCGAACGGCGTTATCAGGGGCGGATCGCTGCGAATCCGCAGGCGGCCGTCGACGACCTCCGTGAGCTTTTGGAACGCGCGGACCGAGTCCTTGCGCTTCGCCTTCGCGACGTTCTTGTCGAAGAGGGCGATGGCGTCGGCGTCGACCTCACCTGCGAATCGGGTCCGCAGCAGGTCGAGGTTGACCCGCTCGTACCAGGCCTCCAGGTTGCCCAGCTTCGCCAGCCTGCGCATCTGATCCCGGTATTCGTGGGCGGCCGACTGAACGGCGAGGGCGCGCTGTTTGCGGCCGAAGTCGCGGTCGCGGCCGGCGATCTCGATACTCGCCACGAGCCGCATCAGGTCCCACTCCCACGGACCCGGGAGGGTCTCGTCGAAGTCGTTGATGTCGAAGATCAGACCGCGGTCGGGCGCAGCGAAGCCCCCGAAGTTCGAGAGATGGGCATCCCCGCACAGCTGTGCCGTGATTCCCGTCTGGGGAGTGACGCCGAGGTCGGCCGCCATGATCGCCGCTGCGCCGCGATAGAAGGTGAACGGCGAGACGATCATCCGCCCGTACCTGATCGGCACGAGCTCCTGGACGCGATCGACCGCCTGGGACTCGAGAACGTCGACGGGATCGGGTCGGTCCGACGCAGGAGCCCAGTCGGCGTGAGTCGACCTTGAGGCCTTTTCGCGAGCCTTCTTGCCGCGCGCCGCCGACTCGTCGGATCCGGCGACCGACTCGACCGGGGCCGTTCCCTCTGTCCCCTCTCCGCTCACCACGACGCGAAGATTACGCCCAACGCCCGAATCGACCTTCACCTGTTTGGACGGTTGGGATGTCCGGCCCGTTCGCTGCCGGCCGGCTCACGTCGCGAAAGACTATTCAGCGGGGCGGCAATCGGGGCGCCCGGATTTGAACCGGGGATCTCCTGCCCCCAAAGCAGGCGCGTTACCAGGCTTCGCTACGCCCCGAGGCCGACGGCAGTCTAGACCGCCTGGACGTCGAACAACTCCTCCTGCTCGACGTCCGGAAAGCCCTCCTCGCGGATCCGCTGCATCCAGCCGTGGAGCCTGATCCTGAGGTCGGCGTTGCTGCTGCGGACAGTGATCACGCCGTGGGGCGCCTTCGCCCGACGAGGCGCTTCGGAACGATCGTGGAACCAGCGCTGCAGCCGGATCTTGTCCTGGCTGACGCCCAGACGGACCGTCCAGAACCGCACGAGCTCGACCACGTCGGCACCCTCGTCGAACTGGAGCCTGTAATCGACCCGTCCGTTCGAGAGGCGTCGCAACCAATGGGCCGCCAGCGTCGCCACCTCGGGATCGGCGCTGCGGATCTCCACCGGGCCGATATCGGACGCGGCGCGCTCGGAGATGCACAACGCCAGGAAGTGCCTGAACGTCGGATCTCTCGACAACCGCTCGAATTCGGCGCGCTCGTTGGCGTGGGCCGCGCTTCTCAGTTTTCTGTACTCACTCTGCATTGCCTTCACCGTTCTCACCTCGGCTTCGCTTCTGTCTCGTTTCATTACGAACAGATGTTCCCTAACCGACCGGACGGAATGATGACGGGTCGCATTCTCCGGCCTCGATCCCGATTGATCTAGGCTCCGGGGCCGATGGCCGACGTCAGACCGTTCAACGCCCTGCATTACGACCCCGCGCGGGTCGACCCCGCCGACGTCGCCGCTCCCCCCTACGACGTGATCGACGATTCCGCCCGCGAGCGCCTCGTCGCCGGCTCCCCGTACAACGTCGTCGAGCTCGATCTCCCTCGGACCGCCGACGGCTCCGACATCTACGAGCACGCGGCCGCGCTGCTCACGGCGTGGCGCGAGGAGGGCGTCCTGACCTCGGAATCCGAACCGACGATCTGGGCGCTCGAGCAGGACTACACGGCCCCCGACGGCGGCCGCAGGACGCGTCGCGGCTTCATGGCGCGGATCGCCGTCACCGACTACGGCGCCGGGCTGATCCGTCCGCACGAGCGCACCCAGCCGGGACCGAAGGAGGACCGCCTCCGGCTCACCAGGGCGACCCGCCACAACCTCTCCCCCATCTTCGTCCTCCACGGCGGCGACGCCTGGAGCGTGATCGCCCCGGCGCTGACCGACGCCCCCTTCTGCGAGATCACCGACCCCGACGGCACCGTCCACCGCGCCTGGCCGATCGCCGACGGCGACGTCCACGACGCCGTCGCCGGCGTGCTCGAGGGTTCCGAGCTGCTGATCGCCGACGGCCATCACCGCTACGAGACGGCCCGCAGCTACGCCGACGAGGTCGGCGCCGCCGCGGGCGACGACGCAAGCTTCACGCTCGCCTGCCTCGTCTCCCTCGAGGACCCGGGGCTCAGCGTCTTCGCCACCCATCGCCTCCTGCACGACCTCGATGACAAACGCCGCGTCGCCCTGCGCGACACCATGTTCGAACTCTTCGAACTCGAGCCGATCGAGAACCCCGCCGACCTCGTCCCTCCGGACGATTACGGCACGATCGCCTTCGGCTACATGGACGCCTTCCATCGGCAGCCCTACCGGCTCCGCCTGAAGGACGAGTCGGTGCTCGAAGCGGCCCTCCCCGGCAGCTCCGAGGCCTTCAGGACCCTCGACGCCGCCGCCCTCGAAGCGCTCATCCTGAAGGGGCCGCTCGGCATGAGCACCGACGACATCGCCGCCAAGCGCGGACTGTCGTATTGCTCCGACTTCGACGAGGCCGTCGCCCGGCTCGAGCGCGAGGAGGCCCAGGCCGCATTCTTCCTCCGCCCCACCCCGGTCGATCAGGTCCGGGCCGTCGCCGACGCCGGCGAGACGATGCCGCCGAAGTCGACCTACTTCTTCCCGAAGCTGCTCACCGGCCTCGCCTTCAACCCCCTGTCGGGCGACGGGAACTGATCACTTGAAGATCTACACGCGCAAGGGCGACGACGGCAGCACCGGCCTCTGGTACGGCGGCCGGAGGCCGAAGTCGGACGACCGGATCGACGCCTACGGCACCGTCGACGAGGCCAACTCGGCGCTCGGCGTTGCCCGCTCCATGTGCGGTCCCGAGGAGGCCGAGGTCGCCGCCGACATCCTCGACCTGCAGCGGGACCTGTTCGTCGCCGGCGCCGAACTGGCCGCGGCGCCGGAGGCATCCGACCGCCTCGAGGACGGCATCAGCCGGGTGACGGAGTCGATGGTCGAGGACCTCGAGCCGGTCATCGACAGGTACATGGACCGGGTCGAGCTTCCGCCCAAGTTCGTGATCCCCGGCGGGACACCGCTCTCGGGCACCCTCGACCTCGCCCGCGCCATCCTGCGCCGGGCCGAGCGCCGGGTCACCGCCCTCGCCGAGGAGGATCAGCTCGCATCGGGCACCGTCCTCGCCTACCTCAACCGCGCCGCCGACCTCGTCTACGCGATGGCGCGCTTCGCGGACGTCGACGACCCGGCGCTGTTCGAGGGCCGCGGCAAGTGAGCCGTGCGGTCGCCCGCCGGCGCTCCGGGCTGTCGCACACCGTCACGGTCGACGGCCACGAACTGATCGTCGACGAGCTGCCAGAGGACGGCGGCGCCGACGAGGGCATGCGCCCGACGAGATTGCTGGCCGCATCGCTGGCCTCCTGCACGGCGACCACGATCGCGATGTACGCCGATCGCAAGGAATTGGACATCTCGGGCCTCGAGGTGACGGTGGATTTCGAGGGCACCCCGGCACTCGGGGACAAGGCGAAATTCAAGGTCGAGGTGCACCTCCCCGACGGGCTCGACGAGGACCAGCGAGCTCGCCTGATGGTGATCGCCGGCAAGTGCCCGGTCCACCGGATGCTGGTCGACGGCGCCGACGTCGAGCTGCGAGCGGCGGGGGCCGCGGAGGCCTGATGGACCTCGGCCTCGAGGGCAAGGCCTGCGTCGTCACGGGAGCCGGCCGCGGGATCGGCCGGGCAACGGCGAGGATGCTCTGCGAGGCGGGTGGACAGGTGCTGCTCGTCGCCCGGACCGAGACGGAGGTCGCCGAGGCGGCCGCCGAATGCGGTCGGGCCGGCGCGGTCGCCAACGGCCGCGCCGCCCATCTGGCGCTCGATGTCGTCGATCCCGATGCCGGTGCCACGATCGTCGCCGCGGCCGAGGAGCGATTCGGCCAGGTCGACGTGATCGTCAACTGCGCCGGCACGGCGACGTGGCGCGACCTCGACGAAGTCACCGACGACGATTGGTACGCCGCCTGGGAGCTCAACGTGATGGCCCCGATGCGGCTGATGCGCGAGGCGTTGCCGGCGATGGCCGAGAGGGGCTGGGGCCGCGTCGTCAACGTGTCCTCGAGCGCCGGCAAGCGGCCGTCCCAGCCGATCGGCGAGTACTCCGTCGCGAAGGCCGCGCAGCTCTCGCTCTCGAGGCTCTTCGCCGACCGCTTCGCGGGCTCCGGAGTCCTCGTCAACGCGGTGACCCCCGGGGCGGTCAAGTCGGAGCTCTGGATGGAGCCCGGCGGCCTCCTCGACCAGTCGGTCGAGCTGCACGGCCACGCCGATCGCGAGAGCGGCCTCGAGGCGGCCGGTGCCGGCCGGCCGATCGGTCGCCTGGCGGAGGTCGACGAGATCGCCTCGACGATCGTCTTCCTCTGCTCCGAGCGGGCCTCCTATGTCCTCGGCGCGGCCTGGAGCGTCGACGGCGGCGCCGTGCAGGTGATCATCTGACCGCTCCCGGCCCTTCCGGCAGGGACCTCGCGGGGACGTTCCTCGACCCGGCCGAGGCCGAGGTGCTGCAGGCGCACGGCAGCCAGAGCGCCGCCGTCCTCGTCCCACTCTTCGGCTGGCCGGACCGCCCGGGGCTGATCTTCACCGAGCGCCGCCACGACCTGCGCAGGCACGGCGGCGAGATCTCGTTTCCCGGCGGCCGCGCGGACCCGGGCGAGACGCTCGTCGAGTGCGCCCTGCGCGAGGCGAACGAGGAGATCGGCCTCGATCCGAGCGTCGTCGAGGTGATCGGAGCGCTGCCCCCGACATCGACGGTGGTCACGTCGTTCAAGGTGCTCCCGGTGGTCGGCCTCGTGCCCGAGCGCCTTGCCCACGAACTGAGCCCTCACGAGGTCGAGCGCGTGATCGAGCTCGACCTCGACGAGCTCCGCAGCTCATACGGGATGCGCCGCCTGATTCGCCGCGGCGTGCCGTTCCGAACGCCGACGTTCGACGTCGACGGCGCGTTCATCTGGGGCGCGACGGCCCGGATGCTTCAGCTCTTCTTCGAGCGGCTCGACGGCGGCCCGGAGATCCAGTAGCGGGGGCCGGGACCGCTGCCGGCGGCGCGGTCGTCGGGATTCGCGAGCTTGCACCGGTCGAGCGACAGGCAGCCGCAGCCGATGCATTCGGTCAGCCCCGACTTGAGTCGCTCGAGCTCCTCGATCCGCTCGTCGATCCGAGCGCCCCATCCCGACGAGAGCCGCGACCAGTCGCGCCGGTTCGGAACCCGGCCGGGCGGCAACTTGTCGAGCTCGGACCCGATCTCGTCGAGCGTCAGTCCGACCCGCTGAGCGAAGACGATGAAGGCGATCCGCCGCAACACGGGCCGTCGGTAGCGCCGGTGGCCCGAGCCGGCACGCTCCGACTCGATCAGGCCCCTGTCCTCGTAGAAGCGCAGCGCCGACGACGCGACGCCGCTGCGGCGCGCGACCTCGGTGATCGTCAGCAACTCGGACACGGAGGTCAGCGAATCAGAATCCGGCCTTGACTTCAAGTTCACTTCAACTTGTAGCTTGCTGTCTCGACCACGCAGAAGCGAGAGGAGCGACGAAATGAACGGGTATCCGGGAGCCGGCGACAGGATCGTCACGGAGGTGACCGCCTGGCCTGGAGTCGAGGCGACGACGGGAAGCCGGGGCGAGCTCTCGCTCCGCGTCGGCAAGCGCGAGATCGGCCACCTGCACGGCGATCACGCGGCTCACTTCGGGCTCCCCAAGGCGCTCTTCCACGACCTCCACGACCGCGGCCAGGTCGACTTCCACCCCGTCTTTCCCGGCAAGCCCGGGTTCGCCGCGCGCCGGATCGAATCCGAAGGCGACGTCGAGGACGTGATCGAGATCTTCGGGCTCAACTACGACCGCGTGATCGCGAAGCACGGGCTGCCCGTCGTCAGCTGACACGAGTTTCGGGGGTGGAAGACCGGCGGGCTTCGCAGTAGGCTCCGACCCGTGGCTGCAGGGAAGCCGACGTGGTACGAGCAGGACGGGGCGGAATCGGACGGGGAGTCCGATCTCGACGCCATGGGCAACGACAAACGCCGGGCCGTCATCGGCCAGCAGTACGGCGCCAGCGCCCGCAAGCGCCTGATCGTTTACGGAATCGCCGTCGGCGTCATGGTCCTTGTCGTGGTCGCCTTCGCGACCGTGGTCACCGGCGTCGACAACCGCGACATCCCCGTCGAGAACACCGCCCCCTGGGCCCAGGCGGACGCTCAGCAGGATTCGCCCCGCGACGTCGACTTCGGCCGCAACGGGCCCGACGACACCATTCCGCCCGACCAGATCTTCGAGCGCTAGCCGCTCAGGACCGAGGTCGCCGCCTCCTGCATGGCGGCCCCCCACGCATCGGCGTCGTCGCGCGACCCGGTGACGACGCGGACGGGGATCATCCAGGTCCGGGACGCCCGCTCGGCGAGGGCGGCGCCGGCCGCCAGGACCTGCTCGGACGCGGTTCCGGCACCCTCGAAGACGAATCCCCGCACCGGCGTATCGACGAGCTTCTCGAGCAGGCTCTCCAGGCGCAGCACGTTGACCGCCTCCACCTCGTCCGCGGAGCCGGTTGCCGAACCCATCAGCCAGATCATCACCGCCACGTCCCCGACCTGATCGAGGATCGTCCCGACGCGATCGGGGTCGGCCGCCGCCGCCTCCAGGCCGGCCGCCTCGATGGCCGCGACCCCCTCCGGGCGGCGCGACGTCCCGCGGACCGCCCAGCCCTCGTCGCGAAGGGCCGCGCCGAGCCCACGCCCGTGGCAGCCGCATCCGACGATCAACGCTCGCGCCAAGGTCCCTGCCGCAGTCCGCTCAGCTCGGTTGCTCGTCGCGACCCGAGCCCGGGTTCTCGCGCAACTCACGATCGAGTTCCGCAAGCGACTCCGGATCCATGCGCCCGCGCTGCCTGATCTGCTGGTCCTCGCGGCCCATCCGCTCGGCGTCCTGCTCGGTCAGCTCGGGGGCGCCCCGGCGACGCCGATAGTCGTTCTGGGCGGCGATCATCTGGGCGATGTCGTCCTGCTCGAGCTGGAACTCGGTCTCGTAGTCGCGGGTCGGGGTCCAGTCGACGAGGTCGGAGCCGTTGCCCGGGTAGGCACGCGCGAGCAGCACGAGAACCCCGACGATGAAGGCGACCATCCCGAGCGTGATGAGGATGTAGTCCATGCGCTGCCTTCACCATAAGGGAGGTATCTTCGGAGCGTGGCAAAAGCGATCCTCGCAAGCGTCGACGGAGCGATCACCGACCCCGACGACGCCAAGATCTCGATCCTCGACGAGGGGCTCGTCCGGGGAGACGGCGCCTTCGAGGTGCTGAAGCTCTACGGCAACCACCCCTTCCGGCTGCAGGCCCACCTCGACCGCCTCGGGCGTTCGGCCGCAGCCATCGAGCTGGAGTTCGACCGCGAGGCCCTCGAGGCCGAGATCACGGCCCTGCTCGAGCGCGGGGGCGCCCCGGACGGTTGCCTGCGGGTCATCGTCACCCGCGGCGGCCGGCGCGTGCTGACGATCGAGGAGCTGACGCCGTTCGCTCCCAGCGCCTCGATCGCCTTGATCGAGCTCTCCCCGAGCGAGATCCTGGCGGGCGTCAAGTCGCTCTCCTACGCCGCCAACATGCAGGCGAGCCGGATCGCCGCCTCCCGGGGCGCCGACGAGGCGGTCTACATCCGGCCCGACGGCGTGATCCTCGAGGCGCCGACCTCCTCGATCTTCTTCACGGCCTCCGACGGCGATCTGCGGACGCCGAGCCTCAACGCGGGAATCCTCGACTCGATCACCCGCGACGTCCTGATCGAGGAGCTTCCGGTGTCGCAGGGGACCTACAGCCGCAACGACCTCCTCGCCGCGAAGGAGGCCTTCCTCGCCTCGACGAATCGCGAGATCCAACCGATCTCCGCGGTCGAGGGGATCCCGCTTCCGATCGTCGGCGGCCCCGCATCCGAGCTGGCGACCGAGGCGTTGCGGCGAGCGGTCGACGCCGAGCGGAGCGCCGCGAGCGACTGACCGTGGACCTGACGCTCAGCGACGAGCAGCAATTGATCTCGGAGACCGCCCGCCGGTTCGCCGACGACGTGATCTTCCCGCGGATCCGCGAGAGCGACCGGGCGGCGCGTTTCGACGCAGAACTCGCCCGCCGGTTGGGCGACATGGGCTACCTCGGGGCGCCGGTCTCGGAGGCCTACGGCGGCGGCGGGCTCGGCTACGTCAGCTACGCGCTGATCGTCGAGCAGATCGGGCGCGCCGACAGCGCGGCACGGACCGTCATCTCGGTTCAGACGTCATTGGTCGGCGGCTCGATCGAACGCTGGGGAACCGAGGAGCAGAAGCAGCGCTGGCTGCCCGGGCTCTGCAGCGGAGAACTCTTCGGGTGCTTCGGCCTGACCGAGCCGGACTCGGGCTCGGACGCCGCGTCGATGAGGACGCGGGCCGAGCGGATCGAGGGCGGCTGGCGGATCAGCGGCCAGAAGATGTGGATCTCGCTCGGCAACGTCGCGAATGTCGCGCTCTTGTTCGCCCAGACCGATCCCGACAAGGCGCATCGCGGCCTCGCCTGTTTCCTCGTCCCGACCGACTCCGAGGGCTTCTCCTCCCAGGAGATCCACGGCAAGCTCGGGCTTCGCTCCTCCGACACGGCGTCGCTCGCTCTCGACGCGGTCGAGGTTCCCGACGACGCGGTACTCGGCGAGATCGGCGACGGCTTCAAGATCGCGATGAGCGCCCTCGACCTCGGTCGCTACTCCGTGGCGGCCGGTTGCGTCGGCATCTGCGACGGCTGCGTCGACTCGTCGGTCAAGTACGCGCAGGAGCGGGAGCAGTTCGGCGTCCCGATCGCACGCTTCCAGCTCGTCCAGGCGATGATCGCCGAGATGGTGGTCAAGCGGGACGCGGCACGGCTCCTCGTCCTCAGGGCGGGCCTGCTCAAGGACGCCGGCGAGCCCGACACGACCGAGACTTCGATCGCGAAGCTGTTCGCGACGGAGTCGGCGGTCGAATGCGCGAACACTGCGATCCAGGTACACGGGGGAGCGGGTTACTCCGACGAGCACCCGGTCGAGCGGTACCTCCGGGACGCCCGGGTCGCGACGCTCTACGAGGGCACGTCGCAGATCCAACAGCTGATCATCGGGCGGGCCGCGACCGGGATCGACGCGATCCTGCCGTTCGAACCGGGGAGCTGAACGTGGCCGGGGTCGAGATCGCCGTCAACGGCAGGGTCGGGATCTGCCGGATCAACCGCCCGGAGACCCGCAATGCGGTGACGCCCGATCTCGCCGAGGCGCTGATCGGGGCGCTGGAGGGACTCGACCGCGATCCCGCCGTCCGCTGCATCGTCCTCACCGGAACCCCCGAGTACTTCGCGACGGGGCACGACATCCGCGCGTTCTCGGGTCGCGGCACCGACCTTCCGGTCGACGTCTTCATGACGGACTTCTGGACCCGCCTGAAGGCGATCGGCACGCCGATCATCGCCGCCGTCACCGGCTGGGCGCTCGCGTTCGGCTGCGAGCTGGCCCTGGCCTGCGACCTGCTCGCGGTCGAGAAGCTGACGACCTTCGGCATCCCCGAGATCACCTTCGGCCTGATCCCCTCCGGCGGAGCGACGCAGCGGTTGACGCGAGTGATCGGCAAGCAGCGGACGATGGAACTCGTGCTCTCGGGCCGGCGGATGAGCGGCAAGCAGGCGTTCAACTGGGGCCTCGCCAACATCCTCGCCGACAAGCGCCGCTGCCTGGAGCGGGCGACGGCGCTCGCCGAGGAGATCGCCGAGCGGCCCCCGATCGCCCTCCGGATCGCCAAGCGGGCCATCGTCGAGGCCGACGAGTCGACGCTCGAGGCGGGCCTCGCCCGAGAGCGCGAGCTGTTCGCGGAGGCGATGGCCACCGAGGATCGGATCGAGGCAGTCGAGGCACTGCTCGAGGGCCGCCCACCCGACTTCCGGGGCAAGTAGGGTCGCGCCGGGATCGTGAGCACCGACCAGCCGAAAAGCCCCGCCTGCTCGGACCGGTTCCCGCGAATCGGCTCCTACGGGTTCCTCTCCGACTGCGAGACGGGCGCGCTACTCAGCTCGAGCGGCTCGATCGAGTGGCTGTGCCTGCCCCGCTTCGACTCGCCGAGCATCTTCGGAGCGCTGCTCGACCGCTCCGCGGGAGCCCTGCGGTTTTCCCCCGACGAGCGGATTCCGGTGGCTCGCCGCTACGAGCCCGGCACGAACGTGATCGAGACGACGTGGGCGACCGAGAGCGGCTGGGTGATCGTCCGGGACGCGATGCTGATCGAGGGCATCGAGAGCCACAGCGGCCGCAACCGGCTGCAGGCCGACAAGATGCTCGCGCGCTGGGCGCACTGCCCGGAGGGCCACGCCGAGATCGAGCTCGTCTGTGACGCCTTCCCCGACTACGGGCGCGAGCAAGGTCGAGTGGGACCTCGACAGCGAGCTCGGCGTCGCCACGGCCATGATCGGCGACATGCCGCTCCGCCTCCAGGCGGACATGGATCTCGAGCTCCGCGACGGCCGGATCTGGGGGGTCCGCCGGCTCGGCACCGACGAGAACGCCTTCTGCGCGCTCGACCTGGTCCGACGAGGCCAAGCTGCCCGGACACGCCGGCGAGGCTGCACGCCGGATCTACGAGACCGGGCAGGCGTGGCGCCGCTGGCTCGCCCGGGGCAAGTTCCCCGACCACCCCTGGCGCAACGAACTGCAGCGCTCGGCCCTGACCCTGAAGGGTCTGATGTACGCGCCGACCGGCGGCATGGTCGCGGCGCTCACGACCTCGCTCCCCGAGACCCCCGGCGGCGAGCGCAACTGGGACTACCGCTACACCTGGATCCGCGACGCGACCTTCACGCTCTGGGGCCTTCACGTGCTCGGGCTGGACGACGAGGCGACCGACTTCATGTCGTTCGTGGAGGAGGTCTGCGCGGACTCGGACCTCCAGATCATGTACGGGATCGGCGGCGAGAAGGAGCTGACCGAGAGCACGCTCGACCACCTGGGCGGCTACGTCGGCTCGCAGCCCGTGCGGATCGGCAACGCCGCCTTCGACCAGCACCAGAACGACGTCTACGGCGCCCTCCTGGACTCGATCTACATCCACTCGCGCGCGCTCGGCGGGGTCAGCGACGAGCTCTGGGCGATCGCCGCCCAACAGGTCGAGGCGGCTAGGGCGATCTGGGAGCGGCCCGACCAGGGGATCTGGGAGGCCCGCGACAAGCCCAAGCACTACGTCTCGTCGAAGCTCATGTGCTGGGTCGCGCTCGACCGCGGCACCCGCCTGGCGAAGGCGCGCGGCGAACGCGAGCGGGCCGACCGAGTGGGGCGAGGAGGCCGACCGGATCAAGGCCGACATCCTCGCCAAAGGGGTCAGCGAGCGCGGCGTCTTCCGTCAGCACTACGACACCGACGAGCTCGACGCCTCGACGCTGCTGATCGCCCTCGTCCGCTTTCTGCCCGCCGACGACGAACGGGTCCGCGACACCGTGCTCGCGATCGCCGACGAGCTCACCGAGATGGGGCTGGTCCTGCGCTACCGCGTCGATCGCACCGAGGACGGGCTGTCGGGCGTCGAGGGCACCTTCTCGATCTGCTCGTTCTGGCTCGTCTCGGCCCTGGCCGAGATCGGCGAGCACGAACGGGCCTCCCACATCTGCGAGCACCTCCTGAACATGGGCGGCGCGCTCGACCTCTACGCGGAGGAGATCGAGCCGCGCTCCGGCCGGCAGCTGGGCAACTTCCCCCAGGCCTTCACCCACCTCGCCCTGATCAACGCCGTCTCGCAGGTGATCGCCGACGAGATCGCCGAGGGCCGGGACCCGGACGAGCGGGCTGTCTTCACCGAGATGCGCGCCGCCAAGGGCGCTCCCGACCCGAACTGATCAGCCGGCCGACGCGAGCTTCTTCGGCCTCTTCGACGATCTCCTCGTCCGTCGGGGGCGTGTCGCGCAGGTACCACTCGGCGTCGAGCGCGCCGCGCGTGCCCGAGCCGGCCGCGGTGATGGCCTGGCGGTAGGTGAAGTCGACGAGGTCGCCGATCGCGAAGACGCCGGCGAGGTTCGTCTTCGTCGAGGGCTCCTCGACCTTGACGTAGCCGTTGTCGTGCAGGTCGACCTGGCCCTCGACGAGCGCCGAGCCGGGGATGTGGCCGATCGCGACGAACGCGCCGCCGGCCTCGATCTCGGACATCTCGTCGGTCTCGGCGTTGCGAAGCCGGATCCGCTCGAGGGCTCCGTCGTCGCCGGCGATGAACTCCTCCGGGACGAAGGGAGTGAGGAACTCGATGTTTGCCTGCTCGCGAGCCCGGTCCTGCATGACCATCGAGGCGCGGAGATCCTTGCGCCGATGGAGCACGGTCAGCTTCTCGGCGTACTTGGAGACGAAGATCGAATCCTCCATCGCCGTGTCGCCGCCGCCGATCACGACCACGTCGCGGCCCTTGAAGAAGGCGCCGTCGCAGACGCCGCAGGTCGAGACCCCGCGTCCGCCGAGCTCCATCTCGCCGGGGATGCCGAGTCGCTTCGGCTCGGCGCCCATCGCGAGGATGACGGTCTTGGCCCGATACTCGTCGTCGTTGACCCAGACGCGCTGGATGCCGCCGTCGGAGAGCTCGACTCGGGTCGCGTCGTCGGTGATGAAGCGGGTGCCGAATCGCTCGGCCTGAGCGCGGAACCGATTCATCATCTCCGGGCCCATGATCCCCTCGGGGAAGCCCGGGTAGTTCTCGACCTCGGTCGTGTTCTGGAGCTGACCGCCCCACTGGAAGCCCTCGATGACGAGGGGCTCGAGATCGGCCCGAGCGGCGTAGATCGCGGCCGTGTATCCGGCGCACGCACCGCCGATGATGATGACGTTCTCGATCCGATTGTCAGTCACTTCGACTCCTGGCTCCTTCTCGGAAGTTGGTCCGGATAGCTTACTTCATTTTGTGAAGTATTGGAAGAGGACGGACTCATGCCGTTGCGACCGCCGCCCTCTCGTCGTCCCCATTCTCCTGATCATCCTCGTCGACCACCGGCCGGCCCTCCGACTCCCAGCGGGCGACCGTGCGCCGGAGCTGGAGGAAGGCGACGATTCCGGGCGGAAGCGGCATCCAGAAGGCGATCAACCTGAAGACGAGCACCGCGGCGATCACGTCCGTCGCCGGGAACCCGAAGATCACGAACGAGCCGATCAGCCCGCCGTCCACCGCTCCGACCCCGGCCGGGTCGGGCGCGAGGTTGGCCGCCATGCCGACGAAGAACCCCATGACCAGGACCCCGATCGGGACGGCGATGCCGAACGCCATGAAACAGGCCCAGAGGATCCCGATGTTGGAAGCCCAGAAGCCGACGGCGCCGACGATCGCGAGGGCCCCCTTGCGCGGGGTCCGGATGAAGCCGAATGCGATCCGGCCGCCGGAGGAGATCGTCGCCGGGACCGTGCTCAGCTTCAGGGCGAGGCGACTGGCCCAGTTGTTGCCCTCGAGCGACAGCCGGCGCTGGAGGTCGCCCGGGATCAGCATGATCAGCAGGAAGATGATCAGGACGCCGCCCGCGATCCCCGCCGGCACGATCGTCATCGAGACCGGGTTCGGTCCGGCGAGCACCCCCGTCTCGAGCAGGATCCCGAAGACGATCACCGCGATCACGTAGAAGGCGTAGAGGAGGACGAGGAAGGCGACCATCCGCTTCGCCGCCTCGACCCGTCTCATCCCCGCCTTGCGGAGCGCCCAGTAGCTGAGGATCACGCCGCCGGCGCCGCCGGCCGAGAGCACGCGCGAAGCCGCCAGTCCGGCCATCGTGATCTGGTAGCTCTCGCGCCAGTCGAGGTGGACGAGGTTCTCGCCGATCACGCCGCGGAACAGGGCGACGTAGGAGGCGAAGGCGAGAACGTTGAAACCGACCGCGACGACGAACCACTGCCACTCCCCCTCCTGCATCTTCTCGACGGCGTCCTCGAGGCCGATCAGCTTCGGCAGGAGCACGTAGATGGCCGCGAACATCAGCAGCACGATCAGGCCGGTGATCGCGACCTTGCGCGGATTCTCGAGCAGGGACGGCGCCTCCTCGTCCGCGCCCTGCACTCGAGCCTCCTCTGGCTCGGCTTGCGGGGAGGTCATACCCCGGAGACTATGAGTTGGCGATGCGCTCCAGCTGCTGAACGCCCGCGCTGACCGCCAGGGCGAGCGGTTCGGCGAACGGTTCGCCGATCCGGACGGTCGCAACGAGGCCGAGTCCGGCGAGCAGGTCGACGACGTAGTGCTCGCCGAGGTAGACGAGGGCGAAGCCGAGCACGCCGGCGTAGGTCCAGCCCACCATCCCGGCCTTCCGGTTCGACTCGCTGAGCAGGATCGCCGCGAGCACCGAGGCGCCGAAGTGCAGCGAGGGCATCGCCGCCCACGGGTTGCCGTCGACGGTGTCGTAGATCCGCGGCCAGGCGCGATCGAAGGTCTCCTCGCCGACCGCGAGCATCCGGCGCTGGACCTTGTCGTCGCCCGTGTATCCGTTCTTCGCCGCCCACCACGGCGGCGCGGTCGGCACACCGATGTAGACGGCGCAACCGAGGTCGAAGGCTCCGCCCATCTGGCGGGCGGCCCGCACGAATTTCTTCTCGTCCGCGACGAGGATGTAGATCACCGACAGGTGCGGCTCGAAGAACCAGACCCAGTGGGCGAAGGTGAGGATGCGATCGAGCGGGGAGACCGAGCCGTCCCGGCGCGTGAACCATTCCTGCAGCCGGGTGTTGGGCAGCCGGCCGCGGCCGATGATCCGGTCGCCGCGGATCGGGTAGCGCACCTTGAGCCGGCGGCGCAGGGCCGCGGGATCGTCGTAGGGCAGCTCGTGAATCATCACGAAGGCCCACATCTGCTGGAAGTAGAGGACCGCGTCTCGGGTCTTCGTCCGCCCGTGGAGGGTGGCCGTCGCGACCGGGCCGGCCACGGTCGCGGCCACGGTGGCCGCGGGCCCGAGCTTCAGGCGCTTGCGGAGCAGGGGGACCGCCACCGAGGCGGCGAGCGCCGCGTAGGCGACACCGCGGACGTAGGGGCGCAGTCCGGACCGGCCCCGGTGGGATGGAATGGCCGCGAGGGACAAAGCGCGGGCGAGTATAGAAGCGGCCCTCGAAGGGTTCCCGGCATCTGCCGGGTCCGCCCCCTAGAATGGCGGCGCCTTGCTGGCCCCTCGAAGAAGAGCTGCGTTTTTCTCCGCCGTCGCGAGCGTCGTCGCCCTCGCCGTGATGCCGCAGGTCGCTTCCGCGAGCCTCCTCGCGCCCGACTCGACCGCCTCCGACGGCGTCGGCAACGCCCGGACGCTCTACATCGTCATGGCGATCATCGGCGTGCTGGTCGTCCTCGGCGTGCTCGGCGCCCTGATGCGCGCCCTCCGGTCCTCCGGTCCCGCCGACGGCGAGCCGCGCCGCACCCGCGGAGCCGGTTCGGTCCAGGCCCGCGTCGGGATCGGCCTCGGGGCCGTCGCCATCGTTCTCTTCGTGGTCGGCATCGTCTTCACCGAGAAGACCACCTCGGTCGACGCCGCCGATGGAGCCGACCCGATCACGATCAAGGTCGACGGTCAGCAGTGGCTGTGGCGCTACCAGTACCCCGCCGCCGAGACGACGCCTGACGGCTTCGCCGCCGACACGCCCTACAGCTACTACCGCCTGGTCGTCCCCGTCGACACTCCGATCACGCTCGACGTCAGCTCGGTCGACGTTCTGCATCGTTGGTCGGTCCCGGCACTCGCCCCCGCGGTCGACGCCGTGCCCGGCGTCACGAACGAGATCACCTTCACGCCCGACGGAGACGGGAACGTTCGAGGGTTCCTCGACCAGGTTCTCCGGACCCGGCTACTCGACGATGAGGACCATCGTCGACGTCGTCGAGCCCGCCGAGTACGAGGCCTTCCTGAAGGAGAAGACCGCAGGTATCAAGGAGGCGCGCGCCGCTGTCCAGGCCCGCATCGACGACGGCACAGCGCCGGGAGTCCAGTTCGAGGAGAGCACCAAGCCGTGACCCCCGCCCGGACCGCAGCCCATCCCGAGCTCGTCAGCGAGCAGATCCCGCGCAGCCAGAAGGGCTGGATCACGCTCGTCACCAACGCCGACCACAAGGCCGTCGGCCGCATGTACGTCGCGACCGCCCTGTTCTTCGCGACCGCCGCCCTCGCCGAGCTGCTGATGATGCGCCTGCAGCTGATGGTCCCGGAGAACTCGCTGATCCGCCCGGAGATCTTCGACCGGCTGCTCTCGGCCTACGGGATGACCGCCCTCCTGCTCTTTGCCCTGCCTCTTGCGATCGGGTTGTTCTCGATCGTCCTGCCGCTTCAGATCGGCGCCCGCGGCATGGCCCTCCCCCGGCTCCATCACCTCTCGTACTGGCTCTACCTCTTCGGCGGCGTCACCGTCTACGCGAGCTTCCTCTACCGCCCCTCCGAGGCCGGCGTCATCGGGCTCCCGCCGCTCTCCTCCTCCGAGTTTCTCCACGGGGCTGCGGTCGATGCCTGGATCACGGGCTTCGGGCTGGTCCTGCTCGGCCTCGTCTTCTTCTCGGTCAGCATGATCGCCACGATCAGGAACTCCCGGGCACCCGGAATGGCCCTGCAGCGGATGCCGATGTTCGCCTGGGCCGGGTCGATCGTCAGCTACACCCTGCTCGTCGTCAGCCCGATCTTCCTCGCCGCCCTGGTCATGCTGATGGTCGACCGCCACTACGGCGGCGTCTTCTACGTGCCGGGCGAGGGCGGCAAGCCGCTCGTCTACGAACATCTCGCATCGATCTTCCTCGCCGGCGCGTTCGCCTCGGTGATCGTGACCGCGTTCGGGGCGATCTCCGAGATCCTCGCGACGTCCGCCCGTCAGCCGCAGTTCGGCCATCGGACGATCGCCGGCTCGATGGTGGCCTTCGCGGTCCTGTCGGTGCTCGGATGGATGTCGAGCATGTACTCGGCGCCGATCGCGCAGGGCTTCCTCTACTTCGCGATGCTCATCACCCTCGCGGCGATCGTCCCGGTCGGCCTGATCATCTTCAACTGGATCGGCACCGTGAGCGGCTCCAGGGTGAGCGGCGGCATGCCGCTCAAGTACGCGCTCGGCGCGATCGTCCTGCTCGTGATCGGCCTCGTCGGCAAGCTGATCCAGGCCGTCGTCCCCGTCGGCTGGCTGCTGACCGGCACCGCGTTCACCTCGGGAACGACGTTCGCCCTGATCGCCGGCGCCGGCGTCCTCGGCGGGTTCGCCGCCCTCTACTACTGGTTCCCGAAGCTCTGCGGCCGCCTCATGGGCGACGCCCTCGGCACGGCCTCCTACTGGACGCTGATTCTCGGCGCACTCCTGATGACCGTGACGATGATGATGGCCGGTCTCCAGGGCATGCCCGTCGACGTCTACAAGTTCTACGAGGACACCGGGCTGAGCACGCTCAACCTGCTCACGTCGATCGGCGCGATCGTCTTCATCATCGGGTTCGTGATCACGATGATCAACGCCGCCGCCAGCTACAAGAAGGGCGTCGAGGTCGGTCCCGACCCGTGGCACGGCAGCACGCTCGAGTGGTTCGCCCCCTCCCCGCCTCCGGTCCACAACTTCGACCTGATCCCGGACGTCCGCAGCGCCGAGCCGCTGGACGACATGCGCGACGCGATCTCGCGGCGCGCGACCCGCTGGTACCCGCCGGACGTGAAGCCCGCGCAGCCGGACCCGGAGCCCGAGCCTCGGCCCGTGGCCGAGCCGGTCGCAGTCGCCGTGGAGCCGGCCGCCGAGCCCACTGCGAGCGTCGACCGAGTCCGCGACCACGCAGGACGAAGACGACAGCCCGGTAGCCTGAGCGGCATGTCCGCTCGCCCCCATCCGGTGGCCGCATCCGTGCCCACCGCGTCCGTCACGACCGCCTGATGGAATCTTCGGCGGGCATAGCTGAGCGCGGTACGCCGGTCGGCGGAGTCGACCGGCCGGTCGGCCGCGGCGGACGCCGCGCGCACAAGCACGCTCCCGCCGTCGCGACGCGCGACGGAGCCGGCCTGATCGACCTCGCCCGGGACTACCTGGCGCTGACGAAGCCGCGGATCATCTCCCTGCTGCTCTGGACCACGGTCGCGACGATGTTCGTCGCCCGCCCGAGCGGGCTCGCCCTTTCGACCGTCCTCTGGACGTGTCTCGGCGGCTATCTGGCCGCGGGCGGCGCCGGGGCGATCAACCAATACATCGACCGCGACATCGACGCCCGCGTCGGCCGCACCAAGGGCCGCCCGATCGTCGCCGGCAGGATCAAGCCGGCTCACGCGCTGATCTACGGGATCGCACTCGGAGCGATCGCCGCCGGTCCAGCTCTGGATCACCGTCAACGGCCTGGCGGCGGCACTCTCCGTCCTCGGGCTGCTCGGCTACGTCCTCCTGTACTCGGCCTGGCTGAAGCGCCGCACGCCGCAGAACATCGTGATCGGCGGCGTCGCCGGGGCGATCCCGCCGCTGGTCGGCTGGGCGGCCGCCACGGGCAGCCTGACGCTGGACGCCTTCTTCCCCTTCATGATCATCTTCCTCTGGACGCCGCCCCATTTCTGGGCTCTGGCGCTGCTCATCTCAGACGACTACGAGAAGACCGGGATCCCGATGATGCCCGTCGTCCGCGGCGAGGAATACACGCGCAACCGGATCCTCTTCTACTCGGTCCTGCTCGTCGCCTTCACGCTCGTGCCGGTCGCGACCGGCCTGTTCGGCGGCATCTACCTGGCGGCTGCCGCGATCCTCGGGATCGCCTTCATCGGCGGTGCCGCTCACCTGCTCCGGAGCCCCTCCCGGCGGACCGCGCTGCAGCTCCACCTGGGGTCGCTGGCCTACCTCTTCCTGCTCTTCGGCGCGATGGCGGCCGACAGGATCATCGCCGCCTGACGTCGCCTGATTAGGTTAGATTTCACGTTCCGATGGATCGCACCCGAGCAAACCAGAGCATCCGCACCGGCTTCATCGCCGCCGGAATCGCGCTTCTCATCTTCTCGTTGACGTTCTACATCGCGATCCTCTTCATCGGCTAGGCACGGATTACGTTATGGCCCCCGCGCACGACATCGAGTCGATCGAGCCCTCGGAGCTGATCTACACCCCGAGCAATTCGTGGGCGCCGATCATCACGGCGGCCGGCGTCGCGCTCCTGCTCGTCGGCTTCTTCAAGGGCTGGTTCGTGATCCTCGTCGGAGCGATCATCCTGCTGCTCGGCCTGCGCGCCTGGTGGCACCTCTCCAACGACGAGATCTCGCGCATGCGCCGCGAGCAGCAGACGGACACCGCGGTCATTCCCGCGGAAGTAATCCGCAAGTCCTAGCGGCCTGACTCAGCCCGGGGACATCGCCGACGTGGCGCCGGCGGAGGTCCAGACGCGCATGATGTCGCGCATCGAGAGGACGCCGACGACGTCGGGGCCCTCGACGATCACGAGGTGGCGGATGCCGCGGCTCGCCATGTCGGCGGCGGCCCGCTCGAGGCTCCAGTCGGGGTTCGCGGTGATCACGGAGTCGCTCATGTGGTCGGCGACGCGCTCGGAATCGGGGTCCTCGCCGCGGCCGACCGAGACGAGAACGTCGCGCTCGCTGATGATGCCCGGACCCGGGGCCTCCTCGTCGACGACGATCGCCGCGCCGACGCGCTTCTCGCTCATCATCCGTGCCGCGTCGCGCAGCGTGTGACCCGGTCCGACCGTCAGAACGACCTCCGACATGCCTTCGCGTACTTCCATCTCTCGCCCAGCGCTCCTTCGTTGTCCGTCCGCAGGGCGCGCCCACGCCGTACGGGTTTGTGCCGATCGTCTCAACCCTAACCGATGCGCCCGGGCACGCGTCAGGCGCGCGTCCGGCCGCCGCCCCGGGAAGGTAGGATTCCGCGCGTGAAGGGACCCCGAATCAAGGCAGCCGGATTGGCCGCGCTCGGCGCGGTCATGCTCGTCGGCTTCACTGGCTGCGACTCGAGCGAGAACGCCGATGTCGCCAACGGCCGCGCCCTCTTCATCGCCAAGTGCGGTACCTGCCACTACCTCAAGGAGGCGGGTACCAGCGGCAACGTCGGCCCCGACCTCGATGCGGCCTTCGCCGCCTCCCGGGCAGCCGGGATGGACCAGGACACGATCGAGGGCGTCGTCGGCGACCAGATCGAGCATCCGCGCGCGACCGACACCGACAACCCCACCTACATGCCCCCCGACCTCGTCACGGGCACCGACGCCGATGACGTCGCCGCGTACGTCGGCTCCGTCGCCGGCGTTCCCGGCATCGAGCCCCCGACCGCGCCCGGCGGACCCGGCGGCCAGGTCTTCGCCAACAACGGCTGCGGCTCGTGCCACACGTTCGCCGCCGCCGGGTCGAACGGCGCCGTCGGCCCGAACCTCGACGAGGTCCTCCCCGGGATGACCCCCGAGCGAGATCAACACCGACATCGTCGATCCGAGCAAGACGATCGCCCAGGGCTTCCAGGACGGCATCATGCCCGCCACTTACGGCGACTCGATCGAACCCGCCGATCTGAAGCTGCTCGTCAAGTTCCTCTACGACAACGCCGGCAAGCCCCAGAAAGGCGGCTGAGGGCGGCTGAGGGGCCGGCCCCCCTCCCGGAGAGTTCAGCTCTCGGGCGGCTTCGAGTCCTCGTCGGGCTCGCCGAGCGCGACGCCCAGCCAGCCGACGGTCTTCCACAGGCCGGCGGCGATCGCGACCACGGCGAGGATCGCGCCGAGCGTCTTGCTGACCAGGACCGCGGCGGCGATGATCACTGCCGCGGCGAGGACGATGATCACGAGCACGCGGAATGCGTCCTCCTCCTTCTGGAACGGGTTTCGCATCTCGTCGTCGGCCATCTGCTGATCTTCGCAGGCCGCGACTGCAGGTTTCGACGTAGGTTTGTGCGAAGTAGGGTCAATCCGTGCGCTGGTTCCTCTACGTCGTCGCCTGCATAGCCGGCCTGGTCCTGGCGCTGCTCGGGGACGAGCCGCTCCTCGGCCTGGTGATCGCGGCGATCGTCCTCTACCCGCTGGGAACGGGGCTGATAATCCGCGCCGATACGGGTTCGCGCGGGCCGCGAACGCCGTCGCTCGGGCCGGCGATCGCCGCGGGCCTCGCCGGGACGCTGCTGGTCGTCTTCCTCGTCAGGCTCGCCGTCGACGCGCCCTCGTGGGTAGACCCGACCAGCGCCGACTGCGGCGGCCCCTCGACCAGCGTCCAGTCGGCCGTCGTCTGGCTCGCGGCGGCGGTCTTCGTCCTCGCCGCGATCCCCGAAGCGATCACGGTCACCGCGATCGGGCGGCGGCTCCGCAACGCCACCGGCCCCTCGTTTCCCGTCTCCCTCAGCTTCTTCCCGATCGCCGTCGCCTTCTCCGGGCTGGCCCTGATCGTCGTCAGCTTCGTGACGACCTGCTGAGAGCCGATATGAGCCCTCCTTTCGAGGATGCGGACCCCTGAAGGACTCCGCTCTCGCCGAAGGGCCAGAAGCCCTGCTGACGCGTCCCTGGAGGCTTGCCTCTGGCCGCTCTGGCGAGTGCGAGAGGCGTCAGATCCAGGAAGAGGTCGGCGACGCGGCCGAAAGGGCCGCGAGCCGGCCGATGACACAGAGCTGGCGCGCTGTCGCGCCGCCAGACGGTCAGAGGATGTAGACGGCGGTGTAGACGATGATCCACATGACGTCTACGAAGTGCCAGTAGATGCCCGGGACCTCGACGCCGAGGTGATCCTTCGCGGCGGTGCCGAAGTGGCCGCGCCAGGCGCGGATGTTGGCGAAGCTGAGCAGCAGCAGGCCGACGAAGACGTGAGCTCCGTGGAGGCCGGTGAGGCCGTAGAAGATCGAGCCGAAGGCGCCGTCGCGGGCGCTGAAGCCGATGTGCACGTACTCGTTGATCTGGACGAAGAGGAAGGTCGCGCCGAGCAGCCAGGTGATCGCGAGGCCCATCTTCATCGCGTTCCGGTTGCCCTTGCGGGCGCCCTCGAGCGCCCAGTGGACGCTGAACGAGGAGGTCACCAGGATCGCGGTGTTGATGCCGGCGACGAGCTTCGGCAGCTCGAAGCCGTCGGGCGGCCAGGCGTCGGTCGGGTTGGAGACCTCGCGGAGGAAGAAGTAGGACGCGAAGAAGGCGCCGAACAGCATCGCCTCGGAGACGATGAAGAGCAGGATGCCGAGCGTCTGGCGGTCGATCTTCGAGGAGTTGTGCGCCTCGGGCGGACCGTGATGCTCGTGGGCGTGCCCGCCGGCGACCGGCAGCGATGCGGACTCCATCAGGACTCACTCCCCTCGGTGGTGGCTCCGGCGCCGACCGGACTCGGGGCGGCGGTCGCGCTCCCGGATCCGGACTCGAAGTGCTCGACGGGGTCGTCGGTGATCTCCTTGATCCGGTCGATCAGGCCGTCCGAGATCCACTTGGAGTCGCGGCCGGCGAAGGTCGAGACGAGGATGTCGTCGACGCGGTAGTGCTCGATCGCGTTCTGGACGGCCGCGAACGGCTCGGATCCGCCCATCGGCTGTCCCGTCGCGTCGGCCTCCACGCGGTAGAGGGCGGCCAGCGTCGAGGCGAGCCGGTCGCAGACCTCTTCGCGGTCGATCTCGCCCGACGCGGGGCTGATGAACGTGTAGCGGTGGGGCTTCTCGGCGTGGAGGGCGATGAGGCGCTCGACCAGGTCGGGAGCGTTGACGGTCTGGGTGGCGATCACGAGCGTGTGGGTGACGTCCCAGCGGATCGCGTCGTCCTCGATCCGGACCGGGATGTGCTCGACCGGCGCGGCCGTGCGGCTGGCGGCCCACTCGATCAGGTCCTTGCGGGCCAGGCCGAAGCGGCTCTCGGGCAGGCTGGAGAAGAGGACGTAGGAGGGCGAGAACGCGCGGACGGCGTCGTCGAACGCCAGCGGGGGCGACGGATCGAAGATCGACGCCGAGGCCTCCAGGCCGAAGTCGTCCAGCACCTGCTGGGTGACCTCGACGCGGCTCAGCGCAGCGTCGCGGACCTCGTCGACATCGACGATCTGGCCTGCGATCGGCTGGTTCTGCGGGGCGGCGAGCGCGACGTGCTCGGCGCCGGCGTCGACCAGCTCGCGAATGCGGCCGAGCAGCTTGCGGCCGCCCGCCACCTCGTTCAGGAACGCCAGAACCGTCCCGCCCTCGATCGCGGGCGCGGCGACTGCTTCGCTCATGAGCCGCCTCCGCCCGAGGCGGCGCCGACGACGGCGGGCTCAGGCCCGCTGACCTCGGCACCCTCGTCGCTGTGCATGATCGCGTGGCGGGCGCCGGGAACCCCGTACTCGTAGGGGCCGCCGACGACGCGCGGAATCTCGTCGAAGTTGAACACCGGCGGCGGCGAGGAGACGAGCCATTCGATCGTCTTCGCGCGCCACGGGTTGTCGCCGGCCTTCGGGCCGAATCGCCAGCTCACGATCATGTTGTAGATGAAGATCAGCTGGGCGGCGCCGAGGACGAAGCTGAAGATCGAGATCACGAGGTTCCAGTTGCCGAACTGGGCCGCGTAGTCGGCGACGCGGCGGGGCATGCCCTCCATGCCGACCCAGTGCATCGGGATGAACGTCCCGAGCATGCCGACGAGCGTGCCGTAGAAGTGCCAGCGGCCGAGTTTCTCGTCGTACATTCGCCCGGTCATCTTCGGGAACCAGTGATAGATGCCCGCGAAGATCGTGAACACCGAGCCGCCGAACAGCACGAAGTGGATGTGAGCGACGACGAAGTAGGTATCGGAGACGTGGATGTCCAGCGGGATCATCCCCAGCATCACGCCTGAGATGCCGCCGATCACGAACGTGACGATGAATCCGAGCGCGAACAGCATGGACGTGTTCTCGAGGTGGAGTTTCGAGTCGAACAACGTGCCCAGCCACGAGAAGATCTTGATCCCCGTCGGGACGGCGATCAGCAGCGTCGTGATCATCATCGGCACGCGCAGCCACGCGAACATCCCGGAGACGAACATGTGGTGCGCCCAGACGGCGAACGCGAGCACGACGATTCCGAGCAGCGCCAGCGCCATCAGCCGGTAGCCGAAGATCGTCTTGCGGGCGTGGGTCGAGATGACCTCGGAGACGATTCCGAAGCCCGGCAGCATCATGATGTAGACGGCCGGGTGGGAGTAGAACCAGAAGATGTGCTGGTAGCTGATGACGTCGCCGCCGGCAGCCGCCTGGAAGAAGTTGGTGCCGATCGCGCGGTCGAAGAGGACCATGAACTGGACGCCGGCGATGAACGGCGTCGCGGCCACGACCAGCAGCGAGGTCGAGAGGTTCGCCCAGACGAGCAGCGGCATGCGCCAGAAGTTCATGCCCGGCGCGCGCATGGTCACGATCGTGACCAGGAAGTTCAGCGCGGTCGCCACCGATGAGGCGCCGGCGAACTGAACGCCGAGGTTGAAGAAGGACTGGCCGAGCGGGGCTCCGGTCGACAGCGGCGCGTAGCCGGTCCAGCCGGCGTCGAAGGCGCCGCCCGGGCAGAGGTAGCTCGAGAGGAAGAGCAGGCCCGCCATCGGCAGCATCCAGAAGGAAAGCGCGTTGAGGCGCGGGAACGCCATGTCCGGCGCGCCGATCATCAGCGGCAGGACGTAGTTCGCGAGGCCGGCGAAGACCGGGATCACGAACAGGAAGATCATGAACGCGGCGTGCGTCGAGAAGAGGCTGTTGAAGACGCCCGGGTCGACGATCTGCGTGCCCGGCTGCGCGAGCTCGGCGCGCATGATCATCGCCAGCAGGCCGCCGATCAGGAAGAAGACCATCGTCACGCAGACGTACTGGATGCCGATCACCTTGTGATCGGTGTTGAACTTGAAGTAGTCCTTCCAGCTCTTGGCGCCGTGCTGGGAGTGATCGTCGGGAATCGTCGGCGCGCCCGAGGCCCAGCGGAACCAGTAGTCGAAGCAGCCGAGGCCGACCAGGTAGCCGATCGGGCCGGTGATCGCCGGCACGATGATGTGCGGGTAGCCGGTCTGCTCGGTCTGGAAGATCTCGAGGCCGCTGATCGAGCGCAACGCCACGACGAGGCCGAAGCCGAACGCCGCCCCGATGAGCATCCCCAACAGGGCCCGCGGCTGACCGGGCTGTCTTAGCGCTACTGGCACGTCCTCAAAACCTCCTGATCACTCGGTGATCTGGTCGCTGTATACGCCTGCCCCATGGCCCCCGGCCGCACCGGTGCTGACGTTTCCTTCGGGAATCTTCGTCTGGTCCTGCGCCCAGGCGTCGAACTCCTCCTGGGACTCGACCACCGCGGCGGCGCGCATCGTCGCATGGCCCCAGCCGCAGAGCTCGGTGCAGACCACCGAGTAGGTGCCCTCGACGTCGGGCGTCACGCTGACGGTGTTGTCGATGTCGTCGCCGCCTGGAAGGTCGGAGCCCGGGACGAGGTCGCGCTTGATGCCCCACTCGGGCACCCAGAAGGAGTGCAGGACGTCGAGCGCGTTCATGTGGAGGTCGAGCTGGGTGCCCGCCGGGACGTGGAGCTCGTTCGAGGTGACCCCCTGATCGGGGTAGTCGAAGCGCCATTCGAACTGCTGCGCGGTGACGTCGACCTCCATGATCGGACCGGAGGCCTTGGCCTCGATGTCGTTGAGCACGATCGTCGAGTAGATGCCGCCGAAGATCACGATGATCGTCGGGATCACTGTCCAGATGATCTCGAGCTTGGTGTTGCCGTGGATCGGCTCGCCGTCGGACTCGTCGCCGGGCTTCGCGCGGTACTTCCAGATCGCGTAGACCATCATCACCATCACGACCGCGAAGACGAGCGCGCTGAGCACGATCATCACGTTCAGGAGGGTGATGATCTTGCCCTTTTCGACCGAGCC
Organism: uncultured Solirubrobacterales bacterium; assembly: GCA_963791335.1. Classification (GTDB taxonomy): domain Bacteria; phylum Actinomycetota; class Thermoleophilia; order Solirubrobacterales; family 70-9; genus RHKX01. The sequence goes on from CAWBRN010000003.1 coordinate 26,552, forward strand.
GTCCAGGCCCAGCCAGTCGATGTTGACCATCACGACGGAGATCACCACGGTCACCGCAAGGGCCGCCGCAGCGAGCTTCATGAATGTGGCGCGAGACATGTCCTTCATGGCCGCCGCGCATTCTATTGAGTGAGCGGCGCGTGGATGTGTGCCACCTAAAGAGCTTCGCGGAGCAGGCTTCCGATCAGGGGTTCAGGACACGCGCACGAGGTCGCCGAGGTCGCCCTCGGAGGCCGTGACCACCGTCCGGCCGACGCTCTCCCAGCTCCAGCGGGCCCTGACGGTGGCCGTCAGGGAGGCGCTTGCGGCCTCCCGTTCGACGGCCGGGAGCGCGAGCCAGGCGTTGAGATTCGAGGCGATCTCTGTGATCGCACCCGGGCCGAGATCGAAGGAGGTCAGAGCACCGACGTCGCCCGGAAGATCGGCCGCGAGGGCTCCCGCGACCTCGGCAAGCCCGGAGTGGTGGGCGCAGACCGGGAGCGCTCCGGTGGAGGCGGCCTCGGCCGCGACCATGCCGAAGGCCTCCGGGAACGTGCTCGGGACGACCATGGCGTCGCTGCTGCGGACGACGTGCGCGACCTCGGTGTACTCGAGCCGGCCCGCGAGGTCGAGCGTGCCGGCGGCGGCGCGGGCCGCCTCGGCGTAGCCCTCGGGCGGGTCGGCGAGGAAGGCGCTCAGGTAACTGAGCTCGGCCTCCTCCCCGCCCTCGAGCGCCCAGCCGAGCCGGGCGACCTCGCGCGCGTCGTCGAGAGTCGCCGGACGACAGCGCTGACCAGAGGCGCGCGAGCCCGTCGCGGTACTCGCCGAAGCCGACCATCATCAGGCGCGCGCCGGGATGCCGGGAGGCGACGAGCGGCCAGGCGGCGAGCAGCAGGTCGCAGCCCTTGGAGACGATCAGCTTGCCGACGAAGACGACGCGCGGTCCCTCGGCGGCGGCGTAGCTGCGGAGGCCGGCCGAGGCGAGGTCGAGATCGCGGCCGAGGCCGCCGGCGTCGGCCTGCTCGAGCCGACCGGCGAGCGCCTCCAGCTCGTCCGCGGGCGTCGATCCGGCCGGGAGCGGCGAGAACGCCTCGACGTCCACGCCGGGCGGGCCGAGCCGGGTCTTCTCCTCGAGGCCGGGCAGGTCGACCGTCTCCCAGAGGCTCTGGGCGGTGTGATGGGAGCCGACGAGGACGGTGCGAGCCGCCTCCATCCCCTCGCGGGCGTAGGGCAGGAACCGCTCGGCATTCGGGATCACGGTGTAGGAGAGGGCGCTGCCGTGAACCTTGGCGGCGAACGAGCCGATCGCGTCGATCGCCCGGGCCAGGATCACCGGCCCCATGACCAGGTGGTTGGCGAGCGAGGCGTCGATTCCGCCCTCGCGGGAGGCGACGTCGCGGACCGCACCGACGTTGGCGGCGATGTAGGCCTCGACCTCCTCCTCGGACAGATCCGGGAACGGGCGGGCGTCGAAGCCGGCGTAGGTGTCGGCGACGTAGAGGGGCAGGACGCCGCCGATGTCGGGCAGGTAGGCGGTGATCGAACCGGCGCCGGGCGCCGCACCCGCGGCGTCGGCGACTGACAGCTCGCCGTCGGACCAGGTGCCGACGGCGTCGACCCAGTCCAGCGAGGACGCTTCGCGGTCCTGGCAGAACAGATGAACGTCGTGACCGAGCCTCGAGAGCGCCTGGGCGACGTTGGCGTTGTAGACGTTGCTGCCCGTTCCCCTGAGCAGGTAGCCGTGGAAGATCAGGACCTTCATTCGGCCATCCTGCCCAATCGCGCCTTCTCGGGTCGGCTGAACGTCGTTCCGATCCGCTCAGGCGATATCGTTCCGCCCGTGCCTCGCCGTCAGACCTACAGGATGCGTGCTCCGGCCTCGGGCCGCGAGGCACTGGTCGACGCAGACGTCGACGGCGTCTACCTCGATCGCGAGACCGGCGAGGAACTCGTGCCCGTCACCCGCGTGCTCCCGCTCGCCGAGTCGCCGTCCTCGCTGCTGCGCGCCCCCGAGAACCTTCGCGTCTGCCGGCGCTGCGAGCAGCTGATCGGCATCGACCTCAGCGACTGCCCGCATTGCGGGCTGCGCCAAGAAGCTTAGGCTCCTACTTCTTCTTGTCCGGGACGAAGTAGGCCCAGTAGAGCATCCGCGAGCCGTTGAACCGGCACGCGTAGTTGCGGGTCGAGCCGAGCTTCTGCTGCGGCTTCGCCTTGAGGGCGTCCTTCTCGCCGCACATGCCCTTCTCGCGACTCGCGATGAACTGGTTGTCCTGGTTCGGAAGCCCGTCCTTGAAGTTGGGTGCCCAGTTGGGGACGGTGATCCCGATGCGCTGCCCCTTCTTCACCTTGAGCGGCTTGCCGAGGGTGATGATCGGGTCCGATCCCAGGCGCGACTCGAAGTCGACCTTGGGGCTCTGCTTCGTAAGCTTGTACCTGCCCTTGCCCTTAGGCTTGAGCACGGCTAGCCGCGCAACGGGCGAGCCGCCGTAGTTGTCGTCGGCGTTCGCGATGTCGTCCTTGGGCAGGCTGCCGAGCGAGGTCGCCCAGGCGACGATGTGGCCGTTCGACGGCACCTTCATGATGCTGCCCTTGCCGTCGGCGACCGTCTGGAACGTCGTCACGTGGACGACGATCCGGCAGAGCGCCGGGTTCTTCTCGTCGCACGGCGACTTCGGCGTCTTGTTCGTCTTGCCGAGAACGGTCGCCGAGAGGGCGCCGGCGTCGTTGACGCTGAGCGCGAGCGCGCAGGAGGCGGCCAGGATCAGCGTGATCAGGCCGATTACGGTCATTCGGGCTCGATTTGAGGTGGTGGCGTGCATCAAGGTTCCCTAACACTAGGCCCACCGCGAGGTTGCGGTCTGCTGGTCTCCAATCGTGAATCTTAGGCCCCGGCAGGTCGGAATCCGCTGCAACCGGCATAGGATGGGAGTCGATGCCCGCGATCGAGGTAACCGGCCTTCAACGGGCGTTCTCGGAGGAGGTGCTCGCTGTCGCGGGGATCGACCTCCACGTCGACGAGGGTGAGATCTACGCATTCCTCGGTCCGAACGGCGCCGGCAAGACGACGACGGTGCGGATGCTGACCACCCTGCTGCGGCCGACCGGGGGCACCGCGCGCGTGGCCGGGCACGACGTCGTCGAGGATCCGGCCGCCGTGCGCTCGGCGATCGGCGTGGCCCTCCAGGAGGCGGCGCTCGACCCGCTGATGAAGGGCAGCGAGCTGATCCGCCTGCAGGCGACGCTCCACGGCATTCCCCGGGCCGAGGGCAAGCGCCGGGCCGACGACCTGCTGCGTCGGGTCGGGCTGACCTCCGCCCAGGACCGGCGGGTCGGCACCTATTCCGGGGGCATGAAACGCAGACTCGATCTGGCGTCGGCGCTGGTCCACGAACCGCGGGTCCTCTTCCTCGACGAGCCGACCACCGGCCTCGACCCGGTCAGCCGCAAGGCGATCTGGGAGGAGGTCGCCGCACTCAACCGCGAGGGCACGACCGTCTTCCTGACGACCCAATACCTCGAGGAGGCGGACCAGCTCGCCGATCGGGTCGGCATCATCGCGGCCGGACGGATCGTCGCCGAGGGCACGCCGACCTCGCTCAAGGCCGAGGTCGGCCAGCCGCGGATGGAACTCGTGCTCGCGGCCGGCGAGCAGGCCGACTGCACGGGCGTCCTCTCCCGGTTCGGCAAGCTGCTCCCGGCCAAGGACGGCAAGCTGATGGTCGAGGTCGCCGACGGCGCGGCCGCGATCGCCCCCGTGGTGCGGGCGCTCGACGAGGCGGGAATCCTGGTCGAATCGCTCGACGTGGTCGAGCCGACGCTCGACGACGTGTTCGTGGAGAAGACCGGCCAGCACCTCGAGGGTGACGATCCGGAGGCCGGGCCCGCCGACGAAGCTCTCGAGCCCGAGGCGGAGCCGGCATGAGGACGCTCTCGGTGATCGCCGCGCTCGGGCAGCGCTCGGTCCGTCAGACGCTTCGCCGGCCCGCAGCTGGTCGCTCCGCTGCTGATCATCCCGACGCTTCTGCTGGCCGTCCAGGGTGCCGGCGCCGGACGGGCGGTGGACCTCCCCGGGTTCCCCCCGGTCGACAGCTTCTTCCAGTTCCTGCTGGCCGGGGCGATGATCCAGTCGGCGCTGCTGGCCGGCAACACCGGTGGGATCGCGCTCGCGATCGACATCGAGATGGGCTTCTACGACCGCCTGCTTGCGGCCCCGATCCCCCGGTTCGCGATCGTCGCCGGCCGGCTCGCCGGCGTGGGCGCGATGGGGCTGTTGACCGGGATCTATTTCCTCGCGATCGGGCTGATCTTCGGCGTGACGATCGAGGAAGGCGTGCTCGGCGCGCTGATGATGATCGCGCTGGTGGCCCTTTCGGCGCTTGCGTTCGGGACGCTCGGCGCGGCGTTGGCCCTGCGAACGGGGAGCGCCTCGGTCGTCCAGGGAACCTTCCCGCTCGTCTTCGTGATCCTCTTCCTCTCGACCGCCTTCTTCCCGGCCGACCTGCTCCTCCAGCCCGCCCAGGCGATCGCCCAGTACAACCCGCTCAGCTTCATCGTCGACGCCGTTCGCAATCCCGTCATCTCGACGCTTCTCGGCCAGTGATCTGGCCAAGGGGATCGCCGGCGTGGCGGTCATCGGCGGCATCGGCCTGACCCTGTCCTCGTTGGCGCTCCGGCGCCGGTTGCGGATGGGCTGATGGCGGGCGCAGCGACCGATGCAGGGGGCGCGGCAGGAAGCCTCGCGGCCGACTTCGAGACGATCGGCTCGCTGATCCGGCGCTCGGCCAACGAGCTGATCCGGGTTCCCGGCGCCGCGATCCCGGGCGTGCTGGCGCCGACGATCTTCTTCCTCGGCCTGACGTCGGTGTTCGGCAGCCTGACGCTGCTTCCCGGCTTCGACACGAACAGCTACGCCAGCTTCATGATCCCGGTCTCGATGCTCCAGGGCGCCGGCTTCACCGGTGCGGCGGCCGGGGTCAACCTGGCCCGCGACATCGAGCTGGGCCTCTTCGACCGCTTCCTGGCCTCCCCCGCCCCCCGCTGGGTCCTGCTGGCCGGGCTCGTCGCCTCCGCGGCGATCCGAGCGCTGATCCCGGCCACGTTCGTCTTCTGTATCGCGATCGCCGTCGGCGCCCACTTCCCCGGGCCGCTCGGCCTCGTCGTCACCTTCGCCTGCGTGATGGGGATGGCCGTCCTCGCCTCCTGCTGGTCGGCCATGGTCGCGCTCAAGTTCAAGACCCAGTCGGCCTCCCCGCTGATGCAGACGGTCATCCTCGCCGCCGTCCTCTGCACGACCGCCTACGCCCCGCAGGCACTGCTGACCGGCTGGCTGGCCACCGTCGCCGAGTACAACCCGATCACCCAGGTCGTCGACGCCGCCCGCCAGGGCTTCATCGGCGGCGTGACCTGGTCGGGCACCTGGCCGGCGATCGTCGTCCTGATCGCCCTGACGGCCATCCTCGGCGCCCTCGCCCTCAGGGGAATGCGCCGCACGGCCTACTGACGAGCTGACTCACGGTCAAACCGCGCTGGAGGCGGATATACCGCCCTCAGAGCGGTTTCGATGCGGCCGAGGCCCAGCGGGAGCCGAGTCGTCTACTTGTAGCGGTAGGTGATGCGGCCGCGATCGAGGTCGTAGGGGGAGAGCTCGATCTTGACCCGGTCGCCCGGGAGGATGCGGATGTAGTGGCGGCGCATCTTGCCGCTGATGTGGCCGAGGACCTCGTGGTCGTTGTCGAGCTTCACCTTGAACATGGTGTTGGGCAGGGCCTCGACGACCTCGCCCTCCATCTCGATCTTCTCTTCCTTTGCCATCAGCCGCGGCAGGGTAGCAGTAGGCCCGCTATTTCCCTTCGAAAGTGGCGTTTCCGGGGCCGTCGGTGAGGAAGCTCTGGACCGCGTTCTTGAGGTCCTCGGAATCGAACAGGGGACCGGCGATGTCGGCCACGATGTCGTCGGCGGCGTGGACGCCGCCGTCGAGGTAGGCGCGGACGAGGCGCTTGGTGGCCGCGTGGGCGACGGTCGGTCCGGCAGCCAGTTCGGCCGCGAACTTCATGCCCTTCTCGACGAGGTCGTCGGGCGGCAGGACGCGGTTGACGACGCCCCACTCGAGCATCTTCTCGGCGTCGTAGAGGCCGCCGGTCATCACGAACTCCCGCGCCCGGGCGGGCCCGGCGCGCTCGGCCATCCGCTGGACGCCGCCGCCGAAGGGCGTCAATCCGACGACGCGCTCGACGAGGCCGAACTTGGCTCCCTCGGCCGCCCAGATCATGTCGCAGCCCAGCGAGGCCTCGAGGCCCGCGGTCAGACAGAGGCCGTGGACCAGCGAGAGGGTCGGGATCTCGAGCGACTCGAACGCCTGCAGCTCGCGGATGCCGTCGGCGGCGAGGCGTCCCCCCTCCTCCCCGCCGGAGACGTCGGCGAAGACGCGACCGACGTCGACGCCGCCGGTGAACACGCGGCCCTCGGCCCGGAAGACCATCGCCCGGGCGCCCGAGGAGACGACTTCGTCGCGGGCGGCGCTCATCGCCTCGAACGTCTTCTCGGTGAACAGGTTGAGCGGCGGGTCGTCGAGGATCACGACGGCGACGTCGCCCTCGTGCTCGACGCGGATCGGCGCCTCGTTCGTGATCCTCGGTCACTGGCCCTCCCGGATTGGTTGTCTGCGATTGCGGAGATCTCGTCCATGTCGGCCCCCCGGGGGATCCACGGCAACTTCAGCGGATCGTCCTCGTAACGGGGAATGACGTGGATGTGGAAGTGGAAGACGGTCTGCCAGGCGGCGGCCCTGGTCGCGTTGAGGAGGTTGAAGCCGTCCGGCTTCAGGGACGCCTCCATGCGCTTGGCGATCCGCTGGGCGGCGACGGCGCAGTGGCCGAGGTCCGTCGGCGCTCGATCTCGATCAGGTCGGCGGCGTGCTTGCGCGGGATCACCAGCGCGTGGCCGCGCGTGGCCGGGTTGATGTCCATGAGCGTGACCGTGTGCTCGTCGGAGTCGATGATCTCGGCGGGCAGCGAGCCGGCGACGATCCCGCAGAAGATGCAATCGGGCACGGGGTCGGATTGCGGCGGGGATGCCATGCGGCCGCAGGCTATCGGTCGCCGGACCAGGCCCGCAGGTGCGCGACCGCCTCTTCGCGGGTGCCGACCTCGCCCGCATATTGGGCGCCCTGGAGCTCGGTCACGGCCTCACCCAGCCGCGGCCCGGGTTCGATTCCCGCCTCGGCGGCGATCTCGTCGCCCCGCAGCAGCGGCTCCGGCGGCCCGTTCGACCTCCCACGGGACGGCTGCGACGAGCATCTCCCGAGCCAGGTCGACGTGTCCGGTGATCGCCTCCTGGGGAACTCCCCCGCCCTGGGCGGAGAGGCGGTCGGCGACCGTCAGCAGGGTCGTGTCGATCGTCTGCGGCGACGTCCGGCTGAGGTAGTCCCAGACCCGCCGGGGCGGGAGCGGGCGCTCCTTGACCATGAAGCCGAGCACGAGGTGGTCGCGCGTCATCGCCGCGAGGTGGGTCGCGAACTTCCGCGAGGTCTTGAGCCGCGCGCACAGTGCCTCGATCATCTCCGCTCCGACGGAGTCGTGGCCGATGAAGCTGACCCATCCCTCGCGCTCGGTCCGGGTCGCCGGCTTGCCGATGTCGTGCAGGAGCGCGGCGAACCGAAGGGCGTCACGGCGCGTCAGGTCGTCGGCCAGATCCCGACCGAGCAACTCCGCGACGTCGTCCGCCACCTCACCGCAGTAGTCGGGCAGGTCCCGCTCGACCTCGAGGGCCATGCGGAGCACCTCGAGCGTGTGGCCGTGCGCGTCGAGGTGATGGTTGGCGCTCTGTCCCACGCCGCGCAGGGCCTCGACCTCGGGCAGGACGACGGCGGTCGCCTGGACCTCGTCCATCAGGCGCAGGCCGGCGAGCGGATCCGGGCCCGTGATCAGCCCCGACAGCTCGGCGAACTGGCGCTCGCCCGCCGTCTCGGCGATCCGGCCCGCCTCCGCCCGCGCGAGCGACACGGTGCCGGGATCGGGCTCCAGCCCGAGGCCCGCGGCGATGCGGGCCGCCCGCAGGACCCGGAGCGGATCGTCGGAGAACGAGCGGCTGGACGACGCTCGGAGAGCCGACTGCTCGAGGTCGCCGAAGCCGCCGGTCGGGTCGAGCGGCGTTCCGCCGTCGAGCGGCACGGCGATCGAGTTGACCGTGAAGTCGCGAAGTCGCAGATCGAGCTCGATCGAGTCGCCGCGGAGCGCGGCCACGTCGAGCTTCCAGCTGCCGTCGCGGGCCACGACCCGCCATGTCTCGAACTCGTCGGAGAGCTCGAACGGGTGCCCGTCGGATTCGGCGGCGATCTGACGCGCGGCCGCGGCGACGTCGCCGTCGAAGGCGAGGTCGACATCGGTGACGTCCCGGCCGAGGGCCGCGTCGCGGACCGCGCCGCCGACCACCCAGGCCCGATCCGAGACCTCGCGCAGGCCGGAGCGGGCGACCTCGACGGCGGAAGCCTCGCCGAAGGTCTCCTCGATCCTGGTCAGGTAGTTCGCTGTTCCGGTCGGACGGCTCATCTGGTCAAGTGCTCGGCAGGCGTTCAGGTCCGATAGGCCCGCGGGACCCGCGGGGTGATCGCGCAGGGGATCTCGTAGTTGATCGTCTCCACTCGCCGTGCCAGCTCCTCGGCCGTCATCGCATCCTCGCCCTGCGCGCCGATCAGGACGACGGGCTCCCCGGGCTCGACCTCGGTCTCGGGGCCCAGGTCGACCGTGATGTTGTCCATCGAGATCGTCCCGACCAGCGGCAGGCGGCGGCCGCCGATCAGCACCTCGCAGTTGTTGGAGAAGCCGCGCCGGAAGCCGTCGCCGTAACCGACGGGCAGCACCGCGACCCACGTGTCGGCCGGGGCCTTCCAACTACGGCCGTATCCGACCGAGTCGCCCTCGTGGTACCGCTTGACGTCGGCCACGTACGTGTGCAGCGAGAGCACCGGCTCGAGGCCATGGTCGGCCGGGTCCCTGCCGAAGGGTCCAGCCCGTAGAGCGCGACGCCGCAGCGGACCATGTCGAAGTGGAACTCAGGACCGCGCAGCGTGGCGGCGCTGTTGGCGGCGTGGAGCGAGACGCCGGGGTAGCGGTCACGGATCGGCTCGGCGACCTCGCGGAAGCGATCGAGCTGCTCGCGGAGGAACGAGTCGTCGTCCTCGTCGGCGGTGGCGAAGTGGGTCCACACGCCCGCCAGCTCGACCCGCTCGTCGACGTGAGCCGCGTCGGCGAGCCGGATCACGGCGAACGGCTCGCGCGCGCCGAGGCGGCCCATGCCGGTGTCGTACTTGACGTGCACCCGGGGCCGGAAGCCGAACATCCCGGCGCGCTCGGCGAGCTCCTCGAAGAACTCCGGGCGCCAGACCGTGAGCTCCGCTCGCGCCTGCAGGGCGACGTCGAGCTCCGCGCCGGTGAGGGCGCCCATGACGAAGATCGGGATCTCCTCGCCGACCCGCTCGCGCAGCTCGAACGCCTCCGTCGCCGTCGCGACCGCGAACCGGGTCGCGCCGCCGCGAAGAGCGGCGTCGGCGCACTCGAGCATGCCGTGGCCGTATCCGTTCGCCTTGACGACCGCACAGAGCTCGGACCCCTCGGCGAGGCCGGCCGCGATGGTCGCGCAGTTGCGCTCGACCGCCCCGAGATCGACCACCGCGGTGGCCCGCTGGAACGGATCGTGGCCGCTCAACCGCGGAGCCCTTCGGGCAGCGCCTCGATCACGTCCGTGGCGATCACCGATTCGGCGCCGTGGACGATCGGCCGGCCACGCGCCCGGCCCGGGCATGCGCGAGGACGGCCGCGCATGCGCCCTCGAACGGATCCATGCCGCGGGCGACGAGAGCGCCGATCGTTCCGGAGAGGACGTCGCCGGTCCCGGCGGTGGCCAGCCCCGGGCTGTCCAGCGCGTTGACCGCGACATCGTCGCCGGAGACGACGATCGTGTCGTCACCCTTCAGCACGACGACGGCATCGGCGCGGGCGGCCGCCTCGCGCGCGGCCCCGAGCCGGTGGGCCGCGACCTCGTCGGAGGTGCGGCCGAGCAGCCTGCCGAGCTCGCCGGCGTGCGGGGTGAGGATCGTGGGCCGGTCTCGGCCGGCGAGCATCGCCAGTTCGGTGCCGATCGCGTTGAGGCCGTCGGCGTCGATCAGCAGGGGAGCGTCGATGCGCATCGCCAGCTCGCGGACGAGCCGCGCCGAATGCTCGGCCCGGCCGAGGCCCGGGCCGACGACGACACATGCCGCGCGCCTGGCGTGGTCGAGGATCGGCCCGGCGGCAGCGGCGCCGAGGCCGCCACCGACCTCGTCGAGGCCGAAGGTCATCGCCTCCGTCAGCTTCACCTCGAGGATCGGCTCGAGCGAACTCGGGCAACCGACCGTCGCGTATCCGGCGCCGGCCCGGATCGCCGCCGAGGCGGCCATGACCGGCGCCCCGGTCAGTCCACGGGATCCGCCGACGATCAACACCTCGCCGGAGCTGAACTTCGTCGACTCCGAGCCGCGGCGCGGGGCCCGATCGAGGACCTCGGGGCCGATCACGCCCCGCGACCGGTGCTGCCGGCGCATCGTGCGGGAATGCCGATCGGCGCGACCACCAGCCGCCCCGTCCGCCACTTCCCCGGCGCGACGTACTGGCCGACCTTTCGCGAATGGAAGGTGACGGTGAGGTCGGCATCGACGGCGACGCCCGCGATCTCGCCGGTGGAGGCGTCGACGCCGGAGGGAATGTCGCAGGCGGCGACCGGAGCCCCCGAGGCGTTGATCGCCTCGATCGCGGCGTCGGCGGGCTCGCGCGGGGCGCCCTCGAAGCCGGTGCCGAAGATCGCGTCGACGACGGCGCCGGAGCCGGCCAGGGCGGCGGGAAGCTCGGCGGCGCTCGACGTGCTCGAAGCGCTCCGTCGAGCCGATCGAGGTTCGCGGTCGCGTCGGGGCTGCATTCGGAGGCCGGCCAGAGGAGCAGCACGTCGACTGAATGGCCCGCGTCACGGAGCAGCCGGGCCGCGACGAGACCGTCACCGCCGTTGTTCCCCTTGCCGCAGACGATCCGGACGGGGGCACGGTCGGAGCCCTGCAGGAGGAGCTCCACCTCACGGGCCAGGGCACCGCCGGCCGACCTCCATCAGATCGAGCGAGGGGATGCCGCGCTCGTCGATCGCCCAGCGGTCGATCGCGCCGGTCGCGGCGGCGTCGAAGAGCGGCTCGAGCCAGGCGGTGGACTCCACAGGCGCAGCCTACGCGGTGGGGGCGCGCGGACTCGCGAGCACGACGGCGGCGGCGTTGTCGCGCGAATGCGTGAGCGATACGGCGAGGTCGAGGCCCCGATCCGCGGCGATGGCGGCCGCCCTGCCGTGGAGACGCAGCTCGGGCGCGGGTTCGCCGACGACCTCGACGTCGAGCGGCCCGCAGCCTCCTCCGAGCGCCTTGATCGCGGCCTCCTTCGCTGCGAATCGAGCCGCCAGGTGGCGGCCCGGCCGGGCCCGGTCCCGGCAGGCACTCAACTCGCCCGGCCGGAAGAGCCGGTCGGCCAGTCGAGGGCGGCGCTCCAGGGCGCGCTCGACCCGATCGATCTCGATCAGGTCGATCCCGAGCGCCGGAACGCCCGGGCCGCCGGTCAAGGCGTGATCACCGCCGAGGAGGTCGTATCGCCGCTGTCGGCCGGCTGATCCTGGACACCGAGCGTGAACCCGGCGACCGAACGGTCGCCGTCGACCTTGCTGCCGCCGATCAGGAAGTCGAGCGCGTTCAGATACGGACGCGCGGACTCGATGTCGGCATCGCTCTGGCCGGTGCTGTCGACCAGGTCGAGGATCGGCGCGAAGTTCACGAAGAAGCTCGGCGTCAATCCGTCGCCGAGGTCGTCCTCGGCGGCCTGGAACGTGTCGGAGTCCGCAAGGGTCTCGGACGGCGAGACGACGTCGTCGACCGTGTCCGCACCGGCCGCGACGACGACCTTGCCGTCGTCGACCGCCACCTGGGCGCCGATCGGGGCGCCCTGGACCTGGATCGAGAACCCGCTCTGACCCGGGGTGACCTTGATCGAACGCGACTTGCTGATGGCGCTCTGGACCTTGTCGACCGCGTCGGTCGCGGCCTGCTCGTCGTCGGTCGTGATCACGACGCCGGCGCCGAGACCGAAGATCGACGTGCCCTCGACGAATCCGCCGACGTCGCCGATCCAGGCGAGGTCCTCCTCGAGGTTGAGCCCGGTGGCGTCCTGGAACATGCCGATCGGATCGGTGTTCGCGGCGACGTTCGGGGCGGCCTGCTCGAGACCCGGCCTCGAATCCGGCCTTGAACTGCTCGATCGTGTTCTGGATCTGACCGCCGATGTCGGACCCCGCGAAGGCCAGCCACGAATCGGCCGGGAACGTCGTCAGCAGGTCGGTCGGGTCGGGGGCGTCGTCGGCCGCCGGGGCGGATGCGCCGAAGCCGAACGAGCTGTCGGTCACCGTCCCCCAGGCGTCGATCGGGCCGTCGCCGAGCTGGGCGAGCTGATCGTCGATCTGCTTGAGCTGGTCGGCCGGCACCTCGCCGGATGTCTTGATCAGGTCGACGACCTTGGTCGGGTCCGCGTACAGCGAGAACAGGCTGTCGTCGGGGACCTCGTCGAGGCCGGTGGTCGAGTCGTCGACGCCGGCGAAGTTGTCCGAGTCCTTGGAGTCGATGGCGTCCTCGACGCCCTGCGTGGTGCCGGCGATCAGGAAGTCGCCGTCGATGCCGACCGAGGTGTCGTCGGCCGCGTTGGCGGTGAGCGTGACGCCGTTGTAGTCGGTCGTCTTGCCCGTCGGGCTCGACCTTGTCGATGAACGACTGCGCGGCGTCGGCGTCGGTCACCGCGACCACCGCTGCGCCCTCAGCCTCGCCGCCCTTGGCGTCATAGCCGTTGAAGAAGACTCCGGCACGGGCACCGAGCCACGGCGAGATGTCCGCGTCGTAGGTGAGGTCCTCACCCGAGTCGGCGAAGCCCTGATCGATCAGGTCCTGGATCTTCGATCCGGAATCGTCGGTGATCAGCAGCTTGTTGAGCGCCGAGTCGAGGTTCGAGCTCAGATCGCCCTCGGGCCGGATCACGGCCTCGAGGTAGAAGGGGGTGTCCGCGGGGACCATCGAGGCCGGATCGGGGCCGAGGTCGGCGGCTTCGTCGGAGCTGCTGCCGCCGCAGGCGGTCAGGGCGACGGCGGTCGCGGAGAGCAGGGCGATGAGCGTCAGGCGCAGAAGGTTCGTTCGCATCTGCGGGATGCTAGTCACCCCGCCCGCGGAAGTTCGAGCCGCCGGGAGGAGGCGCTTACTCGACCGTGACCGTCTTCGCGAGGTTGCGGGGCTGATCGACGTTCAAACCCAGCTGTCGAGCCGTGTGGTAGGCGAGCAGTTGCAGCGGGATCACCGCGAGGATCGGCTGCAGGATCCAGTCGGTCCGGGGTACGAAGAGCGTCTGGTCGGCGGCCTCGGCGACCTCCTCGGAGCCCGCGGTGCCGATCGCGATCACGTCGGCGCCGCGGGCGCGCACCTCGGCGACGTTCGAGAGGACCTTGTCGAGCACCGGGCTGTCGGTGGCGACGCAGACGACCGGGGTCGTCTCGTCGAGCAGCGCGATCGGGCCGTGCTTCATCTCGCCGGCGGCGTAGGCGTCGGAGGGGATGTAGGAGATCTCCTTCATCTTGAGCGCACCCTCGAGGCAGATCGGCAGGCCGATGTGCCGGCCGAGGAAGAGGAAGAAGCGGCCCTCGAAGTGGCCGCGGGCGATGGCCCTGACCTGCTGATCGGTCGACTCGATCGTCTCCTCGATCTTGCGTGGCAACGCTTTCAGCTCGGTGATCAGCTCGGAGATCTTCTCCGGACCGAGGTGGTCGCGCGCCTGCGCCATCCAGAGGCCGAGCAGGTAGATGGCCGCCACCTGGCTCGTGAACGTCTTGGTCGCGGCCACGCCGATCTCGAGGCCCGGCTCGCGTGTAGAGGACCGAATCGGCGTCCCGGGTCGCCTGGCTGCCCATGACGTTGGTGATCGCGAGGACGTGCGCCCCCCGCTCCCGGGCGAGTCGCATCGCGGCAAGCGTGTCGGCCGTCTCTCCCGACTGCGTGATCCCGACGACGAGGTCGTCGGTGCCGATCACCGGGTCGCGGTACCGGTACTCGGAGGCGACGTCCATCTCGACCGGGACGCGGGCCCAGGTCTCGATCGCGTACCGGCCGACGAGGCCCGCGTGGTAGGAGGTCCCGCAGGCGACGATCACGATCCGGCGGATCTTGGCGGCCTCCTCGAGGGTGAGCGAGAGCTCGCTGAGATCGACGCGATCGACCTCCGGGAGCCGGTCGGTGATTGTCTCCGCGACCGCGTCCGGCTGCTCGTGGATCTCCTTCATCATGAACGTGGAGTAGCCGCCCCGCTCGGCCGCCTCCTCGTCCCAGGTGACCTCCTCGAGCTCACGCTCGTGCGGATTCCCGTCGGCATCGGTGATGACGACCTCGCTCGGGCGTGATCGTGACGATCTCGCCGTTCTCGATCTGCATGACGGTGCGGGTCTCGCGGAGGAAGGCGGGGATCGCCGAGGCGAGGAAGACCTCGTTCTCGCCGACGCCGATCACCAGCGGGCACTCCTGCCGGGCGCCGACCAGCAGATCGGGATGGTCGACGTGCATTGCGACGAAGGCGTAATGGCCGCGGAGATCGGCGAAGGCGGCGCGGACGGCGAGGGTCAGGTCGCCCTCGTAATGGCGCTCGATCAGGTGAGCGACGATCTCGGCGTCGGTCTCGGAGGTGAACTCGTGCCCGTCGCCGACGAGATCCCGGCGCAGCTCGGAGTGGTTCTCGACGATGCCGTTGAGGACGATGTGGATCTGCCCGACCTCGTCGCTGTGGGGATGAGCGTTCTCCTCGGTGACGCGGCCGTGGGTCGCCCAGCGGGTGTGGGCGAGGCCGATCGTCGCCTCGGTTTCCGCGACGGCGACGGCGCCGTCGTCACGGCGATCGGCTACGGCGGCGCGCAGGTTCGCGAGGTTCCCGACCGCCCGGACCGAGTCGATCCGGCCGTCATCGAGCAGGGAGAGACCGGCGGAGTCGTATCCGCGGTACTCGAGCTTCTCGAGGCCCGCGATCAACAGGTCGCGGCATGGCCTCCCGCCCACATATCCGACGATGCCGCACATGAAGTCTCCAGGGGGTTGAGGGGACGGCAGAGGATACGGGGGCGCCCCCTATTCACAAAATCGCTGGTATCAGGCGAGCTCGCGGTTCGCGACTTCGACCAGGCGACCGAGGACCTCTTCGCACTCGGCCCCGTCCGGAGCCTCGACCATCACTCGCACCAGCGGCTCGGTGCCCGACGGGCGAACCAGGACGCGACCCCGGCCCTCGAGCTTGGCGCCCTCGCGGCCGACCGCCTCCCAGAGCGCGGTCGCCTCGTTGAGGGCCTCGCGGCTCGGTACCCGCACGTTCTCGAGACGCTGGGGGAGCTTCTCGATCGGACGGCTCTCCGAGAGCGGACGGGAGCCGACGGCGCGCATGACGAGCAGCGCCGCGGCGAGACCGTCGCCCGTCGCCGCGAAATCGGTCCAGATGATGTGCCCGGACTGCTCGCCGCCGATCGTCCAGCCGCGTTCGACCAGTTCCTCGATCACGAACCGATCGCCGACCTTGGTGGTCGAGACCTCGATCCCCGCGGCCTCCATCGCCTGGTGGAAGCCGTAGTTGCTCATCACGGTCACGGCGGCGCCTCCCGGCAGCTCGCCGACATCGCGGAGATGAAGCGCCGAGATCGCGACGATCTCGTCGCCGTCGAACTCGCGCCCCTCGCCGTCGACAGCCAGCATCCGGTCACCGTCGCCGTCGAACGCGAACCCGACCTCGGCCCCGTGCTGGGCGACGGCAGCGGCGACGTTCTCCAGGTGGGTCGAGCCGCAGCCCTCGTTGATATTGCGCCCGTCGGGCTCGGCCGCGATCGTGACGAGATCGGCCCCGAGGCGCTCGAAGACGGCGGGCGCAGCCCGATAGGTGGCCCCGTTGGCGCAGTCGAGGACGATCTTGCGACCGGTCAGGTCGAGATCGAAACGCTCGGCAAGCGCACGCAGATAGTCGTCCAATGCTCCCTCGAGCTTGCGGATCCGGCCCGAGGCGGAGCCGTCGGCCGGGCCGGCGGCGACTCGGGCCTCGACGCGCGCCTCGGCGTCGTCGTCGAGCTTGCGGGCGTCACGGCCGAAGAATTTGATCCCGTTGTCCTGCCAGGGGTTGTGGGACGCGGAGACGACGGCGCCGAGGTCGAAGCCGTACTTGCGGAGGAGGATCGCCGCCGCAGGCGTGGGCAGGACGCCGCCGAGGAACACGTCGGCGCCGGCGGCCGCCATGCCGGCGGCGAGAGCGGACTCCAGCATGTGCCCGGACTCGCGGGTGTCGCGGATGACCAGGACCTGCGGCCGCTCGCCCTCGATCTCGGCCGCGGTGGCCCGGCCGAGCGCCAGCGCGAGCTCGGGCGTGAGGACCTCGCCGACCGGACCGCGGACGCCATCGGTCCCGAACAGCTTCTTTCGCTCAGGCATGAACGGAGATGATTACGACACGGGCACCGGGGTGCCTGCCGATCCAGCTGCGCGAACTAGCGCTTGCTGAACTGCGGACGCTTGCGGGCCTTTTTCAGGCCGGCCTTCTTGCGCTCCTTGCGACGGTCGTCGCGCGTGAGCATTCCCCGCTTCTTCAGGTCGCTGCGAAGCTCGGGCTCGAGCGTCGTCAGGGCGCGGGCGACGCCGTGGCGGACCGCTCCGGCCTGGCCGCTGATGCCGCCTCCGTGGACGCGGACCTTGACGTCGACGCTGCCCTCGTAGCCGGCGGTGACGAGCGGCTGACGGGCAAGCGCCTGGTGCTGGGAGCTCTTGAAGTACTCCTCGATGCCGCGGTCGTTGATCTGGAAGTCGCCGTTGCCTGAGCGAACGATGATGCGGGCGACGGCGCTCTTGCGCTTGCCGGTGGCCTGGATCATCGTGTCGGCGGGCACGGTCACGGTGCGCGGGACGATCTCTTCGTCCTCGTCGTCGGCGGCAGCGGCTGCCTCGCGGGCCGCGCGCTCCTCCTCCTCGGCCTCGCGGGCCGCGCGTTCCTCGGCGGTGAGCTCGCGCTCCTCGCCGATCGCGATCGGCTCGAGGTCGGCCCCGGGCACGACGTCCTTCTTGGGGCGTCGGCGGCGGGCTTCTTCTCGGCGGCGGCCGGCTCCTCTGCAGCGGCTCCTCGGCGGCGGGCTCATCGGCGGCAGCTTCCTCCGCTCGGGCTCCTCGGCCACGGGTTCCTCTGAAGTCTCTTCTGCTGCCGGCTCCTCTGCAGCCTCCTCGGCGGCGGGCTCCTCGGCGGGCGTCTCGGGCTCGGGCTCGACGGCCTCGGGCTCGGTGGCCTCCTCGTTCTCCTCGTTCCCCTGCTCGTTCTCGGCGTCTTCCGTCCAGGTCACTTGTTCACCTCCAGGGGCTTCGGCGATTGGGCGGAATGAGGATGCTCGGGACCGGCGTAGATCTTCAGCTTCAACAGCTGCTTGCGGGCCATCTTGTTGCGGGGAAGCATCCCCTTGACGGCGAGGCGGATCACGTCCTCGGGCTTGCGGTCGAGCATCTCCTCGAGGCTGCGCGAGCGAAGGCCGCCCGGGAAGCCGCTGTGGCGGTAGTACCGCTTGCTCTGCGCTTGTTGCCGGTGACGGCGATCTTCTCCGCGTTGGTCACCACGACGAAGTCGCCGACGTCGCAATGCGGCGTGTACTCAGGCTTCCGCTTCCCGCGCAGCGTGTCTGCGATCTGGGTGGCGAGGCGGCCAAGGGTCTGGCCCTCGGCATCGACCACGTACCAGTCGCGCTGGCGATTCTCGGGTGTGGCTACGTAAGTCTTCATGGGTTCATTCCGCGAAACAGCCGCGTTACGACCATAGAGGTCCCACGCGGCGACCGGGGATCATAGTGATTCGGATAGAGCGAGGACAAGCGAGTGCTCGTGGCCTTCCGGAGGGATTGGCTGGTCGGCGTGGCCTATCGAGGAACTCGCGGGTCGGTGGGAGCTGGTTTGGGCTGCGAGGGAAGGTTTCGGGGCGCTCGCCCACCGTTCACCCGCATCGAGGGAGTTCAAGGTCGCTGGCGTGATTTCCAGGTGACGGGAATCGGCACCGCAGACGAAACTGCTCTGAGGGCGGTATATCCGCCGAAATAGAGGTTTCGGCAAAGCACTGCCCGCCCCACCAGCCGACTGACGCCCTTGCCGAGCGGTAACACCGCGCAGGCCGACCGGACCGGACGCGAAGCGGAGGATCCGGTCGGAGTTATCCAAGTCGCCCCTGCCGAGCGGTAAATTCACCTGGCGCCGCCCGAGCAGAGCGGACGCGTCAGCGGAGCATCTGCTCGGAGTTATCTACTCCCACTCGATGGTTGCCGGGGGCTTGGAGCTGATGTCCAGGGCCACGCGGTTCACGCCCGGGACCTCGTTGATGATCCGGTTGGAGGCGCGCTCGAGGAGGTCGTAGGGGAGACGGGCCCAGTCGGCCGTCATCGCGTCGTCGGAGGTGACCGCGCGGATCACGATCGGGTAGGCGTAGGTGCGGCCGTCGCCCTGGACGCCGACCGAGCGGACGACCGGGAGGACGCAGAAGGATTGCCAGATGTCGCGGTAGAGCCCGGCGGCTCGGACCTCCTCCTGGAGGATCGAGTCCGCCTCGCGGAGGATCTCGAGGCGCTGCTCGTTGACCTCGCCGCCGACGATGCGGATCGCCAGGCCGGGGCCGGGGAACGGCTGGCGCCAGACCATCCGGTCGGAGAGACCGAGCTCGGAGGCCACGGCGCGGACCTCGTCCTTGAAGAGCATCCGCAGCGGCTCGACGAGGTCGAACTCGAGGTCGTCGGGGAGCCCGCCGACGTTGTGGTGCGACTTGATCGTCGCCGCGCCGGTGCCGCCGCCGGATTCGATCACGTCGGAGTAGAGCGTCCCCTGGACGAGGTGGCTGACGTCCGGGAGCTTCACCGCCTCCTCCTCGAATACGCGGATGAACTCCTCGCCGATGATCATCCGCTTGCGCTCGGGCTCGTCGACCCCGGCGAGCCGCTTCAGGAAGCGCTCACGCGCATCGACGCGGATCAGCTTGATCCCGAGGCCCTCGCGGAAGGTCTCGACGACCTGGTCGGCCTCCCCCTTGCGGAGCAATCCGTGGTCGACGAGAACGCAGGTGAGCTGCTCGCCGATCGCCCTGTGGACGAGGGCCGCGGCGGTCGCAGAGTCGACGCCGCCGGAGAGGCCGCAGATCACTCCCCCGTCCCCGACCTGGGCGCGGATGCGGTCGATCTGCTCGTCGATCACCGAGGCGGCGGACCACTGTTCCCGGCAGCCGGCCACCTCGCGCAGGAAGCGCTCGAGGATCGCCTGGCCGTGCGGCGTGTGGACGACCTCGGGGTGAAACTGGATGCCGTAGAGGCCGCGCTCGACGTCCTCGCAGGCGGCCACCGGAGAACCGGGGCTGGCGGCGAGCGCGGCGAATCCCGGCGGCGCCTCGAATACGCAGTCCCGGTGACTCATCCAGCACTGCTGGCTCTCGGGCAGGCCCGCCATCAGGCGGCCGCCCTCGTCCACCAGCGAGAGCTCGGTGCGCCCGAACTCGCCCTGCTCGGCGCCCTCCACCCGGCCGCCCAGCGCCTGGACCATGATCTGCATGCCGTAACAGATGCCCAGCACCGGGATCCCGAGCTCGAGCAGCTCGGTTCGCAGCGCCGGGGCACCCGGCTCGTAGACCGAGGCGGGGCCGCCGGAGAGGACGAGGGCGCGCGGCTTGCGCAGGCGGATCCGCTCGAGGTCCGTGTCGTGCGGGAGCAACTCCGCGAAGACACCGCACTCGCGAAGCCGCCGGGCGATCAGCTGCGAGTACTGCCCGCCGAAGTCGAGCACGAGGACCTCCTCGCGATCGACGCCGACCGCCCCGGCCTCGCCGCCGGACGGATCGACGATCGGGGGCGTCGATCGGTTGCTCCTCCGGGAGCGTCTCGGTCGGCGAGAGGCTGGAGGCCATTCGTCCCTAGTTGTCGGAGACCGCGACGCCGTTCGAGACGGCCGACTTGCCGTTCGACCCCATGCCGACGGCCTGGCTGCGCTGCAGCTGCTTGCCCTCGGTCTGAAGCGCCGGCGCGACCATGACCTCCGCCCGGTGGAACGAGGGGATGTCCTCGTATCCGGTCGTCGCCATCGACGTCCGCAGTGCGCCCATCAGGTTGAACGTGCCGTCGTTCTCGTTGGCCGGCCCGAGCAGGATCTGCTCGAGGCTGCCGTCCTGCTTGGTCGAGACGCGGGTGCCACGGGGCAGCGAGGGATGGAACGTGGCCATCCCCCAGTGGTAGCCGCGACCCGGAGCCTCGCTGGCGCGAGCCAGCGGGGAGCCGATCATCACCGCGTCGGCGCCGCAGGCGACCGCCTTGGAGATGTCGCCGCCGGTCCGCATGCCGCCGTCGGCGATGACGTTGCAGTACTGGCCGGTCTCGAGCATGTGCTGGGAGCGGGCAGCCGCGACGTCGGCGATGGCAGTCGCCTGCGGTACGCCGATTCCGAGGACGCCGCGGGTCGTGCACGCGGCGCCGGGACCGACCCCGACGAGAACCCCGACCGCGCCGGTCCGCATCAGATGCAGACCGGTCGAGTACGAGGCGCAACCGCCGACGACGCACGGCACCGGGGCGCTCGCGATGAACTCCTTCAGGTTGAGCGGCTCCGACGACGACGAGACGTGCTCGGCCGAGATGACCGTGCCCTGGACGACGAGGATGTCGAGTCCCGCCTCGAGGGCGACCTCGTGGTACTCGCCGACCTTCTGCGGGGTCAGCGATCCGGCGCAGACCGCGCCCGCCGACTTGATCTCGTCGATCCGCTGGGCGATCAGCTCGGGCTTGACCGGCTCGGCGTAGATCTCCTGCATGAGCTGCGTGGAGGCTCCGGGCGGCGCCGCCGCGATCCTGGCGAGCTGCTCGTCCGCATCCTCGTAGCGGGACCAGATGCCCTCGAGGTTGAGGACGCCGAGGCCGCCGAGCTTGTTGATCTCGATCGCGGTCCGCGGGCTGACGACCCCGTCCATCGCCGAAGCGAGCAGGGGCAGCTCGAAGCGGTACGGCCCGAGATTCCAGGTGATGTCGATGTCGTCGGGGTCTCTCGTCCGCCGCGACGGCACGATTGCGATGTCGTCGAACCCGTAGGCGCGACGAGCCTTCTTTCCCCGTCCGATCTCAACTTCCAACTGGTGGCGCTCCCTCGGTCGACTGCAGAAAGACGATTGTAGGTGGCCGGGTCGACGGGCTTGGGGCGTCCCGGACCCGGAAACTGCGGGAAAAGTCGGCGGCGGGCGGCCGCGACCGGCCCCGGAGGGGCTCAGGCCGCGCGCAGCGGCGCGTTGAGCCGGTTGACGGTGACGCGCCCGACGAGCTTCTCGACCTCGGCGCGTTCCAGCGTCCCGGCCCCGAGATGCTGCGTCGACTCGGCGCCGCATGCCACGCCGTAGCCGAGGCAGTCCTCGATCGGGCGGCCGGCACGGCGCGCGGCGACGAATCCGGCGAGGAACGCATCGCCGGACCCGACGCTGGCGACGGCGGCCAGCGGCTCGATCGTCGCCTCGAAGACGTGCTTGGCCTGCCCCTCGCCGACGAGGGCGGCGCAGCCGTTGGCGGTCGTGATGATCGCCTCGTCGGCGCCCATGCGGACGAGGTCGGCGAGGGCCGTGTTCAGGTCCTCGGCCTCGGTGAACTCGTAACCGACCGCCTCCTCGGCCTCGCCGACGTTCGGGACGACGATCGACGGCTGGGCGCGCAGGCCGACGCGCATCGGCTCGCCGTCGATGTCGAGCAGCGTCTGGACGCCCATGGCGCGGAGGCCCTCGATCAGGGAGCCGTAGTGGTCCGCCTCGGCGCCCGGAGGCAGCGAGCCGGCGATCACGCAGAACTCCGCGCCGCCGGCGAGGTAGAGCAGGCGCTCCCGGAAGTGCTCGAGGTCGGCGGCGGCGACCTGGGGGCCGCGCTCGTTGATCTCGGTCTGCTCGCCGGAGGTCGGGTCGACGACGGAGAGGTTCGTCCGCGAGTCCCCCGCCACCTCGACGAAGTCGTGCAGGACCTGCTCGCCGTCGAGCAGCTCGCGGATTCGCGCGCCGGTCGGGCCGGCCGCGAAACCCGTCGCGATGACCGGCTCGCCGAGGCACTTGAGCGCGCGGGCGATGTTGACGCCCTTGCCGCCGGCGGCACGGCGCGAGTCGACGACGCGGTGACGATTGCCCAGCGCCATCCTCGGCACGGCGACCGTCCTGTCCAAGGCGATGTTCAGCGTGACCGTGAGGATCATTCGCCCTCCCCCCAGTCCCTTCTTCGGATGCGCTCCTGGCGAGTCCTCATTCTCTCCTCCGGGTCGCGATCCGAACGGTCGTCTCCATCTCGGCGGCGACGCAGCCAGAACGCGACTCCGGCCAGTATGACGATCAAGGCGACGACGATCAGGAGAGCCACCAACGGCCCGCCGATCCGGTCGACGATCGTCGGCTCGTCGACGCTCCGGCCGGCGATCAGGAGCGTGCGATCGGCGAACTTGCCGTCGATCGTCACCGTGACCTGACCGAGGCGCGTCACCCTCCGAGATCGGGCCCTCGACCTCCTTCGGGCCCTCGACGTCGACGTCCAGCTCCTGGTCCTTGCGGACCGACACCTCGATGGCCCGCTGGCCAGCAGCGGTAGATCCTCGTCCTCGTAGCGAACGGTGGCCGGTGTCGACCTGCTCACCGCGCCGGACGACCTTCTTCCGGTCGAAGAGGGAGTAGCCGTAGTCGAGCAGCTGTCTCCGCCGACGCATCGCGCTCGGCCTCGCTCGGAGCGCCGAGCACTGCCGCGATCAGCGGAACGCCGTCGCGCTTGGCGGAGGCGACGAGCGACGTACCCGGCGTCGAGGGTGTGACCGGTCTTGACGCCGTCGACGCTCGGGTCGGAGAGCAGCAGGGTGTTGGTGTTCTCGACGACGCGCTCCTGGGCGCCGCTCTTCAGCGTCGCCTCGGGCTCGAGACGATCTTGCGGAAGCGGCGATCGTCGAGGAGCCGGAGCGAGAGGTCGGTGAGGTCGCTCGCCGAGGAGTAGTTGTCCTTGTCGTCGAGGCCGATCGGGTTGGCGTAGCTGGTGTGGTCGAGCCCGAGCGACGCGGCGGCGTCGTTCATCTCGCCGACGAACGCTTTCTGCGAGCCGGCGACCCCGTCGGCGACGGTGACCGCGGCGTCGTTGGCGCTCGGCAACATCATCGCCGTCAGCAGGTCGTGGACGGTCAGCTTCTCGCCCTTGGTCAGGCCGGCCACCGACTCCGCCGCGCCCGGGGAGTAGGCGGGCACCTCGAGCTTCTCCTTCATCGAGAGCTTCTTGAGCGCGAGGTAGGCCGTCATCAGCTTGGTCGTGCTGGCGATCGGCCGCTCCTCGTCGGGATCGTGGGCGGCCAGCTGCCTGACCGTCGGAGGGGTCGACCAGCAGCCAGGTCGTTCGCGCTCACGTCCGGGCCCGGAGCGTCGTCGGAGCCCTGGGCGCCTGCGCAGTCGACGGCCACGAACGCCGAGCGCAGACGCGCACGAGCGACAGCCGCCGAGCGTCAGGAGTTGCGCGACGCGACCGCCGCGCGGCGATCGGACCCCGCCGCCCCTCATCTACCGAATCTGCAGCTCTTGGCCGGCGTTCAGCGTCTGCGGATCGATGTCGGGATTGAGGCGCTCCAGGCGCTTCGTCGACACGTCGAACTTCTCCGCGATCGCTCCGAGGGTGTCGCCCTCTTCGACCGTGTACGTCCGCGGGTTCTCAGGCCCGGTCTTGTCGGGATTCTCGGAGGCGATCTGGGCTTTCGTGTCCTGCGAGACGGAGTCGTCGCTTCCGGTGTTGGCGGAGACGATCGACGAGGATCGCGACGACGACCACGATCAACGCGAGCGGGGCCAGAATGCGGTTGCCCCAGGAGATCCGGCGGGAACCCTGTCCCGGTGCGCTCGTTTCCGCCACGGTCGCGATGGTACGCGAGACTGAGCCGGTTCGCGGGCTCTCGTCGATGCCCTGAATCAGGGCTCGCAGGCGATCAGGCCCGCCCGCCGGAGCGGCGCGTCGCCGCACGCCACGACGGCGCGACGATCAGCCCGAGCGACGAGCCCGACCAGCAGCCCGATCGCGGCGCTGAGCAGCCGCCGAACGGTTCTCGTACGGCTCCGACGGGATCGACGCCGACGCCCCGAGCGCGAGCGGATCGCCCTCGACCTCGACGAGCGCCTCCGCGTAGCCGTCCGCCGTCGCGGCCGCGTAGTCGGGCGACTCGGAGGTCGCGCGACGATGACGGCCCCGCCCTCGGGCGCCGGCTCGACGGTGACGTCGGAGAGCAGGTCGGCGCCGGCGACGTCGCCGCCGAGCAGACCCGCCGCCTTGGCGGCCACCTGCTCGCTCTCGCCCGCGCTGGGCAAAACGCTCGAGGCGCGCCGCGTCGGCGCCCTGGGAGTCGCTCTCGACCGCGACCCCGGCGGTCGCGCGGTAGACCGGCTGATCGGCGATTCCCCAGCCGAATCCGAGAATCAGTCCGAGCAGCCCGAGGGACAGGATCGTGCGCCAGCTCAGGCCGGCCAAGCCCTCACATCTCCTCCGGCGCGTCGACACCGAGCAGGTCGAGCAGCGTGGCGATCACGTCACGGGTGGCGGCGCAGACGGTCAGCCGAGCCGGCTCCAGGTCGGGACCGGCACCGACGACCCTGGCGTCGCGGTAGAAGGCGTGGAAATCGGCCGCGACCTCGCGGACGTAGGTCGCGATGCCGTGCGGCTCGCGCTTCGTCGCCGCGCGGTTGATCTGGTCCGGCATCTCGAGCAGGCGGGCGATCAGCGCACGCTCGGCGGGCTCGAGCGAGCCGGCGGGCGGCGGGGCGTCGTCGGTCTCCTCGCCCTTCGACGTGTTCGCGGCGGCGGCGCGGAACAGGCTGCAGATCCGAGCGTGGGCGTACTGCGCGTAGTAGACCGGGTTGTCGGAGGAGTGAGCGCGGGCCAGTTCGAGGTCGATGTCGATCGGCGTGTCGTGGCTCCGCATCAGCATGAAGAAGCGGGTCGCGTCGGTCCCGATGTCGTCGAGCAGGTCGTCGAGCTTGGCGAAATCGCCGCGGCGCTTCGACATTCGGGCGCGCTCGCCCCCCTCGACGAGGTTGACCATCTGCATGATCTCGGCCTCGAACGCCTCGCCCGGTGCACCGAGCGCGACGATCGCGGCGCGCATCCGGTTGATGTAGCCGTGATGGTCGGCGCCGAGCACGTTGATCAGCAGATCGAACCCGCGCTGGAGCTTGCCCCGGTGGTAGGCGATGTCAGCCGCGAAGTAGGTCGGCGTGCCGTCGGCCCGGATCAGGACGCGGTCCTTGTCGTCACCGAACTCCGAGGTCCGGAGCCAGACCGCGCCGTCGCTGTCGTAGACGAGCTTGCGATCGCGGAGGTCGGCGATCGAGGAGTTGATCGCGTCGGCGTCGTGGAGCTCCTGCTCCGAGCTCCAGGTGTCGTAGCGGACCCGCGACCGTTCGAGCGTCTCCTTGATCGACTCGAGCATCAGCTCGACGCCGCGCTCCCGCAGGAGTGCCGGATCCGCCGCCGCCTCCGGGTTCTCGGCTTCGATCCGCTCACCGAGCTCGGCGACGTAATCGCCCTCGTAGCCGCCCTCGGGCACGTCCGTGCCGGCGATCCGCGCCGCGATCGAGGCGCCGAACAGATCGATCTGCGCGCCGGCGTCGTTCAGGTAGTACTCGCGGCTCACCCGGTGCCCGGCGAACTCGAGGACCCGGGCGAGCGAGTCGCCGAAGGCCAGGTGCCGGCCGCTGGCGACGGTCAGCGGCCCGGTCGGATTGGCGCTGACGAACTCGACGAGGACCGAGGCGGGTCGCGCGGTCAGGCCGGAACCGAACTCGCGACCGCGCTCCCTGACGTGCTCGACGGCGGCCCGCATCCAGGATTCGGACATGTGCAGGTTGAGGAAGCCGGGACCGGCGATCTCGACGCGGTCGAGGCTGTCGCCGAGCCGGGACTCGACGCCACGAGCCAGATCCGCCGCGACCTCCCGCGGCGGCGATCCGAGCAGCGGCGCGGCGAGCATCGCGGCATTCGTCGAGTAGTCGCCGAACTCGGGACGAGGCGGCCGCTCCAGGGTGGCTGCGGGGATTCCGGCGTGAAGCTCGGCCGCGGAATCCGCGATCGCCCGCCGCAGGACCGCGGTCGGGTCGAGTTCGGTGGCGGTCGTCGAGGGAGCGTCCATCGGGGCCAACTCTAGGCGCTGCCCGGATGTCCGGGACTGGGGCGTCCGGGACGGGTCCCGGGACGCCGCTCAGCCGCCGGCGATCTCCCAGACCTGGGCGCGCAGCCGCTCGGCCGCCTCAGCCGGGTCGGGGGCCGACGCGACGCTGCGCGAGGCGGTCACGAGCGCGGAGCCGGGGCCGGTGAACGCGGCGCTGAGGTCCGCGGCGGAGCCCCCCTGGGCGCCGACGCCGGGAAGGAGGAAGATCGCCCGCGGCATCAGCTCTCGAAGTCGTCGCAAGGAACCGTGGCTCGGTGGCGCCGACGACCGCGCCGGCGCCGCTGAAATCGCCGCTGCCGGCAAGCCGGTCGGCGAGCGCGTCGACGGAGCGCGCGATCCGCTCGTGAAGGGGCGCGCCCTCGGCGTCGAGGTCGAGGAAGTCGGCCGCGCCCGGATTCGAGGTCCTGACCAGGACGAAGATCCCGGCGCCGGCCTCGGCGGCGGCAGCGACGAGTGGCTCGAGCGAGTCCGCGCCGAGCAGCGGATTGAGGGTGACGGCGTCGGCGCCGAGGCCGGGGACGACGCCCCAGGGGGTCTCGGTGCTGCCGAGCAACGCGTCCGCGTAGGCCTCGGCGCTGACCGGCACGTCCGCCCGCTTGCCGTCGGCGACGACGAGCAGGCCGGATTCGTGGGCGGCCTCGACGACACCTTCGAGCGCTCGCCAACCGGGCGCGCCGAGCGCTTCGAAGCGGGCGAGCTGCGGCTTGACGGCGACGCAGGCCGGTCCGGCGGCGGCGATCAGGTCGCGGCAACCGGCCTCGACGGCGGCGGCTGCGCGCTCTCGCGCATCGTCCGTCAGCCGTTCCGCCCGGGGCGGTCGACCACGGTTCCTTGGAAGGAACCGGGTCGAGCCCGAGACAGACCTGGCTGCGGCGCTCTACCTCGAGCGCCGCAAGCCGGTCAGCGAACGGTGTCCTACCGTTCGGGGGCGATTCAGGAGCCCTTGACGGCGCTCTTGAGGCCGGCGCCTGCCGAGAACTTCGGCACCTTGCCGCCGGGGATGGTGATCCGCTCGCCGGTCCTGGGGTTGACGCCCTGGCGCGGGCCTCTCTCGTTGACGCTGAACTTCCCGAACCCGGTGAAGTTCACGTCGTCGCCGGCCGTCAGCGAAGACACGATGCCGTCGAGAACGGCCTCGACCGCGTCGGCGGCGGCCTTCTTGCTGTCAATCCGATCGTCACTTGCGATGCGGTCGATGAATTCAGACTTGGTCACTGGTGTTTCCTCCTGTCTGGATGCAGAGCGGGCGCCACCCTAACAAGGCCCTCCGACGGCCTCAGCGCGATGCGGGGAACGTGGGTTCGCCCGGATCGATTCCCCGCTCCTCCGCATAGGCAAGCGCCGCGCCGATCCGCTCGACCGCCGTCGGGTGCGTTCGGAGAGCTGCATCGAGCGCGCCGGAGGGATCCGGATCGCTGAGATTCGTCTCCGCGAGCTGCTGCTGCAACTCGATGAATCCATGCGGATCGTTCGTCATTTCCAGCGCAAAACGATCGGCGCTCGCCTCGACCTTCCGCGAGAGCTGGTTGCCGGCGAGGTTGAGGGCGAACGTCACGATCGCGATCAGGAGGGCGAAGGCCGGCAGCCCGGACGGGCGTACCGGGCGACGCTCCGCCACGGCGTGCCAGGGCGGTCCCCGCAACGGCGACGAGGAGCATTCCGAGTGGAGCGACGATCGCGACGAAGAGCAGTCCCCGGCCGAGATCGTCGTGAGCGACGTGACCGAGCTCGTGGGCCACGACCGATGTCAGAACCGGTCGGTCGACGTCGTCGAGCAGGTTGTCGTAGAGGACGACTCGCCTGCTGGAACCGATGCCGTCGACGTAAGCGTTGAGGCCGGTACCGCGGGCCGAGGCGTCGACGACGTAGACGCCGCCGACGTCCACCCCGGCCCGATCCGCGAGATCTAGAACCTCGTCTCGCTCCGGGCCGGCGGGAAGGCGCTCGAAGTCGTTGAAGACCGGCGCGAGAACCACCGGCGCCAGCCAGGTGCTGACGACGGCGTAGACGATCACGATCGCCGTGGCCGCGACCCACCAGGTGCGCCGGAGGCGGCGCTGGAGGGCGATCAGGATCATCGCCCCGGCCGCCGCCAGCGCCGCCGCGATCCCGGTCGCGCGGAGCCAGTCGAACAGCCAGCTCACCGGTGTCCTGCGTGGAGAGGCCGACGTCGACGGCGCGCTCGTGGGCCGCCAGGCCGATCGGGATCGCGAGCACCGCGAGCAGAACCGAGATCCCGGCCCCGGCCGCCGCCGAGCCCAGGATCGGGCGCCGGTCGAGGCGCCCGAACCAACGCCGGGTGAAGCGGGGCCTTCCGATTGCGAGCGCACCGAGGGCGATCAGTTCGATCGCGAAGCCAAGGAGAAACAGGTCGCGCTGGCCGTTGCGGAAGTCCCTGGCGCGGTCGATCGCGGCCGGATCGAAGTAGTCGCCGGGGTCCACGCCGAGCGGCGCCGGGCCGATGCCCCCGGGGGCGAGGGCCAGGACGGCGACCTCCGCGGTCAGGGCCGCGGCCACCGCGACCGCGACGATCAGGGCGATCCGGCCGTGTCCGGCGCCCGTGCGTCCGCTCCGCGCCATCCCCACCTACGATATCCGGACCCGGACGGGCCTCCCGGCGCCTCCGCGTCCACCCACGCGGCCGTTCACGGCCACCGCCAACGGCATCCGGGCATCCAGGCATTCACATGCAGGTAGCAGTCTTCAGCGACATCCACGCGAACCTTCCCGCCTTCGAGGCGACCCTCCGCGACAGCGACGAGGTCGGCGTCGAGGAACGCTGGTGCCTGGGCGACGTGATCGGCTACGGAGCCCAGCCCGACGGCTGCGTCGAACTGGCCCGCGAGCGCTGTGAGGTCTGCCTCGTCGGCAATCACGACCTCGCGGTGCTCGGCGAACTGGACACCTCGACCTTCTCCTCGGCCGCCGCGGCCGCCGTCGAATGGACGACCGCGAACACGTCGAAGCCGAACCTCGACTTCCTGGCGGGGCTGCAGCCGTCCGACACCTCGCGGGCGGCGGCGCTCTACCACGCGTCGCCACGGGATCCCGTCTGGGAATACGTGCTCTGGCCCGAGCAGGCCGCCGACTGCCTCGAAGTGCAGGACAAGCGCGTCAGCTTCGTCGGCCATTCGCACGTCGCCCTCTTCTTCTCGGCGACCGAGGAGGACGGCGTCGGCGAGGCCCGTGGCTGGCAGGCGGGGGCGGGAACCCGCCTCGAGATCGACGAGGGCCGGTGGCTGATCAACCCCGGCAGCGTCGGGCAGCCTCGCGACGGCGACCCGCGGGCGGCCTGGCTCGAGCTCGACACGGAATCGTGGGAGGCGACGTATCACCGGGTCGGCTACGACATCGAGAGCGCCGCGTCCGCGATCGAGCAGGCGGGCCTCCCGGAACACCTCGCACGCAGGCTCTACCAGGGCAGATAGGCCAGATGAGGCCGCAGCTACACTCGCCGCCGATGGCGCCCCGACGTCTCATCGCCTGCTGCCTCGGCATCGCCACGGCCGGGCTGCTGATGTTCGGATGCGGGTCGGGAGGGGACTCGACCAGCGCCGACATCGACCCCCAGGTCGCGACCGACCTGACCGGCCAGCTGAACAAGATTCAGACGTTCTTCGACGAGGGCAACTGCGACCGTGCGACGCGGAGCCGTCGACGTTCTCGGCGCCGCCGTCGACGATGTCTCCGGCCAAACGGGAGAGCAGTTCACCACGGACGCCCAGAAGCTCGTGGACAACCTCCGCGCGCAGGTCGAGGACGAGTGTCAGCCAGCCGGACGAAACGACCTCCTCGAGCACGACTGAGTCCACCGACACCGAGCCGCCCGTCACGGACACCGAGCCGACCTCCACCTCGACGTCGACGTCGACGACGACCAGCACGACCAAGGAGCACGACCACGACCACCACACCGACGCCGCCGACCGGCCCGGGCAACAGCAACGGAAACGGGAACGGGCCGCCGAGCACTCCCGGTGGAGGCATCAGCCCGGGCGGAAAGAAAGAATCAGCCGACGCTCAGATCAAGAAGCCGAAGCCCGAGAAGAACAAGGGCAAGGGCGGAAAGCACGAGAAGGACAAGGAGCACGGCCGATGAGCGGCACGACGATCGCCAACAGGTACGAGCTCGGCGACCGGCTCGGCAGCGGCGGCATGTCCACCGTCTACCAGGCGATGGATCGCGTGCTCGAGCGGACGGTCGCCGTCAAGGTCCTCGCCGAGCACCTCTCCGACGACGAGAAGTTCGTCGCCCGGTTCCGGCGCGAGGCGCTGGCCGTCGCCAAGCTCGTCCACCCGAACATCGTCCAGGTCTACGACACCGGCGTGGACGCGGGCCGGCACTTCATCGTCATGGAGTACGTCGAGGGTCGCTCCGGGGCGCAGCTGCTGCAGCGCGACGGCGCCCTGCGACCCGGCACCGCCGTCGAGATCGCCGCCCAGGCCTGCGCCGGGCTCGAGTACGCGCATCGCCAAGGGATCATCCACCGCGACGTCAAGCCGGGGAACCTGATGGTGATCGGCGGGCCGGCCGGCGGGCCGCCGGAGATGACGGTCAAGCTCGCCGACTTCGGCATCGCCCGCGCCGCCGAACAGACCCGCCTCACCCAGGTCGGCTCGGTCGTCGGCACCGCCGCATACCTCTCGCCAGAGCAGTCGCGCGGCGAGGAGGCGACCCCGATCTCCGACGTCTACTCGCTCGGAGTCGTCACCTACCAGCTGCTCACGGCAAGGCTTCCGTACGAGGGCAACAGCCTCGCCGAACTGGCGATCCGGCGCGAGAACGAGCGTCCCCTACCCCCCACCAGCTACGAGCCGAAGATCCCCGAAGCGCTCTCGCAGGCCGTCCTCCGCGGGCTCGAGAACGAGCCCGAGGATCGCTACGTCGACGCGCTCGCCTACGGCGCCGCATTGCGGGCAGGGCTCTCGGGCATCGCCCCGGCCTCCGAGGCGACGACCCGACTGGTCGACAGTCGCAGCACGGCCGCAACGCGGGTCGCCCCGCGCGAGCCGCGCACGCCGACCTCACCCGCCCGGGCGACCACCAGGCCGCGCCGGTCGGCCCCGGCGCCCCGGCGCCAGCCGGTGGCCGCTGCCGCGCCCCGGAAGCGCTCGCGCTTCTCGAGCTTCATGCGCGGCCTCTTCGCCGTACTGCTGATCGCGATCATCGCCGGCCTGATCGCCGCCGTGATCCTGCTCGCCACCGATGCGGGTCAGAACAGCGACGTCGGCAAGTTCATCGGCGACAACGTCCAGAACTCCATCGATCAGTTCAAGCAGTTCCTGATCGACCAGACGGGCGGCGGTTAAGCCGCCTCCCACGGGGCCGCGCCGGCGAGGATCGCGTCCCGGTAGGGCCCGTAAGCCCCGGCGATGATCGCGGCACGGGCGCCGCGCATCAGTTCCGCCGTATAGGTGAGGTTGTGGATCGTCAGCAGGCGGACGCCGGTCAGCTCCTCTGCCTTCGACAGGTAGTGGACGTAGCCACGGCTGTGACGCGTGCATGCCAGGCAGGGACAGCCGACCACGAGGGGGCCGGTTTCGTCCCGATTGCGGTTCTTGCGGACGTCGTAACGGAAGCGGCGCTCCGGCAGCGGGGCGAGGGCCATGCCGTGACGTCCGAGACGGGTCGGCACCGCACAGTCGAAACTGTCGAGGCCGATGGAGACTCCCTCGACGAGGTCATCCGCCTCACCGATCCCCAGCAGGTGCTTGGGGACGTCGACCGGAAGCATTCCCACCGTCATCCCGACGACCTCGCGCATCTGCTCCTTGTTCTCGCCGAGCGTGCCGCCGATCGCGATCCCGTCGACGCCGGCCGCGGCGATCGCATCGCAGGATTCCCGGCGGAGGTCCTCGTAGGTCCCGCCCTGGACGATCCCGAAGACGGCCTGCCCGAGCGGGACCGTGCTCACCGTGCCAGGCGAGGCAACGATCGAGCCAGCGATGGGTCCGCTCAGTCGATCGGGCGGTGTAGTCGCGGTCGGCGTGAAAGGGAGTGCACTCGTCGAAGACGAGCGCGATGTCGGAGCCGATCTGGCCCTGGATCTCCATCGAGCGCTCCGGCGAGAGAAACTGCTCGGAGCCGTCGATGTAGGAACGGAACCGGACGCCCTCCTCGCCGATCGACAACACACCGCCCTCCAGCGGAGGCCTGCCACGCCGCCCCTTGACCTCATCGGCCACGCTGCCGTGGGCGAGTGAAAACACCTGGAAACCGCCGGAATCGGTGATAATCGGCCGGTCCCAGCCCATGAAATCGTGAAGGCCCCCGAACTCGGCGATTCGCTCCCCGCCCGGTGACAGCATCAGGTGGTAGGTGTTGCCGAGAACCATCTCGTAGCCCATCCCCGAGACCTCGTCGGGCAGGAGGCCCTTGACCGACCCCCGCGTCGCGAGCGGGACGAAGCAGGGCGTCTCGATCTGCCCGTGCGGCGTGTGGAGGATTCCCGCTCGTGCGTCGCCGTCGCGGGCGACCACCTCGAAGCGGAGCCTCTCCGGCTCGCTACGCATCGACGAGAGACCTGCCGGTCATACCGGCGGGCTTCTCGATGCCGAGCAGGTCGAGCGCCGTCGGCGACACGTCAGCCAGGATCCCCTCCCGCAGCTCGATGCCGCCGGCCGTGACGATCAGCGGGACGAGGTTCGTCGTATGTGCGGTGTTCGGCGAGCCGTCGGGCTCGAGCATGTGCTCGGCGTTCCCGTGGTCCGCCGTGACTATGCAGGCACCACCGGACTCGTGAACCGTCGCCACCACGCGCGCCAGGCACGCGTCGACGGCCTCGATCGCGCTGACCGCCGCCGGAATCGATCCCGTGTGGCCCACCATGTCGGGATTCGCGAAGTTGATGATCCCGAAGCGGAATCCGCCCTTCGACCATTCCGAGCAGAACTCGTCGGCGGCCTTGGCGGCGCTCATCTCCGGCTTGTGGTCGTAGGTCGGGACGTCGCGGGGCGACTCGGCCAGGCGACGCTCCTCCCCGCTCCATTCCGCCTCGCGCCCGCCGTTGAAGAAGTAGGTCACATGCGCGTACTTCTCCGTCTCGGCGACGTGGAGCTGCTTGCCTCCCGCCTCGCTGATCACCTCGGCCATCGTGGTCGCCGGTGCGCTGGGCGGAAACGCCACCGGATAGGTCCACTCGGCGCGATAGCTGGCCATCGTCGAGATTTCCAAGCCCGGATCGCCTCCCCGCTCGAAGGCGCCGAACCCGGGGTCGCCGAGCGCTGCGATCAGCTGGCGCATCCGGTCGGGGCGAAAGTTGAAGGCCAGGACGACGTCGCCCGGATGCATCCCGTCGTAGTTGCCGATCACCGTCGGCTTGATGAACTCGTCGGTGTCACCGGCTTCGTAGCCGTCGGCCACCGCCTCGGCGGCGGTTTCGGCCCGGAGCCCCTCCGCGTGGACGAGGGCGTCGAAGGCGAGCTTCGTCCGCTCCCAGCGGTGGTCGCGATCCATCGCGTAGTAGCGACCGCCCACGGTGCCGATCCGCCCGGCGCTCCGCAGCCAGCGCTCGACCTCCTCGATGTAGTTTGCGCCGCCCGAGGGGCTGGTGTCCCGGCCGTCGGTGAAGGCATGGACGACGAGATCCGGTACACCCTCGCGGGCTGCCAGCTCGATGCAGGCCTCGATGTGCTCCCAACCCGAGTGGACACCGCCGTCGGAGACAAGTCCGAGCAGGTGAAGACGGCCGCGAGGGCTCTTTCGCGCCCGCTCGCAGGCGCCGACCAGCACCTCGTTCTCGAAGAAGCTGCCGTCGGCGATCGCATCGTCGATCCGGGCCAGGTCCTGCTTGACGACGGAGCCTGCCCCGAGGTTCAGGTGACCGACCTCGGAGTTGCCCATCTGGCCCTCGGGAAGGCCGACGTCGTGACCGGAGGCCGAGATCCGGGTGTGGGGGTAGGTCGCCCAGAGCTCGTCGAAGGTCGGTGTGTCGGCGAGGGACACTGCATTGCCGGGGCCGGGGTCGGCGAGGCCCCATCCGTCGAGAATGACGAGCGCCAGGCTGTCGACGGCCTTTGTCATGCCGCCGCGACGATCGCCGCGAAGTCCTCCGGATCGAGCGCGGCGCCGCCGACGAGCGCGCCGTCGATCTCGGACTGGCCGAGCAGCTCCTCCGCGTTGGCGGGCTTCACCGAGCCGCCGTACTGGATCCGCGCCCGCTCGCCGGCGCCGGCATCCCGGGCCGCCACAAGTGATCTGATGAACCCGCAGGCGTCGTTCGCCTGCTCCGCGGTCGCCGTCTTGCCGGTTCCGATCGCCCAGATCGGCTCGTAGGCGATGACGACGTCGGCCAGGCGCTTATCGGGGACCCGCGACAACGCCGCCTCGACCTGACGGCGCAGGACTTGATCGGTGTCGTCCCGCTCGCGCTCGTCGTCGCTCTCGCCGACGCAGAGGATCGGCAGCAACCCGGCGTCGAGGGCGACCGGCACCTTTCGCGCCAGTGCCTCGTCGGTCTCGCCGAAGAACTGGCGGCGCTCGGAGTGGCCGAGCACGACACCCGTGGCTCCGGCGTCGAGCAGCATCGCCGCGGAGATCTCCCCCGTGAAGGCTCCGGCCTCCTCGAAGTACATGTTCTGGCCGGCGACGCCGACACCCGTCCCGGCGCAGAGCTGGGCGACCAGCGGCAGGGCCAGGTACGGCGGACAGATCACGACCTCGGCCGCCTCCTCACCCCGATGCTCGACATCGGGCAGGAGCTCGTCGCAGAACGTGCGCGCCTCGCCGATCGTCTTGTTCATCTTCCAGTTCGCCGCGATCAGCGGCCGGCGATCGGCCATCAGCTCCTCTTCTCTGCCGCGGCCGGCGCGGCTCCGTCTCCGACATTCAGCAGCGCCTCGACCCCCGGCAGGGGCTTGCCCTCGATCAATTCAAGCGAAGCGCCTCCTCCGGTCGAGAGCCAGTCGACCTCGTCCTCGAGGCCGAACTGCGCGAGCGCCGCGCCGGAGTCGCCCCCGCCGACGATCGTCGTCGCCGAAGTGCTCGCGACGGCATCGGCGACCGCCCTCGTTCCCGCCGCGAAGGGCGGCAGCTCGAACGCACCCATCGGGCCGTTCCAGAACACCGTGCCTGCCGCGTCGATCGCGGCGGCGTAGGCCCGAGCCGTTTCCGGCCCGACGTCGAGGCCCATCATCCCCTCCGGGACATCGACCCCTTCAAGCTCGACCGGTTCGGTTTCCGCCGAGAAGCTCGCGCCGAGGACCAGGTCCGTCGGCAGGCGCAGCTCGCAGTCCGAGGCAGCGGCGAGCTCGAGCGCGCGTCCGGCGAGCGCGATGCCATCCTCCTCGACCAGGGAATTTCCGGTCTCATGCCCCTGGGCACGGAAAAAGCTGAAGCACATCGCCCCGCCGATCAGGATCTCGTCGGCGATCTCGAGGAACCGCTCGATCACGCCGACCTTGTCGGTGACCTTGGCGCCGCCGAGGACGACGACCATCGGGCGTTCCGGATCGTCGAGCACGGCGGTCAGCTCGCGGACCTCGCGCTCGAGCAAGAGGCCCGAGTACGCCGGCAGCCTGTGGGCGACGCCCACCGTAGACGCGTGGGCGCGATGGGCCGCGCCGAATGCGTCGTTGACGTAGACGTCGGCGAGCGCGGCGAGCGCCTCGGCGAGCGCGTCGTCGTTCCGCTTCTCACCCGCCTCGAAGCGGGTGTTCTCGAGCAGCAGCACGTCTCCCGGCTCGAGACCGGACACCGCGGATTCGACCTCGGAACCGACCACCGCCGGGGCGACCGCGACGTCGGCGCCGAGCAGTTCGCCTAGCCGCCTGGCCACCGGTGCCATCGACAGGTTCGGATCGGGCCCCTTCGGGCGGCCGAGGTGCGAGCAGAGCACGATCCGGGCGCCGCGGTCGCGCAGGAGCTCGATCGTGGGCAAAGCCGCGCGGATGCGCTTGTCGTCGCTCACCTCTCCGTCGGCCAGGGGTACATTCAGGTCGGCGCGCACCAGCACCGTCCGGCCACCGACCTCGGCGTCGCGGACCGACGCCTTGTCGAATCGGCCCCGCAGGGTCTCCTCTGGGGTCACGGCGATCAGCCCGGACCGCTAGAGGACCTTGCCCGCGAGCTCGACCAGGCGGTTCGAGTAACCCCACTCGTTGTCGTACCAGGAGACGACCTTCAGCATCGTCCCCTCCATGACCATCGTCAGACTGGAGTCGAAGATCGACGAGTGCGGGTCCTTGACGATGTCGGTGGAGACGATCTGGTCCTCCGTGTAGGCGAGGATTCCGGCGAGCGGACCGGCGGCCGCTGCCTCGACCGCGGCGTTGATCTCCTCTGCCGTCGTCTCCTTCGAGACCTTGCAGGTCAGATCGACGACCGAGCCGGTCGCCACGGGCGCGCGCATGGCGAAACCGCTGAGGCGCCCGTTCAACTCGGGGAGGACGAGGCCGACGGCCTTGGCGGCGCCGGTCGAAGCCGGAATCAGGTTGAGAGCCGCGGCGCGGGCCCGCCGGAGATCCTTGTGGGGCATGTCCTGGAGGCGCTGATCGGCCGTGTAGGCATGGATCGTCGTCATCAGGCCGTGCTCGATCCCGACCGAGTCGTTGACCACCTTCGCCAGCGGCGCCAGGCAGTTCGTGGTGCACGACGCGTTGGAGATGATGTGGTGGTTCTCCGGGTCGTACTGGTCGAAGTTGACGCCGAGTGCGACCGTGATGTCCGGCTCGGTCGCCGGCGCCGAGATGATGACCTTCTTGGCGCCCGCAGCGAGATGCTTCGCCGCGTCGTCGCGCTTGGTGAAGAAGCCGGTGGACTCGATCACGACGTCGACGCCGAGATCGCCCCACGGGAGGTTGGCGGGATCGCGCTCCTCGAGGGCCGTGATCTCCCTGCCGTCCACGTTGATGACGCCGTCGCCGACGCTGACCTCGCCGGGAAAGCGGCCGAGGATGGAGTCGTATTTGAGGAGGTGGCCGAGGGTGTCGTCGTCGGTGAGGTCGTTGACCGCGACGATCTCGAGGTCGGCCCCGGACTCATTCGCGGCGCGGAACAGGTTCCTGCCGATCCTTCCGAAACCGTTGATGCCGACCTTGACTGCCACGTTGCCTCCTGTGTTGATGCCTGATTGCGTAGTTGCTGGGGTGGACGATGCCGCCGGTCGCGTGAGCCCGATCTAGGTCGATCTGGGGGACCAGCGGAACCACCGCATGGTAATCAGCATCGAGGCGATTCCCCATGCCGCGACGACCGCCAGATGGCCCCAGTCGAACCCCGCGCCGGTCGTCGCCGGGTCGAATGCGGTCAGGAAGGCCTCGAAGAACGGGCGGATCGGGAAGATCGAGGCAAAGGTGAGAACGCTGTCGGGTATCTCCGTTTCGGGCACGAACACCCCCGAGAGGAAGTAGAGGGGCAGCACCGTGAAGTTCGTGATCGGCGGCGCCGCCTGCTCGTTCGGGATGACGATGCTGAGCGCCAGCCCGATCGAGCAGAACGAGAACGTGCCGACGACCAGGGTGACGAGCAGTGCCGGAATCGTCGTGGTCGGGATCGGGACGCCGTAGAGGACGTTCCCGATCAGCGTGACGATCACGACCATCAGCACGGATACGACGAAGGCGTTGCCGATCCGCCCGCCGACGTAGGCCCAGGTCGGCAGCGGGGTTCCGCGCAACCGCTTCAGGCGCCCGCTCTCGCGCATCTCGACGATCCGCATCGCGACGTTGACGAGCGTCGCCGAGACGACGGCGAGCGTGATGATCCCCGGCACGTAGTAGGTGGCGGCGTCGATGCCGAGTCCGTCGATCTGCTGGTCGCCGAACAGCGACGCGAACAGCAGCAGGAAGATCACCGGGAACATGACGGTGAAGAAGACCGCCGCCGGGCTGCGCCAGAAGACCTTCTGCTCGTAACGGAATTGGTGGAGGACGAGTGCCGGCGCGCTCATCTCACGTACCGCCTTCGGTCCCGGTCAGCTCGAGGTAGACGTCCTCGAGGCTCGGGCGGGTGACCTCCAGGTGCTCGAGCTCGATGCCGCGCGCCAGCGCCCAGCCCGTGAGCTCGTTCAGGCTGCGCGTCGGATCGGGCGTCCGCAGCACCAAACGACCGTCGACGGCCGACCAGTCCCCGGCGACGGCGGCCTGCGGGTCGGTCCCGGCGTCACCGTCGCCGTCGCGCGACTCCATCCGGACGATCGAAGCTGACCGTGCTGGCGGCGTCGGCCCGGCCACCGAGATCGTCGGGAGTCCCGGTCGCGATGATCTCGCCGCCGGCGATCACCGCGACGCGATCGGCCAGCTCCTGGGCTTCGTCCATGTAGTGGGTCGTGAGCATCACGGTCTTACCGAGGTCGCGGAGGCCGGCGATCACCTGCCAGGCCTGGCGGCGGGCGGAGGGGTCGAAGCCGGTCGTCGGCTCGTCGAGGAAGAGCAACTCGGCGTCGCCGATCAATGCCACCGCGACATCGAGTCGGCGCTGCTGGCCGCCGGAGAGCTTGCCGGCGCGGTCATCCGCCTTGTCGGCCAAACCGACGAGCTCGATCGTCTCCGGCACCGACCGCGGCCGGTCGTAATAGCCGGCGTACATCTCGAGGGTCTCGCGGACGGTCAGCAGCCCCTCCATCCGGCACTCCTGGAGCACGAAGCCGACCCGTCCCCGCCAATCGCGACCGGCGTCGACCGGATCCTCGCCGAGCACGCTGACCCGGCCGGCGTCGCGTTCGAGATAGCCCTCCAGGATCGAGATCGTCGTGGTCTTGCCGGCCCCGTTGGGCCCGAGGAAAGCGAAGATCTCGCCCTTCTCGACCTCGAGGTCGACTTCGCGAACGGCCACGAGATCCCCGTAGGACTTGCGAAGTCCCTCGACGCTGATCACGGGTTCGGGCACGAACACCGATTATGAAGGTCGGAGCCCACCGGCCCCGGCTCCGCCACGGCGATCGTCACCCGGCCTTGTTGAGCTGGCGGTGGATGTCGCGAGCGAGCTTGCCCGGAATGCCCGGCACCGCCTCGATCTCCTCGGCCGACGCGTCGAGGAAGCGCTCCGGGGAGCCGAAGTGGCTGAGCAACGCCCGCTTGCGCGCCGGCCCGACGCCCCGCAGGCCGTCGAGGACCGAGCCCGTCATCGCCCTGTCCCGTCGCTTGCGATGGAGATCGAGAGCGAATCTGTGGGCCTCGTCGCGAACGCGTTGCAGCAGACGGGAGGCCTCGGAATCGGCGCGGATCGGCAGCGGGTCCGAGCGACCGGGCACGTAGACCTCCTCGAGGCGCTTGGCGAGCGAGACGACCGTCGTTCCACTGTCGATCAGCGGCTGCAGCGCCTTGACGCCGGCCGCCAGCTGGCCCTTGCCGCCGTCGATCATGATCAGGCCCGGCAGCGCCGCGAAGCTCTCGTCGAGCTCGGCGTCGTGCGGCGACTTGCCGCTCTCGTCGACGTAGCGGGCGAGCCGCCGGGAGAGGACCTCGTTCATGGAGGCGAAGTCGTCGGAGGCGTCGGTCACACCGCGGATCCGGAAGCGCCGGTAATCGGATTTCTTGGGCGCTCCCCCCTCGAAGACCACCATCGACGCGACCGTGTGCTCGGGTCCCAGGTTGGAGATGTCGTAGCCCTCGATCCGGATCGGCACCTCGTCCATGCCGATCGCCGCGGCGAGCTCCGAGAGCGCCTCGGTCCGTTCGCGACGCCGGCGCTCACGGCGGAGCTTGTCCTGTGCGAGGGCGAGCTTGGCGTTGCGCTCGGCGAGCTCGCGGAGCCGGCGCTTGTCGCCGCGTTCGGCCGCGCGGACCTCGACCGCCGACCCGCGCCGGTCGCTGAGCGCCTCGGCGAGGAGCTCCGTCCGGCCGGCGAGCTCGGGGCCGACGACCACCAGGGGCGGCACCGTCGGCGACGCCTCGTAGTACTGGGCGATGAACTGCTCGGCCACCTCGTCGAGGTCGTCCTCGCCCCGGTTGTCGAGGTAGAACCCCTGCCGCTCGGAGAGGACGCCGTCGCGAACCTGGAAGACCTGCGCGTTCGCCTCCTGGCCCTCGGCGGCCACGCCGATGAGATCGGCCGTGCCGACCTGCTCGCCGGCCACCTGCTGGCGTTCCATCAGCGAGGTGATCGCCGCCAACCGGTCGCGGAACAGGGCGGCGCGCTCGAACTCCTGGGCGGCTGCCGCCTCGTCCATCTTCTCGGTCAGGTCGCGCTCCACCTCCCGGTAGCGACCCGAGAGAAAGCGGCGGATCGCGTCGATGTTCCGGCCGTACTCCTCGGCGTCGATGTAGCCGACGCAGGGCGCCCCGCAGCGCTTGATGTAGTAGTCGAGGCAGGGCACGCCGGAGCGGCGGCCCGGCTCCGCGCCCGTCGCAGGTCCGGTACTGGAAGAGCTTGCCGAGTAGTTCGAGCGTCTCGCGCACGCGCCGCGCATTCGCGTACGGGCCGAAGTAGACCCGGTTCGGGCGATGGCGCTCACGTGTGAAGTAGACGCGCGGGAACTCCTCCTCGAGGCTGATCCCGATGTACGGATAGGACTTGTCGTCGCGGAGCTTGACGTTGAGGATCGGACGATGGCGCTTGATGAACTGCTGCTCGGCGATCAGCGCCTCGGCCTCCGTCTCGGTGACGATGAAGTCGATCGACTCGATCTCGTCGGCCATCAGACCGAGCGTCGTCCGGGCGGAGAAGTGGCTGGCGACGCGCTTGCGGATCGATCGCGACTTGCCGACGTAGACGACCCTGCCGTCGCCGTCACTGAACATGTAGACGCCGGGCTGATCCGGCAGCCGCTTGCGCTGTTCGGCGATGCCCTCCCGGTTCCGGGATCGCCTGCTGTCTCCGCTCGTCGCCATCCCGTCCAACTGTAGGGAGGGGCACCGCCATACACTCGCGCCTGGCCGCCAGACCCCGGCGCGCCGAGGCCCTCAAATGGAGAGACGATGAGCAACGCAACCGAGACCACCGCGCCCCCCGAGCTGAACACCATGCGCTTCGAGACCGACGGGGATGTCGGGACCCTGACCCTGTCCCGGCCCGACGACATGAACGCGATGAGCCCGGAGATGATCGCCGAACTGGCCCTGGTCGCTCCATGGCTGGCCGATCGCGCGCCGATCAGGGCGCTGATCGTGACCGGCGAGGGCCGCGCGTTCTCGGCGGGCGGTGACATCAACTGGTTCAAGAAGGGCCTGGACGATCCCGACGCCGACCTCGTCTCGCAGGTCCGTCGGGGCGCCGACGTCCTCCACCAGGCGATCGTCGACTTCAAGCGGATCCCCTGCCCCGTGATCGCGGCCGTCAACGGTCCGGCGGCCGGCGCCGGGTTCTCGCTGGCGCTCATGTGCGACATCCGGATCGCCTCCGAGGGGGCGTTCTTCGTCTGCGCCTATGGCCGCATCGGAGCGTCGCCGGACGGCGGCATGACCTACTTCCTGCCGCGCGTGATCGGGCCGGCCGCCGCGACCGAGCTGATGCTCGAGGACCCGAACCTCACCGCCGACGACGCTCTCGGACGCGGGCTCGTCTCGATGGTCGTCGACGCCGACGAGCTGATGCCGACCGCGCGGGAGAAGGCCGCCGAGCTCGGGGCCAAGTCGCCGCACTACCAGCGGATGGTCAAGAGCCTGGTCTGGCAGAGCCTCGACAACTCGCTGGCGGATCACCTCCAGCTCGAGCGTCACGGAATCGCCGAGAGCATGGGCACCGAGGACCTGCGCAACGGCGTGGCCACCTTCATGGGCGGCGGTCAGCCGACGTTCACCGGCGACTGAGGGCCGCGTCGCCGGCTCCCGTCACGCGATCGGTGGGAGTAGGGTCGTCGCGTACCCACGAGACGAGGAGGACGATCCCATGAACTCACACTTTCCCTCGGCCGGCCGCGTAACCAAGGCCGTCGCCGCTGTGGCCGCGATCGCCGCCTCGGCCTTCGTGCTCGCCGCCTGCGGCAGCAGCGACAGCAGCAGCAGCAGCACGACCGCCGCTTCGACCAGCTCGACCGAGACCTCGACCTCCGCATCCGGCGGGGCGACGGTGTCCTTCCAGGCCGACCCCAGCGGCGCCCTCCAGTTCACGGAGACCGACGTCACTGCGAAGGCCGGCAACGACACGATCGAGTTCGACAACCCCTCCTCGACGGGTCACGACGTCGTGATCGAGGACGAGTCGGGCGGCGAGGTCGCGAAGACGGACATCATCACCGACTCGACCGCCTCGGCAACGGCGGACCTGAAGCCGGGCACCTACACCTTCTACTGCAGCGTCCCCGGCCATCGCGAGGCCGGCATGGAAGGCACCCTGACGGTCAAGTAACCCTGCGACTCGTCAGGGGTTCGCTACCAGAGCGCGGCCGACGCTGTCGGCTACGCAGCAGGGCTTCTCGTTGCCCTCGACCTCGACCGTGAATCGGGTCACCTGCTGGAACCAGCCGCCGCCGACTTCGTCCACGGAGATGACCTCGGCGGTGGCGCGGATCCGTGAACCCGCCGGCACCGGCGCCGGAAAGCGCACCTTGTCCCAGCCGTAGTTGACGCCGAGCGCGAACCCGGTCGTCTCGACCAGGGCGAGGCGCATACCGTCGATCATCGAGAGCGTCAGGTTGCCGTGGGCGATCGTCTGCCCGAACGGGCTCTCGGCCTTCGCCCGCTCGACATCGACGTGGATCCACTGATCGTCTCCCGACAGCCGAGCGAAATCATTGATGTCGGCCTGGGTGACCTCGCGCCATTCGCACGGCCCGATCGTCTGGCCGACCATCGCCTTCATCTCGTCGATTCCGTTGATCGTGGCGACCGCCATGGCCGGGCAGACTATCGGTCAGGCGACGAGCCGGACCTCCAGCGGCGGCGCGAGCCCGAACTCTCCCGCCCCGTCGAGCAGGGCGAGGATCCGAGCCACGTAGGCCTGCGTTTCCGGATAGGGCGGGACGCAGTCGCAGGCGGCGACGGCCCCGGGACCTGCGTTGTAGGCGGCGAGGGCGAGCTCGACGCTGCCGAACTGCCGCAGCAGGCCGCTCATCATCCGCGCCTGCGCGGCGATCGATGCAATCGGGTCGAAGGGATCGTGGAGGCCGTACGAGGCCGCCGTCGCAGGCATGAACTGAGCGATTCCCTGGGCGCCGGCCGACGACACCGCGTTCGGATTGAAGTTCGACTCCGCCATCAGCTGCGCAGCGAGCACGGCGCCCGACACATCGAAACGGGACGCTGCCCCGAGCAGCGGCCTCCGATACCGGGCCGGGACGAACGACGGCAGCCCGCCGTCGCCCGCACTCTCACCGTCGCCCCGCGCCCCGCGGCCCGACGCCGCAACCCGATCGCCCTCGGCCGAGCAGGGGGCGGGGCCGTCCACGAATCCGTAGTGCCACGGCTCCCATGAGTACCGCTGAACGAACCCGAAGCGCCCGGCGTTCGCGGCGAGCCACCCGTACGCGGAC
Organism: uncultured Solirubrobacterales bacterium; assembly: GCA_963791335.1. Classification (GTDB taxonomy): domain Bacteria; phylum Actinomycetota; class Thermoleophilia; order Solirubrobacterales; family 70-9; genus RHKX01. Next base: position 70,181 of record CAWBRN010000003.1, read on the forward strand.
GGCGACCCCAGATCGAGCTCGGTCCCGCAGCGGTGAAGCGACGTTCCGGGAGGCGCCACCCAGCGCGGATCGGGGTTCGCGTCCCAGAGGCGCTGCTGCTCGGCGTCCGATCGATACGCCGAGTTGATCACCAACGACACGCCGGCGGATCTTGCGGCGGCGGCCATGCGATCGAACGCGACCGCTACGTCGGGCCGCATGGGCTCACCCTGCCGGATAGGCGAGCGGGCCTTCGTAGCCGCCACCCTCGGCGGTCGCCGGCGGCCCGGACCCCAGCGACGCCGAGCCGATCGAGATCTCCGCCTCGGCGTCGACGGAGGTCCGCGGCGGCGGCCAGCTCCGCTGACCCGATCGTCGCCGACGGCGACCTCGGCCTCGACGTCGATCCGGACGCGGAGCGGAGCGATCGATCCGTCCGTCTGGGAAGGAGACGTCGACCAGGTCCGCGTCGAGATCGTTTCGATCGGCTCCCTCGGCGGCCGCCGAGCGTGCTCTGGCCAGGTACTCGGACCGATCGAGATGGGCCGGGTTCGGAACGCCGTTCGGCAGGACGGGCGGGACGAACAGGCGGTCGAAGTCGTCGCGCATCGAGCGAGCCGCCGAGATCGCCGCCAGGTCCGCCGCCCTCTGCAGCCGCCCCTTCGCAGTCGCCGCCCCACCGATCGCGAGCAGGATGAGTGCCAGGGAGACGACCAGGATCGCGATCCCGAGCACGGCGGGGAGCGCCTGGGCCCGCTCGGCCCGGAGGCGAGCCGCGCCCGGGCCGCGCCGCGTCCCCCGAAACCCGAGAAGCGCGGTCAGGAGGCGCTCCGCCCGGCGGCCGCTCTCTCCCCCGGCGTCGAGACCGGCGAGGGCGCGGCGCACGGCGACCGGCCCGAGCGGCGGCATCCAGACCTTCATCGGCACTCCCTCGTCGCGCAACTCGGCGGCGAGCAGCGCGATCAGCGGTCGATCGGAGCCCGTCGAGCCCTTGAGCAGAGCCGAACGTCGCCTGCTCACCGACGGGTCGATGAGGGCACGGAAGTCGGGCGGGTCACAGACGGCGACGACGAGAGCCGCCCCGAGCTCCGGTGCCAGCAGATCGGCGAGCAGGGCGGCACGCTCCGGCCGCGTCGGCCGACCCGACGGGACCGCGAAGCAGAGCCTGCCGCGGGCGGCCGCACTCAGGTCGGGGCGCTGCCCGCAGACCTCCTCGATCGATCGCGCCTCGGTCGATGCGAGCACCGAGCCTCGAGCAGGGCGCGCGGACGCCCTGAGGTCGATCAGCAGGACGCCCCTCGGCCCCGCACCGGACTCGAGCGCGCGCGTCGCGGCGACCCCGAGCGCCGCGGCCGCCGCGGCCGCCCCGCCGGCCTCTCCGACCGCGGCGCAGACCACCAGGCGCGGCGGAGCTTCGGCGGCCATCAACTCGGCCTCCGGCCTCGCGTAGGCCTCGGATTCGACAGCAAGCCGGCCGCCGAGCCCCGGCAGCAGCGCGGGTGGGTCGAGCTCGACGCGGACGCGGCCCGCGGCGGATCGGACATCGACCCGGCCGGAGGCCCAACCGGGCAGGCCGGATCTCGCGGCCTCCTCCGGCATCGCGCCCGTCGGCCGCGGCGATCGCCCCGGCCTCGGCGGCGCCGTCGGCGAGGCTCTGCGCGTAGCCGACCGCGAGCAGTTGGAGGGCGATCAGCGAGGCGAGGAGGAGGGCCGGGATGCCGGCGACCAGCTCGAGCTGTGCCTGGCCCGATTCGCGATCGGGCGGCCCGGTGCCGCGCTCAGCCATCGGGCGTCCCTCCGGACGGTCCGAGCAGGGCCGACGCCGTGACCGGGATGCGCGGCATGAACGAGAGCGAGAACGGCCTCGGAGCCTGGACCTCCACCTCGGTCCGGTCCTCGCGCTCGCGCACGGACATACCGTCCCGAAGCTCCTCCGGGAGCGCCGCCCGCGCGGCCTCCTCGGCGTCCGTACCGGCATACGAAGCACGCGCTGCCGCCCGGGCGGCGTTCGCAGCCGACAAAGCCGCGTGCCCCGCGAGCGCGAACTGGACCATCGTCAGTGCGACGAGGATCAGGGCCGGAACGACCGCGACCAGCGCGACGGAGGCCTGCCCGCGCTCGCCTCGTCCCCTGCTTCGGTCCATATCCGGTGCCATGCATCGAAGCTAGGACCGGGCAGCGCACGCGTGGCACGCACGAAGTGACGTTTCTGCGCCGGGACGGGAAAGATTCCCGCACACCAGACCAATTCGCCCCAGCGACGACCTACAGGCTCTGGGCTTCCCGCCAGGTGTTGAAGATCAGCCAGCCGGACACCGCCAGGATCGCGATCCAGGCGACCGTCCCGGGGCCGGAGGAGAGCAACTCGTCCGCGCCGACCACCATGAGCGCGATCGCGCCCATGCTGCCGTAGATGAGCCAGCGCTGGCGATCGGTGAACGTGTCGCGCTGCAGGCCGGTGTCCCGCCAGAGCCGGATCAGCAGGGCCACGATCGCCAGTCCCATGACGAGCCCGAGGAAGACGAGGATCCCCTCGGCCACGTTGGATCCGGCGGGCAGCAGCGTCAGCGCGAGCGCCAGGAGAACGATGATCGCGACGTTGCGAACGGCCTTCATGGCCTAATGGTGACCGATCTCGGGTGACCGGCCGGCTCACCGGCTGATCATCACGAACAGCCCGGTCCCGATCGCACCCGCGAAGACGAGCACGCCGACGGCGCCGATCGCCGCCGCTCCAACCGCGGCGACTCCGCGACCCTCGCGACGCCGTTCGGCGAATGTGGCAAGGCCGTAGATCGCAGTCGACGCGGCGAGCGTGACCGTCACGCCGGCGATCAGCGAGGCGACGGTCGCGTCGAGAAGGGCCCCGCCGTCGACGACCTTCGCGACGAGGACCGCGGGAATGGCTGCCAGGGCGCTCATACGATCGGCACCGGCTCCCCCCGCATCTGCCGCCGAATGAATACTCCGAATCCGACGAGGATCGCGACCATGGAAAGCACCAGAGGCCCGGTCGCGCCCGTGCCGAAGATGCTCGTGAAGCCGTAGGCCGCCGCCCCGATCGCGGCGGCGGCGGGCATCGTCAGCACCCAGGCCACGACGAGGTTCCCGGCCACGCCCCAGCGGACGGCGGACAGCCGCTTGCCGGCGCCCGAGCCCATGATCCCGCCGGCGATCACCTGCGTCGTCGACAGCGGGAAACCGAAGTGCGAAGAGGCGAGGATCGCCGCGGCGCCGGCCCCCTGGGCGGAGAAGCCCTGGGCGGAATCCATCTTGATGATCCGTGTGCCCATTGTCCGGATGATGCGCCAGCCGCCCGTGTAGGTGCCGAGCGCGATCGCGGATGCGGACGCGGCGATGACCCAGGTCGGAATGTCGAAGTTCGCTTCGGAGAGGTTGCCGTTCGCGATCAGGGCCAGGGTGATCACGCCCATCGTCTTCTGGGCGTCGTTCGTCCCGTGCGCCAGCGCGAGCAATCCGCCGGAGACGACCTGGCCCGCCCGGAAGCCGCGGGTCACCGGCCCGGGCCGGAGCTTGCCGCAGATCCGATAGGCCACATTGATCGCGATCACGCCGATGATGAAGGCCACGATCGGAGCGACGACCGCCGGGATCAGGACCTTGCCGACCAGACCCTCGCCGATCACGGCGGACGTACCGACGGCGGCGATCACGGCGCCGACGATCCCGCCGATGAGCGCGTGGGAGGAACTGGAGGGCAGGCCGAAGTACCAGGTGGTCAGGTTCCAGGCGATCGCCCCGACCAGGCCGGCGAAGATGACCGTCGGCGTGATCGCGGTCGCCTGGACGATGTCCTCGGCGATCGTCGCGGCGACCTGGATCGAGATGAAGGCGCCGACGAAGTTGAGGGTCGCCGCCATGCCGACGGCGACTCGCGGCGACATCGCATGCGTGGAGATCGATGTCGCGACGACGTTGGCGGTGTCGTGGAAGCCGTTCGTGAAGTCGAATACGAGCGCCGTGACGATCACGATGACGAGAACGATGTCGCCCTCCATCGCCTACTCCCGAGTGCTCATGCGTTCTTGATCGCGACGCCCTCGATGATGTGGGCGCATGTCTCGGTCGCGTCGATCGCGCGCTCGAGGACGGCGAAGATGTCCTTCCAGCGGATCACGACCATCGGGTCGATCCCGTTGGCGAAGAGCGACGCGACGGCGTCGCGGGAGATCCGGTCGCCGTCGTTCTCGAGCCGGTGGATCTCGATCAGATGCCGGTCGAGATCCTTGAAACCCCGCAGCCCCGCCAGGGCCGTCGCCAGCTCGTCGCAGCACCCGACGAGGACGTCGGCCAGCGCGAGCGACTGCTGCATCGGCGCCTCGATCTGGTAGAGCCCGAGGAAGTCGGCGGCCTCCTCGATGTAGTCGACGACGTCGTCGACCTTGGTCGCCAGGCCGTAGATGTCCTCACGATCGAACGGCGTGACGAAGGTCGAGTTGAGGCGCTTGATGATGTCGTGTGTGATCCGGTCGCCCTCTTGCTCGGACTTGAAGATCTCCCGGTTGAGCCCCTCCGACCCGTCGGGCCAGTTCCGGAGCATCTCCTGGAGCAGACCGGCCGAGCGCACGGCGTTCTGACCGGACTCGGTCAGAAGGTCGAAGAAGACACGGTCCTTGGGCGCGAAGCTGAGACTGACCACGTGCGGGAATATCGCAGCTTCTGCCGCCGTTCAGCCCCGGGGCGACGGAATCAGCCCGCAAACAGCGCGAATCAGCCGCCGAGGCCGGCGACGACCTCGTCCGCGAGACGGTCCGCCGCACGGCCGTCCCAGAGCGGCGGCGGCCCCTTGGGCGGGTCATCGTCGCCCGCGATCAACGCCGGCAGGTCGGCGATCCGGGCCGGGTCGAGGCCGAGCAGCATGTTGGTCCCCTGCTCGATCGTGATCGGCCGCTCGGTGTTGTCTCGCAGCGTGAAACACGGGACACCGAGGTAGGTCGTCTCCTCCTGGATGCCGCCGGAGTCCGTCAGGACCGCGGCCGCATCCGCCTCAAGCGAGAGGAAGTCGAGGTAGCCGACCGGATCGACCAGGTGCAGGGACTCCGGGAGGTCCGCGGCGCCGTCGCCGAGCGCGGCACGGGTTCGTGGGTGCACCGGGAAGAGGACCGGCATCGACCGCGAGACCGCCGCGAGCGCGTCGATCGCGGAGCTCAGGAGCGGTCCGTCGACGAGCGCCGGGCGATGCAGCGTGACGAGCAGGTACGAGCCGGGCTCGAGGTCGTGGTCGGAGCAGGTGCCGCGGTTGCGGAACCCGCCCTCGAGCGCGACGAGCGAGTCGATCATCGTGTTGCCGACGAGCCTGATCCGGGCCGGGTCGATTCCCTCCGCCGTCAGGTTGCCCTCGGCCTCCGGCGAATGCGTGAACAGCAGGTCCGAGACCTGGTCGGTGAGGACCCGGTTCACCTCCTCGGGCATCGACCGGTCGTAGCTGCGGAGGCCGGCCTCGACGTGCGCGAGAGGAACCTGAAGGTGGGCACAGGCCAGCGCGGCGGCGAGCGTCGAGTTGACGTCGCCGGGGACGATCACGAGATCCGGATCCTCTGCCTCGAGCACCGGCGCGATCGCCTCGAGGATCCCGGCGAGTTGAGCCGCATGAGTCCCCGAGCCGACGCCCAGCATGTGGTCGGGCTCCGGCACGCCCAGCTGCTCGAGGAAGATCCCCGACATCAGCCTGTCGTAGTGCTGCCCGGTGTGGACGAGAACGTGAGAGCCGTCCGGATCGATCCGCCGGAGGGCGGCGATCACCGGCGCCATCTTGACGAAGTTCGGCCGGGTCCCGACGACGTGGAGGAGCTTCATCTGATGCTCGGTTCGCTCAAGCGAGCGCGTCGATTCGCCCGGCGAGGTCGAAGTCGGCCGCGGTCAGACCGCCCTCGGAATGGGTCGAGATCCGCACCCGCACGGTCGCCCAGGAGATGTCGAGGTCCGGGTGGTGCCCCATCTCCTCGGCCGGCCCGACGATCGCCTCGGCGAAGCGGATCGAGCCGACGAAGTCGCCGCGGTCGTACTCGCGCACGATCTCGTCCCCGCTGCGGCTCCAGCCGTCCATGGATCCGAGTCTCTCGTCGATCTCGGCGTCGCTCAGAAGCATGTCCCGATCCTATAGTCAGGGCCGATGCGGATCGCAAGCCTCGTGCCCTCGTCGACCGAGATGCTGTTCGCGCTCGGCGTCGGCGAGCAGGTCGTCGCGGTGACCCACGAGTGCGACCATCCGCCGGCCGTCGAGGGCCTCCCCCGCCTGACCAGGAGCATGATCCCGAGCGGCCTCGATCCGGCCGAGATCGACGCGGCGGTTCGCGAGCGCGTCGAGTCCGGGCAATCGCTCTACGCGCTCGATACCGACGCCCTCGAGCGGTTGGACGTCGACCTGATCGTCACCCAGGAGGTGTGCGCCGTCTGCGCGGTGGCCGCCGACGACGTCGTCGCGATCGCCTCCCGCCTGCCGACCCGCCCCGAGGTGCTCTCGCTCGATCCCTCCCGGCTCGGCGAGGTGCTCGGCGACGCCCTGACGCTCGGAGCCGCGTGCGGCGACGGCGACGCCGGGCGACGCCTCCACGCCGAGCTCGCCGCACGCATCGAGGCGGTCCGGAGCGCGACCGCCGACGCCGAGCCGGTGCGCGTCGCGGCGATCGAGTGGCTCGACCCGCCCTACTGCGCCGGGCATTGGCTGCCGGAAATGATCGAAGCCGCGGGCGGGATCGACGTCCTCGCGGATCCCGGCGAGCGCTCGCGGACCATTGGTTGGGACGAGATCGGCGGCCGCTCGGCCCGACGCCGTCGTGGTCATGCCCTGCGGTCTCCACGCGGCGGAGGCCGAGGCGGAGGCGCGACGGCATTCCGCCGAGCTCGAGGCGCTCGGCGCTCGGACGATCCACGCCGTCGACGCCGCCGCCTCGTTCTCGCGTCCCGGCCCGCGACTCGCCGACGGCGTCGAACTGCTCGGCCACATCCTCCATCCGGATCGCGTGGAGGCGCCGAGCGGACTCGAGGCCCGGCGCATCGCCTGAGTCAGAGGGTGAAGTTGATCCCCTGCTGGGCGACGATGATCGCCGCGACGAAGCAGATCACCCCGAGGCCGGCCATCGTCGCCAGCTCGATCCCGAGCGTCTCGCGGCGCGAGATCTGACGCTCGGCCGCGACGACGATCAGGGCGGCGATCGCGCCGCCGACGATGCCGCCGAGTGACCGCCGACGCTGACGTTGGAGGCGGCGAACGTGAACACGAGGTTGAGCACGAGCCAGAACGCGAGCTGCTGAACGACGTCGGTCATCCCGCGCTGACGGGCGATCAGGATCGTGGCGATGAAGAGGCCGTAGATCGCGCCCGACGCGCCGACCGTGAACGTGAACGGGTCGGACATGATCAGCGCCCCGACGGAGCCGGCGATCAGGGCTACGAGGTAGACGGCGACGAAACGCTGGCGGTGCCGACCGCGGGCTCGAGCACCTGGCCGAGGATGAAGAGCACGAACATGTTGAGCGCGAGGTGGATGAGCCCGCCGTGCAGGAAGCCCGACGTGACGATGCGCCACCACTCGCCTCCGGTCGACTGGATGACCTGACCCCCGCCGCCGCAGATGCCGCCGTCGCCGACGGCGTTGGCGCAGAGGGCGCCGTGGGAGAAGACCGAGCCGTCCGTACCCGACGGGCCGCCGGTGAGCAGCTGCATCACGAACACGACGACGTTGATGCCGATCAGGACGTAGGTGGCCTGCACGGCCCCGGAAAGCGTCGAGGCCGTCCGTACCGGCGTCGTGTCGCCCGCGCACTCGGGGCAACGCATGCCGACGGAGGTCGGCGTCATGCAGTCGGGGCAGATCGGCCGGCCGCAGCGCGAGCAGCTGACGCCGGTCTCGCGGTCGGGATGTCGGTAACAGGTGGCCATCGGGGACGGGGAGACTAGATCAACCGCGCCGGCCCCGCCCGGCGGGCGGGGCGGCTTCAGCCGATCTCGGCGGTGAGCACGGGATTCTCGCTCGGCAGCTTGCTGCCGCCCTTCGGCTCCCGGGTCACCATGACCTTCTCGGCGTTCGGCAAGGCCGTGCGGAATCGCGACGTCACCGACGCCGCCCTCGGCGACGACGAAGACCGAGGAGGGATGGACAGCGCCGCCGTCGGATCCGGAGTCCTGGATCCACGCCTGGTAGACCTCGCCGCGCCGGGTCGCGGGCAGATTGGCGACGTGGAGCATGCCGGCGTCACCGTCGACCTCGAGCATGCCGGTCGCGTGCGAGCCCGGCTGGTCGGCGCTGGCCTCGTAGGTGCGGCGGACGAGCCGCTGGCTGCCCGAGTCGTGGATCGCGTAGCCGGCCACGCCGGCGGCGAGCACGAGTGCGACGCCGAGTCCGGCGAGAGCCGGGCGCAGGGAGAACCCGGAGAAGCGGGACGAGCGGGAGGCATGCGATGAGCCGGATGAATGGGAGGCGCGGCCCAGACCTGAGGCGGCCCGATTCGGGGCCTCGGCCGCCTCGATCATCTCGGCCTCGCGGTTGACTACGTCCATCAGCCTCGACTTGAGCGCCGGCGGCGGTTCCTGCGGCGCGACCGTCGCCGGGAGCACGTCGACGGCAGGCGCGAGCCAGCGCAGGCGCTCCGCGCAGATCCGGCAATCGGCGAGGTGAGCGGTGAACGCCTCGAGCTCGCTGCCGGAGAGAGCGTCGAGGGCGTAGGCGGCGACCTCGTCGTTCCAGCGCTCCGCGTGCTCGTCGCGGTCGCGGTCGATGTCGGGCGTGTCGCTCATGTGGCCTTCAGCACTCCCTCGGGGGTGATCGATTCGGCGATCTGGACGCGCACCTTCTCGAGACCGAGCCTCATCCGGCCCTTGACGGTACCCAGAGGCATGCTCAGCATCTCCGCGATCTCGGAGTGGCTGAAGCCGCCGAAGTAGGCGAGCTTGATGACCTGCGATTGGTCCTCGGGAAGCGAGTCGAGTGCGCCACGGAGCTCGCGGGAGGTCTCGCGCCGGATCGCCTCGTCCTCGGTTCCCTCGTCGGAAGGCCGTGACTCGAGCACGCCGTCATCGTCGTGGTCGAGCTTCGGGAGCCTGACCGCCGCCTCGCCGCAGCGCGTCGATCGCGCGGTTGCGGACGACGCTGAGCACCCAGCTGCGAACGCTCCCGCGGGCCCGGTCGTAGCGGGCGTTGCTGCGCCAGATCGAGAGGAAGGCCTCCTGGGCGACGTCCTCGGCGGCGTTGCGGTCACCGACGATCCGATAGGCAAGCGAGTAGGCGGCGCCGCCGTGCCGGTCGTAGAGCACCTCGAAGGCGACGGATTGCTTGCGATCGACGTGAGCCATGAGCTCCTCGTCGGCGAGCCGCTCCAGTCGAGCCGAAGACGCGAGTGAATTGGGTGGGCTGGATCCTTCCGCCATCGGTTCAACATACGCTGTGCCCTCAATGCCGGATCATTCTGGAGGCAAGGACCGGAGGGGTAGCGAGGCGGAGCCGGGTCCCGCCCGCCTCTATGCACTGCTCGCCGGGGCGTTCCTGGCTGGGCTCGGCGTCTTCGGCTTCTTCTTCGATGCCGGATTCGCGACGGGGACAGACCTCTCGGCCGACGACATCTACGGAATCATCGTCGTCAACGGCTGGCGCAACGTCATGTACCTCGTCACCGGACTGGTCGCGCTCGGGTTCGCGGCCCGCCACCCCCGTCGAACGGCGGCGGCCCTCGGCGGGTTCTACCTCGTGATCGGCGTCTGGGGGCTGATCGAGACCGACCACGACATCGGCTCGATCCTCGAGGTCCTGCCGCTGACGAACTCCGACAACGTCTTCCACCTCGTGATCGGGGGGCTCGGCACGATCGCGGCGCTCGTGGACGGTCCGCTGCCGAAGCGCAAGCCGAGGCCGAAGAGGGAGCGCAAGCCGAAACCGGAACGCAAGGCGAAGTCGAAGGACCCGGCGACGAAGAAGAAGCAACTAGAGGTCGATCGAACGGCGGATATCCCCGACTAGCGAGCGCAGCCCCTCGCCCTTGCGGCGACGGCGAATCTCCATTAGCACGAGTGCGGTGCCCGCGGCTCCGCCTACCGCCGCTGCGGCGACCGGGCGGAACCAGTTCCGGGGATCGCGCAACGCCTGCAGCTCGGTCTCGGAGAGCTCGTCGGCCCACCACGAGAGTTCGCTCGCTGCCGCCTCGGTCAGCTTCGAGAGGGTCGACTCGACCCGGTCGCCCAGCCGCTCCGGCGGCTCGATCGGATGCAGGGCGTCGGCGAGCAGCTGCTCGAGATCGATCCCCTCGGGTGGGAGGTGCTCACTCATCGGCAGCTCCCGCCAGCACGAGCTCCTCCTCGAGCTGCTTGATCGCTCGATGGATCAGGACCTTGGTCGCGCCGTCGGTCCGGCCGAGGGCCCGGGCGATCTCCCGATTCGACATGCCGAGCGAGAAGCGCATGATCAGGGCCTCTCGGCGATCGTCGGCGAGCCTGTCGATCCCCGCCATCACGGCACGCATGCGCTCCCGCCCCTCGACGACCTGCTCGGTCCCGTGCGGGTGCTCGATCGGCTCGACGTTGTCCAGAGCGGCGGTCGGTCGTCGCGAGCGGTCGCGGTGATAGTTGGCGGCGAGGTTGTGGGCGATCCTGATCAGCCACGGCCGCAGCGGCCTGCCGTCGGACTCGCGACGGGCGCGCTCGAAGTGGCGATATGCCTGTAGGAAGGTCTGTTCGGTGAGGTCCTCGGCGTCGTGGTGATTGCCGATCCGGTAGTAGCAATACGAATAGACGTCCTTGAGGTGCTCCCGGTAGAGGTCCTCGAAGGCGCGGTCGAGGGCGGCCTTCCCCTCGCGCGGAGGCGAACCGTTCGACGCTGCGCCGGAGTCGGCGGATTCGGTGCTGGAGCTCTCCGTCACGCGCCAAGCCTAGTGCGGCGACCGCGGCGCTCACGCGGCGGTCCTCGCGCGCTCGACCCGGCGCAGTCCTTCGATCCACTCGACGGCGGTCACCTCGCCGGCGATCAGGGCGGCGAGGCCGTTGAGACCGCCGGCCTCCACGCCGGCTCCCTCGACGGCCGCCGCGATCAGCGGAACCGAGTCCAGCCCCTCTGATGCCTGACCGAGCCGGGCCGGTATCTGGTCCGCCGGAACGCCGCTGCCGAGCATCTCGCCCGCCCGGCGGTTGCGACTCCCGGGGGCGAGGATCGTGGCCGTCAGGTCGCCGATCCCGGCGAGGCCGGCGAAGGTCTCCAGTTCCGCGCCGCGCATCGTCGCGTAGGCGACGCACTCGCGCCAGATCTCGGCTGCGGCGATCCCGGCGGCGTTGAGGCCGTGCGGGGCGGCAGCGGCCGCGGCGAGCGACGCGGCGTTCTTGGCGGCGCCGGCCATCTCGACGCCGACGACGTCGGCGGTGCGCTCGCAGATCAGCCCGGCCCGGTCGAAGACGTCGCCGAGCTGCGCGCGCAGGTCCTCGTCGCGGCTCGCGAGCGCGAGCGCGGCCGTCCCGGAGGCCGCCTCCTTGGCGTGCGCCGGCCCGCCGAGCGCGGCGATGGCGCGGGAGCGGATCCGCTCGTCGACGTACTCCCCCGGCAACGTGCCGAGCGGCGGCACGAGGCCCTTGCTGAGCAGCAGGACGGCGGTGCGGGAGCCGATCCGGTCCGAGAGCGCTCCGACCGCGGCCGGCAGCGATGCCGACGGGACGGCGAGGCAGACGAGATCGAGGCCGGCGACCTCGATGTCGGCGGCCCGCTTGACGGTGATCGAGTCGGCGAGCGTGATCCCCGGCAGATAGGAGTTCTCGCGCTTGAACGCGATCGCCTCGGCCTGTTCGGCCGTTCGGCATCCGAGCTGGACCTCGACGCCGCCGCGAGCCAGGAGGACCGCGACGGCGGTGCCCCAGCTGCCGGCGCCGATGACCGCCGCCTTGCGCATCGGCGGCAGACCGCCCAGCCATTCCCATTGAAGTTCGATGTTGGGCCAGATTCGCGAGGTGACCGTGGCGGCGAGCGACGGTGAAGGGTTCTCGGTCTGCGGGAAGGTCAGCGACTTGCCGGCCCGCATCCGGACGGGACGCGGCCGGATCTTCCAGCCGTCGCGCACGTGCTCGGAGCCATGGACCGCGACCGGTAGGACGGAGGCGCCGGACTCGAGCGCGAGCCGGCCGACGCCCCGGTGCGGGACCGCCAGCGAGCCCCGCCTGATGCGTGTGCCCTCGGGGAAGATGCAGAGGGCGCCGCCGCGCTCGAGGATGCGGCGAGAGGTCTCGAGGGTCTGGCCGTCGGCCTCGCCGCGCCGAACCGGGTAGGCGCCGAGCCGGTTGAGGATCCAGCCCTGCCAGGCCGGCTCGAACAGCTCGACCTTGGCGACATAGTGCATGGGCCTGCGCCAAGGCAGCATCGTCCCCAGCACGAACGGGTCGAGGAAGCTGCGGTGGTTGGAGGCGACGATCAGGCCGCCGTCGACCGTTGCGTGCTCCTTGCCGAGCCGCTTCAGCCGGAACCAGATCAGGAACGCCGGCTGGAGAATGCAACGGGCGACGAAGTAGATGACCCAGTTGACCCCCTTGGTGCGCGTGTACTCGTGGTAGGCGGAGATGCGATCGGAGCCGATCCGGTCGGAGGCACCGGTCTTCGGCGCCCGCCGGGGCTTCTCCTCACCCGTGCCGTTCGGGGCGACGGGCGGCGTTTTCTCTCCCTTGTCGGACACCGCGAAGCGGTACACGCCGCGCCCCCTGCAGTTACACGGACGCTCGCATTAGGCTTCGGCGGACGCCGGGATAGCTCAGTTGGTAGAGCAGCTCACTTGTAATGAGCAGGCCGTCGGTTCGATCCCGGCTCCCGGCTCTCGAAACGCCGAAGGCCGGTCGGGACCGGCCTTCGGGCGTGTTGGCGAATCTGGCTGGAGGAGCCGGATGCAGCTGCTTGCAGTTAGAGAAGGACCTCGCGGGAGTCGAGGTGGTTCGTGACCTTCCGCTTGACGCGCTGCAGGGCGTTGTCGACGGTCTTCGTGTCGCAGGCGAGGCGGTCGGCGATCTCCTCGTAGGAGCGACCGTCGAGGTAACAGGTCAGCACCTCGCTCTCGAGCTCCGAGAGGACCGAGGTCAGGCACTCCACGAGGCTGCCGAGCTCCTCGGTCGAGATCACCTTGCTGGCCGGGTCCTCGACCCGCGAGCCCGGGAGGATCTCCTCGAGGGTCGACTCGCCGTCGCCGGAGGCGGTCGGCGACGTCGCGAAGCTGATCGACTGGTTCAGCGGCGCGTGTTTGTTGCGGCTGGCAGTCTTCACCGCCGTGATCATCTGCCGGGTGATGCAGAGCTCCGCGAAGTTGCGGAAGCTCGACTCACGGTCGGTCCGGAAGTCCCTGATCGCCTTGTAGAGGCCGACGAGCCCCTCCTGGATCAGGTCGTCGGACTCGCCGCCGAGCAGAAAGTACGAGGACGCCTTGAGGCGGACGAAGCCTCGGTAGCGCCGGACGATTCGGTCATAGGCAACGCTGTCTCCACGTTTCGCCTGGGCGACGAGATAAGCGTCGTTGAGCTCTCCAGCGGCTTCATGTCCACGCCCTGATCGTCGGGATGCGGGGACCCGCGGGAACTCCTGGGTTACTGCTGCCACGTGCTCTCCTCCATAAGGGGCCGTGGCGCCTTACCTCCCCAGGCGCCTCCATCTTCGAATGAACAAGCAACCGACTCAGCGGGATGACTCAACCTTGAACCTTTAGTTAAGCCTTACTTGCTGATCGGCACTCTACCCGCAAGCGGAGTTCTGTCAACCCGATTGCCGAAATTCCTGCAACTTTCCTTGCAGGCGAGGTTCTCCGTCCGGTCGCGCCGCTAGGAATCTCGGACGCCGAAAGGGGCCTCAAACGGCTTGAGAGCGGGCCCCGGAGGCCGCGAAGAGCAGCACCGCGGCGGCGGCGGAGACGTTGAGCGAGCCGACCTGGCCGACCGTGGGGATCGAGACCAGGAGATCGCATGCCGACGCAACCCGCGGTCGCAGCCCCCCTCCCTCACCTCCGAGCACCAGCACAACCCTCCCCTCGTAGTCGAGGGTTTCGTAGTTGGTCTCGGCCTCCCCGTCGGCCCCGTAGACCCATGCCTCGGACTCTTTGGCGACGGCAATCCAGTCGGTCAGGTTGCGGACGTGAGCGACCGGCAGATGTTCGACGGCGCCGGCCGACGCCTTGCAGGCTGCGGCGGTGATGCCCGCGGCACGGCGCTCGCAGACGACGACGCCGCTCGCGCCGGCGGCCTCCGCACTGCGGCAGATCGCCCCGAGGTTTCGCGGATCCTGAATCTGGTCGAGCGCGACGACGAGAGCGTCCGGCTCCTTCAGGAGAGCACGCGGATCGGCGTACGGGTACGGATCCACCTCGGCGACGATCCCCTGGTGGTCCGGAGACCCCGCCAGCCTGGTCAGCTCCGCCGGATCGGTGTCATCGCTCGTCCACACACGGTGAACCCGTCGCCTCCCCCGCTCCGCCTCGCGAACCGGATTGCGACCGTAGATCCGGGTGCGCCCCTCGTCACCCATGAATCAGCCCTCGCGGCGTACGAGCCGCGCACCGTCCGCGGAGTCGCGGACGTCATAGCCGAGTTCGGCGAGCCGGTCCCGAATCTCGTCGGCGCGGGCGAAATCACGCTCGGCGCGGGCACGCTGCCGCTCCTCGAGCAGGCCTTCGGCCTCCGCTCCCGGTCCCTCCGTATCGGCGGCGGCAAGCGATTCGAGGCCCAGCAGGCCGAGAAGTTCGCCGACCACCGGCCGCGCCCCCGGCAGCGGCTCGCGGCGGGCGTCGGCGACCAGCTGGAAGAGCTCGGCGAGCGCCCGGGGCGTGTTGAAGTCGTCGGCCAGGGCGTCGAGGAAGGCCTCGCGCCGCGCCAGCACGGCCGGGGCGGGATCGCCGGGCGGATCCTCACCCTCGCGGAAGAACTCCCTGATCCGCTGGTTGCGCGCGGCCGCCTCCTCCAGGGCGCCGTCGCCGAACGCGATCGGCTGGCGGTAGTGGCCGGAGACGAGAAAGCCGACCACGGCCGCCGCCCCGTGAGCGCGGATCGCCTCGCCGAGCAGGAAGACGTTTCCCACCGACTTGGCCATCTTCTCGGCCTCGCCGGCCTCTCGGCGGGACTCGACCATCCCGTTGTGCATCCAGATCTTCGCGAGCGGCCGCTCGCGAGCGGCCTCGGTCTGGGCCAGTTCGTTCTCGTGGTGCGGGAAGACGAGGTCGGAGCCGCCGCCGTGGACGGCGAATTCGAGACCGAGCAGCTCCTCGGCCATCGCGGAGCACTCGATGTGCCACCCGGGTCTGCCCTCGCCCCAGGGGCTGGGCCAGGCCGTGTCCTCGCCCTCCTTGCGCGCCTTCCAGAGCGCGAAATCGAGCGGGTCCTCCTTGAGCTCGGCGCTGCCCGCCTCCTCCCCCTGGTCCATCGCGTCGGTGTCCCGGTTCGAGAGCTGACCGTAGGCGGGGAAGCTGCGGACCCGGAAATAGACATCTCCCCCCGACTCGTACGCGTGCCCCGAATCGACGAGATCCGAGATCAGTGAGACGATCGGCCCGATCGTCTCCGTGGCCTTGGGCTCGCGGTCGGGACGCCCGATCCCGAGCGCATCCGTGTCGGCCGTATAGCCGGCGATCATCAGCTCGGCGTGCTCTGCCGACGGGATTCCCTCCCGGCGAGCCGCGTCGTAGATCTTGTCGTTGACGTCCGTCAGGTTGATGACGAGCGTCGGCGAGTAGCCCTCGTGCGCCAGGAAGCGCTTCAGCAGCGAGAAGACTACGTAGGGCCTCGCGTTGCCGATATGGATCGGCCCGTATGTGGTGGGCCCGCACGCATAGATCCCGACCTCCCCCGCCGGCCCGGCCTCGAGCGTGCGAACTTCGCCGCTCAGCGTGTCCCTGATCCTGACTTCGCGCATCGAGGCGACTCTACGCGAGCCGTTACTTCAATTCTCTCTTCAAGACCTTGCCCGTGGGGTTGCGCGGAAGCTCGTCCATGAACTCGACGTCCCGAGGCACCTTGTAGCGAGCGAGGTTCTCCTTGATGAAGCCCTTGACGGCGTCCTCGTCGAGGTCGGAGCCCGAGCTGATCACGACGAACGCCTTGAGCCGCTGGCCGAACTTGTCGTCGTCGACCCCGATCACGGCCGCCTCGTCGATTGCCTCGTGGCCGGCGAGCAGGTCCTCGACCTCACGCGGGAAGACGTTCTCGCCTCCGGACACGATCATCTCGTCGTCGCGGCCGTCGACGAACAGGCGCCCGCCCTCGTCGAAGTGGCCGACGTCGCCCGAGGACAGCATCCCCTCGACGATGTCCTTGCCGCCACCGCCCGTGTATCCCTCGAACGACATCTCGTTACCGACGAAGATCCGCCCCGTCTCGCCGTCGTCGACGGTCTTACCATCGTCGTCGAGCAACTTGATCATCGTCCCGCGCGGTGGGCGGCCGGCCGTTCCGGGGGCAGCCCGCATGTCCTCGGGCGTGGCGATGGTCGCCCACCCGACCTCGGTCGAGCCGTAGAAGTTGTAGAGGTTGTCGCCGAAGGCGTCCATCCACCGGGTCGCGAGGTCGCCCGGCAGAGACGAGCCGCTGGCGGCGGTGACGCGGAGCGTCGGCAGCTTGTAGCCGTCGAGCACCTCCTGGTCGAGCTCCATGATCCGCTGCAGCATCACGGGCACCACGGCGAGCGCGTCGGCGTCGTTGTCGGCCACCATCGCGAGCGTGGCCTCAGGATCGAAGCGTCGCCTCAGCACGTAGGTCGATCCGAGGGCGAGGCCGAAGGCGAAGTTGGCGAAGCCCCAGGAGTGGAACAGGGGAGCGGCGATGACCGTGGTCCGCTCGGACTTCATCGGGATCATCGCGAGCAGCACGGCGAGCGGCGCCAGCGAGCCGGGAGACTCACGCTGGGCGCCCTTCGGAGTTCCGGTCGTCCCGGATGTGAGGATCACGAAGCGGCTCGGCTCCTCAGGGGCGTCGAGCGGCTCGTCGGAGGTGCGAGCGATCGCCTCCTCGGCGACGATCCCGCCGGTCTCGTGGCCCTCGTCGACCCAGGAGACGAACCGGGTCAGCTTCGGGGCCTCGCCCTCGGCTCCCTCGAGCAGGTTCTCGAACTCGCTGTCGTAGACGACCGCCTGCGGTTGCTCGCGCTCGATCACGCCCAGGAGTTGCGGCTTGGCGAAATCCGTGTTGAGCAGCAGCACCGAGGCGCCGAGCTTGGCGCAGGCGAAGACGGCATCGACGAAGCCGCGGTGATTGCGGCACATGACGGCGACGGATGAGTCGGCGGTGACCCCGTGCTCTCCGAGAGCACGGGCGAGGGAGTTCGAGCGGCTCTCGAGCTCGCCGAAGGTCAGCTCGCCGAGCTCGTCGATCAGGGCGACATCCCCTCCTCGGCGCGCGGCCGTCGAGGTGATCCCGGCGGCCGGGGAGGGGCCCCACTTCCGTAGCGCCATGCCGACCGCGAGCAGGTCGTGCGGCGGCATGGGCTTGACGATTCCGGCTGTCGATCAGCGCCTTCAGGTTGAACGGGAGGTCGGCGAGATTGCCGAGCTGGCCGACGTTGATCCGGCGGGCCACGTCGCCAGCCCGCTCCGTCAGATTGCGTACCGCCCCTGCCCCTGAGGTCATTGAGCCAGCCTATTCCCTGTCATCGATCGATGTCATCGTCGCGCTCGAAGGATGCCACCGCGATCGCGGCGATGCCCTCCTCCCGCCCGATCGCGCCCAGACCCTCGTTCGTAGTCGCCTTGACCGAAACGGGAGCGCCAACCGCCTCGCTCAGCTTCGCCTCGATCTCATCCCGGTGGGGTCCGATCGGGGGTCGCTCGCAGATCACGGTCGCGTCGACGTTCACGACCCGCCCGCCGATCAGCTCGATGACCGCCGCGAGCAGCTCGATCGAGTCGGCGTCCCGCCAGCGCTCCTCGGTCGGCGGGAAGTGGGAGCCGATATCGCCGGCGCCGGCCGCACCGAGGATCGCGTCGGTGATCGCGTGCGCGAGAACGTCGGCGTCGGAATGGCCGTCGAGACCGCGCTCGAAGGGAATCTCGACTCCGCCGATGATCAACGGCCGCCCCCCGGCGAGCCGATGACTGTCGTAGCCGATGCCGACCCGGGCGCTCATCCGAGCGGCTCCAGGGTTCGCCGGCGGCCTTCGAATATGCAGATCTCCTCGATTCCGAGCTCCCTCATGAATTCAACCGCCTCCTCATAGGCATAGCCGATCTCGTCCGGGCGGTGAGCGTCGGACGAGAGCGTGAACGGAATCTCGGCCTCGACGCAGAGTTCCGCGAAGCCCGAGGCCGGGTACATCTCCCCGATCGGCTTGCGCAGGCCCGCGGTCGAGACCTCGACCGCGACCCCGGCGTCGGCGATCGCCGCGACGGCAGGCTCGTAGTAGCGCCGCGGATCGCGATCGGGCCCGGGCCTCCCCGCCCCCCAGACCTTGACCAGGTCGGGATGGGCCATCGTGTCGTAGAGGCCCGACCGGGCGGCGTGGGCGAGCTGCTCGAAGTAGCGGGACCAGACACGGTCGGGATCGTGGCCCTCCGCCTCCCAAACGTCCCAGCGATCCTGATCGACCGACGAGTCGCCGACGAAATGCACGGAGCCGATCACGAAGTCGAACGGCCGAGCCTCGAGCAGGTCGCGGATCCGCTCCTCGGCCCCGGCGACGTAGTCGGCCTCGATCCCCACCTTCAGGTCGGACGCGACGAGGAACTCGCAGTAGGCGTCGAGGTCGTCAATCGCCTGCTCGACCCAGAACGGATGGCGCCAGATCTCGAGGGATTGGGAGAAGCGGTGGATGTGCTCGGCGATCCCGAGCTCGGCGATCCCGGCGGCGTCGGCCGCCTCGCGGTAACGCTTCGCGTTGGCATCGGTGAAGTAGGCCTCCGGCGGCGTATCCGGCTCGTCGGGGCGGAGATGTACGTGGTAATCGGTGAGCATCGGACCTCGGTGGCTACCCTAGTTGCATCGGATTGCTCACCGACATCGGCATCGCGCTCGGGGCCTTCGTCCTCGCCACGCTGCTCGCCGTCGCTCTGGGGGCAGCCAACTTCGGTACTGCGCTCGGCGTCGGGCAGGTCGTCTTCGTGTTCGCTGCCGCGGCGGTCATCCTGCTACGCGACTGAGCGGGCTCAGGCCTGCGCCCTGGCGCCGATCAGCGCGGAGGCGGCCGTCAGGTCGGCGGCGGTCGTCACCTTGAAGTTCGCGGCTCCGGTCTCCTCGAGCAGGACACGTCCCCCAGCTCGCTCGATCAGCCAGGCCTCGTCGGTGGCCGCGTCGAGCTCGCCGGCGTCGGCGGCGCGACGCTGGGCCGCCTGCAGGGCCTTCAGCCGGAAGGCCTGCGGAGTCTGGGCCGCCCAGAGCGCCTCCCGGTCGAGCGTTTCGGCGACGAGCGTCTCGGCCGCCTCGGGTGCGGATGCCGAGGACGTTCTCCGAGCTCCGGCAAGCTTGATCGTGTCGGTGAGCGGGACGGCTGCGATCACCGAGTCGGCCTCCCGCTCACGATCGAGCCGGGCGACGATGCGATCGACGAGCTCGGAGGTGATCAGGGGGCGAGCGGCG
The DNA here is from genome assembly GCA_963791335.1 of uncultured Solirubrobacterales bacterium. Taxonomy (GTDB): domain Bacteria; phylum Actinomycetota; class Thermoleophilia; order Solirubrobacterales; family 70-9; genus RHKX01. The sequence goes on from CAWBRN010000003.1 coordinate 89,673, forward strand.
TCGTGGATGGCGACCAGTTCGCCCTGCACGTGTTCGAGCGCCAGCTCGATCGAGGCGGCCCTCGTCGAACCACCCGGCGTGACGACGACGGACGCCTTGGGCGCCGCGAGGCTCGCGGCGAGTTCGGCCTCGCGGACGTAGGCGGCGGGAGCAGCGACCACGATCGAACCGATCGTGCGGGCCGAATCGAGGGCGGCCAGCGACCACTCGATCAGCGGTCGGCCGCCCAGCTCGACGAAGGCCTTCGGGCCGCCGGCGCCGAGCCTCTGCCCGGAGCCGGCGGCCGCGACTACGGCCGTTGCGCGGGGTCCGCTCAGGCGGGTGCACCCGCTTCGACGACGGTCTCGCCGAAGCGCTCGGTGAGCAGGCCGTCGAGGTACTCCTCGGCCCCTTCCTCATCCTTGTCGAGCGCGTACATGAACTCCGAGGCGAGGATCTTCTTCGCCCGCGTGTACATCTGCTTCTCGCCGGTCGAGAGACCCTTCTCGATCTCACGGATCGCGAGGTTCCGAACGACCTCGGCGAGCTCGAAGACGTCGCCGGTCTTGATCTTCTCGCGGTTGTGCTTGAAGCGCCGGTTCCAGTTCTTGGGCATCTCCGACACGTCGTCGGTCAGGACGGCCGTCACCTTCTTGACGTCGTCCGGGCCGATGACCCGCCGCAACCCCGCCACGCCGGCGTTCTCGCACGGCACCTGAACGGTCATGTCGTTGTGAAGGATCTTGATCGTCAGATACTCGCGATCCTCGCCGAGGAGCTGCTTGTTCTCCTTGCGGAGGACGACGCCGGCCCCGTGGTGCGGATAGACCACGTTGTCACCGACCTCGAAGTCCTCGCAATGCAGCATTTCGATCTCGAGATCGGTGTCGGTCGCCTCTTCAACTAGCTCAGGAATGTCTGCCTCCTCTTGTAGAGGAGTCCCGCCGTGCGGGACTCCGTGTTCATGTCAGTGGGTATCGCTCGAAGACCTCGGACTCACGCACGCGATCGAGCCCCTCGCGGATGTCGGCGGCGCGGTCCTCCCCGACGCCGTCGATCGCAGCGAGCTGCTCGTCGGTGGCCGCGAGGATCTCCTCGAGGCTTCCAAAGTGCCTGATGACCTTCTCGCCGACCAGCCGCGGGAGGCGCGGGATCCGGCCGAGGGCGCGGTGGCCGCGCGCGGAGACGTGGAGGTCGTGCGGGTTCGCCTTGCGGTCGTAGCCGAGCAGCTCGGCGAGGCGACCGAGGTCGAGAAGCTCCTGGTGGGTCAAGTGGGAGAGCGAGGCGAGCGTCGTATCGAGCATCTCCTCGCTGTCGGTGACGGCGTAATCGCGCAGCAGCGCGACGCGGTCGGACAGCACGCCGACCGACGTCTCCTCGAGCTGCATCTCGATCATCCGGCCCTCGGCGCCGAGCTCGATGATGTACCGCTCGACCTCGTTGGAGGTGCGCAACAGGAGCTCGGCCCGCTGCAGGACGGTGAGGACGTCGTGAAGCGTCGCGGCTCCGGCCATCTCGACGGTGGTCAGGCGCGCGGTCACGCGGTCGAGCCTGAGCCGGTACTTCTCCATGGTCGCAAGGCCCTGGTTGGCCTTGCTGAGCACGGTCGGGATGTCCTGAAGGATGTACTTGGCGCCGCCGAGGTAGATGGAGACGACGTCGCGACGGGCCGAGATCGCGATGACGAGGGCGTCGGTCTGCTTGGAGACGCGCTCGGCGGTCCGGTGCCGGGTGCCGGTCTCGGAGGAGTGGATCGTCGGATCCGGCATCAGCTGGACGTTGGCCCAGGAGATCTTCCGGGCCTCGGGATCGAGCACGATCGCCCCGTCCATCTTCGCCACCTGGTAGATCAGACCCGGCGTGTAGTCGACGTCGAGCTTGAGCCCGCCGCTGAACAGGAAGGAGATCTCCTCGGGCTCTCCGATGACGATCAGAGCGCCGGTCGAGGCATGGATGACGTTGTCGATTCCCTCGCGGAGAGTCGTGCCGGGCGCGACCATGTCCAGCGCCCTCAGGAGCCTCGGATCCTCGTGCACCAGCGCCGTGTTCGTATCGTCCCAAGAAGCCAGCGCCATCAAGGCAAGGAACTATGGCAGACAGCCGTAAAGAGCCGGTTTCCGGCCATTCCGACTTGAAAGATCGGAATCGAGCTTGTCAAGGGCGAACGACCTGGGTACGATCCCCGCATGTGCAGGAACATCAGAACACTCCACAATTTCGAGCCCCCCGCGAACCACGACGAGGTCCATGACGCGGCCCTCCAGTTCGTCCGCAAGATCAGCGGATCGACGAAGCCCTCGCAGGCCAACCAGGAGGTCTTCGACCGAGCGGTCGAGGAGATCACCGCGGCTACCGAGCGACTGCTCGACGGCCTCGTCACGAACGCGCCACCCAAGGACCGCGAGGTCGAGGCGGCCAAGCGGAAGGCGCGCTCGGAAGCTCGGTTCGCGAACGCCTGAGGCTGTCGGTCGTCGCCGTAGCGTCGACCGCGGGGCCTGTCGCAGGGTGCACCGCACCCCGCTCGCTCCCGCTCGGGGGTTGCGGCCCACCCTGCGCCACCCGCGGAAGACGATTTTCGGTCGGCGTCGCCCGCCCAGAGACTCGCCGGCCGGTGAGAGTTGGTTGAGGCAGTGAGGGGTCCGGCCAAACCGCCGCGCCGGTGGCGCGAAGCGACGCACTGTGCGTCGCTAGCTGCCATCGGGGGATCGGATGGCAAATATCGGACGCCATATGTCTGGAATCCGCCACCGGTGGCAGCTTTCACCCCGTATACGGGTGTTTTCTGCCATCCGATGGCAGCTTTCAGGACACATGGGGCTGTTTCCTGCCAGCCGCTTTCGGATCGGACCCTCTCAGACCCCTGCCGCTCGACCCTGTGAGTTCTCAGGGGGTCGAGCGATTGAGGTTCCGCCGACGCTCAACGCGAGCTCGGCGAGTGTGGAGGCGGGGCCTCTGCCGCTCGGCCCCCTCGTGGAACTACGCCGCTTCGCGGACTGGGGTGCTCGAGGAGGCTGAGCGCTTCCTTGCTGCCGCCAGGGCGGCGCGCAGCGTTGGGGCGGGCTCCAGGCCCCTTGGGGCGTCCTTGATCTGCGGGCCCAGGACCGGGGTCAGGCCGAACTTCTGCGCCTCGGCGACCCGGCGCTCGGCGTGGGCCACGTAGCGAAGCTCGCCGGTCAGGCCGACCTCGCCGAAGCAGGCGAGGGGGCGGCCCTCGGAGTCGCTGAGGGGCTCGCCGCGGTGGGCTGACGCGATCGCGAGGGCGATCGCGAGGTCGGCGCCCGGCTCGTCGACCCGGACGCCGCCGGCGACGTTGACGAAGACGTCCGCGCCGCCGATCCCGACGCCGCCGTGGCGGGAGAGCACGGCGAGGATCATCGCCAGCCGGTTGCGGTCGATGCCGTTGGCGACGCGGCGCGGCGGCACGACCTCGGTCGGGGCGACCAGCGCCTGGACCTCGACGAGCAGCGGCCGGGTCCCCTCCATCGCGCAGAGGACGACCGAGCCGGCGGCGGCAGTGGCCTCGCCGACGAAGCGGGCCGACGGATCCTCGACCTCGACCAGGCCCGCCGATCGCATCTCGAAGACGCCGAGCTCGCTGGTCGCGCCGAAGCGGTTCTTGAGCGCTCGCAGGGTTCGGTAGGAGCGCTCGCGCTCGCCCTCGAAGAGCAGCACGCAGTCGACCAGGTGCTCGAGGACGCGCGGTCCTGCGACGGCGCCCTCCTTCGTCACGTGGCCGACGAGCACCAGCGCGGTTCCGTTCCGCTTGGCGACCTCCATCAGCCCGTTGGCCGCCTCGCGCACCTGGGCGACCGAGCCCGGGGCGCTGGTCAGTTCGGCGGAGTGCAGCGTCTGGACGGAGTCGACCACGCAGACGTCGGGACGCTCGGTCTCGATCGCTTCGATCACCGCCGCGAGGTCGGTCTCGGCGAGAGCGGGAACGTCGAGCGCTCCCTCCCCCAGCCGCTCCGCCCTCATCCGGACCTGAGCGGTCGACTCCTCACCCGTCACGTAGAGAACTTGCCGGCCCGCGCCCGCGAGATTGCCGAGCGCCATCGCTGTGATCGTGCTCTTGCCGATGCCCGGCGAGCCGCCGAGCAGCACCAGCGAGCCCGGGACCAACCCGCCGCCGAGCACGCGATCGAGCTCGCCGATGCCGGTCCCGAGCCGCTCCTCGCGCGGCGACTGGACCTCGCGCAGGGGCATCGAGCGCGCCACGCCCGGGCCGCGCTTGCGCTTCGAGCGGCCGGCCGCCGCCGAGGAGCTCGCGGTGACGACGACCTCCTCGAGCGTGTTCCACTCCGAGCAGCCGGGGCACTGGCCCGCCCAGGCCAGCGACTCGTGCCCGCAGTCACGGCATACGTATCTGCTCCGCTGCTTCGCCATCACCGTCGATCCTGCCAAGCCCGGGGGACGTCTTCGCGCCCCGGGACAACCTGCCCAGCCCGGTGGCCATCGAGATCAGCCAGATACCGAGTATCACCTGGCTGCCGCGGTGGAAGATCCCCTTGACCTCGTCGAGATCGTCGAGCACGTACTGCGCCCCCATCAGGACGTTGCAGAGGATCCAGAGCACTCCGGCGACCGCCGTGATCGTGCCGAGGCGCCGCAGGTGCTCGTCGCCGTCGTCGCGGAAGCCGAGCGCCAGGAACCCGAAGGCCGCGACCGTCGCCGCGATCGAAGCGAAGGTCTCCGCCACGTGGATCAGGTCGACGAGGTCGTAGTTCAGGTCGCAGGAGTCGGTCAGCGACTCGGCGCAGCTCAGCGGGAATACCCCGTCGATCATCGAGAGGGCGCCCATGGCCATCAGCGCGACGACGCCCCACCGCAGAGCGCGGGAACGTCCGGCGCAGGACCGGCCGGACGACGAGGGCGAACGCCAGGATCAGCGCCCCGGCGACGAAGTCGAGCATGTCGAAGATCCAACCCGTGGATTCCGAGCGCGCCCCGAGATCGCTGATCCACCCTCCCGCGACGTCGGTGCGGTCGGCGATCAGCTTCTCGAGCAGGAAGTAATGAGCTGCGATGCCGGCTGCGATGCCGGTCGCCACGATGAGCCGCGTACGGCTCACCGCGACGCGGGGCTACTCGGAGGCTTCGGCGGCTGAGTCCGGGGATTCCTCACCGGAGGGATCCTCGGTCGGCTCCTCTTCCTCGGAACCCTTGGCGCCGACAACGACGGGCTGCTTGTCGTCCGTGTCGGTCTTCGCCGGCTTCTCGGGGGCGATGAGCTCGAGCTTGAGCGGCTGATCGGTGGCGTCGCCCGCCTCGTCGCGGGACACCAGCACGGTGGTCCCGGAGATGATCGCCTCGGGCCCCGCCTTCAGCACCTCGTCGGCGAGCGGATCCTCGATGTAACGCTGGATCGCGCGCCGCAGCGGGCGGGCGCCCATCGACGGATCCCAGCCCTTCTCGACGAGCAGGTCCTTCGCCTCGTCGGTCAGGTCGAGTTGGAGCTCGTGCTCGGAGATCTGCGTGCGCACGCGGCCGATCAGCAGGTCGATGATGACCTTGATCTCCTCGCGGCTCAGCTTGTGGAAGACGATGACCTCGTCGATCCGGTTCAGGAACTCCGGGCGGAAGACCTTCTTCAGGTCGCCCATGATCCGCTTCTTCATGTCGTCGTAGGTCGTGCCGGTCTCATCGGTGACCGCGAACCCGAGCGGGGTGTTGCGGGCGATGTCCTGGGCGCCGACGTTCGACGTCATGATCACGATCGCGTTGCGGAAGTCGACGGTCCGGCCCTGAGCGTCGGTCAGACGGCCGTCCTCGAGGATCTGCAACAGGATGTTGAACACGTCCGGGTGCGCCTTCTCGATCTCGTCGAGCAGCAGTACGCAGTACGGCTTGCGCCGCACGGCCTCGGTGAGCTGGCCGCCCTCGTCGTAGCCGACGTAACCGGGAGGCGAGCCGACGAGACGGCTGACCGCGTGCTTCTCCATGTACTCGGACATGTCGATGCGGGTCATCGAATCCTCGTCGCCGAACAGGAACTCGGCGAGCGTCCGCGCGAGCTCGGTCTTGCCGACGCCCGACGGGCCGAGGAAGATGAACGAGCCGGACGGCCGCTTCGGGTCCTTGATCCCGGCGCGGGCGCGGCGGATCGCCTTCGACACGGCGCTGATCGCGACCTCCTGGCCGACGACGCGCTTGTGCAGCTCCTCCTCCATGCGGACGAGCTTCTTGGTCTCGGCCTCGGTCAGCTTGAAGACGGGAATGCCGGTCCACATCGAGACGATGTCGGCGATCTCCTCCTCGCCGACGACGGGGCGGGTGCCCTCCTCGCCGGAGTTCCACTCCTCCTCGAGCTCGCGCTTCTTCGCGGTGAGCTGGCGCTCCTTGTCGCGGAGGTTGGCGGCCTTCTCGAATTCCTGTGCCTCGATCGAGGCTTCCTTGGCGCGGCGCGTCTCGTCGATCTCGTCCTCGAGATCGCGGTAGACGGGCGGCTGCGACATCGACCGGATGCGCAGGCGGGACGCGGCCTCGTCGATCAGGTCGATGGCCTTGTCCGGCAGGAACCGCTCGGAGATGTATCGATCGGCGAGATCGGCGGCGGCGGCGAGCGCCTCGTCGCTGATCTTGACCTTGTGATGCTGCTCGTAGCGGTCGCGCAGACCCTCGAGGATCTGGATCGTCTGATCGATCGACGGCGGATCGACGCGGATCTGCTGGAAGCGTCGCTCCAGGGCGGAGTCGCGCTCGAGGTACTTGCGGTACTCGTCGAGCGTCGTCGCGCCGATCGTCTGCAGCTCGCCGCGGGCCAACGCAGGCTTCAGGATGGAGGCGGCGTCGATCGCGCCCTCGGCGGCACCCGCGCCGACGAGGTTGTGCAGCTCGTCGATGAACAGGATGATGTCGCCCCGCTGGGTGATCTCCTTCATCACCTTCTTGAGGCGCTCCTCGAACTCGCCGCGGTACTTCGAGCCGGCGACCAGGGCGGCCAGGTCGAGCGTGTAGATCTGCTTGTTGCGCAGCAGCTCGGGGACTTCACCGTTGGTGATGCGGGCGGCGAGGCCCTCGACGACGGCGGTCTTGCCGACGCCCGGCTCGCCGAGGAGCACCGGGTTGTTCTTGGTGCGCCGGGAGAGGATCTGCATGATCCGCTCGATCTCGGTCTCGCGACCGATCACGGGGTCGAGCTTGCCGTCGGAGGCCAGCTTGGTCAGGTTGCGGCCGAACTGGTCGAGCAGCTTCGAGGACTTCTTGCCCTCGCCGGAGCCGGACGAGCTGGAGCCGGACGAGCCCTGGCGACGACCGCCGGGACCGGACAGCATCCGGATGACCTCGTTGCGGATCTTCTCGCTGTCGGCGTCGAAGTCGAGCAGGATGCGGGCGGCGACGCCCTCGTTCTCGCGGACCAGGCCGAGCAGGATGTGCTCGGTGCCGATGTAGTTGTGGCCGAGCGAAAGCGCCTCGCGAAGAGCCAGCTCGAGGACCTTCTTGGCGCGCGGCGTGAACGGGATCTGACCGGAGGTGACCTCCTCACCGGAGCCGACGATCCGCACGACCTGTGCGCGGACGCGCTCGACGGTGATGTCGAGGGACTCGAGGACGCGGGCGGCGAGACCCTCCTCCTCGCGGAGCAGGCCGAGCAGGATGTGCTCGGTCCCGATGTAGTTGTGCTTGAGGGTCCGGGCCTCCTCCTGGGCGAGGACGACGACCTGACGGGCCCTTTCTGTGAATCTCTCGAACACTGGCTACCTGACCTGACTTACTCGGTTACTTGCTCAAACCAACGGCGTACCCGGACGACTGCGGGTTCCCGGCCTGGATGCTCCCCGGGAATGCGCTGCCACCGGAAGTCTGGATCAAACACTTCGGCGCGTTGTTGCCGATCGATCAGCCCTCCGGTTTTGCGGTTTGCGCGGATGCAGAAGTATAGACGGGGGCCTCGGCGGCTCTTCGCATCCGGGCGGTCGGGTGCAGCGGCTTCCCGCAAGGTGCGGGCGCCGCTCGCGCAGGCACGCCCGCGCGACCCGCGGTGCGGCTAGGTTTCCGGGCCTCCGCTGGGCGCACTATCTAGTCTGCAGCGATCGCTGACCAGATCGCCATCCGGACCGCCACCCTCGCCGACCTGCCGCGGATCTTCGAGATCTACAACCGCGAAGTGCTCGCGGGGATCTCGACCTTCGACATCGAGCCGCGCGAGGCGGGCCGCGACGACGGCTGGCTGACCGAACGGGCGCCCTATCACCCGGTGACGGTCGCGACCGTCGGAGACGAGGTCGCCGGCTGGGCCTCGATCGGACCCTGGTCCCCGCGCGGCGCCTACCGCCGGACGGGCGAGGTCTCGGTCTACGTCGACATCGAGCGGCGCGGCGCCGGCATCGGCCGCCTGCTCATGGACGACCTCGTCGCCGGGCGCGGCAGCTGCCGGAGATCTCGGTGCTGCTCGCGCGGATCGCCCAACCGAACCCCGCCAGCGTCGCGATCCACGAGGCGGCCGGCTTCGCATCGTTCGGGACCCAGCGCCGCTGCGGCGAGAAGCTGGGTCGCATCCTGGACGTGGAGCTGTTCGACCTCCACCTCTGATTATGGACTGGGAAATCTGCGCCACCGGACCTTGAAGCTCCCTCGGCAGGGCCGCGCCGACCGGAAACCCCCGACCTCTCGCGGAATCTACGCGGCTTCGATCTTCGTGATCTTGAGCTCCCGGCTGCCGCCGCGCGGGACCTCGACGCTGACGACCTCGCCGCGCTTGCGACCCATCAGCGCCTTGCCGATCGGCGACTCGTGGGAGAGCTTCTCCTCGGCCGGGTTGGCCTCGGCCGAGCCGACGAGCTGAAACTTGCGGGAGTCGCCGCTCTTCTGGTCCTTGACGTGGACCCTGACGCCGACGGAGACCACGCTGGTGTCGAGCTGGTCCTTGTCGACGACGATCGCGCGCCGCAAGCGCTCCTCCATCTGAGCGATCCGGGACTCGAGCATCGCCTGCTCGTTCTTGGCGTCGTCGTACTCGGAGTTCTCCGAGATGTCGCCGAACTCACGAGCTTCCTTGATCCGCTCGGCAACCTCGCGCCGACGCGTCGTCTGAAGCTCCTCGAGCTCCGTCTTCAGCTTTTCGAGACCTTCTGGGGTGATCAGGGATTCTCTGGCCACGCTTCGTACCTTCCTCGTGATCGCCCGGGGCCGCCTGAAACGCCCCCCGGAGACTAGAAACGCCCGGTCACGAAACCCCGGTCGGGGTCCCGCTCCTCGGGCACGGCGGCGCGGAACTATAGCAATGGGCCGAGCCGGTCCCCGGAAGTCTCGTTCAGGCCGCAGAAACGGCGTTCGCGGTCGACTCAGGCGACGGCGAGACGACCGTCGCGCAGCTCACGCACACGGCTCCGGGCCTCGTCCAGATCTTCGATCTGCTGGAACCCGGAGGCCTCGGCATGGCGGACTCCCATCCGAGACAGGTACCAGGGGTAGAACTTGCGCAGGTAATGCGACGCCCGATCCGGCCCCATGTGGTCCTCGGCGGCGTCGATGACCCAGAGGAGCTCGTCGGCCATCTCGGACGGTTCGGGCGCCTCGGTGCGACGGCCGGTGAGCTCCTCGAAGATCCAGGGATACCCGAACGAGCCGCGGGCGATCATCACCGCGGCGGCGCCCGACTCGCGATAGGCACGGCGCGCGGATTCGGCGCTGTCGAGGCCGCCGGAGACGATCACGGGCACGTCGATCAATTCGACGAGCTCCGCCGTGAGCTCGTAATCGGGTGAGCCCTTGTGCTGCGTGGCGGCGGAGCGCGGGTGGAATGCGATCCCCGCGACCCCGGCCTCCTCGACGAGGCGACGGGCGACGTCCACGCCGGACCGATCGCCGGTCGTCAGCCCCGACCTGAGCTTCACTGTCACCGGTCGGCCGCCGCCCTCGACCGCCGCGGCGGCGACGGCGACGGCGAGATCCGGGTCGGAGATCAGCTCCGCGCCGGCGCCCGTCTTGCGGACCTTGCGAACCGGACAGCCCATGTTGAGGTCGATCAGGTCGGCCCCGGCCCCGGCCGCGACGGCGGCCGCCCCGCGCATCACGTCGGGGTCCGCCCCGAAGAGCTGGATCGAGGTCGGATGCTCGTCGGGGTGGATCCGTAGGAGCTCCTTCATCGTGCGCTCGTTGCGGTAGTGGATGGCGTGGCTCGAAACCATCTCGGAAACGGCGAGGCCGGCGCCGTGGCGGCGGGCCTGCAGACGCACGAACCAGTTACCGATGCCGGCTAGCGGCGCCAGCAGGACCCGGTTGGAGATCTCGACATCACCGATCGAGAACGGGTCGGTGAGCGCGGGCTGAGCCGGGCTCATCGGCTTCGCTCCCAGATCAGTCGCAGGCCCTTCAGGGTCAGGTAGGAGTCGACCTCGTCGATCGTCTCGCAGAGCGGGGCGATCGATGTCGCCATCCCGCCCGTCGCGATCACGGTCGCCGGCGTTCCCAGCTCGTCGAGCATCCGCCGGACGATTCCGTCGACCAGGCCGGCGAACCCGAAGACGAAGCCGGATTGAAGGGCAGCCAGGGTGTTGCGGCCGATCGCCATCTCCGGCTCCTCGAGCTGGATCCTCGGCAGCTTCGCGGCCCGCGACGAGAGCGCCTCGATCGACACCTCGAGCCCGGGCGCGATGACGCCGCCGAGATACTCGCCGTCGGCGGAGACGGCGTCGACGTTGATGGAGGTACCGAAATCAACCGACAGGCAACGTCCGCCGATTCGCTCGTAGGCGGCTATCGCGTTGACGAGGCGGTCGGAGCCGAGCTCGCGCGGGTTGTCGATCCTGATCGGCATCCCGGTCCTCGCGGCCGGCCCGACCAGCAGGAAAGGCGCTTCGAGATGGCTCTCGCAGAGGCGCTCGTACTCCGGGCCGAGGCGCGGGACCACGGTGGAGACGATGAGGCCCGAGACGTCGTCCCAGCCGAGATCACGAAACTGCATCGAGCCGGCGAGGGCCAGTGCCAGCTCGTCGGCGGTCGAGTCGCCCCGGGTCGCGAGTCGCCAGTCGCCGACGAGGTCGGCGCCCTCGAAGGCGCCGACGTGGGTCTGGGTGTTGCCGACATCGACCGCGACGATCATCGGCCGATTGTCGCAACCGGCGCACGCGACGTGCTGCAAGCCCAAGGTGAGGCTGCGACGCGTAGGCAAATAGGATCGGCCGCATGAAAGCGCGACTGTTCACGATTCCCGCATCCCATCCCAGTTGGACCGCTCGGCTCATGCTCGAGCAGAAGGGCATCGGCTACTCCCGCATCGACCTCGTCGCGGTGATCTCGAAGCCGATCCTGAGGGCCGCGGGCTTTCCCGGCGTCACGGTCCCGGCCCTGCGCATCGACGGCACCAAGGTGCAGGGCAGCCGGGCGATCGCGCGCGAGCTCGATCGCCTCGTGCCGAACCCGCCGCTGTTCCCATCGGATCCCGCGGCCCGGGCGAAGGTGGAGGAGGCGGAACTCTGGGGGGACGAGGTTCTCCAGACGGTCGCCCGGCGGCTCGTCTGGAACCTCCTGAGCAAGAACGGCAAGCCGATCGAGAGCTATCTGAAGGGGGCGAAGCTCGGCCTGCCCGTATCCCTCGCCGCCAAGACGGCGCCGCCGATCGCCAAGCTCTCGGCGCGCTTCAACGAGGCAACCGACGCCCGCGCGGTCTCCGACCTCGCCGAGCTGCCGGCGATGCTCGACCGGATCGACGCGTACATCGCCGACGGCACTATGGGCGCCGATCCGCCGAACGCCGCCGACCTCCAGATCGCGACGAGCGTCGCCCTGCTGATGACCCTTGACGACATCAAGCCGTTCATCGAAGGACGGCCGGCAGGCGAGCTTGCCCGCCACCTCGTTCCCGGTTTCCCCGGCCACACGCCCCCCGGCTTCCCAGCCGCCTGGCTGGACCCCCTCCGTCAGACGACGGCGCCGTAGCGATCCACGCGCTCGGCCGCGCCGAGCGCGGCGAGGGCGTCGGCGAGCCTCGTCCCGTCGGGCAGCGACAGCTCCGGGTCGAGCTCCAGCAGTGGGACGAGGACGAAGCGGCGCGAACGCGCTTCCCGGTGCGGGAGCGTCAGCCGGTCGTTGCTCATCTCGACGTCGCCGAGGATCAGCAGGTCCACGTCGACCGGACGCGGGCTGTGGCGCGGCGCGTCGAAGTCGCGGCCGGCATCGGCCTCGACCGCCTTGCAGACGTCGAGCAGCTCCTCCGGCTCCAGATCCGTGCGGATCCGGATCGCGAGGTTGAGGAAGTCGGGCTGGTCGAGGATCTCACCCACCGGCTCGGTCTCGTAGCCGTCGGACACCGCCTCGACCGTCACCCCGCGCGCTCGCAGACCCTCGATCGCAGACCGCAGGTTCGCAACACGGTCGCCGACGTTGGAGCCGAGCCCCAGGTACCCGAGCCGGATCACGCGGTCGGCTTGCGGCGAAGCGTGACGGCGACCTCCCCGATGGCCTCCGGGATCGGCGGCTCCGTCTTGGCGGCTCTGATCTCGAGGTCGCGAATCTCGGGGAACCGGTCCTCGATCTCGTCGGCCACGAGCCCGCAGAGATGCTCGAGCGTCCGGCAGCTCGTCCCGGTGACGACGCTCGCCGCGAGCGTCGCAACGACGCCGTAGTCGACCGTCCCCTCGAGGTCGTCCGCGGCGACCGCGTGGCTGTCGGGAACGATGAAGGAAATGTCGAGGACGATCCGCCTGCCGACCTCGCGTTCGGCGTCGCTGACGCCGTGGGCACCGAAGGCCTCGAGACCGACGAGCTCCACGCGCACGGGTTGGGGCTCCGGGCTCACGCTGCCGCCGCCCAGAATCCGCTCGGCGACCCGGACGGCCTGGATGGTCTCGGCGACGTCGTGCACGCGAAGCACATCGGCGCCCTGCGCGAGGCCGAGGACATTCGACGCAACGCTGCCGCCGAGGCGATCGTCCACCTCGCGCCCGGTGATCCGGCCGATGAAGGTCTTGCGGGACGCGCCGAAAACGATCGGTCTGCCCAGGTCGCCGATCTCGCCGAGTCGGGCGATCAGCTCGAGGTTGTGGTCGACGGTCTTGCCGAACCCGATGCCGGGGTCGACCCAGATCCGCTCCTCGGCGATCCCGGCCTCGACCGCGATACGCATGCGCTCCGCCAGGAACTCGCGGACTTCGGTCACGACGTCGTCGTAGACCGGGTCGTCCTGCATCGTCCGCGGCGTGCCCCTCATGTGCATGAGGATCACCCCTGGCCCGCGCTCCGCGCAGAGCGGCGCCATCGCCGGATCGGACAGTGCCGTGACGTCGTTGACGATCGCCGCGCCGGCGGCGAGGGCGGCCTCGGCGACCGCGGCCTTCGACGTATCGATCGAGACCGTGGCGCCGTCCCCGGCAAGTGCCTCGACGACGGGGATCACACGCTCCGTCTCCTCCTCCGCCGGGACCTCGGCGGCGCCGGGCCTCGTCGACTCCCCGCCGATGTCGACGATGTCCGCTCCGGCGGCCAGCAGGTCGCGCCCATGTGCGATCGCGGCGTCGGCCGTCAGGAACTCTCCCCCGTCGGAGAACGAATCCGGGGTGACGTTGACGATGCCCATCACCTGAGTCACGCCGCCCATTATGTATGGAGAGGCGCTGAGTCGCTCGATGGAGAGGCGCTAGTCGCGTTCGTCGGCACGCATCTCGGCGGCGCCGCCGGCGAAGCCGGGCCGCGGCGGAGGCGTGATCGTCCGCGAGGGACGCTCGGACTCCGGAGCGGAGTCGTCGGCGGGCTCGTCGGCGGATTCGGAGCCGTCGTCGTCCTCGGCGGCGCCGAAGACTTCCTCGGCGCTGGCGCCGTCGAGCAGGGCGACGAACTCCTTGGCGTCGATCGTCTCGCGATCGAGCAGGATCTGCGTCAGCGATTCGAGTTCGTCGCGACGCTCGTTGAGGATGTCCTTGGCGGTCTGGTGCGCCTCCTCGACTACGCGGCGGATCTCGTCGTCGATCTCGCGGGCGATCTCGTCGCTGTAGTCAGGCTCGGAGGAGAATTCGCGGCCGAGGAACGGCTGACCGCGATCGTGCCCGAAGACGCGCGGACCGAGGCGCTCGGACATGCCGTAGCGCATGACCATCTGCTTGGCCGTCTGCGTGACCTTCTCGAGGTCGTTCGAGGCGCCGGTGGTGATCTCGTTGAAGACGATCTCCTCGGCCGCGCGGCCGCCCAGCGTCATCGCCATGGTGTCGGCGAGCTCGGCGCGGGTCGTCAGGAACTTGTCCTCGGTCGGCAGCGAGATCGTGTAGCCGAGCGCCTGGCCGCGGCTGATGATCGAGACCTTGTGGACCGGGTCGCAGTTGGGCAGCAGGTGACCGACGATCGCATGGCCGAGCTCGTGGTAAGCCGTGATCAGCCGCTCCTTCTCGCCCATGACCCGGGACTTCTTCTCGGGGCCGGCGATCACGCGCATGATCCCCTCCTCGAGCTCCACCATCGTGATCTCACGGTGACCCTTGCGGGCGGTGAGCAGTGCGGACTCGTTGATCAGGTTGGCGAGGTCGGCGCCGGTGAACCCGGGCGTCTGGCCGGCGAGCACGTCGAGGTCGAGGTCGGCCGTTAGCGGCTTGCCCCTGGTGTGGACCTCCAGGATCTTCTTGCGGCCCTTGCGGTCGGGCCGGTCGACGACGATCTGGCGGTCGAAGCGGCCCGGACGGAGCAGCGCCGGATCGAGGATGTCGGGCCGGTTGGTGGCCGCGATCAGGATGATGTTGTCGGTCATCGTGAACCCGTCCATCTCCACGAGGAGCTGGTTCAGGGTCTGCTCACGCTCGTCGTGACCACCGCCCATGCCGGCGCCGCGATGGCGGCCGACGGCGTCGATCTCGTCCATGAAGATGATGCAGGGAGAGTTCTGCTTGGCCTGCTCGAAGAGGTCGCGAACGCGGCTGGCGCCGACGCCGACGAACATCTCGACGAAGTCGGAGCCGGAGATCGAGAAGAACGGGACGCCCGCCTCGCCGGCGACGGCGCGCGCGAGCAGGGTCTTGCCGGTTCCCGGAGGCCCGTAGAGCAGCACGCCCTTGGGGATCCTGGCCCCGAGCGACTGGAACTTCTTCGGGTTCTCGAGGAACTCCTTGATCTCGTGGAGCTCCTGGACGGCCTCGTCGGCCCCGGCCACGTCGCGGAAGGTGATCTTCGGAGCGTCGACCGACATCCGCTTGGCCCTGGACTTGCCGAAGTTCATGACCCGCGAGCCGCCGCCCTGCATCTGGTTCATGAGGAAGATCCAGAAGGCGAAGATGAGGACGAACGGAAGGATGTAGGTGAGCAGCGAGAGCAGCGACGAGCCGCCCTTCCCGGTCACCGTGGTGTCGATCCCCTGGCGCTCCAGGGTGTTGACGAGCTGTTCCTCGGTGTTGTCCGGGTAACCCGTCGAGTACTCGGTGCCGTCCGACTCGGTGACGTTCAGCGTGTTGTCGCTGGTCTTCATCTCGACCGACTTGATCTGATCGGCCGTCGAGTCGTTGTTGATCGTGGCGATGAAGTCCGAGTAGGTGGGATCGGAGTCCTGCTGCGGCGGCGAGATGATCCGCTGCGCGAAGAACGCGAGCACGATCACGATCAGGATCGGGACCAGCGCGCCGCTGCGCGAGATCCGCTTCATGAGTGCTGTCCTGTCAGTGCAATCCGCATGGCGAAGGGGGTCACGGTCGGTGACCGAACGTTGAGCGTACCAGGGAGGAATCCCCGCTCAACCGCCCTAAGTCGGGGTGCTAGTGATCCTCCAACGCGGCCACGTAGTCGAGGTTACGGTGGCGCTGAGCGTGATCCAGGCCGTAACCGATGGCGAAGCGGTCCGGAATCTCGAAGCCCACGTAGCGGATCGGGGTATCGACCCGGCGCCGCTCCGGCTTCGTGAGCAGTGCGCAGACCTCGATCGACGCCGGATCCCGCGCGTTGAGGTTGCGAAGCAGATATTGCAGCGTCAGGCCCGAGTCGACGATGTCCTCGACGATCAGGACGTCTCTGCCGCCGATCGACGTATCGAGGTCCTTGAGGATCCTCACCACCCCTGAGGAGTCGGTCGAGGAGCCGTAGCTCGAAACCGCCATCAGGTCGATCTCGCAGGGCACGCTCAGCTCCCGCATCAGGTCGGCCATGAAGATCAGGGCGCCCTTGAGCACACCGACCATGACCAGGTCGCGATCGGCGTAGTCGGCGCTGATCTCGGCGCCGAGCTCCGCCACGCGCTCGTGCAGGCGCTCGGAAGCGATCAGCGTCTCACCGATACGACCGCTGCCGCTGCTGGGTGGTGGGTCGCCCATCGGTCGGCCAGTCTATTGATGGAACCTGGATCGCTACCGGCGGCCGCCGGTGCGACCCTTCACCGCGCGGGCCGTGATGACAGCTACCTCGGTCGTGGCCTCGAGCAGCCTGAATTCCTCGCTGACGGCGAGCCCGGCGACCCAGGCGACCCGCCCGTTGGCCGTGACGACCGGAATCCTGGAGCGGACCGACCGCGGAACGCCCGAATCCGTGAAGAGGTCCTGAAGGCTCTTGCTGCCGCCGAGGCCGAGCGGCTTGATGCGGTCGCCGGCCCGCCACGCCCTGATCTCGACCTCGTCCCCGATCGAAGCCGCGTCGAGCGTGGCGAAGCCCGGCCCAGCCGGATCGACGGGCCCGGAATGGATCTCGGCCCGCAGCTCCCAGTCGCCGAACCTGGCCGTGCCGGGGACGGGCATCCGGACGACCGACGGGAGCGGATCGGCGTCGGAGCCGGTGCCGAATCTGACCATGCCGGCTTCGCAGATGGCGCTGAGACCCCCGCCGAGCTCGATCTCGCCGCCCTCCGAGCGTTCGGCGATCGAGGTGATCTGAGCCGCTCGCGCCCGGTTCACCGAGACGCGCTTTCCGGCGGCTCGCGACGCGAGCTCCCGCAGGGCCAGCCTGCGCAGCCCGGGTTGCATGAGATTCAGTTCCTCCGACTCGATCGCCGTCGCGGCGCCGCCCGCCCCGGCCGCGGACAGGGCCTCGGCGACGAGGCCGTCGAGGAGCTCGGCCTCCTCGTGCAGCTCGGCGTGGGTGGCGGCGATGTTGCGCTCGACCTCGGGGCCGATCTCGGCGAGGATCGGGAGGACCTCGTTGCGAATCCGGTTACGGGCGTAACGGGGCGAGTCGTTGCTGGGATCGTCGACGAACGGGAGCGCCGATTCCTCGGCGACAGCGCGCGTCTCCTCCCTCGAGATCGCGTGGAGCGGCCGGACGACGTTGCCGTTGCGGGGCGGCAGCCCGAGCAGGGGGCGGGTTCCGGGCGAGACCGCGAGCCGGTAGAGGAACGTCTCGGCGAGATCGCTGCGTGTGTGTCCTGTCGCGACCCACTCGTAGCCGAGTCGCCGCCGCAGGCTCTCGGCAGCCCCGTAACGGGCCTCGCGAGCCCGGGCCTGGAGGTTGCCCGAGCCGATGTCGGGACGCTCGACGTGCAGGTCGATCCTGAGCTTGGCACAGAGCGCCCTGGCCGCCCGCTCGTCGGAGTCGGAATCCGGTCGCAGGCCGTAGTTGAGGTGGATTGCGGCGATCGCCTCGGGACCGCAGAGCGCGACGACGGCCGCCGCCGCGCAGGCGGAGTCGGGCCCGCCCGAAACCAGGACGACGCCGGTTGACCGACGCCCGATCAGGCCCCCGGCCTCGACCACGTCGGCGAGTGCCTCGATCGCCGGGGAACTCTCCACGCGGCCAGAATAGGTTGCGTCGCGGCGGGAATCGGCATGCTCATGCCGATTGCCCTGCTCGGACCCCGATCTGCCGGCGCTCACCGGGTCACCTGACGTTTCGAGGGTTCCGGGCGTTCCTCGCCATGGCCAAGAAGAGTTCGACGGGCTCGGGGAATCCCTTGAGGGCAACCTCCCCGATCGCCTCCATGTCGAGGAACTCTGATTCCCCGACCGCATCCGCGACCGTGCGGGTGATCAGGACCTCGCCGGCCATCGCCCTGGCGACCACGCGGTGGGTCAGATTCACGGCCGCGCCGAAATAATCGCCGTCGCGGTAGACGGCGCCGCCGCAATGGATCGCGACGCGCGGCCGGGGCCGCTCGTCGAAGAGCGTCAGGAACCCGACGGCCCACTCGGTCAGCATGGCCGCGTCGGAGGAGACGATCATCACCTCGTCGCCGATCGTCTTCACGATCGTGGCGTCGATGGGGAGCGTCGCCTCGACCGTCTCGACGAAGCGCTCGACGAGATCGAGCGCCTCCTCGTCCCCCTCCTCCTCGGTGAACCGCGTGAAGCCGGTGAGATCGACGAAGCAGAAGGCCATCGTCACGCGGTCGGGATGGCTGCGGGTCAGCGGCAGGTCGGCCTCCATGTGGCCGACGACGTCCTGCTCCATGTAGAAGCGGAGGTAGCGGGAGTGGATGTACTCGAGCACCGGAGCGACGGTCGGGATCAGCTCGGAGGCCATCCGCTCCATGTCCTCGGCCATCTCGATCGGCGGCACCCCGTCGCGGATCATCGGCTCGTGGACGTAGAGGTGGAAGAGCCGGACCTCGGCCTCGGCGATCTTCCGGCCGGCCTGCGCGTAGACGCGGACCAGTTGCAGGAGGGCGATCAGCGGGAACCCGTTGTGGAGAGCGCCGGCCATCCGCTCGAGCGCCTCGATGTCCTCGTCGCTGATCCGATCGGCAAGCGCCATCGGGGTCCCGAGCAGGGCCATGATCCGCTCGACCAGCTCCTCCTCGAGGCCGACCGCCTTCGCCGCCTCGGCCCGGGAGTGGTTCCTCTCCGGAATCGGAATCAGCTCCTCGACCGACCCGAACGCGAGGCGGCCGTCGCCGACGGCGCGGCGGATCTCGCGCAGGTTGAAGCCGCGGTCGCGCATCCGGGCGATCACCCGGGCCTGAGCGGCGGCGGCGGGCGTCCATCGGCCGCGCTCCACGTCCAACACCTTCTGGGACGCCCAGCGCTTCAGGGTCGTCTCCGACACGCCCGCCCGCCGGGCGGCTTCGCTCAGGGAGATGGTGTCTTCAGCAGCCATGGATCAACTACTCAGATGAACGCGGAGCCGCGCTTGACCAGGTTTTCGTAGAGCTTCTGCTGGATCGTCTCCCGGACCTGCTCGGAGATCTCGAAGACGAGCTGGCGATCGTCGGCCGCCTCCGGTCCGAGGGACGAGACGTCGATCGGGTCGCAGAACTCGATCCGCCACTTCGACGGCAGCGGGATCAGCCCGAGCGGACCGAGCCACGGGAACGTCGGCGTGATCGGCGCGTACGGCGCTCCGAAGGCGCGTGCGAGCATCGGGCTGTCGGCGATCTTCGGGTAGATCTCCTCCGAACCGACGACGGCGATCGGGACGATCGGCGAGCCGGTTCGGAGTGCGACCTCGACGAATCCCCCGCGACCGAATCGCTGCAGGCGATAACGCTCCGCAAACGGCTTGCCCGTGCCCTTAACGCCCTCCGGGAACACCATCATCAGGCCATCCGACTCGAGGATCCGCGTCGCGTTGAACGGGCTGGCCGGCACGCCGCCGACCTTGCGCATGAACGCTGAGAGGAAGGGCAGGGAGAAGGCCCAGTCGAGGACCATGAAACGCGGCCAACGGGGGAGCACGTGCTCCTTCATGATCGCCCCGGTGATCATCGAGGCATCGAAGGGGAAGATCGCGCCGGCATGGTTGGCGACGAGCATCGCCCGGCCATGGGCGGGCACGTTCTCGACCCCGGTCGCCTCGACCCGCCACCACTGGTCGTAGAGGAGCTCGAAGAACGGATAGGCCGCCTCGGCGAACTCCTCGTCGAAGCCCCATTCGTCCTCGTGGTAGTCGCCTCGCATCCGCCTCGCCATCCGGTCGATTGCGTCGCGCAGCGTCTTCGGCAGGTCCGCGGACGCGGCCTCGGCGGCGGCCATGGGATCGAGGCCGCCGTCGACCGCTGTCCTGACGCCGCGGAGGAAGCGCACGCCGATCTCGGGGATCGACGCCGACCGGGATTGTGTCGCGCTCACCGGCCCGTACCCGCAAGTCGCCCCAGGACCGAGCCGATGCCGGGGGTCGGGAACAGACGCAGGCCGCGATCGGCCGCGGCGAAGTCGCGGATCGCCGAGACCGCGTCGTAGCGGGGCTCGTAGCCGAGCTCGGTCCGCAGGCGCGTGTTGTCGACCCCGCGTCCGTAGCGGAGCAGACGCACGGCGTCGCCGTACAGGCTGCCGGCGCCGAGCCGCTCGCCGAGCCGGGCCATCGCCGGCGCGAAGAGCGGATGCGGTACCGGCATCTGCGGCCTGTCGAGGAGGCGCAGGGCGCGAGCCAGCGAGACCGAGCCGCTCGGCGCGACGTTGACGGCCCCGCGGACCGGGTCCAGCGTCGCCGCGAGGAGCGCGCCGGTCGCGTCATCGGCGTGGACGAGCTGCAACCGCGGGTCGAAGCCGAGTTGAGTCGGGACGACCGGAAGCGAGAGGTAGTTGGACATCGGGGCGTCGAGGCCCGGGCCGATCTCGGGCTGGAACCTGAGCATGCAGCAGGTGAGGCGACTGTGCCGGCGGGCGAAGTTCTGGAAGTAGCTCTCGAGCTCGCCGATGTCACGCTGGAACCTCGTGCGCAGCGGGAAGTCCGCGGCCATGTCCTCGGTGAAGAAGGAGGGGCCCGTCGGCTCGCAACCGTAGATCGCCGCCGATCCGCGCAGGACGACCCGCTCCAGGGTCGGCAGGCGCTCACAGGCCGCCAGCAGCTGGAGCGTTCCGATCACGTTGATGTCGTGGAGGGCCCTCGAGGGCTTGCCCGGCTCCGGGTACCAGAGGATCCCGGCATGAACGACGGTGTCGGCCCCGGTCGTGGGCAACAACCGCGCAAGCAGCGGGCTGCGAATGTCGGCCTCGATGAACTCGGTCCGCCGACAGTTCGGCCAGCGGCGGCGTCGTATCGATGCCGATCACCTGCTCGACCCGGTCGTCGAGCTCCAATCTGAGTGCGAGTTCGGTCCCCCAATGAGTTCCGACGCCGGTGATCAGTATGCGGCGTTTCGACGCCACCTATACCCCGGAATCCCGCTGATCATCAGGATCAGCGGCGGACTCCTCAACCTCTACTCGAGGGTTAGAGTTGGCTGTCTTCGACCCATCTTCCGAGGATCGACCCTCGAGCTTGCCCTCGACCGAACGCAATCGTGCCTCGACGGCGTCGAGGCGCCCGGAGAGGGTCTCCAGATCCTCGCCGTCGGCCGCCCGGAGCTCGCCGATCGCCTCGGCGAGCCTGTTCGTGGCGTCCTCGCCCCGCTTCGCGACCCGATCGCGGGCGCTCTGACCGCGGCGAACGACGTCGTCGAGGAGGCCCTGGGCGCGATCGCGGGTCTCGGTCGCCGATCCGGCGGTCGCGGCGAGGGTCCTCTCGACGGCGCTTCGGAGCGCGTCGCCGACGGCCTCCGCCCCGGAGGCCCCCTCGGCCTTGTCGCCGGGCGGCACTGATTGGGATTCGCTCATCCCCCGCAGCTTAGAGAGCGCGGGCGGGTCGCTCCCTCGATACGGGTCGGGGGCGAAGCCGAATAACTTGCCCGTCGACTCCGTGCCCTTCTATCTGAGACCGAGCGCACCGACCGCAGCCGACGCGTTGATCTGCGGTGACCCGGCGCGGGCGCTCGCGATCGCCCAGCACGTGATGGTCCAGCCCCGCATGAGCAATCACAACCGCGGACTCTGGGGCTACCACGGGGAAACGCCGGATGGACTCCCGCTGACGGTTCAGGCGACCGGAATCGGCGGTCCGAGCGCGGTGGCCGTCCTCAGCGAGACCGATCGATCTCGGGGTCCGCCGCTTGATCCGGATCGGTACGTGCGCCGCGACGGGCGAGCGGACCGAAGCTCGGGCGCCTCCAGGATCGTCGAGCGCGCCATCGCCGAGGACGGTGCGAGCCGACCGGCTCGGCCGGCGGCGAACCGTCGCCGGCCAATCCAGAGCTGGGCTCCGGGCCCGACCCTGAACTGACCGCCGCCCTCGCTTCCTCCACCGGTCTCCCGGCGGCGACCGTCCGCAGCGTCGACGTGATCGGCGGCGACCTCGGTGCCGTGGCGGCGGCGGGCGAGTCGGGAGGCGGGGAGGTCGTCGTCGACCTGCAGACGGCCGCGGTGCTCACGCTCTGTCGGCAGCGCGGCGTCCGGGCGGCCGTCGGACTGGTCGTGAGGAGCGTCGACGGGCGTCCGCTGCACGACGATCCGTTGGATGCGGCGCTGCTCCGGCTCGCCGACGGCGGCGTCGCGGCATTGGCGGCGCTCCCAAAACCCTGAACGTCGAGTCGAGGGTTAGGTAGAGGTTTTCGCGGCCGTTGCGATCCCCACGGTCACGACGCAGACGGTCGAGCTCGTCCTCGAGCGCCTCGACCCGATCGGAGAGCGCCCGGACCCGGCGACTGAGCCGCTCGAGGTCGCCGGCACTCGGCACATCGATCGCGTTGAGCGCCGCCCGCTGGGCGCTCGCCGCCCGCTCGCCCGCGCCGAGGGCCTTGCCGAGCGCCTGGCTGAACAGCGGATTCTCGAGCAGGCTCTGGGCGAGATCGCCGATCGCTTCCTCACCGCGGGAGCGGATTCCTCCGGCTTCCTCGCTCATCGTTTGACACTCGCTTTCCGGGGCACGGTACGACGGTAACCGAATTGCAACGGGAGGGCCGCCGAAGCCTGTAGCTTCATGTTCCGGCACCTCCTGCCGATTGCTTTGGGAATGGGAATCATCGAAACCAGGTACCCCGTCGAGGGGCACACGATTGCGGGCACCCGTTGTCCGTTGCATTCCGCTGCTCAGACGGATAGGTTTCACCCCACTCTTGGACAGGTCGGCGATCAGCAGGCAGGGCTGAGCGAGTCTGAGGACAAGGGTGCATGGGAATGAGGAACCGACTCGTCATATCACTGGCACTTGGTGTGCTCGTGGCCGTACTCGCGGCCGGGGTCGTCGGTGCCCAAGGCGTGAGCGACAAGGGCGTGTCTGTCGACCTGCCCGGCGGTGCCTCCGTCAACACCGACCAGGTGCTCCCCGCATGCTCCAACCTTCGCGACGACGACGGCGACGGTCTCGTCGACCTCGGCGACAGCGGCTGCTCCAACCCTCTAGATGGGGATGAGACTAATTCGGCCCCGCCGACGACCACCACCCCGACGGTTCCGACGACGCCTTCCACCCCGACGACTCCGACCACCTCGACCGACCCGGGCAGTACGGACACATCGACCACGACGACCGACGAAACCGACACCTCGACCGGCAAGGACGATCCCCGCGATCTCCCCGGCACCAAGGACCCGTTCGGCGACAAGGGCAAGAGCGGCGACGAGAAGGACTTCTCCATCAAGGAGGACGAGGGCAGCGTCAAGGACCAGCAGGCCATCCCCACTCCGGAGATCCGCCGTCCCGACGGAACGCCGACGAACGCGAACCCGACGGTGACCATCGGCAGCACGGGGGCCGCGCCGATCGGCGTGCCGAACCCCGTCATCGAACAGTTCTCCATCCCCCCCTTCCTCCTCCCGATCTACCAGGCCTGCGGAACCCAGTACGGGATTCCGTGGGAGGTGCTCGCGTCGATCAACCGGATCGAGACCGCATTCGGGACGAACCTCAACGTGTCGACCGCCGGCGCGCTCGGCTGGATGCAGTTCATGCCCGCGACCTGGGACATGTACGGAGTCGACGCCAACAACGACGGCCGGAAGGATCCGTTCAACCCGGTCGACGCGATCTGCGCCGCGGCCCGCTACCTGAAGGCGGCCGGTGGCGAGGAAGATCTCTACCAGGCGATCTTCGCCTACAACCACGCCGACTGGTACGTCGACGAGGTCCTGCTCTACGCCAAGCAGTACGGCAACCTTCCCAGCGGCCTGGTCGATTCGCTGACCGGCCTGACCGAGGGCGCACACTTCCCGGTCGCCGCCAAGTCCCGGTATGCGGACGACATCTCCGAGCGGCAGGCGGCCAAGCGCGCGACTCCGACCAAGGGCGCCTCCGGCAACGCGGCCGACGTGATCAGCGACTCGCCCACGAGGCGCGGCATCGACATCTACTCCAAGGACGGCGCCCCCGTCGTCGCCGCCAACGACGGGATCATCACCAAGGTCGGCGAGAACAAGAAGCTCGGCAAGTTCATCGTGCTCCGCGACGCTTACGGCAACGAATACACCTACGCGGGTCTGGGCAAGATCGCCGACGCCATCCCGGTGCCGAAGCAGAACGATCTCTCCTCCAAGGACTTCGACCTCGTCACCCCCGGCGAAGGCGACTCGAAGCCGAAGATCTCCGCCAGTAAGACGACCAAGTCGACGACCCTTCACAACGAGGCGGAGACCGACCCCGGCGCGAAGGGCGCGACCGGCTCGAAGGGCGACAAGGCGTCGGGCGGCTCCGATGGGGCGTCCGGCTCGGCCGACAAGACCGACAAGACCTCTGGGCCGACCAACACCGAGGACGCCCGCCAGCGCCTCTTCGCTCTCCCCAATCGCTCCGGCAACGGCGGCAACCAGGGGCTCGGCGGCGAGGTCGACGACATTCTCGGCAAGGGCATGCCCGGCTACGAGACCTTCAAGTCATATCTCTCCGGCGTCGTCCGGTTCGATTCGAAGACGATGGACACCGCCCCGCTGCGCAAGGGTTCCCACGTCGTCGGCGGCACGATCATCGGTGAGGTCGGCCAGACCGATCCGGTCGTCGCCCCGCACCTGCACTTCGAGATCACCCCCGCCGGTCGCGGCTCGCACACGATCGACCCGAAGCCGATTCTCGACGGTTGGAAGCTGCTCGAGGCGACCGCGATCTACCGCGCCGCCGGCAAGAACCCGTTCGACGACCAGGCGACCGTCGGCCAGGTCCTGCTGGCCTCGAAGTCGCAGCTGCAGCGCCAGGTGCTCGCCGACCCGCGCCTCGAGATCTACGCCTGCGGCCGTAACGACATCGCCACCGGTCAGATCGACCGCCGCGTCCTCGCGGTGCTCGAGTACCTCGTCGCCCGGGGCTACCGCCTCACCATCACCTCCCTCAAGTGCGGTCACAGCATCATGACCACGTCCGGCAACGTCAGCGCCCACTCGACCGGCGACGCGGTCGATATCGCGATGGTCAACGGCATCCCGATCTACGGCAACCAGGGCAAGGGCACGATCACCGAGGCCGTGATCAACGACCTGCTGCAGCTGCAGGGACCGATGGAGCCCGCTCAGATCATCTCCCTGATGGAGATGGGCGGCCCGACCTTCGCCATGAGCGACCACGACGACCACATCCACGTCGGCTACACGCCCGACGGCACCGACAGCAGCGGGCAGCCCATCACCGGCCTCCTGAAGCCGGACCAGTGGGACAAGCTCCTCGACCGGATCTCCGAGCTCGACCAGCCGACGGTGCCCGTCAAGCCTTCCAAGTACTCGCTGCCCGCCAAGAAGGGCGACGCCGCGAGCAACGCTCACGTCGGCGAGTAGCCAGCGGGTTCTCCGCCCTGGCCGCCCAGCCCCTACTCCCGTTCGCGCAACTCGATCTGCCAGGCAGGCTTGGACCCGGTGACGGCCGCTACCTGCTGCGGCCCGACGGTGAGGAGACGGCGAAGCCCGACGTCCTGGTGGTCAGCACACTCGGCGCCCCGCGCGCCGGCCCGAAGCTGCGCAGGGGCAAGGCGCAGGCGCTGGCGAGCGAGGCGGCCCCCACCCCGCTCCCGCTGACCAGGGTCACGCTGGTCCGGCCGAGACCATTCGCCGACGATGCGGCAGCCGACGCCTGGCTGGAGGAAGTCTGCTCCGATCGCGACATCTGGAAGCGCCTCGCCCGCGAGGCAGCCGAGCAGCTGAACCGGTTGATCCACGCGCACCGCACGGCCGCCGGCGACCACTTCCTGGCCGATGTCGATCCCGCACGTGCGGTGGCGGTGCGGTTCGGCTTCGGTACCGGCGACGAGGTCGCTGACGGCCGCTGGCGGCGTGCCAACGAGCTCTCCGACACCGAGACGCGAAAGCTGATCCAACGCGACTACGAGGCCCTCAGGCCGCAGGAGCGGATCGCGGCCGTCCTCGGCGGTCGGGAGAGCATCGGAGCTCATGAGGACCTGATCGTCCGGGCTCGCGGCGATCTCGACGCCGGTCGGGTCTCTTCGGCTGCCCTCGGGCTCAGCGCCGGCCTCGACGCGATGGTCGCCGCCGAGGAGACACCTCACGCGGAAGGGCTCACCGAGGCGGCCCAGGCGGCCGCGCAGGCACGGCGGCGGGTGATCGCGGGTGATTTGCCCGATCGCGATGCCCTCGAGGTTGCCCTCAGGGCCGCCGAGGCGGTCATGCGCCGTCGCGCCCTGGGCTGATCGAGGAGCGCCGACGGGCTAGCTGAGGGCCGCGACGACCGCGGGAAGCTCAGCGGCGACGTCGCCGCTGAGCTTGATCACGGCGTCGCCGTCGTATGGCGTGGGACCGATCGTCACGAGGGCCACCTCGCCGCCGCTAGCCAGCGTCAGCTCGGGCAGGCCCGCCGCCGGGAAGACCTCGAGCGACGACCCGACGCAGATCATCAGGTCGGCGGCATGGGCGAGCTCGCGGGCTCGCTCGATGGCCGCGACCGGGAGCATCTCCCCGAACAGGATCACGTCGGGCTTCACGTTGCCGCGGCAACCGGAGCAGACGGCGATCCCCTCCTCGTCGAAGAGCGCGTCGACCTGCTCGAGCTCGTACGTCTCACCGCAGGCCGTGCAACTGGAAGTGGCGATCGACCCGTGGACCTCGACGAGATCGCGGGTGCCCGCGGCGCGATGAAGGCGATCGATGTTCTGCGTGATCACCGCGTCGAGGAGGCCGCGGGCCTCGAGCTCGGCGAGGGCCCGGTGTGCGGGGTTGGGCAGCTTGTCGCCGAGCATGCTGAAGCGCGGGCGGTAGAAGTCCCAGAACCGCTTCGGATCGCGCTCGAAGGCCTGGATCGAGGCGACCTCGAACGGGTCGACGTCCTCCCAGATGCCCTCCCCCGGGGTCCGGAAGTCGGGGATCCCGGACGGAACCGAGATCCCCGCCCCGGTCAGGGCGACGGTGCTGCTGGATCGCTCGATCAGCGAGGCCAGCTGATCGACGCCGGCGCCGACCTCATCTGACCTCATTTTGGCTCGACGGGGTCAGCTACTCGCCCTTCCAGTGCGGGGTGCGCTTGCCGAGGAAGGCGCCGATGCCCTCCTTGGCGTCCTCGCTGAAGAACGCGGCGGCGAAGCCCGCCTTCTCGGCCTCGATGCCCTCATCGAGGTCGCCCTGGTGGGAGACCTTCTTGATCTGCTCGATGGCGATCGGCGCCTGACCGGCCAGCTTGCGGGCGAACGCGAGTGCCGTGTCGAGCAGCTCGTGGTCGGGGACGAGGTAGTTGACGAGGCCGATCTCGTATGCCTCGCCGGCCGTGACCGGATCGCCGACCATGTTCATCTCCAGCGCCTTTTGGGGTCCCACCAGACGTGGCAGTCGTTGAGTGCCGCCGAAGCCGGGAATGATCCCCAGCTTCACCTCGGGCTGGCCGAACACGGCCGACTCCGCCGCGATCCGCATGTCGCATGCCATCGCCAGCTCGCACCCGCCGCCGAAGGCGAGGGAGTTGACGGCGGCGATCGTGACGACGCCCTCCGTGCCGAACTCGCGCAGAAGCGCGTGACCGTCCTCGATCAGGGCCTTGCCGCCGGCCTCGTCCATCTTCGTGAACGCCTTGATGTCGGCGCCGGCGGAGAAGACCATGCCGAGCGGCGCCGCCGAGGCGACGACCATGGCGCGAATGCCGTCATCGGCCTTGACCTTCTCCCAGACCGTCCGAAGGTCGACGATGACCTGCGGGCTGATCGAGTTCATGGGCAGGTTGGCGAGCCAGGCGATCGCGACGCCGTTCTCGCGCGTCTCGAGCTTGATCGTGTCCGTCTGGTCGCCGTCGTCCGGCTGCGGGTAGGCGTAGAAGCCCTGGCCGCTCTTGGCGCCCAGGCGACCCTGCGCGACGAGGCGCTTCAGGGTGACGGGGACCGAGAATCGCTCGGGGTACTTCTCGGCGAGGTTCTCGAGCTGCTCGAGGACCACGTCGAGGCCGGCCACGTCGGCCTTGGCGAACGGCGGCAGGAGACCGCGACGGGGATCGAGGCCGGCGCCGGTCATCATCCCGAGGTCGATCTCCCGGACGGTGCAGACACCCTCCTCGAGGATCAGGCACGCCTCGACGAGCGCCTTCAGCGAGAACTTCTCGACGAGGTCGTCGATGTCGGGATCGGCATCGCCCGCGATGTTCGGCTCGCCGTCCTTGTAGGCGCCCTCGCCGCCGGTCTTGACGCCGAGCTTGCCGTCGGCGACCAGCTTCTGCATGCCCTCATGGACGTAGAACCGGTCGCCGTAGGACTCGCGCAGGTGCTCGGCCACGTGCAGCACGGTGTCGAGGCCGAGGAAGTCGGTGAGGATGAACGGACCCATCGGCGCGGCGTTGGCGCCGGCGATGCCCTCGTCCATCTTCTTGATCGAGAGACCGCCCTGCTCCTGCTCGCGCCAGACCTCGGCGACCGAGGCGTTGAGGATGCGGTTGACGACGAAGCCGGGAACCTCCTCGCAGACGATCGGCTGCTTCTTGATCGCCTGGGCGAAGTTGAAGGCCGTCGAGATCGTCTCGTCCGAGGTGTCGTCGCCACGGACGATCTCGAGCAGCGGCATGATCGACGCCGGGTAGAAGAAGTGGAAGCCGACGACCTTGTCGGGTCGCAGCGTCGCCTCGCCCATCTCGGTGATCGACAGCGACGAAGTGTTGCTGCTGATGATCGCGTGGCCCGGAGTCACCTGGTCGAGCTCGGCGAACACGGCCTGCTTGATCTCCATGCGCTCGGGAGCGGCCTCGATCACGAAGTCGACGTCACCGAACGACGAGTAGTCCGTCGTGCCCTCGATCCTTCCCAGGATCTCGGCGAGGCGTGCGTCAGCCTGGTCCTGGGTCAGCTTCTCCTTCGAGACGAGCTTGTCGAGCTGGCCCTTCGTGACCTCGCGGGCCTTCTCGAGACCGTGGTCGACGAACTTCTGATCGATGTCCTTGAGCACGACGTCGATGTCGGCGGCGGCGATCGCCTGTGCGATCTCGCCCCCCATCGTTCCGGCACCGACAACTGCAGCCTTGAAGACGAACATTCCGCTCCTATCGTGGGTTCTGAGGGCTGCGAAGGGTACCCGGACGGCCGATCAGCCGCCGTCAGCGGCCTCGATGCGGAGGTCGCTGAGCGAGCGCTCCAGCGAGCGCCGCATCTGCGACCGGATGAAGAGGAAGTCGGTGACAGCGGCCAGCGGCCCGCCGCCCTGCAGCCCGTAGGCGAGCCGCTGGGTGACCTTGGTCATCCGATCGCCGTCGGCGGGCATCATCGAGAAGTGCCGTCTCGAGCTCGCCCGTCGACTCCGGGTCCTCGTACCTGATCCGGTGCAGCGAGCGCGGCTCGTGGGCCACCACGCGTCTCCTTGACGCGACCGCGGCCCGCTTCGGTCGAGCGCCAGACCAGCTCTCCGCCGGTCTCGGGATATCCGGCCTCCGAGAGGACGGCCGCGAATCCGTCGACCCACGAGGCCCAGCGACTCTGATCGAAGTAGAGATCCCAGACGTCGGCGAGCGGGGCCGGAATCTCCACCGAGGCCTCAACCCTCGCCATAGATCTCCCGCTTGATCAGCGTCACGGTCCGGATCATCGAGTCGAGGAACGGCGACAGCTCAGCCTGGAGACGTTCGTACTCGGCGCGGCCGGCATCGGTGATCGCGTAGAACCGGCGGGTGCGGCGATCCGGATGCTCCCACTCGCCCTCGATCATCCCCTTCGACTCGAGCTCGCGGAGCAGCGGGTACATCGTGTTGGGGTTGACCGTGATCACGCCCTGGGTGATCTCCTCGATCTCCTCGATCAGCCTGTTCCCGTAGGCGGGCTCGCGACCGACCAGGTGGAGGACGAGCAGCGGGAAGACGTCGCGACGACGGAGCTCGCCGCCGAACACGTCGGAGGCGCGGCCCCCGCCGCGGGGCGACTTGCGACTTCGCTCGGTGGCCCGCGTGGTCTCGGCGACGGCTTCGGCCATGGGCTTCCGTGTTGCCATCGACAGGGAGTCTAGGTCCGGAATAGGTAGAGGCCGGCGGATGCGACTGGAAAGCCGATCGACGTCATGCCGTATCGCTCACCCGGGGCCATCATTGACCCTGGCCACGAATCGTCCATGAAACGCGCCTTCAGGCGATCCGCCGACCTCTACTCGTGATCTATCGGGGGCGCAGGCCGGCGACTTGAGATATGCAACGGTCGCTGGACGCAGGCGAGCCGGTCCCACCCGGCTCATCGCGGCCCCGGAACGACGAAGGGCCGGGAGATCCCGGCCCTTCGGCAGATTCGTTGAGCGGGGCGTCCCTAGGCGGGGACGACCTCCTCGACCTGCTGAGCCTCGTTGGCGATCGACTCAGGCAGCGGCTCGTTCACGTTGCGGCCCATCAGGACCTCCTTCGCGATCACGAGGCGCTGGATCTGCGACGTGCCTTCGTACAGCTGCATGATCTTGGCGTCACGCATCAGCTTCTCGACCGGGTAGTCCTTGATGAACCCGTAGCCGCCGTAGACCTGGACGGCGTCCGTCGCGACCTCCATGCAGGAGTCCGCGGAGAACCGCTTCGCGTGCGACGCGGCAAGCGTGTTACGCATGCCGTTGTCGAGCAGCGATGCCGACTGCCACGTGAGCAGACGGCCGGCCTCGACCTTGGTCGCCATGTCGGCGATCATGAACGCGACCGCCTGGTGCATGGCGATCGGCACGCCGAACTGAACGCGCTCCTTCGAGTACTCGCAGGCGAACTCGAACGCCGCCCGGGCGATCCCGACAGCCATCGCGGCGACGCCGGGACGGGTGCGGTCGAGGGTCATCATCGCGAGCTTGAACCCCTTGTTCTCCTCGCCGAGCAGGTTGCCGGCCGGGATCTCGGTCTCGTTGAAGGTGACCGTCGCGGTGTTGGAGGCACGCTGACCCAGCTTGTCCTCCTTCTTGTCGATCACGACCGTGTCGTCACGAGGGACGACGAAGGCCGAGATGCCGCGGTGGCCCGCTTCCTTGTCGGTCTTGGCGTAGACCGTGTACCAGTCGGCGTACTGGCCGTTGGTGATGAAGCACTTGGAGCCGTTGATGACCCACTTGTCGCCCTTCTTGGTGGCGGTCGTCTTCATCCCGGAGACATCGGAGCCGGCGTCCGGCTCGGTCAGGCAGAAGCTCGCGAGCTTCGGCCCCTCGGTCAGCATTCCGAGGAACTCCTTCTTGACCTCTTCGCTGCCGCCGAGGGCGACCGGCGCGGAGGCCAGGCCGTTGGCGGCCAGCGAGGTGCCGATGCCGGAGCAGCCCCATCCGAGCTCCTCCTCGATCAGACAACCCGAGAGGTAGTCCAGCCCCGGGCCGCCGTACTGCTCGGGGGTGTGGGTGTTCATCAAGCCGACCTCCCAGGCCTTCTCGATGATCTCCTGGGGCCAGGTGCCTTCCTTGTCGTACTCCCAGGCAACCTTGCGCATTTCCTTCTCGGCGAAGTTGTGCGCCATCTCCCGCAGGTCCTTCTGCTCGTCGGTCAGGGTGAAGTCAACCACCGTGGATCGCTCCTTGTAAGTCGTTTGTCAGGGCTTCTCGGATGCTCAGATGCGGGATACGGCGCCAGTTCATGCGTTTCGGCGCACTTTCTGCAGCCCGCGGTAGAAAACCGATTGACTAGTCAGTCAACAACGGAAGGATAGCCGCTGCCGCGGGGGCTCGCAACTTCACGAAAGGGTTCCAGCGGCGCGACGGCCGCTGCGGATCGCGCCCTCCATCAGGGCGCCCATCTCGCCGCCGAGGTGCTCGCCGGCGAACGTGAGCCGGCCATGGGCCGCGGTCAGCACCTCCTGGGCGTGCGCGGGGGTCGCGACCGAGTAGGCCGCCCCGACCCACGGATCGTCGTCCCAGGTGGAAAGCAGGGCGTCCTCTCCGGCGAGGTCGAGGTCCCCGCGGAGGGCGACGAGCTTCTCAGCCCAGGCCGCCGGGCCGGCCTCGACGCCCAGGCCCGCCAGTGCGGCACTCGACCCGGCGAAGGCATTGACGACCGGCTGCACTCCCGGCCCGTTCCCGGTCGCGGTCCAGGCCCAGTAGCGATCGCGGACGGCGAGCGTGGCGCTGGCGGGCACGCCGGCCGGGTCCGAACCGAACGGGATGAAGAGCTTGGCGGCGTGGCCGTACGAGATCGACCCGAGTGCGTCCGCCACGTCGGGAGGCAGGCCGGGCTCGAACTCGATCAGATCGATCACCGACGCCGGCACCGCGACGATGCAGCGGTCCGCCTCGACCTCACCGCCGTCTGTAGCGACGACGACGCACGGGTGATCGGGGCGCTCGGAGATCGCCCGGACGGGATCGCCGAGCCGGATCGCTTCGTGCCCGACTGCGTCGGCGAACGCCTCCGCCAGGCGCTGATTGCCCCCCGCGATACCGGGGGCCGGCAGATCGCTCACCCTCGCCAGCAGTGCCAGCTCGCCCGCCGGCACGAGGTCGGCGGACGCGGCGGCGGAGACCTCGGCACGGGCGAGGATCGCCTCGCGGGCTCCGTCGTCGATCTCGAGCCGCCCGAGCAGATCGGCGACGCTGACCCCCTCCATCGACTCGCCCGACCCGAGGGCGGCCGCGATCGCCGCGACGGCGGATTCCATGCCGCCGGGAGCGATCTCGACGCCTCGCGGGTCCCGGCGTCCATAACGCATGCCCTTGTCCCAGAGCCCCAGGCCGAAGCGCTCCGTGGCTTCGAGCACGGCGGTGCATCCGGGCAGGATGAACTCCGCGCCCATCTCGACCACGGCGCCGTTGTCGAGCTCCCGGGAATGCACACGTCCGCCGACGCGATCGCGGGCCTCGAGGACGATCGGCTCGTGGCCGGCCGACGCCAGCGCGTCGGCTGCGGCGAGCCCGGCCAAGCCCGCCCCGACGACTGCGACCCTCATGAAGGGGCGACCGAGGTCACCTCAGGACGAGGCAGTTCTCGGGGTGCCACCCCAACGTGACGGCCATGCCCTCTTCCCAGCGGTCCTCGGCGCTTGCCCGATAGGTCGCCTGCTCGAGCGCGACGAGATGCGCTCCGCCACCCAGGTCGACCGTGACCTGGGTGTTGACGCCGTGGTAGACGCGGGAGATCACCCGGCCGGTCATCGCGACCATGCCCTCCTCGACCTCCTCGTCGATTGCGATCTTCTCCGGGCGGACGGAGATCTGCACCGTTTCGCCGAGGTCGCAGTCGTCCGGCAGGGGAGCCGGGATCTTCATCCCGGCTCCGACCTTGACGATGCCGGGCGCATCGACGACGCCCTCCAGCATGTTCGAGATGCCGATGAACCCGGCCACGAACTCCTCGTTCGGATGCTCGTAGACCTCCTCCGGCGCCCCGCACTGGGCGACCCGGCCGTCGCTCATCACGGCGATCCGATCCGACATCGAGAGCGCCTCCTCCTGGTCGTGGGTCACGTAGACGAACGTGATCCCGACCTCGCGCTGGATCCGCTTGAGCTCGATCTGCATCTCGCGCCGCAGCTTCAGGTCGAGCGCGCCGAGCGGCTCGTCCAGCAACAGCACCGCCGGGCGATTAACGAGGGCCCGGGCCAGGGCCACGCGCTGGCGCTGCCCGCCGGAGAGCTCCGAGGGCCGGGCGGTTGCGCGGCTGTCGAGGCTGACCAGCTCGAGCGCCTCGTCGACCCGGCGCTTGATCTCGTCCTTCGGAACCTTGCTTCGCTTCAGGCCGAACGCGACGTTCCCGGCCACGTCGAGATGCCCGAAGAGCGCGTAGCTCTGGAAGACCATGTTGACGTTGCGCCGGTAGGGCGGCACGTCCTCGACCGGCTCTCCCTCGAGCAGGATGCTTCCCTCGGTAGGGATCTCGAATCCGGCGAGCATGCGGAGGGTCGTGGTCTTGCCGCAGCCGGAGGGTCCGAGCAGCGAGAAGAACTCGCCCTTGGGGATCGTCAGATCGATGTTGTCGACGGCCGTGAAGTCGCCGAATCGCTTCGTCACACCCTCGAGGCGGATCGCCTCCCCCCCGGCCCCGCTCGCGCTCGCGTCGGCTCCAGTTGCGGTTGCCTGCTCCACGTCAGCTCTCCTCCTGGCCCGTCAGGACCTTGATTCCAGATTCCTTGCGGCCGAAGAACCTCGGCAGCAGCACGGCCGCGACCACGGCCGTCAGTGAGACGACCATCATCAGCGTCCCGATCGCGTTGATCGTCGGCGAGACCCCGAATCGGATCGCCGACCAGATCCTCACCGGAAGCGGCTGGACGTCCTCCCCCGTCGTGAAGAAGGAGAGCACGAAGTCGTCGAACGACAGGGCGAACGTGAGCAGCCCGGCGGCGACGATCGCCGGCCACAGCTCGGGAACCAGCACCAGTCGCACCGCTTGGAAACGGGTCGCGCCGAGGTCCATCGCCGCCTGCTCGACCTCGTCGCCCATCGCCGCCAGCCGACCCCGGACGACGACGGTCACGTACGAGATCGAGAACGTTATGTGGGCGATCACGATCGTCCAGAACGAGAGCTGGATGCCGAGCTGGGAGAAGATCAGCAGCGCCGAGATGCCGGCGACGATCTCCGGTGTGACGAGGGGGATCAGCATCAGGATGTTCGCGGCCGGGCTCCAGCGCGTCTTGGCCCGGACGAGCCCGATCGCCAGACAGGTGCCGATGATCGTCGCGATGACCATCGTGATCACGGCGATCCGCAGCGAGACGAACAGCGACTCGCGGAGCGTCGCGTCGTTGAGGAAGTCCGAGTACCACTGCAGCGAGAAGCCCTGGAAGGACTGCAGGGACTTGACCGAGTTGAACGAGAAGAGGACGACGACCGCGATCGGGATGAACAGATAGAGGTAGACGAGGAAGCTGTAGAAGCGCAGGAATCGCGGCCGGTCGAAGCCCTCCTCGCGGCGCTTTGCCTTTCGGCGCTGCCGCCGGGAGCCGACGGTTGCAGCGGCGCCCGCCATCAGACCGCCACCGGCTCTCTGGCTTCCTTGGCGGCCGAGCGCAGGTAGCCGATCATCCAGATCGAGAGGAACAGCATCATCACGACGGTCAGCGCCGAGCCGAAGGGCCAGTTGCTGGCGGCGAAGAACTGATCCTGAATCAGGTTGCCGACCATGTACGTGTCGGGACCGCCGAGCAGCTGGGCGGAGACGAAGTCGCCGACCGCCGGCAGGAAGACGAGCACGCAGCCGGCCAGGATGCCCTGCTTCGTCTGCGGCAGCGTCACATGGAGGAAGACCCTGGCCGGCGTCCCGAACAGATCCTTGCCGGCCTCGATCAGCGACGAGTCCATGCGCTCGAGGGAGGCGTAGATCGGCAGGATCATGAAGACGAGGTAGCCGTAGACGAGGCCGCCGATCACCGCGTACGGGGTGTTGACGAACTGGATCCCGGTCTCGGTCAGACCGAGATCCTTGAGGCCGCTGTTGACGAGCCCGTCATCGGCGAGCAGGGCGACCCAGGCGTAGGTGCGGACCAGGTAGTTGACGAAGAACGGGATCACGAGGAGCGCGATCAGCAGGTGCTTGCGCTTGCCCCCGTAGCGGGCGATGAAGTAGGCGATCGGGTAGCCGAGCAGCAGGCAGAGCGCCGCGGTCGAGACCGCGTAGAGGATCGATCGCAGCATTACCGGGATGTAGAGGGAGTTGAACGCGTCGGCGTAGTTGTCGAACCTGAACGAGTAGACGGCCCGGCCGAGGTCGTCGGTGTAGCCGAGCGAGAGGGCGAGGACGAGGCAGATCGGGACGGCGAAGAGGAGGAACAACCAGACGCCGCCCGGGAGGAGGAAGCGCGACCAGAAGCCCTTGGAGCTCACGACGCTTTGACCTCCGTCCACGTCTGGTTCCAGAGGGCTCGGTCATCGGGGTCGTCGAGCCGGTATTCCAACCCGCCGTCGCCGAGCGCCTCGAGGTTGACGTCGATCGACGGCTCGTCCTTGACGAGCTCGGCGAACGCCTCCTTGCCGCCCTCGACGGGCTGCGGGTACCCGTTCCACATCACGTTCTGCGCGGCGTTGTCGGGCTGGATGATCCAGTCCATGAACTTCAGCGCCGTCCCGGGCGCCCGCGCCGTGACCGGGATGCACATCAGGTCGGTGCCGACCGGCACACCCTCCGTGCACGTCTCGTAGCTGAAGTTCTCGGGGTCGCTGACCTGGTTGCGGACGCTGACGATGTCGCCGTTCCACGCCTGGTGGATCGCCGCGGTGCCGTTGACCAGGTTTTGAGTCGAGTTCGTGGAGATCCCGCGGGCGAAACCCTTCTGGTAGAGCAGGGTCGCCTTCGACTCCTCGAGCTCGTTGGGGTCGGCCGTGTTGAGGTCCCAGCCGTTGATCAGGTTGGCCTCGCCGATCGCCTCCTGGAAGTCGTCGAGGATGAACATCCTGCCCTCCCCTTCCGGATTGGTCAGGTCGTTCCAGGATCCGGTCATGCCCGAGACCTCGTCGTTGCGCCAGGCGATTCCGGTCGTGTAGTAGGTGTAGGGGACGGAGAGCTCGGCGTTCGGGTCCCACCAGCCCTTGTCGTAGAAGGACGAGATTCCCTTGGCGTTGTGGAGCGCGTCGCGGTCGAAGTGGGTGAGCAGGCCCTCCTGGTCGAGCCGGAACGCGTACTCGGGCGTGGGCCAGATGATGTCGTAGCGGCCGCCGGCCCTCAGCTTGGTCACCATCGCCTCGAGGTTGTCGAAGTTGACCTCGTTGACCTCGACCCCGTACTTCTCGCTGAAGCTCTTCTTGATTTCGGGGTCCATGTACTGCGCCCAGTTGTAGATCAGGATGTCGCCGTCGATCTCCGGCTTGGCGAAGGCGGTCCCCGCGGGCTTGTCGATCGGGCGCTCGACCGTGCAGCCCGCCAGCGCGCCGAGGCCGTAGAGCCCGAGCGCCCCTCCGGCGCCGGCCCGCAGCAGCTGGCGACGGTTCAACCGGGAGTCGAATTCGAAAGTGCTCACGCCGCGACCTCCGCGCTTGTCGCATCGTCGAGCTTCGCGCCGAGCATCGCCTCGGCGGTGGCGACCACGACCGCGAGCATTCCCTCGCGCCTCACCGCGGGGTCGCCGAGAGTCATCTGTACGCCGAGGCCGTCCATGAGCGAGCCGAGTGAGAGTGCTACCCGGACCGGGTCGGCTGCCCGGTCGAACTCCCCTGCCTCCTGCCCTTCGGCGACGATCCGGGCGAGGAGGGCGCGCCACGCATCGTCGAGCCGGAGCCGCGCCGTGGCGGCGGCCTCATCGTGCAGGGAACGGGCCCAGAGCTCGATCCAGAGGCTGATGTCGCTGTCGCCGGCGGTGGCCTCGATCAGGGCCCGCAGTCGCTCGGATGCGGTGTCGAGGTGATCGAGCCGCTCTCCCACCCGGGCGGCGAACGTCTCCTCGTCGGCGATCAGGGC
The DNA here is from genome assembly GCA_963791335.1 of uncultured Solirubrobacterales bacterium. Lineage (GTDB taxonomy): Bacteria > Actinomycetota > Thermoleophilia > Solirubrobacterales > 70-9 > RHKX01. The sequence continues at coordinate 126,945 of CAWBRN010000003.1, forward strand.
CTCGTTGAGCAGCTGTTCGCGGCTGTCGAACCAGTAGAGGACGGCCGGCGCGCTCGTCCCGGCGCGCTCGGCGACGTCGGCGATCCGGGTCGCGCCGAGACCCCGCTCGGTGATCACCTGAGCCGCCGCATCGAGTATCTGCGGCTTGCGGATGTGATCGATCGCAGGTCGCGGGCTCATCGGCGCGAGCCGCCTGCCCTTCTCTGAACTCCTCACGGTTCCCCACCTCTCCTCGGGAAAGCTGAACCGCCGTTCAAACTACCCTGGCCGCGGGCGACGCGCAAGTGCCAACCGTGGGGATCTCCAATCAGTCGAGCAGTGCCGCGGGCTCGACTCCGAGCTCCACGGCGAGCGCGGTGGCGACCAGCGTGCGCGCACTCTCGACGTCCATGCCCGGATCGTCGAACAGCGCGCGGACCCCGGTCCCGTCCAGCAGCGCGACCGCGACGTCGGCGACTTTGCCGACGTCGAGGTCCGCGGCGAACTCCCCGCTCTCGACGCCGGTCGAGATCACGTCCGACATCCAGGCCCGGTAACGCTCGTACATCCGCGCCGCGACCGGGCGCAGATCCGGCTCGCGAACGGCCCGCAACCAGAGCTCGACCCAGAGGACCCACTCACGCCGTTGACCGCCGGGGTACGGGAGGCTGTCGCGGATCGCCGCCGCCACTGCGTCGGCGGCGCTTCCACCGGCCGCGGCCGCGTCCTCGCCGAAACGCTCGTCGCCCGCCTGCTCGAACGAATGGACCAGCGCCTGCTCGAGGAGCTCCTCGCGGGTCGAGAAGTAGTGGTGGACGAGCGACGTCGACGCGCCGGCCCGCTGGGCGACGCGAGCGATCCGGACCTCGTCGATTCCGTCCTCGGCGATCAGCTCGCAGGCGGCCTCGAGAATACGATCGGCTGTATCGGGCGGCACGACGCGAATGTAGTCGAGCCGCGGGACGCAAGACGGAGGTGCTGAACGAATGGGTCACCGGGTACTGAAGGCGGACGATGCTCACTGGCGGCCGTCGAATCAGATGGGCGTGCTCAATACGGACCTCGGGCGCCAGCTCGGGATCGAGGGGTTCGGGACGCGGCTCTGGCGCCTGCGGCCCGGGCAGGCGTCGACCCGCCACCGCCACCTGGAGACGACCGAGCTCTACGTCCTGCTCGAGGGAACCGGCCGGCTGCGGGTCGACGACGAGGTCCTGACCCTGGCCCCGCTCGATGCGGTGGGCGTCGATCCCGAGAGCGTCCGGCAGCCGTTCAACGACACCGACTCCGATCAGCTCTGGCTCGCGATCGGCGCTCCGAACGAGCGGTTCGCGAGCACGCTGGAGATGAGCGAGGACGAGCTCGCGACGATGTACCCCGACGGCCCGAAGGCGATGCCCCCGGAGCTCGGCGGCGGCGCGCTTTCAGGCTGAGTCGGCGAGGACGGCCGAGGCGGCGTTGCGGCCGTTGGTCGCGATCACGCTGCCGCCCGGGTGGGTGGCGGCGCCGCAGAGGTAGAAGCCGGGGATCGGCGTCCGCGCCGCGAGCCGGTTCTCCCACATCTGGCCGGGCAGGACGGCGCCCTGGAAGATCTGGCCGCCGGTCAGGCCGATCCGCGACTCGATGTCGGGCGGGCCGAGCACCTCGTAGCCGATCAGCCGGTCCTCGATCCCAGGCGCGAAGCGGTCGATGAGGTCGATGAACTGGCGCGCGACCTCATCGCGACGTGAGTCCCAGTCGCCATGCGACATCTCGTAGGGCGCGTACTGGCCGAAGACGGTCATCGAGTGCTTGCCCTCGGGCGCCGGGCTCGGGTCGAAGCCGGTCTGCGTGTAGACCTCGGCGAATCCGACCGCGGGCTCGCCGGCCGCGCAACGTTCGAAGGCCTGTTGAGCCGAATCCAGGCCGTCGGTGAGCTCGATCATCGCCCGGGCCGGCCACGTCTCGCCGTCGGCCGCGGTCCAGTTGGGAAGCTCGTCGAGCGCCGCGTTGAACTTGACGACGGGGCTGCGCACGTCCCACGCCTCGAGGCGCTCGCGATAGCCGCGATCGAAGGAGTCGATCGCATCGGTCCCGAGGAGCCTCATCGCGACCTTGGGATCGGCGTTCGAGATCACCGTGGTCGATCGGATCCGGGTCCCGTCCTCGAGCTCGACGCCCTCTCCGGGGGTGATCGAGGCGACGGGGACGTCGCAGGCGAGCATCGCGCCGGCCTCGCGGGCGGCGTCGGCGATCGCGAAGGAGACCATCCCCATGCCGCCCTCGACGTACGCCCAGTTGGAGCCGGCGCCGTCGAGGTCGCCCTGATGGTGCATCAGTTTCACGGAGGCGGTCCCCTTGTCGCGCGGGCCGGCCCAGGTGCCGATGACGCCGCCGCCGAAGAACGCGTCGTGAAGGCGCTGGTCGGTGAAGTAGTCGTCCATGACCTCGGCGATCGAGGCCTCGAAGACGAGGTCGATCATCTCCTGGTTGCCGCCGAGCATCTCCTCGATCTCGGGGCGGGTCGGGGTGTCGCCCTCCCAGGCGTCCCGCTCTCCCTTGCGGAGCAGCTTGCGGATGTCGTCGTAGAGCTTCTGGTGCTTCCAGTAGCCGTCGATGTCGGCCGCCGAGACGCCGATCTGCTCGAGGTTCGCCTGCGTCCGGTCATCGTCGACGAACTGGCCGAGGGAACTGCCGTCGGCGAACGGGATCCACAGGTTCGGGTCGGCGATCCACCAGCGCAGGCCCCGCTTCTTGAGTTCGAGATCGTCGATCACACGCTGGTCGAGGAGGCCGAGCACGTAGGCGCAGGGGCTGATCACGAACCGCTCGTCCTCGAACGGCCGCTCCAGTGTGCAGGCGCCGCCGAGGCGCTCGCGGCGCTCGAGCACGAGCACCGACTTGCCGGCGCGGGCGAGGTAGGCGGCGGCGGTCAGGCCGTTGTGGCCTCCGCCGACGACGATCGCGTCCCAGTCCTTTGCGGCTAGTTCGGAGACGGGTGCGGGCAGGCCGACCTCGCCGAGTTTGGCTGCGATCTCGTTCATCTCAGACGACTCCGAGCAGATGCTCCGCTTCGCGTCCGCTCTGCTCGGCCTGTGCGGTGTTATCGCTCGGCAAGGGCGTCAGGTTATCCGTGGGGCGGTAGGCCCGCACCCTGATCCGTAAGGACGGCCTCGGCCGCGTTGCGGCCGTTGAGGGCGATCACGCTGCCGGCCGGATGCGTGGCGGCGCCGCACATGTAGAGGCCCTCGATCGGCGTCCGGGAGGCGAATCGACCCTCCCAGAGCTGGTCGGGAGTGACCTCGCCCTGGAAGATGTTCCCCCCGGTGAGGCCGATGCGCTCCTCGATGTCGGGAGGCCCGAGCACCTCGTAATCGGCGAGCGTGTCCTCGAAGTCGGGGGCGAACCGGCCGATCAGCTCGATGAACTGCCGGGCCACTCCCTCGCGGGCGGATTCCCAGTCGCCGTCGGCGATGTCGTAGGGCGCGTACTGACCGAAGACGCTCATCAGCTGCTTGCCCTCGGGCGCGGGGCTCGGGTCGTAGCCGGTCTGCACGTAGATCTCGCCGAACCCGACCGCGGGCTCACCGGCGGCGCAGCGCTCGAAGGCGGCCTGGGCGTCCTCCATGGTCCCGCAGACGTCGACGGTGGCCCGGGCGGGCCAATCCTCCCCGGGCGCCGCGGTCCAGTTCGGCAGGCGATCGAGGGCGGCGTTGAACTTGACGACCGGGCTGCGGATCTTCCAGTTCTCGAGCTTGTCGAGGTAGGCGGGATCGGCCGAGCGGATCGCGTCCGCGCCGACGAGGCGCATCGTCACCTTCGGGTCGGTGTTCGAGATCACGGTGGCCGACCGGATCCGGGTCCCGTCCTCGAGCTCGACGCCCTCACCGGGGGTGATCGAGGCGACGGGGACGTCGCAGGCGAGCATCGCGCCGGCCTCACGGGCGGCGTCGGCGATCGCGAAGGAGACCATCCCCATGCCGCCCTCGACGTAGCCCCAGACCGGACCCTGGCCATCCATGTCGCCCTGGTAGTGCATGAGCTTGATCGAGGCCGTGCCGTGGTCGAAGGGGCCGCCCCAGGTGCCGATGACGCCCTGGCCGAAAAGCGCCGTCTTGAGCCGCTCGTCCTCGATGTAGCGGCCGAGGACGTCGGCGATCGAATCCTCGAAGACCAGGTCGATCTTCTCCTGGTCGTGCCCGAGGATCTCCTCGATCTCGGCGCGCGTCGGGGTGTCGCCGATCCAGGTGTCGCGAGCGCCCTTGCGCAGCAGCTTGCGAACGTCGTCGAACAGCTCCTCGTAGGCCCAGTAGCCGTCGACGTCCTTCTTCGAGAGTCCCAGCGCATCGAGGCTCTGCTGCGTCTTCTCGTCGTCGAGGAACTGGCCGAAGGAGGTGCCGTCCTCGAATGGGACCCAGAGGTTCGGGTCGGCCATCCAGTACTTGAGCCCGCGCTTGCGCAGCTCGAGCTCGTCGATCACCACGTCGTCGAGCAGCCCGACGACGTAGGCGCAGGGGCTGATCACGAACCGCTCGTCCTCGAACGGCCGCTCCAATGTGCAGGCGCCGCCGAGGCGCTCGCGGCGCTCGAGCACGAGCACCGACTTGCCGGCGCGGGCGAGGTAGGCGGCGGCGGTCAGGCCGTTGTGGCCTCCGCCGACGACGATCGCGTCCCAGTCCTTTGCGGCTAGTTCGGAGACGGGTGCGGGCAGGCCGACCTCGCCGAGTTTGGCTGCGATCTCGTTCATAGATACCTCCGGCGGAATGCTCCGCTGCGCGTCCGCTTCCGCCGGACGATCGGGTGTTGCTTGATGGCAAGGGCGTGATTCATGCGGTCACGCCACCGCTGAGTGCTTCCATATATCTACCCGCGACCATCGTGTCGAAGGCGTGGGTGTCCGATTCGTCGGCCGCGTACCTGCCGGCCGTGTATCCCTTCGTCTTGACGCCCTTCTGCGTCAGCTCGCAGACGTACCAGTCCTGCCTGTTGACCATGTCCCAGAAGTCGACGGCGTCACTCGGGTCGAAGTCGCCGCGGGCCATCGTCTCCGGCTCGAAGAACCAATCGCACGTGACCTCCGTCTGGCCGCTCGAGCGCGGCCAGAGGGTGTGCAACATGAAGTAGTCCGGATGGAGCGAGACCAGCGCGTTCGGGAAGAGGGCGAAGTAGTAGACGGAGTTGATGTCCTTCTCCGTCAGCCCGCGGATCGGTGGCCGATCGGTGGCGTGCCCCTCCCCCATGCCCATCGTCTCGGCGTTCTCGTTCAGGGTCATGGAGCCCCCGCACCAGGCGCCGTCGCCGTAGACCTCGTCGCCGCTTCGGTAGTCGCTGAGCGCGTTGAGCTCGGGGTGAACCCCGGGGCAGTGCAGGCACTCGTTGTAGTTCTCGGCGATGCCCTTCCAGTTGGCCTCGACGTCGTAGACCGTGCCGCGCGCATGCTGCAGCTCGGCGACGCGGTAGCGCTCGAGGAACCCGAGCAGGTCGCCGACGTGCTCGGCGGGATCGGGCGCCACGCCGCTCAGGTCGATCAGCAGGAGCCCGCCGACGACGGTCGATCGCACCTCGAGCAGTCCCCAGCAGGAGCGATCGAAGTCCTCGACCTCGTTCATGTGGGGAGCGGCGACGAGCCTGCCCTCGAGGTCGTACGACCAGGCGTGGTAGGGACACTGGATTCGGCGACGTACCTGCCCCTCCCTCTCCCCGATGATGCGGGCGCCGCGATGGCGGCACACGTTGAGGAACGCGCGGACCGTCCCGTCCTCACCGGTCATCGCGAAGACGCTCGTGTCCCCGAGCTCGCGCATCAGGAAGGAACCCTGCTCGGCGACCGCGGAGACGTGCCCCATGCAGACCCAGCCGTCGAAGATGTTGTCCATCTCCCAGGAGAGAACCGTCTCGTCAGCGAAGGCCGCCGGCGGCAGCATCGTCGCCCGCTCCACGGGTTGCAACGTGAGCTCCACGTCGCGGGGGTCGAGTGCGAGCTTTCCGTTCGCCGCTGCGGGTGCGCTCATCAACGTTCTCCTTATCCCTGGTTCCTCGTCCTGGGTCCGATCTACGGCCTCGCGTGAGACCTCGATTGACCTTGTAGTCAATCGATCAATCGCATGTTAGAGTGCCGGTCAAGTGGACAGCGCCGTCACACCAGGAGGAGCCGTGGATCCATCAGACATCCCGTTCGACCTCGACGACGAGACGCGCGACGTCCAGGCCCGCGCCCGGGCCTTCACCGAGGAGATCCTCTTCCCGCTCGAGGACGAGGCGGAGCGACGCCACGGCCGCCTCCCCGACGACGTCGTCGCCGACGTCAAGCGCGAGGCACTGGCCCGCGGCCTGACCGGCGGCCTTCACGATCCCGCGCACGGCGGCCAGGGCTGGACCCGGCTGCAGTGGGCGCTCGTCGAGGAGCAGTACGGCCGCTCCACCAACGCCATCCACTGGCACATCCCCAACGGCTACAACGTCTGGGAGCACGCCGGGCCGGAGCACACGGAGCGCTGGCTCGAACCGCTGCTGCGCGGCGAGATCCGCGACGCCTACGCCGTGACCGAGCGGGACGCCGGCTCCGACCCGAGCCGGATCGCCGCAACCGCGACGCCCAAGGCATCCAATGGGTCGGGCGGATGGCTGCTGAACGGCGAGAAGTGGTTCGTGACCTCGGGCGACGTCGCCTCCGTCTACATCGTCATGGCCAACGTGATCGACGACGGCGAGAAGCTGCCCACGCTGTTCGTCGTCGACGCCGAACGCACCGGCATCGAGACCATCGACGACCCCCTCTTCACCCACATGTATCCGGACGGCCACCCGACGATCACGTTCACCGACGTCGAGGTCGGTGAGGCCGACGTGATCGGCGGCGTCGGCGGCGGCGACGACCTGCAGCGCTCCTGGTTCATGGAGGAGCGGCTCGGGATCGCCGCCCGCTGCGTGGGCGCGATGTGGCGGCTGCTCGACATCACCAGCGATTGGGCCATGGAGCGCGAGCAGGGCGGCAACCGGATCTTCGACTACCAGGGCGTCTCCTTCCCGCTCGCCGACTCGACCGCGGACGCCGCGGCCGGCCGCCTGCTGACGCTCACCGTTGCCTCGCTCGCCGACGCCGGCGCCGATCCGAAGGTCGTCCACAACAAGGCCTCGATGGCCAAGCTCTTCATGAGCGAGGCTGCATGGCGCTGCGCGGACCGCTGCGTCCAGGCCTTCGGCGGCCGCGGCTACCTGCGCTCCAATCCCGCCGAGCGCCTTCTCCGCGAACTCCGGGTCGACCGGATCTGGGAGGGCACCAGCGAGATCCAGCGGCTCATCATCGCCCGCGGCATCGAGCGCCGGGGCGTCGAGCGGATGCTTCACTAGGCGATACCGATGACTGGCCCGGACGGTCTCGCACGGCTGCTCGAGCCACGATCGATCGCCGTCGTCGGCGCGAGCGACCGTCCCGACTCCTACGGCGACACGATCCTCCGCAACCTCGAGCGCCTCGGCTACGAGGGCGAGCTCTGGGGCATCAACCCGAAGCGCGATCGGATCCGCGACATCCGCTGCGTGCCGGCGCTCGGCGAGCTCCCGGGACCGGTGGACGCGGTCGCCGTCGCCATCCCGGCGGCGGGCGTACCCGATGTGATCGCCGAGGCAGCCGCAATGGGATGCGGCGGAGCCGTCGTCGTCTCGGCCGGATTCGGCGAGGTCGAGTCCGGCCGCGAGCTCGAGTCGCGACTGAAGGCGGCCGCCCTCGATCACGGCACGTCGTTCCCGGTCTGCGGGCCGAACGGGAACGGGATCGTCAACTTCACCGCCCGGGCGGGCATGTGGGGCGACTCGGTCCAGGCGCTGCCGGCGGGCGGCGTGGCGCTGATCTCCCAGAGCGGCAACGTCGCCGTCAACGCGCTCGGCTCGCGCCGCGGAATCGACTTCCACACCGTGATCTCGACCGGAAACCAGGCGGTCTGCGACGCCAGCGACTGGCTCTCGGCGCTGAGCGCCCAGGACGGCGTGCGGTCGATCGCCCTGTTCCTCGAATCCGACGGCGACGGCGAGCGATTCTCCGCCGCGCTCGCCGATTGCGCGGAGCGCGGGATAGCCGTCGTCGTTCTCAAGGTCGGCTCCTCGGACGCAGGGGCCGGCGCCGCCGCCGCCCACACGGGCTCGCTCGCCGGCGACCAGCGGATCTTCCGCGCCCTGATCGAGGAGTCCGGCGCCTGCTGGGCGCGGGATCCCCACGAGCTGCTGGAGCTGGCGCGGGCTCTGGCCGAGCCGCGCGCCCGGCCGACGGGGGCCGGGGGCCTCGCCGTCCTGACCTGTTCCGGCGGCGACTCGGGCATCTCGGCCGACGAGGCGGAGCGGCTCGGAGTCGAGCTGCCGCCGCTGGCCGAGAAGACGAAGCGGGAGCTCGAGACGCTGCTTCCGGAGGCCGCGACCGCGGTCAACCCGCTCGACTACACGTCGATGATCTGGGCCGAGCGCGAGCGGCTCGCGGCGATCGTCGCCGCGGTCGGGAACGACCCGGCGATCGACCAGCTGCTGATCTACCACGACACACCGGAGGAGCTGGCTCCCGAGGTCGAGCCCGGATGGCGGGAGACCCGTCGCGGCCTCGCCGACGGCGCCGAGCGGTCGGCCGCCGCACCGATCTTCGCCTCGACCCTTCCCGACCTGATCGGCGAGGACGTGATCAGGGAACTCGCGACCCGGGGGCTCCCATCCATCCAGGGGCTCTCGACCGCGGTCTACTGCGCCCGCGAGCTGCGCCGGCCGCCCGGTGACCCCGACCGGCTGCGCTCGATCTCGGCTGCCGCCGGCGCCGCCCGGGACGACGAGGGCAGCGACGCGCAACGATGCCGACGGCTGGCTGAGCGAGTCCGAGGCCAAGGCGCTCGTGGCTGCGGGTGGCGTGCCGGTACCGGAGATGCGCGTCGCGGCCGACGCCGACGAGGCCGTCGCCGCAGGGGACGAGATCGGCTACCCGGTGGCGGTCAAGCTCTCCTCCCCCGCCCTCCAGCACAAGAGCGACTCGGGAGCCCTGGAGCTCGGGATCACCGGTCCGAACCTGCTTCGAGACGCCGCCGAACGGCTCCTCTCGCTCCCTGCGGCCGAGGGCGCCGACCTGCTCGTCGAGCGGATGGCCCCGCCCGGCGTCGAGCTGCTCGTCGCCGCGCGCGCAGATGCTGTCGTGCCCGCGCTCGTCGTCGGGCTCGGCGGCATCTGGACCGAGGTGCTCGACGACGTCGCGATCGTCCCCCTCCCCGCGACGCCGGCTCGCGTCGAGACGGCGTTGCGGAGCCTCCGGGGCGCGTCCCTGCTCCTCGGCGGTCGGGGCGGCGAGCCGGTCGACGTGACCGCGGTCGCCGAGGCGGCTTCGCGGGCCGGTGAGGTCCTGCTCGACTCCGGCCTCTCCCTGCTCGAGCTCAACCCGCTGATCGCCGGGCCCGAGGGCTGCGTGGCCGTCGACGCCCTCGCGCGGCGCTAGGGCGTCGAGCGGCGCTCAGGCGGTCGCGAACGCGACCGGCAACGACTCCACGCCGTAGATGCCGCTGACGCTCTGCAGCTCGGCATCGCCGGCCGGCTCGAGCGTCTCGATCCGCTCGGCCAGGAAGGCGAGCGCCTCGGCCATCTCCGCCCGGGCGAGATTGCGGCCGACGCAGAAGTGGATGCCCGCGCCGAAGGTCAGCGTCCGCGCCTTCTCGCGCTCGACGGTGATGTCGAATTCGTCGGGACCGGCGAAGGCCTCGGGGTCGCGATTGGCGGTGAAGGCGCAGACGGAGACGACCGTGCCCGCCGGGAAGTCGACGCCGTCGTAGGTCAGATCCTCGGTCAACAGCCGCGCCGTGAACGGCGTGATCGGCTCGAACCGGACCGCCTCGTCGACGGCCCTGATCGCCAGCTCCTCGGGGTCGGCCCGCAGGGCCGCCCACTGATCGGGCCGGGACGAGAGCAGTCGGAGGGCGTGCGCCAGCTGGCTCTGGCTCGTGTCCACGCCGCCGACGAGGATGTTGAGGACGAGGTTCTCGAGCTCGACGCCCGAGAGCCGGTCCCCCTCCTCCTCGGCGGTGATCAGCGTGGAGATCAGATCGTCGGCCGGAGACTCTCGGCGGCGCTCGATCAGCGGCCGGACCCAGTCGTAGAACTCGGCCACCTTGCGATTGATGGTCGCGAGCTGCTCGGGGTCGCCGAGCGCCGGCGGGTCGAACTGCCGCTGGATCCACATCGACCAGTCGTGGAGACGATCGGCGTCCGCGGCCGGCGCGCCCATCACCTCGGCGATCACCCGGGCCGGATACGGGCGGGTGATCGATTCGACCAGGTCGCAACCGCCCTGGCCGGCGACCGGCTCCCAGAGCTCTTCGAGGATCTCCCGCATCGCCGGGCGATAGCGATCGACCGCCCGCGGCGCGAGCGCCGGGTTGACGAGCTTGCGCAGGCGCCCGTGGTCGGCGCCGTTGACGTTGATGATGTTGTGGACGACCTGCTCGTACAGCGGGCCCTCCGTGATCGCGAAGAGCTGGGCGAGCAGCAGCCCCGGGAAGATGGCGGCCTTCGTCCGCAGGAAGAACTCGCCGGCCTCGCGGTCGAGCACGACGGTCGCGAGCGGCGCCCGGGCGAGCCACTGGCCCGAGCCGCGCAGCTCGTCCATGGCCGCGTGCCATCGCTCGCCGCTCAGGGCCGCGTCGCCGGGGTCGATCTCCGGCAGGTCGAGATCGGCGAGCGCGGTCATCGGGTCGAACCTACCCGGCCACGACCTATGCGGGTACGCCGCCCTCCAGTTGCTCGGCAGCGTGGGTCAGGCCGATCCGGAGGATCTCGGTGATCTCCTCGAACAGGCCGATGTCGGCGACGAGCGGCGGCGCGATCTGGACGAACGGCTCGGCGCGGTCGTCGAGGCGGCAGATCATGCCGTTCTCGAAGAGGTTGTCGGAGAGGACGTCCTTGAGCAGGTAGCCCGCCTCCGCCTCTGTCAGCGGCTCCCTCGTGGCCTGGTCCTTGACGCATTCGATCGCGAAGAAGTGGCCGAGGCCGCGAACGTCACCGACGATCGGGATGTCCTTCAGTCCTTCGAGCATCTCGAGGGCGCGTGGCTCGTTCGCCTGGACGTTGCCGATCACGTTCTCGCGCTCCATGATCTCGATCGCCTTGAGCGCGATCGTCGAACCGACGGGGTGACCGCCGAACGTGATCCCGTGCAGGTAGTCGGCCTTGCCCGTCAGGAACGGGTCGGCGACCTTGTCGTGCATGAGCACGCCGCCCATCGAGAAGTGAGCGCCGGTCAGGCCCTTGGCGAACGTGATCATGTCGGGCTGCGAGCCGAGCCGCTGGGCGCCGAACCACTCGCCGATCCGCCCGTAGGCGCAGATGACCTCGTCGGAGACGAGCAGGATCCCGTACTTGTCGCAGATCTCCCGGAGTCCGTCCCAGTAGCCGGCGGGCGGGACGATGGAGCCGCCCGCGTTCTGGACCGGCTCCATGATGATCATCGCGATCGTCTCCGGGCGCTGGAACTCGATGACCTCCTCGATCTCGTCCATGAGCACCTTCGTGAAGGCGGCGTCGTCGCCGCCCTCGGGGTGGCGATAGGCGTTCGTGGAGGAGACGTGGGTCGTCGGGATCGCCGGCGGCTCGAACGGCGTCCGGCAGACGGGGATGCCCGTGAAGGAGAGCGCTCCGAGCGAGGTGCCGTGGTAGGCGTCGCGCCTGGCGATGACCTTCTTGCGCTCCGGCTCGCCGTTGGCCTGATGCCACTGACGGGCCATCTTGTAGGCCGACTCGACCGACTCGGAACCGCCCGAGGTGAAGAACGTGCGCTCGAAGCCGGGCGGCGCGAGCTCGGCCAGCTTGGTGGCCAGCTCGATCGACGGCGGGTGAGCCGTCGTCCAGTTGGTCGTGAACGGAAGCGTCGCCATCTGCGCAGCGGCCGCCGCACCGATCTCCTCGCCGTGGGAATGACCCAGGTTCGTGCAGTAGAGGCCGGAGAGGCCGTCTATGTAGCGATTGCCGAGATCGTCGTAGATGTGGCACCCGTCGCCGCGGACGAGGACGGGGATGTCCTCGGCCTCGAGGGTCATGTCCGAGAAATGCAGCATCAGGTGCTGCTTGGCGAGTGTCTGTAGATCAGTCATTGCCGCGCAAGTGTATGGGTTTGACAGGACCTGTTGACCTTGTAGTCAATTGAACGATGTGTTAATTTCCCGCCATGGAGAGCTCAGCCACGTCACAGTCGTCCGTGCCCACTTCGAACGCCGTCAACGGCACGTCGCGCGCCGGCGGTGGGCGGTGGCTCCTGGGACGCGATCGTCGTCGGCGGAGGCCACAACGGCCTGACCACCGGCGCCTACCTGGCCAAGGCCGGGCTGCGGACCCTGATCCTCGAGCGGCGCCACATCCTCGGCGGCGCCTGCGTGACCGAGGAGCTCTGGCCTGGCGCCCGCGTGTCCCGCGCCTCCTACGTGGTCTCGATGCTCCAGCCGAAGGTCGTCGCCGACCTCGAGCTGAAGCGGCACGGCTACAAGGCCCACCCGCTCGATCCGGCCTACGCGGCGTACACGCCCGACGGCCCGATCATCTTCCACGACGACCCGGTGAAGACCGCGAAGTCGATCGCCCGTTTCTCGCAGAAGGACGCGGAGAACTTCGTCAAGATGGAGGACCTGATCTACATGGCCGCCGACTTCGTGCGGCCGATGATGATCCGCCAGCCCCCGGCGCTCGGCTCGAAGGCACCGATGGACATCGCGGGCATCCTGAAGGAGGCCGGCCGGGTCGCGGGCATGTCGCAGCGCGACGTTCAGAACCTGGTCCGGATCTTCACGATGTCGGTCGGCGACTGGCTCGACAGCCTGTTCGAGAACGACTACCTGAAGGGCTCGATCGCCTCCTCCGGCGTCGTCGGCGTCTGGGCCGGCCCCTACTCCCCCGGCACCGCCTACAACCTCCTGCACCACGCGCTCGGTGAGCTCGACGGCAACGTCGGCTCCTGGGGCCAGGTCGAGGGCGGCATGGGAGCGATCAGCGAGGCGATCGCCGCCTCCGCCCGCTCCCACGGCGCCGAGATCCGGACGAACGCCGAGGTGGCGAGCATCGACTCGGCCGGCGGGAAGATCACCGGCGTCACCCTCACCGACGGCACCGTCCTGCGGGCGCCGATCGTCGCCTCGGGCGCCCACCCGAAGACGACGATCCTCGAGCTCGCCGGCGGCCAGAACTTCCCGGACGACATCCGCGAGGACATGGAGGCCTACCGGACCCGCGGCGCCGCGGTGAAGATCAACATGGTCCTCTCCGAGGCCCCCGTCTACGAAGGCGTCAGCGAGCAGGAGGCCAAGGACCTGCTCACGGCCGGCATCAACTACTGCCCGTCGCTGCAGTACCTCGAGCAGGCGTGGCAGGACGCCCAGCGCGGCGTCCCCGCCGAGAACCCCTACGTCGAGATGGAGGTTCCGAGCTCGGTCGATCCGTCGCTCACCGACGACGACCGCTGGATCGCGACGATGTACACCCAGTTCGGCCCCTCCCAGCACGAGCAGTGGCCCGAGGGCGCCCGCGAGAAGTACGCCGACACCTGCATCTCGCACATGGCCAAGTTCGCCCCCAACCTGCCCGGCGCGATCGAGGAGCGCGAGGTGCTGGCGCCGCCGGACCTCGAGGACATCTTCGGCCTCGTCGACGGCTCGATCTTCCAGGGCGAGCAGGACATCGCGCAGATGGCCTTCATGCGGCCGACGCCCGGGCTCGCCCAGTACGCGACGCCCCTCGAAGGTCTCTATCTCTGCGGCGCCGGCACCCACCCGGGCGGTGGCGTGATGGCGGCCAGCGGACACAACGCCGCGCAGCGGATCCTCAAGGACCGCAAGCGCAAGGGCGGGCTGCGGGGACGCCTCTCGCGCCGCAGGGCCACGGCCTAGACCCTCGAACCCGATCGGCGCCGGCGGTACCCTCGTCGGGTGCTGCCAGTTGCAATCAGCAACGGCGAGGTGATCCTGGTCGTCGTCCTCCTCGTGGCCCCCATCGCCGCGATCGCCTTCGCCGGTTCGGGCGCCGTCTACCGCGAGATCGGCAAGGGCGGGCTCTCGATGGACCACGATGAGAACGGGTCCGGCGAGGACCTCCATTCGACGATGGGACGGGCCGCGCAGCAGGCAGAGATCCGCCAGATGCTCGAGGCCAAGGCCTTCCGGCAGCGAGAGCGCGGGGAGGTCCCGCTCGACGTCGAGGCCGAGATGGAGAGGCTGAGCGCTCCCGCCGCGGTCAACCTGAAGGCCGATCCGGCGCTCGTGGCCGAGGTGCGCCAGCTCGTCCTCGCTCGAAACGCCAGGCGCGAACGGCAGGGCAAGGAACCGCTCGACGTGGAGGCCGAGGTCGCCCGGCAACTCCGCGACCTCGAAGGTCTGGGCCAGTAGGTAACTGCGCGACTCGCAGCCCTCCGGGCTGCTCGACTGCGCGTCACGTTCACACGGTCCACCGCTGGGTATATAAACCCGGCATGGCCGACGTTGGCGACATCTACGAGCTCGAGCAGCTCGCCGTCCAGCCGGGCACCTACGTGAACCCGCAGACCGAGGTCGTGATCGTCGTCGACGACTCGGCCACGGTCGACCAGGACGTCTTCGAGGAGGAGGGCCTGGAGGGCAACGAATGGGTCCGGATCTCCGACGAGGTCCCGGTCGACGAGACCCTCCTGGAGGAGGCCCTCGAGGAGTTCCACTCGCGCCGCCACCCCGGCGCCGCCTCGCAGGCCTCCAGCCTCGTCGTCGACGACGAGCTCGATGAGGACGACGATCCGGAGCTCGAGCCGGACCCCGACGAGGACGAGGAAGCTCTGAGCGTGGCGATGCCCGAGGTCGGCGCCGCGGCGCCCCCGTTCGAGCTGCCCGACCAGTCGGGCGGCAAGGTCTCGCTGGCTGACCTGAAGGGCCAGTGGGTCGTTCTCTACTTCTACCCGCGCGCCGACACACCCGGCTGTACCACCCAGGCCTGCAGCGTCCGCGACCGCTCCTCCGAGTACGGCGACTTCGACGCCCGCGTTCTCGGGGTCTCTCCCGACGAGGTCGACGCGATCGCCAAGTTCGACACGAAGTACGACCTCGGCTTCACGCTCCTGGCGGACGCCGACCACGCGGTCGCCGAGGAGTACGGCGCCTGGGTCGAGAAGAACATGTACGGCAAGAAGTACATGGGCGTTCAGCGCTGCACGTTCCTGATCGACCCCGGCGGGAAGATCGCGAAGGTCTTCCCGAAGGTCCAGCCGAAGAAGCACGACGACCTCGTGCTCGGCGCCCTGAAGGAACTCACGACATAGCCAACCGCACGCGCAGTCGAGCAGCCCGGAGGGCTGCGAGTCGCGCAGTTATCTAGCTGCTGGCTATCACGTAGACCAGGAACGACCCGAACAGGGACGCCCACGCGATCACGGGTGCGAGCGTGAAGCGCCCGCGCATCCGCAGGGTGAAGTAGGCGAGCGCGCCGCCGGCGAGGCCGAGGCAGGCGGAAACGACCGCATAGCGATCGAGCTCCCAATCGGTGAAGGCCAGGCCGAAGGCCACCGGGATCGTCGACTGGAAGACCATCGCACCGGTGATGTTGCCGAGGGCGAGGCTGTCCTTGCCCTCCCTGACCCAGAAGAAGCTGTTGATCTTCTCTGGGAGCTCGGTGGCGAGCGGGGCGAGGATCAGCGAGAGGACGAGCGGCTCGATGCCGATCGTCTCCGCCACGTGGATCATCTCTTCCACGAACAGGTGAGCGCCGCCGACGATGGCGCCGAGGCCGACGGCGAGTTGGAGGCCGATCAGCTTGTTCGACGGCTCGTCGTCGTCGCCACGGTCCATGTAGAGGCGGCCGATCGTCTCCACCTCCTGGACCTCGCCGCCGCCGGCGAGCGTCCGCCTGACGTAGACGAGGTAGGCGCCCGCGAAGACGATCGCGAGCGGGATGTGAAGGCCGTCGGGGACCGCGACCCCGGCCAGCAGCGCGCCGGCGAAGAAGACGAGGAAGAAGATCAGGTCACGGTCGAGCGTCGGGATGTCGGCCTTGAGGTCGAGCCCCTGCTTGCGTCGCCCCCGGTACAGATATGCGGACAGGCCGACGAGCGCCATCGCCAATGTGGCCAGCAGGAACGGGGCGCCGATGATCGCTCCGACCGCGACCCCCTCCGAGCCTTCCGAGGCGCCGATGATCGCGACGATCGGAATCAGCGTCTCGGGCATGGCGGTGCCGACCGCGGCGAGGATGCTGCCGGTCGCGCCCTCGCCGATGTTGAGGCGGTGGCCCAGCCCACTCGACCGCGTTCGTGAACATCAGGGCGCCCGGCGAGGATCACGGCGAAGCTGGCGAGGAGAAGGATTGCGTTGCTCAAGGTGGTCCTTCCGGAAGGGCGGGGGAGCTCATGCTACGAAGAAGGCGATGGCGAACACGGCGTAGACGGCCAGGAGCTGCACGCCCTCGAACCACGTCGACTCGCCCTCCTGCGTGACCGCATTGGCGATCAGTGCGGCCAGGAGGATCGCGCCGAGCTCGAAACCGTTGAAGACGAGCGGCATCGGGGACGGCCCGATCACGAACGAGGCGAAGACGAGCACGGGCGCCACGAACAGCGCGACCTGGGCGCTCGAGCCGATCGCGATGTTGACGGCGAGGTCCATCTTGCCCTTCCAGGCGACGAGGACGGCGACCCAGTGCTCGGCGGCGTTGCCGACGATCGCGACGACGATCGCGCCGATGAAGAACTCGCTCAGGCCGACCGACTCCGACGCCTCCGAGATCGAGCCGACCAGGATCTCCGACATCACGCCGACGGCGACGCCGGCGATGGCGAGCGCGATCACGGACGTGCGGACGCTCCAGCCCCAGGTGTCGTCGAAGTCCTCGGCCGGCTCGTCACCCTCGGGGTCCTCGACGGGCACCGGCTTGGACTTCGGGTTGAAGATGTCGCTGTGTGTCTTCAGCGAGAAGAAGAGGCCGGCGACGTAGCAGAGGATCAGCACGACGCTGACGGCCAGCGAGAGGTGCTCGACGGTCGATCCGTAGTCGACGATCTCGGGGCCGACGGACGGCAGCCCCTTGCCCTCGACGAGTTCGAAGATCGCCGGCATGAGCAGTGCAGCGGCGGCGAGGAAGAGCATCGTCGACTGCGAGCTGGCGGCGGTCCGGTCGAACTTCTGCACCTCGCCCGGCCGGCCGATGCCGCCGGAGACCATCGCGGCGCCGAGGACGAGCAGGACGTTGCCGAGGATCGAGCCGATGATCGAAGCCTTGACGACCTCCTGGAGCCCGGCGTTGAGCGCGAACAGGGCGATGATCAGCTCGGGCGCGTTGCCGAAGGTGACGTTGAGCAGGCCGCCGATCCCAGGCCCGGAGCGCTCGGCCAGCTCCTCGGTCGCCCGGCCCATCAGCGCGGCCGTCGGGATGATCCCGATCGCCGAGACGAAAAAGATCACCGTCGGCGAGGCGCCGATGATCTCGAGGGCGATCGCGATCGCGATGAACGGCACCAGCAGGTAGGGCCATCCGTCCGGGCCGAGGAAGAAGGCCCTGTTGAGCGAGGGTGCGTTGTTCGCTCATCCGCCGAGTTGCGCGGCGCAGGCGTCGACCGCTTGCGCGTCCTTGGCCTTGGCGACGCAGTCGTAGTACTTGTTGGCGGCTCCGCTCACCTGCGGCTGTGTACCGGAGGCGCCCGACGTTCCGGTGCTCGTCGAGCCGAGCCCGAGTGCCGCGGCCCCGCCGGGGAACTGCGACAGCAGGTCCGCCAGCGGTAGGGAGTCGGTGGGCGCCGTGATCGTCTGATCCCCGCCCGGGTCCGAGATCCCGATGGCGAGGTCGACGGTCACCTCACCCGAACCGCCGCGCGGATCGGCGAGTGTGAGGTGCAACTCGAACTTCCGCAGCGAGTCGTCGCTGGTCGCCGCGTAGACGTCGATCGTCGCGTCGCTGACCGTGTCCTGGAGGTCGGTGATCGCGCTCGGATCGACCTGCTGCACCTGGCCGGTCTGCTGAGCGACGTCGTTGAGGTCGGCGACGATCTTGGGGACGTCGGCCGAGCCCGAGACATGAACGACCTCGGTGCCGTCGAGATCCTCGGTGCCCTCGTTGCTCAGGTCGGAGATCCAGCTCTCGGGATCGATGCCGAACTGCGAGAGCGAGCCCTGGTCGCCCGCGCTGTCGGTGGCGGCAGCGGACTTCTCGTATGAGGCCTTCACCGCCTGGAAGGTCGCGTCGTCGAGCTGGTAGTCCTGGTCGTCGAGGCCGACCCACGCGCCGTCCTGGGTCAGCGTGAGCCCACCCTTGAAATCGAAGTTCCCGCCGGCGCCGCCGGAATCGATCGCGGCGGTGACGTCGAGATCGGCCTGCGGGAGGGCATCGGTGCCTCCGGACTGGAACGGACCCTTCACGGAGGCGTTGATACTGCCCTCCTGGTCGCCCGTCGACTCGATGTCGAGGGTCAGGTCGAGCACGCCGCTGTCGACGTTCGTGCCGCCGCCGAGGGCGTTGTCGAGGACCTCCTGCGGGTCGGCGCTCGAGTCCCCGCCGCCGCATCCCGACAGGGCGACGACGACCGTGAGAACGGCCAGCGGAAGCAGCGTGAGTCTCAGAATTCGTCGCATCTTCAGGCTTGCCCGTCCCGCTCGAAAGGGCTTGGTCAGAGTACCCTGGATCGGTGCCGCTCGCCGACGAGAGCGAGCCGATCGTCCCGAGAACGATCCTCTATACGGGGAAGGGAGGAGTCGGCAAGACCAGCGTCGCCGCAGCGACGGCGCGTCGGTGCGCTGCATCGGGGTTGCGCACGATCATCCTCTCGACCGACCCCGCACACAGCCTCGGCGACTCGCTCGATCACCCGCTCGGCCCCGAGCCCAGCCTGGTCTGCGATTCCCTCTGGGCTCAGCAGATCGAGGCCCAGAAGGAGATGGAGGACAACTGGGCCGCCGTCCGTGACTGGCTCGCGCGGCTGCTCGCCGACCAGGGCGTGATGGGGGTCGCCGCCGAGGAGCTGACGGTCCCGCCGGGCATGGACGAGCTGTTCAGCCTGCTGCAGATCCGCGAGCACCACGCGTCGGGTCTCTACGACGTGATCATCGTCGACTGCGCGCCGACCGGGGAGACGCTGCGGCTCCTCTCGTTCCCCGACGTCGCCCGGTGGTGGCTCGACAAGGTCCTGCCGTGGGAGCGGCGGCTGGTCTCGGCCGCCCGTCCGTTCGCGAAGACGTTCCTCGACATCCCGCTGCCCGGCGAGGACGTCTTCGCCGACGTCCAGCGCCTGGTCGGAAACCTGATCGCGATGAACGAGATCCTCCGCGACCGTCGCCACACGTCGATCCGCCTCGTCATGAACCCGGACCGGATGGTCATCCGGGAGGCCCAGCGGACGTTCACCTACCTGAACCTCTACGGATACCTGACCGACGCGGTCGTCGTCAATCGCGTGTTCCCGGAGGAGCTGTCGGAGAGCTACTTCTCGGCCTGGCGCGAGAAGCAGGCCGAGAATCTCGAGCGGGTCCGCGAGGGCTTCTCCCCCGTCCCGCTGCTGATCGCCCGCTACTTCCCCGAGGAGGTGATCGGCCCCGAGATGCTCGACCTGCTCGCCGCGGAGTTGTTCGACGGCGACCGGCCGGAGCGGGTCATGCACGAGGAGCTGACCCAGCGCATCACCTCCGAGAACGGGCGCACCGTGCTGTCGATCCCGGTGCCGTTCGCCGACCGGTCGGAGCTCGACCTGAGCAAGGTCGGCAAGGAGCTGATCGTCAGGGCCGGTCGCGAAAAGCGGACTATCATCCTCCCCGACGCGCTGGCCAGGCACCGGACGACCGGGGCCCGACTCGATTCCGGAACGCTCGAGGTGAGCTTCGAAGATGACCGCCCCCGACGAGCAGAGCAGCCCCCCGCCGAACCGGGACTGGACGACACCGCACCCGGAGGACTCCCGCTGTCTCGAGCTGTGCCCGATCTGCAGGACCGCTGAGATCCTGCGAACCGGCAACGCGCCCGAGCTCCGCGGCCAACTGGACGACGTCGGCAGGGAGGCCCTGCTGACGCTGCGCTCCCTGGTCGACCATTACCTCGAGCGCCTGGATCAGAAGCCGGCCTCCGGAGACGACCGGGTCGAGCGGATCCCGATCGACTAGGAATCAACTCCGAGCAGATGCTCCGCTTCGAATCCGCTCTGCCCAGGCCGCGCAGTCTCGCGAAGACCCTCAGCCGCCGTCCTCGACGGCCTCTCTGACCAGGCGGACGTCGTGCTCGAAGTCGAGCTTGGCCATCGCCTTGCGGGGCGACAGCCAGAGGAGCTCGTCGACCTCGTCGTTCGGCTTGAAGCTGCCCTTGCGGACGGTCATCCGCCAGTACCGGACCACCTTCGGCCGGCCCTTGCGGTCGCGGTAGCGCGTCGCCGAGAGCTCCTCCCCGAGCTCGCAACGCAGACCGGTCTCCTCCTCGACCTCGCGCAGGGCGCCCTGCTCGAACGATTCGCCCTCCTCGAGCTTGCCCTTCGGCAGTGACCAGTCGTCGTAGCGCGGGCGGTGCACGACGGCGATCTCGGGGCCGTCCTTGCCCTCGCGGACGACCACCCCGCCACCCGCCTCGACCTGCTTCTCGGCGTTTCGCTTCGCCACCTAGAGCAACCCCAGCCCCGCGGCACGCTCGCGCGCCTCGGATCAGCACCTCGGCCTCGCCCTCGACGACGCCGCCGCGCATCAGCACGCGACCGGCGATCACCGTCGTGTCGACGACCGAGCCGGAGGACGCGTAGACGAGCCCGGCCTCGAGCGAGCCGATCCCGAGCTCGTGCCGGTCGGTGCGGACCAGGATCAGGTCGGCGGGTGCGCCCGCCTCGATCGGCGTGCCCCCGAGCAGCGGGGCGCGACTGCCCGTCGCGATCGCGAGCGCCTCCCCGGCGGGGCCGGCGGCCGCGTCGACGGCGCTGTGCTTCTGGATCAGCGCGAGGTGCTTGGCGTCGGAGAGCAGGTCGAGTGAGTTGTTGGAGCCCGGCGCCGTCGGTGCCGAGGCCGACCGGGATCCCGCGAGCCTGCGCCGCCCCGAGGTCGAATGCGGCGCCGACCGCGAGCTTCATGTTGGCGACGGGGTTGGTGACGATCGTCGCGCCCGAGGCGGCGATCAGCTCCCGCTCGTTGTCGTCGAGCCAGACCGAATGGGCCAGCAGCGTGCGCGGACCGAGCAGTCCGACGCGGTCGAGCAGCTCGACCGGCCGGATGCCGTGCGCGGCGATGCAGTCGTCGACCTCGCCCTCGGTCTCGGAGATGTGGATCTGGACCGGGATGTCGAGCCTGCTGGGACTCCGCGGCGATCCACTCGAGCGACGTCCGGCGAGACGGTGTAGATGGCATGGGGAGCCAGCGACGGTGAGACGAGCTCGCTGCCCGCCTCCTCGAGCTCGCCGAGGCCCGCTTCGGCCGCCCGCTTCAGCTCGTCGATGCCCGGCCGGGTCGCCGCCGTCGAGCAGCGGCGGGCCGACCGTGGATCGGACGCCGGCGTCGGCGACGGCACGCGCCACCGCGCCCGGCTGCCAGTACATGTCCCAGAACCGGACGGTCCCGGTCCGGATCATCTCCACGCAGGCCAGGCGGGTGCCCCAGTAGACGTCCTCGGCGGTCAGCTTCGCCTCGGCCGGCCAGATGTGACCCTGCAGCCACTCCATCAGCGGCAGGTCGTCGGCGTAGCCGCGGAAGAGGGTCATCGCCGCGTGCGTGTGGCCGTTGACGAATCCGGCCACGATCGCGGTCCCGCTCCCGTCGAGGATCTCGTCGCCGTGGGCGGCCCGCACGTCGGGCCCGACGTCGGCGATCACTCCGGCGTCGATCCGCAGGCCGACCGACGTCGCCGTCGAGCGTCGCCCCTTCGATCGCGATCGCCATCAGGCCGTCGCCCTCCAATGCGGCCGCGACCGCGGCGACGGCCGTCGTCAGGCGCTCGCGGTTCTCCTCCTTGCCGGCCTCGAACTCCTCGACGGAGAGCGGCCGGTCGGCGAGACCGTTGGCGAGGTTGTCGACGACGCAGATCGGTGGCGTACGGCAGGCCGAGCTCGCCGGCGATGATGCATTCGGAGGCGACGGTCATGCCGATCACGTGGGCGTGCGTCGCGATCAGGCGGATCTCGGCCGGGGTCTCGAAGCGCGGCCCGATGGCCTGCCAGTAGACGCCGCCGTCGATGACCTCGGGCTCGGCGACCTCGGCCCAGGTCGAGAGGACCTTTCGCCTCCAGTCGGGATCGAACCCGGGAACCCGCTCACCGCCGTGCTGCTCGGAGAGCGAGAGCCCGAGGTGAAGCGCGATGAAGTCGTCGGGGCAGAGGAACGTGCCGACGCCGAGCTCGGTGCGCAGCCCGCCCACCGAGGCGACCGCGAGGACGCGGTCGCAATCGAGCTCGGTGAGCGCGGCGAAGTTGCGGGCGTGGTCGACCTTGGCGGCGGTCGTGTACGTCCTCGAAGCCGTGCCGCTGGAGCAGCACCTGCTCGCCGCGCTCGTGGACGACGACCGGTCCCGAGAACGTGTCGACGCTGCGCCGCTCGAAGCCGGCGTCGGGGTCCGAGCCGAGAATCGAGTGTCCGCCGATCAGCGCCAGTCGTCCCATCGACTGATCCTAGCCCTCGTCCGGAGCGCCCCTGCCCCCGGCCTCGAACGATTCGAGGCGCCTCAGCAGCTCGCTCGAGCCGATGCTGGTCGCGCCCGCGGCCTTGACCGAGTTGCGCAGACGGCGATCGCTGCGTGACGACGACGATGGCCGCCGGCTCGGGGTCGGACCGCAGCACCGCGAGGATCGCCCGGTCGGCCGCGTCGGGGCCGCCGGGGGCGAAGCCGAGCTCGATCCCGTCGGCGGCGGCCTCGACCCGCCGGTGCGGGCGTCCGTCGAATACGACCCGGATCTCGACGGCCTCGCCCGCCGCCAACGCCGAGAGTCGCCGGGTCAGGCCAGCCATCGCGGCGGGACGGTCCCGCCACCAGCCGTCGGGACGCGACCCGAGGACGTTCATCCCGTCGACGATCAAGCGGTCCATCACCCGACCGTATCGGCCGCTCGACGGCCGCGCCGGCGGCTCAGGCGACGGAACGGGCAGCTTCGATCGGGTCGCCGATCAGTCGTCCCGCCCCTACTCGGGAGGCGAAGTCCTCGTCGGGCTCGGTGCCGGCGAGCATCAGGCGCGACCCGGATGCGAGCTCGATCAGATCGCCCTCGACGGCCTCGAGCAGCTCCCTCCGCATCGCGAAGGCGACGACGACGTCCGGCTCCATCTCCTCTGCGCAGGTGAGGATCGATTCGATCGGCGTGTCGCTGCCGAGGAACGTGATCCGCCAGCCCCGCTCTCGCAGCACCAGCCCGAATCCGATCAGCCCGAGGTCGTGGAACTCACCGGGCGGGCAGGCGAGAAGCGCCGAAGGGCCGTCTCCGCCGCCCCACCCCCTGGCCATTCCCAAGAGGCGGCCGCGCAGCATGTTGGAGGCGAAGTGCTCCTGACCGATCGAGACCTCGCCGTCGACCCATTGCTCGCCGATCCGACGGAGTACCGGCAGGACGAGATCCCCCAGCAGCGCCTCGACGCTCAGGATCGCGACCGCGCGATCGAGGATCCGCTCGGCCGCCGTGTCGTCGAATCCGAGCAGGGCCTCCGACAGCTCCTGCCTCATCGCCGCTGCGGGCGGGCCGTCTGCGGCCTCGGGAGGCTGGGGCTGCGGCAGGTGCGGCGTCGCCGCGGACGCGCTCGGCGGCCTGTGCGGGGGCCACCCCGCTCTCCACGAGCGCGACCATCGACAGCAGCCGGCGCTCGTCCTCGGGCGAGTAGAGGCGGTAACCGGACTCGCCCCTGACCGGTCGGATCACGTCGTAGCGACGCTCCCAGGCGCGGAGCGTCGGGCTCGGGATGCCGGCTCGCCTGGCGAGCTCGCCGATCCTGATCATCGGTTGATCGGATGTTGGACGAACCTTTGACATACCTTGAACATAGTTGTTACAGTGGACGGAGTCAATGAGCAGCACGCAACTGAAAGCTCTCGGTACGACACCTGCAGTCGACTGGCTCCTGGACAGGACGGTCCTGCCCGGCTTCAGCTCGATCGGCTGGGACGTGCGAGGCCTCGGATCCCTCTCCCCCGACCCCGAGGGACACCTCCGCGGCCGTGACGTCGTCGTCACCGGCGCCAACTCCGGAATCGGCGCCGCCGCGACCGAGGCGTTCGCGAACCTCGGCGCCCGCGTCCACATGGTGGTGCGCAATCGCGAACGCGGCGAGGCCGCCCTCGCCCGGATCAGCGAGAACGACCGGCAGCGACGAGCTCCACCTCCACGAGTGCGACCTCTCGTCGCTCGAATCGGTCCGATCCTTCGCCGCCGAGATCTCCGCCGAGCTCGCCGGAACCGGGATCACAGCCCTCGTCCACAACGCCGGCGTGATGACGAAGGAGCGCAGCACCAGCGTCGACGGCTACGAGCTGACGCTCGCCACGCACGTGCTCGGGCCGCTGCTGCTGACCGAGCTGCTGACCCCGCTGCTCGCGGAGGCCGCGCCGTCGAAGGTCGTCTTCGTGACCTCCGGCGGCATGTACACCGAGAAGCTCGACGTCGACGATCTCGAGCTGACCGGCAGGGAGTTCAACGGCACCGCCTTCTACGCCCACGCGAAACGCGTGCAGGTCATCCTCACCGAGCTGCTCGACGCCCGGCTCGAGCCGCTCGGGATCACGGTCCATGCGATGCACCCCGGCTGGGTCGACACCCCGGGAGTCGTCGACGCCCTCCCCCGCTTCCACACGACCCTCGGGCGGATCCTTCGCACTCCCGCCCAGGGAGCGGACACGATCGTCTGGCTCGCCGCCTCCGAGGAGGCGGCCGAGCACGGCGGAAAGCTGTGGATGGACCGGCGAATCCGGCCCGCCCACCGGGTCCCGTGGACCCACGAAGACGCCGTCGATCGCGCCCGCCTCTGGGCTCGCCTCGGCGAGATGGCCCGCCTCGACCGCACCGGGAGCGGGCCCTCCGGCTGATGTCGCCGGGCCGACCGGGGTCGTCTGCGTCCTCCCCTCCCCCTGACGGACGTCGACGGCCCCGGCCGGCCCGGAGGCTCGGTGCCGGAACCCAACGCCAATGAACTCCGCATGTAACACCTTTCCGTGTCGAATGACCGCTACGCTCTTCCCCTATGGCGGAGGCATCGAAGGCGGAGGACCCGGGCCAGATGACGATCGACGAGCTGGCGCGCGAGAGCGGCATGACCGCTCGCAACATCCGCGCTCACCAGTCCCGCGGCCTGCTGCCGCCGCCGATCGTTCGCGCCCGGACCGGTTACTACGGCCCCGAGCATCTGACCAGGATCCGGCTGATCCAGGACATGCAGGGCCAGGGCTTCAACCTGAAGTCGATCGAGCGCCTGCTCGAGATGGGCGCCCGCAGCGGCAGTGCCCAGACGCTCGAGTTCCAGCGCACCGTCCTGCAGCCGTTCGGCAGCGAGCAGCCCGAGGTCGTCGACGGGGACGGTCTGCGGGGGCCCTTCGGGGATCCGCTGGACGCGAAGCTGATCGCCAAGGCCGAGCGGGTCGGCCTGCTGAAGCCGATCGGCGACGAGACCTGGGAGGTCCCCTCCCCGACGATGCTGCGCGCCGGCCGCGAGCTGGTCGAACTCGGAATCCCGCTCGAACATGCGCTCGCCGTCGCCGAGTCGATCAACAAACACACGACGGCGATCTCCAAGGAGTTCGTGAAGCTCTTCGTCAGGGACGTCCTGCAGCCGATCCGCGACGGCAAGAGTCTGGACGACGGCGATCTGGCGGCGGCCGGCGAGGCCGTGGAACGGCTCCGCCCGCTGGCCTCCGACGCGGTTCAGGCCAGCTTCGGCCTGGTGATGACGCGCGCGGTCGAGCGGCAGCTGCAGAAGGAACTGAGCTAGCCGGGTACCTAGGTTCCCGACGGGCTCGAGCTCCGGCAGCTCGCCGGCCAGCTCGGAGAGGAACGGCAACTCGGGGCGACGGCCCGCATAGAGCTGCAGCGTGTCCCAGTAGTGATCGAGCCGCTGCGGGGCGATCTCCTCGCCCGACTGGATGAAGGCTCGCGTCCTGGCCAGCTTGTCGGCGAGGTAGATCGACGCGGTGACCGAGCCGCCCTGGAGAACCCGGTTGCGGTGCTCGTCCTTGCGGGCCTCGTAGTCGGCGATCGCAGTGTCCTCGGTCAGCGTCGCGACGTAGCCGCCGATCTCATCGCCGAAAGCCTCCGTCACGTCGTCCACGCCGGTCGGGGAGTCCTCGACCACGTCGTGGAGGAAGGCGGCGGCAACCGCCTCGTCGCTGAAGCCGGCGCGGTCGACGAGCTCGGCGACCGCGACCGGATGCCCGAGGTCGGCGCCCTCCTCGAGATCCGGCCCGGCGTAGACGCCGGCGGCATAGCGGTAGGCGCGCTCGACGAGGTCCCTACCGGCGATGAAGTCGGGCTCGAGGCGACATTCGGCGTCGAGGATAGCCCGCCCGGGTACACGGGCCTGCAAGCAGTGATCCACCCGGGCCAACTCAACGAAAGAAGGAGCAAGCATGGCTAGGTACACAGCAGCAGTAGATACGGCCTGGGACCGGGAGAGGGCGTTCGCCTACCTCGCCGACTTCGCCACGATTTCCGACTGGGACCCGGGTGTCGCCCGCTCGCGCCGCCTCACCGAGGGCGCCCCCGAGGTCGGCTCCCGCTACGAGGTCATCTCCTCGTTCCTGGGTCGCGAGATCCCGCTGGAGTACGAGATTCTCGAGATCGACCCGCCCCGCAGGGTCCTCCTGCGCGCCGAGACGTCGACGATGACGTCGCTCGACGAGATGACGTTCGATCTCCGGCCCGGCGGCGGCACGATCGTCACCTACGACGCCGACCTCTCGATGAAGGGCGTCGCCAGGTTCGCCGAGCTGCCGATGCGACTCGCGTTCAGGCGCCTGGGCGACAACGCCCGCGACGGCCTTCGCAACCGCCTCGCCGAGACGCCCCCGGCGGTCCCCTCCTCCGCCCCGGCTGCCGACGGCGCGAAGAAGTCGGCCACCTGATGCGCGAGGCCCGCCGCATCGCCGTCGTCGGCGGCGGGATCTCCGGCCTGCTCGCGGCCTCGGAGCTCCATGCGGCCGGTCACGGGGTCACGGTCTTCGAGGCCGGCGACTACGCCGGCGGCCACACGAACACGATCACCGTCGACGAGCCGGGCGGGCCCATCAACGTCGACACCGGCTTCATCGTCTTCAACGACCGCAACTACCCGAACTTCGAGCGCATGCTCGGCGAGCTCGGCGTCCCGAGTCAGCCCGCCAACATGAGCTTCGGCGTGTCCGACGGCCGGGGCGGCTTCGAGTGGGCGGCCCGCGGCGCCCGCGGGATCTTCGCCCGGCCCCGCCACCTGGTCGACCCGCAATTCATCCGGATGCTCTCGGACCTCGTCCGCTTCAACCGCGAGGCACGCGGCCTGCTCGCCGTCAACGGGAGCGGGCCGTCGCTCGGCGACTTCCTCGAGGACGGGAACTACTCCGACTACTTCATCGACCGCCTGATCGTCCCCCAGGTCTCGGCGGTCTGGTCCGCCGACCCCGAGCAGATGTGGACCTTCCCGGCGTCGTTCCTCGCCAACTTCTTCGAGAACCACGGCGTCCTGCAGATCCGCAACCGCCCGGCCTGGCGAACGATCCCCGGCGGCTCGCGACGCTACGTCGAGGCGCTGACGGCGCCGTACGCCGACCGGATCCGCCTCGACGACCCCGATCGAGCGAGTGGTCCGCGATCCCGGCGGCGAGGGCGTGACCCTCTTCCACGCCGGCGGGGCCGAGCGCTTCGACGAGGTCGTGCTCGCCTGCCACGCCGACCAGGCGCTCGGACATGGTCGCGCGAGCCGACGCCGCAGGAACGTGAGCTGCTGGCCGCGTTCCCCTACCAGCCCAACGAGGCCGTCCTCCACACCGACGCGAGCCTCATGCCGCGCAGGCGAGGCGCCTGGGCGAGCTGGAACTTCCACCTGACCGACGACCCCAACGACCGACCGGGCGCGACGACCGTCACCTACGACATGAACCGCCTGCAGTCGCTCGTCAGCAGCGAGCGCTACCTCGTCACGCTCAACCGGACCGAAGTCGATCGACCCCGACACGGTGATCCGCCGGATCGACTACGCGCACCCCGTCTTCACCCGGGAGGGAATCGCCGCGCAGCACCGATGGAGCGAGATCAGCGGCGTCGACCGGATCCACTTCTGCGGCGCGTACTGGCGCTGGGGCTTCCACGAGGACGGCGCCTGGTCGGCGCTCCGCGTCTCGGAGGCGCTCGGCGGTCGCGGCCCGGGAACGGCGAGCCACGAGCAGCCCGAATCGTCCCCGCCGGAGAGCGAGCACTTCGAGATCCCGGCGCCCGCGCTGGAGGCGGCATGAGCACGGCCGTCGCCGAGCGGCCCCGCGTCGGTCGCGCCGTCGCGGCCTCCCGCGACGACCGCCCGCTATCGGCCATTTACGAGGGCTGGGTCTCCCACCGCCGGACCGAGCCGATCGAGCACTCCTTTCGATATCCGATCTTCCTTCCATTGGTCGACCTCGACGAGCTGCCGCACCTGCTCGATCGGGTCCCCCTCTGGTCGAGCCGTCGGCGCGCCCCGGCCCGTTACCGGCGCGCCGACTACCTTCGCGGTCACGGCGACGAGCTCCCTCTCGCCGACGCCGCCCGTGGGCTCGTCGCCGAGCGGACCGGGCTCCGGCCCACGCGGCCCGGTGACGATGCTCGCCAACCCGCGCTACTGGGGCGTCGGCTTCAACCCGGTCTCCTTCTACTTCCTCCACGGCGCCGGGGGCGGGCCGGTCGAGGCGATGATCGCCGAGGTCACGAGCACCCCGTGGAAGGAGCGCCGGAGCTACGTCCTGACCGCCGGCCCCGGCGGATTGAAGGGCGACTTCGAGAAGCTCATGCACGTATCGCCCTTCATGCCGATGCAGCAGCGGTACGAGTGGAGCGCGACGGAGCCGGGCGACCGGCTCAACGTCTCGATCCGCAACCGCCAGGAGGGCAGGATCGTCTTCGAGGCCGGCCTCGCGCTCGAGCGGCGCGAGATGACACCGCGGGCGATGCGGGAGATACTGTTTCGCTATCCGCCCATGACGGTCTCGACCATCGCTCGGATCTACTGGAACGCCGCCCGGCTCAAGGCGAAGGGCGCGCCTTACTTCCAGCGACCCGAGCAGCAAGAGGGTGGATCCTCCGAGGCGGACTGATGCAACCGGGGTCGGATCCATGGCGCCGGATCGTCCATGCGGTCCTGCGCCGGATCGAGGCTGGGACGATCGAGCTCGAGGAGCGCTTCCCGGGCGGGGAAACCCGCCAGTTCGGCCCAACCTCCTCACCCAACCGCGTCCGCATCGTCGTCAACGACCCCGGTGTCTACGGCAAGCTCGCCCGTTCCAAGAGCATCGCCTTCGGCCAGACCTACGCCGAGCGCGGCTGGGACACCGACGACCTCCCCACCCTGCTGCGGATCGTCGCTCGCGACATCGGGCGCGCCGATCCCCTGCGCCGCCGCATCGCCCCTCTCCTGGTCCCGTTTCAGCGGCTCGGAACGCTGCGGATGCTCAACACCCGCGCCGGAGCCCGGTCGAACATCTCCCAGCACTACGACCTCGGCAACGACATGTTCGAGCTCTTCCTCGACCGCGAGGCGATGATGTACTCGAGCGCCTACTACGAGACCGGTGACGAGTCGCTCGAACAGGCGCAGCACCTCCGCCTCGAACGGATCTGCGACTCCCTCCAGCTGACGCCCTCCGACCACCTGCTCGAGATCGGCACGGGCTGGGGCGGCATGGCCGTCCATGCGGCATCGTCGCGCGGCTGCCGGGTGACCACGACGACCATCTCCCGCGAACAGCGCGAGTACGCCGAGGCGCGGGTGACGGCGGCCGGGCTCGAGGACCTGATCACGATCGTCGGCGCCGACTACCGCGACCTCCAGGGCCGCTACGACAAGCTCGTCTCGCTCGAGATGATCGAGGCGGTCGGCTGGGAGTGGTTCGACACCTACTTCCGCCACTGCTCCGAATTACTCACGCCCGACGGGCTCTTCTTCCTGCAGGCGATCGTGATCGCCGACCGCGCCTACGAGATCGAGAAGCGAACCCGCAGCTTCGCCAACCAGGTGATCTTCCCCGGCGGCTGCCTGCCGTCCGTGCAGTCGATTCAGACCTCGATCGCCGGCCAGACCGACCTGCGAACGGTCGCCCTCGAGGACATCTCCTCGAGCTACGTGCTGACGTTGCGCGCTTGGCGCGATCGCTTCGAGGCGGCGACCGACCGGCTCGAGGAGCTCGGCTACGACGAGCGCTTCCGTCGCACCTGGTGTTTCTACTTGGCCATGAGCGAGGCCGGTTTCGCCGAGACGCGAATCCGCGACGTCCAGATGCTCTTCGCCAAGCCGCGGTGGTCGGAGCCGCCTGATCTCGAGGCCGCGGACCCGGAGCGAAGCCGCGACCGGCTCGATCTGGCCGAGTCCTAGAACGCAACTCCGACCGCCCGAGTACGGTTGTCGGAGTACTGATGAGGAGGCTGCTCGCAATCGCTTCGACCGTGGCCGCGGCCCTCGCCGTCGTGCTCCCGGCGACCGCGTTCGCCGGCGCGCCGGCCCCACCGACCCCGCCCACCCAGCCGGCGACCGGCCCCGGCGGCGCCGCCCACAAGTGGGACGACATGAAGGTCGTCTTCCACGACGATGCCGACGACAACCTCGACTACTGGACCTACGAGCCGCGGCAGTGGACCGGCAAATCGGCCAAGAAGCCCGATCGGGTTCCTCTCACGTTCTTCCTTCACGGCTACAGCGCCACCAATCCCGCCGTTTACCTGAGCTGGATCAAGCACATCGTCGAGAAGGGCAACGCGCTCATCTACCCCAAGTACCAGGCCAACAACTACATACCGACGGCCTTGTACACGCCGAACGCGATCAGCTCCTTGAAGTCAGGCCTCGCCTGGCTGAAGGCGAACGGCAAGCCGAAGCTGCGGCTCGGCGACGGCGTCAACGTGATCGGCCACTCCTACGGCGGCGCCGTGGCCACGAACGTCGGCGCCGAGGCGGTCGCCGCCGGCCTGCCGAAGCCGGCCTCGATGCTGCTCGTCAACCCGTTCGTCGAGAACGCCGGTTACAAGCCGCCCGCCGACGCGATCGATCCTGATCTGTCGGGGATCCCGAAGGGGACCGAGCTCGACTGCATCGTCGCCGACATCGACTCCCTCACCGGTCGGCTGGGCTGCGACGAGATCTTCGACCGCATCGACCATGTCAAGCGAGCCGACTACCTGTGGATGTTCAGCGACGACCACGGTGATCCGCCCCTGACGATCTCTCACGTCTCGCCCATCATCGCCGCCGCCGATGATGCCTTCGACTTCTACGGCTTCTGGAAGCTCTCCGACGCCCTCGGCACCTGCGCGCTCGACGACCGCAACTGCGCCTACGCCACCGGAGGCGGCGCCAAGCAGCGCAGCCTCGGCGAGTGGAGCGACGGCACTCCGGTCCGCAGGATCGACGTCTTCACGAAGCCTCCCCCCTGCCCCCCGGGCACCCAGACCTACGGTTGCTGACCAGAGCGGAGCTGATCCGGCAGAGACGGAGGCGCGCCCTCGCGATCGCGGGGGCCGTCGTGGCTGCGATCGTGGTCGCGATCGTCCTCCTGACCGGCGGAAATGACGAGCCCGAGAGCCGGCCCGCCCCCGACCCGATCGCGGGGCTGAGCGACGCCCAGCTCACGGGGCAGCGCCTGATCGCCGGCTTCGAGGGCACGACGATCCCCGCCGGCCTCGCGCGCCTCGTCGCTTCAGGGCGACTCGCCGGCGTGATCCTCTTCGCCGACGACTTCGCGAGCCGCCGGAAGACATCACGGGTCCTCGGCGCCTTGCAGGCGATCGAACGGCCGCCCGGCCTCGACCAGCCGCTCGCCGTGATGGTCGATCAGGAGGGCGGCGCCGTCCGCCGCATCCCCGGCCCGCCGACGGCGTCGGCCGAAGGGATGGGTCGCCGCGGACCCGAGTTCGCGGCGGAGCAGGGCCGGCGAACCGCCGCCTCCCTGCTCGGCTACGGCGTCAACGTGGACCTCGCCCCCGTACTCGACCTCGCCCGTCCCGATTCGGCCATCGCGGACGAAGGACGCAGCTTCGGCAGCGACCCGGAGGCGGTGACCGAGACCGGGGTCGACGGGTTCGCGGCGGGCCTCCGTCAGGGCGGAGTCGCCGCCACTGCCAAGCACTTCCCCGGTCTCGGCGGCGCGACCACGAACACCGACCTGGAGGCGCAGCGGGTCGACCTGCCGCTAGCCGCCCTCCAATCGGCCGACGAGGCGCCGTTTCAAGCGTTCGCCGATGCCGGCGGCGAGCTGGTCATGCTCGGCCTCGCCTCCTATCCGGCCTTCGGCGACCGCCCAGCCGCCTTCGACCCGGCCGTCGCTACCGACGAGCTCCGCGGCCGGCTCGGCTTCACGGGCGTCTCGATCACCGACTCGCTCGACGCGGCGGCGGCCCGCGCGTTCGGCGACCGCGACCGAGTGGCCGTCGCGGCGGCATCGGCCGGCAGCGACCTCCTCCTCTACGGCGATTGGCGCACGGCCGAGGCCGTCGGCCGGACGCTCACCTCGCGCCTGCGATCGGGCTCGTTGGACCGGACGGCGTTCGAGGACGCCGTTCGGAGGGTGCTCGAGATGAGGGCCGGCCTCGCGACCGGCCCCGTAGACCCGGCCCTAGCCCCTAGCCCCTTGCCCCGACGCGCTAGCGGAGGACGGCCCGCGGGACGTTCTTCTTCGACTCGCAGGTCTTGTCGGCCTTGTCGTTGTTTCCGCCGCCGCCGTTGCATCGGTCCCTGTCGGCCTCGCCCGACATCGAGTCGCGTGCCGTCGTTGCCGAGCAGGGTGTCGTTGCCATCGCCGCCGAACAGCTCGTCGTTGCTGCCGCCGCCGTCGATCTGGTCGTTGCCGCCGCCGCCGCGGATGGTGTCGTCACCGATGTCGCCGAGCAGCAGCCTGTCGTTGCCGTCGGTGCCGGTGATCGTGTCGTTGCCGATGTAGCCGTCCATCTTCTTGACCGGCGGAGCTCTTCGTCCTCGACGAGAGCCTGTCGTTGTCGGCGCCGCCGAGCAGCGAGTCGAAGCCGCCCGCGATCAGGACGTCCACCTCGAAGCTCCCGTCGAGGAAGTCCCGGCCGTCGTCGGTGATCCGACCGTGGCTCCTGCCGTAGCCGATCAGCCGATCGCGACCGGCCTGGCCGTTGATGTAGTCGTTGTCGGGACCGCCGACGAGGTAGTCGTTCTCCTCCTCGCCGTAGACCTTGTCGCGACCCTGGTCGCCGAAGACCTTGTCGTCGCCGACGCCGCCGCAGACGACATCGTTGCCCTTGCCGCCGTAGACCTTGTCGTTGCCGCGACCGCCGTTGAGGATGTCGTCCTTCGGCCCGCCGTAGACGACGTCGCTGCCGCCGCCGGCGTTGTACTGGTGGCGCCCGCCGCCGAGGTGCACGGTGGTGCCCTTGTCGCTGCCCACCTTCGTGCGCTTCTTGCAGATCTTCGCGTCCGCCGGCACGTGGGTGTCGGCGGTGGCCGAGGCGGACCCGACCGCCCCGATCAATCCTGCCGTCGCCATCGACATCAGGATCGTCCCTGCCCGCCTGTTTCTCACGCCGTTAACTCTCCGCGACCCCTGCCGCTTCACTCGTTTCCAGATCGTTGATCTTCGTCGTGCGCTCACTTCCCGAGCGCCCCAGTGCTTCGATGTCCCGCTCCATCCGTGGCACCGTCGTCGCTGCGTCCGCCGCCGAGACCCGCTCGCCGACGGAGCTGGTGATCACGGTGCGGAGCAGGTAGGCCAGGACCGCCGCCTTCGGCACGAACACGCGCGCCTTGCGGGCCTCGAACCCGTCGACGATCGCCCGCGCGCAGGCCTCGACGGAGGTGGTCGCCTTGAGCGGCCACGGCAGCTTCGCCTTCGCCTCCTTGAAGCTCGGCAGGTCCCGCTCGCTCTCGCGGACCAGGTCGGTGTCGATCCAGGACGGATGGATGGCGCCGATGTCGACGCCCCGGAACCCGACCTCCTGGCGCACGGCGCGGACCAGGGACTCGGCACCGGCCTTGGAAGCGCTGTAGGAAGACATGCCGGCCAGCGGCGCGAAGGAGGCGATCGAGCAGACGACGCCGATGTAGCCGCGACGCTCGATCACGTGCGGAAGCGTCGCGTGCAGCGTTCGGTAGGCGCCGTTGAGGTTGATGTCGACGGTCCGCATCCAGGCCTCGGGATCGCCCTTCTCGGCAGTGCCGTAGGTGCCGATCCCGGCATTGGCGAGCACTATGTCGATCCCGCCCAGCGCCTCGACCGTGCCGTCGACGGCCGCCTGGACGGAAGCCATCTCGGTCACGTCGCAGTCGAACCAGGGCGTGTCGGGACCGATCTTGGCGGCGGTGGCCGCGAGCTCGTCTGGCTCGAGGCCGGCCAGCGCGACCTTCGCGCCCCGGCGGGCGGACTCGACGGCGACCGCGGCGCCGATTCCGCGGGCGCCCCCGGTAATGAAGACCACCTTGCCGTTCAGGCTCATCGAGGAGCCAGGATAACGACACCAAACCCGTGTCCCGCCATGACCCCGGCGCTACGCTCGTCGTCATGGAGCGGCGCCTCAACAGGAGGGAGCTGACGTGAACGTCGCACCCGAGATCTGGACGATCCGCCCGGCCGAGACCGAGGACGCCGATGCGATCAGCGACGTCATGCTCGAAGCGGGTGCCAAGGCCTGGGCGTATCTAGGTGAGGAGAGGATCAGGACGGCCAACAAAGGAGTCCACCACCCCGCCGACCTCGTCGCCGTCGACGAGCGCGGCGAGGTCTTCGCCTTCGTCGCCTGGGACGCCGAAACCGGCGAGGTCGTCCGCCTCTTCACCCACCCGCGCGGCTGGGGCTACGGCGCCGGCCAAGCGCTGCTCGAAGCGGCCTGCACCGCCCTCAGCTCGGCCGGCTGCAAGCAGGCTTGGCTGTGGACGGAGGAGCGCAACGACGCCGTCGGTTTCTACGAGCACGCCGGCTTCAGGAGAGAGGGCGAGCCGAGGATCCGCGACTGGCACGGCGCCCGCCTCTGCGAGCCCCGCTTCGCCCGCGACCTCTAGTACCTAGGGCATGTCCTTGTAGACCCGCTTCTGTCGCGCTCGCCGGTAGCGCGGGATGAAGATCAGAATCACGATCACCAGCAATGCGAGGATCCCGACCGGTCCCTTCAGCGTGTCGATCACATCGTCGAGCCGGTCCTTGATCGCGTCGAACTTCCCTTCGCCGAAGGTCAGCGCCGGCGTGATCCGCTGCTGGGCGTCGTTGCTCTCGGACTCGATCGTGTACGTGCCCTCGAACGGTGTCTTCATCTCGCCGATCACCGTTGCCAAACCGTTGTCGGTCTCCTTCGAACCCTCGCCGCCGCGAATCTCCACGTGCACGTAGGTGTTCGGTGGATCGAAGACCGTGTACTTGAGGTCGCTCGGAACGACCAAGTCGATCCCAGCGTCCGGATCGGTCCCTTCGGCGTAGTAGATGTCGATGGTCCCCTTGGGCAGCTCGATCGTCGATTTCCCGGGCACCGGGACCGACCCGAACTGATCCGTCGCCCCGCTGAAACCGGCGGAGACGATGTAGATGATGAGCGCGACCAGGGCGATCCCGATCGCCAGGCTGGCGCTGATGAAGCCGCCTTCGTCGTTGAGCCTGCCCCGGCCGGTCCCTCTCACGCCACGATCATGGCAGTGGGGGCGGAAGGAGTAATCAATGCGCCCTGTATTCGATCGTGCGCTTCTCGCGATTGCCGAGTTCGTCGGAGAACCCGGTGGTGACGTTCACTTCGATGCGCTTGCCATGCCGCTTGGCACGTTGAATCGTCTCGAAATCGCCTTTCGAGACCTGGAACCGAACGGAAACGAGCCCTCCCCCCAGCGCTCGCTCCCTTGGCAGGATCGACACAGAGCGGCGCCCAAAAGTGGCTCGACCGGCGATGGTTACCTGACCGGACTCGCCCATCGACACGGAGAGCTTGCCGAGACCTCGATTTGGGCGGACTATCCGCCTCGAAAGCCGCGGGGTGACCAAACGCCGTGCTACTCGCCCTAACCTCCCTCCCATGTTCGAAGAGCGCGACCGCACCTATAAGGAGGGGCTGATCGAGCGGATCCAGCCGCATGTCGGAAAGGGCGAGCGGGTGCAGGCCGTGGCGGTGGCGCAGGTCGGGGCGCCGCCCTGGGTGTGGGCGTTGCCGTTGGCGGCCGGGCTGGTGTTGATCGTGGTCAGCGTGCTTGCGGGTGCTTTGCCGGGGTGGGTGGGGATCGTCGGGGCGCTGTTGGTGCTGGTGGGGATCGCGGCCCTGTCGATGGTGCCGCGGCGGCTGGTGGCGAGGACGAATCGCGGCGTGATGGTGTTCGGCCTCCCCCGCTCCCAGAGCGCGGCGATCGAGGCGCCGCGGGCGACCGTGCCGCTGGATGAGCTGCCGGCGGCGGGCGGCGGGTCGGTGGAGCTCGGCGGCGAGCGGCTGTGGCCGAACTTCGGGAGTGGCATCGAGCGCGACGCGCTGGCAGAGGTGCTGGCGCCGAAGTAACTCCCGGTGGCGCGGATTTCCCTGCTTTGAGCGGGAAATCAGCGCCAGCGGAGCGAGTGCCGACGGCATGGGCCGGTCGGAGTAAGGGTCACCGAACACGGCGGCCCGAACTTTCGCTAGGCTGGTGGCCGCTTGCTATTAGGTCTCCCTAACTAGGGATGCCTAACACGGGGCGAAAGGACCACTGGAAAGAGATGCTTCCCACATTCGTAATCGGACTCCGAGAGGGCGTCGAGGCGGCCCTCATCGTCGGCATCATCGCAGCCTTCCTCACCCAGGAAGGTCGCCGTGACGCGCTCCGGCAGATGTGGGGCGGCGTGGCGATCGCGGTCGCGATCTGCGTCGGCATCGGCGTCGGCCTCAACGTCCTGAATCAGGAGCTGCCGCAGCGCCAGCAGGAGATGCTGGAGACGGTCGTCGCTCTGCTGGCGGTCGGGATCGTCACCTTCATGATCTTCTGGATGCGCAAGCACGCTCGGTCGATGAAGTCCGAGCTGCACTCGTCCGCCGCGGACGCGCTGACGAAGGGATCGGCGATCGCGCTCGTCGGCATGGCTTTCTTCGCCGTCCTCCGCGAGGGCATCGAGACCGTCGTCTTCCTGCTCGCCGTCTTCCAGGGCGCGGCCGACCCGACGAGCGCCGGCATCGGCGCCGTGCTCGGCATCGTCGCGGCGATCGCTGATCGGCTACGGGATCTACCGAGGCGGCGTCACCCTCAACTACGCCAAGTTCTTCAAGTTCACGGCCGCCGTTCTCGTGTTCGTCGCGGCCGGCCTGCTCTCGAGCGCCGCCCACACCGCATGGGAGGCGGGTTGGCTGACCAGCTTCCAGGACCAGGCCGTCGACCTGAGCTGGCTGGTCGTCCCCGGCACGTGGACCTCGTCGCTGCTGACCGGGATGCTCGGCCTGCAGTCGATCATGACCCAGGCCGAGGTCTTCCTCTACCTGGCTTATCTGATCCCGATGCTGACCTACGTGCTCTGGCCCGAGTCGTGGCGGTTCAGCGCAATCCGCAGGCGCTCGGACTCGACGCAGACCTCAGGCACCAGCGGCGCCCACGCCACCGGAACAGCCGACGCCTGACATGCAGCGGACCCTGACGATCTCGGCGGTCGCCGCGACCGCGATCTTCCTGGCGGCCTGCGGCTCCGGTTCCGATTCGACCGATCCGAGCGCTCAGACGCTCGCGGTCACCATCACCGACGACGGCTGCTCCCCCACCGACCTGAAGGCGACGGCCGGTCCGGCGACGTTCACGGTCAGCAACGACGACAGCGCAATCAACAACGAGTTCGAGGTCCTCGACGGCGCCCTGATCATCGGCGAGCGCGAGAACGTGACCGCCGGTCTGAGCGGTGACGTCTCGGTCAACCTCGACCCCGGCACCTACGACATCGTCTGCGGCAACCCCGGCGATCGCACGCCGACCGGGACGCTCGTCGTCTCCGGCGAGAAGCAGGCGGCGACCACGAACCCCGAGCTGCAGAAGGCCGTCGACGAGTACGCCAAGTACGTCGACGAGCAGGCGGCCGATCCTCGTCACCCGGACCGAGGAGTTCGCCGCCGCCGTCCAGGCCGGCGACACCGAGAAGGCCAAGGAGCTCTACGAGACCGCTCGCGTCCCCTACGAGCGGATCGAGCCCGTCGCGGAGTCGTTCGGCGGCCTCGATCCCGCGATCGACGCTCGCATCAACGACGTCGTCAAGGGCGACGAGTGGACCGGCTTCCACCCGCTCGAGAAGGCGCTCTGGATCGACGGCCTCTCCGAGACCGACGGCAACGTGGCCGACCAGCTCGTCGCCGACGTCAAGAAGCTGCAGAAGCTCGCCGCGAGCAACACCTACGACCCCGTCCAGCTCGCCAACGGCGCCGTCGAGCTGCTCAACGAGGTGTCGCAGTCGAAGATCACCGGTGAGGAGGAGCGCTACTCCCACACCGACCTGACGGACTTCAAGGCCAACATCGACGGCGCCCACGAAGCCTTCGTCCTGCTCGAGCCGGCCCTCCAGGACTCGGACCCCGAGCTTGCCAAGGAGATCGAGCAGCGCTTCGCCGAGATGTACGCGGAGCTGAGGCCGTACCAGGTCGACGGCGAGGTCTACGAGAACTACGAGAACGTGACCGAGCAGCAGCGACAGGAGCTGAGCCAGGCGGTCGACGCCCTCGCCCAGCCGCTCGCGGAGATGGGCGGCCAGATCGTCGCGCAATGAGCGACGAGGCCGCCAACCCGCGTGATGGGATCACGCGCCGGCGCCTGATCGGGGCGGGCGCGGTCGGCGGATTGGCACTGGCGGCCGGGGGCGGCTTCGCCGTCGGCAAGGCGGAGGCCTCCCCGGACCCTGCGTCGGAAGTTGTCGATTTCTACGGCGAGCACCAGGCCGGGATCACGACCCCCGCCCAGGATCGCCTCCACTTCGCCGCCTTCGACATGACGAGCGACAACGTCGCCGACCTGCGGACGCTGATGCAGGAATGGACGGTCGCGGCGGCACGGATGACGAAGGGTGAGCCGGCCGGGACGGAGAACGAGGATCCCCTCCTCCCTCCCGACGACACCGGCGAGGCGATGGGCCTCGGCCCGAGCGACCTGACGATCACGGTCGGCTTCGGGCCGTCGCTGTTCGACGATCGGTTCGGCCTCGCGGCGAAACGGCCTGCGGAGCTACGGCCGATCCCGCGCCTGCCCGCCGACGAGCTCGATCCGAAGATCAGCAACGGCGACCTCTGCATCCAGGCCTGCGCGAACGATCCGCAGGTCGCCTTCCACGCCGTGCGCAACATGACGAAGATCGCGCAGGGCGTCGCGGTGATGCGCTGGTGTCAACTCGGGTTCGGGAGGACGTCACGGACGGGATCCGAGCAGCAGACGCCCCGCAACCTGATGGGCTTCAAGGACG
The DNA here is from genome assembly GCA_963791335.1 of uncultured Solirubrobacterales bacterium. Taxonomy (GTDB): domain Bacteria; phylum Actinomycetota; class Thermoleophilia; order Solirubrobacterales; family 70-9; genus RHKX01. The sequence goes on from CAWBRN010000003.1 coordinate 166,356, forward strand.
GGACGAACAACATCCTCAACGACGACGCCGACGCACTCGAGCAGTTCGTCTGGGCCGGCGACGAGGCGCCGGAGTGGATGCGCGGCGGCAGCTACCTCGTCAGCCGCCGGATTCGCATGCTGATCGAGCCGTGGGACCGCACGTTCCTGCAGGAGCAGGAGCAGGTCATCGGCCGCCTGAAGGAGAGCGGCGCGCCGATCGGGGGCAGCGAGGAGAAGGACGACGTCGACCTCGACGCCGTCGGGCCCGACGGCAACCCGGCCATCCCGGCGGACGCCCACATCCGACTCAGCAGCCCCGACACCAACGGCGGCGAGAAGATCCTCCGGCGCGGCTACTCGTTCACCGACGGCTTCGACGTGACGCGCGGACAGCTCGACGCCGGCCTCTTCTTCATCTGTTTCCAGAAGGACCCGCACAAGCAGTTCGTGCCGATCCAGGAACAGCTCGGCGCCAACGATCGCCTCAACGAGTACATCCTTCACACCGGCAGCGCCCTGTTCGCCGTGCCGGCGGGAGTGAGCGGCGAGGGCGGCTACTTCGGCGAGGGCCTCGTCTAGCTCCCCAGTCGCGGGCCGATAGGTTCCGCCGGTGAAGTACCGGCGCGCACCGATCGAGGTCGAGTCCCCCGAGGAGCTCGGCTACGACGTCATCACCAACAACCTGGCGGAGAGCTCGTTCCGCGACCGCAGGCTCTCCGACTACGGGATCGACACCGACGTCGGCGATCTCCTGCTCCAGTACGGCGATCACCGCGGCGTGCCGCGCCTGAGGGAACAGATCGCCGGCGACGCGCCCGGGTCGGTCGGCGTCGACGACGTCCTCGTCACCGCGGGCGCGGCTCCCGCCCTCTTCATCGTCGCTACCGCCCTGCTGGAGGCCGGCGATCACCTCCTGATCGAGGAGCCGAACTACGCGACCAACCTGGAGACGCCGCGGACGCTCGGCGCCGACGTCGAGCCGCTCCCGCTGCGTTTCGAGGACGGCTGGCAGCTCGACCTCGAACTGCTCGAGAGCCGCCTGCGGCCCGGAGACGAAGCTCGTCAGCGTCACCTACCCCCACAACCCGACGGGCGCGATGATCGACGCGGCGAAGCTGGAGCGGCTGATCGCGATCGTGGAGGCGCATCCCCAGGCCCGCCTGCTGGTCGACGAGACCTACCGGGAGCTCGCCTTCGGCGAGCCGCTTCCCGTCGCCGCCGGCCTCTCCGAGAGGGCGATCAGCATCTCCTCGATGTCGAAGACCTACGGGCTGCCGGGACTTCGCATGGGCTGGCTGATCAGCCGCGACCCGGAGACCGCGACGCCGCTGCTGGCGGCCAAGGAGCAGATCCTGATCTGCGGCTCACCGATCAACGAGGAGATGGCGGCTCGCGTGCTCGAGGCGCGCGACCGGGTGCTGCCGCCGATCAAGGCGACGATCGCCGAGCACCTGGACATCGTCCGCGAGTGGATGGATTCGCAGTCGACGTTCGAGTGGGTCGAGCCGCAGGCGGGCGTCGTCGGCATGCCGCGGCTCACCGACCCCGACTCGGTCGACCTCGATCGCTTCTACGACGATCTGCTCAAGCAGCACGGGACCTACGTCGGTCCCGGTCACTGGTTCGATCAGCCGCGCTCTTACTTCCGCCTCGGCTTCGGCTGGCCCGAGGCCGAAGAGCTTCGTCGTGGGCTCGACGGGCTCGTGGCCGCAGCGGCCGGCGCCTCGCGTTAGCACGGTTCGCGGCGTGTTGATCGCGTCGATCTCGCCGGTCTCGGTCTCGACGATCTCATCGATCTCGGACCGGCGTGAAGCGCTCGCTCCAGGCGTAGTAGGCGCCGACGGCGACCGCGAGGCCCGCGAGGCCGGCCGCCACAGAGGGCGCCCGCGGGCTGATCGCCTCGCCGAGCCAGCCCGCGATCGGGCCACCGACGACGGTCGAGCCGAGGAAGACGATCGAGTAGATGGCCATCACCCGGCCGCGCATCTCGGGGGCGGCGGCGAGCTGGAGCCCGGAGTTGATCCCGGCGGCGAAGGTGACCGAACAGACTCCGAGGAGCCCGAGCGAGAGCATTTCGAGAGCCAGCGTCGGCGCGGCGGCCGCGAGCAGCGACGTGACGCCGAACCCGAGTGAGGAGAAGGCGATCAGCTCGCGGCTGACGCGCTTCTTCGTGCCGACCGTGAGCGCCCCGGCAATCGAGCCGAGCGCCATCGCGACCATCAGCAGTGAGTAGGCGGAGACCTGACCGGCGAAGTCCCGATCGGCGAGCAGCGGGATGACGACCTGGAAGTTGAAGCCGATCGTGCTGAGGACGAGCATCAGCGCGAGCGGGACCCGCAGCTCCCGTCGTGCGGCCACGTGCCGGAGGGCCTGGCGGACGTTGCCCCGCGCCCGGTCGCGATCAGGGCGATGGAGCCGGGCCGGGTCCATCTTGTAGAGGGCGAGAAGCATCGCCGCGAAGCTGAGGGAGTTGAGCGCGAAGCAGGGAGCCACTCCCCAGATCGCGATGATCACTCCCGCGATCGCCGGGCCCGTGATGCGAGCGGAGTGGACGAGGACGCTGTTGAGGCTGACCGCGTTGACGACCTTGTCGGGACCGACGAGCTCGATCACGAAGGCCTGCCGGGCCGGGTTGTCGACCGCGAGCACCAGGCCCCTGAGCGCGATCACGACGAAGACCATCCAGGCCTGGGCGAATCCGCCGGCGGCGAGGACGAAGAGGAGCAGCGCCGGGACGGCCATTCCGGTCTGGGTGACCATCAGCAGCTTGCGCTTGTCGAAGCGGTCCGCGAGCGAGCCGCCGAGCGCGCCGAGGAGAAGGATGCCGGTGAACTGCAGGGCGGTCGCGATCCCGACGGCGAAGCCGGAGTCGGTGAGCGAGAGGATCAGCCACAGCTCGGCGACGATCTGCATCCAGTTGCCGGCCAGCGAGACGACCTGCCCGCCGAAGTAGAGGCGGTAGTTACGAATCCGAAGCGATGCGAATGAGTTACTGAAGGATCGACGAACCGTGGTCAAGAACGACCCTCCTCGAGCACCTGCTCGAGGATCTCCGCCGCACGGGCGAGGGTCTCGACGTCCTCATCGGGAAGCTTGCGCAACTGCTTGGCCAGGTAGGCCGTCTTGCGCTTGCGAAGCCGCGTCAGGGAGGCGCGACCGTCGGCGCTGATGTCGACGATCGAGGAGCGCCCGTCGGTCGGATCGGCCGTGCGGGTGACGTAGTCCCTCATCCGAGAGCCGGGTCAGGATGCGGGTCGCCGTGGGGCGCTGGATGCCCTCGATGCGCGCGAGCTCGCTCGGCGTCAGTGGGCCCGTCCGCTCGATGGTCGCCAGGGCGGCGATCGAGGCCGGACCGAGGTCCGTATTGGCCTCCTGGCGCAGCCGCCGTGCCATCCGGTTGATCGCAAGCCGAAGCCGAGCCGCCTGCTCGGTCAGTTCGACGGTGGATGTTGCTGTGGTGCCTGTCATTGGTTAGTAACGCTAATTATCTTAGCTAACTACTCCGTTCGGGTCAAGCCCGGGGCGATGTACGGTCCTCCCGGCTTTCTGGGATCGATGTCGCCGCGATTCGGAGATGCCTGATCGCCATGGCGTTCGCCGGCTGCCTGGCGGCGAGCGTCCTGATCGCGGGACGCCATCGACCGAATTGCCGATTCTCAGGTCTCCTTGGATGGCCCGATGCTGCTGCACGTCGAGCGGGCCGCGGCACTGGTCGGGCTCTTTGCACTAGCCGTATTGATCTGGTGGCGGGCCGGCCAGGGGCGCTGTCCAGTGCGCTTCGGGAACATCGAATACGCGATCGAGGACGCGGCACTCGAAACGAGTGATGCGATCGACAGCCACGAACGCCGCATCGAGCTGCTCGAGTCAATAGTCGTCGATCGGGGTCCAAGGAGCGGTTGACAGTCGAAGGGACAGTGTCTTAACCTCATGAGCGTGTCGCGAGACGAAGCTGGATCTCCAGAGAGGACTTCGTAGAACCGACGCAGGAGCAACGCGGGAGACGATTCTGCGAGCCCGTGCGGAAGCTTCCGGAGCTCGACCGCCAGGGCGCAAGGCAATGGAAAACCTGCGGCGCATATCACGAGGCCTTCGGCCAATCAGGTAGGCGGGAGCTAGGCGGGCTAACCGCTGACGTGGGGTCCGGGGGAACGTCGCGGCGCCTGCTCCCAGGCAGCGCCCGGTCGCTCGATCGGAATGCGGCAGGCGACTTCCGGTCGGCGGCTTTCGGGGGGTTGAATCCGTCGGCCGCAGGGCGGACGGTAGGTATGAGGCCGGACGGACCGGCGGAGAACGAAAGTAGCGGCCTGGGGCGACTCGGTGGCCTGCCTCGCGCGTAGCCTTCGCGCGTTCAAGACCTCTCGAGTCGGCTTGAGAGCTGCCCCCTCACTTGGCTTTCGTGAGGTTCTTTCTCTCTCCCAGACCGCTGCGGCGACCTTACGGGCAGCCTTCAGGGAGCGCAAGGGGGTGCCCGGAGGCGATTTCGCAAATTACGGAGAAATGGCCTGTGCGAGGCCTCGAGCGAAATCAGGTCGCGTCGAGCGAACGAGCGGCGATCGGGTCTTCATCGGGCTCCTCGGAGCCCGCGCCGGCCTCGAGCTTGCGGACGAGATCGTCGAGGTCGAGGCGCTGAAGCTCACCGGAGACGGCGTCGAGCTCGCCCTTGCAGTATTCGACGAGGCCCTTGCCCTCGCGGCAGAGCTCGAGCGTCTCCCGCAGCTCGGCCTGTCCGGAGTCGAGGCGTTGGATGATCGCCTCGAGCCGTTCGACCGCGGCCTCGTAGCTCTGGGGAGCGGCCACGGCCTCTCCCCCGGTCTCGGGATCACTCATCTTCGCTCACCTCCACGGGCACATCATCGTCGGCGAAGCGGACGCGCAGCCGCGACGCGTCCCGGGCGGACGTCGCCTTCGAGATCACCTCGCCCTCCCGGTCGGTGACGATCGCGTAGCCGCGCTCGAGCACCCGCTCGGGCTCGTGGGCCGCGAGCGTCTGCGCCAGCCGATCGAGCGCCTCCGCGCGGGCGGCGGTCGCGGCTCTCTCGTGGCGGGCGAGCGCCGAGGCCGAGCCGGCCAGCGCCCGCTCCGACGCGGCCGCCGACGTGCATCGCCGCATCGCGCTTGCGCGACAGGACGAGGGCGCGACGGGCGCTCTCGCGCGCGCCGCGATCCAGAGCTCGCGCCGAGGACGCGCGCATCTCGCGGATCTTCTGGTGAAGGTCGCGACGCTGTCCGTCGGTGTGATGGCCGAGCGTCCGGGCGGCGCCGGCGAGGCGGCGAGCGCGCGCGGCGCCCGCCTCCGCCGCGGCACGCGAGAGAGCGTCCGGCCGCGGCGCCGACCCAGCCGCGCGCGCATCGGCGACATCGACCCGCACCGCCTCCTCCGTCGCGTGGGTCGGAGTCGAGCAGCTGACGGCGGCGACGTCGTCGAGCAGGGTCCGATCGGACTCGTGGCCGACCGCCGAGATCACCGGGACCCGCAGCATCGCGACGGTGCGGCAGAGCGTCTCGTCGCAGAAGGCCCAGAGGTCGGCGAGGCTGCCGCCGCCGCGCGCGACGAGGATCACCTCGACCTCGGGGATCGCGGCGAGATCGGAGAGGGCCCGGGCGATCTTCGGCGCGGCATGGCGATCCTGGACCGGCGGATGGGCGAAGACGGCGCGACCGGCCCAACCGCGTCGGCGAGACCGGCGATCAGATCCGCCTCGGCGGCCGAGCCGCGGCCGGTGACGATCCCGATCGTCTTCGGCAGGGTCGTCCGCGGCAGTCGCCGCTGCAGCTCGAAGAGGCCCTCGTCGTGGAGCTTGCGGCGCAGGACGGCGAGCTGGGCGAGCAGGTCCCCCTCGCCGGCCAGCCGCAGATCGGTGCAGCGGAAGCTGAACGAGGGCGAGGCGGTGCCGCTGCCCGGGTAGTAGTCGGGGCCACCGGAGACGACCACCTCCGAGCCCCGTCGCGGATCGCGCCGTCGGGAAGCTCGAGCTTGTCCCAAGTCGTTACGCCACATCGCGCAGGGGATCGCGCCGTCGGCGTCGCGAAGCTCGAAGTAGGCGGACTTGCCGGCGACTGCTGCTGAAGCCCGTGATCTCGCCGATCGATCTGGACGCGGGCGCGTCGCCGCAGGTAGCCGAACGGAGCGCCCGCGTAGCGGCCGACCGCGAACGGTCCCGGAAGCCCGCGCGTCCGTCGGCTCCGCGGGCGGCAGTCCGCTCAGCGACTCCTGTTCGGCCTCGGCCACATCACGAGGATGGCAGGCCGGTCCCCCGGCAAGGAGGGAATGAGGCTCAGACGGCGACCGCGGCCGGCGAGCTCTTCCGCGCCCGCTCGACCTCGTACTCGCCGAGGTCGAAGCGCTCGGTCACCTTGGCGTGGGCCGACGTCCAGTCGGGCCAGAGCGTCGAGTTCCGCCCGGTCTCGTCCACGTACCAGCTCTCGCAGCCGCCCTGGTCCAGACGGTCGCTGGTCATGCTGCGATCGAGCTCGGCGACGAACCGCTGCCTGGACCTCCGGGCGGACGTCGACGCTGGCGATCCCATCGCGGTCGATCTGGCGGAGTGCCGTCGAGCACGTAGGGGTACTGGTGCTCGAACATCTCGACCGCCGACATGTGCCCGGTTCCGATGTTGGGCCCGCCGAGGATGAAGAGGTTCGGGATACCCGCTGACCGTGGTGCAGCGATGGGCCTACGGGCTGCCGTTCCAGAGCTCCGTGAGGCTCCTGCCGTCGCGGCCGTGGACGACTTCGGCGCCCGGCATGCCGGTCACGTCGAACCCGGTGCCGAGGATGATCGCGTCGACCTCGCGCTCGGTCCCGTCGGAGCCGATGACGGTGTTGCCGCGGACCTCGGCGAGGCCCTCGGTGAGCAGCTCGACGTTCGGCTTGGAGACCGCCGGATAGAAGTCGTTGGAGATCAGGGCCCGCTTGCAGCCGAACGTGTAGGTCGGCGTCAGCTTGCGGCGCAGCTCCGGGTCCTCCACCTGGCGGGCGATGTGACGCTTCGCCGCCCGCTCGGGAAGCGCCATCACCCGCGGGTTCTTGACGAACGCGTAGCCGAGCGCCTCGCGCGTCCAGTAGATCGCCGCGCGGTTGAGGCGCTGGAGCACCGGGAAGCGGCGGAAGAGGCTCCTGCGCCGCTCGCTGATCGGCCGGTCGGCGCGCGGGGCGATCCAGGCCGGCGTGCGCTGGAAGAGGTTGAGCTCGGCGACCTTCGGCTGGATCTGGGGCACGAACTGGATCGCGGAGGCGCCGGTGCCGATCACGGCGACGCGCTTGCCCTCGAGGTCGTAGTCGTGGTTCCAGCGGGCCGAGTGGAAGACCTCGCCCTCGAAGTCGGCGAGACCCGGGAACGTCGGGCAGCTTCGGCTCGATCAGGCCGCCGATGCCGGCGACGAGCGACGCGGGAGCGGAACTCGCCCTGCGGCGTCTGCAGGATCCAGACCTTCGCGTCCTCGTCCCAGCGGCGTCGGTGACCTCGCAGTCGAAGCGGATGTGCGGCAGCACGCCGCTCTCCTCGGCGGTGCGCTTCAGGTACTCCCAGATCTCGGGCTGGGCGCGAGAAGGAGCGCGACCAGTCCGGGTTCGGGGCGAAGGAGAGCGAGTAGAGATGGGAGGGAACGTCGCAGGCGCAGCCCGGGTAGGTGTTGTCGCGCCAGGTGCCACCGACGCTGGAGGCGCGCTCGAAGACGACGAAGTCGTCGATGCCGTCCTCGATCAGCTTCATCGCCATCCCGAGACCCGCGAAGCCGGTGCCGATCACCGCGACCTCGTGGACGTGACTCGCCGCCCGCGCGACAGCGGACTCGGTACCGTCGATGGTGTCGATCGTTCGGACGTGCTCATGCGTGCTCCTCCAGGATCGAAATTCGGCTAGGACTACGGCTTTCCCTGTTGCGCTACTCATGGTAGGCTACTCTGAGTAGGTATGAGTGTGACGTCCAACACACAGACCCCTTCGAGCCTCGCGCTCGCCGCTCTGGAGCGGGAGATCGCCGATCATCCGCATCGTCGCGTTCCCCGCGATCTGCGGCGTCGCCACCTCGTCGCCCTCGCCACCGAGCTGTTCTCCGAGCGCGGCTTCGAGGCCGGGCTCGATGGACGAGCTCGCCCTCCGCGCCGGCGTCTCCAAGCCCGTCATCTACGACCAGTTCGGCTCCAAGGAGGGCGTGATCGTCGCGGTCATCGACGAGATGGGCATCGAGTTGAGCGAGGCCGTCCGAGATGCGGTCGTCGGAAGGACGGATCCCGAGGAGGTGCTGCGGGCCGGCAGCCTCGCCTTCTTCCGGTTCGCCGCCGAACGCCGCGCCATCTTCACGATGGCGTTCGGCGCCGTCCGCCGCTCGAGGCCGGCAGCGCTCCGGTCGATCGAGAAGGTCGCCGAGATCCGCGCCCGCCAGGACGCGCTGGTCGCCGCGGCGATCGGCCGCGACCTCCGCGCCAAGGGCGCCCAGCACGATCCGCTCGAGATCAGCGCGATCACCCGCGGGCTCAACGGCGTCTACGAAGGCCTCGTCGAGTGGTGGGACGAACACCCCGACGTCCGTCCCGAGCAGCTCACCGAGTGGGTCATCGCCCTCGTCCTCCCCGGCCTCCAGGCGATGTCGGAACCCGCGTAGAGTCTGGCCGCAAGCCGAAAGCCACGAGGACACGAAGAGGAGAGCGAGATGCCAGCGACGGGACACGCGAAGTGGGTCGGAGACATTCAGGGCGGCGAGGGCACGATCGATACGGGCACCGGCGTCGTCGCCGGCACGCTACACGGCGGCATCGCGATTCGGAGACGGCAAGGGAACGAACCCCGAGGAGCTGCTCGGCGCCGCTCACGCCGCCTGCTTCTCGATGGCGCTGACCCTGATCCTCGAAAGGCGGGCCACAAGCCCGAGAGCGTCGAGACCGAGGCGAAGGTCTACCTGCGCCGCACCGACACCGGCTTCGAGATCCACAAGATCGACCTCGAGACGGTCGGCACCGTGCCGGACATCACCGAGGAGGAGTTCGTCAAGCACGCCGAGGTCGCCAAGGCGCAGCTGCCCCGTCTCCAAGGCGCTCTCGGCGCCCGAGATCACGCTCGAGGCGAAGCTTGCCGGCTGACGGCGCAGGATCCCGAGCCACGGGGCGGAGCCGCAGCTACCCGCACCTGACGACCCTGCAGACCCGGTGGGCCGACAACGACGTCTACGGGCACGTCAACAACGTCGAGTACTACGCGTTCTTCGACACGGTGATCAACCGCTGGCTGATCGCCGAGGGCGGCCTGGACATCCACGACGGCGACGTGATCGGGGTCTGCGCCGAGTCGCACTGCACGTACACGGGCGGGTTCGCTTTCCCGGAGGACGTCGACGCGGGACTGCGGGTCGGCAAGCTCGGCAACTCGAGCGTCCGCTACGAGATCGCCTGTTCGCCGCCGGAGCCGAGGAGCCCTCGGCGACCGGATGGTTCGTGCACGTGTTCGTCGACGCGGCCACGAGACGTCCGGCGCCGATGCCCGAGCGCCTGCGCGAGAGCCTCGAGCGCCTGCAGGTCGACCGGGAGGAGCGGCCGAGTGAAGGTCCGCAGCGCGGTGCTGCGCGAGATGGGGACCCCTCCCCCGTACGCCGAGTCGCGGCCGCTCGAGATCGTCGAGCTCGAGCTCGACGCCGCCGGGGCCCGGCGAGCTGCTGATCAAGGTGCGGGCGGCGGGACTCTGCCACTCCGATCTGTCGGTCATCAACGGCAGCCGGCCGCGGGTGATGCCGATGGCGCTCGGCCACGAGGCGGCCGGCGAGGTCGTGGAGACTCGGCGAGGGCGTGACCGCGTTCGAGCCCGGCGACCACGTCGTCCTGGCGTTCGTCCCCGCCTGCGGCGAGTGCGAGCCGTGCCTGGCGGGCCGGGCCGCGCTCTGCGAGCCGGGGGCCGCCGCGAACGCCGAGGGCACGCTGCTCGAGCGGCGCGCTTCGGCTCACCGACGGCGAGAGCGGCGAGGAGATCCACCATCACCTCGGCGTCTCCGCCTTCTCCGACCACATCGTCGTCTCCGAGGCGTCGGCGATCAAGGTCGATCCGGAGCTTCCGTTCGAGCTCGCCGCGCTGTTCGGGTGCGCGGTCCTGACGGGCGTCGGCGCCGCGGTCAACGCGCCCGGATCGAGCCCGGTCAGAGCGTCGCCGTCTTCGGTCTCGGCGGCGTCGGCCTCTCGGCGCTGCTCGGCGCGGTGCTGCAGGGGGCCGGGACGATCGTCGCGGTCGACGTCGTGGCCGACAAGCTCGAGCTCGCCAAGGAGCTCGGCGCGACGCACGCGGTCGAGGCCGGCCCCGGGGCGGTTTCGGCGATTCGCGAGATCACCGGCGGCGGCGCCGAGCACACGATCGAGACGGTCGGCAGCGCCGCGGTGCTCGCCGAGGCCTACGAGGCGACCCGGCGCGGCGGCACGACGACGACGGTCGGGCTTCCCGACCCGAGCCAGATGCTGAGCATCCCCGCCGTCTCCCTGGTCGCCGAGGAGCGCACGCTCCGCGGCTCCTACCTCGGCTCGAGCGTCCCGGCCCGCGACCTGCCGCACTTCATCGAGCTGCACCGCGCAGGGCAAGCTCGACGTCGCCCGCCTCCTGACCCACACGCTCACCCTCGACGAGATCAACGAGGGCTTCGACCGGCTCGCGAGCGGCGAGGCCGTCCGCCAAGCGGTCGTTGTTCGACTGATCGACTGATCAGCCGGGGACCGATCAGCCAGGTATCGAGGGCGGCGCGCCGACCGGGAACAGCGTCGAGAGGTAGAGCACGATCGGCTTGTCGCCGCGTTGACCGCGTGGTGGTGGTCGCTCGGCTGCTCGACGATCCACTGGCCCTGCTTGATCTTCGGCGGTGTCTCCCGCCTCGAGCTTGCGGACCAGGACCGGGTGATCGTCGGCGGGGCCGCGCTTGATCCGCGCCGTGCCCTGCTCGACGGTGTAGGTGAGCACGCCCTTGTCGACGTAGGCGATCTGCGTGCCGGGGTGGTGGTGAAGCGCGAGCTGGGTCCCCGGCTGGATCGTGATCCTCGTCAGCGCCAGGGTCCGATCGGGGGCGCCGCGCGGCTTCGAGGTCTGGGCCAGCGCCTCGCGAACGACCGGTGCGGGATCGTCGCGGCTCGGTGCCCGACCGCCCATCCGATCGCCGCACCGCCGCCGAGGGCGATCACCGATACGACCAGGAGAGGCACCCATCGAACGTGCCTGAAACTCGTACTCACCACGCCCAGCCTAACCGGCGCGGCAGCCGGATTGCACACCGGACTTGATTATCCCTTGACGAGCCGCGACAAGCGCAAATACCCTCGCCAGCGCAGGGATATGCGGCGGGGGCTCGCAACAATCGTGGTGGGACTGGCGGCGGCATGCGCGCTGACGATTCCGGCTGCCGCCTCGGCGGAGGAGTTCCAGGTTCCCTGGACGGTCGACGCCGCGCTCTCCGCCCAGGCCGCCGCCCCCGATTCGGCGCCGCCGGGCGCCAACGACTTCGACTGCAAGCCGAGCCGCAAGCACCCGCAGCCGGTGATCCTCGCCCACGGCCTGCTCGCCAACCAGACGGTCAACTGGCGCACGATCTCGCCGTTCCTCAAGAACCGCGGGTTCTGCGTCTTCAGCCTCACCTACGGGACCAAGGAGGGCGTCGACTCGGGCTTCTATCAACCGGGCGGCCTCGAGAAGATGCAGTCGAGCGCCCGCGAGCTGAAGCGGTTCGTCAAGCGGGTGCGGACTGCGACCGGCGCCCGCAAGGTTGACATCGTCGGCCACTCCGAGGGCAGCCTGATGCCGAACTGGTACGTGCGCTTCCAGGGCGGCGCGAAGTACGTCGACGACTACGTCGCCATGACTCCGCTCTGGGGCGGTACGGACCCCGCCGGCCTCGCGACGCTGAACACGATCGGGGTCACGCTCGGCCTCGAGCCCGTGTTCGCGGCGAGCATCGACCAGGAGTGCACCTCCTGCCGCCAATTCCTCCAGGGCTCGCGCTTCATGCAGCGGATGCACGCCAAGGGCATCACCTCGAATCGCGTGCAGTACACGAACATCGTCACGAAGAACGACGAACTCGTGATGCCGTACACGAGCGGAATCCTGCCGAAGGCCCCCAATGTCACCAACGTCGTCCTCCAGGATTACTGCAATCTCGATCAGGCCGAGCACGTCTCGGTCTTCGCGGACCCGGTCACGGCCGGGTTCGTCTACGGGCGCTCGACCCCAAGCGCGCTCCGGACCCGCCCTGCACGGCGGTGCTGCCGGCGATCGGGGCGCCCGGCTACTCAGGCAACTAGACCTTCCGCGCCCGGGACCGCTAGGGTCGCGGCCTTGAGCGAGTTGTCGATCGACGAGGCGGGTCAGGGCGATCCCGATGTCGTCTTCTCCGAGGAGGCACATCGGCAGAACCCACTGAACGAGAACATGTCGTCGAACGTGATCGTCCTGTTCGGCGCGACGGGCGACCTCTCGAAGCGGAAGCTGCTTCCCGGGCTGCTCAACCTCTGCGAGGCCGGCCTCCTGCCGCCGTTCCGGGTCGTGGGCGCAGCCCGGCAGGAGATGAGTACCGAGGATTTCCGCAAGATCGCACTCGACGCCTGCAAGGAGTTCGGGCGCCGCGACTTCACCGCAGCAGCAGCTCGACGAGTTCGCCGGCCGGCTCAGCTACGTCGACGTCGCCGAAGCCGATTCGGCGAAGCTTGCGGCGGCCATCGAACGACGCTCGCGCCGAGCTCGGACCCCACGCCAGGCTGCTCCTGTATCTGAGCGTCCCGCCGAAGGCTGCGCTGGGACTGATCGGGTTGATCGGAGAGGCGGGCCTGGTCGAGGACTCGCGGATCATCATGGAGAAGCCGTTCGGCACCGATCTCGCGTCGGCGCGGGATCTGAACGATGCGATTCACGAGGTCTTCCCCGAGGGGCAGGTCTACCGAATCGACCACTTCCTCGGCAAGGAGGCGGCCCAGAACATTCTCGCGCTCCGCTTCGCGAACGGCCTGTTCGAGCCGATCTGGAATCGGTCGCACATCGCTCACGTGCAGATCGACGTCCCCGAGACACTCGACGTCGGCGGCCGCGGCAGCTTCTACGACGGGACCGGGGCCTATCGGGACATGGTCGTGACCCATCTGATGCAGATCCTCGCCTTCCTGGCGATGGAGCCGCCGACCGAACTCGCCCCGCTCTCGATCACCGAGGAGAAGAACAAGGTCTTCCGCTCGATCCGCCCGATCGATCCGGCCAACGTCGTCCGCGGCCGCTACGAGGGCTACCTGTCCGAACCGGGCGTCGCACCCGACTCGGACACCGAGACGATGATCGCGCTGCGCTGCGAGATCGACAACTGGCGCTGGTCCGGAGTCCCCTTCTACCTGCGGACGGGCAAGCGGATGGCGGAGGGGGCTCGGATCATCTCGATCGCCTTCCGCGAGCCTCCGCAGAGCATGTTTCCGGCCCATTCGGGCGTCGGCGAGTACGGCCCCGACCACCTGACGTTCGACCTCAACGACAACGCTCGTCTGTCGCTGTCGTTCTACGGCAAGCTGCCCGGGCCGACGATGAAGCTGGAGAAGACCAGCATGCAGTTCTCGCGGCAGGATTCGGAGACGAAGGCCGACGGGCTCGAGGCCTACGAGCGGCTCTTCCGCGACGCGATGGCCGGCGACCACACGCTGTTCACGACGGCCGAGGGCATCGAGCGGCTCTGGGAGATCTCGGCGCCGCTGCTCGAGATCGCCCCCGCCGATCGAGATCTACCCGGTCGGGTCCTGGGGCCCGCCCTCGGTCCACAACCTGATCAAGCCGAATGCCTGGCGCCTGCCGTTTGCACGCCGCTGGCGGGGCTAGGTGATCGGGACTTCCTTGTCGATCATCGCTCTGCTGTCGCTGGTCTTGATCATCGTCAGGGCGACGATCAGGCCGACCACGGCGAAACCGGCGCCGGTCAGGAAGGCGGCCCGGAAGCCGTCCGTCAACGCCGCCGGATCGGTGACGCTGTCGCTGACCGAGTTGGCGATCGTCGCCAGGATCGCCAGGCCGAGCGCGCCGCCGACCTGCTGAGACGTGTTGATCAATCCGCTGGCGAGCCCCGACTCCTTGTCGTCCACGCCCGCGACGGCGGCGATCGTCGTCGTCACGAACGCGAGCCCGAGGCCGACGGCGGCCAGTAACGACGGCCCGAGGATGTCGGAGACGTAAGAGCCGTCGGGCGAGACGCGCGACCACCACAGCAGCGCGACGGCGATCAGAAACAGCCCCGTGACGAGAACCGGCTTGAAACCGATCCTCGTCGCGACCTGCGAGCTGACGGCGGCCGAGACGATGATCCCGGCCGACAGCGGCAGATACGAGAGGCCGGCCTTGATCGGGCCGTAGCCGAGCACTTGCTGCATGTACAGAGAAGCGAAGAAGAACATCGAGAACAGGGACGCGCCGACGAGCAGGCCGACGACGTTGGCTCCGGTCAGGGTCGGGAGCCGGAAGATCCGGAACGGGACGAGCGGGTCCGGGGTTCGCTGCTCGATCGCGGCGAAGGCGCCGATCAGCCCGAGCGAGATCAGCATCAGGACGATCGTCTCGGTCGATCCCCATCCCGCCTGCTCGGCATTGACGATCGAGTAGACGAGCAGGGAGAGGCCGGCGGTGATCGTCACCGCGCCGGGGATGTCGAAGTTGCGCGAGGGGCCTTCGGAACGGCTCTCGGCGATCAGCCGCGGCGCGAAGTAGGCCGTGATCAGCCCGATCGGGACGTTGACCCAGAGCACCCACTCCCAGCCGAGGCCGTCAGTGAGGACTCCGCCGAGCAGGACGCCTACGGCACCGCCGGAGCCGGCCACCGCCCCCCAGGCGCCCAGCGCCTTGTTGCGCTCGGCGCCCTCCTTGAAGGTCACGGTGATGATCGACAGGGCGGCCGGCGAGACGATGGCCGCGCCGAGACCCTGTACGGCCCGAGCGATGATCAGCTGGACGTCGTTCTGGGCGAACCCGCCGGCCAGCGAGGCGAGCGCGAACAGGACCAGGCCCGACATGAAGACGCGACGGCGGCCGAGTAGGTCGGCGAGCCGGCCGCCCAGCAGTAGGAACCCGCCGAAGGTGAGTACGTAGGCGTTGACGACCCAGGAGAGGTTGTCCTGGGAGAAATCGAGTGCGGTGCCGATGGTCGGCAGCGCGATGTTCACGATCGAGGCGTCGAGGACGACCATGAACTGAGCGATGCAGAGGAGCGCGAGCGCCTGCCAGCGCTTCTCCGCGTACTCGGAGTCGGTCGTCAAACGGTTTCCTCGGCAGGCTTGCCGGTCGCGAGTTCCTCCTCGTGGGGGGCCGCCTCGACGTGCAGCTTCGGAAGCAGGCGGTCCAGCCATCCGGGCAGCCACCACGCGCTCTTGCCCATCAACTCCATGACCGCCGGGACCAGGACGCTGCGGATCACGAACGCGTCGATGAACACGGCCGATGCCAGGGCGATGCCGAACAGCTTGATCGTCTGATTCCCTCCGAGCGCGAACGAGGCGAAGACGCAGATCATGATCGCGGCCGCCGCCGTGATCACACGGCCGGTCGAGGCGAGGCCGTGGACGACGGCCTCGGACGCGTCCTTGCGCTTCTCCCACTCCTCGTGGACACGCGACATCAGGAAGACCTCGTAGTCCATCGAGAGGCCGAAGACGATCGCGAAGACCATGACCGGTAGGAACGACTCGATCGGCGCCTTTCCGTCGAGTCCGATCAGGCCGCCGAGCCAACCCCATTGGAAGATCGCCACCACGACGCCGAAGGACGCGCAGATGGTGAGCACGTTCATGACGATCGCCTTCAGCGGCACCAGCATCGAGCGGAAGGCCATCATCAGCAGCAGCGCCGACAGCAGGATGATCAGGCCGAAGAAGAGCGGCAGCTTGCCCGTGATGTAGGTGGTGAAGTCGTCGTAGATGGCGGTCGTGCCGCCCACGTGAGCCGACGATCCCGGTCTGCTCCTCGATCGGCGGGATGACGTCGTCCCGCAGATGCCGGACGAGATCGCTGGTCTCGTTGTCCTGCGGAGCGGTCGTCGGGAACACCAGGATCAGCGCGGTATCGCCGGCCTCGTTGGGGGTCGGAGTCGCCACCTTGGCGACGCCTGGCTGGTCGGCCAGGGCCGCCGTCAGACTCCTTCACGCCCTCCTCGGGCACGGCGCCCGATCCGGAATCGGATTCGACGACCACCTGAAGGGTGCCGTTGAAGCCCGGCCCGAAACCGTCGGCGAGGAGGTCGTACGCCTTCCTCGTGCTCGTATCCGAGGAGTCGGTGCCGGCGTCGGCGGAACCGAGATCGATCGAGAAGACCGGGATCGCGAGAACGATCAGCAGGCCGGCGGAGACGATGGCCGCGACCCAGGGTCGACGCTGGATGAAGCGACTCCACCGCGTCCAGTTACGACCCTCGGCCTCACGATCCTTCGACCGCTTCGTACCCGGCACGCGGAGCCTGTCGATCCGGGTCCCCACCTTGCTCAGGATCGCCGGGAGCAGGGTCAGTGCGGCGAACATCGTCAGTAGCACCGCCAGGGAGGCGGCGAGTCGCCGGGCCGTAGAGGAAGCTGACGCCGATCGCGAACAGCCCGAGCATTGCGACGACGACCGTGGCGCCCGCGAAGAGGACGGCGCGACCGGCCGTATCCATCGAGAGCAGACACGGAATCGTTGACCGAGAGGCCGTCGCGCAGCCCGCCACGGAATCTGGTCACGACGAACAGTGAGTAGTCGATCCCGACGCCGAGCCCGATCATCGCGGCCAGGGCCGTGGCGAAATCGGCGGTGTCGATCACGTGCGTGCCGAGCGTGACGAGGCTGATCGCGGTGCCGAGCGCGACGATCGTCGTCACGATCGGGAGGCTCATCGCGACGACGGATCCGAAGGTGATGAGCAGGATCAGGATCGCGGCAAGCAGGCCGACCATCTCGCTCGTGTTGCCCTGCGGCTGCTGGGCCTGTCGCACCGCCTCTCCCCCGGCCTCGACCTGGAGGCCGTCGGTGCCGGCGTCGTTGGCGGTGTCGGCGATGTCGTTGGTCGCATCGATCAAGTCGGCGTTTTCGTTGATCAGGCCGTCGAGGTAAACGGTCGCGAAGCCGACCGTCCCCGACTCCGAGATCGACCCCGCCTTGACGCTCGGCGCCGTTACCGAATCCACATGATCCATGCCACCGATTTCGGTCAGGAGGTCCTCGATCTGGGCCTTCTGGCTCTCGATGCCGGCCTGGTCTGCGAAGACGATCTGGATCTGATCGCCCGATTGAGCGGGGAATCGGTCCTCGAGCAGGTTCAGCGCCTCGGTCGAGTCCGAATCGGGAAGCTTGAAATCGTTCGAGAAGCTCTCACCGGCGCTGCCGGCAGCGGCGCCGGCGACGAACAGGGCGACGACCCAGGCGAGGACGGTCAGGCGGCGATGGCGTATGCAGAAATCGGCTAGTCGTCTCAAGGTGAAAGGTTCTCCGTGCGGGGTCGAAGTTTCAAAAGCGGAGGGGCGGCTCCGCATAATGCACTATCGGTGGCGAACCTGCGTTCCCGACCTTCGGAGACAGCCGTGAGGAGCCTGCCGCCGCCGATCCGTACCATCCCGCGCCCCCATGACCTCTTCCGCTTCAACTACAACTGGCGACGCGCGACGATCTGCGAAACGTAGCAATCGTCGCCCACGTCGACCACGGCAAGACGACGCTGCTCGACGGAATGCTCTGGCAGTCCGGCGCCTTCCGCGCCGGCTCCGACGTCAACGAGCGCGTCATGGACTCGATGGATCTCGAGCGTGAGAAGGGGATCACGATCCTCGCCAAGAACACCTCCGTCGACCACGAGGGGGTGAAGCTCAACATCATCGACACCCCCGGCCACGCCGACTTCGGGGGCGAGGTCGAGCGCGGGTTGACGATGGTCGACGGCATCCTCCTGCTCGTCGACGCCTCCGAGGGACCGCTGCCGCAGACCCGCTTCGTCCTCCGCAAGGCGCTCGAACGGCATCTGCCGGTGATCCTCGTGATCAACAAGGTGGACCGTCCGGACGCCCGCATCGCCGAGGTCGTCGACGAGGTCTACGAGCTCTTCCTCGATCTCGACGCCGAGGAGTCGCAGATCGAGTTCCCGATCGTCTACACGAACGCCAAGGATCGCTGGGCGTCGATGACCGAGGGCGAGGAGGGAACGGACCTGAAGCCGCTGATGGATCTGATGGTCGAGCACATCCCGGCTCCCGAGTACGACCCCGAGCATCCCCTTCAGGCCCTGGTCACCAACCTCGACGCCTCCCCCTACGTCGGGCGCCTGGCGCTCTGCCGTATCCACCACGGAACGATCCGCGCCGGCCAGCCGATCGCCTGGTGCCGCGCGGACGGCACGATCACCCGCGCCAACGTGACGACCCTCTACACGACCCAGAACCTCGAGCGCGTCGAGACCACGGAGGCCGGGCCGGGCGAGATCATCGCCGTCGCCGGGCTCGAGGAGGTGACGATCGGCGAGACCCTCGCCGATCCCGAGGATCCGCGCCCGCTTCCCGTGACGACCGTGGACGAGCCGTCGCTGTCGATGACGGTCGGCATCAACACCTCCCCCCTGGCCGGCCGCGACGGCAGCAAGCTGACGGCCCGCCAGATCTACGACCGGCTCCAACAGGAGCTCGTCGGCAACGTCTCGATCCGGGTCAACGACACCGAGCGACCCGACGCCTGGGAGGTGCAGGGCCGCGGGGAGCTCCAGCTCGTCGTGCTGCTGGAGATGATGCGCCGCGAGGGCTTCGAGCTCACGGCCGGCCAGCCGCAGGTCGTCACCCGCGAGGTCGACGGCAGGGTCTGCGAACCGGTCGAGCGCCTCGCCATCGACGTTCCCGAGGACTACGTCGGCGTCGTGACCCAGGCGCTCGCCGTCCGCAAGGGCCGGATGGAGCAGATGGTCAACCACTCGACCGGCTGGGTCCGGCTCGAGTTCCTCGTGCCCGCCCGCGGCCTGATCGGGTTCCGCACGGAATTCCTGACCGAAACCCGCGGCACCGGGCTGATGCATCACGTCTTCGATCGCTGGGAACCGTGGGCGGGCGAGCTGCGTACCCGGCCGACCGGTGCGCTCGTCGCCGACCGGACCGGCAAGAGCGCCAGCTTCGCTCTGTTCAGCCTGCAGGAGCGCGGTTCGATGTTCATCGGCCCCGGCGAGGACGTTTACGAGGGCATGATCGTCGGCGAGAACGCCCGCGCCGACGACCTCGACGTCAACGCCACCAAGGAGAAGCACCAGACCAACGTCCGCGCCGCCAGCGCCGACATCCTGGTCAGGCTGATCCCGCACAAGCAGCTCTCGCTCGAGGAGGCGATCGAGTTCCTCCGCGAGGACGAGAACGTCGAGATCACGCCTGAGTCCGTCCGCCTCCGCAAGGTCAACCTTTCGAAGACCGATCGCGTCCGCGCGGCCCGGCGCACGCGCGCGGCGTCCTCTTCATAATCGGAGGAATGCACCTCACGGGAGATGATCGATCAGCGGCCTGCTGGCCGTGACGGCGGCGTGCCTGCTCGCGCCGGGAGCCGCGAACGCGATGGACTGCCGCCTGCCCGGCAGCACCGGCACCGGGATGACCAACGTCGCTCTCGACGTCCAGGGCGATATCAACGCGAACCGGACCGGCGGCTACCTCGCAGATCCCGTTCACCGTCCCCGCCGGGACAGACGGCGAATCCAGGTCCGTTACTCGTACGACCAACCCGAGCGACTACGTGCTCCGGCTCCAACGCCAACACGCTTGACATGGGCGTCTACCAGCCGAAGGCGAACCCTTCCTCGCCCGCCTACGAGCAGACGGACCGGCGTGGCTGGAGCGGCAGCGCCGTCAAGAACCTCGCGATCGCCCAGAACGGCTTCACCGACGACTACGACCTACAACGCCGACAAGAAGGCCTTCGTCGACGGCTTCACCACGCGCGCATACAGGCCCGGGCCGATCCAGACCGGTGACTGGGCGGTCGAACTCGGGATCGCCTACGTCGACCCCGCCGACGCGAACGGCATCCACTACCACGTGCAGGTCCTGACCAGCACCGATCCGGTCTGGAGCAATAACCCTTACACGCCGAGCGGGCCACCGGCCGCCGACACCGGTCAGGGAGCCGGCTGGTACATGGGCGATCTCCACGTCCATGGCGAGCAGGAGCCCGGCAACGCGACCATGACCGACACGCTCGCCGCAGCCTTCGGCGGTGGCGGAGCTGGCCTCGACTTCGTGACGCTGGTCGATCACAACAACAACATCGCCCATACCGACATGAAGGCACAGGCCGACCAATACCCGAACAACCTGGTGATCCCGGGCGTCGAGGTCACTACCTACAAGGGCCATTGGAACAACCAGGGAAGCACCGCATTCGCCGACTTCCGCGGCGGCCCGATCTACACGGCGAGCGGCACCAGCCCCTACGACGATGCCGACCTGACCCAGGTCCAGGCCGGCGCACTGCCGAAGGACGAGTTCGCGAACGCCCAGGCCGGCGGCGGCTGGACGCAGATCAACCACCCCGGGACCTACAAGAACGACCCCTCGGGCTGCCGCGGCTGCGCCTGGACCTACTCCGACGACGACACCGACTTCTCGAAGGTCGATGCGATCGAAGTGCACAACTCGATCGGCGAGCTGTCTTCGGGACCGTTCACGCTGGATGCGATCGCCTTCTACGAGCACGCCCTCGACAGTGGCGCCCACATCGCGGCGGTTGCCTCCAGCGATGCCCACAAGGCCGGCACAGACATCATCTCCCACGTCGGCGAGGGTGCGACGGGCGTCTACTCGGAGGGCGGGCTGAACAGGCAGGGCATCGTCAATGCGGTCAAGGCCGGCCACACCTACGCGAAACCGTTCGGAACGGACGGCCCGGACATCACACTCACGGCCACCGACGCCGACAGCGACCAGGCGATCATCGGCGACTAGCCTCACCGGCCAGGATCTGAGCCTGGAGGCGACCGTCAGCGGCATCACCGCAACCGGCCGCGCCGGCACCTGGGACCTGACGCTTCTCCAGGACGGAGTTGCGATCGACACGACGCCGATCAGCGGCGACGGGATCACCCAGACCTACGACGTAACGGAGTCCGGCCGCTACTCGATCGAGGTCAACCGGACCGACGGATCGGACGACCTACATCGAGGACTACTCGACCCCGATCTGGCTGACCGACGTTCCCTCGAACGAGTTCAAGGTCGTCGACAGCAAGAGCAACAAGAAGAAGGGCACGGCCGAGCCTCACGTCAAGGTGCCCGGCGCCGGCTCACTGAAGCTCTCGGGCGATTCGCTCGCCTCCGATTCGGCCAAGCCGACGAAGGCATCGAAGGTCGAGCTCGCCGTCGAAGCCGACCGGCAAGCTCAAGAAGAAGCTGAAGAAGAAGGGCAAGCTGACCGTCAAGCCGCAGATCAAGTTCACGCCCGACGGCGGCGAGGCGGCGACCGAGAAGGTCTCCGTGAAGCTGAAGTACAAGAAGCACTGATCCGGCCGGCGCCCAAGAGCGTAGATTGATCGGGGCCCCGTCACAGGGGCTTCAGAACAACCCAGCGCAGAGTCGCCGGTGAAATGGATGGGAGGGGCCTCGTCATCGCGGTAAGCAGCGAGACCGAAAGGCACAGCCGTGACCTCATCCTCCCAGGGCGAACGCGCCCGTCAGGCCGAGCGAAGACTGTTGAGGCAGTTCGCCGAAACCAGAGATCCTCGGATCCGTGAGGATCTCGTCGAGCGATTCATGCCGCTCGCCCAGTCACTCGCGCTCCGCTACCGCGGCGGCGTCGAGGCGCTCGAGGATCTGGTCCAGGTGGCCAGCGTCGGGCTCCTGAAGGCGCTCGACCGCTACGACCCCGCGAAGCAGTCCGACTTCGTCGCGTTCGCGGCACCGACGATCCTCGGCGAGCTCCGCCACCACTTCCGCGACAACTCGTGGACCGTCCGCCTGCCGCGGAGCCTGCAGGAGCGCACCGCGCAGGTCAACGGCGCGACCGAGCGGATCAGCGCCGAGCTGCAGAGGGATCCGACGGTCGACGAGATTGCGGCAGTCGCCGGCCTGACGCGCGCCGAGGTACTCGAGGCGATCCGCGCCGACGAGGGTCGCAGGACGTTGTCCCTCGACGCGCCCTCGAACCGGGGGGACGAGGAGCCGACATCGCCGATGGTCGAATCGATCGGCTCGATCGAGGACGGATTCGAGCGGATCGAGTCCAACCTCGCCGCGGGAGCCGCCCCGCTTCGCCCCCGTGAGCGTCAGGCCCTGCGACTCCGATTCCACGAGGGGCTCACCCAGCGCGAGATCGGAGCTCGGATCGGCATTTCGCAGATGCAGGTGTCGCGCCTGCTTCAGGCGTCGCTGGAGAAGCTCCTCGCCGCCGTCAGGGGCGGCGAGGAAGCCGACGAGACCGGCCTACGAGCTGCGTGAGCCCTGCTTGGGCCGGCGCTTGCGCTGCTTCGGGCCGGTCGAGCCGCCCCCGCCCTGCTTGGACTTGCGCTGCTGCGACCCTTGGTTGCGGTTGCGACCGCCGCCGTGGTTGCGACCGCCGCCACCGCGGTTGTCGCCGCCGTAGCGAGCGTTGCCGCCGCCGCGGTTGCCGCCATTGCCGCCGGAAGGACTTCCGAGCTCCGCGCCCTTGCGCGTGTCGAACTCCTGGACGAGGCGCAGGTCGGCTGCCATCCGGCGCAGGTCGTGGACCTGATCGCCGAGGATGAACGTCACGGCATCGCCGGTTGCCCCCGCGCGGCCGGTGCGGCCGGTGCGGTGCGTGTAGGTGTCCGCGTCCTCGGGTGCGTCGAAGTTGATCACGTGGGTGATCTCCGAGACGTCGATCCCGCGAGCCGCCACGTCGGTCGCGATCAGCACGGTGACCTGACCGCGCTCGAAGCGGGCCAGCGCCTTCTGACGCTGTGACTGCGACTTGTCGCCGTGCATGGCGACGGAGACGACGTCCCGCTGGGACAGTTTCTTGACGAGGCGGTCGCAGCCGCGCTTGGTCCGCACGAAGACGAGGGTCCGGCCCCGCTCGTTGGAGTCGAGCCCGTCGATCAGCTCGTCGACCTTTGCCGCCTGGCTCGGCGTCTGCACGAACCGGTGGGTGATCGCGGCGCGATCGACGACGGGAGCGTTGACGTGACGACGTGCGTCGCGGGTGTAGGTCGCGGCCAAATCACCGGCTTCGCCTTCCAGCGTGGCGGAGAAGAAGAGCGTCTGGCGGTCCCGCGGCACCTGCGCGACGATCCTGTCGACGGCGGGCTTGAAGCCCATGTCGAGCATGCGGTCGGCCTCGTCGAGGACGAGGGTCTGGATGTTCTTCAAGGTCAGTGCACGGCGCTGAATCAGGTCCTCGAGACGGCCGGGGGTGGCGACGAGGATGTGGGCCTTGGGCGCCTTGCGGATCTGCGGCTCCATGCCGACGCCGCCGTAGACGACCTCGACCTTGAGGGCGCGGGCGCGGGCGATCATCTCGAGCTCGTCGACGATCTGGCGAGCGAGCTCACGGGTCGGGGCGAGGACGAGCGCCGCCGGTCGGCGGGCGTCGGCCGCGATCAGATCGACGAGGGGCACGCCGAAGGCGAGCGTCTTGCCGGAGCCGGTCGGGGACTGGACGAGGACGTCGTTGCCGTCGAGCACGTCGCGGATGACGAGCTCCTGGACGGGGAAGGGACTCTTGATGCCGCGTTTGGACAGGGCCGTCGCGACGATATTTGACACGCCGAGATCGGCGAAGGTGGTACTCATTTGCTGCTCCTTGTGAGCGTTGTAATTCGGGGAGATTCGTCGGCCCCGAAAACACCCAGCCGTATTGCTGGAGCAGCGAGAAACTTGAACCTCTCGGGCGCCTGCCAGTGAACGTAGGGCAACCCGACGGCCGGAACCGTACAGCAAAACCCCTGGAAAGAGAAACGGCCGCCGCGGATGAACCGCGCCGGCCGTCTCGATTACTTAAGGGTTACGAGCTACGGACCGGTGAATCCATGGCTGTAGCAGGGCGCCCCTGCGCAGGTGTCGGTGATGTGACTCGTCGCATTCGGCTGCAGGAAGTCGGAGACCATCTGCTGCTCCTCAGCGGTGTTCCGTGGGTAGCTGTGCGGATCGCTTCCGCTCCTGTTCGGGACGTTCGGGATCGGATCCGTATCGGTGCCGCCCGCGAACGTGGTCGGGCCGCCGTCCCAGTAGACGAGCGCGGAGCCGCTGTTGTACGGGTAGCTCGCGATCGGAGTCAGATCCCAGCCGTAGTCGACGCCGGGCCAGCGGCCGTCGTAGACCACCGGTGAGTGGATCTGGGCTGTGCCCATCGTCCGTGCCATCGTCTCCGCCGTGTAGTTGCTGACCTGATGGTCGCCGAGGGCGATGTTCATCAGCAGCTCGTGCGGCGGGGTGTCCGGCAGCGGGTTGGTCGTGAGACGGTGCGCGTAGCCGTTCGTCTCGCCGCGATCCCAGAGCATCTGGATCATCGAGAGCACCAGCTGCTGGGTGAGCTCGTTCGGGTAGGCCGGGTCGAGGAACGTCGCGTAGGTGTCGAAGTCGACCGAGCGGTTGAGCAGGACCGAGTAGTTCATCCCGCCGACGCCCAGCGACGAGCGCGTCACGTCCGGCGAGAGCGCCGTCCAGGCACCGCCGAAGATCGCGCCCTGGCTGTTGCCGTTGTAGTAGAGGCGCGACGTGTCGATGACCGGGTTGTCGTCGGTGTTGACGCCGTCATCGCCGTCAACGGTGAAGGCCTCGTCGGTGACGAACCCGTCGTTGTTGTTGAGCAGGCGACCGAGGTAGAGGCCGTTGATGAGCCCCTGCTGGAGTCGATCGGCGAGCTGCGGGAACTTGCTCATGTTCTGCAGGATTCCGATGGTGTTGCCGACGTCGTTCTCCGACATGCCGATCTCATCGGTGGCGCAGTCCACGATGTTGTGGCCGTTGCCCAACGCCTTCTGCGGGCCTGACGTCGCCTCGCCGGCGTCACCGAGCAGGCCGTGTCCGTAGACGCTCGGCCGCGCCGGATCGTTAAGGGCGCTGTAGGGGATCATGCAGGTGAAGTTGGCCGTCCAGGTCCCGTTCTGCTGCGGAACGCCGTTCGAATCGAGGTTCAGTCGAGCGCCCGGATCGCAGGGGTTACCGCCGCTCGGCGCCGTCATGTAGCACGGCACCTGGAACGTGCCCTCGACCTTGCGTGCCATGTTCGTGTCCTGCGGAAATGGCCCACCGTCCGTCGTCTGGTAGTTGGTGACGCCAGTGACGGTGAAGTCCGGCGCGGCGCCCTGGACGACGTTGTCGCCCAGGTTCGTGTCGCCCAGATCGGCGAACGACTGGTTGCGCATCGAGAGCGTGTACTGGGCGATGTTCTCGTCCGAGTTGACCGTGAAGTCCCACGCCAGGTAGAGGTCGCTTCGCTTGACGTCCGCGTCCTTGAGCGTGTTGAAGATGCTGTCGAAGCGATCGCGCTGGTCGTTGATCTCCGGATCGCTCGAGGGCAGGTCGTCGCGGTAGTAGCGGAAGCCCGCCGGAGCGTCGAGCGTGTTGCCGTCGGCATCCTTGAGGTTGCGCATCGCGACGATGTAGCGATGGCCTGAGTCGAAGTTGACCGCTGGATGGATCAGCATCGCGGCCTCGGCAGCCGTATCAGTGTTCGAGTCGACCTCGACCCAGATCGGCCAGCGCTCGCCGGTGGTTGCGTCGATTACGACGACCGGAGCGCCGTCATCCGAGTACTGGCCGAGGTCGCTGAGCGGCACCGCGCCGGTGGCCGCCGCGGCCTCCTGCGTGTCCATCCCCGGCGCCTTGACGACGATCGACTGGCCCGGGCTGAAGCCCTCGGCTTCGTTGTAGGGAGCGGCGTCCATGTGGATCTCGCTGGCGTTCGCGGGCATCGCGGAGGTCTGGAGATTGACCCTGCGACCCGTGCTCGAGGTCGGGTCGTTGACCGTGTAGAAGTCGTCCGGGAACGGCAGCAGGCACTGCCCCTCCGACTGGTCGCCGATGAAGTCGCACTTGTCGGCCTCTTGCAGGTTGACGGCCCCCGGCTTGCAGTCGGCCGTGTCGCGCGTCAGGGCGAACTTGGCGGTCGCGCTCTTGGCCGTGACCTTGATCGTGCGCGCCTGGCAGGTCGCCACCTCGGACTTCCCGCCGCCCGAGAGCTTCAGCGAGACGTTGGCCTTGCCCTTCTTGTTGAGCTTGATCTTCTTCGGCTTGGCGAGCGAGTCGAACGAGGGGTTGTCGAAGGTGCTGGACTCGATCTCCACCGTGATCTTCTTGACCTTCTTGCCCTTCTTGGCCTTCTTGCCCTTGATCTGGACGGGGATGCCGCTCTTGAGGATTTCCTTCTGGCTCTTGCTCTTGATCTTGATCGAAACCTTCTTCGACGCGACCGTGCTTCCGTCAGCCGCAAGCGCCGACGAGGCGAAGGTGGCGCACATAGCTACGGCGAGCATGGCTGCGAACAGCCGGGAAATCCTCTTCAACGTGGTCTCTCCTCCAGTTGGGTGCAGTCGCAGCAGGCCCCGATCCCGGTGCGCGGCGGCAGGTTACCACCGCGGACATGAGTGCGTGTCGGTTCTCGCCGCCCAAACCGCACCCAGACCCGCCTAGGGTTGACCGATCCGATGCCTGCCACCTGGACGAACTTCGCCGGCGACCAGAGCTGCCGACCGGCCGCCTTCGAGCGGCCCGCCGAGCGAGGCGCCGTCGCGAGCGCGATCGGGCGGGCCCGTGACGGCGGACGCACCGTCAGGGTCGCCGGCTCGGGACACTCGTTCACCGACGCCGTCCTGACCGACGGCACCCTGCTGTCGCTGGACCGGATGGATCGCATCGTCGACATCGACCGCGAGACCGGTCTGGTCAGGGTCGAGGCCGGGATCACGCTCGGGGCGCTCAGCGATGTCCTCTGGGAGGATGGGCTCGGCGTTCGCCAACCTCGGCGACATCGACGTCCAGTCGCTGGCCGGCGCCGCGGCGACGGGCACCCATGGGACCGGCGGGAAGCTCGGCAACATCTCGACCGGGCTCCATTCGATCGAACTGACGCTCGCCGACGGCAGCTCGCTGGAGATCGACGAGGAGAGCGACGCGGACGCATGGCGGGCCGCGCGGGTCTCGTTCGGCTCGTTGGGGGTGATGACCGCGGCGACCCTTCGGGTGGTCCCGGCATTCACGCTCGAGGCCGTCGAGACGACGGCGCCGATCGAGGAAACGCTCGATCGCCTCGACGAACTCGTGGCGGAGAACGACCATTTCGGGTTCTTCACGTTTCCCCACAGCGACCTGGCGATGACGAAGGCCTGCAACCGGATCGACACGGCTCCGCACCCGCGGCCCCGTCCACTCGAATGGTTCGACGAGGTTCTGATGACGAACTACGCCTACTGGGGGATCTGCGCGCTGGGCCGGGCGCAGCCGGCATTCATCCCACGCCTCAACCGGCTCTGCTCGAGCCTCTCCGGGAGTCGGCGCGTTCGCGATCGTTCCTATCGCGTCTTCCGCACCCCCCGCCGGGTGCCGATCACCGAGATGGAGTACGCGATTCCCCGCGGCCGGGCGGCAGCGGCCGTGCGAGGCGGTGCGAGAGGTCGCCGAGTCGAAGCGATTCGACGTGCCGGTGCCGATCGAGGTCCGCTTCGTCGCCGGCGACGACGCCTTCCTGAGCCCGGCCAACGGACGAGACAGCTGCTACATCGCCGTCCATCAGTTCCGCGGGATCGATTGGTCGGAGTACTTCGGCGAGGTCGAGGAGCTGCTGGTCGACTTCGGCGGCCGTCCGCACTGGGGCAAGCGACACACGCAGACGTCGGCGACACTGAGCACCATGTACCCCGACTGGGAGCGTTTCGCCGCCGTGCGCCACCGGCTCGATCCGGACGAAGTCTTCGCGAACGCCTACGTCGACCGCGTCCTCGGGGCGGCGGCATGAGCGGGGGTCACGGCGCGGAGCCACTGCTCCACAGGGCCGAGCCCGAGCTCATGGGGACCCTCCCCCACCTTCCGCTCTCCGATCGTCCCACCCCCGTCCGCGAGCTCGTCGAGCTGAACGGGCTCTCCGGCGGCCGGGCGCCGATCTGGATCAAGGACGACGGCGTCTACGGCGACGGCGGATGGGGCGGCAACAAGGTCAGAAAGCTCGAATGGATCCTGCCGGAGGCGAAGCGCCGGGGGTCCAGGACGCTGATGACGGTCGGCGGGCTCGGGACGAACTGGGGCCTGGCCGCGTCGCTCTACGGCCGCGATCAGGGCCTGAGCACGGTGCTCGTCCTGATCGATCAGCCCGTCGACGAACACGTCCGCGCTCAGCTCGAACGCCTGCACGCGTCCGGCGCGACCATCCACCGAACGCACTCGAAGGCGCGCACGATCGCGCTCGCCCCAGCGCTGTATCTGCGCCACTTCGACGGGGTCAGACCTCCCTACTACCTGCCCGCCGGAGGCTCGTCTCCGGTCGGCGCGCTTGGTTATGTCGAGGCAGCCCTGGAGATCGCCGACCAGGTCGCGGCGGGAGACCTGCCGGAGCCGTCGCACGTCGTCACGGCCGTCGGGTCGGGTGGCACGGCGGCCGGCCTCGCGGTCGGCCTGCGGCTGGCCGGGCTCCGTACGAAGGTCGTGGGAATCGTCGTCAACGACTCACTGCCGCTCGACGCCCGGGCACTGAACCGGTTGGGCAACCGGACCGTGGAGCTGCTCCGCAAGCGCGGCGCACCGTTCCCGGCCGGTGACGGCGAGCTGGCGATCGAGACCTCCGAGGAATGGCTCGGGGAGGGATATGGGTACCCGACGCCGGACTCCGAGGCCGCCCGGCGCAGCTGCGCGGAGTGCGAGCACCTGGCGCTCGATCCGGTCTACACCGCAAAGGCGATGTCAGGACTGCTCGCGATCAACGCGGCCGGCGGCTTCGACGACGGACCCGTTCTGTTCCTGCACACCGACGGTCCTCGGGACTCGAACGTCAGCTGAGGCCGTTTCGGCCGAGAAACTCGATCTGGTCGGCGGCGATCCGATCCGTTGCATCGGGTGCGAAGGGCTCGAAGTGGTCATAGGGGTAACGATGCAGCTCCCCACGCGGGGCGCGTTCCGCGAGCCTCTCGATCGCGGAGGCATCGACGGTGATGTCCCGCTCCCCGAGCCCGACGAAGGCCGGACAGGCGATCCGCTTGGCCCAGCGAACCGGCCGGTGCATACCGACGGTGGCGAATACGCCGGGCGAGATCTGATTCCGCCATGGCGAGCCCTCCACAACCGTCCGCGCGAAACCGTCGGCCTCGCCGGGGAAGGTCATCGCGGCACGGCCGCCGGGCTGTGCGGTCACCGGGATCAGGTTGTGGCGTCCGGCGATGTCCATGATCGCCCGCGGCATCACCCAGGCCGACAGGGCGGAGGGCGTCTTCAGCACCCGCTTGAGACCGTCGGCGAAGGGACACAGGACCAGAAGGGCGGCCACATCTCGCCGCTCGGAGGCGATCCGGGTGGCGTGGGCCCCGGCGAAGGAATAGCCCCAGAGAATGACCCCGTTCTCGGCCCCGTCGCGTGCCTGGGCGAAGGCGAATGCATTGCGCCAGTCCTCCTCGTGTTCGGAGGAGCGGAAACGCTGACGGGGCCCACCCCCGGAGTCGCCGAGGAATCGGTGATCGAACAGAAGGACGCGATAGCCGGCCTCGGAGAAGCGTTCGGCGAAACGAGGCAGACCGTCGTGGCGGGTCAGGCTGAACCCGTTCGCCATGACGACGGCGCGGCCGTTGCCGTCGCCCTCGGGCGAATACCACCAGGCGGCGCACCGATCGCCGCCGGAGGTGAACCAGACGTCCTCTCGAGCCATTCGCGGCACCCTACCCGGGCGCTGCCGACTCCAGAACCGGCGAGCGCTCGTGCTCCTGACTCCCTTGGCATGGCCGCATCCTAGGCGAGGAGTTGCCTCATGTGAAGATCATGCAGGTCGACGTGCCGGTGGCATAGATCCGCTCTCCGTCAACGTCGGTGATGCGCGCCTCGACGGTCGCCTGGCGGCGGCCGCGGTGGACGACGTCTCCGTGCGCATGCACCACCTCGACCTCGCGGGTGATCGGCCGCAGGAACTTGACCTCGAGGCCGAGCGAGGTGTAGGCCTCGCCTGCCGCGAGGGTCGAATGGACCGCGCAGCCCATCGCCGAATCGAGCAACGTCGAGGCGTAGCCGCCGTGGACGACGCCGATCGGGTTGTAGTGCTCCTCGCCCGGCCGCCCCTCGAACACGACCTGGCCGGGGTTGACCTCGATCGGCTGCATGCGCATCACGACCGCGATCGGAGGCGGTGGCATCTCGCCGCGGGAGAGGGCGCGCATGTAGTCGAGCCCGGCCATCGCGGCCCCCTCGGCGGCGACCGGGACCGGGTCCTGCCACGTCAGGGTGCGGGTCCGGGTCGTCTCCGGGGAGCGTGCCGCGTGCTCTGCGGCGGCATCGAGCGACGATGAACTCATCGGCCGATCCTCCGTTCGGGCCGCGGGCCGCGGCCGTACATGAGGTCGTCCATGATCTCCTTGTTGGTGAGCGCGAACAGCTGCTCGGGCCTCGTCGAACCGTCTGGCCGGCGTGCTCTGCGGACCTTGCTGCCGTTGTCGGTGGGCCTCATGTGGGCCTCCTCCTCCGCCCCTTTGGGCGGATCGAGTTGCTTGACGAAACCGAGAGTACCGGAAAACGAGCGGCTGAGTTGCTTGATGCAACCAAGTGTGCCAACATCACGTTCGATGCTGAACCGCGACTACGACCAGGTCTGCTCCGTCGCCCGCTCCCTCGAGATCCTCGGCGAACGCTGGACGCTGCTCGTGATCCGCGACGTCTTCTACGGCAAGCGCCGCTTCGACGCCATTCAGGAGGACCTCGGGATCGCCCGCAACGTCCTGTCGAGCCGGCTGGCCCGCCTCGTCGACGAGGGGATCCTCGAGAAGCGCGCCTACCAGGAGCGGCCCGTCCGTCACGAGTACTTCCTGACCGAGAAGGGCATCGACCTCTGGCCGGTGATGATCACGATGATGCACTGGGGCGACCGCTATCTCGCCGATCACGGTGCGCCGGTCGTCATCCATCACAAGGACTGCGGCGGCGAGGTCGATGATCGTGGCTACTGCAGCGAGTGCGGCGAGCGGCTGACCGCCCGCGACGCCTTCGCAGCCTGGGGACCGGGGGCCGGTGAGCGCGGTCCCGAGGGCTCCGCGGTCACGACGTCCGGGCGGCTGGCAGCGAACTGACCGGGCGGCAGCGGCTACTTGCCGCCGTTGTCCTGGATGCCCGGCGAGTACTGGTTGTCGGGATAGCCGTCTCCGTTGGCATCCGCTCCGGCGGGCGGAGCGGTCGTGGCCGCGCCCGTGTCGGGCGCCGTCGTCGTCGAGGTGGACGAGTCCGTGTAGTCGGACGACGACGCAGCGGTGCTGCTCGAGTAGGTCGAGAGGTTCGCCGGATCCTTGGGCTGCGGGTAATCGCGGCAGTTCTTGGTGGCCGCGACCTCCATGTAGCTCTGCCAGACCGGCGCCGAGAGGGTGGCGCCGTAGCCGGGCAGCGGCGTGCGAGCGTCGGGGTTACCGGTCCACACGGCCGTCGCCACGTCCGGCGTGTAACCGACGAACCAGGCGTCCGACTGCTCCTCGGTCGTTCCGGTCTTGCCCGACGCGGTGCAGCCCGGCAGGTCGTAGCCGGCGGCTGTGCCGAAGTCGAGAGTCCCCTCCATGACGGTGGCAACGGTGTACGCCACCCCGTCACTGATCACGCGCTTGCCTTCGGGGTTCTCGGGCTCGTCGACGTCGCCGTTCGGGAACACGACCTTGCGGATCGCGGTCGGGTCGTGATGGACGCCGCCGTTGGCGATGGTCGCGTAGGCGTTCGACATCTCGAGGACGGTGCAGCAGGTGCTGGTACCGCCGAGCGCCTCCGCCGGTACGCCCTGCAGTTCCGAGGTGATCCCGAGCTTGTGCGCCATGTCGGTGAAGTTCTCGGGGCCAACGTCGATGCCGAGTTGCGCGTAGACCGTGTTGATCGAGTTCGCGGTTGCGTTAGCCAGCGTGATTGAACCGCCGGCTCCGCCGACCACCGTCCAGGGCTCGCTGTAGGGCGAGGTCAGCGTGATAGTCGAGGGCGCCGGATAGGTCGTCGTATTCGGGTCGATGCCCTGATCGACGGCGGTCGTCAGGACGAAGGGCTTGAACGACGAGCCCGGCTGACGCTCGCCGTCAGCGGCGAGGTTGAATTGGCTCGTGTCGTAGGACTGGGAGGACGCCATCGCGATGATCGCCCCCGTATTCGTGTCGGTCGAGACGAGTGCCCGCGCGGCCCCGATGACCGGCGGAGCGTTGGCGATCGCCTGCTCGGCCGCCGCCTGATCGGTCGGGTTCAGCGTCGTATAGACCTTGAGGCCGCCCTGGCGGACGGTCTTCAGTCCGTATTTGTCGATCAGTTCGTTCTGGACGAAGTCGAAGAAGAACGGCTGGGAACGGGTCGTGTACTTCGTGCCGCGTTCGAGACCCAGCCCCTCCTTCTTGACCGACTCGGCCTTGGCCGGGGTGATGTAACCCTGGCTCGCCATCGCGTCGAGGACCTCGTTGCGCCGTGCGGTCGCATCGTTGGGGTTCGTGAAGGGGTTGTATTCGGAGGGCGCCTGCGGGAGGCCGGCGAGCAGCGCCGACTCGCGGAGCCCAAGGTCCTTGACGTCCTTGTTGAAGAACTCCTCGGCGGCCGCTTGAACTCCGACGGCGGACTTACCCAGGTTGGTGCCATAGGTGGCGGTGTTGAGGTAGGCGTCGAGAATCTGGTCCTTCGAGTGCTCGTCCTCGTACTGCTGCGCCATCTTGGCTTCCTGGATCTTGCGCTCGATGTCGTCCTTGGGGTTGTCGATGTAGAGGTTGCGAACGAGTTGCTGGGTGATCGTCGATGCACCCTGCCGGACCTCACCGGCCTCGGCGTTGGCGAAGGCGGCGCGAACGATGGCCGCGTAGTCGACACCGCCGTGCTCGTAGAAGTTCGAGTCCTCGATCGCGATCGTCCCCTCCTGGAGATCCTTCGGGATCTCGTCGAGCTTGACCGGCTCGCGGAGGATGTCGGACTGGACGTAGCCGAGGCTGTTGCCCGCGGCGTCGAAGATCTGGGAGTTGGCGCCGTCGCTCGCCGGATGGAGTGTGTCGATGTCGGGTGCGTCGGCCGCGACGTTCAGGACCCACAGGCCGAGCCCGCCGACCGCGAGCGCGATCAGGCTGAGAACGCCGAGCAGAACGCCGACGATCTTCTTGCCCGCCGAGCCGCGTTTGCGCTGGCGCCTATTTCTCGAGTATTGCGACATCCCTGAACCCCGAAAGGGTAACGACCGGCCCCTACGGCCAGATCACCTCGGCACCCGGTCTAGGCGCCGAGTTGCACAGCGGGAGGGCCCTCGGCTCCGCCCGAAGGCCCGGCGCAGTCGAGCGCGGCGGAGCCCTGCGAGTCGCGCAGTTATCTGGCTACCCGCAGACGGGCCAGTGGCCAGCGCCGTCGCGGTGCTTGAGCTTGACGGCCACGACGGCCTGCGTCGTGTACGAGTAGTCGATCGGATCGCCGCCCGGCGACTTCGGCGAGGTGCGCCAGGTCGCCTTCATGAACTGGAACGCGCCGCGGTAACGGCCGCCGCCGCCGATTGCGTTCGGGTCGCCGCCCGACTCGCACCTGGCGGTCTTCTTCGCCCAGCGCTTGTCGCGGCTGGAGACGTTGTCCCAGAGGCGGTCGTACTTGGCCTCGCTGCTGCGACTGCCGGACGAATCGCCGCCACCGGAACCGGTGCCGATTCCGCCGGAAGCCTGCGCCGAGCCGGCGCCGAGTACGAACGAGAAGGCCGCCACGGCAAGGCCGAGTGCGATCAGGAGCCCAAGTTTCGGGCGCGTCGAAAAACGTGAGGTGTTAATGCTCATCAGCTCTTTCTGTTGCTTGCGGGGTTAGCTGACGGGCTCGCGCCAAAGAGCAGGCGCTACGTGACAAGTAGCCATGATTCGCCCCAACTTGTGGGTCCCCCGCTTTCCCGGCCGGTTATGTGGACCGAGATCTTCAGCGGACGACCCGTACGTTAGCAAATCGTTAGCGAAGAGTTATGGACACCCCGAAGAAACCCCGTCCCGGTCGCCGCGAACTTGATACCCTGAACTCAGCCGCCGCGGTCTTCAGGCCGGAGCGCGGTTCCCAAAGCAAGCAGCTTTAGGTCACGACGGGATCCAGGGGCCACAGCCACTCCCCCGAGCGACTTGCAGAGATGCGTCAAGCCCATGGAGGCTCGATGCGTCACAACACCATTCACCCCGACCCCGCTGATCGCGGGCGCTCCGACGAACTGCGCGATCGACGCGATCGCGCGCTGATCGAGGAGTTCGCCAAGACCCGGGACCCCGCGAAGCGCCGCGAGGTGATCGAGCGCTTCCTTCCCCTCGCCAAGGCACTTGCCGGCCGCTACCGATCCGGCCGCGAGCCGTTCGACGATCTCCTCCAGGTCGCCTACGAGGGTCTGATCAAGGCCGTCGACCGCTTCGACCTCGAGCGCGGCGTCAGTTTCTCGAGCTACGCGACCCCGGTGATCCTCGGCACGCTGAAGCACCACTTCCGCGACAACACCCAGTCGATCCGCGTCCCTCGCAGCCTGCAGGAGGAGATCGCCAAGGTGAACTCGATCGTCGCCGACTTCCGCGGCGAGCACGGCCGCGAGCCGACGGTCGCCGATGTCGCCCGGCTCTCCGGGCACGACCCGATCAGGGTGCTCGAAGCGATGGAGGCCGATTCCACGCGGACCCCGATGTCCCTCGATCGTCCGGCGGCGTCGACCGAGGAGGAGGAGGGCCAGACGATCGCCGAGACGATCCCCACCATCGATCTCGGGTTCGACGCCGCCGAGGCGCGGATGTCCGGAGCCGCGGTCGAGCTCGACGATCGCGAGCGTGAGGCGCTCCGCCTGCGGTTCGAGGAGGGGCTGACCCAGCGCCAGATCGGCGAGCGGATCGGCGTTTCGCAGATGCAGGTCTCGAGGCTGTTGCGGCGTTCACTGACCAAGCTCCTCAGCGCCGTTCAAGGGGATCTCGAGGACAGTGAGTCAGGGAGGGCGGCCTGACCCGTACGATTCCCCGGCCCAATGGCCGAAACGCAGACGGAGAGCAAGCATCAGCAGCGTCGTGAGATATCTCGCGGCATGGTCGGCCTGTTCAAGGAGTACGTGGGGCGCGGGCCGACGCACGCCTGGACCCACATAAACGACGGCGTCGTGGTCGTGCTCCTCCGGGACACGCTCACGGTGGCCGAGAAGACCCTTGCCGAAGACGATCGAGCGGCCCTCGTCCGCGAGGTCCGGAGGGGCTTCCAGGGAGCGATGCGGGAAGCCGCCTGCACGTTGATCCAGGAGCAGACCGGGTGCAAGGTTTCCGCCTTCCTCAGCGACAACTCCGTCTATCCCGATTACGCCGTAGAGGTGTTCGTGCTCGACCGCCCGCTGAACGACGACGAGGACGCCGGCGACGTCTACCCCGTCCCGGACGGCCTTGACTGAGCCGAGAGTCTTGTCGACGACCCGCGCCAAGCGCCTGCGACCCGATGCCCGGCGCGACCAGCTCATCGACGCGACGATCGGGGTCGTCGCCGAGCTCGGGTACAGCGGCCTGACGCTCGAGGAGGTGGCGGAGCGCTCAGGCGTGACCCGCACCCTGATCTACCACTACTTCCCGCGCGGGCTCCAGGACCTGTTCATCGCCGCGGTCGAACGGGTCGGCTCGGAGCTCACCGAGGGATGGGTCGTCGACTCCGACACCCCGATCGAGGAGCGGTTGGCCGCCAACTTCTCGAGGTTCTTCGAGCACGCGATGGCGCCGACGGAGATCTGGCTGGTACATCGGCAGGCGGGCGCCGCCGCCGATCCCGAGGTCGACGCCCTTGCGAGCCCACTACCGGGCGTTCGTCGTCTCCGCGATCTCGCTCAACCACTTCGGGACCGAGGACCCTCCGCCCGCCGTGCGCGCCGGCCTCAACGCCTACATCGACTTCGCCGAGAGTGCGCTCGACGGCTGGCGCGAGGGTGAACTCGATCCGGAGAGCCTCTACCCGATGCTCGCCGGGTCGCTCCTCTCCGTCGTCGATTCGCTCGGGGCGATCAGCGGCGACTGAGCGCGGGCGTCAATCGCTCGCTCGTGATCAACCCACGCGACGGCGTCAGCTCATCGAGGAGGTCGAGCCACCGGCGCGACTCCGCCGGCCCGTCGACGACCGTGGTGATCGTCGGCACCCGGCGCCGCAGACTCAACAGGCTGTCGCCATGCGGAGGGGCGCTGCCGTCGAACCCCCAGATGCCGCGCATCGCGGTCGCCCCGGCTGCCCCGGCAGCGCGCAGGGCTCGGACGGTCTCGACGTGGACCGGGCGGCCTCCGACGTGGACCTGCTCGCTCGAATGGAGCGTCAGGCGGATCAGCTCGTCGCGGCGCGGGATCGCCGCATCGGGATCGAGGCGGCTCCCCGCGCTCTTGCAAACGTGTGCGTTCTCGACGGTCACGATCCGCTCTCCGGGAAGCGCCCGCACCGACGACAGGCCGCGCTCGATCGCATCCAGGCTCCCGATCGAGACGACGACGGCGGGGACGTCGGGGTTGCGGGAGAAGAACCCGGCCCGGCGCCGCTGCCCGCCGAGGATTCCGTCGACGCCCAGCAGGACGGTGGCACCCTCGACTCCGGCGGCGCGTAGCCGGGTCACGACCGCCTCGTAGGCGGGCCGCCCACCGATCCGGCGCCCCCGGCCGACGTGGATCGTCGACCTGACCCAGGGTCCGGCGGGCCAGTTCCGATCGGGCTCGAGCGGATCGGTCGCGTCGAAGAGAACGAGGTCGTTGAGGGTCACGGGCCGCTCGCCGACGATCTCGTCGATCGCGCTCGCGGCCCGCTCGACCGCCTCGGCCTCCCCCACCCCCGAAACGACGATCGGCAGGTCCTCGGACAGGGTCAGCAGGCGGTCGGTGCGGCGCAGGTGCTTGGACCCGAAGCCCTCGACGCCGCGCATCAGCAGCCCGGCCTCCACCCCGGCGCCCGCCAGCTCGTCGACGACCCGTTCGGCGAGGAAGCCGCCCTCGGTGGGAGTCGCGCTCCCCGAGGAAGGCGGTCAGGCCGAGCCCCGCAGCACCGCTCACAGCAGTCCACCGATCTGCAGCCCGATCCATGCCAGGGGGATGCCGACGATCAGGCTGCCGGCGATGTTGGCGATCGTCGGCCCGCCCTCGCCGTCCTCGGCGAGCCGCTGGCTCTCGAACATCCAGGTGCTGAACGTTGTGAACGAACCGAGGAATCCGGTGGCGAGCAGCCGGAGCGCCTCGACATCGGTCGTGATTCCGGCGAGCACGCCGAGGGCGAGGCTGCCGGTCATGTTGATCGCGAACGTCCCGATCGGGAAGGTCATCGGCAACCGGGCCGAAACGGAACCGTCGGCGAGCAACCGGGCGACCGCCCCGCAACCGCCGAGCAGCCCGACGGCGATCACCGTCGCGATGCTCACGCGAGCCTCGCCCTTCTCGCCAGGCCGGTCGCCAGCACGACCGCTGCGAATCCGGCGAGGACGCTCGCGGCCGTATAGACGAAAGCGAGGATGGGATCGTTGCCCTGAAGCATCCGGACGATCTCCAGCTGCATCGTCGAGAAGGTCGTGAGGGCGCCACAGAAGCCCGTGCCGAGGAGCGGCCTGCGGTAGGCCGACACGGGCAGTCGTTCCTGCAACCTCGTGGCGAACCAGCCGAGGGCGAACGCGCCGAGCACGTTTGCGAGAAAGGTCGGCCACGGCCACTCGAGCCGCCCCGTGCGGCAGCGCCTCGATCAATCCGAGACGGGCGAGCGCTCCGACGAAGCCGCCGACGAAGACCGCCGCGACCTCCCTGCCGTCGACGCCCCGCATGACTGGATCAGCTTCGCGGGGCCGGGCCGAAGAGGACGCGCTGGAGGAGGCTCATCAAGGTGGCGCGCTCCTCGGGGTCGAGCGCCTCGAGCAGGTCGTCCTCCGCGGTGACCAGGGCCGGCTTGGCACGCGTCAGCCAGTCATGACCCTTGGGTGTTACCTGGAGCGCGTAGGCGCGACGGTCGTCGGGGTTGCGCCGGCGCTCGACGAGGCCGTCCTCCTCGAGCTCGTCGACGATCGCGACGATCGTCGTCCGGTCCTTGCCGATGTACTCGCCGAGAGCCTGTTGGGACATCGGCCCGAGCCCGTCGATGACCGACAGCGCGCCGAAGTGCAGGCCCGAGAGCCCGACCCCGGCGTCCCGGAGGACTGCGATCGACTCGACCGCCCAGCGCTGGTGGAGCTTGGCGAAGAGGAAGCCGACGCGCTCGGCGAGCATGGGCTGCACGGCCGGGTCGGCCTCGGTTTCGGCTCGGATGGCGGATGGGGAAGACATCTTCTGAATCAATTCGCTAGCCTGATCGTCAGCTTTACTGATGATCAGATCAACCACTTAAGGGGAAGCCTAGCCCAGATGACTCGCAAGCGTTGGACCCTCCTGGCCGTGTGCGTGGCCACCTTCATGCTCCTGATCGACGTGACGATCGTCAACGTCGCTCTCCCCGACATCCAGTCGGACCTCAACGCCAGCCTGTCGAGCCTCCAGTGGGTCGTCGACGCCTACGCGCTGACGCTCGCCTCCTTCCTGCTCGTCTTCGGCTCGATCGGCGACCGGCTGGGCCGGCGGCGCGTGTTCACGATCGGCTTCGCCCTGTTCACGTTCGCGTCGTTCCTCTGCGGGCTCGCCGGCGACCCGACGCTGCTGAACCTCGGCCGCGGGCTGCAGGGCACGGGCGCCGCTGCGATGTTCGCCACCTCGCTCGCGCTGATCGCGCAGGAGTTCGAGGGCCGCGAGCGCGCCAAGGCGATCGGGATCTGGGGCGCGACCGTCGGCGGCGCCGTCGCGATCGGGCCGCTGATCGGCGGCGATCCTCACCGAGGGCCTCGGATGGGAGTGGATCTTCTTCGTCAACGTCCCGATCGGGATCGCCGCGATCTTCATCACCGAGACGAAGCTCGTCAACGTCAAGGCGACCGACCCGCAGCCGATCGACGTCCCCGGTCTGGTCACGTTCTCGCTCGGCCTCTTCGCCCTGATCTTCGGCCTGATCCGCGGCAACGCCGAAGGCTGGGGAAGCCCGATCATCCTCACCTGCCTGATCGGCGCGGTCGCGCTGCTCTCCGCCTTCGTCGCGATCGAACTGCATCGCAAGAACGCGATGCTCGACCTGGCGCTCTTCCGCAAGCCCTCCTTCACGGGCGTGTCGATCGTCGCCTTCTGCCTGTCGGCGGGGATGTTCGCTCTGTTCCTCTACCTGACGCTCTACATCCAGGACGTGCTCGGTTACTCACCGCTCGAGGCCGGCCTGCGGTTCCTGCCGCTGACGTTGCTCTCGTTCATCGTCGCCCCGATCTCCGCCCGCCTCTCGGAGGGCCGGGTGCAGCATCGCGTGCTGATGGGCTCGGGGCTGCTGCTCGTCGGCGTCGGCCTGGTCCTCATGCACGGCCTCGAGGTCGGCAACAGCTGGACCGTGCTGCTGCCCGGGTTTCCTGATCTCCGGCATCGGGATCGGGATGACGAACCCCGGGATCGCCGCGGTCGCGATCGGCGTCGTCGAGCCGGCGCGCGCCGGCATGGCCTCGGGAATCAACTCGACGTTCCGCCAGGTCGGCATCGCGACCGGCGTCGCGGCGCTCGGGGCGATCTTCCAGAGCCGGGTCGACTCGAAGCTCGCGGACCTGCTGCCGCAGGCCCCGCGGGCGTTCTCCGACGCCGTCTCGTCCGGCGCAACGGAGGCCGCGGTCGCCTCGATCCCGCCGCAGTCTCCGCGCACAGGCGCTCGACGCGGCGAACCAGGCGTTCGTCGGCGGCCTCAACGAGATCCTCCTGATCGGCGCCGGGATCGCGTTCGTCGGCAGCATCGCCGGCTACCTGCTCGTTCGCTGCAGCGACATGGTCGGCTTTCCTCAGCCGGCCGCCGAGCAGCGCCGGTCGAGGAGAGTCTCAGCCGAGGCCGTTCCCACGGCCTGAGGCGACCGACCGCGACGATCGCGTCGATCGGGAACGTGGGCTGCATCGTCCCGTCGAGCCGCTCGGACGGGCGAGCGGCGACCAGGCAGTTGTAGACCGACCTCCTGCGCGGCCTCGAAGGCGGCCAGCGAAGACGAGGTTGATCGACGTCGTCGGAAACACCCTCTCCTCCCGTTCACCCCGCCCTCGGTGCCGAACGCGATCCCGATCTCGCCCGAGCCCTCGGCGCCGTAGGAACCGGCGCGGGCGAGGCCGAGCAGCGGGCGCAGCGCGAGTCGCCTCAGCTGCAGGAGCGAGAGCGGGACGTCGGTGGCGCAGACGGCGATGCAGGAGCCGTGCGGGGCGGGGCGATCCGAGGGGAAGTCGAGCGGGCCGTCGGCGCCGTCGACGCCCTCGAAGGACGTCGAGGTACTCGCGGTCGCCGAAGTTGCAGAGCAGCAGGACGCCGACGTGATGGTCGCCGACGCGGCGCGACGCAGAGCCGATGCCGCCGGGGAAGTCGAAGCAGTTCATCCCGGTCCCGGCGCCGACGGTGCCCTCGCGCACCTCCTCGCCGAGGTCGGCGAGGGCAGCCTCGACGTCGCCGGCAACGATCGTCCGTGAGTCGGCGAGGTCGCCGTCGTCGCACTCGCCGACGACCGGGAGGACGATGTTGTCCGGTCCTCGGCCGGAGGCGGTGATCGCCGCCTGGAGGACCGTCCCGATCGCGTGCGAGCCGCACAGGTACACCGGGGTCTCCATGCGCCCGCGCTCCTCGATCTCGAGCTTCGCGGTCAGCTCGCCGACGCCGTTTACCGTCGCAGTCCCGGCGGGCGCCGGCAGGGACCCGTCGGGCGGCGCGACGACGGTGACCCCGGTCTTCTGGCCCGAGGCCGCCTGGGCCTGGCCGACGCGGACGCCGGGCACATCGGTGATCGCGTTCCGCTGCCCGGTCGGCAGCCGGCCGACCGGCCCGACGAGATCGCGCCAGCGGCCCTGGCGAGGTCGCTCACGAGCCGGACTCGCCCGCCGCCGCGGGGTCGTGGAGGAGGCACGCGGCCGCCTGACCGGGCCCACCGACCGGGATCGAGCTTCGGGTCGACGCTGTCGCAGGGCTCGAACCGCCGCGGGCAGCGCGGATGGAAGCGGCAACCGGACGGAATCGCGGTCGGGTCGGGCAACTCGCCCTTGAGCAGCTCGCGCCGTCCGCCTCCGCCGGGCGTGGGAACCGGAATCGCGGTGACGAGCGCCTGCGTGTAGGGATGCTTGGGTCGCTCGATCACATCGACCGACCGCCCTTCCTCGACGATCCGGCCCAGGTACATGACGGCGATCCGATCGCACAGCGACCAGGCGAGGCTGAGGTCGTGGGTGATGAAGATGAGTGCCAGATCCCGCTGCTTCTGGAGGTTGACGAGAACGTTGAGGATCTGCGCCCGCACCGAGGCATCCAGCATCGAGACCGGCTCGTCGCAGATCAGCCCGTCGGGCTCGAGGACGAGCGCGGCGGCGATGGCGACGCGCTGACGCTGACCACCCGAGAGCTGATGCGGGTAGCGATCCAGGAAGCGATCCGGGTCGAGGCCGACATCGCCCATGGCCCGGCGCACCCGCTCGTCGTGCTCGGCCTTCGGGACCTTCTGGATCTTCAGCGGCTCGTTCATGATCGCCGAGACCTTCTGGCGCGGATTCAGGGTCTGGTAGGGGTCCTGGAAGATCATCTGGACCCGCTTGCGCAGCGCCCGATGGTCGCTCTTGCTGGACATCACGTCGCCGTCGAAGTGGAACTCGCCCTCCGAGGTCGGCTGCAGCCCGAGCATCGCCCGGGCGAGGGTCGACTTTCCGCATCCCGACTCGCCGACGACTCCGAGGATCTCGCCCGGGCGCCATTCGAGCGAAACGCCGGCCAGCGCCAGCGGCGGTCTTCTTGCGGGCCTCGAATCGAACCTCGACGTCGCGGACGTTCATCAGCGTCTCGCCGGTCCCGATCTCTCCCGCCTGGATCTCGCTCATGCTCCGACCTCCTCGGCGGTCACGGCCGGGACCTCGATCTCCGGCCACTCGGACCACGGCGCGTAATGGCAGGCGGAGCCATGGCCGGGTGCAACCTCTCGCAGCTCCGGGGCGACGTCGCAACGCTCCGCCCGGTACGGGCAGCGCGGGTGGAAGCTGCAGCCGGTCGGCGGGTTGCCGGGATCCGGCGGCGAGCCGGGAATCGGCGGCGCGAGCCCGCGCTCGCCGCCGATCACGGGCAGCGAATCGAGGAGGCGCTTCGTGTACGGGTGCTGCGGCGATGCGAAGACGGCCTCCACGGGCCCGGTCTCGACGATCCGCCCCGCGTACATGACGGCGATCCGATCGCACGTCTCGGCGAGCACGCCCATGTCGTGAGAGATCAGGATC
The DNA here is from genome assembly GCA_963791335.1 of uncultured Solirubrobacterales bacterium. Lineage (GTDB taxonomy): Bacteria > Actinomycetota > Thermoleophilia > Solirubrobacterales > 70-9 > RHKX01. The sequence goes on from CAWBRN010000003.1 coordinate 208,687, forward strand.
AGGGCGAGCCCGAGCTCCTCCCGCAGCCGCTCGAGCAGCTGCAGCACCTGCGCCTGCATGACCACGTCGAGCGCGGTGGTCGGCTCGTCGGCGATCACCAGCGACGGCCGGCAGGCCAGGGCGAGCGCGATCATCACGCGCTGTCGCTGGCCCCCCGAGAGCTCGTGCGGGTAGCGCGACCCGACCCCGGCCGTCAGCCCGACCGTCTTCAGGAGGTCGCGCGATCCGGCTCGCGCGACGTCCGCGGAGGTCGCCTTGCGCTCGTGCAGCTCGATCGCCTCGGCGATCTGCTTGTCGATCTTCTGGACCGGATCGAGCGAGTTCATCGCCCCCTGGAAGACGAGCGAGATGTGACGCCAGCGGACGAGCTGCATGCCGGTCTCGGTCCGCCGGCCGATGTTGATCTGCGAATCGTTCCCCTCGGCGTCCCGGAAGCCCTCCGGCCGCAGCGTGATCACGCCGGACTGCTGCAGCGCCGGCGGCAGCAGCTTCATCAGGGCCAGGGCAGTCGTCGTCTTGCCGCACCCGGATTCGCCGGCGAGCGCGAGGGCCTCTCCGCGCTCGAGCCTGAAGTCGACCCCGTCGACGATCGGGTGCTCGCCGTGGATGACGCGCAGGTTCTCGACCTCGAGCAGCGGGCCGTCGCCGGCCATGGTCAGGTCGCCTCCCTCAGCCTCGGGTTGATGTATTCCTCGAACAGGAAGCCGAGCAGCGAGACGGCGAGCACGACGATCGTGATCGCCAGCCCGGGCGGGATCACGTACCACCAGGCGCCGGCGCTCGGCGCGCCCGAGCTGAATGCGTTCTCGAGCATCGTTCCCCAGGAGATCTTGGTCGGGTCGCCCAGGCCGAGGAAGGACAGGGCCGCCTCCGAGAGGATCGCGACGGCGACGATCAGGACGGTGTTGGCGAAGATCAACGGCAGCGTGTTGGGAAGGATGTGCGTCTTGATGATGTAGGTGTCCCCCGCTCCCAGCGCCCGGGCCCGCTCGACGAACGCGCGCTCGCGGAGGGTCAGGACCTGCGCGCGGACGATCCGCCCGGTGCCCGCCCAGGACGTCAGGCCGATGACCGCGATCAGGACGATCAGCGAGGGGTTGAGGACGCGAGCGAGGACGATCATCAGCGGCAGCGTCGGGATGACCAGGAACCAGTTCTCGAAGGCGTCGAGGATGCGGTCGGTCCAGCCGCCGAAGTATCCGCCGGCGAGGCCGACGACGGAGCCGAGGACGGCCGAGATCAGGGCCGCGGCGAAGCCGACGATGACCGAGACGCGCGTGCCGACGAGGAGCTGGGAGAAGACGTCGGAGCCGTTCTCGGTCGTGCCGAGGATGTGGCTCCACGAGGGCGACTGGAGGACGGCCGTGCTCGACGCGTTCGGGTCGTAGGGCGCCAGCAGGTTGCCGAAGATCGCGACGAAGACGGTGATCGCCAGCACGCCGACTCCGAACCGGCCGCGCCAGGTGTGGAAGAGGAGATATGTGACCCGGTGCTCGCCGTCGCTCATTTCGTCTGCACCCGCGGGTCGAGGAAGAAGTAGAGGACGTCGGCGATCAGGTTCGCGAGGATCACGCCGACGCTGAAGACGAGGAAGGTCCCGGCGAGGACCGGGAAGTCCTTGTCGTTGATCGCGTTGAAGCTGAGCTCACCGAGGCCCGGCCAGGAGAAGACCGTCTCGATCGTGATCGCGCCGCCGGCCACCGCGCCGAACTGGATCGCCGAGATCGTCACCAGCGGCAGCAGCGCATTCGGCACGGCGTGGCGGTTGATCACCCGGTCGCGCGACAGCCCGGTCGCCCGCTTGACGGTGATGAAGTCCTCGGTCATCACGTCGACCATCGACGAGCGCATGATCAGGAAGTACTGGCCGAGCAGCATCAGGGTCATCGCCGTGGCCGGCAGGATCAGGTGGTCGAGGACGTCGAGCGCCTCGTCGAACCAGCTCGAGAACTCGACCCCGGGGGTCACCTGCTGGCCGGCCGGGAAGATCGGGATCGCCACCGCGAAGACGAGGATCAGGATGATCCCGATCCAGTACTCGGGCGAGGCGTATGTGAACAGGCTGAAGCCGAGCAGGCCGTCGTCGGTCTTCGTCCCGCGTTTCGTGGCCGCCTTCACCCCCATCCAGCTCCCGATCAGGGTCGCCAGCAGGGTTCCGGTCCCGACGAGCAGCAGCGTCCACGGGATCGCCTTCTTGATCTCGTCCCAGACCGGCTCGCGGGTCCGCTGGCTGACCCCGAGATCGAGCCTGCACCGTGTCGCCGGCGTAGTCGACGAACTGGCCGACCAGCGGCTTGTCGAGCCCGTAGTCGGACCGCAGCTGGGCCAGCTCCTGCTCGGTCGCGCCCGGGAGGCGGGCGAGCTGCTCGGTCGGATCGCCGACCGCCCGGAACAGGAAGAAGTTGAAGATCAGGACGAAGATCAGCGTCAGGATCGCCCCGGCGACCTTCCCGGCGAGCCAGCGGCCGTTCAGGCCCGCCTCATTCGGGCAGCTCCAGCGGCTCGCCCGAGCCGCGGCGGCGGTTGCGGGTGACGAGCACGCCGCCGATGAAGCCGACGACCAGCCCGACGAGGCCGGCCAGTCCGGCGTTGCCCGTCCCGGTATCGGTGGAGGCGCCCTCGACCGGGTTGAGGTCGAGCACGCCCTGGTAGGAGACCTGGTCGCAGAAGAGGTCACCGGTCTCGGCCGGGCAGACCGGCTTGATCGTCTCGATGCGGTCGGTCCGGTAGGCCTGCAGCTGCGGATCCTCGGTCAGCACGAGGTAGGGCAGGTCGCGCTGGGTGAGAGCGACCATCCGCTGGATCATCGTCCCGGCGCTCGTCGGTGTCGAAGATCCCGATCTGCTCCTTGTAGAGGCGGTCGTACTCGGGGTTCGAGTAGAACGAGTCGGAGGAGCCGCCGATCTCACCCGTGGTCAGGATGCTGAGCAGGAAGCTCGGGTCGTACGGATCGCCGCCCCAGCCCCAGATGAACGTGTCGAAGTCGGGCGCCGGCTTGCCGTCCACCTTGCGGACGGTGAGGTCGTAGAGCTTGTCCGTGCTGACGACCTGGACGTCGAACTCGACGCCGATGTCCTGGCCCATCTCGGCGATGCAGCTTCGCCATCTGGACGGTGAACGGGGATTCCGAGCGCACGTAGAGGTTGAACGACAGGGTCTCCCCGTCCTTCTCGCGGACGCCGTCGTCGCCCATCGCCCAGCCGGCCTCGTCGAGCATCTGGTTGGCGAGGTCGGGGTCGTACGGGTAGGTCTGCTCGGGCTCCTCGTAGAACGCCTTGTAGTAGGACGGGAGGATCCCGTTGGCGACGAAGGACGTGTCGCGGGTGGCGATCTCCTGCAGCTTCTCGCGGTCGACGCCGTAGGCGATCGCCTGGCGGACGGTGCGGTCGAGCACGGCCGGGTTGCGGTTGGCGTCCGGGCAGAGCTGCTCCGGGCAGAGGTTGAAGGAGAGCTGCGTGTACGACGGCGAGCTGCGCTGCGGCTGATCGCGACGTTGTCCTGCTCGCCGAGGCGGGCGTAGCTCGAGGACTCGACCTCGCCGGACCAGGTCGATCTCGCCGAGCGTCAGCGCCCGCTCGACGGCGTCCTGGTTGCCGTACTTGATGAACTGGATCTCGTCGTAGGGACCCGGCTCGCCGCGCCAGTTCGGGTTCCGCTCCATCTTGATGATCCGGCCCGTTCGTACTCGGTGACCATGTAGGGGCCGCTGCCGACGAGCGGCAGCTCGGGCTTGTACTGGCCCTTCAGGTCGTCGAGCGGGACCTTGCCCCAGATGTGCTTCGGGCAGGACGTAGATGAAGAGGCCGCCGATGATCCGCGCGTCGGGCTTCTTGGTGTGGACGACGAGCGTCTGCGGGTCGGGCGTGTCGATCCTCGTGATCCCCGACGTGTAGCTCGTGAAGAGGATTCCGTGGCCGCCCAGCTACGTCGAGCGACCACTTGACGTCGGCGGAGGTGATCGGCTTGCCGTCCGACCACTTCAGGTCGGGATCGAGCTTCATCGTCACGGTCTTGCTGGTCCTCGGAGACGTCCCAGCTCTGCGACGATGCCCGGCGTCGGGCTCAGGTCCTTGGCGCTGAAGTTGATCGGCAGGTCCCAGTTGAGCGCCCAGACCGTGTAGTCCTCCTCGTCCTGGCCGACGAACGGGTTCAGGGTGTTCGGCTCCTGCGCCCAGCCGACCCGCAGGACGGTCGGGTCCGCGTCGCTCGAGCTCGCCGTCGTGGACGTGCGTGCCGTCCTGAGCGGACGCCGGCAGCGCGACCAGCACGAGGGCCCCGCAGAGCACGCCCGCCATCGTCGCGAACAGCAGCCTCAACCTCGCGCTCATCGAACGCCTCCCTCTCCGCTTGTCGTTGCAGTCTCTCACGCCGGCCCTTCCGGCCCTTCACGGCGGCTTCGAGGATCTCGAGGCTCTTGCCCGCGCCGTCGATCCGCGCCATCGCCCCCAGGGGCATCGTCGCCAGGTGCTTGCCGTGGCCGAACGGCACGTTCGAGATCGCCGGTACCCCGAGCGGCGCGATCAGCTCGTCGAGGATCTCCTCGATCGACAGCGTCGACTCCGGCCCCTCCGGAAGCGTCTGGTACTGGAGGTTGACGCTGGTCCCGAACGCGAATCCCGCGATCCCGTCGAGCTTGCCGGCGAGGCGCAGGTGATTGAGGGCGGTGTCGACCAGGTACGGATCGGTGTTGAGGTCCTCGACGATCAGGATCTTGCCCTCGGTCTCGAACCTCGTAGGGAGTCCCGATGCTCGAGCAGAGGAGCGTCAGGCAGCCGCCGACGAGCGGCGCCTCGGCCACGCCCTCGCCGAGCGTCAGCACGTACGGCTCCTCAGGGTCCTCGAAGACGCGGCCGAGCGGTTCGGGCTTCAGGGCCCGGTGGAACCACTCCTCCGTCTCCTTCGTCAGCTGGTAGTCGCCCTTGCTGCGCGTGAATCGCAGGAAGCTGGGGCCGTAGAGACTGACCCAGTCGGCGTGCCGCTGGATGAAGAGGTGGAGGGCGGTGAGATCGCTGAACCCGCAGACGATGCGCGGGTCGCCGATCGCTTCCCAGTCGATCAGCGGATACAGCCGTGCCGTGCCGTAGCCGCCCTCGAGCGCATGGACCATGTCGATCCCGGGGTCGCTCAGCGCCCACTGGAGATCGGCCGCCCGCTCCTCGTCGGTCCCGGCCAGGTAGCCGTGGACCTTGCGGTGGTTCGGGCCGAGGACGACGCGGTGGCCGCGGTCCTCGAAGTAGGCGACCGCCTGTTCGGTCTCGGATCTCGTCTGCGGCGGGCTCGCCGGCGCGACGACGGCGATCGTCGCGTTCTCGGGCAGTGCGGGAGGCTTGATCGCCATTGCTCAGGCCACCTCCGGCGCGGTGCGCGAGACCCGCTCGACCGCTTCGCCGATCAGCTCCGCGGACGCCCCCAGCGAGCCGAGCACGAGCTCGACGTGCAGCTCGGCCACCTCAGCTCGAGCCCGAGCGGGCCGTCCGGCCTGAACCAGAGGGCGACGCCGGTGCACTGGAGCAGGATCGCGTAGGTCGCGACGTGGACGTCGGAGGACCGCAGCGAGCCGTCGGCGATCCCGTCGCTGATCATCTCGGCGAAGGTCGCCTGGTATTCGTCCCGCTTCTCGATCAGGGCCGCGCGCGGGCCGTCGGCTGAGCGCGCGGATCTCACTGTCGGTGACGAACGCCTCGTCGGTGTGGAGCCCGTGGTAGACGACGTGCTCGCGGACGGCGGCGGCGAGCTTCATGGCCGGCCGCTCCTGCAGGTCCATCGCCGCGTGGACCCGCACCGTCAGCTGCTCCATGAAGTCGTCCTGGAGCTGGATCAGGATCGCTTCCTTGTTCGGGTACCAGTGGTAGATCGCCGCCGGCTGGACGTCAGCCGCCGCGGCGAGCGCCCGCATCGAGGTCGCGTGGTAGCCCAGCCTCGCGAAGAGGTCGATTGCCGCGGCGTGGATCGCCTCGCGCGTCTCCGGGCCGCGCCGACCGGACGCGCGGGAGACGAGGATCTCGGCGGGCTCAACCAAGTCCGAGCAGCTCCTTCGTCTCGTCCTGGGTCGCGACCTCGCGGCCGAGGGTTCGCGTCAGATCGACCGCCATCTCGACGAGCGCCGCGTTGGAGGGAGCATGGACGCCGCGGCTGATGTAGGCGACGTCTTCGAGGCCGGTGCGGATGCCCGGTGCCCCGCGCAGCAGGGCGAGGGCCATCATCCGCTGGTGATGGCGGCCGATGCAGGTGACCGTCCAGAACGTCTCGGGCGGCAGCGGCCGCAACATCGCGTCCAGGGCCTCGGGCGATGCGTCGATCCCGCCGGGGACGCCGAAGACGAGGTTGATCCGCAGCGGGCCCTCGAGGACGCCCTGCTCCAGCCAGCGCACGGCGCTGACGACGTGACCGACGTCGAAGACCTCGACCTCGAGCGCGATGCCGGCGTCGGTCGCGCGCTTGACGATGCCGCGTCCCGCGGGAGGCGGCGTGATGAACGTCTCGTCGCCGAAGTTCATCGAGCCCGACTCGACCCCGGAGATGTCGGGCTTGGCGTCGAGGCCGGTCGTCCGCTCCTCGATCGTCATGTCGTTGGAACCGCCCGTCGAGACCATCGTGAGGATGTCGCTCGCGGCGCGGATCCGGTCGATGACGTCGATGAAGAGCTCCGGCCGGCCGCTCGGCGTGCCGTCGTCCTCGCGGACGTGGAGGTGGGCGATCGTCGCCCCGGCCTCGGCCGGCGCCGATCGCCGAATCGGCGATCTCGGCAGTCGTGTACGGGATGTTCGGGTTGTTCTCGCGAAACACGTCGGCGCCCGTGATCGCACAGGTGACGACGACCGGGTTCTCGTTCCAGGTGCTCATCCGGACGACGACCTCCGTCGGGGTAAGCGACGCGCGTTCGGCGTCGGTGATCAATCGGCTGGTTCGCTCCCCCGGGTCCCAGAGGACGAGGCCGAACTCGGCCTCGACGACGACCTCGCCGCCTGCGTCGACGATCCGCTCCGCCGTCTTCAGGCTCTTCGTGCCGACCTCGAGAACGCGGCAGGTGACCGTGACCGACTGCTGCGCCGGGGTCGATCTCGCCGTTGAAGCTGACCGAGCAGCGACCGACGACGTACTCGTCGCGCGGGATCCCGTGCTCGCGGAGGAAGGCGTCGCGGCCCTCCTCCAGATAAGTGAGGACGACGGCGTGGTTGACGTGCCCGAGCCCGTCGAGGTCCTGCCAGCGGACCTGGACCTCGTGTTCGACCGTCCCGACTCACGCGAATGCCTCCCGGAGCGCGGAGGTCCGGCGGTAGAGGTCGAGCGCGTACGCGCCGCAGTCGGGTGCGAAGCCGTTGCCGACGATCATCGTGATGTCGGAGCTCTGCCCGTCGGCCGTCAACGCTGCCGTCTGGAAGCGGGTCGCCATCGAGTAGAAGAGGACCGTCCCGCGCTGCGCCGTGAGCAGGATGGCGGTCGGCTCGCAGCCGGTCGCGTTGACGACGACGACGGTCAGGTCTGCCGGCCCGACGCCGGCGGCACTGACCGCGTCGAGCGCACCGAGTGGGTCGCGGAGGTCGGCGACGACGCCGACGTCGCAGAGCCCCAGGGAGACTGCGCGGTCGACGGCCGCCTCGTCGATGTCGACGCAGACGACCGTGCCTCCCGTCCATCGCGTCGCGTGCCGCCGCAAGCGCCAGCTTGCCGGCGTGGCCCGCACCGAGGACGCAGACGGTGCCGCCCGCCGGTGCGAGATCGCGGGTGTGCGAGCCCGCGCCGTAGACGTCGTAGAGCTCGATCGCGGTCGCCGTCGGGACGTCGTCGGGCAACGGCCCCCAGGGCGCTCGCTGGCAGACATACGCGGTCCCCTCGACATCGACCAGGGCCGAGTCGGGATCGACCCCGGTGACCGCGTCGAGCCGCAGCGGCGTCAGGGTCAGCGACGCGAGCGTGACGATCCGGTCGCCGATCGCCGGCGGATCGTCGAGAGCGGTCGCCGACCGCCGTCACGGTCCCGAGCAGGACGCCGCCCGAGTCGGTGACGGGGTTGTGCATCTTGCCGCGCTCGGCGACGATGGCGACGATCAGCTCGCTCATCCGGTCCGGGTCTCCCTCGCCGCGCTCGCGGATGTCGCGGAACGAAGTCGAGTCGAGGCAGAGGCGCTCGACTGCGAGCTCGAACTCCCGCGGCCTGACCGGCGCGCTCGGATCGAGCCGCTCGGCGGGCTGTGGCAGCGCGCGCGGCGGCGCCATCACCCTGTCGGCGCCCAGGTCCTCCCTGATGTCCATGGCGATCTCAGCCCTCAATGAACGATCGTTAAGCAACCTATACGGGCCATCGCAGGGCGTGTCAAGCGGGAGCCTCAATGCTGGATGCCTCCTTCTGATACGAGTCACGGCGTGAGCCTCGCGATGCCGATCGTCTGGGACGAGAGCCACCGGCTCCACGAGCCGGGCGGTGAGGTCTGGGTCGGAGTCCGGACGCCGGGTACCGAGGTTCCGATCGGGCCGAGCGGATCCGCGACGGCGGTGCACGGCCGCCGGCTCGCCGGTCGTCGATGCCGAGCGAGCCGGCGACGACATCGCGCTGCGCTTCCACGATCCGGAGATGATCCGCTGGCTCCGCGACGCCTGGAAGCGAGTGGGAGCAGTCGGGGCTGACGAGCCGATCCCGGCCAGGACCGGGTCGTCCCCTACCTGTTCCCCCACCCCGGCCTGATCGGCGACCTCCCGGTTCCGGTCCACCCCGCGGCGACCCTCGTGCCGGGCGGCTGGTTCGCCTTCGACACGATGACCCTGATCGGCCCGGCACCTGGGAGGCGGCGCGCGGCGCCGTCGATGTCGGCGACCACGGCCGCCGCGATCGCGAGGCGCGACGGCGATCGCCTACGCCTGCTGCCGCCCGCCCGGCCACCACGCTACGCGTGACGCCTTCGGCGGCTCCTGCTACCTGAACAACGCCGCGGCGGCCGCCGGCACGCTGCGCGACTCCGTCGGCGGGACGGTCGCGGTCATCGACGTCGACGCCCATCACGGCAACGGCGTCCAGTCGATCTTCTAGTCCGACCCTTCGGTGCGACCGGGTCGGTTCACGTCGACCCCGGCGCCGGCTGGTTCCCGCACTTCCTCGGCTTCGCGGCCGAGCGCGGGTCCGGCGAGGGCGAGGGCGTCGAACCTCAACCTTCCCCTCGCCCCCGGCTCCGGCGACGGCCCGTGGCTGGAGGCGGTCGCGGCCTTGGCGGATTGGGCCCGCGAGGCCGACGCCGCGGGACTCGTCGTCGCGCTCGGCGTCGATGCCGCCGGCGGCGACCCCGAGAGCCCGCTGGAGGTGATCACCGACGGCTACACGAGGCCGGCCGAGCTCCTCGGCGAGCTCGGCCTGCCGACCGCGATCGTCCAGGAAGGCGGCTACGACCTCGACCGGATCGGCGAGCTGGTCGTCGCGTCCCTGGAGGGTTTCAGCTCCGCAGGGAGGTGATCGCCCGCAGGTTGAATTCGGCCATCTCGACGAGGTCGGCGACGTCGATCGCCTCGTCCGCCCCGTGCATGCCGTCGAGATAGACGTCGAGCGGGGTCGAGAACACGGGCGCGAACCCGTAGGCATGCGTTCCGAGGGCTCCCCGGATCCAATGGGAATCGGTGAAGCCGGGCGTGACTACCGGGAGCAGCTCGGCACCGGGGAGGCGCTCCGACACGTACTCCTCGCAGAGCCGGTAGAGCGGAGTGTCGACCGGGGATTCGGTGCCGCCCTCCAGCGGCTCGAGCAGCTCGATCTCGTACTCCGACCCCGTCGCCGATCGCCTCGGCCACGTGCCTCTCGATGTCCTCCAGGCCCTGCCCGGGCAAGCGCCCGGCAGTCGCAGACGACATCCGCGTACGGCGGGATCACGTTCGCCGGCTCGTGCGTCTGCAGTCCCGTCGGGGTGACGGTCAGCCTCGTCATCGCCGGGAACATTCCGGCGAGGATCGGGTGCTGGGAGGCCGCCCAGGCGACCGCTTCGTCGTCGTCGCCCTCCGGCGCTCCGAGCCGCTCGAGCGCGTCGGCGATCGCCGGGATCAGGATCGTCGGCGCCTCGTGATCGAGCAGCGCCTCGACGGCGGCGGCAACGCGTCGCAGGACGTTGTCGGCGCCGGCCGGGACCGACGCGTGGCCGGCTCGACCGAAGAAACCGGATCCGGACGGAGGCGACGACCTTCTCGCCGAGTGAGATCGTCACCACCCGCCGTCCGTCTGTTCAGCTCGAGCAGCGTCCCGCCTCCCTCGTTCAGCGCGAAGTCGCAGCGGAGGTCCTCGCGCTCGCGGACGAGCCACGACATCCCGACGTCGGAGGTGTTGCGCTCCTCGTCCGCTCGGCGATGAGGACGACGTCGCCGGGCGGCACGACCCCGCTCCTGGCGAGCTCGGCGAACGCGGCCGCCCGGGCCGCCAGTTCGCCCTTCATGTCGGCGGCGCCGCGGCCGAGCACGCGGGCGTCCCTGATCTCCGCGGCGAACGGCGGGACCGTCCAGTCGGCGTCGGGCGCGGGCACGACATCGGTGTGGGCCATCAGCATTATCGACGGCCCGGTGCCACTCCCTTCGATCCGCGCCACGAGGTTGAGGCGTTCGGGATCCGGGCCGACGAGCTCGCTCTCGATCCCGGCCCCGGCGAGATAGTGCGGCGAGCAGCTTGCGCCGCCGCGGTCTCCCCTCCGGGCGGATTCGAGGTGTCGATGCGGATCAGCGAGCGGGCCAGCTCGACGACCTCCTCCTGCATGCTCTGAACGCTCATTGCGCGCCCGCGCTCTCGACGAGCTCCGGTGTCACCTCCGCCACGCCGGTCAACCGTAGCGGCGGCGAGCTCGAGAGCGTCTCCCTCCGGCGGGTAGTGCGGGTTCGGAACGGCGATCACCGGCATGCCGGCTGCGTGCGGCGGCGCGCAGGCCGTTGCTCGAGTCCTCGATCGCCACGCATTCGCCGGGCTCGGCCTCGAGCGCCGCGGCCGCCTCGAGGTAGACGTCCGGCGCCGGCTTTCCGCGGCCCACCTCCTCCGACGAGAGGTGAACGGCGAAGGCGTCGCCGAAACCCGAGAGCTCCAGGAACCGATCGATGATCTCCCGGTTGGACGAGGAGGCGAGACCGAGCGGCCAGCGCTCGGCGAGCGCGAGGACGGCCGCTCGGGCGCCGGGCAGCAGCGGCAGCTCGCGGCGGTAGCCGGCGTCCATCCGCTCGACGACCCCGCGGTTGATCTCGTCGAGGTCGAGCGGGACCGCCAGCTCGTCCCGCAGGTAGGCGGACCATTCCGGCGAGCTCATGCCCATCATCGCGACGGGAGCGTCGGATCGCCAGTTGCCGCCACTCTCGCGGACGAGGTCCTCCTTGGCCTCGTTCCATCGCTGCTCGGAGTCGAGCAGCACGCCGTCGAGGTCGAAGACGACCGCCTCAGGCATCCGCAGCGGCGGGTTCCGGCGGCCCGCGCACCGGCTCCATCTGATCGAAGCGCTTCGTCGGGAGGCGGCGGGTGGCGAACAACGCGGCGAGGACGATCAGGGCGGCAAACAGGAACCCTGTCTTCAGGGCGTTGATCTGCGCATCCTCGTAGTTCTCGACCAGGGCATCGGCCGACGCCTGGTCGACACCGGCCTCCTCGGCTGTGGCCCGCACCTGGTCGGAGGTGACGAAGGAGACGCCCGCGGCGATACGCACCTCCACCTCCTGCTTTGCGGTGTCGGCGATCCGCTCATCGGAGGCCACGCTGCTGGAGAACGCCGCGATCAGCCCGGTGATGACGACGGCGCCGAGCAGGGCGGTGCCGAGCGAGGAGCCGAGCTGCATGGCCGTGTTCTGCAGACCCCCCGCCTCGCTGCGGTCGGCGTCGCCGATCGACGACTGCACGACGTTGCCGAGCTGGGAGACGACGAGGCCCATCCCGACGCCGAGCACGCCCATCGCGAACAGGAAGGATTCCGAGTCGAGGGTCGGGTCGATCGTGTCGAGGAGCAGCAGCGTCGACAGGAAGGTGATCCCGAGACCGACCTGCACGATAATCCGAGCCGGAAACCGCTTCGAGAGAGCCGAGCCCACGATGGCGGCGACGAACAGCCCGACCGAGGCGGGCAGCATGCGCACTCCCGTCTCCAGCGCGTCGAGACCCTGCACGACCTGAAGGAAGAGCGGGATGGTGAAGAAGATGCCCATCAGAATCAAGTTCTGGGCGAGGAGCATCGACAGGCCGCCGCGGAGCATCGGCTTCTCGAAGAGCCGGAAGTGGATCAGCGGATCCTGCTCGAGCCGCTCTCGCCGTCGCTCCCAGATCCGGAAGATGCCGAGCGTGACGGCGCCGAGCGCAATCACGAATGGCGTCAGCGAGAACCCGAATGGCTCGATCGGGGAGTTCGTGGGCCGCAGCCAGCCCCAGTTGCTCGCCTCGAGAACGCCGAGGACCATCAGAGCGAGGCCGAGCGCGGACAGCACCGACCCGACCCAGTCGAGGGTGGGGCGCGGACCCTTGCGCTCCGGCTCGTTCAAGAGCTTCGTGGAAAGCAGGATCGCGATCGCGACGACGACCTCACCGACGAAGACGACGCGCCAAGTCAGCTCGGTCGTCGCCCAGCCGCCGAGGATCGGGCCGACCGCGATGCCGGCGCCGGCGATGCCGCCGAGCACCCCGTAGGCGATCGCGCGACTCTCGCCGCGATAGGTCGAGGCCGTCAATGCGACCAGCGCGGGCAGGACGAGAGCGGCCCCGATCCCCTCCAGGATCGACCAGCCGAGCATCAGCGACGGCACGCTCCACGACGCCGCCGTCAGTGCCGACCCGCAGCCGTAGATGATCATCCCGATCGTGAAAGCCTTCCGGCGACCGATGATGTCGCCGATCTTGCCGCCGGTCATCATCAGCGCGGCCATGACGAGGGCGTAGAGGGCGATCACCGCCTGGATCGTCGTCACCGTCGTGTCGAAGTCCTCGACGAGCTGGGAGATGGCGACGTTCATGACGGCCTGATCCAGAACCATCAGGAACTGGGCCGCACCGAGAACTGCGAGGACTCCCCACTTCGCCATCGGCTCATCCTATGCCTACGCCGGGGGAGGCGAAGAGCGTCGAATCGCGTAAGTTTGCTCGCGTGAGCGAGGAGCAGACGCAGCGCGACGTGGTCGTCGTGACCGACACGACCACTTACGTCCCGGAAGAAATGATCGAGGGCCTCGGGATCCGCAAGGTCAGCCTCTACGTCGGCTGGGACGGCGAGATGAAGCGGGAGGACGAGTACGACGACCTCGACGCCTTCTTCACCCGGCTGCGCGATTCCGAGACGCTGCCGACCACCTCCCAGCCCTCCATCGGAGACTTCGAGGAGTGCTACGAGCCGATCCTCGCGGCCGGCAACGACATCGTCTCGGTTCATATCGCCGGCGGCATCTCGGGGACCTGCGATTCCGCGCGGGAGGCGGCCCGCTCCCTTGCCGACAAGGGTGTCGGCGGACGGATCGAGGTGGTCGACGGCCAGACCGGCGCCGGTGGGCTCGGCTGTCTGGTCCTCGCCGCCGGCAGCGCCGCTCGGCTCGGCTCCGGCGTCGATCAGGTCGTCGAGGAGGTGCGGCGGACGCGCGAGCAGCTCGACATGTGGTTCTGCCTCGACACCCTCGAGTACCTGAGACGAGGCGGCCGGATCGGAGCCGCCCAGGCGATGGTCGGCACCGCCCTGCGGATCAAGCCGATCCTCACCTTCGGAACCGAGATCACACCGGTCGACAAGGTCCGGACGAAGAGCCGCGCCATCGCCCGCATGCACTCCTACCTCGAGCAACTCCACGAACGCGGCGCGACGGACTGGATCGTCCAGCACGCCCAGTCCGCGGACGACGCCGAACGACTCGTCGCCAAGGGCCGCGAGATCTTCGGCTCGGAACCGCTCTTCTGTACCCAGGTCGGCCCGGTCCTCGGCGCCCATCTGGGAGCCGGACTGCTCGTCGGCGGCGTGACGGCTACTGCTGAATGAGCGAGAGGACGTTCCCGGCCGGATCCTCGAACCAGGCGATCAGCGGACCACCCTTCCGGAAGATCCCCTTCTCGTCGGTCTCCATCGCCGTTCCCTCGTAGCGAAGGAACGCCACCCCGCGCGAGGTCAGTTCGTCGACGGCGGCCTCGATGTCGTCGACCGGGAAGTTGAGGATCGTGTAGGTGGCCGGGGTGTGGTCCTCCTTCGGGTACACGAGGATGGGCCGGTCGCCGGCGATGTGGAGCGTGAGCAGTCCATGCGGCGGCTCCTCCGTCACCTCGATCCCGAGCGTCTCGCCGTAGAACTCCTTCGCCGCCGCAAGATCGTCGGCCGAGAATCCGCTGAATGCCTTCGTGTCGCCGAACATGGTTTCTCCTTCGGTCGTCTGGTTGCTCATTTCAGAGACCCGGCCTCGGACCGATAGTCATCGGGGGAGCCACCAGTTTCCATCCTCGCATTGGTGCGGGGAGTGCCGACAATGGCCGAAAGCGCAACCCCCAGCTCCCTTCCGATCCATCCCCAGGAGTATCTGTCGGTGACCTCGGCCATGGCGCAGGCGCCGCGCCGGCGGCGCTCGGCCGGATCGTTGACTGCCGCGACGATGGTCTCGATCAGCCGGCCTCGGTCGTCGGGCTCGATCAACCAGCCCGTCTCGCCGTCGTCGACGATTGTCGCGGGTCCACCCCGGTTCACGGCGATGACCGGGACGCGACACCCCATGGCCTCGATCAACACCTGGCCGAACTGCTCGTGCACGGATGGGTGGACCAGCACGTCGGCAGCGGAGTAGAAGTCCGGCAGGCCGGTGCCGTGCCAACCGGCGAGAAAGACGTCGTCGAGCCCGAGCCGCTCGATCGTCGCGGCGGGGTGCTCACCCTCCCACTCGCCCGGATACCCGCCCAGCAGGACGAGCGCGGCCTCGCAGCCGAACCTCGGCCTGGCTTCGGCGTATGCCTCGATCAGGAGCGTCAGCCGCTTGACCTCGGTGAAGCGGCCGACGGCGAGCAGGGTCGTGCCCTCGAGCGGAGCCAGGTCCTCCGCGGCATAGCTGACACTTCCAGGACTCCGACCCGCCGACCAGCCCTGCGGCTCCTGCGTCAGATGTCGTTTCCAGTGGGCACGGCGATCGACGACCCGGGGTGCGAATTCGGGGTCGATCCCGTTCGCGACGAGCAGCATGCGCTCAGGGTCGAGATCGAGCAATCGGACCGCCCGCTTCAATCCCTCGGGGCTGTTGACGACCAGCTTCTCGCACGACGCGGCCCAGCGACTGAACCGCTCCAGCCAAACTTCGGAGTGAGGCCACCCCGACGGCGCACCCGCCGCGATCCGCTCGATCATCAGCAGCTCGGAGCCGTGGATGTGACCGCATACGGGCACGTCCGGGCAGGTCAATTCGGCAGCCTCGTTCAGCGGCGTCAGATGGTGGAGATACAGCAGATCGGCGGTCCGGGCCCCTGCTCCAAGCAGTGCACGAGACCACGCGGCGACGTGCCGGTCGAAGGTCTTGCGGTCCAGAGAGGCGAAGATCGGATCCTCGCCGCCCTGCCGATCCTCGTAGGAACCGTGCATCGGCGCTGTACCGGCGCCCCCTTCGTAGGCCTGGGGCCGGCCGGAGGCGAGCGCGGGCGTGAAGTCGACCACGTGTGGGTCGAGGCCGGCGAAGAAGCTCCCGGCGTCGGCCAGCGGCCCGAGGTCCGTGCGGGAGCCGGTGAGTAGGTCGACTCGAACCCCCTGCTCCCCAGCTGCCGGGCTAGCGCGCGGGTGACGTGCGCGGACCCCCCACGCGGATAGAAGTAGAGGCCCATGAGCATTCGCGTTCGTCCCACGCTCATGGTCGTACCCCGGCGGTGGTCGTGCGAAAACCTACGCGGGCATGAAGGTGAGCGCGGTCGACACCGGCCGGCCGCCGACGAGCGCCACCCCGTGTTCCTCCCGCGGCTCGTTGCGCAGGATCCCGCCGACCACGAGGGAGGCCGAGCCGCCGCCGTCGAGGTTGATCGCGGAGTCGGCTCCGAGGTCGCGCATCAGCATCGCCATCTCGCCGAGTGTCATTCCGGGATCCCGGTCGCTGCGACCGTCGCAGACCGCGGCGATCAGCTCGGTCCCGTTCGTACCCAAGGCGGCTCGCGGGTAACGGCCGGCGGTGATGTCCGAATCGAATTGCGAGCACGCGATCGAGAATCCCTCCGGATCCACCCCGTCGGTGACCGCGATGCGCCCAGCGGTCACGAGCATCGGGCCGGCCTGAAGAAGGTCCCCCTCGGGCGTCGCCGGAGCCAGGTCGCGGGCTGCGATCGAGACCTCCCCACACGCTGAGTGAACGCAAGCCCGAACCTCTCCGTAAGGATGAGTGAACGGTTCCGACGCCTGCTGTCTCCCGTCGATCCACAGATCGCCCAGCGGCATGCCCCCGGCCCGGATGAAGAACCCGCCGACTATCGCGTCGTCGTGACCCTGGTCCCGACACCAGCTCGCCAACGGCTGCATCGGCAGCGACGCGACTCCAACGCTGGTCGTCGCGCGGTCGTACCTCGCGACGTGCACGGTCGTCGCCGCGCCTCCGGCCATCTCCCAGCGCAGCGACCCCGAGGCGTCTGCGGTCGCTCGCGGCGAACTCATCTCGCAAGAGGGAATCACTTTCGGGGGACGCGCCGGCTTCCGGGGGTACGGAAGGTCCCAAAGAGATGATGCGTCCGCCTCCGAGGCGGCAACGGACGCTGCTGGATCGGCCCGGGGTCCACGTCGGAACCCCGAGCAACGAATCAAGGATACCGCCGAGGCGGTATCTCGAACTAAGGCTTGTCGAACTTCTGGTTCGTGAACGGCTCGTAGTCCCGGCACGGCTCGCCGCGCAGGGCGGGGCACTCCGGCAGGGCGGTCGGCGCATCGCCGTCCTTGGCGACCGGCAGGACGAGCCGCGACGCCATCTTCTTCGAGTGTGCCACCGCGACCCACGGCGTGCCCTCGGGATCCGTGCCCGTCTCGCCGAACGCCCAGGTGGGCTGATCGCCGCCCGGCGCCGAGAGAATGACGCGAATCCGAGAGCCCTCGCGATACACGTGGCCCTGGTAGTAGAGCGGGATCCGGACCTTGACGAACTTGCCCTTCGGCAACGTCTCGACGTCCTGCTTGCGCAGGCTCGGCACGGGCTCGGTCAGCGAGCTCTTGGCCTTGTCCAGCTTGCGAGCGTCGGTTCGCAGCCAGCCGCCCTGGACGAACGTCTCCTTGTCGTCGGGACGGACCTCCGTGACGGTCGCCTGGAGGTCGACGTTCTTCGCCTCCGAGCGGACCCAGACCTGCAGCTCACCGGCGCCGAGGACGGTCGTGTCCTTCGCCAGCGGCGGTGTCAGGTATGAGAGGGCCGTGCCCTCCGGGTTCTGCGACCACTGGTAGTTCGGGTGGGCGGTCCACAGATCGCCCGAGCCGGTGTTGCCGGTGAAGTTGGTCGCCGGCCGTGCGGCGGCGTCCCACGTGAACTGGTCGGCGCCACCGCCACCGGCCTTGTTCCTGAGCTTGCCGTTCTTGCCGAGGTACCACGACGTCGCGGTGTTGCTCGACGGCGGGAATGACTTGTAGGACTTCTCGAAGCCCGGCCCCGGGGCGCCCGGCGCGTTACCGGCGCCGTTGTCCATCAGGATCCGGACCGGCGGGATGTCCTCGAACGCGGCCTTCGCGGACGCGTAAGTCGGGCTCGTCCTGGATCGGGTCGTCCGGCAGGGTCACGCCGGGTACGCCCAGCACCGCTCCGTAGAGCACCGGCGCGAAGGCCTTCTGACCGTCCGTGAGCTCCGGCTTCTGCTTGGCCACGTAGAGCTGCATGAAGTCGTACCAGCGGTTGAACGACTCGGGATCGAGCGAATCGGTGTGGACGCCGTTCGTGAACGTGAACCACTTCTTGTCCGTGCCGGTCATCTGCTTGACCAGCGTCGGGCAATGACCGCCCGTCTGCTCGTCGGTCCACTGGCAGGCCATGTACACGGGCACGTCGATCTTGTGCACGAACGTGATCGGAGAGAGCGGATCCGCGACCTTCGGCTTGTAGAACTTGTTGTGGCCGATCTTCTTCAGGAGGTTGGTCGCCTCGGGGTGGAGGTCCTGGTTCTCGGCACAGATCGTGTCGCCGCCCTGAATCCGCGTCCACGCCCAGCCCTGACCGGTGGTCGGGCTCGCGGGCTGCGAGTCGTCGACGCGGTCCTGCCCCCACGCGAGCGCGAACCCGGTGTTCAGGATCCCGCCCGGGTAGAGCGTTGTCTGCGTGTTGTCGATCACCGAGAGCGGCGTGATCGCCGAGAGGCTCGGGGGACGGGTGGCGGCGACGAACAGCTGGCTGATGCCGCCGTAGGAGATGCCGAGCATGCCGACCTTGTTGTGCAGCACCCAGGGCTGACGGGCGACGGTCTCGATGGCGTCGTAGCCGTCGAGCGACTGCAGGGTCTCGAAGTAGTCGAAGGCGCCGCCCGAGCAGCCGCTGCCGCGCATGTTGATGTCGACGACCGCGTAGCCGAGCAGGGCGGCGACGGGCTGGATGCCGCTCTGAGGACCGGCCGGGTTCGCGTAGCCGTAGCCGGAGTACTCGATCAGCGTCGGGTAGGGACCGTCCTCGACGGGGCCGGGGAGATGGACGTCGATCGCGAGCTTCGTCCCGTCGCGGGTCGTCAGGTAGCCGTAGCCCTCCTGAAGGTCCTGGTCGTAGATGTCGGTGCTCGGCGGGGCCGACTTGTCGGTCATCACCGTGAGCTTCGGGGTCACCGTGCCCTGGCTGGCGACCGTGTAGCCGCCACCCGGCTCGACGTTGCGGAAGACCACGCCGCCGAGCGAGCCGGCCGGCTTCGAGGAGACCTCGTCGCCGTTGCGCGTCAGGTCCACCTGCGCACCCGGCGTGGCGCCGGTCACCTGGACCTGCTCGACGCTCCCCCTGGCGGTCAGGGCGGACATACCGGCCTGAGCACTCGTCGCAAATGTAAGGGCGACTGCGGCCGTGGCAATGAGCCCGGCCAGCAACTTTCCACGGACGCTGATTCCCACACTCTCCTTCATGACACGGGACTCTTCCAGGTTTCGCTCGCCGGCGTCGCAGTTGTCGAGGACGTAACGTGGCCATCCGAGCAATGACCGCACCACAGCAGCAGACCGTCCCGGATCACGTCGACGTTCTCATCGTCGGGGCGGGGCTCTCCGGAATCGGCACCGCCTGCCATCTGCAGACCAAGTGCCCGGGCAAATCCGTGGCGCTCTTCGAGTCGCGAGAGGCGAGCGGCGGGACCTGGGACCTGTTCCGGTACCCCGGGATCCGTTCCGACTCGGACATGTTCACGCTCGGCTACTCGTTCAAGCCCTGGCGCGAGCCGAAGTCGCTGGCCGACGGGCCGTCGATCCTCGAGTACGTCCGCGAGACGGCGCGAGAGAACGGGATCGAGGACCGGATCTTCTACGGCCGGCGGATCGTCAGGGCGGAGTGGTCGTCGCCGGACGTTCGATGGAACGTCGAGGCGGAGCGCCAGGACACGGGAGAGATCGAGCGCCTGACATGCGGGTTCCTGTTCACGTGCACCGGCTACTACCGCTACGACGAGGGCTACACGCCAGAGTTCGAGGGCCGCGAGGACTTCGCCGGCCCGGTCGTCCACCCGCAGCACTGGCCCGAGGATCTCGATTACGCCGGCAAGCGGATCGTCGTGATCGGCAGCGGTGCCACCGCCGTGACACTCATCCCCTCCCTGGCCGAAACGGCCGCCCACGTGACGATGCTGCAGCGGTCGCCGAGCTACGTGCTGGCGATCCCGTCGAGCGACCCGGTCGCCGATTTCTTCCGCCGCCACCTGCCGGCGAAGCTCGCCTACGCGGTCGTGCGTTGGAAGAACGTGCTCGTGACGATGCTCGGCTATCAGCTGAGTCGTCGACGGCCCGAACTCATGAAGCGCCTCATCCGGAAGGGCGTCGAGGCCCAGCTACCGGCCGACTTCGACTTCGACAAGCACTTCAAGCCGCGCTACCAGCCGTGGGACCAGCGACTGTGCCTCGCACCCGACGGCGACCTGTTCAGGTGACCCTGCGGAGCGGCGCCGCCGATGTCGTCACGGACCGGATCGAGCGGTTCACGTCGTCCGGGATCAGACTCGAGTCCGGCGACGAGCTCGAGGCGGACATCATCGTCACCGCCACCGGCCTCAACCTCCTTCCGTTCGGCGGCATCGAGATGGCGGTGGACGGCAGGCCGGTCGAGATCCCGAAGCTCGTCGGCTACAAGGGGATCATGTTCGACGGCGTCCCCAACATGGCGATCGCGATCGGCTACACGAACGCGTCGTGGACGCTCAAGTGCGATCTCGCGGCGGAGTACGTCTGCCGCCTGATCAACTACATGGACGAACACGGCTACGACCGCTGCACCCCACGCTGGCCCTCCGCCGATCTACCGAAGGAGCCGTTCCTGGATCTGACCTCCGGCTACGTCCAGCGCTCCATCGACGAGTTCCCGAAACAGGGACCGAAGACGCCGTGGCGCCTGCACCAGAACTACGCCCGCGACGTGCTCATGCTGAAGCGCCGGCCGATCGCCGACGATTCGATGACTTTCTCCGCCGGCGCCGGTCACAGAACCTGAACCAACCCACGAGGAAGGACGACCAATGGGAATCTTCAGATTCAACATCGCGATGTCACTCGACGGCTTCTGCGCCGGACCGGAGCAGAGCGTCGACGACCCTATGGGCATCGGCGGGATGCAGCTGCACCAGTGGGCGCTCGAGTTGGAGAGCTGGCGCGAGGCCCACGGTCTCGAGGGCGGCGAGACCAACGACTCGAGCGCCGTGATCGCCGAGACGACCGCGAACGTGGGCGCCGTCGTCATGGGCCGCAACATGTTCGGCGGCGGGCCGGGCCCGTGGAACGAGGGCGAACCGTGGAACGGATGGTGGGGAGACGATCCGCCCTTCCACGTCCCGGTGTTCGTGCTCACGAACCACCCCAGGGAGTCCCTCGTCGATGGAGGGCGGCACGACCTTCCACTTCGTCACCGACGGGATCGAATCAGCGCTCTCCCAGGCCAGGGAATCCGCCGGGGACGCCGACGTCTCGCTCGGAGGCGGCGGGTCGGTCGCCCACCAGTACCTCGCGGCGGGCCTCCTCGACGAGTTCCAGGTCAATCTGACCCCGGTGATCCTCGGCGGCGGCACCCGCCTCTTCGACGACCTCACCGGCTCCGGCGTTCGCATCGAGCAGGTGCGGGTCATCGAGACTCCGAACGTGACCCACCTCAAGTACCGGGTCGTGAAGTGACCGCCGCGGACCGTTAGGGCTGCAGCTCCTTCGGCTTGACGAACCCCGAAAGCCGGGCCGAGCCCGGCGCGAGCTCGGCCCATTCCCCGTCGAACTCGAGCGTCGCCAGCGCTGCAGTCGGGAACTTCGCCGCGAGGTCGGCGAGGCGATCACCCGAACCCGCCAGCTCCAGGGCGGCCGCTCCGATGCCCGGCTGGTGCCCGATCAGCATCGCCGAGTCGACGTCGGCCGGGATCCCGCGCACGATCGACACGAGCGCCGCGCCGGAGGCCGCGTAGATGCCGGCCCGGAACTCGATCTCCGGGGCCGCGAGGAAAGCGCCCTCGACCCCGGCAAGCGTCTCTCGCGTCCTCACCGCAGTCGAGCAGAGCACCAGGTCCGGAGCGATCCCCTGCTCCCGGACGTAGGCGGAGATCAGGGCGCAGGCGCGGACCCCGCGCGGCGCGAGCGGCCGGTCGTGATCGTGGAGGGTCGGCGAGTCCCAGCTCGACTTGGCGTGACGGAGGAGATGAAGCGTCGGCACGATTCGGATAGTGTCACTGCAATGAGCGAGAGACTGGTCAACGGGGTCGACTTCGCCACCGTTTCGGCCGACGATCACGAGGCGGCGGTGCGTTTCTACGAGGACGTTCTCGGCCTCGAGCGCTCGAAGTCGTGGGGAAGCATGCCCGCCACGGAGTTCGAGACGGGCAGCCTGACGATCGCGGTCGTCGACTGGACGGGATTCGGCCGTGAGAACAGTCCGAACCCGAACGCGATCGTCCTCCACGTCGACGACGTCCGAGCGGCGAAGGAGACCCTCGAGGGTCGCGGCGTCGAGTTCCAGACCGACGTCATCGACAGCGGCTTCTGCCTGCAGGCGTACTTCGCCGACCCGAGCGGCAACGCGCTCGGCATCCACAGCTTCTACGGCGAACGCCCCGGCGGCTGAGACCGGCTCCACGGTTATTTAGCCGGCAGCGACCCGGCGAACGCGGCGCAACGCTCGACCCATACGCGCAGCTCCGGGTCCTCCTCGACGGCCTCCGCTTCGACCCGCAGCCAACCGGCGATCGGTTTGCCTCGCATCTCGAACGGAGTGACGCCGGCCTCGCCGAGCAGCCCGTCCGCGGTCTCCGGAGTCAGGCGGGCCATCAGACCGCCGCGGCCGCTGACGGCCATCGCCATGTTCCCGTTCAGCAGGAATGCCAAACCACCGAACATCGCCTTCTCGGTGATCCCCTCCGTGTCGTCGAACATTGCGCGGACCCGGAAAGCCAGTTCTTCGTCGTATGCCATTCGATGATCATCGGGCCTCCGGCTGCCGAGTGTCGAAACGAGGCGCCCCTCGGGCTGACGCCGGCGTCAGCTGCGGAACAGCCGCGCCCGCTCGACGCCGGTTCCCCCGGAGGGCAGCTTGTAGAGGTCGCCGTCCTGAGCCAGCCAGAGCGGCCCGTCGAAGCGCGCCCGCGCATCGCCGAGGAACGGGCCCTCGAGGCCCTTGAGGGGGAGCGGCGGGACGATGTGCGTGATCGCCAGCGCTCCCACCCCCGCCTCACGCGCTGCGTCGGCCGCCCGGGGCGCCGTGGCGTGGTAGTCGGAGACGTCGGCCAGGATCTGCGATCGGTTGGCGAGGCCCGCGGCGCCCGCCGCGTCCTCGACCAGCTTCAGTAGTTCGATCGAGAGCGCGTCGTGGAGGAGCAGGTCGGCCCCCTTCGATGCCCGGACGAGGGCTGGGGCGTAGACGGTGTCGCCGCTGATCACGGCGCTGCGGCCGCCGTAGTCGAAGCGATAGCCGACGACCGGCTCGACCGGGGTGTGGTCGACGACGAACGCGGTCACCTTCAGGCCCTCCTCGTCGAGTACGACCTTCGCCTCCTCCCCCTCCCCGAAGTCGAACGGCTCGCCGGCCATCGTCGCTCCGGAGGGCGGGGCGATCTCCTCGCCGTGATGGGCCGTGCGGTAGGTGCCGTCGAGCGCGTACGCCTCGTTGAAACCTGTGATGACCCGATCGAGGCCGGGGGGACCGAGCACCCGCATCGGGTTCGGATCGGCGTCGGCGACCCAGCGCTGCAGATTGACGCTGCCGAGGCCCCCGATGTGGTCGGAGTGGTAGTGGGTGAGCAGGACCGCCGCGATCCGGCCGGGTGGAATACCCATCCGGTTCAGGGTCTCCGACGATCCCTCCCCCGCGTCGACGACGTAGAGCCGCTTGCCGGCGATCACGGCGACACATGGGTTGCCGCGCTTCGGATCCGGTAGCGGGGAGCCGGAACCGACGACGGCGAGGTGCAGACCGTCCGGCAGATCCTCCAGCGCGTCGGCGGTCATGATCTTCGGGAGTTGCCGTCTGACGATGGCAAGGGCCAGGCGGGATCGAAGCGATGTGCTCATCGCTCGACCCTACTCGACAAATTGTCAGCTACTCGGGTGCCTCAGCGATTGTTCTGGAACTCGAGAACCTGCTGGAAGGTCGGCCGGTTCGTCGTCGGGAACCGGGTCGGGAGCAGGCCCGGCGCGAAACCGGTGGTGCTCGCCGTACCCCGCCACGTCGACGGATCGCTGCTGCCGAAGTCCGATCTCCAGACTGTCGGCCGCCCCGTCGATCGCATCCCAGAGCGATGCCTGGCAGTCCTCCAGGTCACCCTTGCCGCAGTAGGTGAGGTTGAACTTCCCCTTCACGTTCTCCCCGAGAAGCGTCCGCAGGTCCTTGTCGACGTACGACTCGCCCGAGAGGCTGCCGAGGCCGCGAACGTTGTTGAGGTCACCGAGGACAGGTCCGAACCGCGGTTCCATGACCGCATTCGCGATCGGTCGCCAGGTTCGATCCATGATCGTCGGGCCCGCCTCGTCGTAGAAGGTGTCGAGGTCGGCATCGAGCCGCGGGGCGTCGCGGCCGACCCAATCGTCGAGCAGGTCGACGACGGCCTGATCGCGGGCGTTCGGCGCCGTCGTTCCGTCGAGCACATCGCTGACGACGGGCCAGACGGGCGAGCGGACGTCCTCGGTCGCGGCGCGGTTCATGATCCCGACGTTGTCGGTGATCCGGGCCTTGTCGGGCCACTGGTCGAACATCTCGACGCGCTGGACGGAGCCGTAGGGCTCGTCGTCGCCGTGCATGAACCCGGGCGCCGACTGGTTGTTCCAGTTGAGCAGCAGGCCATTCGGACCGCCGACGGCATGCGGATGCTCGTTGCGGCTCAGGTAGCCCTTCCACTCGTAGTCGCCGGTGCCGAGTGTGGGCAGACGCCGATCGAGGCCGCGGGCACGCTCGGGCAGTCGGCCCGAGGTGAAGTACGCGGTCTTGTTGCGCGAGGTGTATCCCCAGTTGAAGGTGAAGCCGAACTTGTTGGCCGTCTTCCAGAACTTCTTCGGGGTGCTCGCCTCGCCGCCCGTCATGTCGTGAAGCGCGACGAGGTTGAGGCCGTCGCGACCGAAGGTCGACCGCTCGCGCGAGAGCGCGTACGGCTTGCCGTTGACCGTTGCGGTGGCGAACACCGGCCCGTGCACCGAGACGTCGTAGGTGACGGGATCGCCGTTCAGCGTTCCGGCGTTGAAGTTCTCGAGCGCCTTGCACTTGCCCTTGTACAGGTAGTGATCGGAGTCGCGGGTCGGCTCCGAGCCATCCGTCTCGCAGAGCTTCTCGGCGAACACGTCACGGACGTCGTGACCGGCCGAGGTCAGGCTCCACGCGTAGTTCTGCGTCCGCCCGATGAGGATGTACATCGCGAGTCCGGGAACCGCCGCGCCCTGGGCCTTGATGCCCGGGCCGTGGAGGTCCATCTGCTGAACGATCTCCGGGTAGAAGTAACCGAGCTGGGGACCCATGACGGCGAGCGCGTTGTCGGTCGCCGAGTGCTTCGCCGAGGCGATGAGGAAGTTGGACGCCTGGCGCCGCGCCGGTGCGGCCGCGGCCTCGAGCCGAGCTGACCGTCGGATCGTCGGTCTCGACCGAGTCGGGATCGAGGATCAGCGAGCCCTTCACCTTGCCGCCGGTCAGGACGGGGTAGTCGAACCGCTTGTTGATCGTGGTCGGCGCCTCGGGATCGTCGGCGAGCATGACGTCGTCCCAGGCGTCGTAGCCCTGCTTGGCGCCAAGCTCGTCCTCGAGCTTGGCGAGCAGGTCGGAGTTGGCCGCCTCGCCACCGCCGCCGGCCCCGAAGATCGAGCCGATGAACGCGGTCACGGCGATCACGTCGTTGACGGTCGCCGGAGGCTGATCGACGTTGTTTGCCTCGTTGTAGGCGTTGACGCCGTCGGCGTAAGCCTGCGCGTCGCTGATGATCTCCTTGCCCTTCTTCCCGAACTTCTCGACGATCAGGTGGCGCTGCTGGGTGACGAGATCCTCGGTGGCGGCGCTGGGAATGAACGACTGCCCGCTGGTGACCAGCGAGAAGGCGTCGATGTTCGGGACGTCGGCGACCGCCGCCCTGGCGGGACCGCGGCCGAGCGTCAGCAGCAGGCTCCGATCGCGGGCCGTCGCCCAACCGGCGCCGAAGGCGACGTCGTCGCGCGTATCGCCGTAGACATGGGGAATGCCCCACGCGTCATAGATCAGCTCGAGGCCGGGGCGGCCAGTGTCCTCGGTGTGGACGTCGCCGATCGGCGCGAAGTTCTCGGGCAGGAAGTGATCGTCGATGTCCTGCTGGGTGATGTTGTCCCGCAGCGGAGTCAGGCCGCTGTAGAGCGGGAGCTGGTCGGTCGAATTGGCGGTGGTGGGAAAGCCGCCGTAGTTGCCCGGAGGCAGGATGTAGCGCGCTGTGTCCTGACTGGCGACGCCGGCCGATGCGGACGCCGGGACGATCGCGGCGGCGGCGAAGACGACGAATGCGAACAGGAACGACCTGATACGGCTCAACTGAACAACTCCCTCTCTCCTAATTCGCGGCTCCCCGGCCGCTGCTCTCCAGATGGTCGAGGAGTATGTCAGAGGCGAAGGGGATCGATCGCAGTTACCCGAAGCTCTGAGTCAGACGGATCACGACGAACAGGAGCCCGGCGATCCCGAGGGCCTTGCGGAAGCCGTTGACGCCGTCGGCCGCCTCACGGTAAGCCCAGATTGTCAGAGAGATGTAGAAGACGGACCGGGCGACGTCGGCTGCGGTCGATCCTTGATCGAGGAACATCGACGCCAGCGCCGCGCCGAGTGCGACCAGCAGCGGTGCGTTCGGGAACTGCGCCACGACGTAGTCGTTGAACTTGAGTTCCCAGTGCGGCACCAGGCGATCGTATTCCCGTGACCTCCTCGGCTAGGCGCCATGCGACGCCAGGGCTACGGCGAGGTTGGCGAAGCACTTGCCCCAGCCGTCCTCGTGATCGCGCAGCCTCGCCTCGTTGAGCAGGCCGTTGTGGGTGAAGCGAACGTTCGTCGCACCGTCTGCCTCCTCGAAGTCGATCTCGATCAGGGTCTCGTGGGGCTCGTCGTCCCAGGTCCAGGTGAAGGCGAGCCGGTTCGGCGGGTCGACCTCCGTATAGCGGCCGCCTCCCCCGTACTCGGCGTCCTTGTGCGGGTCGCGCATGACGACGCGAACGTCGCCCCCCACGCGCAGGTCGACCGCGGCCTCCGAGGTCTCCCAATCGCTGCCCGCGTGGAACCACCTGCGCAACACGTCCTCGTTCGTCCAGGCCGCGAACACCCGCTCGACCGGCGCCTCATAGGTTCGATCCATCCGCAGCGTCGTCTTCGCGCTCAACGTTCCGGCTCCCTTCGGCGTCGCAGGTGCCCCAGTATCCAGCCCCTCGCGACGAGCAGGCTGGCGGCGGCCCCGGTGGTCATCGTCGGCAGGAGTATCTCCTCCACCGGCAACCCGCCCACGTGAGCACTCAGCATCACGTGCTCCTCGAGCCGCGCTGGGAAGCAGTCTCCTCCGACAGGGCGTGCTCGAATGTCGTCGCGTTCTCGTACTCGTCGTGGCGGTTCCACCATCCGTACGCCTGCGTCTGGGGATAACCCTCGGGCGAGTCCTCCCAGATCTCCTGGCGCCCGAGCGCGGTGATGTCGAGGTAGGCCCACGTGCCTCCCATCACCTCGTCCCCGCGCTTGTCGATGAAGTACGTGCGGGAGATTCGACCCTCGTCGTCGCGATGGAAGGCATTGGTCCCGTGCCACTCGTCGACGCCGAAGTCGGCGTCGAAATCGTCGGTGACCGTGTACCAGGGGATGTGCTCCCAGCCCATCCTGGCCTTCCACCGCTCGATGTCGGCCTGCGGAGCCCGGGAGACGAACGCCAGCGTCGTGTCGCGGGCGTTCAGGTGCGCGAGGTGCGCCACCTGGTCGGCGACCATCGAGCAGCCCGGGCAGCCGCCGTCCGGCCATCCGTGCACGCCCGGCTCGAAGAAGAAGCGATAGACGATCAGCTGTCGCCGCCCCTCGAAGAGATCGAGCAGGCCGACGGTTCCCTCCGGGCCCTCGAAGGCGTACTCCTTGTCGACGGCCATCCGCGGCATCCGCCTGCGCTCGGCGGCGAGCGCGTCGCGAGCGCGGGTCAACTCCTTCTCCTTGACAAGCAGTTCTCTGCGTGCGGCGTCCCATTCGGCGGGCGCCACGATCGGCGGCATGTTCATTTTGAAACCTCCTCGGTCAGGTACTCGTCGACTACATCGAACAGGCGCCCCCACAGGGCGCGCTGGCGATCCATCCATTCGGCGGCCCCCCGGAGCGTGTCGAGCTCCAGCGAGAGCCGGTGCGTACGCCCCTCGATCTCGCGCGTCACGACGCCGGTCTCCTCCAGCACCTTCAGGTGCTTGGAGATCGCCGGCTTCGACACGCCGAAGCCCGCCGTCACATCACCGACGGTCGCCGGACCCTCGGCGAGGCGTTCGACGATGCCACGGCGGATCGGATGCGAGAGCGCCTTGAATGGATCGTTAACCATACGGTTAACGATAACAGGTTCCGGGATAGTGAGCGCGTGGCCTCACCGACGGCATCGGCGGACCTGCATTGACCGGCTCGTGGCAGGCGGTCCTGTACGTCCACCTGATCGCGATGGCGTACTTCGTCGGCGGTCAGCTGGTGATCGGCCTGGCGCTCGTCCCCATCGAGCGGGTCAACCCGGACCCAGAGCGGATGCGAGCCGTCGCCCGGCGCTTCGGCATCAGCTCAGCCGTCGCGCTCGCGATCCTGCTCATCACCGGGATCGCGATGGCCGACCATCTGAACTCGTGGAGCTCCGGGACCCTTCAGATCAAGCTCGTCCTGATCGGCATCCTGATCGTCCTCACGCTCGTCCATCTGCGCTTCCCGCGTGCGCATGCCCTGCAGGCGGCGATTCTGCTCGTCACCCTTGCGATCGTTTGGCTGGGGCTGGATCTGGCGGTTTGAAGGCGGCCTCGATCCGGTAGCTGAGCCCTGGTCAATACCGACCAGGCCCGAGGTTTTACCGACGGGTTACTGGCGATTGAGATTCCGGTGCCACGGTGAGCCAGACACTCAACGGAAGGAGAGGTCGAATGCCGCAGATCATCATCACGACCGACGATCCGCAGGGGAACGGAACCATCGAGGTCCATCGCGAGCGGATCATCCCCGCCGACGTGGAGACCGAGACGGCGAGCTCGCTGCTGGTCGAACGGATCGGGTGGGCGCTGAGCGACGCCGACCAGATCGAGCAGAGGATCCAGCCCACGACCGACGGAGCCCCGAGCCGCCGCGTGGCCGTCTGACGGGCACAGGAGTCCGAGGGAAGTAGGCGAAGAGGCCCGCTCATCGAGCGGGCCTCTTCTTTGTGGGCGATACTGCAGCATGCCCCGGCTCCGCCAAGCCGTGATCGCCGTCGCCGACCTCGACGCCTCGGTGGCGTCCCTGCTCTCGGGCCTCCAGCTCCGAGAGCCGTACGCCGACCCCGCCGTCGCCTACTTCGGCCTCCGCAACGCGGTCTTCGCAATCGGCGATACGTTCCTCGAGCTCGTCTCGCCGACACAGAGGGAAACGGCCGCAGGCAGGCAGCTGATGCGGCAGGGTGGCGACTGCGGATACATGGCGATGCTTCAGGTCGAGGACGTGACCGGGGCGCGGGAGCGCGCCCGGAAGCTCGGCGTCAGCGAGGTGTTCGAGATCGAACTCGACGACATCGGCGAGGCGCATCTGCACCCGGCGGAGATTGGAGGAGCGATCGTCTCCCTCAGCCAGCCGCGACCGCCGGAGAGCTGGCGCTGGGGTGGTCCCGGCTGGGAGGAGCGCAGCGCTCCCGGCGGCATATGCGGTCTGACGGTCGCAGTCGCCGATCCCGATGGCGTCGGCAGCCGTTGGAGGGAGGTTGCGGGCGGGCCGATCCCCGTTGACTTCATCGCCGACCCGACCGCTCCCGGCATCGTCGCGATCGCGATCGAGCTCGACGGCCGACGGGTGACGATTGACCCGTCCGACCTCCGTCGGGCCGGTCGATAGACCGACCTCGGGTCAGGGCCGGATCGGCGCGGCGTTCTGGACGATCAACGGCTTGATCGGAGTCCCGTCGCTCCACTTGCCGTTCGAGCGATGGCGGTGGGTGTCGCCGAGCGCGTAGCGACGGTGAATGCCGTAGTAGGCGTAGTCGCGGAGCGCATCCCAGACCTTCCAGCAGAAGTTCCAGTCGTACGCGTCGGCCTGCCCCTGCGGGCTCGCGCAGACGCCATGCGGAGCGGTCAGCGGCGGGGTGCCGTGATCGTCGGGGCGGATCATCACGAGATCCTTGTTGCGATTCGGGATCTGACCGAGCATCGGGAACAGCGCGTTGCAGCTCGAGTTCTCCTTGCCCTCCTCCCCCGTTACGCCGTTCGCGCTCGAGTGGCACTCGAGCTTCACGCTCTTCGGGATCCCCGCCATCGAGTCGTCGAGCGCCGGCTCGTCGAAGCCGACCAGCCCGCCGTCGTGGGGGTCCTCGAGGAATATCGCACGCGGCTTCGGCAGGTCGAGTGACTGCCAGCGATTGGCGAGGTTGGCGGTGATGATCCCGCCGAACGAGAAGCCGAAGTAACTGGTCTTGCCGAGCTGCGGCTGGACGCGGTCCGGATCCGAATGCAGGAAATCCAACGCGCCGTTGATCCCGGCGACCGCCGAGCTCATGCACGGCTCGATGGCGATCGGCCCCGGACAGGGAACTGCGACGTCGGTCTGCCAACGCGGATAGATGACGATGCTCCCCTGCCGAACCGTGTGATGGATCAGCTCGTACAGCTGGTCGTACCCGGAGAACTCGTAGTAGCCGTGCATCATGATCGCCAGCGGCGCCTTCTCCGGCCGCGGCTGAGTCGGCTCGAAGACGTACCAGGCGTCCGCCCCGGTGCCGCCCGAGCTCACGCGCACGCCATCGTGCGAGTAGTCGCTGCCGCCGGGACCCGTCTTCGGCTGGGGCGGCTGGGTGATCGCTGCCTGGGCGACCGTCGCCGTCAGGAGCGCCATCGCCAGCGCGGCGAGGGCGATCGCGAAGGTTGATCGGTTCAGGGTCATCTAGAGCGTGTTGTCGCCGACGGTCCAGTGGATCGCCGCCCGCGTCAACGGCGCGGCCGACGCCGAGTCCGTGGCCTCCCCCTGAAGGCCGGGCGTTAGCCTCAGTCGACCGGCCCGCGGACGCGGAAGGAGCCCCGCATGAAGGGATGGAGGCGGCAGAAGTACGTGTACGTCGCGCCGCGCTTGATGCCCTTCCCGGTTCTCCCAACGGAGTCGGACAACGGCGGCGTCGTGTACTCGTTGGTGCCGATCGTGACGTTGGAGTTGATGCCGTTGCCGTATCCGAGCTCCCCGGAGTCGAAGTCGACCGGGCCGTTGGCGAGCGGGTAGCCGATCCCCGAGCCCTTGTTGCAGGGAGCTCGGCAGGCGGTGATCGTGTGCCAGGCCTGCTCGTCCTGGGGCTGGCCGAAGAGCGCATCCTGGTTGGTGAAGCTCATGGTGCCGTCGGGCTGGATGACGGGCGGCTTCATCAGTTCTTCCGGGAAATCCGCTCAGCGCCGAGAAGCCGCCGTTCTGGTAGAGGAAGTTGGCGACGTCGATGCCCCCGCTGGGCGCCGGGCCGCCCGCCGGAAGCTTCCGCGGGTCGGGGAGATTCAGGTCGTCGCGGGCCTCGGTGTCGGCGTTCTCCGGCAGCCGGCGATGGGTGAGCGCGCCACCCTCCCTGTACATGGAGCGCACCGCGGCAGCGTCCACGAACGGATCCCTGGCGTTCGGATCGGCGTTCGGCGTCCAGCCGAGCGAGAGGATCCCCATCGACTCGTACCAGGAAGCCCTGCTCACGTTGTAGGTGGCGTCGATCGAGACGGTGTCCCCGGGCTCGAGGTGAATCCGCCAGTCGCGGCGCGCCACGGTCATCGCAACGTCCCAGCTCACCGCGCCGGCGGGCTCGTAGTAATGCGCGTCGGAACGGAACAGCGGTTTGACCTCGGATGGGTCGTCGCCGTCGGTCGTACCGTCGTCGGGGCCGTCGCGCGCGACCTGGAGGTCGACGTGGAGACCGCCCGGATGGAGGTGGCCGCCGGCCGAGAGCAGGGTGATCCCGTCCGTGTAGCTCGAGGGGACCGTCCACGAACGCGACGGGCTGACCTTGCCGAGTTCTTCATAGCTCGGGTCCGCCGGGTCGGTCGAGACCTCCTTGGGGAACGTGAACTTGCCGTTCCCGTCCTCGTCGAAGGAGCGCTGAGCGTCGAAGACCGGGTAGGCGCCGCCGTTGGCGACGTCCATGAAAGTGCCGTGCATCGGAGAGATGTCGGTGCGTGCGGGATCGGTCTGCGGGACCCAGTCGATCTGCCAGGTCAGGTAGACCTGACGGTCCGGTATCGGGGTGAGGTTGTGGAGCATCGCGACGAGGCCCCAGTTGGCCGTCGCGTCGAGCGGGATGCCGTAGCCCTGCGGGAGGGTCGCGATCGTCTTCTCCTCGCCCGCAGCCAGCACACCTCCGTTCGGCGGCAGCCAGACGACGTGGTGCAGGTGCAGATCCCAGACCGGCGGGAGGGTCGTCGAGCCGTCGTCGTGGAGTTCGACCATGCTCGGCTTGAAGCGCGTCATGTAGCCCGTGGCGCCGGAGCCCGCTTCGAAGACGCTCGCGTCAAGCGGGCCGCTGACGACCTCGGCGTGAGGGCAGGCCTTCGTCAGCGAATACTTGTTCAGGTTCTGCCCGGAATTCAGCGTGATCGGGTCGGTGCGGCAGTTGAAAGTCGTCATCCCCGGATAACTCGACGGCTTCAACACGGGCAGTTTTGCGCTGGCCGGAGCCGCCACCAACAAAGCGACGACGATCGGCAGGGTCAGCGCGTGGACGAGACGGCGCATCGGTCCATTGTGCATGAAAAGCCGGTCAGGTGTGACCCGACGTCAATTCGAGACGCTGCGCGCTACGGCATCGGATCCGAGCCAGCGTCCATCGCGTTCCCCTGTGATCGCCCGTCGCCCCCTCCGCTCATCGACCCGCCGCTCATCGAACCCTCGTTCATCGAGTCGCCCTTCATCGACCCGCCGTCCATGCCCTGCATCGCCTCCGGCGACCCGGGGAGGGTGAGGCCCGGGACGCTGGCCGGCGAGAACGCGACGGCCAGGCCGAGGACCAACAGCAAGGCCGCGATCCCACGATTGGCGAGCGCCTCCCACGGCAAGAGCTTCTCGATCGCGATCAGGGCGGCGATGAGCGCCATCCAGCCGAGACTCATCACGCCGAGGGCGAACAGCGCAGCCATGAGCGCCCAGCAGCAGCCGATGCACCAGCCACCGTGCACGACCCCCATGCGCAGGCTTCCCAGCCGTCCCGCGGATGCCAGTGCTGCATCAGGAACGCGAACGGGCTACGGCAATGCCGCAGGCAGACATCCTTCAGCGGAGTGAGCTGGTAGATCGCCGCCGCGCAGACGATCCCGCCGGCCAAGTAGGGCCCCGCGTTGTCCCAGGAGAAGAGATCCCCGGTCAACGCCCTGCCGAGCTGGAATATCCCGTAGCCGATCAGTCCGGCCGCCGACCAGGCGAGCAGGTAGCCGGCGACGAATAGGGAGGTCGCCCCGACGACGCCGGCTTGGCCGCGCTCGCGCCGCCCCTCCTGGATCCGCACGTGCATCAGGACCATCGGCGCGATCGAGGGGAACATCATCGCCGCCATCATCACCACCCAGACGCCGAGGAAAAACCCGAGTGCTCCGGGGTCGGTGCCCGGTCCGGCGTCCATCCCGTCCATCTGCTCGCCGGTGATCACCCAGGCCACGGCGGCGAGCAGTACGAGGAACGCGATCAGCCCGAGCTGGATCAAGCCCGGAAGTGCGGGCAGCCGGCGTACGACCGCCGATTCCATCACCGGTGCAGACCCGGGAAGCACCCGGCGGCTCAGGCCGCCCAGGCGAACTCCGAAGCCGAGAACCCGGCCTTGGCCTCGTACTGGACGCCGAAGGCATTGATCTTCGAGCGCGTCGCCCGCGAGACGGTGAACTCGGAGCCGGCCGGGTGGAAGATGCCGGTGAGCTTCACCGGTTCCCCGGTCTCCACCCCGAATGGGACGACGTCCTCGATCTCGAAGTCGACCTCGTCGCCGATCCGGACCGAGTGGGTGAGGCCATCCTCGTGAACCTCGATCGGCTGTCGCTCGATGCCGAGGTTCTCGCCCACGAGCGGCCCCAGCGCCTCCATCGGACCCCCGAGCGCCCCCGAGAACACGCCGCCGAGCTTCTCCGCCTGCTCGTCGGAGGCGTCCGCGTCGATGACGACGCCGAGGCGCCAGTTCCCGTCGCTCATGACCTTCGGCGTATCGCAGACCGCCGCTACCGTCAGCCCACTCACGTCGGTTCCCTCGACGTCCCCGCTCTTGACGTTGAAGACCAGGACGACCTTGCAGCGGTCCTTCGTGGCGCCGAGAGACATTGAGGCCGTGCAGGGACAGATCACATCGCACGAACAACTCTCAAAATATGAGCCGGTCAGATTCCAGGACATTTCGCCCTCCTCGATACGGAACCGGGATTGGTACGACCCTAACTCCGGGGATCGCTGCGGTCAACCGCATCAAAACCGCGGGTATATGGTCGGTCAGGAAGACCACCGGCCAAAGGAGCAGCAAAATATGCCAGCGAAGGTTGTAGGACCCAGCGAAGGCAAGGCGGGCTTTCTGGGGAGCATCGGAGTGAGGTTCATGATCGACGGGGACGAGTCGGACGGTGGCTTCTCGCTCGTGGAGCATCCGATGTCTCCGTGGGCACTGGCGGCCCCGCTGCATCGGCACGCCCGCGAAGACGAATACAGCTTCGTCATCGAAGGAAAGATGGGCGCATTGCTGGGAGACGAGGAGCTCGTGGCAGGGCCCGGCGATCTGGTTTTCAAGCCTCGCAACCAGTGGCACACATTCTGGAATGCCGGCGACGAACCGGCGCGGATCCTCGAGATCATCGCGCCGGCTGGATTCGAGCACTTCTTCGAGGAGCTCGTGGACCTCGGCGGTGTCGCAGCGGTCGAGCCCGAGGTGATGGGTGAACTATGCGGTCGCTACGGGTTGGAAATGGACCCGGAGAGCGTTCCCGCGCTCGTTGAGCGCTTCGGTCTGCGGTTTCCTGGCGAGCCCCTCGGCTGACGTCCCGGCCCCGGCACGCCGATGCCGTCCAAAAACGCGAAAACCCTCCTGGCGGAGGGTTCGAGCGTGGTGGGCGGATATAACGGGGACCCGAGCTGGTGCCAGTGTGAGCGGGCGAAACCGCTGTCGCGTCAGCACCTCTTCAGTCCTGCGTTTGAGCCATCCCCACGGTCCCGGCTTGCTTGCCCCGAGACCTCCTCGCCGAACTGATAACCCGACCCGATTCGTCTCTCGCTACGACGCCCGGATAGTCGAACGAATGGCCATCTAGCGGCGTTTCTACACCTTCGAACCTCAGCGCCGGCCGGAATGCCGCCTGATGAAGCCGACATATGTCCCCTTGCCGACATCCGGGGTGTCGGCGCGCCCAGCCCAGATCACGGATCCGTGAGAGCCCGCAAGCCCCCCGCTCGAGTCGATGATCTTCCCGCGAACCTGGAATGCCCCGGATCCGCTCGGTGGCGATGGTTCCTGCCAGAAGCGCTCCGCGAAGGTGAGCGTTCCGTGGCGTCCCCCGATCCGGCCGGTGAAGACCTCAGTGAGGTGAGCGGTGAAGGAGCTGCCGAGGGGATCGGCGGGATTAGCGAACTTTCCAGTCAGCGTCCAGGTGGTGGGACCGACCATGCTGCCGCCGAATATGTCGCCCCCCGAGCAGGTGAATTTTCCCGTCGTGGCGTTAACGAAGGCAAAGGTATCCAGGCAGCCGGGGACGTTGGGGTTTGGGACAGTCACCGTCCCGATCAGCGGCTGAACTCGTGACGCCACGCCAACCGGGCGGCCGCTGCCGGCGGCGACCGTGGCGCTGGGGAGTGCGGCAAGTGCCACGGCTGCAAGGACAAGCAAACAACAGGAAGCTCTTTTCACGCTACGCCCTTCTTAGTTGGTCGCGCAGAACCTAAGTGATCCGAATGCCGTTTGGCAAGCTTCGAACTAAGGCATCCCCTTCGTAGCGGTGACGAGCCAATCGGCGCATTGACCGAATCCCAGTGCATTCAGGCACTCCCAAGCTCGATTTGTTTGGCCAACTCAGGCATATAGTCAGCCAATGGCGCAGCGAGAAGGTCGCGAAAGCACGCTGATCTGGACAAAACTGCTTGCACCCGTCCCGCGTGATCTCATTCCCCGGCCCACGGCGCTAGCCGCACTCAGAAGGCAACCTGGTCGCCGACTGTCCCTGATCCGTGCCCCGGCAGGTTGGGGCAAATCCAGCCTTCTCCAGGCCTGGCACGCTGAGGAAGCCGAAGAGCGCGACTTCGCCTGGTTCGCGCTCGACGCCGGCGACAACGACCCGGTGCGATTCTTCTCCTACGTCGTTGAGGCGATTCGCAGCCTTGCGCCCAGCGTGGGCACGCGGTCCCTCGAGATCCTCCGAGCACCGGGCGCAAGCCTGACCGACGACGTGCTGCCTTCGCTCTTGGTCGAGTTCGAGGCCCTCCCAGGGCCTTCGGTGCTGGTTATCGACGATTACCACCTCATCGACTCCCCCGAGGTGCACGAAGCTATGGGGGCACTGCTCGAACATCTCCCTCCCATCCTGGAGATCGCGATCTCGTCCCGGACGGAGCCGCCGTTGCCGCTGGCCAGGTTCAGAGGGCGAGGTCAGCTGGTCGAAGTCTCCACGCGTGAGCTGAGATTCAACGCCGCGGAGGCCGAAGCGCTCCTGAACGGTAGCCAGAATTTGGGCCTCGACCCGACCGAGATCGAGCTCCTGCTGACACGGACCGAGGGCTGGCCCGTGGGCCTCTATCTCGCCGCCCTGTCGCTACGCGGGCGAGCAGACGCTCATGAGTTCATCAAAGACTTTGCCGGCGACGACAGACATCTAGTCGATTACCTCACGGCAGAAGTGTTGGCGGGGCAATCCGACGAGATCCGGCAGTTCTTGATGGTCACCTCGCTCTTGGAGCGCTTCAACCCTGCGCTCTGCGATGCCGTGACGCAGACCGGCCGCTCGGCCCAGATCCTGCGCAAGATCGAAGAATCAAACCTGTTCTTGGTGCCACTCGACGGCAAACGCCAGTGGTATCGCTACCACCATCTCTTCGCCGAGCTTCTCAGGCATGAAATGCGGGTCGACCAGCCAAGCCAGGAGGCCGATGTTCATCGCAGGGCGGCAGCTTGGTTACTTGGAGAGGGGCATCAGTCGGAAGCGATCACGCACCTGCTCAGAGCGGAGGACTATTCAACGGCGAGCGACCTGATTGCCGAGTCGTGGTGGCCGATAGCCGCATCGGGCGGGCAGTCCACGGTCCGAAGCCTGGCTCGATTCGATTCCGCCGCGCGTAAGTGCGGCTGACGCTCGCCTCGGCGTGGCCCGCGCACTCATCGCAATCAGTTTCGGCCAGCTCGATGAGGTCGAACCCGCATTGGATTCGATCACCAAGGCCCCTCCTCCCCCCGGCGAATTCTCCGATGGCTTCACTTCGGGTCCGCAGGCCGTGAGGATTCTGAGGAGCGCCCACCGATGGCTCATCGGCGACCTCGGTGGTTGTCGCGAAACCGCCGCCGCGGCTCTTGATTCCGGCGAGGCTCCGTCCGTCTGGGACTCGTTGGCCAGGATTCGCTTCGGTGCTTCGAGCTATTGGCTGGGCGACTACGCGGAAGGAATCTCGAATCTGGAGCTCGGGCGCGCGGGGAGCAGCGCGAATTCGTTGAATCCAGCCTGGATTTCATCGCTTGGCCTACTTGCCCTGATTCGAATCCAAGAAGGCGAACTGGAGGTTGCATCCGACCTCGTCACGGAGGCGAGCGATGTGGTTCGAGAAGCAGGACTGGCTGAGTATTGGGTGTGCGCACCGACGCACATCGCAGCGGGAGAACTGATGTCCCAGTCAGGGCAGATCGATGAGGCCGTCGATGAGCTGAACCGCGGCCTGAAGCTCGCCGCCCGCGGCAGCGGTCCGATTGAAACCGCCTCTGGCCAGATCTGGCTCGCTCGGGCCTTGGCCCTCCAAGGCGATCGGCAGCAGGCCGAACGCATGCTGGCCGAAGCGCGCTGGACCGTCACGGCCTCATCGGATCCTGGACCTGTGGTCGAGAAGCTCCTGGAGCAGGAGAGGCAAGAGTTTCAGGTAGCCGGCTCCGCCTCTCTCGACCCCGCACAGCTGGAGGAGCTCAGCGACCGGGAGCTTTCCGTTCTGAGGCTGATGAGTGGCACCCTGAGCCAGCGCGAGATCGGAAACCACCTCTACATCTCGTTCAACACGGTCAAAACGCACTCAAAACACATCTATCGCAAGCTGGGCGTCTCGCAGAGATCTGAAGCGGTTGCGCGAGCGCGCGAACTCGGCCTTATCTAGATCACCCAGGGTGAAGTCGTCGCAGGGTGATGACAGCTCACCCTGCGCCCTCCAATGGTGTGTCTCGCAATGGGAAAGCGACCGAGCGAGACGAAGATGGAAGGTACGAGATACACGATCGTCGTCCGCGGGAGGCTGAGCGAACGTTTCGCCACCGCCTTCCCCGGAGCGATGGTGCAGGCCGAAGAAAGCAGAACTCTGCTGCTCACCGGCCCCTTCGATCAGAGCCAGCTCAGTGGCTTCCTCCAGCGACTGGGGTCCTTCGGGCTCGAACTCGTTTCCGTTGAGGAGCGAACTTCGTCTCAGGAACCCGGCCAACCGAAGGGAAAGCCATGAAGGCGAACAACCACCAACCGTCCCCCGTCCCCAGGCGCCGCATGCTCCGCGTCCGAGCCCTCGGGCTCGCCGCGGCCGCGTTCGTGGCGATAGCCACAGCGACCGGATGCTCGGCTGACGATCCTGTCGCCGACGCCGCCCACGACGTTGAGGCGGACCTGGATCAGGAGGAGCTCGACGCACTGGTCGACGCCGGTGTCCCCGGTGCCGTGCTCTACATCAAGGACCCGGGCGCGGAGCCGATCCAGCTCGCCGCCGGCGTCTCGAACATCGAGACGAATGCGGAGTTGTCGACGAGCGACGGCTTCCGGATCGGCTCCGTTACCAAGCCCTACATCGCGACCATGGTGATGCAGCTCGCGGAGGAGGGAGAGCTCAGTCTCGACGACACCGTCGAAAGCATCCTGCCGGGCCTGCTGCCCAACGGAGACGAGATCACTGTGGGTGATCTGCTCGGCCACCGGAGCGGGCTCGCCGAGTACCTCGAGGACCCAAGCGTCCGCGCTCCGTACCTGAAAGGCGACCTCGCATACGAATGGAAGCCGGAGGATCTGGTCGAGATCTCGGTCAAGCTCGGCCCGCGTGCCAAACCCGGCACCGACGTCGTCTACTCGAACGCCAACTACACGGTGCTCGCGTTGATCGTCGAGGCCGTGACCGACAACACGCTCGAGGACGAGCTGACCGAGCGGATCGTCGAGCCGCTGAATCTCGA
The DNA here is from genome assembly GCA_963791335.1 of uncultured Solirubrobacterales bacterium. Lineage (GTDB taxonomy): Bacteria > Actinomycetota > Thermoleophilia > Solirubrobacterales > 70-9 > RHKX01. The sequence goes on from CAWBRN010000003.1 coordinate 247,754, forward strand.
CGATACGAGCCTCGCGACGGGCACTGAGATCGAGGGGCCGCACTCCAACGGATACCTCGCCACCGACGCTCGCCTGCAGGACGTGACCGGTGTCAGCTCCTCTCACTACTGGGGCGCAGGCAACATCGTCGCCTCCGCCGCTGATGTCGCGACCTTCTATGAGGCCCTGCTCGGTGGCGAGCTCGTCTCGGATGAGTCGCTCGCTGAAATGAAGGTGACGGTTCCCGAGGAGGGCGCCGGCATCGAGCGAGGCCTCGGCCTCGCTCGCGGCGTCGAGTCATGCGGCAAGTGGTACGGCCACGACGGCGCCGTCCCCGGGTACAACTCGGTCGCCCGAGTGATGGACTCAGGCCGCGTGGTCGTCCTGTTGATGAACTCCGTCACCCTCGAGGACACCGTCGGTGGGCCGGAGGCCCAGGCCGCGTTGCAGAAGCTCTACGAGGACGCCGTCTGCCGTTGAGGCCTTGGACGGTTCCCCGAAACCGACCGGGTCGGCGCCTTCGGGTGCCGACCCGGTCGGGACGTCTCACCGCGACCCCTGCGCCAAGCAGGAGCCCCAGGCGTCGGCGTCGGTGTACGGCGTGAGCCGCCCGTCCGATCGTACTCGGGGCTGAGCACGCCGTAGCGGCGCTCCCAGGCGCGAAGCGTGTCGATGGCGACCCCGGTCCGCCGGCTCAACTCGCCGGTCCGCAGCCGGTGCGCAGCACCTGATTCACCCGAGCCATTGACAGACAATGGACGATCCCTCGATGCAAGTCTATCCACGCGCTGAAGCGATGAAGGGAAGCAGCTGTCAGAACCAGCACCAAGCCGGCGTCAATGGCTCGGTACCCGCAGTTGACCGTGACGCCGAGAAATTCGCTTTCCTGTCGCGGATGTCGAGGCGAACATCCAGAGCGCAGCGCGAAGCGCAGCAACCGCTGGTGCGAAGTCGTCGACGAGCCCCTTCGAACCAGCCTCGAGGGAATTACGGGGGCCGCATCACTGACCAGCGGCGCCCGAGGAGGTGCTGAGGCCACGACCAGCCTCGATCCGACCTGCGCTGCGGGTCCAGGCCCTGGTCATGTGGTTCGAAAACGAGCCGGTCTTGGACAAGGACAGCCAGGAGGAGATTCGGGACGCGCTCAAGCGGCTGCGGATCTAGGGCGGGGAAGTCGGCTCGAGACGCAGCCGATCGCGTTGAAGTCCGGGATCGGTCCGATTTACGTGGACGTCGACGGCGGCGGGCATGGAAGGCGGATCAACTATCGACTAGGTCCGTCGACACGTCTCCGAGTCCACGGGAGTCGTCCCCTTGGATTCGAGGCAGCTTCATGGTTTATCCAGCCCAGCTCCTCGCATAGCCACCTGGCTTATAGGCAGTCCGCGGGGCGACCGTCCCATCTGCCGCCGCTGACACACCGATCGAGCCTCAAGCCGCATGGCCGTGCGGTGGTACCGAGATCCGATCCCCGACCCGATTCGCTTCTCGCTGCGACGCCCGGATAGTCGAAAAGATCACAGGGTGATCGTGTGTCACGTGGCGGCGATAGAGTCCTCCCCGCATCGCGCGGAGGAGCAGTCCGGTCATGAACTCAACCGAGCAGGACAAGGAAGCCCGCAAGAACACGTTGTTGGCGAGCGAGCGGACCGAGCTCGCTTGGTGGCGTACAGGGCTTGCGGCTCTCGCGGTCGCCATCGGGATAGGACGCCTTGCGCCTGAGCTGCAGACGTCAGGGGCTACCTGGCCTTACGTGGTCGTTGGCGTCGGATTCGCGCTTTATGGGATTGCACTCTTCGTTGAGGGAACGCATCGCGGCCGCCAGGAGGCGAATGCGCTCGGTGGGGAGGAGAAGCGCGCCATTGACTGGCGCACGGCAGCCCTCGCTGTCGCCGGCCCGCTGCTCGGGATCGCGGTCCTCGCTCTGATAACGCTGGAGTGACGTACTTCGACCTCGGCCCTATGACTACGGGACCGGTGTCGAACCAGCGGAGCGAGGATCGGTCGACAGCTCCTCGACCTTTGGCGCCCCCAGGGCCCAGCGAACCCGTAGAACGTAATCGCCCGTGGACTATTACCCAAAGCGAGACGCAAGGGCGACGCGGTCCTTGCACCGAACGGGCCGAGAAGAGGTCGGTCTCGCCCCAAGCCTTTCGTGGTAACTTCGCGCCCTGAAGTTCTCCCTAGTCCCAAAGGATCGCGTTTTCTTCGACCTGTTCGCCGAGGCCGGTGCGAACTCGGTCCGAGCGGCGACGCTGCTCAAGGAGCTGTTCGAGAACTGGCCCGAGAGCGCCGATCTCGCACGCGAGATCCTGCTTGCCGAGCAGGAGGGAGACCGGATCACCCACGAGATCGCCCAGCGTGCCAACTCCACCTTCGTCACGCCGATCGACGTCGAGGACATATTCGCCCTGGCGGGGAAGATCGACGACGTCGTCGACCAAATCGAGGAGACCGCCGACTTCATGGTGCTCTACAGGATCGAGGCGCCGATGGACCAGTCGCTGGCGATGGTCGACATCCTCGTTAAGGCCTGCGAGCAGCTCGCCATGCTGCTCGAACATCTGCGCGGGTTCAAGGACCTCCGGAAGTACTGGATCGAGGTCCACCGGCTCGAGAACGATGGCGATCGGCTCTTCCGCGAAGCCCTCAGCTCGTTGTTCGCCGGTGGGATCGACCCGATGGTGGTGATCCGCTGGAGGGACATTTTTCTGAGACTCGAGCGGTCGATCGACGCGACCGAGAACGCCGCAACGGTCGTCGAGGGCATCGCGATGAAAAACGCTTGAGGCGTCAGCTCGCGCCGTTCTCCTGCGACATCGCCGACACATCAGGCGATCCTTCAATCCGCATGGACAAGCGGTGGTAGCGAGAACCGATCCCCGACCCGATTCGTTTCTCGCTGCGACGCACGGATAGTCGAGCGCCAGCGCCTAGAGGCGTGATTCCAATGGGCTCATCACCTCAACCCAGCCGACCAATCGGCCCTCCGGTCAACGCAGGGGTCTGAAGGTCGCACGAAGTTCCTCAGAGAACGCCTGCGGCTGCTCCCATGCGGCGAAGTGACCGCCTTCACCAAGCTGGTCGTTGAAGTGGATGAGGTTGGGGTACGCCTTCTCCGCCCAGCTTCGGGGGGCCGGATACAACTCGTCCGGGAAGACGCTAACGCCAACCGGTATTTCGACGCCCTTGGCATCGAAGAACCCAAGCTTGCTCTCCCAGTAGAGGCGCGCCGAGGAGACCCCCGAGTTCGTCAGCCAGTAGTGAGTGATGTTGTCCAGGACGTCATCGCGCGTAATCCCACCGGCCTGTCCGAGGAAGGCACCTGCGATGAGCTCGTAGCTCGCGACGTCGTGGTCGATCATCCAGGCCGCCAGGCCAACCGGTGAGTCCGAGATCGCATACAGAGTCTGTGGGCGGTTCGCCATCTCGGCGGCGTAGCCGGTGCCGGTCGCAAAGAAGTCGACCAAGATCTCGTACGCCCTCCCCTCCTCAGCCGAAAGCCCGGACGGAGCAGGGCCACCGGTCTGCACTGCCTTCGACACCTCCGATGACAGAGTCGCCGGCATGTTCGTGTGGATGCCCTTAAGGCCCTCGGGCTTCACTAGCGCCATCTGCTCGGTGACGGCGTTGCCCCAATCGCCACCTTGCGCCACGTACTCTGAGTAACCGAGGCGATCCATCAGCTCGATCCATGCGTGGGCGATGCGGATGGGGTCCCAGCCGGTCTCGGTCGGATTCCCCGAGAAGCCGTGGCCAGGCAGCGACGGGATCACGAGATCGAAGGCGTCCGCTGCGCTCGCTCCGTGCTCGGTGGGCTTGGTGAGCGGATCGATGATCTTCAGCTGCTCGACCGTTGAGCCCGGCCACCCGTGGGTGACGATGAGCGGCAACGCGTCCTCATGCTCGGAGCGAACGTGGATGAAATGGATGTCGACCCCGTCGATCTCGGTGACGAAATGTGGCAGCGCCGCGAAGCGCTCCTCGAACTTCCGCCAGTCGTATTGCTCCCCCCAGTACGCGGCCAGCGCTTGAATCGCGTCGAGCCGGACTCCCTGGGAGGGGTCTGTCTCTCTGTCGGGCCACCTCGTCGCTTGGATCCGGCTGCGCAGTTCGGCAAGCTGATCCTCAGGGACGTCGATCGTGAACTCGCGGATGTCGGCCGCGGTGGTCGACCTGCTTGCGGAAGTGGTGTCCATGTGTCGCTCCTAGGGTCTGTGGTTTGTCTCCGTAACGTTCCGTTGAGTGATGCGGCAGCTGGACTCGTTGCCTGAGGCTGGGCCGCCTCGACCCTTCGAGCCCGCTCGCGAGGAACGCGAGGAGCAAGGGACTAACGACCTAGGGGACGCCATCAGTTACCTCGCAGTTGGGTCGTGAAAATGGGCGCGAGCAACCTAACGCGACGTGTTGCGCCGGTCAACTGCGCGTCAGATCAGACGGCCTGCCTGCCGGCGACGGGGTATCCCGATGAACGCAAAACCCTCCTTGCGGAGGGTTCGAGCGATTCTCGCTGCGACCCCTCCATTCCTCGTCGTGGCAAGCCCGCGTGAGCATCCCCCTCCGCCCAGGAACACCGCGAGCCATTGTGCTTCGTAGTCATTCGAACAACCCTGCCTGATGAGCCAGCACGACCGCCTGCACCCTGTCGCGAAGATCGAGCTTCTGAAGGATGTGGGTCACGTGGGTCTTGACGGTGGTCTCTCCGATGAAGAGCTGCTCGCCGATTTCCGCATTGGAGAGGCCGTCGGCGACGAGCCGCAAAGTCTCCAGCTCACGAGGCGTGAGCTCGTCGAGGCCCGGCGGGACGTCGGGGCTGCCCAGCCGGGCAAATCGTGTGATCACCTGCTTCGTAACCGACGGAGAGAGCAACGCTTCACCGCTGGCCACCGTGCGGATCGCGGCAAGCAGCTGCTCCGGAGGATCGTCCTTGAGCACGAACCCGCTGGCACCCGCTTTCAGCGCCTCGTAGATGTATTCGTCGAGATCGAACGTCGTGAGGATAAGGACGCGAGCCTCCGGATCGGCCCCGAGGATCCGTCGCGTCGCCTCAAGGCCGTCGAGCTCGGGCATGCGGATGTCCATCAGGATCAGGGTCGGGCCCAGCCGCGCCGCCTTCGCGACGGCCTCGAGACCGTCCCCCGCCTCCGCGACAACCTCGATGTCGTCCTCACCCGAAAGCAGCATCCGGAAACCGGCTCGCACCATCGACTGATCATCTGCAACCAGCACACGGATGGTCATGGGCCGTCTCCGTGGAGAGGAAGGCGCGCGGTCAACACGAACCCGCCGTCACCGCCGGGGGCGGCCGTCATCTCGCCTCCGTAGATCTTGACCCTCTCACCCATGCCCACCAGGCCGTAGCCGGGATCGTGTTCGGAGGGTCCGTCGCCGTCGTCGCGAACCGTGATTCCAAGATCGGCCACGCCGTAGTTGACCGTCACATCGGCCCGGCTCGCGTTCGCGTGCTTGAGGGCGTTGGTCAGACCCTCCTGGATGACCCGGTAGGCAGAGACGTCGAGGCCATCGGCAAGCTCCTGCGGCTCGCCCTCGACCCGAAGGAGCACGGGAAGCCCCGCACGGCCGACCTGGTCTACCAGCTCCTCGAGATTGCCGAGACCCGGTTGCGGCGTCAGCTCGGCGTCGTCGTCTTCCGTACGCATCGCACCGAGCAACCTCCTCATCTCGGTAAGCGCGGTGCGGCCAGTCTGCTCCACGCCTTCGAGGGCCTGCCGATCCTCCTCCGAGCCACCGGTCAGCCGGTGCCGGACCACTCCCGTCTGCAGGACCATGACGCTGACGGCATGAGCGACGATGTCATGCAGTTCACGGGCGATCCGCGCGCGCTCTTCGGCCACCGCGATCCGCGCCGCGGCTTCTCGCGCACGCTCCGCCTCGGCGGCGCGGACTTCCGCAGCCTCGATCTGCTCCGTCCTCCCGCGCATCGCGAATCCGGCAAGCCACCCGATCGCGAACAGCAGCGGCGTGAACACCAGCTCGCCCGGATCGTGGCTTGGGTCGTTGTAGACGACGATCGCTGCGCCGGCCAGCACGATCGCAAGGCCGAATCGCGCCTGTGAGGCATCCTTGAGATTGCCAAGGAGGAAGGCGGCGGCGAACCCGGCGATGAAGGCGCTGGCCGCGAACGGCACGAGCCGGCCGTCGACGAAGGAGAGCCCTGCGGCGGCGATCCAGACCGAGGCCGGCGCGGCGAACGGAAAGCGACGACGGCCAAGCAGGGCCAGCACGAGAACGGTAATCGCCGGCACCGCGAACCATGCCGAAGTGGTCGGCTCGGCATCGCCCTCTCCGAGGCCGACCTGACACGCGGCCGCTATCGCGGCAGCCACGACCATCACGTCGACTCCGCGCGCGCGGATCAGATGTCGTACCCGGGTCACGCGAATGAACGTACACGCGGTCGTCGGGCTGCGCCTCCTACCTGGGGAGGAGGCGATTTCGCCGTCCGGGAGGAGCCCGAATCAGGCGTTGAGAGGACGCGGTACCGGAGGGGCGCTCCTAGTTTCGAGGCATGTCCCCGAAACGCAAAGGAGAAGTCATGGAAACCCCCGACAAGACCACCGACGAAGTCGCATTGCCGCAGTTGCAGATGCGCGGAATCATCGGCGTGTGGGCAGCCGCCGCCATACCGATGGCGCTGCTCGCCTGGGTGTTCGCACCCATCCTCGCCGATCAAATGACCGGTCCGACGGCGCTGCCTCGCGCACTCATCATCGCTCTGACCGCCGGCATGGTCTGGCAGTTCGTCTTGGTGATGGGCCTCGTCGCACGTGAGCAGGGATCGCTGAGCTGGCCGGTGCTGAAGGACGCGCTGTGGCTGCACTCGCCGCGCTCGCCGCAGACCGGGCGGCGCGGTGGCCGGCTCTGGTTCATCGTCGTGCCGCTGATCGTGGCCGCGGCGGCCGAGGAGCTCGTCCCCGGCATTGGTATACCCGGTGGCCGCGACCTCGGCGAGTTCCTCAGCTCGGATGCCGGACACACGTTCATGCACGGAGCGTGGGGCTGGTTCGCGCTGATGACGGTGATGTTCACGTTCAACACCGTTCTCGGCGAGGAGCTGCTCTTTCGCGGCTACCTGCTGCCACGGATGAACGGCGTGTTCGGCAGGCGGGACTGGGTTGCGAACGGAGTTCTATTCGCGGTCTACCACCTGCACATCCCGTGGGCCATTCCGGCGACGCTGCTCGACACGTTCATCGTCGCCTACCCGTCGAAGCGGTATCGCAGCGCGCTGATCGGCATTGCCGTGCACAGCGCGCAATCGGTTCTGTTCTTCATGCTCGCCCTCGGGCTTGTGCTAGCTGACCAACCGCGCGGCAGCCAGATCCTCGCCGCCGGTCGTCGCCCCCGCCGTGCTCGGCGCGTTGTAACTAGCGGCAGCGCCCGCGCGGTCGGTCCCTCAATCCTCAGGTGCCGCTCGGCTTCCAACCGGTAAGCGCCACCAGCCGCCTCATCAAAGGCGGAGGGGTAAGTCGGTAGATCCAGCGGCCTCGCCATGGAACGATTCGCTCGCGGCGCTCCCGCTCGATCGAATCTGTGGCCTCACGGGCCACGTCGGCCGGCGTCATGTCGCCCACCAGGGCGGCGATCTTGGGGATTCGCTCCCGCGAGCCCGGATTGTTGTCGAAGTAGGGAGAGTCGACCTCGAAGGGGGCGAGCAGCGTCACCCCGACGCCGCTCCCGCGCAACTCGGCCTCGAGCTGGTAGCTGAACGCCCGCATTGCCCAGCGCGCGACCCCGTATGCGGTGGCCCCTGGGATCGTCAGGTAGCCGGCCGCCGAGGTCATGTTCAGAACCCAGCCCGAACCGCGTTCCATCATCGCCGGTATCAGCAGGCGGGTCAGCTCATAGGCGGCGAGATACGGCAGTCTCATCGCCTTCTCGCCGTAGCCCGCATCGGTTTCCCATGTGGCCCGCCAGATCCCCGCGCCGGCGTTGTTGATCAACACGTCTGGAGTCCCGTCGCCCACCAGCAGTCGTTCCGCGAGCCGCCCGATCTCGACATCGTCGCTCAGATCGCACGGCTCGACCTTGACCGTTCCGCCGGCATCGCGTAGCTCGCTGGCCAGCTCTTCGAGCTTGTCGGCCCCGCGAGCAACGAGAATCGGCTGCGCGCCGCGACGGACCAATTCACGAGCGACCGCGGCCCCGATCCCCGAAGAGGCACCGGTGACGAGCGCGGTGCGACCGGCGAGCTTCATGCGCCGACCGTACACCCAAGAGAGGGGCACGAGCTCTCGTCCATCGGCGATTGCGGCCAATCAGTACAGCGCGCCCGACTGGATTCGAACCAGTGACGTTCGGTTCGTAGCCGACCGTCGGTGTGGAGTCACCACGTTGGGGGTAGATAAGTATTGAGTTGGGCACGGAGGTCGAAAGGAAGTTTCTCGTCGAAGCTCGGCCGGATTGGCTGCGTGATTGCGAGAGCCAGCGGATCAAGCAGGGCTACCTTGCCCACGACGGATCCATCGAAGTCCGAGTTCGAAGGATCGATTCCTCTCCAGTCCTCACCGTTAAGAGCGGCCACGGGCTCAAGCGCGGCGAAACGGAGATCGGATTAGCCGATGCGGAGTTCGAAGAGCTCTGGATGCTGACCGAAGGCCGGCGCTTGGCGAAGCGGCGGTACCGGTGCCCCACCGAAGGAGTGACCTTCGAGATCGATGTCTTCGAGGATGATCTCGATGGCTTGATCACGGCGGAGGTGGAGTTCGAATCCGGGGATGAAGCCGAGGCGTTCACGGCTCCGGATTGGGTTTCAGAAGAGGTAACCGGCGATGACCGGTATTCCAACTACGAGCTCGCTGCCTCAGGTGCCCCCACCGGAGAGACGTAGTGAGCGGCAAGGCATATCGCCTGAAGGATGGAGAGCCGCCGAACGATGGGATTCGCCGGGCCGCCGCCGGTCGCGCGGCGAAGGCTGCCGACCGTCTTCGCGAAGACGCCGACGAGAATCTCGCCAAAGCTGTTCACGGTGCCCGAAAGGACATAAAGAAGGTCCGTTCGTTGCTCCGCCTCGTGCGAACGAGCCTCGGGGACGAGACCTACCACCGCGAGAACGATCGGTTTCGGGCGACCGCCGGCCGGCTTGGAGACGCTCGGGACGCCGAGGCAAAGCTCGAATGCCTCGAGAAGCTGCGCAAGCGTTACCAGGGAGAGTTCCCAACCCGTTGGTCGCTCGACTTCCTGGCGATGCTCGAGGACGAACGGGACAAGATCGCATCCGGACCGGTTCCGCCGGAGGTTGCAGCCGTAATCGAGGAACTGGAAGCCGGTGAGCAGGCGGTGGGCTCATGGGACCTGGACGAGCACGGCTTCGCGATTTTCGCGGCCGGCATACGCCGCGCTTACAAGCGTGGTCGCAATGGCCTCGCGACCGCGGTCAACGATCCGTCAGGTGAGGCAATCCATGAATGGCGGAAACGGGTCAAAGACCTCTGGTATCAGCTCCGCTTTCTTCAAGGAGTCTGGCCAGAGATCATCGAGCCAACCTCAGAGCAGGCACATGAACTCTCTTCGATCCTCGGCGACCATCACGACCTGGAGGTCGCCAGACAGGAGATCGAAGGGAATCCTGACCTCTTCCATGGCCATGCCCAAGCGCAACTGCTGGACCTCGTGGACCGAAGGCAGAGGGAGCTGGTGGATGAAGCGCGACCGATCGGCGAGCGGTTGTATGCCGAGAAGCCGAAGTGCTTCATCGCGAGGGTGGCCGCTTATTGGGAGACCGCCTAGCGGCACGCTTCGAGCGGACGGGAACCATTGGCCTCACGAGGTTCGGTCCAAGCCATTAGCCAAGTCGCTTGGTACGGCCTCAAGCACGAAGCTGTTGAGCTCGCGGACTCAGCTGAGCGTGCGTCGTTGTCCTGCCTGCGCCACAGCAGCAATCCGGCGATCACGGCAACTAGGAAACCAATGACGACGAGCTCCACGGCGCAAAACCTAGCCTGATTGAACACGCGTCGCTACTCATGCGGGTACGGAGCGAAACCCCCGCGCCAGCAGAGTTTCCGTAAGTACCGCTACGGGGATTCGAACCCGTGCGCCGGACATCTTGGTACCTCCTTGGTACCTCGGCGAGATCCAACGCCAGCCCCGAAACGCAAGAAGCCCGCTCTACAAGCGGGCTTCTTCCTATAGCGGGGACAGGATTTGAACCTGTGACCTCCGGGTTATGAGCCCGGCGAGCTACCTGACTGCTCCACCCCGCGGCGGACAGGAGAGGTTAGCACCGCTTCGCCGGTGAACAAAGTGGTGGGCGTGACGCTGCGGTATGCCGATTCTCGTGACGGATGGCCGGTTGGCGTTACGATCGCCGAGCGTTGTCCAAACGACCCTCTCCGGCCTCCACGCCGTGGCCCTCCACCCCACCGACCGCGGCCGAGATCGGCTCCTTCGCCGATGCCGTCCCGCGCCCGTTCTGGCTCGACCGCCGTACCGACGTACGGACATTCCCGGCGTTGGGCGAGCGCGGTCGAGACCGATCTCTGCATCGTCGGCGGCGGGTTCAGCGGGCTCTGGGCGGCGCTCCACGCGAAACACCGCGACCCCGAGCGGAGGGTCGCCCTGCTCGAGGGCGACCGGATCGGCTCCGGCGCGAGCGGTCGCAACGGCGGCTTCCTTTCGGCGTCGATCACGCACGGGCTCGACAACGGGCTGAGCCGGTTCCCCGACGAGATGCGAACGCTCGAGCGGCTTGGGATGGAGAACTTCGACGGACTCAAGGAGGACCTCGCCCGCCATTCGATCGAGTGCGACTTCGAGGAGCCCGGTGAGCTCGCCGTGGCCGTCGCCGACCATCAGATCGCCGGGCTGCACGAGGAGGCCGAGCTGCTGCGCGAATACGGCCACACGGTCGACGTCCTCGAGGGCGGCGGAGCTGCGGGCGGAGATCGCCTCCCCGACCTACCGGGCCGGAATCGTCGATCGAACGGGCGCTGCCCTCGTCGACCCCGGCAAGCTCTGCGACGGCCTGGCACGAGCGATCTCGGATCTCGGCGTCGAGGTGTACGAGGGCTCGCAGGTCACATCGATCTCGGACGAGGGCGCCTCACCGTCCGGCTCGAGACGGCCGCCGGCTCCGTCACCGCCCGCCGGGTGGTGCTCGCCACGAACGCCTTCACACCGTTGAAGCGGTCGCTCCGCCGCTACATCGTTCCCGTCTACGACTACGTCCTCGTCAGCGAGCCGCTCGATGCGGCGCAGCGGAAGACGATCGGCTGGCGCGGGCGGCAGGGCATCAGCGACTGCGGCAACCAGTTCCACTACTACCGGCTGACCGACGACGACCGGATCCTCTGGGGCGGCTTCGAGGCCGTTTACCGCTACGGCGGCCCGGTCGATGCCCGCTACGACACCGACGAGGAGACGTTCGGGGCCCTCGCTCAGAACTTCTTCGCCACCTTCCCGCAGCTCCGCGGCCTGCGCTTCAGCCACCGCTGGGGCGGCGCGATCGACACCTGCAGCCGATTCTCGTCCTTCTTCGACCTCTCCCACGGCGGCAAGGTCGCGTTCGTCGGCGGCTACACGGGACTGGGCGTCGGCTCCTCGCGGTTCGGCGCCGAGGTCGCACTCGACCTCGTCGATGGCAACCGGACGGAGGCGACCGAACTCGAATATGTGCGGAAGAAGCCCTTCCCGTTTCCGCCGGAGCCCATCCGGTGGGCCGTGGTCCAGTTCACGCGGAAGCGGCTGGCCGCCGCCGACCGCAACCACGGCCGGCGCGGAATCTGGCTCCGGACGCTCGATCGGCTCGGTCTCGGTTTCGACAGCTGAGCCCATCGGTGGGTCGCGGCCCGCAGGTCACTACGATCGCCCCCTTGCGCGTCGCGGCTCTCGACATGGGAACGAATTCGACCCGGCTTCTCGTGGCCGACGTTGTCGACGGCGTCGTCGATCCGGTCCATCGCGAGTCGCGGGTGACCGGCCTCGGCCGAGGCGTCGAGACATCCGGGCAGCTCGCGACCGAGGCGATCGAGAACGTCTACGAGGCGGTCGGCGACTACCAGGCGATCCTCACCGACCTCGGCGCCGAGGAGATCTTCGCCTTCGCGACGAGCGCCGCCCGCGACGCTTCGAACTCCGAGGCCTTCCTGGCCGAGCTCCGAGAGCGCTTCGCACTTCAGGCACAGGTGATCGGCGGGATCGAGGAGGCGGAGTTGACCTACCGCGGCGCCCGCGACGGCGGGTACATCTCCGGTGAGACGTTGGTGCTCGACATCGGCGGCGGCTCCACCGAGCTGATCGTCGGCTCGCGGGAGAAGCCCGCTTTCAACACCTCGCTGCAGCTCGGAGTCGTACGCCACACCGAGCGCCACATCCACACCGATCCGCCGCAGACCAACGAGCTCGAGTCGCTGGCCGAGGACATCGGCGGTGCGATCGACTCGCAGCTGGCGACCTTCCCGGGCCTCCGCGCCGAGCGCGGTGTGGCGCTGGCCGGCACCCCGGCGATCCTCGCGGCAATCGACCTCGACCTCGAGAGCGTCGACTACCGGCAGGTCGAGGGCCACGAGCTCGAGCTGACGACGATCCAGAACCTCTGCTCCCGCCTCTCGTCACTGCCGCTCGAGGAGCGACGCGAGGTCCGCGGAGTCGACCCCGACCGCGCCCCGACCATCGTCGCCGGCGTGATCATCCTGATCAAGGTGATGCGCGCGTTCGCGATGAAGAAGATCGCGGTCTCCGAGCACGACATCCTGTTCGGCGCCGCGGCGCGGGCAGCCGAGCGGCACGCAGCCGCTCACTGACCCGCGCCTGGAGCGCCTTAGGCGCCGTCTGCCCGGGCCTCAGCCCAGGATCTTCGCCTTCTGAGCCGCGAACTCGGCTTCGGTGAGGACGCCGCTGTCGCGGAGCTCGCCGAGCTCCTTGAGCTGGGCGATCGGGTCGGCCGCGGGGGCCGGGCCGCTGCGGGCGCCGGGGGCGGCGCCTGCTGCTCGTACTGAGCCTGCTCCTGCTGCGCCCAGCGGTTGTTCTGACGGCGGGCGACGCGACCGCTGACGGCCGTCGCGGTTCCGGCGATCGCCGCCGTGCGAGCTACTCCTCTGATCAATCCTGGCATCTCTGTTCTCCTTCTCTAGTTTCGGTCAGGCCGCTTCGGCGGCTTCGACGGCGGCGATCAGGGCCTGGACGGGGATCCGGCCTCCGGCGACGAGCTCGGCGCCGGAACGACGCAACGCGGCCGCGAAGGGGCCGGCCCAGCGATTCTCGTAGACGAGCAGAACGGCGATCGAGCCGGGCTCGAGCGCGACTCCCGCCTCGGCGATGTCGTCGTCGCCCAGCAGTCCTGAGGACGCTCCCTCGAAGTAGCTGAGCTCCGTCGCGTCGGCGTGCTCGCTGATCTCGACCGCGGCGACGTTTCCGTCCCCGTCCTTCGCGATCGCCGCGAAGTCGAGGACCCGGACGATGCCGCGGTCCACGAGGTCGAACAGGATCGGTGCGGCCTGTCCGTCGGGCGCCGCTCCTCCGGACCACTCGATCACCAGGTAATCGATCGGTCCCATCTCGTCAATCGAATCTTCCATCAAGCCTCTCCAGTCGTCGTGATTTTCACGAAACCTACTCCCCGGGCGGCGAGGGCATCATCACCCGATCGGGGTGACCGGCCCGCAACGGGAACTGCTATCAGGGCGCGAGTCGCTCGACCCTCCAGGGCGCATCGTCTGCGTCCCGCTCGTAGCGGAAGCGATCGTGCAGGCGACCGACCTGTCCCTGCCAGAACTCGATGGCGCTCGGGACGACCAGGTATCCGCCCCAATGGGGAGGGCGCGGGACGTCCTCTCCGGCGTATCTCTCCTCGACGTCGTCGACGAGGGCGTCCAGCGCGTCACGATCCGCCAGCGGCTCGCTCTGCGGGCTCGCCCAGGCTCCGATCATGCTCTCCCGCGGCCTGGTCGCGAAGTACTCGTCGGATTCCGACGCGTCCAGCCGCTCGACCCGCCCGCGCACGCGGACCTGGCGGTCGAGCTCTCGCCAGTAGAACACGAGCGCCGCGGCGGGATGTCCGGCGAGTTGCCCGCCCTTGGCCGACCCCTCGTTGGTGAAGAACCGGAAGCCCCGCCGATCGGCGCCCTTGAGCAGGACCATCCGGGCGTCGGGTACCCCCGCGGGATCGACGGTCGCCAGGCAGACGGCGTCGGCGAGCGGGACGTCCTCGGCGGCGAGCTCGTACCACCGGCCGAACAGATCGATCGGATCGTCGAGCAGATCGGCCTCGCCGAACGGCGGCATATCTGGTCGCGGCCTGGACATGGACCGGAGACTCTACGCGGCGCGGTACCCCCGGTAGGGTGGCCCGATGGCGAACCTCGAAGCAAGCTGGACCGTTGACATCGATGCCCCACGCGATCGCGTATTCGCGGTGGCGGCGGACGTCCCGAACTCACCCGACTGGCAGCCCTCGCTGAAGACCGTGGAGACCCTCGAGACCGACGACGAGGGCCGCGCGACCCTCGTCGACACCGAGGCCGACGCCAAGGTCAAGACGACCAAGCAACGGCTCCGCTTCAGCTACGAGGAGCCGAGCGGAATGAGCTGGGTGCAGGAGAAGGGCGACCTCAACTCGCTCGAAGGCTCCTGGGAGTTCACGGAGCTTCCGGGCGGCGGGACCCATGCCGTCTACGCATTGCAGGCCGACCCGGGCCGCATGCTCGGGATGTTGCTGCGCGGACCGGCCGAGGGCAAGGTGAAGGAGTTCCTGACCAAGGGCGCCGCCGAGGGCCTCAAGCAACAGGTCGAGTCCGAGTCCCAGTAGTCACGACGGGCGCCGAGACCGATCGCCGAGCCGCGCTACTTCTCGAACCGCCATCGCGTCGGGGCCGCCGACGTCGACGCCGAGGGCGGTGCTCATCCATTCGCCCTCGCCCGCTGGCTGCAGGAGACCGCCTTCGAGGACGGAATCGACTCCGGCTTCGGCGCTGAAGCCTTCTGGATCATCCGCCGCCTGACGCTGACGATCAGCACGCTTCCCGTCTTTCCGGAGCAACTCGAGCTGACGACGTGGTGCAGCGGCAAGGCGAAGACGGTCGCGGAGCGGACGACGACCGTGTCCGGGGACCTGGGCGCGGCCGCGAGGGCCGAGGCGATCTGGGTGCACGTCGACCCCGAGAGCAGGCGGCCGACCCGCCTGCCGGCCGAGTTCGAGGCCGTCTACGGCCCGAGCGCCGGCGAGAACCGGCCGCGCAGCTCGCTCCGTCATCCGCCGGAACCGCCCGCGGGCGCCGAGTCGTTCGACTGGATGTTCGGGCGGGCCGAGATCGATTTGGCGGGGCACGTCAGCAACCTCTGGTACTGGAAGGTGGCTGAGGAGTTCCTCGACCTGTCGCCGATCCGCGGCCAGGCCGGAGAGGCGACGCTCGAGGCGGAGTTCCGGTCCGGCATCGGCCTGGGCCTCGCGACGGTTCACCGTTCCGGTTCGATGCTCTGGGTGAGCGACCCCGACGGCACGGTCGCCGGAACGCTCTCGATCAGCTCCGGACCGTGAAGTCGACGCCGACGACGCGCTCGAGCTCGCCGCTCGGCAGCGACACGTAAACGGCGCCGTCGCGCTCGAGGCGCTCCCGCGGCTCCATCAGGGCGATGCCGTGGAAGCGGTCCCGTTCGTCGAACAGCCAGACGTGATTCTCGGGCGTCGTCTCGCGGCGCGCGGAGGGCGAATCGTCGTACTTCGCGTAGATGACGTCGCTCGAGGGGTCGTAGGTCACGTACGCGAAGTTGTAACGGCCGGCCCTCAGTCCCATCGGAGGCTCAGGCGAGCACGGCGCGACGCGGGTAGATCACGTCGGGATCGGTGAGGACGTTGACGAGCGCCGGCTTGCCGGAGGCGAAGGCGCGCTCGAGGGCGGGACGCAGCTCCTCCGGACGACGGACGAGCTCTCCATGGCCGCCCACCGCTTCGATCACCTGCTCGTAAGGGGTCTCGGGCTGCAGCTCCGCCGCCATCGAGTACCCGTAGAGGTACTCCATCGGATGCTTCTCGAGCGCCCAGATGCCGTTGTTCCCCATCACGCCGACGATCGGCAGTCCGTGACGGACCATCGTGTCGAACTCGAGGCCGCTGAAACCGAACGCGCCGTCGCCGAGCAGCAGGCAGATCTGGCGGCCCGGCTTGGCGCAGGCGGCGCCGATGGCCTGTCCCGGGCCGGCGCCGAGGCAGCCGAACGGTCCCGGGTCCATCCAGGTGCCGGGCTCGAAGGTGTCGATCACGCGGCCGGCGTAGGAGACGAAGTCGCCGCCGTCGCCGATCACGATGGCGTCCCGGTCGAGCACCTGGCCGAGCTCCTCGTACAACCGCATCGGGTGAAGCGGGGAGCGATCGTCCGCCCGATCGTCGGATTCGGCGGCGCGCTTCTCCGCCTCCTCCTTGTGGAGACCGGCGATCCAGGCGTCGTGGAAGCCGAGCCCGGCGGTTTCGCTGAGCGCCGCCAGCGTCGCCCTGACGTCGCCGACGAGGTCGACGTCGGCGACCCGGTTGCGCTCGAGATGGTTCGGCTCGACGTCGATGCGGATCAGCTCGGCGTCGGCGGCGATCGCCCCGCCGAAACCAAGGCGGAAGTCGAGCGGGACGCCGATCACGATCGCCACGTCGGCGCCGCCGAGCGCCGCTCCGCGGGTCCGGCTGAAGGCGAGCGGATGGTCGGAGGGGATGCAGCCGCGCCCCATGCCGTTGACGAAGACGGGGATGTTCTGCCGCTCGGCGAGCTCACGGAGCTCAGCTCTCGGCGTGACCCCAGTAGAGGCCGGTGCCGGCCATGATCACCGGGCGCTCGGCTGCGGCGAGGAGCTCGGCCGCCCGCTCGATCCCGTCGGCGGGAGCGGCGTCGCGGACCGGCGCGGCCGGGATGTCGGCATCCGCCTCGGAGAAGACGACGTCGAGGGGGTAATCGAGAAAGGTGGGGCCGCTCGGGGCAGCCGCTGCGGTATCGATCGCGTGGACGGTCGCGTCGCCGATCGCCGTCACGTCCTTGACGGTCTCGGCCGACTTGGTGAGCGGCGAGACAAAGGGCAGATGGTCGATCTCCTGGAGGCTGCCGGAGCCCCACCTGCCCTCGGCGGCGCGTCCGCCGAGGACGACGATCGGCGAGCCGTTGGCGCGGGCGCTGGCGATCGCGCTCATCCCGTTGGTCACGCCCGGCCCGGCCGTCAGCGCACAGACGCCCGGGGTCCTGGTGGCCTTGGCCCAGCCCTCGGCGGCGAAGGCGGCGGCCTGCTCGTGGCGGACGTCGATGACCTCGATGCCCTCCTCGCGGCAGCCGTCGTAGAGGCTGAAGAGATGGCCGCCCGAGAGCGTGAAGAGGTGGGTGACCCCGCGAGCGCGCAGGGCCTTGGCCGCGAGCCTGCCCCCGTGGCGCGCTCCCGGGTTGGCGACCCCGCCCTCAGCCTTATTCCCGGTTGCCACGGACGCGAGCGTACACGGAGCGAACCGCGTCGACCGGGTCCGACAGCAGGGCGCTGCGATCGCGCGGCGGCGCGAACAGCCGGACCGGCCGCTCGATGCCCTTCAGAACCCGCTCGCCCCGCTCCTCGATGTCGAATTGCTCGCTGAGGCGATCGCGGGTGGCCTCGGTGAGCAGCAGGTTGTCGCCGGTTTCGCGGGTCTCCGCCTCGACGCGTGCGGCGACGTTCACGGCATCGCCGATCACGCTGAAGTTGAGCCTCCCGCCGCCGCCGATCGAACCCGCCACGACCTTCCCCGTGTTGATCCCGATCCCGATCTCGAACCCTCCCCCTGCCCCTCCGCGTTGACCAGCCGGTCGATCTCGAGTGCGGCGCACATCGCGCGGTCGGCGTGATCGGGGACCAACTGGGGCGCGCCGAAGACCGCCATCAGACCGTCGCCCTCGAACTTGTCGACATGGCCGCGCTCGGCCGCGATCGCCGGCACGACGACCTCGAAGAGCGCATTGAGCCGCGCGACGACCTCCTCGGCGCTTGCGCTCTCGGCGAAGCCCGTGAAGTTCCTGACGTCGCAGAAGAGGATCGACACCTCGACGATCTCCCCCTGCTCGGAGAACCCCTCGCTGAGGATGTGGTCGGCGACCTCGTGGTCGAGGTAGGTCCCGAACGCCTGGCGGATCCGCTCGCGCTCGCGCAGCCCTCCGACCATCTGGTTGAAGGAGGCCCCGAGTTCGCCGAGTTCGTCTGCCGTGGTGATCGGGACCGCGACGTCGAAGTCGCCCTCGGCGACGGCATCGGTCGCGCGCTGCAGGTCGGCGAGTGGGCCGAGGATGGACTTCGAGAGCAGGACGGTGAGCTCGAGCGAGATCGTGGTCGCGACGCCGATCGCCACCAGCACCGTGACGCCGAGGCTGTCGGCCCCGGCGATCGCGGCCACGACGAGCCCGGTGATCACGTTGATCATCGGCAGCGCGGTCAGCAGCCGCCAGCGCAGCGGCAGGATCTTGATCTCGGTGTTGAAGCGGGGAGAGACCGAACGATTCAGCTCGATCAGGATCGGCCGCATCCCGGCCTCGATCGTCAGGTGATGGAGGATCGCGCCGTACCCGACGGCGACCGTCCCGGCGACGAGCAGCGGAAAGAAGCTGAGCCAGGAGAGGTCGAGGATCACGACCGCCGACACGGCGGAGGGCACGACCACGGCGAGGACGGGATAGAACATCTCGTCGCGCACGAGTGAGAGAGGCAGGCCGACGGCCGCCGCCCAGGCGCGCTCGGTCGAATCGCTGTCGCGGTCGCCGCCGATCCAGTCGGTGATCGGGTGCAGACGCGGGTAGATCCAGTGCAGCCCCCAGGCGATCGCGCCGGCGGTCAGCCCCATCGAGATCGCCAGCAGGACGAGGAAATCCGACCAGGAAGAGTCGTAGTACCTGGCGAGCAGCGCGGTCGTACCCGCGGTGACGAGGAACCCTGCCTGCAGCTCCCCCGTCACGAACACCTTCGGATATCGCGATCCGAGCTTCTCGTAGAGCCACGCGAAGGGTGTCGGCAACACGGGACGATTGTCCCATGTGGCCCGCGAAACGGAAATCCCCGCGGCAGGCGCCGGGCGCGTTACCGCGAAGGAGTGATCCGTGATCTCCGACCTCTGGGACAGATTCACATTCGCGATCGAGGGCCTCTGGCTCCGGCTCACCGATCTCTTCGATCGTCTGCGCCACACGCGCTTCGGGCTGCCGATCGCCGGGCTCTGCCTCGCTGCGATCGTCGTCGGGATCGTCCTGCTCGCCTCCGGCGGCTCGGACGAGTCCACGCAGTCGGCCGGCGACGCGTCGCTTGCTCCCGTCGAGCCGCCGTCGGCGATCAGCCAGTCCCAGTTGGTCGAGGAGCGCGGCTTCTCGATCGCGCTGCCCGACGATTGGCATCGCACGAAGGCCCCCGAGGGCGCCAGCTTCTCAGCGCGCTCCGACGACGGCCTCGGCGAGGCGACGCTCTGGGTGGATCGCGACCCCAAGCTCACCTTCGACGAGTTCATCGACCAGTCGCTCGCCGGCCTCGAACAGCTCGGGGAGAACGCGACCGTGAGCGACCGGGTCGACGGCTCGTCGCTGGAGACCTCGATCGCCGAGCTGAAGGCGGACGTCCCGCTCGACGGCGGCCTCGCCGGCCCCTACCGCGTGACCCTGCGCGCCGCCGGTCCCTACAGGTACTACCTCGCGACCTCCATCGGAGCCGGCGCCCCACCCCGCCTCCTCGCCGACGCCGAGCTGCTCAGCGCCAGCTTCCGCCCGAACGTCGAGGTCGAGGAGAAGAAGTAGGCGCCCAACCGGCGGCCTGACGCCCTTGCCGAGCGGCAACACCGCGCAGGCCGAGCAGAGCGGACGCGAAGCGGAGCATCTGCTCGGGTTTATCTAAAGGTGGAGGTCCTCGTAGAGGCTCGGCATCGCCCGTTCGTCGCGGATCACGTGGGTGACCGCGTTGATCAGGGCCAGGTGGGTGAAGGCCTGAGGGAAGTTGCCGAGGTGGCGGCCCGACATCGACTCGAGCTCCTCGGCATAGAGGCCGAGGGGGCTGGCGTCCTTGAGGAGGCGTTCGCAGAGTTCGCGGCCGCGCTTGCGCTCGCCGATCTCGAGGAGGGACGAGACGAGCCAGAATGAGCAGATCAGGAAGGTGCCCTCGTCGCCCTCGAGGCCGTCGTCGGTCTCGTCGACCTTGTAGCGGATCACGAGGCCGTTCTCGGTCAGCTCGTCGGCGATCGCGAGGACGGTCGCCCGGACCCGTTCGTCGCCCTGCGGCAGGAAGCGGACGAGCGGCACGAGCAGGTTGGAGGCGTCGAGCGCATCCGTGTCGTAGTGCTGGGTGAAGACTCCGCGCGAGTCGACGCCGTTGTCGAGCACGTCGGCGTGGATCTCGTTGGCGACGAGGCGCCACTCGTCGGCCAGGCCCTCGTAGCCGCGACGGGCGGCGAGGCGGGCGGCGCGATCGAGCGCGACCCAGCACATGACCTTGCTGCTGACGTAATGGTGGGGCTCGCCGCGCATCTCCCAGATGCCCTGGTCGGTGCCGCGCCAGACCTCGGCCGCGCAGCGCGCCTGGTCCTCGATCAGGGGCCAGAGCCGGGGCGAGTTGTGGCCGTACTCCTTCTGATGGAGGTAGATGGAGTCGAGGACGGCGCCGTAGACGTCGTTCTGTCGCTGGTCGAAGGCGCCGTTACCGACGCGCACGGGTCGCGCCGCCTCGTATCCGGTCAGGTGGTCGAGCGTCTGCTCCTCGAGCCGCTTCTCCCCACCGATCCCGTACATGATCTGCAACCCACCGTCCTCGTTGCGATCGACGTCGGCGACGAACTGGATGAAGTCGTCGGCCTCCCAGCTCAGCCCGAGCGCGTGCAGGCCCTGCAGCGTGAAGGTCGCGTCGCGCATCCACGTGTAGCGGTAGTCCCAGTTGCGCTCGCCGCCGGGCGTCTCGGGCAGGGATGTCGTCAGCGCGGCAACCATTGCTCCGGTCGGCATGTACGTAAGACCCTTGAGGACGAGCGCGGAACGCTGCAGATGCTCCTGCCAGCGATGGTCGGGGAAGTCGCCGGAGGCGAGCCAGGTCCGCCAGAAACGCGAGGTCGTGTCGAGGGCCTCCTCGGCGGCCTCGTAACTGTCGGGACCGTCGAGGCGTGACGACCAGGAGAGGGCGAAGAAGCAACCCTCGCCGGCGTCGAGCCGGTGGCGGGCACGGGCGCAGCCGCCCTCGATCCCGATGTTGACGTCGGAGTGGAGGCGCAGGGTCGTCTCGCCGTCGCTCGCGTCGGCGACCCCGTGCTCGGGTCCGGGCCGACTCCAGGTCGCCGGGCGGCTGCCGTAGCCGAAGACCGGCTCGCAGACCTGCTCGAGATGGACGGTGCCGTGGACGCAGCGGGCCGTGCGAACGAGGACGTGATGGGAGTCGAAGTCGGATGGCGGCCTCGTGTGTGCGGTGGCCTTCGTCGATTCGCGGGACCGCCACTTGCCGAGGATCAGGGCGTCGCGGACGATCATCCAGCCGGTCGGGCGTCATCCAGGTCGTCTCGACGATGTTCGTGCCCGGCTCGTAACGTCGGCCGACCGGCTTGCCCATGTTGGACGGGCCGAAGCGCCAGCCTCCCGCGGAGCGGTCGAGGAGCGCGGCGAAGACGCTGGGCGAATCGAAGCGCGGCGGGCAGAGCCACTCGATCGTGCCGTCGGGAGCGACGAGGGCGCCCGTATGGCAGTCGGACAGGAACGCGTAGTCGGCGATGGCCGGGAACGGCGAGGACGGCATCCGCCGCTCGAGGAACGGTGTGGGCTCCGCCTCCTTGTCCGGATCCATGCCGCCGGCGCGACGCGGGCCGAGTTCGGCCTCGCGCTCTCGGACGAGGTCCGCCTCTGATGTGTAGCTGTCGTCGGGGGTCATCTGCCTCGGAATCGGATCGCTGGTCGGTTCCACGCCCACCTATCGGTCGCATCCGAAATTAGCGCGAACGCGCAATCCGCCTGTCATCAGCGAGAGCCCCCGCAATCGCCCGCCCCGTCGCGGATCGAGGGGAATTTCGATGCCGGGGGAGGGATTCGAACCCTCAAGCCCTTGCGGGCAGCCGATTTTAAGTCGGCCGCGTATACCGGTTCCGCCACCCCGGCCGGGTGCAGGAGATCAGGCTACCCGCGAGCCGCATCGCCGCGCGAGAGAGGCGCGACCGGGAAATTACCTGCTTCTCAAGCCAAATTTAGGAAATCGCAACTAATCGATCGTTACGGTGTTCGCAGGTACACAGGGTCTCGTCCAATGGAAGCTTCCGCACTCACACGCGTCTCAGGACGCGGGCTACTTGGCCCGGCGCTCGCCGCTGCTGCGCTTCGAATCGGATGAGCGCCTCGTCGATCTGATCCGAGCCGGCCACGACGGCGCCTTCGAGGTGCTGTTCACCCGTTACAACTCGCGCCTGCTCGGGTTCTGCCAGTCGATGGTCAAGAGCCGCCAGGACGCGGAGGACGTCCTTCAGGAGGTCTTCACCAACGCGCACTCGGCGATGCTCGCCGACGAGCGCAAGATCAACGTGCGTCCGTGGCTGTACAGGATCGCCCGCAACCGCTGCCTCAACCACCTGCGCAAGGCGGTTCCGGAGGGGCAGGACTCGATGGACGTCCTCCCCCACTCCAACGGCATCACGACCGCCGAGCACGTCCAGAACCGCGAGGACCTCCGTCAGCTGATGGCCGACGTCGAGACGCTCCCGGAGACGCAGCGCACCGCACTCCTGCTTCGCGAGATCGACCAGCTCGCATACGACGAGATCGCGCAGGCGATGGGGACGACCGTCCCGTCCGTCAAGTCGCTCCTCGTCCGCGCCCGGATCGGCCTTGCCGAGTCCGGTCAGGCCCGACTGCTGACCTGCGAGGAGGTGCAGGTGACGCTGGCCGAGGCCGCCGAGGGGATCAGCAAGGCGTCCGGTGCCACCCGCAAGCACGTCCGTGACTGCGAGGGCTGCAAGGCGTTCCGGGATCAGCTCCGATCCGACCGCAAGGCGATGGCCGCACTGTTCCCGATCGGCGTCCTCGCGTTGTTCAAGCAGGGCATCCTCGCCAAGGTCTTCGGCGGCGGCTCGGCAGCGGGCACGGCCGCCGGCGGCTCCAGCGCCGCGGTCGGCGGTGCGTCCGCGGCGAGCGGCCTAAGCGGGGTCAGCATCCTCGGTGGCGCGATCGGCGCCAAGGCCGTCGCCGGCTTCGCCACCGCCGCGATCCTGACGGCGGGCGCCGTCGAGGTCCGCAACATCGGCAACAACAACGACAACCCTGCGCCCAGGGGCGCCGCGGTGACGGCATCCGTCCCCGCACCCCGGAGCGTTCCTGACACCCGCTTCGCCGTCAACGCTCCGTTCGCCGACCGCACTTCGCATCCGGCCCCGGCCAAGCCCGAGCCGGCCGACACCGCCGACCGCAGCCCGAATGCCATCGGCCCCGAGACCACGCCCGGGGCCAACGGCCAGGAAGAGGCTCCGAAGCCCGGCGCCGAGGATCCGGCCGTGACCGAGGAGCCCGTGACCGACGACGGCGACGTCGCGATCGGCACGCCGGTCGATCCGGCCACGCCGACCGACGACGGCGATCAGGACACCGGCAGCGCGCCCGAGGACCCGACGACCACCACACCGACGACTCCGACGGACCCGACGACGCCGCCCGTCACTCCGCCGACGACACCTCCGGTCGATCCGACCGTCCCGCCGGCCACCCCGGCGAGCTGAGTCTCGGACATCCGTCGAGAATCACCCGGGTCCGCCTAAGGTCTACCCCCTAGTGGCCGATGGGGGGCTCGTGACGGCCCATCTCGACGTCCCACTCGACCCTGGACAGGGAATGGCCAGGGCCGGGAATCACCTCACTGCCCGAGGTGAAGTCGAAGGGGCTGCGTTCGGATCGGTCCTGACGGCGCACGATTGGCACGATCTCTCGCTCTGGATTCAGCGAGGCGCCGCGGGGACTGGGGACTGACCGGTTGCACGGCGTCGCTCCTCCGGGGGCGGCGCCGGCATCCGCTCAGCCGCTCAGACCTGGTGGGTCTGACCGGGCTCCAGCAAGACGACCTTCGACGAGGTCGACGCCTCGACCTTCGCTCTTGAAGTCGCCCGCATCCGCCTCGATTGCGGGGAACGTCCCGTAGTGCATCGGCAGGACCGTCGGGGCGCCGATCAGGCCGCACGCGTAGGCCGCGTCATCGATCCCCATCGTGTAGTGGCCGCCGATCGGGACGCAGGCGACGTCGACGGGCGTGCGCTCGGCGATCAGCTTCATGTCGCCGAACAGGCAGGTGTCGCCGAGGTGGTAGACGGTGACGCCGCCGATGTTGATCACGAGGCCCGCCGGGACGCCGATCGAGGTTCCGGTCTCGGCGCTGAAGGGCTCGTCCCCCTCGCCCGGCGTCGTGTTCGTGTGGAAGGCCTGGACCAGCTTCACCCAGCCCCAGTCGAACTCGACGATGCCGCCGAGGTTGGGGTCGTAGGTCTGCTCGACCCCACGCGCGTCGAGCCACTTCGCGAGCTCGACGATCGCGACGACCGGAGCGCCCGTGCGAGTCGCCAGGCCGACCGCGTCGGCGACGTGATCGGCGTGTCCGTGGGTGAGCAGGATGTGGGTCGGCTCGATCTCGTCGGCCGTCACGGGAGCGGTCGGGCTGTTGGGCTTGAGGAAAGGGTCCACGACCACGCGGGCGTCGCCGTCGCTGAGTTCGAAGCAGCTGTGTCCCAGCCATCTGATGTCCATCGTCAACTCTCCTTCTCGGATTCGGTTTGATCCACGTCTTCACCTCGGGTCTCGGGAGGCCCGAGCTCATCTGCCAGTACCCAGCCGACGGCCACTCCGACCATCATCGAGATCCTGGTCTCCTCGGCAAGCAGCAGGTCGAGCGCCGACGCGCGTTCCCGCTCGTCCGCGATCCTGCGCGATCCGGTCGATCTCGGCGCGATGGGAATCGTCGAACCAGCCGCCGGAGGCGAGCGCCTCGGCGAGAACGCGCTGAAGCGCCGGCGCGACGCCGCCGACGTGAGCCTCGGCCTCGCGCAGCCTGGTCCCGTCGACGAGGCGCTCGACGGCCTGCTCGAGCTCGGCCTCCGAGAACTTCCGGCTCTCCACGCTCACTTCTCGGCCGGGCCCTCGAGCCGTCTCGAGGCGAGACCGCCCATCCCCAACCCGACCAACCCGCCGACGAGCCCGGCGACGGGGTCGGCGCCGACCTCGACCAGAGGCAAGCAGGAGCAGGACGACGGCCGCGACGGTGACGGCGATCGTTTCGAGCGGCTCGCTGAAGTGGTGCTTGGCCTCGCCGCGCCACAGCATCAGCCAGGCGCCGAGCAGGCCGAGGGCGACGCCGTTGCCGCCGGCGACGACCAGGAAGTCGGTCATGCCGGCCGTCACGGCGGCGGAGGCGGCCAAGGTGCCGAGCGTGCCGGTGGCGAGGATCAGCGTCCCGGTGGCGAGCGATCCGAGCCGCCGCTCGACGGCGCTGCCGAAGACCCAGATCGCGGTGGCGATGACGAGGAACGCGCCGAGATCGGAGTAGACGAACGGCGCGGTCACGTAGCGCCACGCCTCCGAGCCGACCGGCCCGACGGCGGCGCCCAGCTCGTAGAGACTGAGCGGCACGGCCCTGCCGAGGATGATCAGGACGGCGCCGATGATCAGCGTGCCCCCGGTCGCGATGGGCCGCGAGGCGATGGCCACCGACTGCCGCTCCACCGCCTTCTCCCGCCGCAGCCTGCGGCGTTTGTCGCGGCGACTCTCGTGGACGCGGATCTCGTCGCCCTCGCGCTCGAGGCGCGGCGCGCGCTTACGCAGACGGTGCCCGCAATACGGGCACTCGGTCACGTACGGGCTCACTTCGGAGCCGCAGCTCCGGCAGACGACGCTCAGCTCCGGTGTCTGGGACACAGAGCGAGGATAGCTCCGCGGGCCGCAGCGATCAGCGGGCGGTCAGGGCGACAGCGGCCTCGACGAGCTCGCGGAGGTCGTCATCGTGGTTGTCGGCGAAGTCGAGCTGGCGGCTCGCCCCCGTGCCATTCTCGACGATCTCGGTCACGCGGCGGAGCTCCTCGCTGCAGCCGAGCTCGGCGGCGCTCGACTCGACCTGGGCGATCAGCTCGGCCGCCATCTCGGCCGCCGGCCTGGGCCGGCCGAGCCCGAAGTCGACGAGCTCGCCCTCCATGCCGCGAACCGCGGCGCGCACCTTGTTGTCGTCGATCAGCTCGAACGGCGCCTCGACGAGCGGCTCCCCCTCGTCGAAGAGCTCGGCGAAACGATGCGAGAGCGACAGCGTCAGGGCGGCGAACGCGGCGGTGTCCTCGAGGCGGGTCGCCTGGTCGAAGATCCTCGTCTCGACGGTGCCGAGCCTCGGATGCGGGCGGACGTCCCACCAGAGGTACGTGTAGTCGTCGATCGCGCCCGGACCCGGTCATCTGCCCGACCCGCCGGGAGTAGATCTCCCAGCTGCCGTAGTGGGGCGGGACGCCCTGACGCGGGAAGGCGCGGAAGACGGGCGTCCGCGCCGACATCATGCCCGTGTTGCGCCCCTCCCAGAAGGGCGAGTTGGACGAGAAGCGCGAGCAGCAGCGGCAGGTGCCGGCGGATCCCGTCGGCCACGTAGATCGCCTTGTCGGCGGAATCGATGCCGACGTGCACGTGGGTGCCGAAGATCAGCTCGCGCTCGGCGATGAAGCCGAGGTCCGCGATCAGCTCGCGGTAGCGGGGGCGATCGACGATCTCCTGGTCGTCGCAGCGCGCGAACGGGTGGGTGCCGGCGGCGCCGAGCAGCATGCCGTTGCGCTCGGCGATCGAGCCGACGAGGCGGCGCAGCCCGGCCAGCTGCTCGGCGGCGTCGGCGACGCTGGCGCAGGGGGTCGTCGCGACCTCGAGCACCGACTGGAAGAGCTCCGGCTTGACCTGGTCGGCGTGCTCGCGGGGCACGTCCGCGAGGACGGCCTCGATCCCCTGCGCGAGATCGAGGGTCTCGGGATCGAGAAGCATCAGCTCCTCCTCGATCCCGACGGTGAAGGGTTCTCCGTTGAAGCTGTGCTCGAGCAAGTCGGTCGGGGCGATCCTACCCCGGTAAACCGGTCCCTACGCACCTATACTGGCGATCCCCGGCCACCTCGTCCGCTCGACGCTCGTGGCGTCATCAGATCCAAGGAGGAACTCCACGTGGAGGTCAAGAGCATCACCGAGCAGAAGTCGCTTCTCGAGACGCTGGCGCCGGGCAAGCGCACCCGTCTGCACCGGCTGCTCTTCGAGTTCGGACCCGGCAACGGAACTCTGATGCTGCTCCCGATCGATCAGGGGATCGAGCATGGCCCGCGCGACTTCTTCCCGAACCCCGCCTCCAAGGACCCCGACTACCAGTTCCGGCTCGCCGCCGAGGGCGGTTACTCGGCGATCGCCTGCCAGATCGGCCTCGCGACCAAGTACTACCCCGACTACGCCGGCAGCGTGCCGCTGATCCTCAAGGTCAACGGCAAGACGGACATCCCGCCCTCGCCCCGCGCGCTCTCGACCGTCAACGCCTCCGTCGAGGACGCGGTCAAGCTCGGCGCCGACGCGGTCGGCTACACGCTCTACGTCGGCTCGCCCCGCCAGGACGAGGACCTGCTCCAGCTCAAGCAGGTCCGCGAGGACTGCGACCGGTTCGGCATGCCGCTGGTCGTCTGGTCCTACCCGCGCGGCGAGGCGGTCGAGTCGAAGGGCGGCCAGAACTCCTTCTACGCGATCGACTACGCGGCCCGGATGGCGATGGAGATGGGCGCCGACATCGTCAAGCTGAACATGCCGAAGATCGACCCGGACAAGGACAAGGACTCCCCCGCCCCCTACAACGAGGGCGACTTCACCCAGGAGGACGCGATCAGCCACTGCGTCGAGTCCGCGGGTCGCTCCCTCGTCGTGCTCTCGGGCGGGTCGAAGATCGACGACGACGCGCTGCTGCAGCAGACGAGCGCCGTCATGGGCGCCGGCGGCTCGGGCGTGATCTACGGCCGCAACGTCTGGCAGCGCGAGTGGAGCGAGGCCCTCGAGATCATCGCGCAGATCAAGGAGATCATGCTCTCGAGCGTCTCCCGCATCCCCTAACCGTCATTGGGCGGGGCCCGGATGGGCCGGCGGGGGTAATCGAGGTCGATGAGCATTCCGGGCAGAGGCGGCGGCGCGGGTGCGTTGGCGCTGCTCGCGGTCCTGATCTACCTGCTCGTCTCCGGCGGAGCGACGGGGGCTCGCCTTCCGGCGACCGGGTCGCCGGACGGGTCCGGCGTCATGCGAGCGGGTCGGTGCGAGGCCCAGCGTCGTTCGGGTCGTCGACGGCGACACGGTCGAGGTCTCGATCGACGGCGACGACCGAGGACGTTCGCTACATCGGCATCGACACCCCGGAGACGGTCAAGCCGGGCGAGCCGGTCCAGTGCTACGGCCCGCAGGCGTCCGAGGCCAACCACGAGCTGGTCGACGGGCGCACGGTGCGGCTGGACTTCGATCGGGAGCTCCGGGACGTCTACGGCCGGCTCCTCGCCTACGTCTACGTCGGCGACCGGTTCATCAACGAGGAGCTGCTCGCGGGCGGCTACGCGCGAACGCTCGAGATCGAGCCCAACACGTCGATGGCGGAGGAGCTCGCCGACCGTCGAACGAGCGCGCGGGCGAGGACGGAGAAGGGCCTCTGGGGGGCCTGTTGAACGGCGACTGCGATTGACCCAGAGCCAGACTCGGCAGGATTTCTTAGCGACAGCTAATATTCCGCGCGTGGCAACCGACCCCGTAACGCGAGTGCCCGCCGCGTCCCGGATGCACAAGAGCCTCGATCACTTCGAGGAGGCATTCGAGCGCGAGCAGGAAATCGAGGAGCAACGACGCCTCGAGCTGCGCAAGCGCACCAACAACCGGTCGCGGGCTCGGCAACATCGTCAAGACCGAGAAACGCGGACGCGTCCGCTTCGGCCTTCTCTTCGTCTGCCTGACCGTGACCGTCGTGGTCGTGGTCGTGGTGATGTTCGAGACCCTCGCCTGGCTCGTCGGCGGCTGAGGACTCAGTCCTCGTCGGGGGCCTTCGCCTCCGGGTCCTTCTCGTCGATGCTCTCGTAGACCTCCTGGCGGAACACGGAGATGTCCCGCGGGGCCTGGATGCCGATCCGGACCTTGTCGCCCGAGACGGAGAGCACGGTGATCTCGATCTCGTCGCCGATCATGATGCTCTGGTTGGTCTTCCGGGTGAGTACGAGCATGGGCGCCCGGACCTCGGACCGGGGGCAGGAGCGGCTTGATCGGCACGGTTCCCGTCGAATACGGGGTTTCGACCCTAGCGAAAGGCGAATGAAACGTCCATTCTCGGTTTGGACCCCGCGGCGCGTCCGGGCCTCCGTTGGGTAGAGTCCCGGGCCGCGATGGCAGGCAAGCCCCTCAGATCACAGCTGAACCAGATCCGCGCATGGGTGCGCGAGGGGCGGACCGATGCCTGGATCGCCCACCAGCTGGACATCTCTGCGTCGGAACTCCGTGAGTTCCGGCGCCGTCACGACCTCGAGCCGGACTCCGAGCCCGATACGTCCGACGACCTCCGCGACGAGATCGAGGCCGAGGTCGAGGCCGCGACCCTCGCCGACGCCGAGGCCGCCGAGGCCGAGCCGGACGACGACGAGGACGACGAGGACGACCGACGACGAGCGATTCCGACGAGGAGTCGGAGGACCGTCCCCGCCGTCGCCGTCGTCGCCGCGGAGGACGCGGCCGCCGTCGCGCCCCGGCAGCGATCGAAGGAACCTTCGACCACGGCGACGAGGGCTACGGCCTCTGGCTGGACCCCGCCGTCAAGGACAACGCCGTCTACGCCGAGAACTGGGCGGGCCACCGCGCGGTTCGCGTGACGGTCGAAGCGGATCAGATCGTGATCCGCAAAGCAACTTCTGAGTAGCCCCCAGCCGACTAGTTGTTGGCTTGCCAGGCGGAGGCGTCCGCGCGCTTCAGCGATGCGAGGACGGCCTCGAGCGTGTGCAGGTCGAACGGCTCGGCCACGCCGTCGTTGATCAGCTTCTTGCCGAGCTGGTCGCGGGTCGCGAGCGGTTCCTGGGAGAAGAGGAAGCCGCCGATCTTCGAATCGCGGACCTCGTCCTGGTTGCGGACGTAGTTGTTGGGGACGCCCGGCGCCCCGCCCTCCTTCGCCGCCCGGCGCAGGAGGACCACGAGGACCGCGTTCGCGTCGGTGCCGTTCTTGTTGCCGTTGCCCTTCATGTTGAGCACCGGGACCGCGGCCTCCTCGGCGGGCAGCCCGCGGACGATGGCCTTGCGCAGGGACTTCCGCTCGCGCGGTCTCAGGGCCTCCAGAGCGACCGCGGGCTCGAATCCGTGTCCCTTGTCCTTGAGCCCCTTGAGCATCCCCAGGAGCGCTCCCCTGTGGGCTGCGGGGATCGCGCCGAAGAGGACGCAGAGGACGATCCAGAGGACGATCGCGAGGATGCCGGCGATGAACTGCGCGATCAGGCCGCCCGGGTCGATCATGCTGTGCGCGAGGGCGACGACCACCGCAAGCCCGCAGGTGACGATCATCGGGCGCCACGGCAGGACGATCGGGCTACGGCCCCGTTGCGACTTGAAGAAGACGAATATCGTCGGCAGCAGGAAGGCGATCATCATTGCGATCGGAGTTCCCTTCACGCCCCACTGCGGGATCAGCAGCACGGAGAACCCGACGAAGGCGAGCATCGCGCAGATCGCCCCGATGATGAACGGGACGCGCTTGTCGGCGTACTTCACCGACTTGTTGATCATCCGGTAGACGGTCGGAGCGACCAGCCCGCCCGCGACGAGCGGGATCAGCGGCGCGGCGCTCGCGTACGACGCCGGGGCGATGCGGATCATCACCGTCGACATCACGGTCGTCAGCAGCATGGTGGCGGCGAGGACGAAGGTGAAGTAGCCGAACTGGATGCCGCGGGCGTTGCCGACCCCGTACTCGTCCTCGACGGCACGGAACATCGGCGTCTTCTGCAGTGGTCGCAGCGCCTTGCGGTAACCGCCGGGAAGGATGGCGACGAGGAACGCCATCTTCGAGGCCAGGTGGTAGGTGCCGAGATCGGTGTGTGAGACGAAGCGGGAGAGGATGAAGATGTCGGCGTAGCCGACGACCCACATCGAGAGGACGAGCGGGATCCGGATCGCCCCCTTGCGATAGATCGCCTTCATCTCCGACCACTCGAAGCAGGGCGTCCAACTCCCCCGCAGGATGATCAGGGAGAGGATCATCGCGAGCCCCGTCCCGATCGCCTGACCCGCGATCGCACCGGTGATGCCGAGGCCCGCGATCAGCAGCGGCACGACGGCGGCGAGCGTGAACAGCGGCTTCGAGACCTCGACCGCGATGTAGGAGTAGGGACGGCGCTCGATCCAGACGGCGATCGAGGTGACCCGGTAGAGCGCCCCGGTGCCGCCGGCCAGGGCCGCATAGACGAGCAGGTTCGGATCGGCGCCGCCGCCGAGCAGCCCCTCCGAGATCGGCTTGGCGAAGATGATCGACAGCGCCGTCCCGATGGTGGCGACGATGGTGATCGTCGAGATGCCGGTCCCGAAGCTCCGCTTCGGATCCTTGGCGATCTCGTCGTCCTCGTCCTCTTCCTCGTCTTCGTCGTCCTCGTCGTCGCCGCCGAAGGTGCGTTTCAGGGTCCCCTGCTTGCTGCCCAGGGTGAACAGCAGCGTGAGCAGCCCCGAGTAGAACAGGAGCAGGCCGAGCTGGCCGAACTCGGCCGGCTCTGAGAAGTTGGCGATGACGATCGTCGAGGCGAACGTCAGCGCGTTGTTCGCGACCATCCCGATGCCGTGGATGCCCGAGTACCGGAGGACCTGAGTACCGAACGCGGTGCCGGTCCCCTGGCCCTTGTCGGGACGGTTCGGGCCGCCTCGGCCCCGGCCGCCCTTCCCCTTGCCCTTGCCGTTCCCCTTGCCGCTCAAACCGACCAGGTGTCGAAGGTGCGGCCGGTCTGGGCGCGCAACCTGTCGGCATCCTCGTGGAGGACCTCCAGGACCTCCGGGCCGAGGGCCTCGGCGATGCCCTGAGGCTTGTCGATCGGCTTCGACAGCGGCAGGGCGACGTCCATCGCCAACCAGGCGCGCCGGGGGACGCGGCGACCGAGGCGCGAGCGGCTCATCTTCTGCACCCGCATGCCGAGCCGGGTCGCGCGCTTCTTGCGCGACGTCGAGTGGCGGACCTGCTGGAACTTCGGGTGCTCGAAGGACGGGTCGACGCCGGCGAATTCGAAGAGCCGGCGCAACGTCGGCATCCGGTCGTCGCGCAGGTCGGCCTGATCGAGCACGAGGATCTGGTCCTCCTTGAAGTACTCGAGGTAGCGCTGCAGCTGCATGAAGTACTTGCTCCGGGTCACGTAGGAGGTGTTCGGATGCAGCAGCGTCTCGCTGAGGTCGCCCTTCTCGCGGCGCTTCGCGAAGTTGTGGACGTAATGCGCCGTGATCCGCTCGATCGGATCGCGCACGATGTAGACGAGCCGGACATCCGGGACCGCGGCGTGGATCCGTTCGGGCACGCCGAGGTGCTGCGGATAGGCGGTGTAGTTCGGGGACGCCTCGCCGCGGCAGCGGGCCGCCGGGTCGAAGTGGCGCGCGTACCACTCGAGGCCGCGCGGATAGTTGCGCTCCTCGATGAAGAAGTTGAGCTCCTTCGGCGTCGACATCGACACCTCGGGGTGGAGGCTCAGGTAGTAGTGCAGGCCGCTGGTACCGCACTTCTGTGCCCCGATCACGATCAGGTTGGGCAGCGTCAGATCACGCGTCCCCTTTCCGGGGCGCGCACGGGGTAGCGTCTCGTGGGCGTCGTCACCCCCTGGGACGACAGCCGCTTCGGTCGGGGCCGGAGCCTCCATAGGCGACTCCGAGGATACCGTGGGCCGCCCCGGCGTCATCGCTCCCGAATCCCCTCGGAGTCGGCGTCCAGGCCCAGCAACTCCGCGCCGTGACCGCCGATCGAAACGGCCCTGATCGGCCGGCGCCGCTCGAGCAGCAGCCGAACGCGGGCCCTCAGGTCCTCGACCGGGCGGCCGTGGGAGACGCCGGCGGGCCACGGCGGCAACAGCTCGAACCCGACCCCGAGGCGTCGCAGGTCGGCGAAGGCGAGGGAATCGGTGAGCACGAGCACTCGATCCGCCGGGACCTCACCCATCGCCGCGACGACCGCGTCGGCGACCTCGTCGTCGGCGACGCCCAGGGCGAGGATCGCCAGCCGCGGGGCGCGGCGTTCGGGGTTACGGAGGAGGTCGCGGGCGCCGATTGAGGCGACGAGGGGCAGCGACGGGCCTACGGGGTGGCTGGAGAGCCGGAGCCAGCGGTTGAACCGTCCGCGGTCGCGCACGACCGGGGCGACCCTCCGCCCGGCGAGCATGCCGGTCAGCATCGCGGCCGCGTCGCCGGCGCCGTTGCCGGGGAACGACTCGGCGCAGCCGGCCGCGAGAGCGGTGGCGACCTGAGGGTCGGCGAGCCGGCCAAGCTGATCTGCGAGCGCCAGGTCGGCCGCTCCCGAGACCGCCAGGCCGACGCCGGCTTCGGCGGCCCAGCGCGCGCGGGCCGCCTGATCGTCGGTGTTGCGCGGCATCGGCACGAACAACGTCGGCACGGTGAATGCGATCAGCTCGTGGAAGGCGTTGTAGCCGGCAGCGGCCACCGCGATGTCGAACGCGCGGAAGTACCGGCTCATCGGGAAGGTCGAGTCGAGCCGGACGACGCCCTCCGGAATCTCGAGGTCGGGAGCGATGCTCGACTGCAGCGCCGCCACCTGGAGCCCGGGGATCGCCGTCAGGATCCGCAGGGAGTCGGCCACCGCGCGGTCGACCTCTCCCCCCTGGCCGAGGTTGACGAGAGCTGTTCGGCGAGACGGATCGAGACCGAGAGCCGCGCTCGCCGCGGAGCGATCGAGCAGCTCGGAGTCGTCGAGGTAGACGATCGGGCGGATCCGCTTCGCCTCGCCGCGGCGGGCCACGGTGGCCCCAGCGTCGTTCGCCTCGGCGAGCTCACCCGGTTCGAGGACGGCGTCGAAGGCGCCGACGCGCCCGAGGGGACCGCGTGAGGGCGTCTGCGGCCTCCACATCGGCCGACGGCACCAGACAGCCTTCGGGGCATCCGCAGCGCTCAGCAGGTGCGTGAGGGCGCGGTAGGGGTGTACGCCGTCGAACACCACGAGGTCGGGGCGGCGCTCGGCGAAGACCTGACCAAGCATCGCCTTCAGCCGCAGGTCCCAGGCGCGGTCGGTCCCGGAGGCGGGACGACGGTAGGAGGAGAGGTAGTCGACGTCGTAGCCGTTGCGGGCCACGACCGGGGCCGCGCCGGAGAGCGTGAAGAACGAGAACTCGTGTGCGGGCGGCAGCCGACGTGCGATCGCCATGGCCCGGTTCAGGTGGCCGAGGCCGGTGCCGTTGCTCGTCGCGAACAGGATGCGCGGCGGCCCGGCGACCCTGGCCCCCCGGCCCGGACTCATCTGACGGCCCCCGCCGCGGCCTCCCGGTCGAGGGCGGCCCGCAGGCTCGGCGCCGCGTGGTTGCCCTCGCGCTCCAGTGCGGCAACCGTCCATTCGTAGCGACGCTGGACCCAGAGCCGTCCCGGTGCGCTGAGCTGCTGCCGCCAGCGCCCGAGGTGGGCAGACTCGGGGGTCATCTCCGCGTCGAAGAACTCCCTGATGCCCGGTTCGTCGTCGACCCCGAGGAAGGCGAGCAGATCGGCGTACGTGAGGTCGCGGCGCTCGCCGACGAGATCCTCGAGCAGGACGACCCGGAAACGGTCCTTGGGGATCGAGAACGGCGCCCCGTCCTCGTCTCCGCGGATGCCCTCCTCGATCGAGCGCAACCGGTTCGCCCACCAGCCGATCGCCGCGCCGACCCGCCGCGGGCCCCAGGTCTTCCCGGTCACCGATGCCGCCGAGTCGCGGCCGTCCCGGAGGGCGTGGATGAAGCGGGCGTCGGGGAAGAGGCGGAGCAGCGTCTGGGAGGCCCGGATGTTGTGCGACGACATCTCGACGAGCCCGGGCTTCCCGCGGCGGTTGGCGACCGGCATCAGGAGGTCGAGGTAGAGGTCTCGGCAGCCGCGGATCGGGTCTTCGGCGTACGCAGCCTCGAACCGTTCCAGGGCCGCGTCGAACTCGGCCTGGCGCAGCAGGTTGTAGAGACCGCGAGGCTGGCCGTCGACGCGCACCCGGTGCCACCAGAAGCCGCGCAGCTTGGAGATGTAGCCATGCAGAGTGATGCGACCCTCGAGCAGGTCGGGCATGCCGCGCTTGTTGCAGTGGAAGCGGGCCTCGATCGGGACGTCGGCGAGACGGCTGTGACGGCCGAGCAGCTGAGCGAGGGCGTGGGTTCCCGACCGCCCCGTGCCGCCGATGAAGACGAGCTCGGGGCCGCTCACACGGGCTGGTGCTCGTAGGCCCGCCGCAGCTCCGGAGCGCAGTGGAAGCCCTCTCGCTCGAGACGATCGAGCGTCTTCTCGTACTCGAGGACGAGGCCGTCCTGCTGCTCCGGCGTCAGCCCCTCGCGCCACCGCTCCTTGTGCGCGGCCGAGGCGCTCATCTCCTCCTCGAAGAACGCCCTCATCTGGGGTTCGTCCTCGAGGCCGAGGTAAGCGAGTAGCTCCCCGTAGACGGCCTCGCGGTCGCCGTCGACGAGCTCGTCGAGGCTGATCGTCAGCAGGCGTCCGTCCGGGAGGTCGCGGACGCCGGCCTCGATCTTGCGCAGGCGTCCCTCCCACCAGCGCAGGCCCTCGGAGCCGTCCCGCGGATGGCTGCGCTTCTGGCGCTTGGAGACCTTGGACGAGCCCGCGTCGCGGCCGTCGCGAACGGTGTGGATCAGCTTCGCGTCGGGGAAGAGGCGGATCAGCGTCGGGCTCTCGGCGATCGTGAAGCAGCTCATCTCGATCAGGCCGGGCTTGCCCTCCTCGACGGCGACCGGCCAGAGCAGGTCGAGGAAGAGGTTGCGACAGGCGAGCTCGAGGCCGTTCTCGCTGCTCGAGGTGCGCTCGAACTCGTCGAGCGCGGCATCGAAGCGGTCCTTGTCGACGACCTTGTGCAGCCCGCGGACCTTGCGTCCGAATGCGATCCGGCGGGCGACCACCGGCGCGACCTCCCCGGCGCGGATCCGTCGCCACCAGAAGCGCTTCATCTTGCGCAGGAACTGGTCGGGCGAGACCTGGCCCGAGAGCAGGTCGGGGAAGCCCTGCGGGTTGACATGGAAGCGAGCCTCGATCGGCACCCGGGCGTAGTGGGAGTGGTTGGCGAGCAGCTGCGAGATCACGTGCGTGCCCGAGCGTCCGGTGCCGCCGACGAAGAGGAGATCGGGGTTCGTGGGCCGTTCGGCCGCCAGGTCGATCATGCGGTCCTCCGCTGCTTGACCTGGCGCAGCAACGAGGCGCAACCGACCCCGTCGGCCTCGAGGCGATCGAGGAGGTCCTCGTAGGCGGCGTCGATCTCCGCGTGCTGGCGGGCCGGGACATCGGCGCGCCAGCGCTCGGTATGGGCGTTGCGGACCTTGACCCGCCGGACGAAGTACTCGAGCATCGCGTCCTCGTTCTTGAGCCCCGAGAACTGCCTCATCTTGCGATAGGTGCGGCGGCGGTGGTTGCCCGAGACGAGGTCGTCGAGGCAGACCTCGAAGACGCGCTCGCGACCGGCGGCGCGGATGCCGTTCTCGATCCTGCGGATGCGCCCCTCCCACCATTCGAGGCCCTGATGCATCGTGCGCGGGTGCGTGAGCCACTTGGCCTGCCCCACTCGCGAGGCCGCCACGTCCCGCCCGTCGCGGACGACGTGGATGAACCGCGCCTCCGGGAAGAGCATCCCGAGCGGCCCCGCCTCGGCGACAACGTCGCAGCTCTGCTCGATCAGGCCGGCCTTGGACTCCTCGGCCGCCAGCGGCCAGAGCAGATCGAAGAAGATCTGCCGGCAGGCGGCCTCGAGCTCGCCGCTCTCGGCGCGCCCCAGGAAGGAGGCGGTCGCCGCCTCGAGCCGCCGCTTCGGGACGTAGCGGTGCAGGCCGCGGAAGCTGAGCCTGGTCGGCTCGAAGTTCCGCCACCAGTAGTGGCGGAGCCGGTAGGCGAAGAGGTCGGGGCTGGTCGTCCCGTTCAGGACGTCGGGCAGGCCGCCGGGGTCCGTGTGGAAGCGGGCCTCGTTCGGGACCTTTCGGAAATGGCTGTGGTTGTTGAGGATCTTCGAGACGACGTGGGTCCCGGACCGGCCGGTGCCGCCGATGAACAGCAACGGGACCGGCTCAAGCAAGTCGGTGTTCGCTGTGCGGCCGGGCACAGCCTCGGTGTCGAGTCCGGTCGGCATGGGTGCTTTGAAAGGGGTTGGCGCCGTTGAAGGTGCGCCGACGCGCCCGGTCTCACGTACCGAACCCGTCCCGACAGGTTAGTGGACCCGACTACCTGATTCCGTCGATGACGTAGGCCTGCTCGGATGCACCGACCAGTCCCAGCTTGCGCGCTTCCGCCATCACGGCGGTCTGGCTCTCCAGCGCCTTCGCCTTGCGGGTCAGCTCGGCGTTCTCCTGCTTGAGCTCCGCGAGGCGCGCCTCGGCGTCGTTCGACTCGCGCCAGCCCTCGAAGACGTGCAGCGAAGGACCGATGTAGGAGGCGAGGACGATGAAGAGGACGAGGACGAGGACGATCCGCCCGAAGCGGTCCCAGCGGATCCGTGAGCCGCGGCTGCCGCCTTCCCGGGCTGCGATCCGGGCGCGGTAGCGAGGCTGGGCTACGGATGCCATATGAGGCCCCAATTCGGCGCCCGCGGCCGGTCCCCTTCCGGCGGACGAGGACTTTCTCAGCGGGCCGGAAGCCGGCCGGAAGCGGGTTCGGGCAGGTCAGCGACCGCTGAAGGCGGAGAGGCCCGGGAACGACGCGGCGTCGCCGAGCTCCTCCTCGATCCGCAGCAGCTGGTTGTACTTGGCGACGCGATCCGAGCGGGACGGCGCCCCGGTCTTGATCTGCCCGCACCCGGTCGCCACCGCCAGATCGGCGATCGTCGTGTCCTCGGTCTCGCCGGAGCGATGCGACATCACGGCCGAGTACCCGGCCTCGCGGGCCATGCGGACCGCCTCGAAGGTCTCCGTCAACGTCCCGATCTGGTTGACCTTGACGAGGATCGAGTTACCCACGCCCGCCTCGATGCCGCGGCCGAGCCGGTCCGGATTGGTCACGAACAGGTCGTCGCCGACGAGCTGGCAGCGATCGCCGATCGAATCGGTCAGGGCCTTCCAGCCGTCCCAGTCCTCCTCGTCCATGCCGTCCTCGATCGAGATGATCGGGTACCGGTCGACCTTGTCGGCCCAGTAGTCGGCCATCTCGGCGGCGGACAGCTTTCGGCCCTCGTTGGCGAGGTCGTAGGAACCACCCTCGAAGATCTCGCTGGTTGCCGGGTCGAGGGCGATGAAGACGTCACTGCCGGGCTCGTATCCGGCAGCCGAGATCCCGGCCACGAGCGCCTCGAGCGCCGCCTCGTTGGAGCTCAGGTCGGGGGCGAACCCGCCCTCGTCGCCGACCGCCGTGTTGAGGCCGTTCTCCTTCATCCAGCCCTTCAAGGCGTGGAAGACCTCGGTGCCCCAGCGCAGGCACTCGGAGAAACTCTCCGCGCCCGCCGGGACGACCATGAACTCCTGGAAGTCGACCGAGTTGTCGGCGTGCGCGCCGCCGTTGACCACGTTCATCATCGGCACCGGCAGGACGCTCGGACTCTCGACCCCGTACACCGGCCCGAGGTAGCGGTAGAGGGGCAGGCCGGCGGCCAGCGAGGCCGCCCGGGCCGTCGCCAGCGAGGCGCCGAGGATCGCGTTGGCGCCGAGGCGCGACTTGTTCGGCGTCCCATCGAGCTCGATCAGCGAGCGATCGATCGTCGCCTGGTCGGTCGGATCGGCACCCGCCAGCGTCGATGCGATCTCCCCGTTCACGTTCGCGACGGCCTGGGTGACGCCCTTGCCGACCCACCGGTCCCCCCCATCGCGCAACTCGGTGGCCTCGAACTCGCCTGTCGAGGCACCCGAGGGAACCGCCGCCCGCCCGATCGCCCCACCATCCAAGGTGACCTCCACCTCCACGGTCGGGTTGCCCCGGGAGTCGAGGATCTGCCGACCGTGAACGTGAGTTATCTGAGACATGGACCGGGGAATATATGGAGAGATAACTCCGAGCAGATGCTCCGCTTCGCGCGTCCGCTCCCTCGGCCTGCGCGGTGTTGCCGCCCGGCAGGGGCGTCAGTCGGCTGGTTCGGATGAGCAGTTCGATGCCTGAGACCTCTACTCAGCGCTCTCCCTCAACCCATCCGCCGCCCGGCGCAGGGTCAGCTCGGGATCGACCCTCGTGACCCGGGCGAGGTCGGTCGCCGCAAGCAGCAGGGAGCCGATCGCGTCCTCGATCCGGTCGCGGTCCTCGTCGGTTCGCTCCTCCGGGTCGCCGATCAGAGGCGTCTCACGCAGCTTCGCGACCGCCTGCTCGAGCCGCTCGGCCGCCTGCCCGGCATCGCCGGCGGGCCCGGGCAGGCCGGCGGAGGCCGCGCGGCGCTGCAGCTTGCGGGCGTAGAGCAGTCCGGGGAGGTTCTCCGGGACGTCGGCGAAGGGGCCCTCGGCGCCGCGGCCCTCCTGGTCGCGCTTGATCCGGTCCCAGTTGGAGCGGACATCGTCGGTGCCCGCGACCTCGACCTCACCGAAGACGTGGGGGTGGCGGCGGATCAGCTTCTCCCGCGTGTTCTCGGCGACGGCGGCCAGGTCCCCCTCCCCGCGCTCCTCGAGCAGCAGCGAGAGGAAGTGCACCTGGAACAGGACGTCGCCGAGCTCGTCGAGGAGCTTCTCGTCGTCCCCGGAGGCCGCGGCGTCGGCGAGCTCGTAGGCCTCCTCGACCGTGTGGGGAACGATCGACCGCTCGTCCTGGGCGCGGTCCCACGGACACTCGCGGCGGAGGCGGCGTGTGATCTCGTCGAGGCGTGCGACCGCGTCCGCACCGGCCGCGGCGCGCTCCGAGTCCGAGCTCACGGGATCAGCGACGGCAAACGGCGGGTCAGGGCGCGGTGGCCGGCGGAGCGGCGCCCGTCGGCGGAGCGGCGCGCTCGGTGCGGCGGGGCGGCCGTCGTGCCGGGAGGCGCGGCCGTGGTCCCGGCGGGCGGCGCCGTGGTTCCAGTCGTCGGTGCGCCGTCGGGGCCGATCGGCACGGCGCCGGCCGGGAGCTGCGTCGCCGCTGCGTCGACGGCCGGCGGCTGCGGACCCTGCGGCAGGCCCTGAGGGGCGGTGCCGTCGATCGAGATCGTCGATGTGCCCGGTTCGATCGGCTTGGTGGAGAGAACCGGCGGCGGGGTCGGCTGACCCGGGACCGGCTCGGCCTCGGGAGCGACGTAGTTGCTGCAGAGCTGAGATCTCCTGGCCCTCGGCGCAGATCGTCCGGGCGGTCCACTTGTCGGTGAAGTCGATCTGGAAGTCGGATGCGATCTGCTGCTGCTTGGCCGAAACGAGCTGCTGCTTGATCGCGGTGGAGGCCTGGTCCAGCGGCTGCGTGGTCTCCGGGGTGATCTTGCTCACCTCGATCACGTAGTAGCCGCGGTCGGTCTTGAACGGACCGACGATCTGGCCCTCGGGGGCGGAGAAGGCCTGGGCCTCGAGCTGGGGATCGCCCTGGCCCTCGGTCAATCCCTCCAGCAGTCCGCCGCGATCCTTGGAGGCCTGGTCCTGGGAGTACTGGCTCGCGACCTTCTTCCAACTGTCGTCGGAGTCGTCGGCTTCGAGGGCCTGCTTCGCCTGGTCCGCCTTCGCCTGCGAGGAGTTGAGGATGACGCGGACGTCGCGGGAGGCCGGCTGCTTGAAGCTGTCGATGTTGACGTCGTAGAACTTCTTGATCTCGTCGTCGGAGATCGTCGGCTGCTTGACGATCTCCTGCTCGAGGCGGTCCCGCAGGATGGTCAGCTTGACCTGCTCCTGGACGTCCGCGTCGGTGAACTTGGACTGCTTGACGAACTTCTTGAACTCGGCCTCGCT
The DNA here is from genome assembly GCA_963791335.1 of uncultured Solirubrobacterales bacterium. Classification (GTDB taxonomy): domain Bacteria; phylum Actinomycetota; class Thermoleophilia; order Solirubrobacterales; family 70-9; genus RHKX01. The sequence continues at coordinate 288,664 of CAWBRN010000003.1, forward strand.
GGAGAAGCTCTGCTTCTTGATCTGGGCGAGCTCGGAGTCGATGTCGTCCTGAGTGACGGTGATGCCGCGATCGGCCGCTCTCGCCCTCGACCCAGACGGAGAGGATCAGGCTCTGAAGGGCCTGGTCGTGAAGCGCCTGGTACTGGGGGTCGTCGGGCGGCGGCGCCTCCTGGAGCCCACCCTGAGCGGCCGCCTGTGCGATGCCGGCGTCGAGCTGGTCCTGGGTGATGCCGCCGTTGTCGACGTCGTCGACGTAGGCGACGTCGCCGTCGGGCAATCCGGGCTGGCCGAGACCGCTCGTCGCGCCGACGAGGGCGACGACCGCGACCAGGATCACGGCGAGGAATATCGCTAGCTTGCGCTTTGCAGGGCGTGCCACGGAGGCAGAAACATACCGAGGCGGCGGGCGCTGCATCGCACCTTCACGGTCGGTGCCTGCCCACCGGGGTCCTCAGGCGGCTTCTGCAGCGGGTTCCCGGGATGCGGAAACGGCATCGGCGAGGGCTTCGAGCCGCTCGATTCGATCGGCTTCGGGCTCGTCCGTGCCGGGAATGCGGAGGGTCAGCGTGCCCTCGCGGGAGCTGAAGATCGCCTCCGGAATCCGCTTCCTGATCCGACCGACCCGGTCGGACTCGAGCTCGAGGGGCTCGGCGACGATCTTCGCGCCCCTGAGCTGCAGGCTGGTCGCGCCGTCGCGGCCGAACTCGATCCGCGCCCGCTGGATCGAGAGCAATGCCTCGATCGGCTCGGGCGGGGGGCCGAACCGGTCGCGGAGCTCGTCGCGGAGCGCCCGCAGCTCACCCGGCGCCCGGGCCCCGGCGATGCGGCGGTGGATGTCGATCTTCGCCGCCTCGTAGGGCACGTACGAGGACGGGACGTAGGCGGAGACGTCGGTGTCGACCCGCACCTCCTCGTCGGTCCGCTCCGCCCCGCCCGCCGACCGCAACTCCTCGACCGCCTGGTCCAGCATCTCGACGTAGAGCTCGAATCCGATCGCGGCGACGTGACCGGACTGCTCGGCTCCGAGCAGGTCACCGGCGCCGCGCAGCTCGAGGTCGCGCATCGCGATCCGGAAGCCGGAGCCGAGCTCGGTGTGGTCGGCGAGCGTCGCCAGCCGGGCCGCCGCCTCCCTCGTCACGCCCTCCTCGGAGGGGTAGAGCATGTAGGCGTAGGCGCGCTCGCGTGATCGGCCGACCCGACCGCGGATCTGGTAGGCCTGAGCGAGCCCGAGGTTGTCGGCGCGTTCGACGATCAGCGTGTTGGCGGCCGGCACGTCGAGGCCCGACTCGATGATGGTCGTCGCGACGAGGACGTCGGCGTCGCCGCGCAGGAAGCTGAGCATCGTGGACTCGAGCTCGCCCTCGTCGAGCTGTCCGTGCGCCTCGAGGAAGCTGGCCTCCGGGACGAGGGCGCGCAGCCGCTCGGCGGTGTCGTGAAGGGTCTCGATCCGGTTGTGGAGGAAGAAGACCTGCCCCTTGCGCCGCACCTCACGCCGCAGCGCCTCCGCGACGAGCTCCTCGTCGTAGGGCCCGACGTAGGTGCGGACCGGCCGGCGGCCTTCGGGCGGAGTCTCGATCACCGAGATGTCGCGAAGCCCCGAGAGGCTCATCTGCATCGTCCGGGGGATCGGCGTCGCCGACATCGAGAGGACGTCGACCTTGAGCTTGAGCTGGCGCAGCAGCTCCTTCTGCTTGACGCCGAACCGCTGCTCCTCGTCGATCACGAGCAGGCCGAGGTCCTTGGCCCGGACGTCGCGGGAGAGCAGCCGGTGGGTGCCGATCAGGATGTCGAGGGAGCCGTCGGCGAATGCGGCGAGGGCGCGCTTGACCTCGGCCGGCTTGCGGAGCCGGGAGATCATCTCGATCTCGTAGGGGAAGTCGCGGAGCCGCTCGCTGAAGGTGCCCAGGTGCTGCGTGGCGAGGATCGTCGTCGGGACGAGGATCATCACCTGCTTGGAGTCGGCGAGCGCCTTCTGTGCCGCCCGGATCGCGACCTCGGTCTTGCCGTAGCCGACGTCGCCGCAGATCAACCGGTCCATCGGCCGCTCCGACTCCATGTCGGCCTTGACCGCCTCGATCGCCTCGAGCTGATCGGCCGTCTCCCGGAACGGGAACGAGCGCTCGAGCCGCAGCTGCCATTCGCCGTCGGGCGAGAAGGCGAAGCCGCGACGAGCCTGGCGCTCGGCGTAGAGGTTGATCAGCTCGCCGGCCATCTCCCGGGCCGAGCGGCGAGCCTTCGCCTTCATCTGCGACCAGCGCTTGCCACCCAGCTTCGAGAGCTCGGGGCTGTCGCCGCCGCCGACGTAGCGGGTGATCTTCGCGAGCTGCTCGGCCGGGACGAGGACCTTGTCGCCGTCGCGGTACTCGAGCTCGAGGTAGTCGCGGGTGATGCCGGCGACCGTCCGGGTGTCGAAGCCGGCGAAGCGCGCCACCCCGTGGTCCTCGTGAACGACGTGCTCGCCGGCCGCCAGATCGCCGAGCGAGGCGAGGCGGCCTCCGGTCGGCGCCGGGGCCGCGGCGCGGCGGCGGTGGACGAGCCGGCGGTAGGGAACGACGGCGAGCTTCAGCGAGGGGGCGACGAAGCCGTCGGCGACCTGCGCCTCGGCGAAGGCGACGACCGGCTCGATCGGGGGCGGGCCGTCGCCGAGCATCTTCGGGGTCAGGCGGTCGAGGCCGTAGCGGGCACGCTCGGCCTCCCCGATCCGCTCGAAGGCGACGACGGTCAGGTAGCCGGAGCGGGTCTGCTTCTCGAGCTCCGGCTCCGCCTCGCCGAGGCTGCGGGCCGCGGAGACGGGGATCGAGGCCCGGAAGGCTTGGAGGCCGCCGCCTCGGCGTCGCCGTCGGCGACGCTCGTCATGCAGAGCGCGGCACGCTCGCGCAACGGGTCCCGCACGGCGACGTAGAGCTTGGCCACGTCGTCGTCGTGGATCGCCGCCCGGACGTCGGTGAGGTGGTCGTCGAGCGCGGCGTCGAGCTCCTCCGGGGCCGCGATCACGACCGCGGTTCGCGGGTCGATCAGCTCGAGCAGCGAGCCGAACCGATCGGTCGGGAGCAACTCGGCGAGGGGCCGCTCCGGGGCCGTCCTCGTCGGAGTCCGCGAGGGCCTCCTCGGCGAGGATCCGGTGATCGGGATCGATCTCGGCCGCGGGATCGAGCTCGATCCGGTCCGACCTCCGAGAGCGAGCGCTGCGTGAAGGTCGAGAAGTAGCGGATCGACTCGATCTCGTCGCCGAACAGCTCGATCCGGGCGGCCTGGTCGACCGTCGAGCCGAAGACGTCGAGGATGCCGCCGCGAACTGCGAACTGACCGCGGTCGTCGACCTGTTCCACGCGCTCGTATCCGCAGCCGACCAGCAGCTCCGCGACGTCGGCGAGGTCGACCTCCTCGCCCTTCGTCAGCGAAAAGCCGGCCGGCCGCAGGGAGGCGTCCGGAACCGCCTCGGCGAGGGCGACGGCGCTCGCGACGACGATCGGGTTCCCGGCATCCCCTCGCCCTCGCCGACCAGCGCGTCGAGCGCGGCGATCCGCAGGCCGACGAGATGGGGCGGCGGGGCGAGGTGGGACTCGTAGCCGGTGCCGCGGGACGGGTAGTAGCGAACGCGGCGGGGCGCCAGGTAGGCGCCGAGCTCGTTGGCGAGATCGCGGGCGCCGCGGTCGTCGGCGGCGACGCAGAGCACCGGTCGCCCGCCGAGACCGGGATCCGACTTCGGCGAGCGCGGCGAGCAGGTACGGGCGCAGGCCGACGGAGACCGGCGCCTCGAGGGCGTCGCCGGGCTTGGTGGTCGCGACCTCGGCGGCCAGCGCCTTGAAGGCGTCGTCGCCGTGGGCGATCTCGAGTAGAGAGCGGAGCGCCAACGTTCAGGCGGCTAGGACGTGTAGCCCAGACCCGGGCCCTCGGACTGCCACTCGACCTGGCCGACGCCCTCCTGGCGGGAGCGGTCCTCGACCCCGTCCCAGGCGTGGAGCATCGACTTCATCCGGGTCACCGACTCGGGCGGGTGATCGGCGATCTGGGCGGCCAGCTGGAGGGCGACCTCCTCGGTCCGGGGGGCCGGCGCCACCTTGTGGACGAGACCCCAGCGGAGCGCCTCGTCGACGGCGACCTCCTTGGACGTGAGCAGCAGGTACTTGGCGACCGAGAGACCACAGAGGGTCACCAGCCGGGCGGGCCCGACCGGGACGCCGAGGCCGGCGCCGGGGAAGCGGAGGCGCATGTTCGAGCCGCCGACGCGCAGGTCGCAGGAGACGGCGATCTCGGCGCCGCCGCCGACGCACGCCCCGTGACAGGCCGCGATCGTCGGATGGGGGAAGGCGGTCAGGCCGTCGTAGAGGTCGGCGAAGAGCTGCATCCGGCGGATCGCCCCGTCGCGGTCGAGTTCCTCTCTGATGTCGGCCCCGGCCGAGAAGCCCATGTGGTCTGTGGACGAGAGCACGAGCACGCGGACGCCCTCGTCCTCGCGAGCGGTCTCGAGATGACCGAGCAGCTCCTCCAGCATCGCCGTGTTGATCGCGTTCCGGGACTCGGGCCGGTCGAGGCGGATCAGGGCGACGCCGTTCGGGTCGGTGTCGTAGGTGGTCAGGGGCTCGCTCATCGGCTCTCCTCGTCTTCAGTTTCAGTTTCGGTTCCTGCGATCTCGTCGACCAGGCGCTCGGTCTCCTCCGCGGCGGCGGCGATCAGGTCCGCCACCCGGTCCCTGCCCTCGCTGAACCGCCCGAGCACGAAGCCGGAGACGATCTCGGGGTCGGTCGAGTCGGGGCGGCCGACGCCGATCCTGACCCGCCGGTAGTCGCGGCTGCCGAGCCCTCGTTCGAGGCTCTTGAGGCCGTTGTGGCCGGCGACGCCGCCGCCCAGCTTCGAGCGGACCTCGCCGAACGGCAGGTCGATCTCGTCGTGGAGTGCGATCACGCGGTCGAGCGGGACGCCGAGCGACCCGCGGGCAGGGCCGGCGGCGTTGCCCGACTCGTTCATGAAGGTCTGAGGCAGGAGGATCGCGACCCGGGGACCGCCGGGGCGGATCCGCCCGGAGGTGATCAGGCCGCCGAACTTCTGCTTGGCGCGCGGCAGCTCCCAGCGGGAGCTGAGCGCATCGGCGACCTCGAAGCCGGCGTTGTGGCGCGTCCCCGCATAGCGGCTGCCGGGATTGCCGAGACCGACGATCAGGAAGTCGGCGGAGCCGGAGCCCCCCTCGTCCCGGCCCCGAAGCACGGTCTTGGCGGCGGCCGAAGCGGCCCACCGCGGACTAGTCCTCGGAACCGGAGTCGCCCTCGTCGCCCGAATCGCCCGAATCGCCCGAAGCGCCGTCGGAGTCGCCCTCGGCATCGGCATCGCCCTCGCCGATCACCTCGGTCTCCTCCTCGACCTCGGGCTCTTCCTCGACCACCTTCGGCGGGTTGAGCGTGGCGATCGTGACCTCTTCGGGATTTTCGGCGACGAACTTGACGCCCTCGGGCGCCTCGACGGTGTCGAGCTGGATGGTGTCGCCGATGATCATCGCGGAGACGTCGACGCTGATGCCCTCGTCGGGGATGGCCTCGGGAAGTGCTTCGATCGTGATGTCGCGGGTGACGTGCTCGAGGATGCCGCCCTCCTTGACGCCGGGTGCGTCCTCGACGCCGGTGAGCTCGATCGCGATGTCGGCCTGGATCTCCTGGGCGAGGTCGACCTGCTGGCAGTCGAGGTGCATCAGGTCGCCGCGGACCGGGTGACGCTGCTCCTCCTTGACGACGACCGGGACCTTGCCGGCGCCCTCGATCTCGAGGTCGAACAGGGCGTGGCCCTCGTTGATGAAGAGCGAGAGCTCATGCGCATCGGCCTGGAACGGGCGCGCCGCCTCGCCGCCGGTGTAGACGACGCCGGGCACGAGACCCTCACGGCGCAGGCGTCGCGTGGTGCGCGAGCCGAACTCGGTGCGGTCGGTTACCTTGAAAACGGGGCGTGTAGCTGCCATCGGGGACGGCAGGATAGAGAGTCCGGAGGTTCGGGCGCAGGTTGCCCCGCTCAGGACCCCTGGAGCAGGCGCGGATCGTTGGAGACGATGCCGTCCACGCCCATGTCGCGTAGGGCCGCGACCCGGCTCGCGTCGTCGACGGTCCAGGCGATCAGCTCGATCCCGAGCTCCCTGGTGACCTCGACCAGCCGGGGCGAGGCGACGCGGTGGAAGATCCAGATCGCTGCGGCGCCGATCTCGGGAGCGCGGCGGCGGGCGACCGCCGGAAACCGGCGGCGCATCAGCTCCAGGGCCGCGATCACGGCCGGCGCCGCAGCGGGTCGCCGGTCCCAGGGCCGGGTCACGAGCGGGTAGGTCCAGCCGAGGCGCAGGCCGGGTTCGAGTTCGCGGATGGCCCCGAGGCTCTCCACGTACATGGTCGAGACCATCGCTCGATCGATCAGGCCGTGGTTGCGCAGGGCATCGACGAGCTCGGCCTCGCGGCCGGCGAGCTTCAGGTCGCAGTCGATCTCGACCCGGTCGAGGGGCGGCTTCGTGAACGCCGCGAGCGCCTCGTCGAGGGTCAGGCAGGGGCGGGACTCGGCGTCGGCCCAGTCATGGGCGATGACGAGCGGCGAGCGGCGGTCGGGCGGGAGTCCGGGGGCACCGTCGCGGAGCCGGAGGACGTCGAACTCGATCATGTCGACGCCGACCTCGACCGCCCGCTCGAAGCTGGGGATCGTGTTGCCCTGGACGAGCTCCGCCGCTCCCTTGTGGCCGACCCGGCGGAGGCCGGTGACGGCGCGGCTCACTGCCGTTCGCGCCTGCGCGTTTCGGTCCGCTCGCGGCGCCGCGACTCGGCGAGGGGAAGCTGCTCCTGGTCGGGATCCTCGTTCCGTGCCCGATCCTCGGGGGCCGGGCCGAGCTTGTCGAGCCGTTCGGTGGCCATCAGTCGCAGGATCGCGCCGACGCCCGCGAGCAGGCCCGAGGAGGTGAGGCCGCCGCCGAGCGCCGCGATGGCGGCGATCCCCTGACCCTGCTGCTGGATGTCGGAGAGGATCGGGACGGTGGTCGAGGAGCTGCCGATCACGATCGCGCCGATCGCCGAGAGCAGGAGGACGATGCCGGCAACCCAGATCAGGCAGCGGCCAAGCAGCTCGTACCACTCCAGGGATGCCCGGTTCATCGCGCAGAACCTATTCCACCCAATCCGGAACTGACGCCCCTGCCGAGCGGTAACACCGCGCAGGCCGACGGGAGCGGACGCGAAGCGGAGGATTCCCGTCGGAGTTCATTCCGGGTCGGGGGTGCGGCCCAGGTCGAAGATCGCGACCGCGAAACCGATCACGGCAACCACCGCGATCACGCGGAAGCTCGTCTGGACGCCGTCGGCGAAGGACTGCCGGACGAGGTCCTGAATCGTGTCGACCGCCTTGGCCGGGAGCTCGGCGAGTGCCGAGGCGGCCGCATCCGTGCCGGCCAGGTCACCGTGGAGGACGGCCTGCTCGTGGCCGGTCAGCGAGATGCCCGCCTCGGAGCTCGCGAGATCGCCCAGCTTGCCCTCCGAGGAGCTCGTGAAGATCGCCGTCGAGATGCCCAGGCCGACGGCTCCGCCGGCGATCTGGAACATGTAGACGATGCCGCCGGCGAGGCTGGCCCGGGCGGCGTCGAGAGCGGTCACGGCCGCCGTGGTGACGGAGGGATAGAACATGCCGCAGCCGATCCCTACGGCGAGCAGCCCCGGCGCGAGGTCCTCGAAGCCGGCGTCCGGGCCGATCATGAGGGCGAGGAGCACGGCGCCGAGGGCGATCATCCCGGTCCCGATGCCGACCACGATCCGCATCCCGATCTTGTTGTAGAGCGGGCCCGCGATGAAGGAGGTCAGGGCGAAGGCCGCCAGCATCGGCAGCATTCCCAGTCCCGCCTCGACGGTCGAGTAGTCGAGGATCTTCTCGAAGAACTGCGGCACGTAGAGGACGGTCGAGAAGAAGACGGCGGAGAGCAGGAGGACCGTTAGACAGGCGGCCCGGAAGCGGTGGTTGGCGATCACGTCGGGCGGGATCAGCGCGCGGGAGCCGGCGCGCCGCTCGATGAAGACGAAGGAGACGATCAGAACGACCGAGAGGGCGAACATGGCGACGACCCGCGGGTCGCCCCAGCCCCAGTCGACGGCCTGATCGAGGGCCAGCAGGAGGAAGACGAGGCCTCCGGAGATGGTCGCCATCCCCGCGTAGTCGATGCGTTCGTCGGAGAGCTCCTGTTCCTGATGGACGTTGCGCCAGGTGACGAACATGGCGAAGGCCGCGATCGGGACGTTGACGACGAAGATCCAGCGCCAGTTGAGGAGTTCGGTGAGCGCGCCGCCGAGCAGCGGCCCGATGGCGTTGCCGATCCCGGCGACGCCGAGGATCAGGCCGCCGGCGAGCCCGGCCTTCGATTCGGGCAGCGCCGCGAACGTCATGCCGAGGATCGCCGGCCACATGAGCGCGCCGCCGACGCCCATGCCGACGCGGGCGAAGATCAGCACCCCGAGATCGGGCGAGACGGCGCCGAGCGCCGAGAAGCCGGCGAAGAGGATCGAGCCGATGAAGAAGATGCGCCGCCGTCCGAACATGTCGGCGAGCCGCCCGCCGGAGACGATCGCCATGCCGAAGACGAGCGCGTAGGCGTTGATGACCCACTGGACGCTGCCGACGTCGGCGTTGAGGTCGCCCTCGATCGACGGCAGGGCGACGTTCAGCGCGGTGAAGTCGTTGGCGATGACGAAGACGCCGAGCCCCATGGCGATGAGGGCGGTGAACGTCCCCGGCGCGAGCGCGTCGTCGTCCGGGGCGGACTCGTCGGCTTCTTCTATCGCGGTGCCTCCCTGCACAGGGGGGAAACCTAATTGGTCGGTCGGCGTGGTCGGTCAACTTGCCCGCCCCACCAGCCGACTGACGCCCCTGCCGAGCGATAACACCGCGCCGCCCGAGCAGAGCGGACGCGAAGCGGAGCATCTGCTCGGAGTTATCTACCTAGAACAGTTGGTTCTCGCCGGCGAAGATCTCACTGACCGAATCGTCGGTGAAGATCCTGCGGATCGAGTCGGCCAGCGTCTGCGCGGTCGAGAGCACCGTGATGTTGTCCGGCGACCCCGGGGCGAGCGGAATCGTGTCGGTGACGACGATCCGCTCGATCTGCGAGTTCTCGTAGGCGAGGCGCTCGAAGGCCGGGCCGCTGAAGACGCCGTGGGTCGCGCAGGCGATGACGCGCGCGGCTCCCTCGTCGAGCACGGTCTTGGCGGCGGCGCAGAGGGTGCCGGCCGTGTCGATCATGTCGTCGACGAGGACGGCGGTCTTGCCCTCCACCTCACCGACCACGTAGCCGATCTCGGCGACCTGCTGGGCGGGCCGCTCCTTCTCCATGACGGCCCAGTGGGTGCCGACCTTGCGCGCGAAGTTGCGGGCGACCTTGACCCGGCCGGCATCGGGGCTGACGATCACCAGCTCCTCGTCGAACTGCTGGTCGATGAACCACTGGGTCAGCATCGGCATCGCCGTCATGTGATCGACGGGGACCTCGAAGAAGCCCTGGACCTGGCCGGCGTGGAGGTCCATCGTGAGGACGCGGTCGGTGCCGACGGCCTCGAGCATCTTGGCGACGACCCGGGCCGAGATCGGCTCGCGCGGCAGCGACTTCTTGTCCTGGCGGGCGTAGCCGTACCAGGGCATGACGGCGATGATCCGGTGGGCGGAAGCGCCCTGAGCCGCGTCGATCATGCAGAGGAGCTCCATGAGCGCGTCGTTGGGAGTCATCCCCGCCGCTGCGTTTGCGGCGGTCGACTGGACGATGAAGACGTCGGCTCCGCGGATCGACTCCTGGTAGCGGCAGTAGACCTCGCCGTTGGAGAAGGTGCGGAGGTCGGCCTGGCCGAGGTCGACGTCGAGCTGGTTGGCGATCTTGCCGGCGAGCATGCCGGAGGCGCGACCGCCGAAGACCATGAGCCGCTTGCGGTAGTCCTGACCGATCGAGCTGACCGTGCGCGGATCCGGCTCGTCCTGGTCCGAAGGAGGATGCGAAAGGGTCATCATCTTGCCGGGCTGGCTCACTCCTGCTCGTTTTCCTTGGCTTTCCGCTCGGCGAAACCCTCGATGTTGGTCTGCCTGGCCCGGGCGATTCCGAGGGCGCCCGGGGGGACGTCCTCGTCGATCACCGAACCGGCGCCAGTGTAGGCGGAATCGCCGATCTCAACGGGGGCAACGAGTGTCGTGTCCACGCTGGTTCTCGCACCGTGCCCGATCTTTGTCCGGTTCTTGACGTATCCGTCGTAGTTGGCGGTGATCGTGGCGGCCCCGAGGTTGGCGCCCTCCCCCACGTCCGCGTCTCCGATGTAAGAGAGGTGCGGGACCTTCGACCCGGCGCCGATCGTCGAGTTCTTGATCTCGACGAAGGTGCCGGCCTTGGCGCCCTCGGCGAGCTCGGCCTTCGGGCGGAGATAGGCGAACGGGCCGACCCTGCAGCGGTCAGCGACGTCGCACTCGAGCAGGTAGGAGTGAGGCACCGCCACCTCGGCTCCGATCCGGGAGTCGATCATCGTCGTGTGCGGTCCGACGACCGAGCCGGTGCCGATGGAGGTGTCGCCGATCAGCGAGCAGCCGGGTTCGATCCGCACGTCGGGGGCGATCTCGACGTCGACCTCGATCCAGGTCGACGAGGGATCGACGACGGTGACCCCGGCGAGCATGTGGCGCTCGAGGATCTGACGGCGGGCCTCGGTCTCGATCAGGGCGAGGTCGACCCGGGAGTTGACCCCGAGGATCACGTTCGGGTCGGGCGAGACGTGAGCGACGATGCGGCCGCCGGCCTCGCGGAGCAGCGGCAGCGTGTCCGGGAGGTAGTACTCGCCCTGGGCGTTGTCGTTGGAGAGCCGAGGTAGGGCGGCGGCCAGCGCCGGGCCGTCGAAGACGTAGATGCCGGCGTTGATCTCCTTCAGCGCGAGCTCGGCCTCGGTGGCGTCGCCGTCGGCTTTCGCCTCGACGATCTTCTCGACCTCCGTATCCGTCGGCGGAGCGGACGACGCGACCGTAGGAGCCGGGATCGTCGATGACGGCGGTGACGACGGTCGCCGCCGCAGCCTCGCGCTCGTGGGTGGCGACGATCTCGGCGATCAGCTCGGCGGAGACGAGCGGCACGTCGCCGGAGAGGACGATCACGGTCTCCGAATCAGCGACCGCCTGGGCGGCAGCGCAGCAATGCGCCGCCGGTTCCGTTGGCCTCGGGCTGCGGAATCGTCTCGACCCCCTCGGGCAGGGCGCCCGAGATGTCCCGGTCGGGCGACACGATCACGCCGATCCGGCCGGCTCCGGCCTCGCGCGCCGCCTCGATCGGCCAGGCGACGAGGGCACGGCCGCAGACGGGGTGAAGCACCTTGGGCACCGCGGATTTCATCCGGGTGCCCTGACCGGCGGCCATGATCAGGACGGTCGGAGCGCTCACGCGCCGCATCGTATTGCGACCGGCAAGGTCAGTCGCTTGCGACCATGGATTGCCGGGCCTCCGACTAGACTCGCGAGGCCTCGATCCGGGGTGGTGTAGCTGGTAGCACTCCTGGTTTTGGTCCAGGCAGCGGTGGGTTCAAATCCTCCCCCCGGAACTACTCCCGCTTGCCGCGGGCGCTCTTCTCGCCCTTGCTCCGCGCCTCCTTGGCGGGGCCGCCGGGAGCCGGGATGCCGAGGACGCGCATCGCCTTCAGGCCGAGGCCGAGCTTCTCGCGGCCCTCGGTGGAGCTGAGGTCGTGGCCGCAGAGCTCGCGAACCCGCTCGAGGCGGTAACGAACTGTGTGGCGGTGGGTGAAGAGGGTCTCGGCCGTCGGGGTGACGTTGCCGTCGTTGTCGAGGTAGGCCTCGACGGTGGCGACGAGTTCGGTCTCGTACTGGTCGTCGTAGGCCGAGAGCGGCGCGACGGTCTCGTCGAAGAAGCGCTCGAGCTCGGCAGGATCCTCGCTCATCGCCGGCAGGAGCAGGCGGTAGGAGCCGGTCTCCTCGAAGGAGAGCGGCGACCGATCCTCGGACTCGGCGACGTTGGCGGCCATCAGGGCCTCCTTGCCGGCCCTGTAGATCTGGGCTGGATCCTGGGCGTGGCGGCTGAAGCCGACGGTCACGGAGAAGCCCTGGAGGGAGCGATGGAGCTCGTCCTCGATCGCACGGGCCGCCCGTTCGATCGGCTCGGCATCCGGAGCCGGGAGGAGCATCGCCACCTCGGCCGCCTCCTCGCCGATCGTCGCTGCGAGGGCGCCGCTGCTGGCGGAGCGAACCGCTCGCAACGTCAGGGTGAGCAGCCTGGGCCGCCAGTCGCCCGACTGCGCCGAGCGCGGTGTGGCACGGGCGATGACCACGCCGCCACCGGCCGAGAGATCGCTTCCCAGGTCAGCGGCCCGAGCCCGGATCTCCTCGGCGTCGCCGACCCTGCGATCCAGTACCGATCGCAGGAACTCGCCGGCGGCCTCGTCGCTGGCCCACTCCGGCGAGCGAGCCCGCTCGACCTCGAGACCGAGCAGAGTCGTGACCATCCGCAGGCCCTCGGGCGTGCCCTTGACGCCACCGCGGCGCCGATAGCGCAGCTCGCCGACGGCGACGTCGGCGACCCGCAGCTCGGTCGTCTCGACGTCGTCGGAGCCGCTCAGGAGTTTCTCCTCCTCGGCCCCCGAGGCGGCGGCGACCGCCAGCACAGCGCTCGACCGGTCGATCAGCGCGAGGCTGGAATCGAGCGCACCGGCGGCGGCCCGGGCAACGGCGGGAAGGCCGGCGCCCGACTCGATCGCCTCCGAAAGCGCCTCTAGGGGCGACCCGGCGGCGCGGCGCAGAGCCCGCGTCGGCGTCGGCGGCGGAGCCGCCCGAGCGCGTCGATTCTTTCGTCTTCGATCCCACGGGCAACCGCGGATAGTACGGCCGAAGGGTCCGACCCGACGACCTCGGCAGGGTCGTCGGAAAGCTGGGAATCAGTCGAAGAGCTGGGAGATGTCGGGCCAGAAGTAGACGATCGTCGCTCCGATCGCGACGCCCAGGCCGACCAGTCCGATCAACACGATCAGGGACAGGAAGCCGGCCGTCACCTTCTCCCAGCCCACGGGCGAACGAGCCGATCGCGGGTACGAGGATCAGCGCCGTGAAGGCGATCAGGGTGACCACTCCCGCGCCGGCAAAGATCAGGAGCTCAGACGACATCGCCCTCATTCTGCCGAAAGTGGGTGACGACGACGGCGACCGCCGACAGGAAGCGCGAATACGGCGACGCCGAGACCCCACCCGCCGCTGACGTCGCTCATGTAGTGAACGCCGAGGTAGACGCGGCTCAGGCCGATCACCACCGCGACTGCGATTCCCGCGGTCACGAGCCCCGCCGCGCGCTGCATTCCCGGCCTCACCCGGATCGCGATCGTCAGCGCGATGAACGCGTAGGTGACGGCATGGGCGGAGTGGCCGCTCGGATAGGAGTACCCCGGGGCCGAGACCAGCCCGCTCTCGGGGCGCGGTCGCGCCACCTCGTCCTTGATCACATCGATCCCGATGAAGATCAGGATCGTGCCGACGACCAGCACGATCAACTCGGGCCAGTGGCGTCGCATGCCCAGCCAGATCGATGTCGCGAAGGTGACCAGGATGATGGCGGCGCCCGACCCGAATGCCGTCACGACCTTCATCACCGACGTCAGCCAGTCGGTGCGGATGTCGGCCATGAAATCGGCCATCGTCACGTCGCCGCCCGTCGGCCCCGGGTTGTCGCCGAGGACGATCGCGTACCCGATCAGCACGTAGCTGCCGACCGCGAGCGCCGCGAGCGCCGTGGTGAACTCGAGGCCGAGGCCGCCGGGCGTCAGCCGGTCGATCAGGAAGCGCGCCTGCGGAGCCAGGCGGCGGCCGAACGGCCAGACAGGGTGCGGAAGACCGGGCGCTCCTCCATCCATGCCGCGACCTTGCTCCGGTTGGCCGGAACCTTCAGTGGTTGAAGAGCGACGATGGCGCCGACGATCAGCCCGACGATCACCGCGAAGGCGAGCAGGGCGTGCTCGGAGTTGCTGAGGACGGCGTCGATGTTGCGCGAGGCGAAGTAGCCGAGCAGCGTGAAGAGCGTGGCCCACATGCCCGTGCCGAGCACGCTGTACGGGGCCATCTGCCGGTAGGGCATTCCCGAGCTGCCGGCGACGAACGGCGCGAGCGCCCGGACGAGGCCGATGAAGCGACCGATCAGGATCGTCTTGCCGCCGTGCTTGGCGAAGTACTTCTCGACCTGGGCGAACCGTTCGGGCGTGATCCGCAGCTTCGGCCCGTGCTCGACGACCCAGCCGCGCCCCAGCCGCGCACCCAGGTAGTAGCTGCACGTGTCGCCCGAGGAAGGCGGCCAGCCAGACGATCCCGATCGTCAGCACGACCGACGTCGCCCCCTGGCCCGCGACCGCGCCGGCGATCACGACCACCGTCTCGCCCGGGAGCCACGAGCCCGACGAACGCGCCCGTCTCGAGAAACGCGAACACCCCGACGATCAGATACGTCCAGGCGCCGAGCGAATCGGAGACGTCCTCGAGCACCTGCTGAGCGTCGATGTCGGGCAGCGCCCGCTTGATCAGCTGGTAGGCGACGAAGATCACCGCGAGGACGCCGAGGACCTTGAGCCACCCCTTCCGATCCTTGGGCATCTCCATCAGACCCTGCCCCGCCGCGCAGACGATCGCCGCTGCGATCCCCTCCGCCGAGGGCGTCGGCGACCGCCTCGGCCTGCGGCCGGTCGCGGCAGATCCCGATCGCGGTCGGGCCGGAGCCGGTCACGATCGCGAGGTCCGCGCCCGCCGCCTCGATCGCGGCGAGCGTCTCCGCGAGCGACGGGCGCAGCGCGATCGCGGCTTCGGCGAGGTCGTTGACGAGGAGGTCCGCGTAGTCGAGCGGGTGCGCTCCGCCGCCGGCCGCCGCCAGCAGCTGGTCCCGCAGATCCCCGCAGCTCGGCCGCGCTTCTCGTCGTCCCGAGCCGATCGGCAGCCGCGTAGACCTCCGGCGTCGACAGGCCCTCCGGGTCCGCGACGACGACGACCGGAAACGGAAACGGGCGGCGGAAGGTCGATCAGGTCCTCGCCGGCGCCGCCGACGAGGCAGAACCGCGGCTGCAGCTGCGAGGCCACGTCGGCGCCGATCGATCGCGCGATCGCCAGCAGGCGCTCCGCCTGGAACTCCCGCTCCGCCAGCCTCAGCACGGCCGCGGCATCGGCGCTGCCGCCGCCGAGCCCGGCGGCGACCGGAATCGCCTTCTCGAGCTCGATCCGGACGCTCGTCGCCCCGCCAGCCCGCCTCACGCAGCGCGATCAGTGCTCGCTCGGTCAGGTCGGGGGCCGGGCCGAGCGACTCCGGGACGACGACCTCGTCCTCGTCCGCTCGCCGAGATCTCGAGCCGATCGAACAACCCGAGCGGTGCGAACAGCGAGCAGATCTCGTGCAGCCCGTCCTCGCGCACCGGCCCGACGTAGAGGCAGAGGTTCAGCTTCGCCGGCGCCGCGACGATCACGCGGGCTCCGCGGCGATCGCCTCGGCCAGGGTCAGGTGCTGCTCGGGGGTGAGCATCTCCGCCCGGATCCCCTCGGGCAGTCCCGAGGGCGCGGAGCGCCTCCCGGCTCAGGTGCCGCACCTCCGCCGAGCGCGGCCGCGGCGCGGGCAGCCCCTGCTTCTCGGCCTCGGCCTCGCGCCGCTTGACCGCCAACTCCATCGACTTCGGCAACGCCTTGCGCCGATGGGCGAACGAGTCGCGGATCAGCTGCGCGGTCGTCGCCGGGATCAGCCGCGTACCGCGGCGGCGCAACGCCAGGACGGCGGAATCGACGCGCGGCCGCGGCGTGAACACCGCCGGGTCGACGGCCCTCAGCATCCGCACGTCGCAGCTGAGCTGGACCATGACGCTCGGCGACCCGTACGAGCGGGATCCGGGCCGGGCCCGAAGGCGCTCGGCGATCTCGCGCTGCACCATCACGGTCCAGCGGCCGACCGACGGCAGCTCGGCGATCGTGCGGAGGATCAAGGGGGTGGCCACCGAGTAGGGAAGGTTGGCGACCATCGCGGTCGGAGCCGGTTCGAGCCCGGCGAGGTCCACCTTCATCGCGTCGGCCCACAGGATGGAGACGTTCGGGATGCGCCGCGACGACCCGCTCGAGCGGCGGCCGCAGGCCCTCGTCGATCTCGATCAGGTGGACGGTCGCCGCCCCCTCCGCGAGGCGTTCCGTCAGCACGCCCTCCCCTCCCCCGACCTCCAGGACGACGTCGCCGGGGTCGAGTGCCGCATCGGCGACGATCGCCTCCAGCAGGTTGGGGTCGGCGAGGAAGTTCTGGCCTAGCCTGACCAACCGAACAGCCTCGCAGCGTTCTCGGAGACGATCGCGTCGAGCTGCTCGTAACCGATGCCGCGCGCCTCCGCGACGACCTCGGCCGTGTGAGTGACGTTCGCGGGGGCGTTCGGCTTGCCCCTGACGACCTGCGGCGACAGGAAGGGACTGTCGGTCTCGACCAGCAGCAGGCGGTCCGGGACGAGCGATGCCGCGACCCGCAGCCCCTCGGACTTCGGGTAGGTCACGTTGCCGGCGAACGAGATGTGCCAGCCGCGCTCGGCGGCCTCCTCGGCCCGCTCGGGGGTCGCCGAGAAGCAATGCAGGATCACCTCGACGCCCTCCGCCTCGGCGGCCAGCAGCTCGTAGCAGTCGGCGACGGCCCGGCCGGCGCCCGGGCCGCTGCTGTCGCGGACGTGGATGACGAGCGGGAGGTTGGTCCGGCGGGCGATCCCGATCTGCGCCTCGAACGCGCGGACCTGGGCCTCCTCGGAGGCGCGGTCGCGGAAGAAGTCGAGCCCCGTCTCGCCGATCGCCCTGACGACGTCCTCCTGAGCAAGCTGTCTCGATCGCCTCGGCGGCGGCGTCGTCGAACCCATCGGCGGAGTTCGGATGGCGACCGACCGCCGCGTAGACCCCCTCGTGCTCCTTCGCGGCCTGCACGGCGCCCAGGTTCGACTGCTCGTCGAGGCCGACCGTGAGGATGTGGGAGACGCCCACCCGCCTGGCGTCGGCCACCAATTCCGCGTTCGGCGGGTCGCAGACGTCGAGGTGCGCGTGGCTGTCGATCACGCCGCCTCCTCCAGCTTCGGGAAGAGCGGCGGAATCCGTTCGACGGTCTGCCCGCCGCCGCGGGAGCCGAACGCGGAGATCTCTCGCGATTCCTCGCGGAGCGCGGCCAGGAGCAGGTCGGACGAGCGGGGGATGTAGGCGTGCAGCAGCAGCGTCACGACCCGCAGACCCTCGACCAGGTTGTAGAGGACCCGATCGAGCTCGCCGGCCCGTTCGGGATCCTTGGCGAGCTCCCAGGGCTTCCGCTCCTCGACGTAGCGGTTGAGCCTGCGGACCGCGGACCAGCAGACCTCCAGGGCACGACTGATCTCGGTCCGGTCGAGGAGCCCGGCCGCCAGGATCTCCACCCCGCCGAGGCCGCCCTCACCGTCGGCGAGCTCGGGGTCGATCTCTGCGTCCGCGGGGACGACGCCGTCCCGGTAGCGGTCGACCATGGCCAGCACACGGCTCGCGAGATTGCCGAAATCGTTGGCGAGCTCGGTCTCGTAGCGGGACTCGAAGCCCGCGGTCGAGATCGAGCCGTCCTGCCCGAAGCTGACCTCGCGGAAGCAGTAGAAGCGGAGCGCGTCGGATCCGTACTTCTCGATCACCTCGAACGGGTCGAGGACGTTGCCGAGCGACTTCGACATCTTCTTCTCGCCCATCAGCAGGAAGCCGTGGACGTACATCCGCTCGGGCAGCTCCATCCCTGCCGCCATCAGCAGCGCCGGCCAGTAGACCGAATGGAACTTGAGGATGTCCTTGGCCATCACGTGCAGGTTGGCCGGCCAGAAGCGCTCGGTCAGATCCTCGCCGGGCCGCGCGTAGGACAGGGCCGTGTAGTAGTTGAGGAGGGCGTCGAACCACACGTACATGACCTGATCGGGGTCCCACGGCAGCGGCACCCCCCAGGTCAGGTTCCGCCGCGACAGCGAGACGTCCTGAAGCCCGCTCTTGATGAAGGCGAGGGCCTCGTTGGCGCGGAAGTCGGGAGCGACGAAATCAGGACGCTCCTCGTAAAGGCGCTCGAGATCCTCCTGAAAGCTCGAGAGCCGGAAGAACCAGTTCTGCTCGGTCACCACCTCGAGGACGATCTCGTGGATCGGGCAGGTGTTGCCGGGCCCGAGCTCGGTCGGGGTCTTGAAGTCGGCGCACCGCGGGCAGTAGAAGCCCTCGTAGGTTCCCTCGTAGACGTGCCCGTTGTCGTGGACCCGCTGGATGACCTCCTGGACCTTGGCGACGTGCTGCGGATCGCTCGTGCGGATGAAGAAGTCGTTGGAGACGTCGATCTTCGGCATCAGATCGAGGAACCGCTGGGAGTTCTTGTCGGCCAGCTCGCGCGGCGTCACGCCCAGACGTTCGGCCGCCTGCGCCACCGGCTCCCCGTGCTCGTCGGTCCCGGTCAGGAAGAACACGTCCTCCCCACGCTGGCGCATGTGCCGGGCGAGGATGTCGGCGCCGATCGTCGTGTAGGCGTGGCCGAGGTGGGGCTCCGCGTTCACGTAGTAGATGGGGGTGGTCACGTAGAAGGACATCGGCCTAAGCGTATTCGGGCGGTCCTCAGACGACCGCGACGACGACGAACGCCGCGGCGAGCGCGAGGTCGCGCACGATCGCGACCCAGCTCACCTTCGAGCCGCCGCCGAAGCACGCGCAGGGCGCGCCGGCCTGCCCGCGCATCAGCGCCGAGCCCAGCGTGAGCGCGAACAGGAGCATCAGCGCCGCGGCCAGGTAGGAGGCCCTCTCGCTGCCTGCGGCGACGCCCACGGCGAGGACGATCTCGGCGACGAGGGCGATCGTCCAGGCGAGGCGCCGGGAGGCCGGCGTGGCGAAGCCGAACGTCGCCATCGCGGCGGTGCTCCCGCGCGCGTCGGCCAGTTTCGAAACCGCCGACCAAGCGAGGACCGCCGCGAGGAGGAGCCGCGGGACTAACGGCAGTGCTCCGGGGCATCGGGATCAGCCGCGAACCGTGTCGAGGATCGCGAGGATGTCCTCGCCGTAGCGCTCCAGCTTCGTCGGGCCGATCCCGTTGCAGGCGAGCAGCTCGCGGTCGTCGGACGGCATCGCCGCCGCGATCCCCTCGAGCTGCTTGTTGGACAGGACGACGTAGGCGGGGACGCCGTCCTCGTCGGAGCGCGCCTTGCGCCAGGCCCGCAGCGCCTCGCCGGCCGCCTGCGAGACCGGGCCGGCGCCTTCGAGCGGGGACGCGGTCTGATGGCCCATCGCCTTCCGGGAGCGGGCGGTTGCGCTGCCGAGCGTCGCCGAAGTCACGGCGGGCTTCGTCGCGGCCTCCTTCGCGTCCCCTCTGATCTCGGCGAGGAACGGCGAGGGCCGCTCGGCGTCGGCGAGCACCGTGCAGCGATGACGCGCCCTCGTGATCGCGACGTGCATCACCCGCCGCTCGGCCTCGTAACTCTCGCTGAGGCGATGCGGCAGCAGACCCTGGTTGGCGCCGTAGACGGCGACCCGGTCCCACTCCCGGCCCTTGACCCGGTGGACCGTCGCCAGCCGCACGCCCTCCCCGCCCGCCGACGCCTCCAGCGCGGCGCGCAGCCACGGCTCGAAGCCACCGGGATCGTCGTGGAGATCGGCCACCTGAATCAGGCCCTCGAGGTCGTCGAGGTGGCTCGCCGTGGCCTCGCTGCCCTTGGAACCGTCGAGCATCTCCATCGCACCGCCGAGGCCGATCCGGTCGCGGACCGTCTCGAGCAGCTCGCGGGTGTCGGCGCCGGTCGCCGCGACCCCGGCGAGCATCCCGATGTCGTCGGCCATCTCGTCGACCTTCCCCGCGACGCGTTCGTCGTCGATCCGCCGGCCGACGATCCGCAGGTCGTCGAGCGAACGGCAGTTGGCGAGCCACTTGCTGATCCAGCGGGGGAAGCCGCGACTCGGTCGCCTCCGGATCGACTCGAGATCGTCGGGCATCAGGTTCTCCGGGTCGAGGGCGACTCGCAGCCAGGCCAGCGCGGCGGCCATGCCGGTGCGTCCGAGCACGTCGCTGCGCACCGCGGAAGCGACCGGCACCCCGGCCGTGAACAGCGCCACCTGCGGCGCCAGCAGCAGCGAGTTGACCCTGGTGAGGACGGCCACGTCGTCGGGACCGACCTCGGGATCGGAAAGCCAGCCCCGGACCAGATCCACGAGGGTGTTCGCGGCCGCCGACGAGGGGTGCACGAGCAGGTCCAGAGCCTCGCTCGATCCATCCGCCCCGGCGGCGGCCCTGATCACCTTCGGGACCCGGACGCGGTTGTAGCCGAGGAGCTTGGAGGCGCCGTCGACGATCGCCTCCGCGCAGCGGTAGTTGACCTCGAGCGCCGACTGCTCGGCGCCCGGGAAGATAGTCGGAGTAGTCGACGAGGAACCGCGGGTCGGCCCCGGCGTGGTCGTAGATCGTCTGGTCGTCGTCGCCGACCCCGAACACGTCGAACGCCGGCATCGCGAGCAGCCGGATCATCAGGACGTGTGCCGGGGTCAGATCCTGGAACTCGTCGACGAGCAGATGGCGATGCTCCGGCTGGACGCGCCGGCGGAACGCGCCATCGCGGAGCAGGGCCTCCAGCGCCCCGTAGATCTGTTCGTCGAAGTCGATCGCGCCGGTTCCCGCGAGGGCGTTGCGGTAGGCGTCGAAGCCGTCGGCGAAGCCGGGGACGTCGTCGCGCATCTCCTCGACTTCCGATGGCGGAATCAGCCCGAGCCTGGCGACGGTCAGCGCATCGAGGTAGGGGCCGACCGGGTCGGTGTTCGTGCGCCGTTGCCGCGGGATCGGGAAGACCTGGCCGATCACGTCCCTCGCCTCGGGTTCGCTGAGGACCCGACTGCGGGTGCCGCGGTGGCGGTTCAGGAGCGAGTACCCGAGCGAGTTCAGGGTTCGCGTCCGCGGCTCGAGCGCCGCGAGGCGCGTCTCGAGCTCGTTCTGGGCGAGCTTGTTGTAGGCGACGGCGATCACGGCCTCGCGCCTGTAGCCGCGATCGGCGAGGACGTGGCGCATCCGTTCGGTGAGCACGCGCGTCTTGCCTGAGCCTGCTGGAGCGATGACCCTGACCGGTCCGCCGTGATGACCGACCGCGGCAAGCTGGTCCGGCGCCAGTTCGGCCGTCGAGGGCGCATGCTCGCGCGGCACAGGCGCCAACGATCCGGCGTCGACGGCACCCGACTCGATCAGGACGGCGTCGGTCGGGGGCGCGCTCCAGCGAGGCCCACCGTCGATCCAGGCCGGATCGCCGCTCGGCAGCACGACATCGGCGTCGCCGCCGACGGTCGCACCGATCCGAGCCGCCTTCTCGCCCCACCACCAGATCGGATCGCCGGATCGCGCGTCGTAGTTGTTCGCCCAGACCAGGTGGTGGAGCCGATCCGCAGGCAGGTCGAGGTCGGGGTCGAGGTCATAAGGGTTCGCCGTGACCGACGCGGGCTCGCGGAACGCGGCCGGGTCGACGCCGAGCGAGACGACGACGGGCGTGCGCTCCACCCAGCAGGCATGTAGTCGGTCGAGGGCCGCGGACCCGTCGTCGTTGAGGTCGCCCGGGCCGATCTCGACCCGCTCCGCAGCCGGCCCAGAGGTCGGGCGGCGCGGCTCCCGCGACGATGATCACTCCGCGACCGAGCGCCTGCGGTGGTTTCGATGCGTTCGCGCTCGGTGCTCAACGGCGCGGCTCGCGGCCCGTCAGCTCGCGATAGAGCTCGTTCGGCCTCGTGCCCGTCAGCGCGGCGACGACGCTCGCGGCTGCCCGCGGCCGCGCCCCCGACTGGACCAGGCGCCGCAGCGCGTCGACGGCGAAGGCGGTGTCCGGAGCGTTCGCCCGCTTGCTGGACGCGGCGATGACGACGACGATCTCGCCCTTGACGTCGGTGCGGAACTGCCGTGCGAGATCGCCGAGGGTGCCACGCGCGACCTCCTCGTGGAGCTTCGTCAGCTCTCGGCAGACGGCGGCGGGACGATCGGGCGCCAGCGCGGCCAGCGCGCGCAGCGAGGCGGGAAGGCGGCGCGGCGACTCGAACGCGACCACGGTCTCCGTCGACTGCAGCACGCGCTCCAGTTCCCCGGAGCGGCGCGGCAGGAATCCCTCGAAGCGCCACCTGTCCGCCGGCAGCCCCGAGGCGACCAGCGCGGTCGTGATCGCGGTCGGCCCGGGCAGCACCTCGATCTCGATGTCGCGTTCGATACAGGTCCTGATCAGGCGATAGCCGGGATCGGAGAGGACCGGCGTCCCGGCGTCGCTGAGCAGGGCGACGCGGGCGCCGCGTTCGATCGCCTTGGCGATCTGGGGCGCCCGGCCCTCCTCGTTGGAGTCGTGATTGGAAATGAATTTCGGCGGCACGACGTCGAGCCGCTCGTAGAGACGGCCGGCTCGCCGCGTGTCCTCGCAGGCGACGAGGTCGGCGTCGGCGAGGGCCTGCTTCAACCGGGGCGAGACGTCCCCGATGTTCCCGATCGGGGTCGGGCAGACGATCAGCCGGCCGGCCATCAGGCCCCCACGCCGATCGCCGCGAGCTCTTCGCGGGCGAGGATCGCCGCGCCGATCATGCCGGCGTCGGGACCGAGGGCGGCTGCTCTGATCGGCGTCTCGTTCTGGGGCGTCAGGGCGCGCGCCGCGAACTCCTCGCGGGCGGGACCCAGCAGCAGGTCGCCGGCCGCCATCACGCCGCCGCCCACGACGATCACGTCCGGGTCGAAGATGTTCGCCAGCCCCGAGAGCGACACACCGAGGCGCCTGCCGATCGTGTCCAGGACGACGATCGACGTCGGATCGCCGGCCTGCGCGAGCTCGGTCACGAGGCGCCCGTCCACGGCGGCACCCTCGGCGGCGGCGCGCGCCAAGCCCGATTCGGGGAACTCGGCCACGGCGAACTCCGCCTCGATGCGAAGCGCGGTCCCCGAGGCGATGGATTCGATGCAGCCGTGATTGGGACAGTTTCCCTGGCAGGGCGGGCCGTTGATGTCGACGACGACGTGGCCGAGCTCGGCGGCGCCGCCGCGAGAGCCCCGATAGGGCCTCCCACCGAGGATCAGACCGCCGCCGATGCCGGTGCCGATCGTCAGCAACACGACATCGTTCGCCCCCTGCGCAGCCCCCCGCGCCAGCTCGGCGACGGCAGCGGCGTTCCCATCGTTGTCGAGGGCGACGGGAAGGCCCGTCAGCGCGGCGACCCGCTCCTTCAGCGGCACCTCGACCAGCGGCAGGTGATTCGAGTTGAGGCACAGGGTCCTGTCGCGGTCGACGATGCAGGGAACACCGAGCCCGATCGCGGCGACGTCCGGGTGGTTCTCGATCGCGATCCGCAGCTCGGCGTCGAGCAGCTCCAGCAGCTCTTCCCCGGTCAGCCCGGCGGACGATCGCAACCCGCCTGTGGACGGTGTCGCCCCGCCCGTCGACGACGCCGACGAGCATCTTCGTGCCGCCGAGGTCGACCCCGATCGTCGGGGCGGCGCCGGTGGACTCGTGACTGGACTGCGGTCACGAAGCAGGAATCAGGGAGGGCATGCGGCAGTATTACCGCGTAATGGCACCCGGCGACTCCGAACGCCCGGATCGCCCCGAGTACAACGTCTACAAGGCCGGTGGCCGTGGACGCGGGCGACGGGCCGAGCCGAAGCGAGACGAGCAGACCGGGAAACCGGAAGGCTCGGGGGACGGGGCGCGCCCGCAGGCCCCCTCCGAGGGGCCGGGCTATTCCGTCTACAAGGCTCGCCGCGGCTTCAAGCGGACGAGCTCCGACGGGCCTTCCCTCAGGGATCGCCTGTCCCGAAGCGGCCGGTCGAAGCCGCCGGCGCCCGGGGAGAGGCCGAAGTGGCGCCGCGTCCTCAAGTGGGTCGCGATCGCCGCGGGCGTCTGGCTGCTGATCAGCTTCGCCGCCTTCTCGATTTCCGCCCAGATCCAGAAGACCAAGCTCAACGACGACAGCCGCCGACGAGCTCGGCGGGTTCCCGTTCCTGCTCGCGCAGGGCCAGAACATCCTCGTGATCGGCACCGATGCCCGACCCGAGGGATCGAACGAGGCCGGTGCCGAGACAGACCCGAAATGCCTCGAGGCCGCGGCCCACGGCGACCCGCCCCCATCGACCTGTCTCCCGTCGCGCGCCGACACGCTGATGGTCGTCCATGCGGGCGGCGGCTCGTTCAGCAAGATCTCGATCCCACGCGACACCCTGGCCTCCATCCCCGGCCACGACGACCAGCGCATCAACGCCGCCTACGCGTTCGGCGGCGCGGCGCTGCAGATCAAGACCGTCGAGGACTTCCTCGGGAATCGACATCAACCACGTCGTCATCCTCGACTTCACGGGCTTCGCCGACTTCATCGACGCGATCGGCGGGGTCACCGTGAACCTGCCCGACAAGGTTCATTCGGTGATCAGCGGAGGCGGCGCCAACGGCGGCGTCACGCTGCACCTCGACCGCGGCGAGAACCACCTCGACGGCCAGCAGGCCCTGGCCCTGGCGCGAACACGGGAGAACCTCGCGAACCCGAACGAGGACGACACCGACCGGGCCCGCCGCCAGCAGCTCATCCTGCAGGGGATAAAGAGTCAGCTGACGAGTCCGCTGCGAGCCCCGATCAACTTCATCAAGGGCCCGTGGATCGCGTGGAACGCGCCGAAGGCGATGGTCAGCGACATGGGCGGCCTCGTGTTGCCGCAGGTCGCGCTGTCGGCGGCGATCGCAGGCGATTCGGGCACCAAGGTTCTGATCCCGTCCGGTGCGAGCTCGGACGGCGCGCTGCTCGTTCCCGAGAAGCAGTGCCGAACCGCCGTCAAGAAGCTGCTCGGCGAGCCCGGCCCGCACCCGCCGGCGTGCTCGCCGGGCGCCTAGTCCTTCTTCGCGGGCGCCTTGTCCGAGGAACCTGAAGACGAGTCGGACTTCGAGGAGCCCGAGGAGTTCGAGCCGGAGGACCCGGAATCGGAGCCCTTCGAGTCCTTCGAGTCGGAGGACTTGGAGGGGTCGGATCCGTTCGCGGCCTTGGAGCCGCCCTTGCGCGCGTAGTCGGTCGTGTAGAAACCGGAACCCTTGAAGTGCACCGCCGGCGCGAACAGGATGCGCTGCGCCGGAGCACCGCAGATGGTGCATTCGGTCAGGGCATCCTCCGACATCGACTGCACCTCTTCGAAGGTGTGGCCGTTGTCGCAACGGTATTCGTAGGTCGGCATATCTGCCATCATCATAGGCCGGATGAGGGATCCGATTGGAAGGGGAAAGCAGGGACGACTCGGCGCGATTGCGTTCGTCGCCGCGTTCGCGATCCTCGCCGGCGCCGCTCCGGCCGCCAACGCAGCCTTCGGAATCGCGAACTTCTCCGCCAGCCCGGCGAACGACGATGCGGGCGCCAACAGCGACTTCTCGGTCAGCTTCGACGTCAACGAGCCGACGGCGCATCTGAAGGATCTGGTCGGTCCACCTCCCCCCGGGCCTGGTCGGCAATCCGCTCGCCACTCCGACCTGCACCGAGAACCAGCTCAACGCCGACAACTGCCCGGCCGCAAGCGATGTCGGTGACATAAGCAATACCGTCGACCTTCACCTGGTCGACCCTCTGCCGGTGACCGTGCCGCTGACGGCATCCGGGGACATATTCAACGTCGTGCCGCGCGCGGGCGAGCCGGCGCGCTTCGGCTTCGTACTCGAAGCCGCGCCGGTCGGCCTCGTGCCCTCCGATCATCCTGCAGTCGCCGGCCTCGCTGCGCCAGAGCGACTTCGGGCTCGACACCACGCTGAACGACCTCCCGCAGTACGGCATCGGGTCTGACGATCGACATCAAGCACGTGGAATTCACGCTGCAGGGCCAGGTCGGCTCCCCTGCCAAGGGCTTCCTCCGTAACCCGACCTCATGCGGCAGCCACACGGTCGGGGTCGACGCCGATGCCTACGACGCGCAGACCGCGAACACGTCGACAACCTTCAACACTGACAACTGCAACGCGCTGCCCTTCTCGCCGGAGTTCAGCGCCAAGATCAAGCAGCTCACCTCGGACCTGCTCAACCCTCGTCGAGATGTCGACGACGATCTCGCAGACGATCGACGAGGCTGGTCTGAAGAAGGCCGTCGTCACCCTCCCGGCGGAGGTCAGCGGCAACAACCCGGCACTCGCCACCAGGTGCTCGGCTGCCGACTTCGATGCCGGCACCTGCGCCGACGACACGATCGTCGGCACCGGTGTGGCGGCTTCTCCGCTCCAGGCCCAGCCGCTGACCGGGAACGTCTACCTGCTCGACCCCTCGACAAGCCCGTTGCCCGACCTCGGGATCGACCTCAAGGGCGCTCTCGCGCTCAAGGTCAAGGGCGGGCTCTCCCTCGTCGCCATCCCCGGCGGCTCACAGATCGTCGTCACCTTCGACGGGCTGCCGGACATTCCGCTGAGCGAGTTCACGCTCACCTTCGACGGCGGTCCCGGAGGCCTGAACCTCGCATCTCGGCAGCCCCTGCGAGCCGCCGCCGTTCAGCTTCAACGCGGATTTCACCGGCCAGTCCGGGCAGGCGCTGAACTTCGACACGCACGCTGACGCAACGTGCCCCGGAAGCCCCGGCGGGAAGAAGCCGAAGGCCTCGATCAAGCTCGCCAAGCTGAAGTCGGGAAAGCCCAAGCTCGGACTGACTCTGAAGGCCGGCGACGCCCAGCTGCGAAGCGCCAAGGTCGCGCTGCCGAAGGGTTTGAAGGCCGGCTCGAAGCGCAAGTTCTCGGGCGGCACCCAGATCTCGGGCGGCTCGGTCAAGGGCAAGGGCAAGCGGCTCGCGATCAAGGCGAAGGGCGGCGGCGTCGACCGGATCAAGGTCAAGCTCTCGAAGGGCGCGATCGTCGCCAAACACGGTCTGAAGGCAGCGGAGCTGAAGCCCTTCAAGCTGAGGATCCGCGATGCCGACGGCAAGCTGACGAAGCTCGCCGTCGAGCCTCGCTGAGCCAGCCGCGCGGAGCCGTCCACCCGACAGGTACGGTTCCCTGCCCATGACCGGCACCTCCGCAGGCTCCGAGAGCCCGAACAACCCCGACAGTCCGAACAAGCCGAGCCTCGACGAGATCGTCGCGCTCTGCAAGCGCCGCGGTTTCATCTTTCCCTCGTCCGAGATCTACGGCGGGGTCGGCTCGACCTACGACTACGGCCACTACGGGGTGCTGCTCAAGAACAACGTCAAGAACCAGTGGTGGCGGGCGATGCTCACCGATCGCGACGACATCGTCGCGATCGACTCGGCGATCATCCAGCACCCTCGCGTCTGGGAGGCATCGGGGCACATCGGCGGCTTCAGCGATCCGCTCGTCCAGTGTCTCGGCAAGTGCAAGCGGCGCTGGCGGGAGGATCACCTGCGTGAGGCGATCGCCGAGGAGGGCGGCGACCCGACCGGCGAGATCCACTGCCCGCAGTGCGGCGGCGAGCTCAGCGAGCCGCGCGAGTTCAACCTGATGTTCAAGACCCACGTCGGGCCGACGGCCGAGTCGGGTACCGAGGTCTACCTGCGGCCGGAGACCGCCCAGGGCATCTTCATCAACTTCAAGAACGTCCTTCAGTTCGCGCGCAAGAAGCCGCCGTTCGGGATCGCCCAGATCGGCAAGTCGTTCCGCAACGAGATCACGCCGGGCAACTTCATCTTCCGGACGCGCGAGTTCGAGCAGATGGAGATGGAGTTCTTCGTCCCGCCCGACGAGGCCGGCAAGTGGCACGAGCACTGGATGGCCGAGCGGATGCGCTGGTACACCGAACTCGGGATCCAGCCCGACAACCTGATCCTGCGCGCCCACGAGGCCGACGAACTGTCTCACTATTCCAGCGCCACCTCCGACATCGAGTACCTGTTCCCGATGGGTTACTCCGAGCTCGAGGGGATCGCCGACCGCGGCAACTTCGACCTCACCCAGCACGCCGAGTTCAGCCGCGAGAAGCTCGAGTACTTCGACCAGCAGAGCGGCGAGCGCTACGTCCCGCACGTGATCGAGCCGGCCGCCGGCGTCGACCGCGCCACGCTCGCGTTCATCGTCGACGCCTACGACGTCGAGGAGGTCGAGGGGCGTTCGCGCACCGTCCTCCGCCTCCATCCGAAGCTGGCGCCGGTCAAGGTCGCCGTGATGCCCCTGGTCAACAAGGAGGGCATGCCCGAGCGCGCCCGCGAGGTCTTCGACTCGCTCAAGCACCGGATCGGCGCCGAGTACGACCAGGGCGGCTCGATCGGCAAGCGCTACCGCCGCCAGGACGAGATCGGCACCCCTTGGGGCGTGACGATCGACGGCGACACCGCCGTCGACGACACCGTCACGCTCCGCGACCGCGACTCGCTGACCCAGGAGCGCGTCCCGATCGACGGCCTCGCCGAGCTGCTCCTCGAGAAGCTCGAAGCCGACTGGAAGAGCCCGAAGCTCAGCTGATCCGTCGAGACGCGGGAAACGTCCACGCATGGACGGTCCCCACGTTTCGATACGTGTGACGTTGCGCACAGATAGCGGAATTGGGGCTGGCTGGCTGGCCAGTGCCGAGGCTATGCTGCTTCGAACAGCACCCGATGGAACATGGCACCGAGGCGGGATCCCGGGGCCGACCCTTGAGGAGGGGACGATGTCAGTAGCCGAGCACAACCTGACCGACCGGATCACCTACACCGATCTGTACCGGCGCTGGGAGCAGAACAACTGGTCCGCGATGGACCTCGACTTCAGCCAGGACAAGCTGGGCTGGGAGGCGCTGAGCGACATCCAGCGCAAGTCCGCGCTCTGGATCTACTCGATGTTCTTCTTCGGCGAGGACTCGGTCACGGACAACCTCTCCCCCTACATCGACGCCGCGCCCAAGGAGGAGCATGAAGTACTTCCTCGCGACGCAGCAGGTCGACGAGGCACGTCACGCCGTCTTCTTCCATCGCTTCTTCAGCGAGGTGATCGGCGCCGGAGACGACATCGCCTCGACCCTCGCCTTCACCGAGAAGCATCTCGGCTGGGGCTACACGCAGGTCTTCAACCGTCTCGACAAGATGGCCGACGAGCTCCGCCGCGACCGCTCGCTGCCGAAGTTCGCCCAGGCGATCACGCTCTACCACCTGATCGTCGAGGCGAGCATGGCCCAGCCCGGCCAGCACTTCATCGAGGACTTCTTCGTCCGCGAGGGCACGATGCCCGGCTTCAGCGCCGGCATGGAGAACGTCTCGCGCGACGAGCAGCGCCACATCGGCTTCGGCGTCAAGGTCCTGAGCGAGCTGCTGCGGGAGTCGGACGAGTGCAAGGCCGCCGTCGACGAGCTGCTCGCCGAGGTCTTCCCGTGGCTCTCGTCGGTGTTCATCCCCCCGAACTGGGACCGCGAGTACACGCGGTGCTACGGCTTCGAGCTCGAGGAGATCGCCGCCTGGGGGTTCAAGGCCGTCGAGATGAAGTGGAAGGCGATCGGCTACCCGATGCAGGAGATGCCCTCCTACGTGATGCCGATGGACCTCGAGATGGGAGCCGAGGAGCGGGCGGCGAACGTCATCCGCCTGGCGCAGGCCGGAGTGATCGGCGAGCCCGGCCAGGATCCGGACAATTCGCCCGAGATCCAGGAGCTCTACTTCGACTCCGTCAGCCGCGCCGTCGACAAGGGAGCCGTCAACGGCCACGGCCCGTTCACGGTCCAGTGGCGATTCAGCGACGCCGCCCCGTGGCACGTCGTCGTCGACAACGGCTCGACGCGAGCGGTCGCCGGCGAGACGCAGGCCGCCGACGTGGTGCTCGAGTCGAGCTGGCGCGACTTCATCGAGATCGGCAAGGGCTCGATCGCCCCGCCCAGGGCGCTGCTGCAGCGTCGCCTCAAGGTCCGAGGCAATCCCCGCGACCTGCTTCGCTTCCGCAAGCTGTTCGCCTAGAGAGAGGAAGCACCAGAAATGCCCGTTGCCGCCGTCCGCGCGCCCGAGGAACGGTTCGCCGACCTCCCCGACTTCCCGTGGGAGCCGAAGTACCTCGACTGGGACGGACTGCGGCTGGCGCGCATCGACGAGGGTTCCGGGTCGCCCGTCGTGCTCTTCCACGGCGAGCCCACCTGGTCGTTCCTCTGGCGGAAGGTGATGCCGCCCCTGCTCGCCGACGGCCACCGTTGCATCGCGCCGGACCTGCCCGGCTTCGGTCGATCGGACAAGCCGACCGACCTCGACTGGTACTCCTACGACCGCCACGTCGAGGCGACGACGTTCGTGCTCGACGAGCTCGGGGTTCGCGACGCGACGTTCGTCGTCCACGACTGGGGCGGTCCGATCGGGATGCGGATCGCGGCCGAGCGCCCCGACATGTGCGCGCGGATCGTCGTCATGGACACCGGCGTCTTCTCCGGCCACCAGCGCATGACCGACGCGTGGATCGCGTTCCGCGACTTCGTCCAGCGCACGGAGGATCTGCCGGTCGCGTTCCTCGTCAAGGGAGCCTGCGCCAACGACCCCGGCGACGACGTCGTCGCCGCCTACGACGCCCCCTACCCCGACGCCGCCTCCAAGGCCGGCGCCCGGGCGTTCCCGCTGATGCTGCCGACCAGCCCCGACGATCCGGGCGCGGCCGAGGGAGCGGCGGCGGCCGAGGGACTCGCAGCCCGCAACCTGCCGTCGCTCTGCCTCTGGGCGGATTCCGATCCGATCATCCCGGCGAAGACCGGGCCGCGCCGTCGCGGAGCGCCTCAATCTGACGCCCCCCGAGGTGATCGAGAACGCCTCCCACTTCCTCCAGGAGGATCAGGGACGCGGCGATCGGCGAGCGCATCGCCGCCTGGCTGCGCGACGGCTGAACCGGTCCGACCGGTCCACGGGGCAAAAAGAATGGGCGGCCTCTCGGCCGCCCATTCTTCAACTCATCTCGAGATCCGCAGAACTACTTCTGCTTGCACTTCGAGGTGTAGGTGTCGACTGCCGTCGGCTTCGTCCAGTTGGTGAAGTCCGTGATGGCACGCCAGTTCTCGTTCTTGCTCTTGCAGCGAGCCTGGACGTACTTGCCGGACTTGACCGTGGTCGTGAACCGGGTGATCGCTCCGAGTGCAAGCGGCGGGATCGTCACGTCGAGACGGCTGCCGTAGCCCGTCGGGGGCCTTGTTGCCCGTCTTGAGCTTGCCGACGAGCACCGTGGTGACGCCGAGCAGGTTCGCCCGCGAGTGCAGGTACAGGGAGTCCTTCTCCTTGCCGTTGAACGCGGTGACGACGACCGGGACCTCCAGCGTGCTGTTGCTGCTGCCGGGGCTGTCGATCGTGACCCAGGCCGACGTACCGGTCGAGTGGCCGGGGCTGTCGGGCTCGCCCGAGCCGACGCTGACGATCGACTTGCTTCCGCACATGTCGATCGCGGTGTCGGTGCTCGTGCCGTCGAGAGCGGTGTTGCTCACCTTGCACTTCGGCACTGCGGTGGGATCGAACTTCGCGTTCTTCGGGAAGTCGACCTCCGTGCTGGTCGCGCTCGGCGGCTGCTCCGGGTATGTCGGATCGGTCGTGTTGTCGGCCGGTCAGGATCTCGACGTAGATCTGCGCCGGCTTGAACGTCTTCTTGCTGCGCTTGGACGGCGTCAGGTTGGCGGTGATCGACTGGATGTCGTCCGCCTGCGCCACGGCCACCATGGCCAGAGACGCGACGAACACCCCAACGATCAGGGTTGCGATCTTTCGCATTCTTCCTCCTAGGTCCGTGGTCGACCGCAAGCGGTCCTCCCACATTCGCCCGCGGTCGCGGACATCTCTCACTTGCATAACAACGCTTCGAACGCCAAGTTGCGGCATCCGTCACGTCTCTCTCCTGCGGGCGATCCTACCCAGAAGACCGAGAGGGGGTGCCGG
Organism: uncultured Solirubrobacterales bacterium; assembly: GCA_963791335.1. Classification (GTDB taxonomy): domain Bacteria; phylum Actinomycetota; class Thermoleophilia; order Solirubrobacterales; family 70-9; genus RHKX01. The sequence goes on from CAWBRN010000003.1 coordinate 320,447, forward strand.
TTGCCGCGCGGAACGCACGAACGGTCCCGGAACGCAGAACGGGCGGCCAAATTGGAATTGGCCGCCCGTTCGGGTCCCCTACGCAGATGGAGCTGGTGCTACTTCTGCTTGCACTTCGACGAGTAGTCGTCCGTGACCGTCGCCGGGGTGTAGTTGCTGAACGTCGTGATCGCCTGGAACTTCATGTTCTTGTTCTTGCAGCGACCCTGGACGTACTTGCCGTCCTTGACCGTGGTCGTGAACCGGGTGATCGCACCGAGAGCGAGCGGCGGAATCGTCACGTCGAGCTGCTTGCCGTAGCCCTTCGGGCCGTCCTTGATCTTGCCGACGAGCACGGTGGTGACGCCGAGGAGGTTGGCACGCGCATGCAGGTACAGGGAGTTCTTCGTCTTGCCGTTGTACGCGGTGACGACGACCGGGACCTCGAGCGTGCTGCCCGTGCTCCCGGGCGAGTCGATCGTGACCCAAGCCGACGTGCCGAGTCGAGTGCCCGGCGCTGGTGGGCTCGCCGCTGCCGACGCTGACGATCGACTTCTTGCCACACATGTCGGTCGCGGTGTCGGTGCTCGTGCCGTCGAGGGCGGTGTTGCTCACCTTGCACTTCGGCACGGCCTTCGTGTCGAACTTCATGTTGGCCGGGAAGTTGACCTTCGTGCGGGTGGCGCTCGGCGGCTGCTCCGGGTAAGTCGGATCGGTCGTGTTGTCACCGGTCAGGATCTCGACGTAGATCTGGGCCGGCTTGAACTTCTTCTTGTCGAGCTTCACCGGCGTCAGCTGGCGGTGACGGTCTGGATGTCGTCGGCCCGAGCGATGCTCGATGAGCGCCAGCGACGAAGACCAGAGCGGCCACGGCGATGATCAGGTATTTACGCATGTGTTTCTCCTCTTCAATGGGCGGGCGCGAGGAGCTGACTGCTCCGCGGACCTGCCATCATTTGCGGGTGATGGGGAGTGATAGAAGTCTTGGAAGTGCCGCCGGATCGTCCTGGGCACGGGCCTTGTCCTACCCCGTGCTACGGGAAAGAACACTGTCGGGCCGGGAAAGTTTCGCCCCGAGGCCCGATGTATTAGGAGACTTTTAGGGCTGCGGATTGACGTGCAGGTAGCTGGTGTTCTGGTTCGGCGGCCCGCCGATCGAGGACTGGCCGCTCTGCAGGTTACAAGGCGGTGCCGGGACGTTGTCGGTGTTCGTGATCCCGAGGCCGCCCATGGCGTAGATCTGAACGCGGTCGTAGAGGTCGTTGTCGAGGTCGCCCTGGTTGATCTGGATCGGTGTCGCCCGACGTGCAGTTCGCGGTGTAGAAGCTGTCCAGCCCCTGGGCCAGCTTCGTGTAGCCGCCGGCCTTCACGTAGGCGTTGAGCCGCGAGGTCTTCAGCGGCGATCCGGGCGAGAAGAGGGCGCCCGGGCCCAACGGGCTGGTCGCCTTCACGAACTTGATCGGGTCCTGGAGGCCGTTCGGGACGCTCGCACCGTTGACGGCCGAGGACGTGTTCGCGAAGAAGGCCGTGATCTCGCCGCGGTACCGGTTGAGCGTGTCGACGACGGGGATGAGCTGGCCGAAGTAGGGGCCCACCCTCCCGAGGAAGGGCGGCAGCTGATCGTCGAGGATCGTCCGCAGCGAGCTGAAGCCGGACTTCGCCCGCGGAATGACGACCCCGAGACCGTTGAAGAAGCGCTCCAACTCGGGTGAGAGGCGCTGCAGGGCCAGGAACGTGCCGCTCAGCTGACGGGCGACCGGCTGCAGCTGGGTGACGAGCGGGTTCGTGTCGGTCGAGAACTGGGCCAACCGGTCGAGGGTCAGCTTCGACTCGTCGAGGAACGTCGGCAGGGCCTGGAAGATCTGCTTGATCTCCTCGTCCCGGGCGGCGGTGGTCGAGAAGACGGACTCGGTGTTGTTGATCAGGCCGCGCAGCTGGTCGGGCTGCTTGCTGATCGCGTTGAACGTCGTACCGCCGTCGGCGAGCAGCTTCTTGACCGCCAGCCGCTGCGTATCGAGAACCCGCAACAGATCGTCGCCGCGCTCGGCGAACTGATCGAGATTGCCGAGAGCGGCGTTGAGGTCGATGCCGCGACCCTTGAACGCCACCGCGGCATCGGCCATCCAGGTCTGGAACGCGGCGCGGGTCGGCTCGTCGAAGGCCCGGAAGATCTCGTCGAGCTGAACCGCGTCGGAGACCTGGGCGTTCGGAAGGGTGCCGTCCTCCGGCAGCGGCGGCGCATCCGCGTTGCCCGGGGTCAGCTCGACGTACGTCTCGCCGAGGAGCGTCTTCTGGCGCAGCATCGTCCGTGTGTCGGAGGGGATCGGCGCGTACTTGGGGTCGATCTCGATGGTCGCGTCGGCAAGCCCGTCGTCGGCGAGCTCGATGCCCTTGACCTTGCCGACCGAGACGCCGGAGATCCGCACGTCGGACTCGACGGCGAGCTGGCTGGCCTCGTCGAAGTGGACGTCGAAGCGGTAGCTCTTCGACTTCAGCGGGACCGGGCCGCCGAACGCGAGCCAGAGGAAGAGGAGCAGGCCGAAGCACGACAGCGCGAATCCTGCTGCGATCGCGATCCTTCCGAATGTCGGTGGGCGTGTTTCCATGCTCTAGGGGGTCGTCGGAGTCGGTCGTCGCGTCGCCGCCCTCGGCGGTCTCATCGGTGGTCGTCGAGTCGGTCGTCGTCGTCGAAGTCGTCGAATCGGTCGTGGTCGAATCGGTCGTCGGTCGAATCGGTGGTCGTCGTCGCGTCCGTGGTCGTGTCCTCGTCGCCTCCCGTCGAATCCCCGGTCGCGTCCAACCCGCCGTTCGCCTTCGCCGTGAACGAGCAGTTGAGCTCCGAGCTCGTGGGCAGCCGGACCAGCTGGCGGGCCGTCTTCACCGGCGGGTAGGCCGGCAACGAGGGCGTCGGCGAGAAGCGAGGCTCGGCACGTGTAGGTGAGCAGGCCGCGGCGGATCGGGCCGAGGCCGTCCTGGGTCAGGAAGGCGGCAGTTCGTGTTGTGGTTGAGCCAGCTCAGGTAGAAGAGGTAGCTCTCGGCGTTCCCGCACGGGTTGTAGGCGAGTGCGTTGAAGACCTGGTTGAGCTCGGTGAGCCCGCCGTTCAGCTGATCGGAGGACTGCTCGCAGCGGCTCGGCCGCACGCTTGAGGTCACCGACGACGCCGCTCACGTTGCGGGTGAACGGCCGCACCTGATCACGCAGCGACGGTGTCGTCTTGCGGAAGAACGGGCGCGTGGCGCGTAGCGCCGGACCGAGCGCCTTCGGCCTGCGGGATCAGATCGGTCAGAGCGGGCTTCAGCTCGCTCGAGAGGGTTGCGGAGGCGCCGAGGGCGCCGCGGGTCGCCTGCAGGGCGCCCGGGAAGCTCCTGGAGCGTCTGCACGCAGGTTCGCCTGCGAGTCGGCGAAGGCGCCGAACACCTTCGACTGGGAGTCGACGAACCCGGTCAGGTTGGTGTCCGACTTGGCGAGCTCCTCGGCGATCAGCTTGAAGTTCGTGACCACGTGGCGGAGGTTGTCGCGGCGCTTCGCGATCGCGCCGTTGATCTTGGCGATGTCGCGGGTCGTCGGCTCGAGCCGGCGCAACACGTTCGAGAAGGTCTGGCTCTTCTCCTTCGACCCGAGCGCCTGCGCGCCGCCGGCGAGCAGGAGCCGCAGGTAGGCCCGGGTGTCACCGTCGAGCGAGGCGAGGATCTGATCGGTGTTGATGTTCGGCTCGGAGTTGGCGAGCGGGATCGTGAAGCCCTCGGGAATCTCGCCCTCCCCGGTCCCGGCGTCGAGCTCGATCGTCATGTCCTGGAGGCCGGTCCGCGGGCGCAGGAGCGCCGACGCGTCGGGATGGATCAGCTGGGCGAACTCCGGATCGACCTGCATCGTCACGACCGCAACGCCGTCCTCGAGGTTGACGTCGGTCACGTCGCCGATCTCGACGCCCGAGAGGTTGACCGTCTGCCCCTGCCCGGGTGTGATCGCCTGCGCGGTCTGGAACTCGGTCTTCAGCTCGAAGCGATCCTCCCCGAGGATCGGGAACCAGGCCGGCAGGGCGGTGCTCTGCTGGGAGAGGATCACGAACAGCGCGAGCAGGCCGATGACCGCGAGCACGATGATCGCGATGAAGTCACGCGTGTATGTCCGCAGCGCCTTTCTCATGGGGGGAAGGTCGTGCGATTGAACGGCGGGGGTGCCGACCGTGCCCTGCGGGCCGTTCAGGTCGGGGATGTCCTGCTTGAAGCAGGCCTGGTCGGTGCGCACGGGCGGAGCGCTCGCCGGCTTCAGGGGCTGCGAGCCGATCGGGCTGTCGATCGAGTAGCCGTACGCCATGTTGTCGGGCGGCGACGGAGCCGCCGTCCGGGACCGCCGCCTGGACCGGGAAGGGGCCGCCGCCGGGCTGGATTCGCAGGTATTGGCCGTTGCCGTCGAAGTTCGCGCCCTCGCCCGCCTGCGAGACGGCCCCGTAGAGGAACTCGCGGAAGTTGGACTGGCCGGTGTTGAACTGGTCGGTGATGACCTCGTTCCCGGTCGGCTCGAGAACGTTGCTCTGGCAGCGGCTGAACAGGCCGAGCTGGTTGAGCAGGCCGGTCAGGTTGCTGGTCCCCTGGGAGAGGGTCGGGGTCGCCTTGTGGAGATCGTCGACGATGCCGGCGAGCTCGTTCTTCTGCATCAGCTTGTCGGCCTGGTAGAGCCACGGCGTGCCGGCCTTGATCGTCGACGGCAGCTCCTTGATGCTCGGCGTCAGCTCACGCGCATAGGCGCGAAGGGGCGGGAAGGCGGAGTTGATCACCGGCAGCTGCGTCTGCGCCTGCTCGAGCGTCGGAGCGAGCTGGGCGAGTGTGTTCTGGAGGTTGGTCGCCTCGTCGGCGAATGCGCCCGTCGTGATCGAGAAGTTCGTGATCAGGTCGCTGAGCTCCTGGTCGCGACTGGCCAGCTGCTGGAAGACGCTGCCGCTGGCCTTGATCAGGCCGCGCAGGTCGCCCGCCTGCTCGCCGAGCAGCGCCTCACTCACCTGCGAGGAGGTCTTGCCGGCCCGACCGCCGTAGTCGAAGGACTTGTTGATCGCCTCGGCGCCCGAGAGGCCGACGACGTCCGGGTCCATGCCGATGTCGTTCTTGGCCGTCGGCTTGTCCACGAGGGCCGAGCCGTAACCCTCGAGCAGCAGGCCGAGGTTCTTGCGATCGGGGCGCTGCAGCGCCGTCAGCACCTCGTCGAGCTCGACCGCGGTTGCCGTCCTCGTCACCGGAATCGAACCGCCGTCCGGGAGGTCGGGCGCGCTCGGGCTGCCCGGACGCAGGTCGAGGAAGTAGTTGCCGCCGAGGAAGAGGCGCGGCCGGATGGTGATCGTCGCGTCGTCGTGCAGCGGCAGGCCCTCGGGGTCGACGGTGAAGGTGACGTCCGCGTTCTCGCCGTTCGGGTCGATCTGGGTGACCTTGCCGACGTTGACGCCGGCGATCCGGACCGGAGCGTCCGGGCGGAGGGTCGTCGCGTTGCTGAACGTCGCCGTCGCGGTGTAGCCCTCGCCGCTCCACGGCAGCTCCTTCGTGTAGGCGAAGTACGTGAGGATCAGGATCACGATCGCGGCCAGGACGCCGGTCTTGAAGAAGCTCAGGCCGAGCGGCGGGCGATGGTAGATGCCCTCGTTGAAGTCCTTGACTCCGGGCTTGGGGCGGCGCGAGCGGGCCATTACTTCCGCCCCTTCTTGAGCTGGAAGGGAATCTGGTCCTCGGTCACGATTCCCTGGTTGCCGGGGGAGTTGCCGATCTGCGTCTGTCCGGCTGTGTAGGTCTCGTTGCCGGCCTCGCACTCACGCGGGCTCTGACCGGGCGAGGCGGTGTTCGGGTAGGGGTTGACGTGGAGGAAGTTCCGCGGATCGGAGCCACCGCCGTTCGCCGGGGCGGTCGACGGGCTGCCCTCGTTGTTGGGACCGTCGGGAGTGCCGTTCGCGTTGCCTCGGGTCCAGTTTCCGTTCGCGTTGCCCTGGCTCGTCGCACTCGCGACGTTGCGGAAGAGCAGGGTCGCGTAGTTGCAGACCGACTGCGCGGGGGCGACGAACTTGAGCAGCGGCCCGATCGACTTCGGAGAGGTCGGTCACGTCGGTGAGGCCCTGGCGGACCTGGCGTGTTGTCGTTGAACCGCTTCAGCGCGGCGGCCGTCGGCGGCAGCTGGTTGTTGAACTGCGGCGAGGCACGGAGGACCGGGATACCCGTGACGAGCGCCGATTCGATCTCGTCCGCGGACTCGGCCGCCGCCTTGACGCCGGGCTGGAGGTTGACGAAGAGCTTTCGCGAGTTGACGAGGAAGGGTCGGACGATCGGCAGGTCCTCGCTGGTCGCGCGGAGCGTGATCGGCGTCTTCGAGATCGTGTCCTGCAGGTAGGGCCTGGCGATGTCGGCGAAGGCGGCCAGCGTCGTGTCGAGGTCGACGAACATCTGCGCCTGCGTCTCGGCCACCGGGGCGACCGCCGCGGCCGAGTTGGCGAGAGCCGTGAAGAAGGGGCCGATGCCGGTCTTCGGGTCGGAGATGTCGCGCATCACGCGCTCGAGCCGGGGCAGCAGCGGCTTCAGCGCGCCGATCGCCTCGTTGATGTTCGGACCGCGGCCGGCGAGCGCGTTGCCGAACTCGGTCAGGTTGGCCTGGATGTTCTCCTGAGTCGGTTCGTCGAACGTGCTGAGGAGCTGGTCGAATTCGACCGGCTCGGGAGTGGCCGACGAGATCGGCAGCGTCGAGCCCGCCGGGTAGCCCTGGTCGGAGGTGCCGCGGACGATCTGTACGTACTTGAGCCCGAGTGCGGAGCGCGAGCGGATGATCACCGTCGAGTCCTCGGGCAGCGGCTCGACCGACTTGTCGAGCTTCAGCGCGAGGGCCGCCGCGAACGTGCCGTCGTCCTCGGTGACGGGTTCGATCGACTCGACGACGCCCACTCGCACGCCGCCGATCCGCACCTCGTTGCCGGGTACGAGGGCCGCGGCGTTGGGGACCTGGGCGGTCAGCCGGTACGACTGCACGAAGGGCAGGCCGTTGTTGGCGTTGTAGGCGAGGAAGACCGTGAGCACCGTGATCAGCACGGCGAGCGCGCCGATCACGGTCGGGTTGCGGAACGCCGCGTTCAGCGGTGTCTGCCCGCGCCTCATTGCCCGTCTCCGATCAGGAAGTGGAGGAGGTCCTCGTTGCCCTTGGCGGTGTCCGCCGTGGTCGAGGTCGAATCGGTCGGACGGGCCCGTGCCGGCGGAGCCGGTCGTGAGCGGCCTCGTCGGTGGTGCCGTCGTCCGGCGGGACCGGATCCGCGCCGTTGAGAATCCTGTCGTCCGCCGCCTTCGACACCGCCGCCCTCGCCTTCGCCGACGAGCTGCTCGTGTCCGTGAACCAATTCGAGCTGCAGCCGGTGACCGGGGTGATCGAGTAGTTGACGCAGTTCGTGATCTGGACGTTCGCGAGCAGGAGGTGGCCGAAGCTGTCGAAGGTGTTGATCGTGTTCGACGCGTTGAGGATGAACTGGGTGAGGGCGTCGATGCCGCCCGTCTTGCCGCAGCGTCATCAGCAACTGATTGAGGTTCTTGGCCCCCGGGATCGACTTCTCGCCGACCTTGCGGAGCTGCCGGATGACCGGCGCGGAGCCGGCGAGGTCGTCGGAACTCGCCGCGGTCGTGTTGCCGAGGCTGGTGACCGAGATGGTCGCCGCCCGCGCGAACGGGGCCAGCGCCTTGGTCGCACCGGTCAGGCCCGGTGCGGCCTTGCGAAGGTCGGTGGCCACCGGCGTCGCCTGCTCGGCGAACCGCTGCAGCTCGACCATCGTGCTGTTCAGCTCCCGCAGCGCGTTCGGGAACTCGTCGAAGCCGGCGACGATGTCGTTGCTGCGCTCGGCCGCCGCTGCGCCGGCCGTGGCCGAGTTGCGGATGAAGCCGGCGAGATGCTGGCGCTCGCGGGCCAGCGGAGTGAGGACGGTGTCGGAGTCCTTGGCCAGCTGGGCCAGCTGCTTGTTCTGCTTGGCGAGGGTCGCCAGGACCTTGTCGGTCTGCTCGAGCGCCGGGTCGGCCCGCCGGATGACCTCGGCGAGGTCGGGGCCGCGCGCTGCGAGGCCGGCGCCGAGGTCGTTGAGGATCAGTCGGAACCGGTCCACCTCGGGCTGGCGCGTGATGTTGTTGACGAGGTCGAGGTCGACCTGCTTGCCGTTGTTCTCGAGCGGCAGGGAGTACTGGCCGGCGCCGATGTCGCCGTCGGGGATCTGGGAGAGCTCGGGCGGCGGTTCGGTGCCTGGAGCGCGCGGCTGGGTGGGAACGCATTCGACGTACTTCTCACCGAGGAGCGACTGCGGGCGGATCAGGCAGGAGGCGTCGGTGCGGAAGTCCTGGAAGCCGGGATCGGTTATCGCGAGGACGGCGACGGCCTTGCCTGGGTCCTCGTCGCCGTTCTCCTTGACGCTCTCGCCGGGCAGGGACACCGTGACGTCGTCGACGACGCCGACGGTTGCGCCGGCGATCCGGACCTCCTCGCCGTTGACGAGGAAGCCGGCGTTGTCGAAGTAGGCGCGGATCTTGTAGTCGCCGCCGTCTCCACCGCCGTCGCCCGAGGCGGAGGCGGCGATCAGCGCCGCGAGCGCGGCGAGGCCGAGGAATATGAGGACGACGCGTCTCATGGGCCGGGCGGGATCTGGGTCGGGTCGCAGTCGCCGGGGTCAGGCTGCCGCCGTCGAGGAACGGGTTCGAGCCGTCGGCGGCCGGAGCCGAGCCGCCGCCGGGACAGCGCGTGATCGGGTTGAAGACGTACGGCGGAGCGTTGCTGACCGGGTATTGGGAGGTTGGCGAGTCGATGTCGCCGGTGGCCTGGCCCGGTGCGGGATCGTTGATGTTGAAGACGTTCGTCGCCGTCTGCTGGACTCGCGCGTAGTGGCCGTTGCCGTCGTAGTAGGCCGTGGCTTCGCCGAATTTCGAGAGCCAGGCAACGATGTCGGGCGTGTAGGGACGGAGGAAGGTCAGGTCGTCCTGGGTGTCGTCCATCGCCTGGATCGCGTCGGGAAGGGCCTTCCGGCCCTTCTTCTTCGTGTTCGGCAGCTCCTTGAGGGTGTCGGCGAGGTCGTTGTTGGCGCCGGGCAACCTGGTGATGTCGGCGAGCTTCGAGAAGACGGGGGTGCTCTCGTTCGAGACGAGCGCGAGCTTGCGGAGGAACGGGGCGAGGTTCTTGGTCGCCGGGTACGACGCCTGGACGAGCGGATCGAGGTCGTCGAGGGTGGCGCGCAGGTTGACCTGCGTGGTGTTGAGCTGGCGCAGCGTCTCCGGGAAGGCGGCGAGCGAGCGGTCGAGGTCCTCGTTGCGACTGGCGATGGCCCCGAGGGTCGTGTTGGCCGTGACGATCAGCGACGAGAGGTCCTGCTGGCGGTCGGCGAGGGCGCCGAACGTCTGCGAGCCCGAGACGAGGAACCGGGAGAGCGCCGCGGAATCGCTCGAGAGCTCGGTGAACAGTTGCGTCGAGGTGCTGAGGGCGGGGTTGAGGAACTTGTAGGCCCGGTTGGCGAGCTCGCCCTTACCCGCGTAGACCGTGGCGTTGCCCTGGATGAACTTCTGCAGGGCGGCCCGCTGCTTGGGCCGGAAGATGTTGAAGAGCTGATCGATGTCGACCGGGGAGGTCGTGTCCTCGCCCGAGATCGTCGAACCCGGCTTGATCTCGGGGTTGTTGTTGGGGCCCGGCGTCAGCGAGATGTAGCGGTTGGCGACGCCGGAGAGCGATGTGGTGCGGATCAGCGCCGTGGTGCCCTCGCGAAGCGGCTCCTGCATGTTCACCTTGATCGCGGCCTCGTTGTTGTCGGTGAGATCGATCGAATCGACCATGCCGACCCGCTGGCCGGCCACGAGGACCTCGTTGCCGGGGACGATCTGGCCCCCGGTCTGGAACATCAGCGTGTACTTGTAGCCGTCGTTGCCGCCGAAGAGCAGGACGACGACCACCGCGAAGGCGACGAGGACCGCCGCGACGGCAGCGATCCGTGCGGGTGTCGAGGCTCCGCGCTCCCCCCCTTCATTTGGGGATGACGACTCGGCACGCAACGCTGCGCGCCGGTCCTCCCCACGTTTCCTTCTCAACGCTTGGGCCTCACTCGCTCTCCTAAGTTGCCCCCGGACAGGGGAGCCTATAGATGCAACGGGCGTCTAGCCACCCGCAACCGAACCTGATCGCCTGTTTTCAGGCGGGAGATGCGGCGCTCAGCCGGCCACGAAGAGCTGCCGTGCGGTGGCCCTACCGGCTGCCAGCACCTCGGTTTGGTCGCGATCGGGGTCCGATAGCGCCTGGACGGCCAGCCCGTCGGCGATGGCGAAGAGGTAGGAGACGGTCGCTTCGGCGCCGAACCGCAGCTCGATCACGCCCTCGGCGTCCTTGTCCTCGAGTGCGCGTGCGACATGGTCGCGGGACTTGCGGAACAGCGCCCCGACCTCGCGGCCGATCTCCTCGTTGCGCCTGCCGGCCGCGAACAGCTCGAACAGGACGATGAAGAAGCCTGGGTCGTTCTCGATCAGGTCGACGAGGCTCGAAACGAGGACGTCCAGCACCCCGTCGACGTCGGCGGCGTCGTGCAGCGGGCCGTCGAGCATCTGCACGCGGCTCTCGCTGTCGCGACGCACGACCTCGACCAGCAGCCGCTCCTTGGTACCGAAGTAGTAGTGGAGCAGACCGCGGCTGACCCCGGCCTGGGCGGCCACGTGCTCGAACGTGGCCCCGGCGATGCCGCGTGTCGCCACCGCTTCCCGCATCGCGTCGACGATGCGACCGGCGCTGTCGCCGCTCAGCTCCCTCGTCTCACCGGCTGCGGGAGGTCCCTTCGGCCGCTTTGTTCCGGGAGTGCTCAGCTTGTCGGGGCGGGCGGCGAGGTCGTGGAGCTGTACTCGAACTCCTCCTCGGCACCGAAGAGCTGGTCGAGGATGCCCTTGCGCAGGTCCTCGCTCAGGGCGATTGCCAGGATCGCGCCGATGAATGCGATGAACACGAGCTTCAGAAGCGGATGACCGCCGCTCTTCGGCATCTTCTCCGGCTCGCGGAGAGCGTCGGAGACGGCACGGAGCGACTCGCTGGCGCTCTTCAGATCCGCCTGCAGCTTCTTGTCGTCCAGCAGCGCCGACGGCTTCTTGGCGCTGGATGCGCGGCCGTACGCGTTGCGGCCGGCGTCGTAGGCCTCGCGCAGGTTGTCGCGCAGCTCCTCGTCCTCGATTAGACGCTGAACGTAGGGCCGCGCGCCCTCGACCGCGCTGCTCGCCTTGTCCTTCGCCTTGCTCGTGCTCGCCATCGGATGCTCCTCTCGATTCCCAGGTGCTGTTCCCGGCCAGCATAAACCCCAAACAACGACCCGCTCCGAGCGGGGGCAACGTTCCGCAGTTATCTCGGCTCGAGGGCGGCGGCGAGAGCCGCCGTCGCCTCGCTCACGTAGACGAATTCGAGACCACCGAGTTCGGCCTCGGGGATCTCGAGTATCTCCCCCTCGTTCCGGTCCGGAACGATCACCCGCTTGATCCCGGCGCGCTGAGCCGCCAGCGACTTCTCCTTCAGCCCGCCGACCGGCAACACCTGGCCGGTGAGGGTGATCTCGCCGGTCATCGCGACGTCGTTGCGGACCGGGCGCCCGCTGAGCAGGGACGTCAGCGCCGTCAGCATCGCCACACCGGCCGAGGGCCCGTCCTTCGGCACCGCGCCGGCGGGCACGTGGAGGTGGATGTCGTGCTCGGCGAACCACTGGTTCGAATCGAGCTCGAGGTCGGGAAGGAACGAGGCCGCATCGCCGCGCAGCAGCGACAGCGCCGCTTGAGCCGATTCGCGCATGACGTCGCCGAGCTGACCGGTGATCGTCAGCTTGCCGGTGCCGGGCATCGCGGTCGCCTCGATGAACAGCACCTCGCCGCCGACCGGCGTCCAGGCGAGTCCCGTCGCGACGCCCGGACGGCTCGTGCGACGCCGCGCCTCCGAGAAGTAGACGCGACGGCCGAGCAGCTCGCGAACCCGCTTCGCCGATACCGACGAGCGTCCCGAGGGGCCGCCTTCGGCGATCACCCGGGCGAGCTTGCGGCAGACCGTGCCGATCTGTCGCTCGAGGTTGCGGACGCCGGCCTCCCGCGTGTACTCCTCGATGATCGTGCGCAGCGCTGCGTCGGAGAAGGATGCCTGCGTCGCCTTCAGGCCGTTCTCCCGGACCTGCCTCGGCACCAGGTACCGGCGGGCGATGTGGAGCTTCTCGTCGACGGTGTAGCCGGAGAGCTGGATCACCTCCATGCGATCGCGGAGCGGCGCCGGGATCGGATCGAGGACGTTCGCCGTGGCGATGAAGATCACCTCGGAGAGATCGAAGTCGAGATCGAGGTAGTGGTCGCGGAACGAGTCGTTCTGGGACGGGTCGAGCACCTCGAGCATCGCGCTGGCCGGATCGCCCCTGAAATCGGCGCCCATCTTGTCGATCTCGTCGATCATGAAGACCGGATTTCGCGATCCAGCGTCGCGCAGCGCCCGGATGATCGTGCCCGGCATCGCCCCGACGTAGGTCCGCCGGTGGCCCCGGATCTCGGCCTCGTCGCGGACCCCACCCACGGAGATCCGCTCGAAGCTGCGGCCCAGCGCCCGCGCGATCGACCGGCCGAGGCTCGTCTTGCCGACCCCGGGCGGGCCGACGAAGCAGAGGATCGGCCCGCTGGACTCCGGCCGCAGCTTGCGCACGGCCAGGTATTCGAGGATCCGGTCCTTGATCTGCTCGAGGTCGTAGTGATCGGCGTCGAGGACCTCGCGGGCGTGCTTGACGTCGAGGTCGTCCTCGGTCCGCTTGCCCCACGGGAGATCGATCAGCCAGTCCATGTAGGTCCTGATCACGCCGTACTCGGCGGCGGCGCGGCGGCAGGCGCTCGAGCCTGCCCATCTCACGATCGGCGACCTTGCGGGCCTGCTCCGGCAGCTCGGCGGCATCGACCCGCTCGCGCAGCTCGTTGATCTCGGCCTGCTGCTCGTCGCCCTCCCCCAGCTCCTGCTGGATCGCGCGGAGCTGCTCGCGGAGGTAGTACTCGCGCTGGCCCTTGTCGATTCCCTCCTGGACCTGGGACTGGATCTGCGTCCCGAGCTGGATCACCTCGAGCTCGCGGGCGAGGATCTCCGACAGTCGCCGGAGCCTGGCGCCGACGTTCACCTGCTCGAGGATCTCCTGCTTCTCCGCGGCGGGGATGCGCAATGCACCTGCGATCAGATGCGCGAGCGCGCTCGGGTCCTCGACGTTCGTGACCGCAAGCTGCAGCTCCTCCGGGAGATACGGGATCTCCTCGATGATCTCGCTGAACGTGCGCTGGACGTTGCGGGTCAGGGCCTGGAGTTCCGGGCCCTCCTCGACCACGTCGGGGATTTCCTCCACGTTCGCGATCAGATACGGGTCGGTGGCGACGAAACGCTCGAGCCGGACTCGCTTCGTGCCCTGGACCAGAATCCGGATCGTGCCGTCCGGCACCTTGAGCATCCGGGCCACCACGCCTGCCACGCCGACCCGCTCGACGTCGTCGGGCCCCGGCTCCTCGAGCTCGGGGTCCTTGGAGGCGACCATGACGAGGCTGCGATCGCCGGAGAGGACGTGGTCGATCAGCCGCATCGAGCGCTCCTGGCCGACGGCGAGCGGCGTCAGCGTCCCCGGGTAGGTGACCATGTCCCGGAGGGGCAGGACCGGCAGGGCCTCGGGAAGCTCGCCGCCGTGGGCGATCGCGTCCTCGATCTCCTCCGACGTGACGATCTCGATCGACGAGCCGCCCTCGGACAGGTCGTCGTCGAATTCGATCGGGGTCAAGACGCTTCCTCGCCCGGGCTCAATCGGAGGGCCGATCGATCGGCACGCGGCGCGCCGTGGCCTCCGGCAGCTCGATCGGCAGCTCGACCTTGAGGAGTCCGTCCTCGAAACTTGCGCGAGCCCGGTTGCTGTCGATGTCGACCCCGAGCTCGATCGCGCGACGGAACGTGCCGGTGGGGATCTCGACCTGTTGGTAGGCCCGGCCTTCCGTTCGGCGCACCGGGCGCGTCCCTGAGATGACCAGCATCCGCCCGGAGATCTCCACGTTCACCGCGTCCGCCCCGACGCCGGCGAGGTCCGCCGTCACCACGGCCTTGGGGATCGGGTCGCCCTCGCCCGGGCCGATCGGGCCCTCGCTGTAATAGACGTCGACCCGGGGGTGGAAGTCGCTGCGGCCGCGGCTCAGCGGCTCGACGGTCGCCCAGCCCTCGCCGAGCAACTCGTCCATGTCGCGCCGCATGCGCTCGATGTTCACCACGAGGTTGCGCTGCCGGGCCATCGGAGAAAAGGGTAGCCGCCGGGCTATACCTCGTAGAAGGCGCCCTCGGCGGCCAGTTCCACCGGTCCCGCGAACTTGGCCCGGGCCTGTTCGAGGGCGAAGTCGAGATCGAGCTCGTCGGAGATATGGGTGAGGACGAGCCGGCTCACGCCGGCCTCGGTGGCGAGGCGGCCGGCCTCGGCCGCGCTCATGTGGACCTCCTGGGACGGATCCGGCTCGGGCAGCGTCGCCTCGGCGATCAGGACGTCCGCGCCGCCGGCGGCGGCCACGAGTTCCTCCGAGTAGCGGCCGTCGGCGCCGAAGACGATCCGGCCCGGCCCGCCGTCGACCTCGATCGCGTGGGTCGGACCGATGTGGACGACCTCGTGAGCCGTGACCGCCAGCTCGCCGACCGCGACGGCGACGCCCGGCTCGTACTCCTCGATCGCGAACGCCCCGACGATCAGGCCGGGATCGCCGATCGCGACCCCGAGTCGCGCGAGATAGGGCTCGATGCCGGCCGGCCCGATCAGCCGCGGGGTGCGGAGGCCCTCGGCGGCGGCCGGACCGTAGGTCAGCGCGCAGGCGAACGGGATCAGGTCGAGCAGGTGGTCGGCATGGAAGTGCGAGAGCACGATCGCGTCGACGTCGCGGTAGTCGCGGATCGCTCGCAGCTTGCCGAGCGCCCCGCTCCCGCAGTCGATCAGCATCGTCGTCTCGCCGCGCTCGACGAGGTAACTGCTGCAGGCGCCCCCGGCGTCCTCCCAGGAGGGGGATTTCCCAAGGACCGTGAGCTTCATGGCCACAACCTATCCGGGGGCGTGGGTGGAGAGGTCGGCGTGGGCCTACCGAGGCATCTTCAGAAACGAAACTGCGTTAAGGGCGGCATATCCGCCCAGAGGGAGGTTTCGGCACGGCTCCGTCACCCGCCACCGGACTGACGCCGCTGCCGAGCGATGACGACCGCGCGGCCGAGCGAGAGCGCGACGCGAAGCCGAAACATCAGCTCGGAGACCTCTCCTGCAAGACGCCCCTGCCGAGCGATAACACCGCGCAGGCCGAGCAGAGCGGACGGCGAAGCCGGAGCATCTGCTCGGAGTTATTCAGGCCGCAGCCAACTCCACTGTCTCGGTGCCGATCAACAGCATCGGCTGGGTCGGGGGGATCAGGCCGTGTGGGGAATCGGGGCGGAAGGTGGAGCAAGGGCCGGCGAGCTCGAGGGCGCAGAGCATCCGCACGCCGAAGTAGCAGGAGCCGCAGCTCGGCTTGGTCTTCGAGCGGCGGCCCTTGCGGGGCTTCGCGGCGGCGGTCTGGTCGGGCAAGTCGGTCCTCCGGGACGAGTGGTTCGGTGTCGGCGGGATCCTCCGGCCCGCCGGGGGGTCACCATTGCATCCGCACGTCCGGCTCGCAGGCCGTCGAACCGCAAACAGCGCGAATCGGGGCCGTTGGAAGATCACCGCAAAACCCGGGTTCGCGGCAGACTTCCCCGCACTTTGGGACCGGCCGCCGAGCAGGAAAACCGGGAACGTCGCCGGTTACAATCTTTCTCACGATGTCGACTCAGCGCAGTGACAGGCTCAGCGCTTCCCCGCCCCTCTTCGAGAGTCGCTTCCTCGATTTCTTCTCGCGGGTCCATCCCTCGATCCCGGCACTGATCTTCGTCCCGGTCGTCCTCGTCTGCGCGTGGCTCGGGCTCGACCGCGGCTACGACGTTCTCCAGGTCGCCGGGCTGATCTTGCTCGGGCTGCTGATCTGGACGCTCACCGAGTACTGGCTGCACCGGCTGGTCTTCCACTGGGAGCCCGACCATCCGCTCGGCAGCCGCCTCCACTTCATCATGCACGGCGTTCACCACGACCACCCGAACGACCGCCTCCGCCTGGTCATGCCCCCGGCCGTGAGCATCCCACTCGCCGTTTTGTTCTTCTTCCTCTTCGAACTGATCTTCGGGACACCGGCCGTCTACCCCCTGTTCGCCGGTTTCATCGTCGGTTACCTCACCTACGACTACACCCATTACCACCTTCACCATCACGTGCCGACGACCGCCGCCGGGAAGCAGTTGCGTGAACAGCACATGCGCCATCACTTCCAGGACCACCGGTACGGATACGGCGTCTCGTCCCCACTTTGGGACTTCGTTTTCCGGACACGTTCCGAGCGCCTGAAGCCGCGCTGAACACACCTCTCACCATCTCGTTGGTGTCAATTTCAGCCTGCGGTATTACCGTTAGGTGAAATTCACGTACAGTGAAGCTGCGTCGTTGCAGGGGGATGAGAACACACCGGCGCTCTCTGCAATCACACACACAAGGAGCCACCAATGGCGGAAGACACGAACGTGCTCGACAAGGCTCGCGGCCTGATCGAGGAACGTCTGAAGGAACTCGACGACGAACGCAAGCGGCTCGAGCGGGCCCTCAGCAACCTCAAGGGAGATCGGCGTGGACGCGGCCGTCCCCGCGGATCGAGCTCCACCTCGAAATCGAGCTCCGGCAAGCGCAGGCGTCGGCGCCGCGGCGGGACCAGGGCCGATCACGCGCTCAAGGCGGTCAAGGACAACCCCGGAATCACCGCATCCCAGATCGCCGAGAAGATGAAGATCAAGCCGAACTACGTCTACCGCGTCATGTCCGACCTCACCGAGGACGGCAAGGTCACCAAGGACGGGCGCGGCTATACCGCGACCGGCGCCTAGCGCCGTCGAAACAAGGGTGGCGAAGGGGCCGCCGCGACCGGTACGACCCGGTCCGGCGGACCCCCTCCCAGTCCCTAGATCAGGCCGAGTTCGCTGACCGTGTCGCGCTCGCCCTGCAACTCGGCGACGCTGGCGTCGATCCGCTCACGCGAGAAGTCGTCGATCTCGAGACCCTCGACGATCGAGTACGACCCACCCGAGCACGTGCACGGGAAGCCGGAGATGACGCCCTCGGCGACGCCGTAGGAACCGTCGGCCGGCACGCCCATCGAAACCCAATCGCCGGCAGGCGTTCCCAGCGTCCAGTCGCGGACGTGATCGATCGCCGCGTTGGCGGCCGACGCGGCGCTGGAGGCCCCACGCGCATCGATGATCGCGGCGCCGCGCTTGGCGACGGTCGGAATGAATTCGCTCTCGATCCACGCCTGATCGCCGACCTTCGCGGCAGCGTTCTCGCCGCCGACCTCGGCATGGACGAGATCCGGGTACTGGCTGGCGGAGTGGTTGCCCCAGACGGTCATCTTGGTGACGTCCGAGACGCTCGCGCCGACCTTGGCGGCGAGCTGGCTCTTGGCCCGGTTGTGGTCGAGGCGCATCATCGCGGTGAACCGCTCGCGCGGGACGTCGGGCGCATGCGACTGCGCGATCAGCGCGTTCGTGTTGGCCGGGTTGCCGACCACGAGGATCCTCACGTCGTCGGCCGCGCCGGCGTTGATCGCCTCACCCTGCGGCTTGAAGATGCCGCCGTTCGCCTCGAGCAGATCGGCGCGCTCCATCCCCGGTCCGCGCGGGCGGGCGCCGACGAGGAGGCCGACGTTGCAGCCGTCGAAGGCGGCCTTCGGATCGTCGTGGATGTCGATCCCCGCGAGCAGCGGGAACGCGCAGTCGTCGAGCTCCATCGCGGTGCCTTCGGCGGCCTTGACCGCCTGCGGGATCTCGAGCAGGTTGAGGTGCACGGGAGTGTCGGGGCCGAGCATCTGGCCGCTGGCGATCCGGAAGAGGATCGCGTAGCCGATCTGGCCGGCGGCGCCGGTGACGGTGACCTTTACGGGGCTGCTCACTGGTGGTTACTCCTAGGTTGGCGTGGCTGTTTCGAAGTCTGGGGCGATCCTAGAGGTCGGGCGGTTTCGAGTCAGGCCGCCCCTCGAAAAGTTCCCGCACAGGTGGTGATCGCCACTAGATTAAGAACTGCCGGTCGGTATTCGGCCGGCGCCGCCTCGGCGGTATCGGACGAGAGGAAGAACCATGGACACGTTCATGATCCGCAGGCGCGAGGCCTGGAAGACGCCCGCCGAGCTCGAGGCGGCCGCCGCCCGCTCGACGTCGGTCGCCGAGAACGAGTTCCCGAACAGCATCAGCTGGATCCGCAGCTACGTCGTCGAGGAGGCCGATGGCCAACTCGGCACCGTATGCATCTACCAGGCGAGCGACGCCGATGCGGTCCGCGATCACGCCGCCGCGGTGGGCATGCCCGCCGACGAGGTGCTGACCGTCGCCGACACGGTGATCGTTCGGCCGGACCCGCAGCCCCAGGCGGCCTAGGGCCGGAACCCCGGGGAGGCGACGGCTCAGCCGATCGCCTTCTCGAGGTTCTCGTCGATCGAGGCCAGGAAATCCTGGGTCGTCTGGTACTCCTGTTCGGGGCCGATGAGGAGCGCCAGGTCCTTCGTCATCTTGCCGCTCTCCACCGTCTCGACGCAGACGCGCTCGAGCGTTTCCGCGAACTCCTGAACGGCCGGGGTCCCGTCGATGCGCCCGCGGGCTCCGAGGGCGCGGGTCCAGGCGAAGATCGATGCGATCGGGTTGGTCGAGGTCGGGTTGCCCTGCTGATGCTCGCGGTAGTGGCGGGTGACCGTTCCGTGCGCCGCCTCGGCCTCGACGGTGTTGCCGTCGGGGGTCATCAGAACGCTGGTCATCAGGCCCAATGAGCCGAAGCCCTGGGCGACGGTGTCGGACTGGACGTCGCCGTCGTAGTTCTTGCACGCCCAGACGTAACCGCCCTCCCACTTCATCGCCGCGGCGACCATGTCGTCGATCAGGCGGTGTTCGTAGGTCAGCCCCTTCGCCTCGAACTCGGCCTTGAACTCGCTCTCGTAGACCTCGGCGAAAAGGTCCTTGAAGCGCCCGTCGTACTTCTTCATGATCGTGTTCTTGGTCGAGAGGTAGACCGGGTAGTCGCGGTTGAGCCCGTACCGCATGGACGCACGGGCGAAGTCCCTGATCGAGTCGTCGAGGTTGTACATCGCCATCGCGACGCCGCCGCTGGGAAACTCGTAGACGTCGACCTCCATCGGATCGCTGCCGTCCTTGGGAGTGAACGTGAGCGTCAGCGTGCCCTCGCCGGGAATGACCATGTCCTCGGCGCGGTACTGGTCGCCGAAGGCGTGACGGCCGATCACGATCGGCTTGGTCCATCCCGGGACCAGCCTCGGCACGTTCGAGATCACGATCGGCTCGCGGAAGATGACGCCGCCGAGGATGTTGCGGATCGTGCCGTTCGGCGACCGGTACATCTCCTTCAGGCCGAACTCCTCGACCCGGGCCTCGTCAGGGGTGATCGTGGCGCATTTGACGCCGACGCCGTACTGCTTGATCGCGTTCGCGGCATCGACCGTCACCTGGTCGGTCGTCGCATCGCGGCTCTCGATCCCGAGGTCGTAGTACTTCAGGTCGATGTCGAGGTAGGGCAGGATCAGCTGCTCCTTGATGAACGACCAGATGATCCGGGTCATCTCGTCGCCGTCGAGCTCGACGATCGGGTTCTCGACTTTGATTTTCGACATCTGGCGCCTTTCCGCTGGTCGTTCCTCGGTCCCGGGGCACCCTAGCGAGCGGTCGCTTTGCGATAGTTGGTGGCGATGAGCACGGTCGAGAAGCCCGGTTCGACGGGCCCGGGAGGCGCAGCCACCCACACGGTCACCAACCAGTCGGTGCCGCTCGCCGACTACAACGTCTTCGAGGCCGACCGCCCGCTCGTCGAGGCGGTCTCCCGCGAGGGCGGCGACTTCGCGGTCGACAGGATCCGCGCCGTGGGCGAGCTCGCCGGCCGCGCCTCGACCATCGAGCTCGGCCGGCTGGCCAACGAGAATCCGCCGAAGCTCCGCACCCACGACCGGTTCGGCAACCGCGTCGACGAGGTCGAGTTCCACCCCGCCTGGCACGAGCTCATGGACATGCACGTCTCCAACGGCCTGCACGCACTGCCGTGGCGCGAGCCGCAGCCCGGCGCCCACGTCGCGCGCGCCGCCGGCTTCATGTGCCTCTCGCAGGCCGAGGCCGGGACCGGCTGCCCGATCTCGATGACCTACTCGGTGGTCCCGGCCCTGCGCCGGCAGCCCGACGTCGCCGAGGTCTGGGAGCCGCGGGTCCTCTCGCTCAACTACGACCGTCGATTCGTCCCCGCCGCGGACAAGGCCGGAGCCCTGTTCGGCATGGCGATGACCGAGAAGCAGGGCGGCTCCGACGTCCGCGCCAACACGACTGTGGCCGTCCCGGTCAACGGTGGCGGCCCCGGCGCCGAGTACGAGATCACCGGACACAAGTGGTTCTGCTCGGCCCCGATGTGCGACGCGTTCCTGGTACTCGCCCAGGCCGAGGGCGGGATCTCATGTTTCCTGCTGCCGCGCTGGACCCCCGACGGCGAACGCAATCGCTTCCACATCCAGCGGCTCAAGGACAAGCTCGGGAACCGCTCCAACGCCTCCAGCGAGGTCGAGTTCCGTGGCGCCTGGGCGCAACTGGTAGGCGAGGAGGGTCGCGGCGTCGCGACCATCATCGAGATGGTCAGCCACACGCGGCTCGACTGCACGATCGGCTCGACTTCCGGCATGAGGGCCGCAACGGCGCAGGCGATCTGGCACACCCAGCACCGGTCGGCCTTCGGAAAGCGGCTCGTCGACCAGCCGCTGATGACGAACGTCCTCGCCGATCTCGCGATCGAGTCCGAGGCGGCGACGGTTTCCAGCGCCTGGCTGGCCCGGCAGTTCGACGAGGCCCATGCCGGCGACGATCGCGCGGCGCTGATCCGCCGGATCGCGACGCCGGTTCTCAAGTACTGGATCTGCAAGCGCGCCCCGTCGCACGCCGTCGAAGCGCTCGAATGCTTCGGCGGTAACGGCTACGCCGAGGAGTCGGGAATGCCCCGGCTCTTCCGCGAATCGCCGCTCCAGTCGATCTGGGAGGGCTCCGGGAACGTCCAGGTCCTCGATGTACTGCGGGCCATGGTCAAGAGTCCGGCAGCGACGCAGGCCTTCGCCGACGAGATCGGCGAGGCCGCCCAGTCCGAGCCAAGGCTCGACCGCTTCGGCGCAGCGCTTGCCGCCGACCTCCGGAACACGGACGAGATGGAGATGCGCGCTCGCCGACTGGTCGAGCGGATGGCGCTGGCCCTCCAGGGATCGCTGCTGGTTCGCTTCGGCGACCCGGCCGTCGCGGACGCGTTCTGCGCGACCCGTCTCGAGGGCGACTGGGGCAACGCGTTCGGCACCCTGCCCGCCGGAGTAGACACCGCGGCGATCGTCGATCGCCATGCGGTCCCCGCCCCATGAGCACCGCGACGGAATCCCGTGTCGTCGTCGAGGTCGCCGACCACGTGGCCGAGGTCGTCCTCAACCGGCCCGAGAAGCACAACGCCCTCGACTTCGCGATGTTCGAGGGGATCAGCGGGGCGATCGACGAGGTCGCCGCCGACCCGTCGGTCCGGGCCGTCGTCCTGCGCGGCGAGGGCAAGAGCTTTTGTTCGGGCCTGGACATCATGAGCTTCGCGACCGAGGGCCGGGACGTCCAGGAGATGTTCGCGCGGCGGGACGGCGAGGCGGCGAACCTCGCCCAGCGGGTCGCCTACGGATGGCAGACGATGCCGGCTCCGGTTATCGCGGCGGTCCATGGCAACTGCATCGGCGGCGGCGCCCAGATCGCTCTCGGCGCCGACGTCAGGATCATCGCCCCCGGCTCGCGGGTGTCGATCCGCGAGGTCCACTGGGGATTGATCCCGGACATGGGGATCACGCGCTCCCTCCCCCGCCTCGTCCGCTTCGACGTCGCCAAGGAGCTGGTCCTGACGGCCCGCATCCTCGAAGCCGAGGAGGCCGTTCGGATCGGGCTCGCGACGCAGCTCGACGACGACCCGGTCGCCGCGGCGCACGCCCTGGCCGCCGAGATCGCCGGGCGGTCCCCGGATGCGACGCGACGCGGCAAGGACCTGCTCGAGCGGGCCTGGGATCTACCCGCCGAAGAGTCGCTGGCACTGGAGCAGGCGCTGCAGACCGAACTGCTCGGCTCGGCGAATCAGCTGAAGGCGGTCGGCGCCGGTATGAGCGGCGAGCCTGCCGACTTCGACGATCCGGCCTGAATGCCCTGAATGCCTCAGCGCAGTCGATTCACTCTCCTCACCGTCCGCGGGATCCCGATCGGGGTCGACTGGAGCTGGTTCTTCGTCCTCTTCCTGATCATCTGGCTGCTCTCCGGCTACTACAGGGACATCCTCGGAAGCACCCAGGACTCGGTCGAGCCGTACCTGCTCGCGGTGGCCAGCGCATTCGGCTTCTTCGCCTCGATACTGCTCCACGAGCTGGGCCACGCGATCGTCGGACAGCGCAACCAGATCGGTATCTCGTCGATCACGTTGTGGATGTTCGGTGGCATCGCAACCCTCGACCGCGAGCCGAAGAGCGCCGGGGCCGAGTTCCGGATCGCCGCTGCCGGCCCCGCGGTGACGCTGGCGATCACAGCCGTGTGTTTCGCTGTGGGGGCGGCCATCGACGGTGGCTCGTTCCTGGACGGGGCCACCCTGGACGAGAGCGCCAAGATCACGACCTCGGTTGCCGTGCTCGCTTGGCTGGCGAACATCAACTTCTTCATTCTGCTCTTCAACCTCCTCCCCGCCTTCCCGCTCGACGGCGGCCGGATCGTCAGGTCGATCGCCTGGCGGGTCACGGGCGATCGCGATCGGGCGACGATCTTCTCGGCCCGGCTCGGCCAGGGATTCGCGTACGCGTTCATCGGCCTCGGGATCCTGATCGTCCTGACGGGCAACATCGTCGGCGGAGCCTGGCTCGCTTTGATCGGCTGGATGCTCGGCGGGTCGGCGCGGGCGTCGGCCAACCAGAGCAAGCTGAACACGAAGCTCAGCGGGCTGCGGGTCTCCGACGTGATGGATTCGGATCCGGTGACGATCCCGTCGGGAACGACCGTCGACCGGGCGCTCGACGAGTACTTCCTCCGCTACCGCTGGCCCTGGTTTCCGGTCGTCGATCCCGGCGAGCGTTTCGTCGGCCTGCTCAACCGCGGCACCGCCGACGCCGTGCCCGAGCCGTTCAGGGGGAGCCAGACCGTCGCGGAGATCGTCGACCCCGGCGGTTCGGTCGATCAGACGGTGAAGTCCGACGACCCGCTGGACTCGCTGCTCGCCAACCTGGAGCTCCGCCGGCTCGGCGGGCTGGCCGCGGTCGACGCCGACGGCAGACTTGCCGGTGTGATCACGCTGGAGCAGGTCGGTCGGGCGCTTCGAGACGCAACAGGCGGATCGTCGACGTGACGAACAGCGCGGTCATCAGGACCGCGCTGCCGACGCACCACTGACAGATCGCGTCGATCACGAACAGCTCGAGGTAGGTCAGGTAGACGCTGAAGCCGAAGCCGATCAGCGCGAGCAGGAACGTCAGGGCGCGACCGATGTCGCCGCGGACGAACAAGGACAGGCCGATCCCGATGTAGCCGATCAGCCCGAGCAGGGCGACCGGGATGCCGCCGATCTCCGAATAGCTGGAGGCCTGGACGCGTTCGCATCCGCCGGTACTGCAGACCGGTTCGATCCCCTCGTAGTGGATGTAGGTGAGGTAGCCGGCGACGCCGATGCCCGCGACGACGAGGATCAGGGCGACGAGGGAGGCCCGATCGGCCCATGGGCGGGCCATCTCAGGAACGCACCATTACTCGTTGGACGCGGCGAGCTGCTGGTCGATCGCGTCGGCGAGGTCGGCCTGGTCGACCGGCTTCAGGTCGCCGCCGGTCGGGCCGACGAGGAAGCTGGGCGTCGACTGGACCCCGGCGTCGCTTGCGGCGGACTGGGCCGCGGTGATCTGGTCGGCCACGTCCTGCGACCCCGTGTCGGAGTTCATCTGGTCGACGTCGACCCCGGCCGCCTCAGCGACGCCGTCGAGGAACGAGGCCGTGACGTAGCCCGAGTTCTCCTGCTCCTGGCGGGCGTAGAAGACGTCCATGAACTGCCACATCCGATCCTGGGCAGAGGCGGCATAGGCGGCCTGGGCGCCGGTCACGGAGTCGGCGCCGATGAACGTGAGCAGGTTGAGCTCCATCCTGGCGTCGCCGGCCTTGACGTACTTCTCGACCAGGCCGGGCATGTCCTCGGCCGTGTAGGCCTTGCAGAACGGGCACTGCGGATCGGCGAACTCGGCCACGGTGACGGGCGCCTTCGGGTCGCCGAGGGCACTCCCCTTCTGCGGGATTCCGTCGAAGATCGCGACGTCGCCGGTGGCGCCGGTGTCGGTGCTCGAGCCGCCGGAGCTGATCACGATCAGGATCACGACGACGATCGCGGCGAGCAGAACGGAACCGCCGATCAGAGCCCACATGCGCTGCCGCCGGTCCTTGCCGGCGGCCTCGCGCTCGGCGGCTTCACGAGCCTCGCGAGCGGCCTGCTTGCTCTCCGATCTCGAACTCATCCGGCGCCTGACAATACATGCCGGAATGTTCGAGGCCGGCGGTTCAGGAGGCTCTCGGGAGGGCATCCGGAAAACCGTCAAGACCGACCTTCCCAATCGGGATTCCGGAAGGCCCTCAACCCGTTCGACCCCATAGGATGCCCCACGTGCCTGAACACGACGTATTGGTGATCGGAGCCGGACTCGCCGGACAACGCGCAGCGTTGGCAGCAGCGGAGAAGGGCGTCTCGGTCGGAATCATCAGCAAGGTCCACCCCATCCGATCGCATTCCAATGCGGCACAGGGTGGGATCAACGCAGCTCTCGCCGTCGACGACTCCTGGGAGTCCCACGCGTTCGACACGATCAAGGGCTCCGACTACCTGGGAGACCAGGACGCGATCGAGGTGATGTGCCGCGAAGCTCCGGAGGAGCTGCTCCACCTCGAGCACATCGGCGTCACCTTCCATCGCAACGAGAAGGGCGAGCTCGGCACCCGGGCCTTCGGCGGCGCCTCCGTGGCCCGCACCTACTACGTGGCCGACATCACCGGCCAGGCGATCATGCACGTGCTCTACGAGCAGCTCATGAAGTACTCCGAGCAGATCGATCGCTACGAGGAGTGGTTCACCACCGAGCTCGCGATCGACGACGAGGGCAAGTGCGTCGGCGCCGTCACCCGCAACATCAAGGACGGCTCGATGCAGCTCTTCAAGGCGAAGAGCGTCGTCCTGGCGACCGGCGGCAACGGCCAGATCTGGCAGCCGACGACGAACGCCCTGATCTGCACCGGCGACGGCATCGCGATGGCCTACAGGGCCGGCGCGAACCTGATGGACATGGAGATGATCCAGTACCACCCGACCACGCTGGCGGGCAAGGGCTTCCTGATCACCGAGGGCGCCCGCGGCGAGGGTGCTCACCTGCTGAACGCCAAGGGCGAGCGCTTCATGGAGCGGTACGCGCCGAACAAGATGGAGCTCGCCTCCCGCGACGTCGTCTCCCGCGCCGAGCAGACCGAGATCAACGAGGGCCGCGGCTTCCCCGACGGCACCGTCGCGCTCGACGTCACGGTCGTCCCGCGCAAGCGCATTCACGAGGCGCTCCGCGAGATCGTCCTCGTCGGCCGCGACTTCGCCGGCGTCGACATCACCCGCGAGCCGATCCACATCAAGCCCGGCAACCACTACACGATGGGCGGCGTCAAGACCGACATCTGGGGCCGGACCAACATCCCCGGCCTCTACGCCGCGGGCGAGGTCGCCTGCGTCTCGGTCCACGGCGGCAACCGCCTCGGCGCCAACTCGCTGCTCGACACGCTGATCTTCGGCCGCCGGTGCGGCGAGGACGGGGCCGAGCACGCCAAGGGCCGCGGCTTCGACGCGATCTCGCGTGGCGTCCTCACCGACGAGGAGGCCCGGATCGAAGCGGTCATCGCCCGCAAGCACGAGGGTGGGCGGCGCGTCTCCGAGATCAAGGCCGAGCTCGGCGAGACGATGGACGGCAAGGTCGCGGTGTTCCGCGACGAGGAGGGCATCCAGAGCGCCCTCGAGATCGTCCAGCGTCTCAAGGAGGAGGCGAAGTCCGCCTACATCGACGACCGCGGAACCGTCTTCAACCAGGACGTGCTCGGGGCGCTGGAGCTCCAGAACATGCTCGACTGCGCCGAGGCGACCTGCATGTCGGCGCTCGAGCGCAAGGAGAGCCGCGGCGCGCAGTTCCGCACCGACTACCCGGAGCGCAATGACGAGGAGTGGCTGAAGCACATCGACGTCTCGCTGAACGGCGGCGGGCCCGAGATCAGCTACTCACCGGTCACGATCACCGACTGGCAACCGCAGGAGAGGACCTACTAGATGTCCGAATACACGCTCAAGGTCCGCCGCTACCAGCCGGAGGCCACCGAGGACGACAAGCGCGGCGCTTACTGGGAGACGTTCGACGTCGAGCTCGACTCGACGCTCTCCGTCCTCGACGGCTTGCTGCAGGCCAAGAACGACCAGGACGGGACGATCGCCGTCCGCTGCTCCTGTCGCGCCGCGATCTGCGGTTCCTGCGGCGTCAAGATCAACGGTCAGTCGACCCTTGCCTGCAAGACCCAGCTCGGCGAGGCCGCCGAGGAGGCTCAGCGACTGTCCCGCTCCGACGAGCCGGTCGAGATCACCGTTGAACCGATGGGCAACATGCCGGTGATCAAGGACCTGGTGACCGACATGGAGTCGACGCACTGGGAGAAGTTCCGCCGCGTCACCCCGTGGCTGTTGCCGAGCGGCCCGCCGCCTGAGCGCGAGTACATCGTTCCCGCCGAGGCCATGGTCGACGTCACCCAGTCGGTCGCCTGCATCCAGTGCGGGGCCTGCGTCTCGTCGTGTCTCTCGATGGAGGCCGATCCCGACTTCATCGGCCCGGCCGCGCTCGCCAAGGCCTACCGATTCGTCGGCGACCCCCGCGACGGGCAGACGACCGAGCGCCTCTTCGACCTCGCCAACGACCCGCACGGCATGTACGACTGCACCCACTGCTTCTCGTGCATCGACGCCTGCCCCAAGGGCGTCGCCCCGATGAACCAGATCATGAGGCTGCGGCGCCTCGCCGGCGACGAGCACAACATCCAGGACGTCAACAACGGCCGCAACCACGAGCTGGCCTTCGTCAAGAACATCCAGAAGAAGGGGACCCTGGACGAGTCGCTGCTCCTGCAGGAGTCGTTCGCGCCGGGGATCAAGGGCAAGCTGATGCCGCGCCTGGCGGCCATCAGGGGCCTGCTCGAGTCGATCCCGACCGCGATCCGCGGCATCCGGACCGGCAAGATGCGCTCGGTCCCGAAGCTGATCCCGGGCGTCCACCACAAGCTCCCGGGCGACGCGCAGGATCACGTCAAGCGGATCTACGAGGTTGCCGAGGAGAGCAAGATCGAGCTCAACCTCTACATCATCGACGAGGGCGCCGAGGACGAGGATGCCGCCGAGGCGGTTGCGCCCCAGTCCGAGACTTCGACCGTATGAACACCGAGAACAGGAGCGAAGGCATGAAGCTTGCCTACTGGCCCGGCTGCGTCTCCCGCGGCTTCACCCCGGAGCTGCACGGCTCCATGGAGCTGACCGCGCGCGAGCTCGGAATCGAGCTCGTCACCCTCGACCGCGCCAACTGCTGCGGCGCCGGGGTGATCGCCGAGCACAACCAGGAGCTCGCCGACACGCTCAACGCCCGCACCTTCGCCCTCGCCCAGGAGACCGGGCTGGCGATGATGAACATCTGCTCGACCTGCCAGGGCGCCCAGTCGGAGTGCCAGGAGCGCCTCGACGCCGACTCCGCCTACCGGGCGCACATCAACGAGACGCTGAGCGGAGAGGGCCTCTCCTACACGAAGGCATCGGATTCACCCGACGGCTGGACGAACAAGAACTTCCTCTGGCTGCTCGTCGAGGACTACGGCCTCGACAACCTGGCCGCCAAGGTCAAGCGCCCGCTCGAGGGCCTGCGGGTCGGCCCGTTCTACGGCTGCTACGTGCTGCGCCCCAAGACGCGCCTCGGCTACGACGAGCATCCCGACCGCGACCTCTACCTCGAGCGCGTCATCGAGACGCTCGGCGGCCAGGTCGTCGATTACGACGGCGCCCGTCGCTGCTGCGGCTTCCCGGTGATCACCATGAACCGGGAGACGTCGCTCAAGCAGGCCGGCACGCACGTCGGCGACGCGATCGACGCCGGCGCCGACTGCCTCGTCACGCCCTGCCCGCTCTGCCACCTCAACCTCGACATGCAGCAGCCGGAGGCCGCCAAGGTCGTCGGCCGGGACCTCGGCCTCGCCGTCCTGCACCTCCCGCAGCTCGTCGGGCCTGGCGCTCGGCTTCAACCCCAAGGAGCTGGGCATGCCGAAGCACATCGCGTCGACGATCACGGTCAACGACCGCATCTCAGCGCTGGCTTAGGAGATAACTCCGAGCAGATGCTCCGCTTCGCGTCCGCTCAAGTTCCTCGGCAGGCCACGCTCACCGCCGGCCCTACTTCTTCGGCACCGTCGCGTCGTAGTTGCCGCTGTCGTCCGTGAGGGTCACGTTGACGGTGACGTCGTCGCCGTTCGGCGCCGTCAGGTTGCAGGTGAACTCGGCGCCCTTCTCGACCTTCTGGTCGTTGGGGCAATCGACGCTGACCTGGCTGGCCTTGACGCCGGCCTGGGCCGAGAGCTGATCGGCGAGCTGACTCTCGAGGTCGGCCGAGTCGATCGTCTTGTCTCCGAGGCTCACCTCACCCGAGCACCCGGCGAAGGAGACGACGGCCGCTCCGACCGCCACGGCGAGGACGAGCTTCCGAAGGCGGACATTCACGGCCGCCATCATGCCAGAGCCGATGCGAGCTCTCGTCTCCCGCTGATGTCGAGTTTGCGGTACGCGTTGGAGAGGTGAACCTCGACGGTCTTGGGGGTGACGAACAGGGCCTGGGCGATCTCCTTGTTGGTGTCGCCACCGGCGGCCAGGTCGGCCACCCGACGCTCGGAGGCGGTCAGCGAAGCGGGCCCGCTCAACGCGCTGGATCGCGGGCGCGCACCGGTCGCGTGGAGCTCAGTCCTGATCTCGGCCGTCAGAGCACCGGCCCCGCACGACTCGGCCAGCTCGAGCGCCCGGCGGAGCGGTTCACGGGCGTCGGTCTGGTGGCGCTGCCTCCGCAGCAACGACCCGAGGGCGGTCAGGGCGCGAGCGAGATCGAGCTTCAGCGGCGAGGCCTCGAGCAACTCCACGCCGCGCTTGAGCTCGTCGATCCCATCCTCGCCGCGCATCGTCCCGAGCTGCGCCAGCGCCCGGCCCACGGTGCCGGGCGAGCCCCAGTTCTCGGCCAGCTCCAGGTCCTCCCGGAGGACCTGCTCGGCCTCCCCCGCCCGGCCGAGTGCGACGAGTGCTCGCGCCTTCAGCCTCCGCCCCGGCGCGAATGCCGGGTTGTCACGCCAGTCGCAGAGCTCGATGTGCGTCTCGGCGGCGGCGAGCGCCTCCTCGTTGCGGCCCCGCGCCAACATCAACTCGATCTCGGCCACCTTCCAGAGGAGCGCGCCGTCGCCGACGCCGTCCGGTCGCTCGATCGAGGCCAGCGCCGCCTCCGCCTCCTCGATGCGACCGCGCGCCAGCAGCGTCGAGGCGAGCAGGCCGTAGGCGTAGTGGAGGGTCGAGCCTCCGAGCAAGGAGATCTGCTCGATGCCCGCCCGCAGCGATTCCTCGGCGTCCTCGAGGTCACCGTGATGGAGCTCGGTGAAGCCGCGCCAGAGATGGACGCTGAGCACGCCGAACATCGATCCCTGCTCGTGCGATCGAGCCGAGCGCCCGATCCCAGAGATCGAGGGCCTCGGGGCGCTCGGCGGCCACGAGCACGACGTTGGCCACGATCCAGGTGAGCCCGGTGTCGATCTCGAGCTGCTGGGCGCGCTCGATCGCAGTCGAGGCGAGGTCGGCGCATTCCTCGGCGCTGCCGCCGCGGTAGAGCCAGTCGTACGAGGCTGCGGCGGCGAGAACGCTCTGGCCCGGCGTCGGGTCCTCGGGCAACACCCTCAACTTCCGGTAGCGCTCCTCCGCATCGGGAACCCGGGCACCGAAGTAGATCGAGATCAGCTCGACCGATTCGACGATCGAGACGAGGTCGGGGAGCTGTCCGGCGAGCTCGGCCCGCGATTCGGCGGCGAAGTCCGCCGAGCGCTGCGCCTGGCCGACGAAGAGCAGAACCCGCGAGAGCGCGTAGGCCGCGACGACGCGGAGCTCCGGCACCTCGAGCAGGCGGTAGGCCGAGAGCAGGTGGTCGACGGCGTCCGGGCCGCCGGTGCCCGCCTCCGCCATGCCGAGCTCGAGCAGAGCCCCGGGCCGGCGCTCGTCGGGGATCGGCTCGAGCAGCATCCGGGTCAGGTAGGTGACGGCGCCGTCGGTCGCGCCACTCGCGGCGGCGATCTTGGCGGCCCGGTCGAGCACCTCGGCGGCCCACTCCTCTCCAGCCGGCGGCGCGGCGAGGAGCTGCGCGGCGATCCGCTCCGGGGTCGCCGACGAGTCGCGCATCAACCTGGCGGCGGACGCGTGAGCGAGCTCGCGCTCACCCGGTGGAACGCTCTCGACGATCGCGGAACGGACGAGTGGATGGGCGAAGGCGAGCGGGGTGTCGGGGCCGAGGATGCCGGCCCGGGCGAGCTCCCCCGTGCCGCCGGCGACCGCGGCGGGCTCGAGGCCGGTGAGTCCGGCGACGGTTCCGACGTCGCTTCCGTCGCCCAGGATGGCAACGGCGCGAGCGACGGCGCGGGCATCGGGCGTCAGGCTCGTCAGGCGCGCCTCGACCGTCCGTGAGACGGCCCGCGGGCCGAGGTCGGCGATCGCCCCCGCCTCCCCGGCGGTGGGAGAGCGACCCTCGAGTGCGAGCGCGCTGAGCGTCTGCTGCAGCAGGAGGGGATTGCCTCCCGACGCCCGCTCGCACGCGAGGCTGAACGCCTCGTCCCCCGGCTGCTCGAACTGCCGCTCGACGAGTTCCCCGATGCCCGCCTGCGAGAGCGGGCGCGGGTGGATGGCGACGCTCGACGGCTCCGAGGAGATCCCCGCCGTGAGCGCCGGGTCGACGCCCGGCTCGTTCGACCGCTGGGCCGTCACGAGCCCGATCGACGTGCCGTCCAGGCGGTGAGCCAGGTAGGCGAGGAAACGGAGGGAGGAGCGATCGCACCACTGCAGGTCATCGACGACCAGCAGCATCGGGTCGTTCCCGGCGAGGTTCAGGGTCATCCAGAAGAGGCCGTGCAGGACGGAGAAGGAGACGTTGCCGGTCGGGGCCGCGTCGTCATCCGCGCCCGACTCGAACAGGATGCCCGCGGGCGCCGCCGACCCCGCGAGCGCGGCTTCGGAACCGATGTCCGCCACGGCGGCCTCGAAGAGCTGACGCACGACGCCGAAGGCGAAATCGATCTCGAGCTCGCTGCCGCGGGCCGTGTGGACGCGGAATCCTGCCTCGATCGCCCGCTCCCCGATCGCGCCGAGCAGTGCGCTCTTGCCGATCCCAGCCGTTCCCTCGACCGCGATCGTACGGCCGTCGCCGCGCTCGATCGCGTCCAGAGCGCCGCCGGCCGCCTTGAGTTCGGCCTCGCGCTCGACCAATCCCTGGACCCGACCATCCGTGACCACGCCCGGACCCTACAAAACGTCCGACCGATCGGAATCGCCGAAAGGGAAGGGCCGGCGGGGCGTGTGCCCCGCCGGCCTCTGCAAGCCCCCCTCCTTCTTCCTCAGGCGTCGATCGGATGATTCGCGTGGAACAGCCCGTCCGGGTCGACGTTCGCGCGGATCTCGCGGAGGCGGTTCAGCGATCGCTCGCCGAACAGCGACTCGGGATCAACGCGATGCTCGGCGAAGTTCGCGTAGCTGTCGCCGTTGTCGACAACCGCCAGCGCCTCGCGGGCCGCTGCGAACGAGCCGCGCAGGGGCGCCGCCATCTCGGGCACCGGGAGCATCCCGACCGCGAACGTCATGAACTCGCCGCTCAGGGCGCCGAGCGCACCGCTGTCCTCCGCGCGCCGTCCGAGGGCACCGCCGAGGTGGCGGAACTCGAACGAGAGCAGCGGGGACCCGGAGCCGGGGCCGACGGCCTCGACGAGCGCCTCCAGGGAGGCGGCGTCGAGTCCGGCGAGCATCTGATGGTCGCCCATCCCGGGAACCGGTCCCGGGGGATCCATGTGGAGGGCCAGCAGCTGCGGCGGCGCGATCGTCGCGAACGTGTCCATCTCGGGCCCGAGCTCGCGCAGCGGTGCGAACAGCTCCGCGGCCCGCTCCTCGGAGCCGATGAACGCCGCCTCGATGACCGCGAAGGACTTCCCGCGAAGGAAGTCCGGGACCTCGGGGAGCGGCGGGAACTGGATCATCCGGCCGACCGAGGTCACCTCGTCGGGCACGGTCGCGGTCCAGCGACGCCACGCCTCGAGCACCTCTCCCGCCCGCTCGTACGGGAAGAAGAGCGCGCCGGCGTAGACCTCGGTGATCGGCAGGAGCTTGAACTCCATCGCGGTGATCGCGGCGAAGTTGCCGCCTCCGCCGCGAAGCGCCCAGAACAGCTCGGGATCGGTCAGGGCCGTCACCTCGCGGATGTCCCCGTGGGCGCTGACGATCTCGAACGCGGTGACCTGCTCGGCCGCGAGGCCGTGCTTGCGGGCCAGCCAGCTGACGCCGCCGCCGAGCGTGTAGCCGACGACGCCGACGTCGTGCGAGGAGCCCGACAGCGCGGCCAGGCCGTGCTCGGCCGCCGGGCCGACGACCTCGCCCCACGTCACACCGGCACCGACCCTCACGGTCTGCGTGGCCGGCTCGACCCTGACGTCCCGCAGCCGTTCGGTCCGGATCATCAGCGACCGGCCGATGCTGCCGTCGTAGGCGGCGGCGTTGTGGCCGGTGCCCTGGACGCTGACCTTGAGGCCGTTGTCGCGGGCGAAGCGAACCGCCCTGGCGACGTCGGCCGCGTCGGCCGGGATCGCGACGGCGGCGGGATGCTGGTCGACTGCCAGGTTCCAGGCGAGGCGAGCCTCGTCCCAGCCGGCGTCTCCCGGCGCATGAAGATCGCCGTTGAAGACACCTCGCAGGGTGCTCATGTCGACGGCGCTGGCGGTTGTTTCGGTGATCGGGTTCATCGTGGGCCTCCTCGGCATCGGATTCGAATTCAGTGATTCGATCCTGCGCGAGATCTCCCCCGTGCGCATCGGGGACACCCCTAGACCCCTACCCCTAAGTTTTCGTCAGTCCTGCCGGTACCAATCGACGTACTTGCCGCAGGTCTGGCGGATCTGAACGCGTTGGATGGCGTCGGGATCGAGCGGCGTCGCGGTCAGCGACCGGAGGTGGGCCTCGTTGGGCGCCCGCAGGACCCGTCCGAGCAGGTCGGGCGCCTCCGGCTCGACCGTCACGGTCGCGTCGGTCGGTCCGTCGACCTCGATCTCCCCGACCGGGAACGTCGGCGTCTCGCCGCGGAAATCCAGGTTGGCGGGGATCGTCTCGTCGAGACCCAGCTCCGGGCTCGTCACGTGAAGGGGACGGCGGCTGTCGTACTCGAGGGAGATCAGCCAGCTGCCCGCCTTCGGGATCTCGAGCTTCTGCTCCGAGGGCGATCCGTCCGCGGGCGAGTCCGCGGGCTTCCAGCCATCCGCCTCGGCGATCACGGGCGGGATGTTCCAGACGATCGCCGTGCCCTTGCCCTTGGCCACCGCGCGGCCCTCCGGCGTATCGCAGTCGAGCACGGCTCCCGGTGCGGTGCCCTCGTCGAGGGTTCGGCGCTTGCCCGTGCTTCCCGTCCGCTCGTAGAGGACGTAATCGTCGGTCCGCTTCACCTCCCGGAAGCGCGACGGGACCACCGAGGCCGGCTCACCGGTCGTCGCGAGGATGTAACGGAAGCTGTCGAGCGTCTCCGGGAAGACCGCATCGACGTCGAACTTCTCCCCTCCGCCCTCGCCCTTCTTGAAGCGCGGGCGAGCGTCCTCCACGTCGTAGAAGTTGGTCACGATCCCCGTGATGTCGTCGGAGCCGGCCAGCTCCCAGCCGATGAAGTCGTCGCGACCGAGGAAGAGGACCGGCTCCCCCTGGACGAGCGGACGGATCTGCGCGAGCTGGGAGGCGTGGTCGTCCGGGCCGACCGCGGCCTGGCGCAGGACGAGGAAGGACGAGCCGGCCGCGCCGACCACGAGGACGATCCCCAGGATCAATGCCGGCCCCCTGGCGCCCCCACGTGCGCCAAGGGTCCCCCGCAGCGCGATCGCGATCACGACCGGCGAGAGGATCGCCAGCGCCTTGGCGGCGATGTAGGGGCTGCTGAAGAGCGCGGCGAGCACCCAGACCGCGGCCATGGCGACGAGCAGGGCCGGCATCGTCCAGTCCCGTTCGCGCCGCTCGCGGAGGAGGCCGAGAACGAGGGCCGCGAGGGCGATCAGCGCGCCGAGGTAGAAGACCGGCGCCGGCAGACCGGCGGAGGTCGCGGTCGCATCGAACTCGCCGGCGGGCCAGATCCCGAGCGCCTCGAGGGGTGAGAGCGCCTGGCTGAGGTTGCCGAGGTCGGAGCCGAATCGATCCGGGTTGAGCGCCGAGAGCCTGCTGAAGTCGGCGATCCTGCTCCACTCGCCCGCCGTCGCCACGGCGATCACCACGACGAGACCGATCACGTAGGGCGCGATCTTTCGGAGCCAGTCCTCGGGGACTTCGGGGCGTGGCTTGACGAGCAGGAAGCGGGCCAGGAGCACCGCGGCGCCGACCGCGCCGACCCACAGCAGTCCGGGCAGGCTGTAGTTGAAGACGCTCGCCGCGGCGAGGATCGCGAGCGGCAGGACGCGCTTGATCGGGTGCACCGTGCTCGGCACGGAGACGGGGTCGGTCTCGCCATCGGTGCCCGGCTCCGACAGGGGCGAGCGAAGGCCGACGAGAGCGGCGAGGGAGAGCGCGAAGCCGATCAGGAGCATGGCCTGCAGCGGTTCCTTGAAGGCGCCCTGGGACAGGTAGGCCGCGCCCAGATAGGGAAGCGCGATGAGCGAACCGCCGACGATCAGCCGGAGCCGCGACATCTTCCCGAGGAGGCCGACGCCGAGCAGGCCGATCAAGGGCGCCAGGGCCATCGTGAAGCCGGCGAAGACATCGACCAGTCCGGCTCCCGTCAGCCTCGAGACACCGGCGACGACGGCGTGCGGGCCGATCGGGTAACCGCCCTTGATGAAGCTGGGCACGTGCCCGGAGTAGTCCCCGATGTAGTTGGCGATGATCAGATGCGACGCCATGTCGTCGTTGATCAAGCCGACGCCGAGGATCCCGACGTAACCCGCAATCGCGAAGGGCATCGCCGCCGCGGCCGTGGTGATCACGGCGACCGGTACACCGACGGCGGCGGCCGGCCCGAGGCCGGATGTGCGCCCCCACAGATAGACCGCGGAGATCACGGTCGCCAGCACGAGAACGACCGCGGCCGTCGTCGCATGACCCGGCAGGCGCACGGCGACCCCGGCGAGCACGAGCAGGGCGGCGATCCCGTAGGCGGGCGCGAGCCAGGAGAACCGGGTCGGGTCCACTCGGGTCCCGCCCGCCGCGAAGGCGACGAGCCCCTGCCCGACCGCGAGGGCCGACACCAGGACGATCAGAAGCGTTGCGCAGGCGCCGATCAAGACGGCCTCCCCGAGGGGACCTCGGTCAAGCGGTGCCCAAGGCCGGCTCGGGGACGCGGACCAGGTCGCGCTCGATCAGGACCTCGGCGACCTGCACGGCGTTCGTCGCAGCGCCCTTGCGCAGGTTGTCCCCGACGATCCACAGGTTCAGGCAACGGTCGTGAGACGGGTCTCGGCGAATTCGGCCGACGAGGACGTCGTCGCGGCCGGCGGCCGCGCTCGCCAGCGGGTAGAGCCCCTCGGCCGGATTGTCGAGGACCACGATTCCGGGCGCGGATGCGAGAAGCGCCCGGCATTCGTCGGGATCGAGGCTCTTGCGGGTCTGCAAGTTGACCGATTCGGAATGAGCGTTGAAGACCGGGACGCGGGCGCAGGTCGCGGAGATCCCGAGCTCGTCGCCCGCGCCGAGGATCTTGCGGGTCTCGGCCATCATCTTGCGTTCCTCGGTCGTGTAGTCGTCCCCGCCCTTGAAGGTCTCGACCTGCGGCAGGACGTTGAAGGCGATCTGGTGCGGGTAGATCTCGGCCTGCGCGGGCTCGCCGGCCAGCACGGCCGCCGATTGCGATCGCAGCTCGTCGATCGCCCGCTGACCGGTCCCGGAGACGGACTGATAGGTGGAGATGACCAGGCGCTCGATCCCGACGGAGTCCAGGATCGGCTTCAGGGCGACGACCATCTGCATGGTCGAGCAGTTCGGGTTCGCGACGAGGCCGCGATGCCCGTCGGCGGCCTCGGGGTTGACCTCGCTGACGACCAGCGGGACGTCCTCGTTCATCCGCCAGTAGCTCGTGTTGTCGACGACCACCGCTCCCGCGGCGATCAGCCGAGGCGCCCACTCGGCGCTGACCGAGCCGCCGGCCGAGGAGATGACGATGTCGAGGCCACGAATCGATTCATCGGAGATCTCGCGGACCTCGACCTCGCCGCCGGCGAACGGGAGCCTGCGACCCGCGGACCTCGCCGAGGCGAGCGGAACCAGCTCCGAGACGGGAAAGGATCGTTCGGCGAGTACATCGAGGACCGTCGAGCCGACCGCTCCGGTCGCGCCGAGGACACCTACCCGGTAGCCCGCGGCGTCTCTGCGCTCACTGGCTCCCGGCGCGAGCCCGGTGCTCGCCCGTCGAGTCCTCGTAGTGGACCGCGTCGGCACCGAGCTCGAAGGCCTCGTGGAGCGCCCGGACCGCGTCGGGAACGCGATCGGCGGCGATCACGCACGAGATCTTGATCGGCGACGTGGAGATCATCTCGATGTTGATGCCCTCGTCCCCGAGGACCTTGAAGACCTTGGCGGCGACGCCGGGATGGCTGCGCATGCCGGCGCCGATGATCGAGACCTTGCCGATCTGATCGTCGGTCAGGACCTCGCCGGCTCCGTTCTCGGCCTTGATCGCCGCGACGGCAGTGGCGAGGTCGTCGCGGCCACGGTGAACGACAGGTCGGCGCCGTGCTGGGTGGAGACGGGCTCGTTCTGGATGATCACGTCGACGTTGACGTTCGCCTCGGCGAGCGCGGTGAAGATGCGACCCGCCATGCCGGGCTCGTTGCGAACGCCGGCAAGGGTGACCCTCGCCTCGTCGGCGGAGTGGGTCACGGCTGTCACGAAGGGGTTCTCCACGGTGTCGTCCTCTGAGACCACGAGGGTACCGGGGCCTTCCTCGAACGACGAGCGGCAGTGGATCCTGACGCCGTGGTTGCGGGCGTACTCGACGCTCCGCAGCTGCAGCACGCCGGCACCGGAGGCGGACATCTCGAGCATCTCCTCGAACGAGATGGTGTCGAGCTTGTGCGCGTCGGGGACGATCCGCGGGTCCGCGCTGAAGACACCGGCGACGTCGGTGTAGATCTCGCAGACGCTGGCGCCCAGCGCCGCGGCGAGCGCCACCGCGGTCGTGTCGGAGCCGCCCCGGCCGAGGGTGGTCACGTCCTTGGAGTCGGTCGAGACGCCCTGGAAGCCGGCGACGAGCACGATGTTGCCCGCTCCCGAGCGCCTGCTCGATGCGGCCGGCCCTGACGTCGACGATGCGCGCCTTCGTGTGCGAGGAGTCGGTGACGATGCCCGCCTGCGAGCCGGTCAGCGAGATCGCCTGATGGCCGAGGTCCCAGATCGCCATCGCGCAGAGCGCGCACGAGATCCGCTCCCCGGTGGAGAGCAGCATGTCCATCTCCCGCGGGCTCGGGCTCTCGGAGATCTCGGCCGCCATCGTCAGCAGTTCGTCGGTGGTCTTGCCGCGGGCGGAGAGCACGGCCACGACGTTGTTGCCCCGTTCGCGCTCGGCGACGATCCTGCTCGCAGCGCGCTTGAGGTCCTCTGGCCCGGCGACGGAGGTGCCGCCGAACTTCATGACGATCGTCTCGCTCATCGGCGGCTCAGGATAGAGCGCGTGGGCCGAATGCCGATGACTACAGGCTTCGGCGGCCGGTCAGGGCGCGACCGAGCGTGACCTCGTCGGCGTGCTCGAGGTCGGCTCCCACGGGAAGGCCGCTGGCGAGGCGGGTCAGCGTGACGCGACCGCGCAGTCGCTCGGCGATGTGGTGAGCGGTCGCCTCTCCGGTCGTCGTCGGATTCGTCGCGATCACGATCTCCTCGACGCCGGCTTTGTCCACGCGGGCGACGAGCTCCTCGATCTTCAGATCGGACGGGTCGATCCCGTCGATCGGCGAGAGCGCGCCGCCGAGGACGTGGTAGAGCCCTCGGTACTCGCCGGTCCGCTCGATCGGGATCACGTCCTGCGGCTCTTCGACGACGCAGATCATCGCGACGTTCCTCCGCGGGTCGGCGCAGATCGCGCACTGCGGGCCCTCGGCGAGGTTGAAGCAGGTCTCGCAGAGGCCGATCCGCTCCTTGACCTCGCGGATCGCGGCCGAGAGCGCGAAGGCGTCCTCGTCGCTGGATCGGAGGATGTGGAACGCGAGCCGCTGGGCGGTCCGGCGGCCGATGCCGGGCAGCTTGCCGAGCTCGGCGATCAGTCGATCGACGGGAGCGGGGTGCACTAATTACATGCCCGGGAGACCGAGGCCGCCCATGCCGCCGGCGATGCCGCCCATCTTGGCCTCCGCCCGCGCCTGTGCGGCGCGGATGCCCTCGTTCACTGCGGCGAGGACCATGTCCTGGAGCATCTCGACGTCCTCGGGGTCGACCGCGTCCGGATCGATTGCGATCTCCTGGACGATCAGGTCGCCGCTCACCTTGACCTTGATCATGCCGCCGCCGGCGCTGGCGTCGACCACCTCGTCCTTGAGCTCCTCCTGCACCTTCGCCATGTCGGCCTGCATCTGCTGGGCCTGCTTCATCAGCGCGCCCATGTCCATGCCGCCGGGGCCCGGCATCCGTCCTCTCGCCATCAGCTCGTCTCCTCCAAGCGTTCTTCGGTTTCGTCGGGTAGGTCGGGTCCATCAGGTCCACTGTGTCCACTTTGCGGCGGTGGGTCGTCGACCAGCACCTCCGCGTCGAATTCGCTGATGAAGCGCTCGACGAGCTCATTCTCATCAGCCGGATCGGCGGTACGGGCGGCACCGGACGGCGCACCGGCCTCGGGGGCCGTCTCGACCTCGGGCTCGGCGTCGAGCATCGTGAACGCCGGGCGCAGCGGAGTGCCGACCACGGTCGAGATCGCTTCGGCGACGACGACCTTGTTGTCCTTGTCGTCGGCCTTGCGGCGGTTGAAGGCGGAGCCGGGAGGGAACGCGATGGTCAGCGTCCCGGTCTCGGCGTCGAGATCGGTGGGGCGAGCGACGCCGACGACGGCCGAGAGCATTCCCGCTCCCACCTGTCGCATCTGATCGAGGATGCCCGGCCAGAGTTCGATCACCCGCTCGAGGTCGGGAGCTTCGGCGGCTGCCGGCTGCGGCGGCGGAGACTCGGCAACCGGAGGTCCCTCGGGCTCGGGCCGGTTCGGCGGTGGGCTCGACGGCGACCGGAGGAACCGGATCGGGGGCCGGCGCGACCGGATCGGGAGCCGGTGCGATCGGCTCGGGCGCAGCGGCCGGCGGATCCGGCGCAGCCTGAGGCGCGGTGGCCGGAGCCGGGCGCGGTGAGGCCCCGCCCGCAACTGCCTGCTCGAGGCGCTCGATGCGCTGAGTCATCGCGGCGCGGGAGGGATCGATCTCGGGTCGGGCCGCGCGAAGCAGCGCGAGCTCGACCGTCATTCGCGCCTCGTCTCCCTCGCGGATCGCGGCGGTGGCGGCGGAGAGCTCGTCGATGGCACGCAGCAGCGCGACCTCGCCGAGCCGGCCCGCCTGCTCCTCGATCCGGGTCTCGTGCTCGGGGACGATCAGGAAGTGATCCGGAACCTCGCCGAGCGTGGCGATGACGAGGAGCCTGCGGAGATGGTCCACGAGATCGACCGCGAAGCGGGCCGGGTCGTGGCCGGAGCGGGAGATCGCGGCGCTGACGCGCAGCACCTCGGCGCCGTCACCGACGGCGATCGCCTCGGTGGCGCGGAAGATCAGCTCCGCGTCGGCGACGCCGAGGACCGCGAGGACATCGGCCGTCTCGATCTCGTTGCCGCTGTAGGCGACGAGTTGGTCGAGGGTCCCGAGCGCATCGCGGAAGCTGCCGTTCGCCGCCCGCGCGATCGCGCCGACGGCGCCGTCGTCGACGGCGATGCCCTCCGCCTCAGCGGCACGGCGCAGGACGATCGCGATCTCGTCCGGAGAGGGGCGCGCGAAGTCGAAGCGCTGACAACGGTCGACGATGGTCGGCATCACCTTGTGGGCTTCCGTCGTCGCGAGCACGAAGACCGTGTTCGGCGGCGGCTCCTCGAGGGTCTTCAGGAAGGCGTTCCATGCTTCGCGGGTGAGCATGTGGGCCTCGTCGAGGATGTAGACCTTCCAGGTCCCCTCGGGCGGCGCGTAGCTGACCCGCTCACGAAGCTCGCGGATGTCGTCGACCGAGCGGTTCGAGGCGGCGTCCATCTCGATCACGTCCATCGAGCTGCCGTTGGCGATCGCGACGCACGGCTCGCAGACGCCACACGGAGTCAGGGTCGGGCCGTTGACGCAGTTGAGCGAGCGGGCGAGGATCTTCGCCATCGAGGTCTTGCCCGTCCCGCGAGAGCCGACGAACAGGTAGGCGTGATGGACGCGATCGCGCTCGATCGCGTTGCTGAGGGTGCGAACGACATGCTCCTGGCCCACGACCTCGGCGAAAGACTGCGGGCGATGACGCCTGTATAGGGACTGCTCGGCCACTATCGGCTCAGTCTAGACAGCGCTCACCTAAGCTCCCGCGATGCTCATCGACTCTCGCCCCCTGTTTCCGAAGACTTCTCTGATCGCCCTGGCGACATGCCTCCTCGCGCTCTTCGCGTGGCTGGTCGCCGCACCGCCGGCGAACGCCGGAGGCGGCAAGCTCGATCGCGCGCTCGACAAGGTGATCGACGATCCGATGGGGCCTCCCGGTCTCTCCGTGATCGTCCAGCGCGGTAACCGCATCGACTTCCGCCGCCGCGGCGTGGCCGACCGGAAGACCGGCGCGAAGCCGCGGATCGACTCGCCGATGCGCATCGCGAGCATGGCGAAGGCCTTCAACGGCGCCGTCGTGCTCTCCCTCGTCTCGAAGGGGAAGCTCGGCCTCGACGACACGATCGGCGATTGGCTGCCCGGCGTCTGGCCGCTCGCCGACGGCATCACGGTCAGGCAGTTGCTCGCTCACACGGGAGGGCTCCCGGACTACATCCGCCAGCCCGCGTTCATCGAAGAGCTGATCGCCGACCCGAGGCAGTACCTGACCCCGCTGGAGCTGATGGATTTCGTCAACGACAAGGAGCCGGGCCTCGCGCCGGGCGACGATTACGAGTACAGCGACAGCGACAACGTGATGGCCGGGCTGATCGCCGAGGCGGCCGCCGACAGGACCTACAACCAGCTCCTGCGGAGCGAGGTCTACAGACCCGTCGGAATCTCGAACACGAGCCTGCCGGACACGGTCGCGATGCCCAAGGGCTACATGCACGGCTACGACCGCAACGACGACGGCGTCTTCCAGGACGAGAGCAAGTTCATCAACCCGGCGCTGGCCTGGGCATCGGGCGGGATCGTCTCCACGCCCGAGGACGTCAATGCCTTCTTCCGCGCCTACGTCGGCGGCGACCTGTTCAGCGCCAAGGTCGGCAGGAGTCAGAACGACTTCGTCCACGGCACCTCCTCGCCCCCGGGACCGGGGCGCAACGACGCCACTCTGGCCATGTTCCGTTACAAGACCCGCTGCGGCACGGTCTACGGGCACACCGGCTCGTACCCCGGCTACCGGCTGTTCGCCGCCGCGAGCGCCGACGGTCGCCGCTCGGTCGTCTTCTCGGTCAACTCCCAGATCGTTCCCGGCACCGGCTCGCCGCGGGTCTCGGGCCTGATCCGCCAAGGCCCAGGCGGACGCCGTCTGCCTGGCGTTGCGCAAGTAGCGACCAGGTCGAACCGACAGGCCCGGCCGATGCCCTGAAACGAGGTTCATGGTCGCACCTTGCTCTAGGCTTGCGACGCGTGGAACCAAGGATCTTCAGGCGAGGATCCGAGCTGGCAGGCGGTCGGTACACGCTCGAGCGAAGGCTCGGCAGCGGCGGCATGGCCACCGTCTGGCTCGGCCTCGACAACCGACTCGCCCGGCGCGTAGCGATCAAGATCCCCTCCGAGCAGATCATCGCGGAGGAGACCTTCTCGATCCGCTTCGAGCGCGAGGCGCAGATCGCAGCGTCGCTCTCGCACCCTCATCTCGTCTCGGTCTACGACTACGGCTTCGAGGGCGAGCGGCCGTACCTGATCAGCGAGTTCGTCGATGGCTCCGAACCTCGCGGAACTCCGGGACGAAGCGCGGGCGCCATCCACGGAGGCGATCGCCGAGGCCCTTCTCGACGCGCTTGCCCACATCCATGAGGCGGGGATCGTCCATCGCGATGTCAAGCCCGGCAACGTCCTCGTCGACCGCACCGGCCGGATCCTCCTCACCGATTTCGGGATCGCCCAGACCGGCGAAACGACCGGACTGACGAATGAGGGTCACGTCGTCGGGACTCCCTCCTACCTCGCTCCGGAGGTCGAGCGCGGAGGTCGGGCGACGGCCGCTTCGGATCTCTACTCGCTCGGTGTCCTGCTCTCTCAGCAGTTCTCGGAGGGGGACCCGGACCGGATCGGCAGGCTGATCGACGCGCTCACCCGCCCCGATCCCGCCGACCGGCCGGGGAGCGCGACGGAGGCAATGGAGATCGCCGAGCGACGCAACGTCCACGTGACCGCCGTGGCTCCGGTCACGCCTTCCGATCGGCCCGCTCCAGCGCCCAGCCGAAGCCGGTGGATGGTCGCCGGATTCGTTGCACTCATCGTCGCGGGATTGGCTGCGATCGCCATCGCATCCGGCGGCGATGGGGAAAGCGGGTCGGGCCGGGCCGATCGCAAGGTCCGCGACCGAGACAACCACGACCGAGGCGCAGACGTCGACGACCACCACGACGACGACGACCGCCGCAACTGCGGAAACGTCGCCGCCCGACGA
This sequence comes from uncultured Solirubrobacterales bacterium, assembly GCA_963791335.1. Taxonomy (GTDB): domain Bacteria; phylum Actinomycetota; class Thermoleophilia; order Solirubrobacterales; family 70-9; genus RHKX01. Next base: position 363,658 of record CAWBRN010000003.1, read on the forward strand.
TGCCGCGCCACCGGCCGGGGACGATCCGGCCCGTGGCGCCGAGCTCAACAACGAGGGGTATGCGCTGCTCCAGCAGGGCGACGTGGCGGGGGCGCTTCCCAAGCTCCGTGCGGCGGTCGCCTCCTTCCCCGAGGACAGCACCGAGATCGACTACGCCTATGCGCTTTTCAACTACGCCCAGGCGCTGCGTCTCTCCGGCGACCCAGCAGCGGCGATCCCGCTCCTCGAGAAGCGGCTGAGCTTCTCTCGCTTCAAGGTCGACGAGGTGAAGGCCGAGCTGGCGGCAGCCAGGCAGGCCGCCGGAGCCCAGTAGGCGGGCACGACGACAGGCTCGACTGGGGAGTCGCGCTAGGATCCCCCGCGGACCGTGCTGAGCGGGGATGTAGCGGACCCTTGTACCCGCAATCCGCTCTAGCGGGGCTGAACGCCCGCCCGAGGATCCGGCCTTCGGGGCCAGTACGTCGCGGGCAGCGTTGAAGGTCAGGTCCCGCGCGATGTGAGCCCGCGAACCAGGTCAGGTCCGGAAGGAAGCAGCCTTAAGCGTCAGCCCGCAAGCGCCGCGGAACAGCCTGACCCGAGCCAGCCACGGCGGGAACGCCCGGAGGTTCGCCTTTCGAAGGCGGGCCGCACGGTCCTGCGCCGATTCGGACTGGCCAGCTCTGCGTCATCGATCTGACCGGCCGAATCGACGCAGGACGCTTTTCATTTGGGAGGCCCGGTTCAAGGATCTGCCCGATCGATCCGACTCTCAATGGGGCAGGTATGAGTTCGTACTCGCATCAAGAGCCTCGTTGCGGCGGCCGCCGCGGCCCTCGCCCTCGCCGCGCTGGCCGGGCCGGCCGACGGCGCCATGCGCACCAGCAAGATCAACAAGAACCTCTGCGAAACGACCGGGGGCGGCAAGTTCGTCCCGATCCCCGGCTTCCCGGGCGAGAAGATCGACCGGCGACTCCTGACCGACATCAAGTACCTCAAGCACCGCTACGACATCTTCGTCACCGACGGCCTCTCCAAGGATCCCGTCCATGCGGCCAACGGCGAGCATCCGATCGGGCTCGCCCTGGACATCGTCCCGAACGCCGCGAAGGGCGGAACGTGGAAGGAGATCTCGCAGCTCGCCAAGCGCGCCGAGCCACAGCAGGACGCTCCGATCGCACCCTTCCGCTGGGTCGGGCTACAACGGCGACGCCGGCCACGGGCGCGGCAACCACCTCCATCTCTCCTGGAACCACTCCGACACCAAGCCGGGTCGTCCGGCGAGGACCGTCTACACGCTGCGCTGCCCGGGATCGGGTGGCGGCGAAAGCTCCGGCGGTGGAGGCGACGGCGGCGGCAAGAAGGGCGGCAAGGACGGCAAGGGCAACGGCGGCGGCGGGCTCCACCCGGGCGGCGGCAAGGGCGACGGCGGCGGCGGAATCCAGCCGCGCCTGATGAAGACCTTCGAGGCCCTCGCGGCCGATCCGGTCATCGAGACCGGCGGCGTCGGCCTCCCCTAGTCGGCTAGAGCTGCCTGATCACCCGGCAGGGGTTGCCCGCGGCGACGACCCGCTCGGGAACGTCCTTCGTGACCACGCTGCCGGCCCCGATCACCGAGTGGTCGGCGATCGTCACCCCCGGACAGAGGATCGCCCCACCCCCTATCCACACGTTCGTCCCGATGACGACGGGCCGGCCCAGCTCGACGTCGGCGAGACGCAGCTCCGGCTCGCGGGGATGGTCGGCGGCGAGGACCTGGACGCCTGGGCCGAACTGGCAATGGTCGCCGACGGTGATCTCGGCACAGTCGAGGAAGACGGCGTTCGTGTTGACGAAGCAGTCGGTGCCGAACCGGATGTTGGCACCGTAGTCGCAGAAGAAGGGCGGGACGACAACCGTCTCGGGCCCGATCTCGCCGAGCAGCTCGCCGAGCATCGCCATCCTCCGATCCTCGTCGGGCTCGGCGTTGAAGGCGATCACTACGGCCTGCGCCCGCACCCGCTCCGCGGTGAGATCGGGGTCGAGCGGGTCGTACGGCTCGCCCGCCAGCATCTTCTCTCGCTCGTTCACGGCTTCCACCCTAGAATCTCCCGGCCCGAGGGCGCGTAGCTCAGTGGGAGAGCGTCCGCCTCACACGCGGAAGGTCGCTGGTTCGAAACCAGCCGCGCCCATTCTCCAGCGGTTTGAAGTAGAAACCCGTGGGTGTTCGCCACCCTCGCAAGCGTCAGCTCCGAGTTCAACACGGAGATCGTGGACACCGGGGACCTGCCGTCCCTGCTGCTGCTGATCTCCTTCGGCGCGACGTTCGGGATCACGAGGTTCATCACCCATTCGATCCGCTCCGACCGTTTTCCGTGGCTCGGCAACATCGAGGCGGGCGACACCCACATCCACCACCTCGTCTGGGGAATCTGCCTCCTGCTCGTCGCCGGGCTCCTCGCCGTCGCGGTGCAGCCGCCGTTGTCGGTGACCGCGATCGTGTTCGGGATCGGCGCAGCGCTGACGCTCGACGAGTTCGCGCTCTGGCTGCATCTCGACGACGTCTACTGGTCAGAGCAGGGACGCCAGTCGATCGATGCCGTGATCGTTTTCGGGATCGTCGTCGGCTTCATGGTGCTCGGCGTCTACCCGATCTCGTTCGAAGACGTGAACGCCTCGATCGGGAGCCTCGCGGGCTTCGTGATCGCACTCGCGTTCGCCTGGACCTGGGTCGTCATCTGCTTCATGAAGGGCAAGCTGATGTGGGGTGTCGTCGGCATCTACGCGTTCCCGATCGCGGTCTACGGGGCGAGCCGGCTCGCCAAGCCGAACTCCTCCTGGGCCAAGAAGCGTTACGGCGACGCGAAGATGGCCCGCGCCCGCGAGCGCTACAAGGGCGAGGAAAAGATCGTCAAGCCGGACGCGTTGACGAGCTGACGTGGCCGTAGCGATCGCGCTCGCTGCGGCGCTGCTCTTCGCCCTCGGCTCCGTCCTCCAGCAGAAGGCCGGACTCGAGCAGCCCGAGGAGTCGGAGGGTTCGAGCTCGGGTCTGTTGATCCGGATGGCGAAGCACCCCGTCTGGATCGCCGGAATCGTCGCCGACGGGATCGGCTTCGTCGGCCAGGCGGTGGCGCTGACGATCGGTCGCCTCGCGGTGGTCCAGCCGGTCCTGGCGACCTCGATGATCTTCGCCCTGCCGCTCGGGCACCGGCTGACCAACCAGCGCATCCGCCGCAACGACGTCGCGGCGGCGATCCTCGTCACGGTCTCGCTGATCGCCTTCCTCACGATCGCCAACCCGAGCGGCGGGCGCGACGACGCACCGGTCGGCGAATGGCTCGTGCTCGGCGCGATCAGCGCCGGCGTCTGCGTCCCCCTCTTCCTCGCCTCGCTGAAGGCCCGGCCCGCGATCAAGGCGACGCTTCTCGGCATCCTCACGGGAATCCTGTTCGGGATCTCGGCGGCGCTGACCAAGGCGGTGGGCGACGAGATCAGCGACAACCTCTTCGGGGTCTTCGTCGACTGGCACCTCTACGCGCTGATCATCGTCGGCTACATCTCGATGACCACGAACCAGATGGCGTTGACCACCGGCGTCCTCGCCCCCGCGCTGGCAGCATCGATGGCGATGGACCCGATCGTCAGCGTGATCATCGCGACGACCCTGCTTCAGGAGTCTCTGCACGAGACGACCGCGGGGATGATCGCGACGCTGGGCGCACTCGCCGCGACCCTGATCGGAATGGCGATCCTGGCGCAGACGAGCGAGGGGCAGGTCGCGAGCAAGCCGGGGTCCGGGTCGGCGCTCGCGAGGGTCGACGCGGATACCGAGCCTTCGCTCGAGCCCGACCCGGCCTGATCAGCCTGCGGCCACCCGATAGCGGGCGTTGGCGCGCTCGCCCCGTACGCCGCCGGCGCTCGGCTTGGCGACCAGGCGCCAGCGCCCCGGCCCGCCGAGCTTCGCCGCGGGCACCTTCAGCTTCGTGACGCCCGCCGAGGCCGGCCCGCTGAGGCTCCTGACCCGAACCGGCTTCCCCCCGCCCCTGGGCTTGCGCAGCACCTTCACCCGGGCGTCGCGATCGAGGCGGAACCGGATCTTCGCCGCGCCGCCGTCCAGTGGTCGCGGCCTGACCCGGAGCCCGCTCAGGACCGGTCCACCCTTCGGCGGAGGCGGCTGGCTCAGGACCTTCAGCACCGATCGGGACATGCTCGCCTCGCCCTTCGCGTTCGGGTGCAGGGGAAATGCCGGTTCGGTGGGAACCAGGCCCTCGAACCACCGGTTCGGCGGCAGCTTGCAGACGTCGTGGCCGATGCTGTCGTCGTAGGTGTCGACGAACTCGGCGTCGTTCTTGCCCGCCTCGGTCTCGATCATCTTGTTGATGCGCCTGATCAGCGCGTCGATGTACGTGACGTCATCGGGACTGAGCGGGACCATCGGGTAGCAGTTGGTGCCGTCGATCGGGAGGACGTTCGGATAGCCGACGATCGCGACGCGGGCGTCCGGGCTGCGCTCGTGGATGCCCTGCAGGACGGCGTCGATCCGCGGGCGGGCCTCCTCGATCTTCGCCTCGACCGAATCCACGCCTCCGGGCGCGTAGTGGTCGCGGCAGGCGGTGCCGGTCGGCTCGAGCAGTCCGAGCTGGGCGCATTCCTCGGCAACGCCGACGAGGCCCGCGTCGTTGCCGCCGATCCCGACTGTCACGAGGTCGGTGTCGGCGGTGAGGCCGTCGAACTGCGGCGGGTTGGTGCCGCCGAGCGGAAGCCCGGTCTGCGGCTCGGTCATGTGCTTGGTCTCGGCGCTGCTGCAGCTGACGTCGGTGAACGCGCCGACGCCCAGGCCGTCCGCCACCAGCGACGGGTAGTTGTGGTCGGAGCGGGCGCAGTCGATCGGCGTGCCGGTCGGCGTGAGCACGAGCGGCCCGGCCGTGTACGAGTCCCCGAGGGAGACGTACTTGTCGTAATGGGCCGCGGCGACGGCGCCGCCCGTTGCCGTGAGCGCGACCACGAATGCGATCAGCGCAGCCAATAACCGCGTGCTTGACGAGCTTCATGTCCCTACCTCTTCCTGTGTCCCGGCCGCTCCCTGGGCGACCCCTGCAGCATGAAGCCTAGACGACAGGATCCGTGTAGGGCTCGGTATCGCGGAGGCGGCCCATCCGCTCGGTCGTTCGCCGGCGCGCGTACGAGAAGTAGATGACGAGGCCGATCGCGAGCCAGACCCCGAGCCTGATCCAGGTCGTGACCGGCAGCGTGGCCATCAGGGCGACGGCGAAGACGATGCCGAGCGGGGCGACGAACCAGACGCCCTTGACGCGGAACGGCCGCTCGAGGTCCGGGCGGGTCCTCCGCAGGACGAGGACGCCGGCGCAGACGATCGTGAACGAGAGCAGGGTGCCGATGGAGACGAGGTCGCCGAGGATGTCGATCGGCAAGAGCGCCGCGACCGCCGCGCCGGCGACCGCGCAGAGCAACGTCGCCGCGCCCGGCGTCTGGAACCGCTCGCCGACCACGCCGAGCCGGTCGGGGAGCATGCCGTCGGAGGACATCCGCATGAAGATGCGCGTCTGCCCGTAGAAGGTGACCAGCACGGTCGCCGCCAGGCCGATGACGGCGGCGGCCGAGACGGCCGACTCGAGCCAATCCAGCGAGCTGCCCCCCTCCCGCACCGCCAGCGCCAGCGGATCGGCGACGTTGAGGGTCTTGAACGGCACCATCCCCGTCATCACGATCCCGATCAGGACGTAGAGGACCGTCGAGATGATCACGGTCGCGAGCAGCCCGATCGGGATCGTCCGCTGGGGCTTGCGCGTCTCGGCGGCGGCAGTCGAGACCGCGTCGAAGCCGACGTAGGCGAAGAAGACGACGCCGGCGGCCCGCAGGATGCCGGTGACGCCGTAATCGCCGAAGCCGCCGGTGTTGTGCGGTACGAACGGCTCCCAGTTCGCCTTCGAGATGTAGAACGCGCCGACCCCGATGAAGAGCAGGAGCACGCCGAGCTTCAGCGCGACCATCGCGTTGTTCGCCCTCGTCGACTCCCGCGTGCCGACGTAGAGCAGGCCGCAGGTCGCGAACACGATCGCCAGCGCCGGCAGGTTGAGGATCCCGGCGTCGTCCCCGAACGGCGGCGTCACCAGGTCGTGGGGAACGCTGATCCCGATGCTGCCGAGGAAGCTGACGAAGTAGCCGGACCAGCCGACCGCCACCGTCGAGGCGGCGAAGAGATATTCGAGCAACAGGTCCCAGCCGATGAACCAGGCGAGGAACGAGCCGAAGACCGCGTAGGCATACGAATACGTCGAGCCTGCCGCCGGCACCATCGCCGCAAGCTCGGCGTAACAGAGCGCGGTGACACCGGCCGCGAGCCCGGCGAGCATGAAGGAGAAGATCACCGCCGGGCCCGCGTACCGCGCGGACGCCTCGCCGATCGTCACGAAGATGCCGGCGCCGACGACGCTCGCGATCCCGATCGCCGTCAGGGAGAACGGGCCGATCGCCGCCGAATCGAGCCGCTTGCGATCTCGCTTGGCCTGCGCGATTACGGCGTCGATATTCCCCGCGGCCATTTCCGAATCCTGTCAGAGTGCGGCGCGCAAACGTTGGAAGGCAGAGGGAAGGAAACCTTGGCTGCGGACGAGGAGCAGAGCGGGGACGAGGACGGAGCCGAGGGCTCGCGATTCCTGCAGGAGGAACGCGCGCACAGGCTCGCCAAGCTCGACGCGATGCGGGAGCGCGGCGTCGAGCCGTACCCGGTCCGCTTCGACCGCGACCACACCGCCGCCGAGATCCACGACCGCTTCGACGACCTCGGCCCGGGCGCCGACTCCGGCGAGCGTGTGGCGATCGCGGGGCGCATCATCGCCCTCCGCCGCCACGGCGGGCTCGACTTCATCGACCTTCGCGACGAGACCGCGAAGATCCAGCTGATCGCGACCCGCGACGACCTCGGTGAGGACACGCTCCACGATCTGAACGCGCTGGATCTCGGGGACTGGATCGGCGCCGAGGGGATCGTCGTGACGAGCCGCCGCGGCGAGCTCTCGGTCCGGATCGAGAAGTTCCAGCTGCTGTCGAAGGCGCTCCGCCCCCTGCCGGACATGCGCCACGGGCTCACCGACCCCGAGGCCCGCTACCGGCGCCGCTACCTCGACCTGATCGTCGACGACGACTCCCGCGAGATCTTCGAGAAGCGCTCGACCGTGATCGCCGCGACCCGCGACGTGCTGCTCGAGCGCGGCTTCCGCGAGGTCGAGACGCCCGGTGCTGCTCAGCCAGGCGGGCGGCGCGGCGGCGCGCCCCTTCATCACGCACCACAACGCCCTCGACATCGACATGTTCCTGCGGATCGCCCTCGAGCTTCCGCTCAAGCGGCTGATCGTCGGCGGCATGAACAGGGTCTTCGAGGTCAGTCGCGTCTTCCGTAACGAGGGCCTCGACACCCGTCACAACCCGGAGTTCACGATGCTCGAGGCCTACCAGGCATTCGGCGATTACCACGACATGATGGATCTGACCGAGGCGATCATCGAGGCGTCGTGCATGGCCGCCAACGGCCACACGAAGATCGACGTGGACGGTCGCGAGCTCGACATGAAGCCGCCCTACAGGCGGGCATCGATGGCCGATCTGATCGAGGAGAACGCCGGGGTCAAGATGCACCCGTCGATGCCGATCGACGAGGCCCGCTCGATCGCCGACCGCTTCGGCGTCGAGTGGCTCGACGTCTGGGGAGCGGGCAAGATCATGGCCGAGGTCTACGACGAGACCTGCGAGGCGAAGCTGATCGAGCCGACGTTCGTCATGGACCACCCGCGGGAGGTCTCCCCGCTCGCTCGCGCCCATCGCGACGACCCGACGCTGACCGAGCGATTCGAGCTCGTCGTCGCCGCCCGCGAGCTCGCCAACGCCTACTCGGAGCTCAACGACCCGATCGACCAGGCGCAGCGCTTCCAGTCGGAGGCGAAGCTCCAGGCCGGTGGCGACGAGGAGGCCGAGCCGGTCGACGACGAGTACGTGGAGGCGCTCGAGTACGGGCTGCCGCCGACGGGCGGCCTGGGAATCGGGATGGACCGGCTCGTCATGCTCGTCACCGGCGTCGACACGATCCGCGACGTCATCCTCTTCCCGACGCTCCGGCCCGAGGGCGGCGAGGCGAAGGACGCGCCGCCGGCGAAGCTCGATCTCGACCTCGCAGCCGGCGAAACCGAGTCCTCCTCCCCCCGCTCCGGAGCCGATCCGCACGCCCACCCGCTGGGTCGGTGAGCGCTCGAACGCACCCCGCGTCCTCGCCTGGCTGACCGCGCTGCTCGGGCTGACGTCGCTGCTGCCGACGCTGCCCTGGGTGCACGTCTCGCTCGGATTCGGAGACCTGCTCAGCCGGACCGACCGCTCGTACCTCTTCATCGTCTCGGCGGTGCTCGGCCTCGCGCTGATCACCGTGGCGGTTCAGCTCGCCCGGCGCAAGCACCGGGCGTGGGTACTCGCGATGGTGCTCTTCGCCGTTGCGGCGCTCGTCCACCTGATCAAGGGCCCGGACCCGTTGGCGGCCGCGCTCGACATCGGGATGTTGGTGGCGCTCGCCTCCTACCGGACCGAGTTCAGGGCGCACGGCGACGCGAGCTCGCTCAAGCAGGCGGTGCTGTTCGTCCCGTTCTTCCTGTTCGTGGTCGGCGTGTTCGGCTTCGTCTCTCTGCTCACCCAGCGCGACTTCGTCGTGCCGGACCTGAGCTTCGGCGGCATGCTCGAGGCGACCTACGGCGGGCTGATCGGCCAGGACGGGCCCTACGAATTCGCGCACAAGGTCTTCGCGGACTTCTTCAGCGACGCGCTGCTCGTCCTCGGGATCGCCGGGCTGCTGACGTTCCTCTACCTCGTCTTCAGGCCGCTGGTTCGCGACCGGGCGCCCGAGCGGGAGGCGCGCGATCGCGCTCCCGAGATCGTCCGCGAATACGGCTCGGACACGCTCGCCTACTTCGCCCTGCGCCGCGACAAGAGCTATTTCTTCTCGGCCGACGGTCGCTCCGTCATCGCCTACGCATACGTCCGCGGCTACGCGATGGTCGCCGCCGATCCGATCGGCCCGCCCGAGGATCTCGGCGAGGTCCTCGACGAGTTCCTCGCGTTCTGCGACGAGGAGGGCTGGGGCGTCGCGTTCCTCGCCGTCCGCGAGGACGCCACACCCGTCTATCGCGACCGGGGCATGCACTCCCTCTACCTCGGCGACGAGGCGATCCTCCACTGCCGCGAGTTCAGCCTGGACGGCGGCGGGATGAAGGCGGTCCGCGAAGCGGTCAACCGGGTGGGCAAGGCCCATGACTTCGATCTGATCCGCGAGACCGAGGCTTCCGGATCACTCGTCGAGGAGCTGAACGAGATCAGCGCCGAGTGGCGCGACGGCGCCGAGGAGCGCGGGTTCACGATGGAGCTGGGACAGGACGTCGAGGGCACCGAGGAGGACTTCCTGCTCGCGATCGCCCGAGAGAAGTCGGCCGACGGGAACGGACGGGTGGCGGGATTCCTGCGTTTCGTCCCCTGCTACGGCGACGACCCCGGCTACTCGCTCGATCTGATGAGGCGACGCCCGGACTCGGCCAACGGCCTGACCGAATACCTGATCGCCAACGCGGCGCTCAGCCTCGGGGCGAGCGGGGTCGAGCGCCTCTCCCTCAACTTCGCCGCCTGGGGCAGGCTGCTCGACGACGCCGAGGGAATGGGCATCGGCGGCCGGATCCAGCGACGCGTGGCGAGGGCACTCAATCCGTTCTTCCAGATCCAGTCGCTGCGGGACTTCAACGAGAAGTTCGAGCCCGAGTGGCTGCCCCGCTCGATCGTCATCGACGATCCCGGCGACCTGCTCAAGGTCGCGACGCTCTACGCCAGCATCGAGGGCTTCATCAGCATCCCCCTGGTCGGCCGGTTCCTGGAGCCGCCGATCCGCAAGGCGGAGAGCGGCACGGCGACCGAAGCCGCCGTGCCATCCGCCTAGAACCGTTCCCTAGCCGATATCGAACTCGGCGAGCTGACCGAGCTTGTAGTGAGGTCCATCCGGTCCCGAGATCGGGCAGAGCAGGATGTAGTGGCCCGGCTCGATCGGCTTCTTGATCTCGAGCGTCGCCGTCTCGCCGGGCTTCGCACCCGTCGACCCGTAGTTGACCGCGGAGCCCTTCTTACCCTGGAGTTTGTAGGCCTCGTCGACGGTGTAGCCATCGTTGAGCTTCGCGAAGACGAGCGCATGCTCCTCGGCTCCATCGTTGATGAAGTTGATCTCGGTCGTGTCGGTTGCCGGATTCGCCGACAGGTCGAACTCGTATTCGGTCGCCGTCACGTCGACCGTCCCGGTCGAAGCCGCAGTGGCGGTCGAGGAATCGGTTGCTTCGGTGGCGTCGGTTGAATCGTCATCCCCGCAGGCGACCAACCCGATCGCGAGAAAGGCCGCGGAAAGAGCGACCAGGGCCTTCCATCTCAAAACATTCGTCGGCATGCTTTAGCTCCCATTTAGAATTGCTCTTCCTGTATATCAGGGCCGTCGCGGGCGGCGCCTGGCGAAGATCGACGCCTTTCGCCACCGGCGCACGCTGAATCCTTACTGACGTAGTATCAATAGCGGAGAGATAAGCCACCCCCGGAAGGGGAGCTGAGGAGGCAGGTCCACCATGGGTTCGAAGAGGGTCATTTCACTGTTCTGCGCGACGGTCACCGGCGCGTTGCTCGTCGCGGGCAGCGCCGACGCCGCGCCGATCATCGACACGGGCGTGCCGTCGATCCCGACGTCCACGGGCGAGGCAGCGGTCAAGAACCCGATCCCGAACCCGACGGTTCCCGAGCAGAACCCGTTCATGACCGACAACCCGAACTCGAACATCCACAACGACACCTGGATGACCGACACCTACAACCGCAAGGGCCCGCTCGGCGAGAACCTCCAGACCGACAGCTACTCCTACCAGTCGTCGCTCTGCGGCTCGATCACGTTCGACTCGCAGGGACGGATCCTGACCAGCTGTCCCTCGATTCCGTTCCCCCCGCAGATCCGCCTGATCGATCCCGACACGCTGGCGCCGATCGACACGCTCGACATGCCGACGGCGCCGAACCCGCCGAACACCCCCGCGTACCAGAACTTCACGGGCGGCGGTTACTTCTACGTCGATCAGAACGACAAGATCTGGGCGGCGACGAAGACCAACCACATCTTCCGGATCGGCGAGGGCGACGACGGCGACACGCTGACGATCGAACGTGATTACGACCTGACGGGCGTCCTCGACGCCGACACCGAGCGGATCACGTCGGCCCTGCCCGACTTCGACGGTCGGGTCTGGTTCGTCTCGAAGGCCAACGCGAAGATCGGCACCCTCGATCGCAAGACCGGGGATCTGAAGGTGATCCAGCTCGACGACGACGAGGAGATCGAGAACTCGTTCTCGGTGGCCTCCAACGGCGTGTTCATCGTCTCCAACAAGCGCATGTACAAGCTGAAGGCCAACAAGAACGACAAGCCGAAGATCGTCTGGCAGCAGAAGTACCCGAACTCGGGGATCGTCAAGCCGAGCCAGGTCGACGCCGGCTCCGGCACGACGCCGACGAACCTCGCGGGCGGCTACGTCGCGATCACCGACAACGCCGACCCGATGAACGTCGTCGTCTACCGGTCGAAGACGAACCTGAAGAACAACGAGAAGCGAGTCGTCTGCAAGGTGCCCGTGTTCTCAGAGGGTGCAAGCGCGACGGAGAACTCACTGATGGGCACGAAGCGATCGCTGATCGTCGAGAACAACTACGGCTACCAGGACCCCTTCGGGCCCAACACCGGTGCCGTGACGGAGCCCGGGCTTCGCCCGCGTCGACATCGACAAGGACGGCAAGGGCTGCACGAAGAAGTGGACCAACCACGACGTGCGGGCACCGACCGTCGTGCCGAAGCTGTCGACGAAGACCGGCCTGATCTACACCTACCAGCGCCCGGAGGATCCGACCAATCAGGGCTACTTCTGGACGGCGATCGACTACCGGACCGGCAAGACCGTGTGGACGAAATACGCCGGGTCGGGCCTGCTGTTCAACAACAACTACGCGGGACTCGGCCTCGGTCCCGACGGCACCGCATACCTGGGCACGATCGGCGGGATCATCGCCCTCCGGGACGGCAACTGAGCATGGGGGCGCGGTGCAGAGCGGCGATCGCCGGGCCGTTGGCGGCCCTCGCGATCGCCGCGGCTATTCGCGCCGACGGCCCAGGCCGGGGTCCCGGCGCCGACCCCGCAGGAGGCGACCGCGCTCGGCAAGCAGGCTTACCGCTACGGGCTGCCCCTGCTCGAGACCTCCCGTGTGCGCAAGGAACAGACGAGCGTCGCCTGCCCGACCGAGGCGGGCAACGCGCCGGTCAACACCTTCGCCAACGCGAAGCACTTCCCGAGCCCCGACGACCGTACGGTCGTCGCACCGAACACCGACACGCTCTATTCGATCGCCCACCTCGATCTCGGCAAGGGGCCGATCGTGCTCAGCCATCCCGAACATGGGCAAGCGCTACTTCAGCTTCGAGCTGCTCGACCCGTATACGAACGTGATCGATTTCATCGGTTCGCGGACCACGGGCTCGGAGGCCGGGAAGTTCGCGATCAGCTGGAACGAGAAGAAGGGCAACGTGCCCAAGGGCATGAAGGTGATCAAGTCGAAGTACCGGCGGGTCTGGGTGATCGGCCGGACGCTCGCGACCGACGATGCCGACCAGGCGAAGGCCTACGAGAAGATGAAGCGATACGGGCTCTCGCGGCTCAACCGCGACCCGCGGACCTTCCCGAAGAACTGCGATCCCGGCACTCCCGGCAAGTTCCCGATCCCGACCGACGGCAAGTCGTTCATCGCGAAGCTGAACCGGAAGCTGGCGTCGAACCCACCGCCGAAGCGCGATCGCCCGCTGCTCGACCAACTGGCGCCGCTCGGCGTCGGCCCGGGACTCTCCCCTGACGACGCCGGGCTGCCCCGAGGACGTGATCGACGCCCTCTACGCATCGGTCACGGCGGAGGCCGCGTCCTTCCCGACCGCAACGCGAATCGACGCCCTGCAGAAGTCGATCGCCGCGGGAGGCTGGCTGCTGCCCGCCTCCAACATCGGCGACTACGGCACCGACTACGACTTCCGCGCCCAGATCGCGACGATCGGCCTCGGCGCCAACACGCCCGACGAGGCGATCTACCCGACCGGCCTGACCGACTCGACGGGAGGGCTCCTCGACGGCTCGAACGACTACCGGATCACCTTCGCCCCCGGCGAGCAGCCCCCGGCCAAGTACTTCTGGTCGCTGACCGTCTACGACAGCAACGGCTACCTGACCCCGAACCCGATCGACCGGTACTCGCTCGGCCCGAGCCACCCGCCGCTGATCGAGAAGCCCGACGGTTCCGTCGTCATCGTGGTGCAGGGAGACGAACCGACCGAGGATGACGTCAACTGGCTGCCCACTCCGAACGCCGGATTCCGGCTCAACCTCCGGCTCTACGGGCCGAGCAAGGCTGCGCTGAACGGCGATTGGACCCCTCCCCCGACAGTGAAGGTGACTCCGTGAGCACGTACTCCACCGCCGCCCGACGCACCGTGACGCTGCTGACGATCGCCGCCGCCTGCCTCCTCCCCGCGACCGCCCGGGCCGGGCAACCGGTCCCGACGCCCGAGCAGGCCGCCGCGCTCGGCGCGCAGGCCTACGACTACGGCTTCCCGCTTCTCGACATGCTGCGGATCCGCCACGAGATGACGAGCGTCCCCTGCCCGGACGGCCGCGGGAACGCGCCGATCAACCACTTCGCCAACGCCTCGAAGTTCGCGACCCCGGACGACGTGACCGTCGTCGCCCCGAACACCGACACGCTCTACTCGCTCTCGCAGATCGACCTGAAGAAGGGCCCGATCGTCCTCAAGCACCCGGACATGGGAAAGCGCTTCTTCGACTTCGAGCTGGTCGACCCGTGGACGAACGTCATCGACTACGTCGGCACCCGCACGACCGGCTCGAAGGCCGGCCGGTTCACGATCCGCTGGACCGACGACGGCAAGGCGGACAAGGCCAAGCGCCTCGGCAACCCGATCATCAAGTCGAAGTACCGGCGGGTCTGGGTGATCGGCCGGACGCTGGCCGGCGACGCGGCCGACCAGGCCAAGGCTTACGACATCGAGAAGCGCTACAAGCTGCTCAAGGCCAACGGCGAGAAGTTCAAGCTTCCGGCCGACTGCCACCGCGGCAAGGGCGAGCCCTCCGAGTATCCGACGCCGACCGAGGGCGCGGAGTTCATCAGCCAGCTCAACCAGGCGATGGTCAACAACCCGGCCCCGAAGCGCGATCAGCCGTTGCTCGACCAGCTCGCACCGCTCGGCGTCGGCCCGGGGCTCTCCCCCGAGGACGCCGGGCTGCCCCAGGACGTGATCGACGCCCTCTACGAAGGCGTGACCACCGAGGCGGCCACCCTGCCGCTCGCATCCAAGGTCGGCTTCCTGCAGCAGTCGATCGACGCCAAGGGCTTCATCTTCGCCGATTCGGCCATCGGCCGATTCGGCACCGACTACCTGCTCCGCGCCAAGGTCGCGATCGTCGGAATCGGCGCGAACACGCCCGAGGAGGCCGTCTATCCGGCTGCGCTCGCCGACTCCAACGGCAACCTGCTCAACGGCGCCAACGACTACGAGATGGTCTTCCCGGCCGACGACCTGCCGCCGGCCAAGTACTTCTGGTCGCTGACGATGTACGACTTCGACGGCTACCTGGTCGACAACCCGATCGACCGCTACTCGCTCGGGCCGAGCCACCCGCCGCTACTCGAAGGAGCCCGACGGCTCGATCGTCGTCGCGATCTCCCACGACGAGCCGTCGGATCCGGACGTCAACTGGCTGCCCTCTCCGGCCGGCTCGTTCCGCCTGAACATGCGCCTCTACGGACCGAGCAAGCGGGTGCTGGACGGCAACTGGACGCCGCCGCAGGTCGTCCCGCAGCCCTAGGCTAGGCCGGGGCTTCGACCGCCACCGCGGGCTCGGGCTTGCGCAGGAGCAGGCCGGCACCGATCGCGCCCACGAGCGCGATCCCCGCCGCGACGATCGCGGCGGTGTGGAAGCCGTCGACGTAGGCGACCGGATCGCCGCCGAGGGCGCTGCCGGCGGGAACGAGCGTGCCGAGAGCGGCGATGCCGACGGCGACGCCCGTCTGGCGGAACAGGTCGTTGGCGCCGGAGGCGAGACCGCTCTGGTTCTCGGGTAGCGCACGCAAAGCGAGCTCGCTGGCCGCGGGATTGAAGAGGCCGGTGCCGAGCGAGGCGATCAGGGTCGGCGCCAGGAGCACGGTCCATTTCGAATCGGCGTGCGCGAGGAGCGGGATCAGGGCGAGGCCGATCGCCACCAGCAGCAAACCCGTCACCGTCAGGCGCGCCGGCGTGATCCTGCCCAGGAGCTGCGCGGCAGCGCCGGAGACGACGAACATGAGGCCCGTGCCGGGCAGGTAGGCGAGGCCCGTCTCGATCGGCGAGAGGCCGAGGACGCCCTGCATGTACAGCGTGATGTAGAGGAAGAGTGCGAAGAAGCTCGCCGAGATTCCCACTACGGCGATCTGCGGCGCCGCAAAGCGACGGCGCTTGAGCAGGTGCAGCGGCAGCATCGGGGTCCGGGACCTCGCCTGGATCACGATGAAGGCCGTCAGCAGGATCGCCGCCCCGGCGAGCGCGCCGACGATCTCGGTGCTGCCCCAACCCTCCTCGTTGCCGCGGAGCAAACCGAAGACGAGCAGGAACATGCCGCCGATGAGGGCCACTTGCCCGGGCCAGTCGACCTCGCGAGCGTGCTCGTCGCGGCCCTCTTTGACGCGGCTCCAGGCGATGTAGAGGCAGGTGAGCCCGATCGGGACGTTGATCCAGAAGATCGCGCGCCAGCCGAACAGCTCGGTCAGGCCGCCGCCGACGAACGGGCCGATCGCGAAGGCGACGCCGATCGAAGCGCCGAACGCCGCGAGGGCCTTGTTGCGCAGCTCGGGGGTCGGCGAGACCTGGGCGATCAGGGCGAGAGCGGTCGCGAACATGAACGCCGCGCCGAGGCCCTGGATCGCTCGGGAGCCGACGAGCGCTTCGATGCTGCCGGAGGAGGCGCAGGCGGCGGACGCAACGACGAAAAGCGAGAGCCCGCCGAGGAACAGGCGACGGCGCCCGTGCCGATCGGCGAGCGCTCCCGCCGTGAGCACGGTCGCCGCCAGCGGCAGGGTGTAGGCGTCGATGACCCACTGCAGGCCGGTCAGGCTCGTGTCCAGCGAGGAGGCGATGTCGGAGAGCGCCGTGTTGACGACGCTGATGTCGAGCATCAGCATCGTCACGGCGATGCAGGCGACGACGATGGTCGCGGTAGCGCTGGGAGGCCCCGCCCCCGTTCCCTGCTCCTCGTCTCCGGCACTCATCAGCGGCAATATGACGGGTCCGGCGTCAGTCCGGGTGTGCGGTCGGTCACCGACCGGCTTCGAACGCCTCGGCCTCTTGTTCCCGCAGCTCGATCCGGCGGATCTTGCCGGTCAGGGTTTTCGGCAGCTCGTCCACGAATTCCACCTTGCGGGGATAGGCGTATGCGCTGAGGCGGCCGCGCACGTGGGCCTTGATGTCGGCGGCGAGGTCATCGGACGGCTCGTGGCCCTCGGCGAGGACGATGAACGCCTTGACGACGTTGCCCTTGACCTCGTCGGGTGAGGCGACGGCCGCCGCCTCGGCAACGGCGTCGTGCTCGAGGCATGCCGATTCGACTTCGAAGGGGCCGATCCGGTAGCCGGCGGCGATGATCACGTCGTCGGCCCGGCCCGCGTACCAGACGTATCCGTCCTCGTCCATCGTCGCCGCGTCCTTGGAGTGGAACCACTCTCCGCCGAAGGTCTCCTCGCTGGCCTCGGGCATCCGCCAGTAGCCGAGCGGGTAGTGCGGGTTCGAGCGGGCGCGGAGGCAGATCTCACCGCGCTCCCCCTGCGGCGACCGGGTTCTCGTCCTCGTCGAGGATCTGCACGTCCCAGCCGGGCATCGGTCGCCCCATCGAACCCTCGCGGACCTCCATGAACGGGAAGTTGGCGCACAGCGGATACGACTCGGTCAGTCCGTAGTAGTCGAGGACGGTGATGCCGTACTGCTCGCGGAACCACCGGATCGCCTCCGGGTTGAGCGGCTCACCGGCGCTGCAGACGATCCGGAACTTCTGCGGATACCTCTCCCCCGCCCCCTCGATGGCCATCATCGCCCGCATCGCCGTCGGCGTCGTGAAGACGTTCGTCACCTCGTTGCGGGAGAGGAAGTCGAGCTGCTTGCCGGGCTCGAAGCCGCCCTCCCGCTGGTAGACGCACTGGACGGCGCCGAGCCGCCACGGGCCGAGCAGCGGGCTTATCCCCGCCGCCCACGCCCACTCCCCCATCCCGTGAAAGCGCTCGCCGGGCCGAACGTCGTGGCAGTAGGTGAACTCCTCGTGGGCGAGGATGTATCGGTGGGCGTGGACGATGCCCTTGGCCTTTCCGGTGGTCCCCGAGGTGTAGTAGAGCTGCGCCGGGTCGTCGGCGGAGGTGTCCTCGCAAAGATGATCAGTGGGAGCTCCGGCCAGGAGATCCTCGTCGAGGATCAGGATCTCGTCGACGAGATCGGGGTCGAAGCGGCCGGCGTTGGCGGCGTCGGTGACGAGGATCTTCGGCTCGGAGTCGCCGAGACGGTGTCGAATGCCGTCGTCCCCGTAGAGCACGGACATCGAGAGCAGGATCGCTCCGAGCTTCCAGGTGCCGAAGAAGATCGCGGCGGTCTCGGGCGTCGGCGGCAGGACGACCGCCACCCGGTCGCCCTTGCCCACGCCGTGCTCACGGAGGACGTGCGCGGCCTGGTTGGAGAGCGCCTGCAGCTCCCCCCAGGCCAGCTCGCGGGTGGCGCCGTCGTGGCGCTCCCAGAGCATCGCCGGCGCCTCGGGATCGTGCTTGTCGCAGACGTCCGCGGCGATGTTGAAGCGCTCGGGAACGTTCCAGCTGTGCCCCTCGCAGGCCTCTTCGTAGGAACCGACCATCAGCAACGGCCCTCGACGGCGGCGATCAGGAGGATCGACGAAGCCGTGTAGTCGATCGCCGGCTCGGACGTCACGTAGTCCACGCGCCGATCCTCGTAGGTCGCGAAGCCGCTGTCAAACCGGCTGAGGAATCGAGGCATCGGAAAAACAGTACCCGGATCGGGTACAACCCTCCGATGGAGAACCAGAACATCCGCGTCGTGCTCGAGATGGAGCGTCACCGAATCGTCGGCGACTTGACCCTCCCGGCGGAGGGCTACCTCAGCCGCCTGTCCGACTACCTCAACCAGAGCGACCACGACTTCGTCGCCCTGACGAACGTGACGATCATCGAGCACCTGGACTCGGGGGCCACGGACGCGACCGAGCGGGAGTTCATCGCGGTGGGCACCAAGCACGTGCTCGTGGCGTACCCGGACGAGGGCTGAGTACGCGGACGTCGTCGGTCGCGGCGTGGCGGCCTGCGAGGGACTCGCCGGCGGGCGGGAGTTGGTAGGGCTGAGAGGGGAAGATGCGGAGCGCTCGGCCACCGTTAACCCGCCTGTCGAGGGAGTTTCAGAGTCCGGCGCAGACGAAACCTCGTTAAGGGCGGTATATCCGCCCAGATCGAGGTCTCGGCAACGTACTGCCGACCCCACCCGCCGCCTGACGCCCCTGCCGAGCGGCAACACCGCGCAGGCCGAGGGAAGCGGACGCGAAGCGGAGCATTCCCTCGGAGTTTCTAAGACGCCCCTGCCGAGCGGCCAATTCACCTTGGGCACCGCCCGAGCAGAGCGGACGCGAAGCGGAGCATCTGCTCGGAGTTACTTCGGGGGCATCCGGATCGCGCCGTCCAGGCGGATCGTCTCGCCGTTCAGCATCGGGTTGCCGACGATCGACGCGACGAGGTCGGCGAACTCCGATGGCAGGCCGAGGCGGCTCGGAAATGGGATCGTCTGGCCCAGCGCTTCGCGGGCGGGTTCGGGGAGAGCCGCCAGCAGCGGGGTGTCGAAGAGGCCCGGAGCGATCGCCATCACCCTGATGCCACGGCTCGCGAGGTCGCGGGCGGCGGGGAGAGTCATGCCGACGATCCCGCCCTTGGAGGCGGCGTAGGCGATCTGGCCGATCTGACCGTCGTAGGCGGCGACCGACGCGGTGCTGACGAAGACGCCGCGCTCGCCGCCGTCGTCCGGCTCGTTGGCGTTCATCTGCGTGGAGGCCAATCTCAGCACGTTGAACATGCCGACGAGGTTGACCTCGACGACGTTCTTGAACAGGTCGAGCGGATGGGGGCCGCTCTTGCCGGTCACCCGCTGGGCCCAGCCGATGCCCGCGCAGCCGACGGCGATCCGCAGGCCCTGCGGCGCGGCGGAGGCCGCGGTCACCGCAGCCTCGACCGAATCGGCGTCGGTGACGTTCGTCTCGTGGAAGGTCGCGCGCTCACCGAGTTCGTCGGCGAGCGCCTCGCCCTTCTCGCGGTTCAGGTCGGCGATCACGACGTGGGCGCCCGCGCCGTGCAGGCGCCTGACCGTGGCCTCGCCGAGGCCCGAGGCCCCGCCGCTTACCAGTGCTCCAGCTGAATCGATCTGCATCGCCGGGACCCTAGATCAGACGCGAGGGCCCGGGGGGACCGGCCGCGAAGCGGAGGATCCCCCCGGAGCCGGTTCTAGACGCGCGATCGACCGCCCGTGAACATCGGGATGAGCAGCATCGCCAGTCCGATCAGGATCACGACGATCCCGAGCGCGTAGTTGACGAGGATCGCAAGAACGATTCCGATGATGATCAGAAGGATGGGCAGGGAAAGTGACATTGGGTTTTTCCTCTCCTAGTTTGAGTGTCCCTGCTCCCCTACCCGGCGCGGCGCGCTTTATGCGACGCCGTGGGAATCCCAGAATTCACGCTCGGCCGTGCCGAGTTCGGTGGAGGGCGGCTCGCCGGCCATGTACTCCGAGGCGATCCGCGCCCAGTCGGCCCCGGCCCGCAGATCGGCCAGGGTGACGAAGATCAGCCCCTCCTGCCGCCGCATCAGCAGCGAGGCGGGCGGCATCGTCTGCCGCTTCATCCGCTCGTAGTGGGGGCTGCGCGGCGAGCTGCTGACCTCGATCAGCTCGTGGGCGTACTCGGGGTCGAGGCGGCGAAAGCCCGGCTCGAAGAGCCAGCGGGCGCCGCTCATCACCTGGTCGAGCAACTCATCGGGCGGGAACTCGTCCGGATCCGGCAGGTAACCGAGCTCCGACATCAGCGCGTGGACCGTGACGGCGTCGCCGGCCGCCGATCGCCTTGCCGAGGGCCCGCTCGCGCTCGAGGTGCTCGAGCGGAACGCGGCGGACCATGCCGAAGTCGAGGAAGCCGACCTTGCCGTCGGCGCAGCAGGAGGTAGTTGCCCGGATGCGGATCGCCGAGGATCATCAGCGTTCGTTCGCGGTCGAAGAAGAAGCGGAAGACGATCTCGCCGTAGCGGTCGCGGGTCGCCTCGTCCATCTCCTTGACCGCGTCGAAACGAGCACCCTCGAGATAGTCGGAGACCAGCACGCGCCGCCCCGAGAGCGCGGTGTGGACCCGCGGGACGACCGCGAACGGATGCCCGCGGAACGCGCGCTCGAGGGCTCGATGGTTCTGGGCCTCGAGCTCGTAGTCGAGCTCCTCGGAGATGCGCTCGCGAATCTCCCCGCCGACCGCCTTGACGTCGAGCCCGGGTGCCATCCGCTTGACCAGGCGCAGGATCAGGTGGAGGTTCCTGAGGTCGACCTCGACCGCCTCGGCGACCCCGGGGTACTGCACCTTGACGGCGACCTCATCGCCCTCGTGGGTCGTCGCTCGATGGACCTGGCCGATCGAGGCCGCGGCGAAGGCCTCAGGGTCGAACTCGGCGAAGGCGTCCTCGATCGAGCGGCCGAGATCCGCCTCGACGACCTTGCGGATGTCGTCGAACCCGAACGTCGGGGCGTTGTCGCGCAGCTGGGCGAGCGCGGCGCGGAACTCCTCCTGCCCCTCCTCCGAGAGCCCCGGCATCTCGACGGTCGAGAGGACCTGGCCGATCTTCATCGCCGCCCCCTTCATCTCCCCGAGCTGGCGGGCGATCTGGACGGCGATCGCGGCGACGCGATCGTCGGTGGCACGCTGCGACTTCTGATCGTCGCGGGCGATGTTGGCGAGGCGGGTGCCGGCCCAGCGCAGGCCCTGGCCGGCGACCATCCCGCCGACCCCGGCGGTGCGTCCGATCCGCCCGGTCCTGATCCGCGGTGAGTCCTCGTCGCGGAGGCCGTCCTCCCCGTCCTCCTCCGGGTCGCGCTCGTCCGCCATCAGACGGGTGCTAGCCGGCGGAAGCGGCTCGGGACGAAGGGCAGGACAGCACGCTTGACGTATTCGGCGTAGACGCCCACCGCGAGCGAGCGGACCGGCGCCGGCGGCAGCGGGAAGAAGTCGAACTGGTCGCGGATCGGCTTCGGGAGCAGGGCGACAGTGACGAAGTTGACCGCCTCGACGAGCGGCCTGAGGTGAACCGGGACGGGCGGCTCGAAGACGATCTCGATCGCCTGCTCGCGGGCCCAATCGGTCACGAACAGATCGCCGCTCGCGTACATGTCGTGGCGATAGGCGTCGAGCTCCGCCAGATCGGCCGGCATCTCGGAGTCGGCGAGGCCGAAGAGATTGCCGACGATCCTGAAGTCGGCCCAGTAGCGCTCCTTCTCGTCTCGACTCATGCTCGCGACGAAGCGTTCGTAGACGACGATCCCGGAGTCGACGAGGCTGAACAGGACCCACATGAGCAACGCCGGGTCGTCGGCGGCATAGGGGGTTCCGGCCGGGAACGGCCCGGTGTCGGCGGTGAGCTCTCCCCGGACGGTCCGGTGCATTGCCCGCACGCGACGGGTCATGCGATCGGCCTCCTCGCGGGAGCCGAACCCGATCGCGTTCATCACCTCGGCGGTGCGGCGCAGCCGGGTGTAGGGATCGTCGAGACCCTGCGTGTGCGCGAGCAGCCCCTCGACGGCGAGGGGATGTGCCGCCTGCATGAGCAGCGCCCTCGGACCCGAGATCATCAGGACCCGCTCCCCCTGGACACGGCGCAGCATCGAATCCGATGCGAAGTAGCCGTCCATTGCCAGTGACTTATAGCGAGTCGGCTGTCCCGGCTTCGAGCGTCGATACTCGCGACTTGCGTCAATACCCACCAGGGGTATCATCGGAGGCTCTCCGCAGGCGACCACGACTGGAGGGCCGATGCCGGCCACAGATTCGGCCCACCCCGGGTACATCGACGACAAGGACGATCTGACCAAGCGCCTCCGACGCATCGGCGGCCAGGTGGCCGGCGTCGAGCGCATGGTCGACGACGAGCGCTACTGCATCGACATCCTCACCCAGATCTCCGCGATCCGCTCGGCCCTCGATCGGGTTGCGATCGAGGTGCTCGACGACCACGCCCGCCACTGCGTCGTCGGGGCCGCCGAGGGGGACCGCGAGGAACGCACCGAGGAGATGATGGACGCGGTCGCCCGCCTCCTCAAGAGCCGTTGAGCGGCGTCTCCGGGGCTAGCTGACCTGCGAGATCCGGAACGAGCCGCCGCTGGACTTGCTCTTGAACTTCTGCTTCGGCTTGATCAGCTTCCAGCCCTTCGGGAGCTTGTTGCCGGGAGCGCTGAGGAAGTTCTTGAAGTTGTCGGAGGCCGACTGGCAGGTCATCCGCTTGACCCGGATCTGGTAGGCACCGGCCGGAATCTGCAGCCGGTTGATCTTGTCGTTGTGGAGAACCTGGAACGTGCCGGGGCACTTGCCGGTTGTGCCGCCGCCGCCGCCACCGCCGCCGCCGCCACCGCCGCCGCCGGAGCGCGCGATCTTGAACGAGCCGCCGCCGGTCGTGCTCTTGAACTTCTGCTTGCTCTTGAAGAGCTTCCAGCCCTTCGGGAGCTTGTTGCCGGGAGCGCTGAGGAAGTTCTTGAAGTTGTCGGAGGCCGACTGGCAGGTCATTCGCTTGACCCGGATCGTGTACGCGCCGGCCGGAATCGAGAGGTTGTTGATCTTGTCGTTGTGGAGGACCTGGAACGTGCCGGGGCACTTCATGCCGACACCGGCGTTCGCCGTTCCGGTGGTCAGTACCGCGACGAGCGCGAATGCCGCCAGCGCGGTCGCGATCCTCACTCCGAATCCGTTCATCGACTTGCTCATCAGATCTTGCTCCTGTCCCTGGGGCTCACACGTGCGGTTGAAGTCAGGAGAAGTTACTGCTTACGAGGCTCTCGTACGCCGGGTGCTCCTCGATGTAGGCGCGGACGTAGGGGCAGACGGGTCGCACAGCGAGCTTCTCCTCGCGGGCGGCGTCGAGCGCCGTGCCGATCAGGCGGCCGGCAAGCCCGCGGCCCTCGAACGAGGGGTCGATCTCGGTATGGGTGAACGTGATCTCGCCCGGCCGCCGCTCGTACGCGGCGAAACCGACGAGCTCGTCGCCGAGCCGGATCTCGTACCGGCTCTCGCCGGGGACGTCGGTGACCACGGGCTCGGTTGCTCCGGCTTCCATGCGAGGACCGTATCGGCCGGGGAATATCGTCCCGCGGGTGAGTTTCCGCAAGGTCTTCCCCTACGTCGCGACGCTGATCGTCGTCCTCGGTCTCTTCGCCGTCTTCGCGTTCCGGCCGACACCGTTCATCGGCCTGACGCCCGAGGCGATGGCGAGTTCGCTGGACGGCCAGCTCGGCGGCGAGGCGCCGACCTGCGAGGAGGTGGCCGACAAGCAGTGGGACTGCACCGCCGGGCCGCAGGAGTTCGACCTCGAGATCAACGCCTTCGGCTGCTGGACCGCCGAGCCGAAGTCGGACCAGCCGGAGATCGGCACCCCGTCGACGATCAGCGGCTGCGTGACCCTCTGGGATCACTGATTCGATCGCTCACGAGAGCGAGAGGCCGGCCGCGACGGCGAAGCCGAGGACGCTCGCCAATCCCGCCACCCGCCCCGCCGTCGAACGCGCCTCCGGGATCATCGAGTCGATCAGCATGACCAGCAGGGCGCCGGCCGCGAAGCCGTCGATGCCGGCCGTGAACGAATGCCCGGTCACGTCGGCCAGCGCGTAACCCGAGGCGGTCGCGGCCGTGACGAGGATCGCGACCGCGAACCAGAGCCGCATGATCGTGCGGTTCGACTTATTCGCGGCGCTCATCTCGCTCGACGAGCCGATCGCCTCGGGCAGGTTCGAGATGAAGATCGCCAGCAGCAGGCTGACGCTGATCCCCTTCCCCGCCGCCAGGCCGATCCCGAGGACGAGTTGTTCGGGGATGCCGTCGAGCGTCGCCCCGAGCGCCAGCGCCTTGCCTCCCGAGCCGGAGGGCGCCCGATGGCCGCGGGTCTTCGTCGCCTCGTCGCCATCTTCGAGACGGCGGCTCGCGAAGTAGTACGAGAGCGCTCCGAGCGCCAGCCCCACGCCGACCCAGAGAGCGCCGCCCACCTGGAAGCCCTCCTCCCAGAGCTCGAAGCTGACCGCGCTGATCAGAGCGCCGGCGCCGAACGCCAGGACCAGCCCGATCTGGCGGTCGGGCCATTTACGGGACGAGCCCGAGGGCCGCCCCGATCAATAGCGACGAGGCCGCCACCGCGCCCCAGAGGATTGCTGACGCCATTGCAGGCCATCATCCCCGAAAGGGAAGACGGCCCCGCCGCTGCGGTCCTAGCGGCCGCTCTCCTTGGCCCACTGCCGGAGGCTCGGCTTCGGGTCGACCGGATGCCCGCCCTCGTACCAGCCGGGGTTCGACCACATCTCGAAGTGGAGGTGGCACGCGGTCGCGTCACCGGTGTCGCCGACCTTGCCGATCTCCTCGCCCATCGAGACCTTGTCGCCGACCTTGAGCTTGGACGGCTTCTTCATGTGCATGTAGGCGAGATCCTTCGCCTTGCCCTTGCCGTCGATGACGATGTAGTTGCCCGCGGCCGACTGGTACTTGTTCATCTGGACCCGGCCCTGCTGAGCCGAGACGATCGGCTTGCCGCACTTGGTCATGATGTCCTGGCCCTCGTGGCCGCGGCCGGCGCCGAGTCCGTCGCCATAGGAGTACTTGCCCTTGGGGAGCGGGAAGACGCCGTCGCCGTTGCCACCGTCGCCCGTTCCGACCCCGCCGCCGGCGAAGGCGGCCGTTGACGCGGAAGCGCCGATCGCGACGACGCACAACGCTGCAACTGCATACCTGAGGCCCCTGCCTCGAAATCCGTAGGTCAACGTCCCGAACCTCCTTCGTCGGCCTACGGGGTTAGCTGACGGGCTGGCGCTGAAAGAGCTGCGCCCCCGCCGCGAGCGACGGGTTAGCCCCAAACTTCTGGTTCCCCCGCTCCCGATCCCTGGGGATCGAGACTCGGCTCACCTTTATCGAATTGCGCCGTCAGGTTAGCGATCGCGGCCGTCGAAAGGCCGATCGGGGGCCCGTTCGACCGATCGCGACCCGTGCCCGCCTCCGCATGCCACCGCTGTTCATCGGGCGTGGCGGCGTCCGTCCGGTTCGGTGCTCAGGATGCCGCGCTCCATGCCCATCCAAAGCGATACCGCCGCCGTCGACCCGGAGCTTCCGGCCTCGTTCGGCGAGCCGTCGTTGCGGTCCTGGCAGCGGCGGGCCCTTGCCGCGGCCGCGGGCTGGCGAACCGGCCCCTTCCTGATTGCGGCGGCGCCGGGGGCCGGCAAGACGCGGCCGGCAGTCGTGCTCGCCAAGGAGTTGCTTCGGCGCGGCGAGATCGACCGCGTGGCGGTCGTCTGCCCGACCGCACCCCTGACTCAGCAGTGGGCGTCGGCGGCCGCTCGTGTGGGCCTGAGCCTGCAGCCGGATGCGACTCACCTGCGCACGACCGAGGACTTCCAGGGCGTGGCGGTGACCTACGCCCGCGTCGCGTCCTCGGCGACGACCTACGCCAGGGAGTGCACGAAGCGGACGCTCGTGATCGCCGACGAGGTTCATCATCTCGGCGATGAACTGGCCTGGGGCGAGGGCTTCACGAAGGCCCTCGGAGCGGCGGGCCGCATACTCCTGCTCTCCGGGACTCCGTTCCGCAGCGACGACGCGCCCATCCCGGGGATCACCTACGACGGCGACGGGTTCGCCCGTCCCGACGTCTCGTACTCGTATGCCGAGGCGATCCACGACGGCGCCTGCCGGCGGATGGTCTTCGTCCCCTTCGACGGGACGCTCGTCTGGAAGAGCGGCGACCGGACGATCGAGAGCTCGTTCGAAGAGGACCTCTCGACCCGCGAGCGCGGGCGCCGCTACCGAACCGCAATCTCGACCGACCTCCCCGAGGGGCTGCCCCGGATCCTGCGCCAGGCGGACGCCCAGCTCACCCGGGTCCGCGCCTCCGGTCACCCGGACGCCGGTGGGCTCGTGGTCGCCTCCAACAGCGACCACGCCCGGGTGGTCGCGGGCTCGCTGGCGGGCATCTGCGGTGAGTCGCCGACGATCGTCCTCCACCAGGACGCGGGCGCCCACGAGCGGCTCCGCGAGTTCGCGAGGAGCAGTGGGCGCTGGATCGTCGCGGTCAACATGGTCTCCGAGGGCGTCGACATCCCACGCCTCCGGGTCGGCGTCTACGCCACCACCGCGAAGACGCCGATGATCTTCCGGCAGATCGTCGGCCGCTTCGTCCGCACCGGCAGCGGGTCGGGAGACGACAGCTGGCTGTTCTTGCCTGCCGAGCCGGTCCTCCGCGCCCACGCCGCCAAGATCGAGGACGAGCTGCACAGGTTCGCCCGTCGCCAGGCGGGCGACGAGGACCTGCTCTGGGACGAGCAGGAGGAGCGGATCCAGAACGAGCCGGGTGACGACGAGCCCGACTTCGTACCGGTTGCGGCCGACGTCGTCCCGCAGATGAACCTGTTCGGCGAACCCGGTGACGAGGGCGTCCAGCCGATCGCCGCGCCCACCCCGGCAGCGGCGGGTTCGCCGACGAGACTCCCGAGGACGTCCCGATTCCCGCGTTCCAGCGGCGCAAGGACCTCCGCGCCGAGCGCCACCGCCTGATCTCCGAGCTGGCCCGCAAGCGCCGCTGCTCCCATCGCGAAGCCAACGCCTGGATCAACTCGCGGACCGGCGTCCGCAGCGTCGAGGACGCGACGATCGCTCAGCTCGAGCGATCCTGCGACGTGCTCACGACCGAGCTCTTCGGCTCGGGGCGACGCCGAGCCTCCTAGCCGCTCTCAACGATATTTCGGCGTTCGTGCAGCGTGGGGCGAGCCGCCTCCGGGGGAGAGGACGGCTCGCCTTGGCTACCGAGCGGGACGGACCTGGTGGAGCGGAAGCAGAAGGAAGCTCCGGTCTGTGCCCGTCACGGGCGAGATTTCGATACCCGTCATACGGCGCATGAAACTTGCGCTTCCGCGACCATCCCCCGATGCTTCCGAATTCGCCGGTCTTTGCGCGACTCGCGGTCGTCTTCGGCGTGAGCCTCGCGACGCTCCTCGGGGCGGCCGCGAACGCGTCGGCGATCCCGTGGGACACGTCGGGAGTCGTGCCGCCGTCGGCCACTCCCCCGCCCTCGGAGCCGGACCCGCACTGCGACCAGAGCTACGCCGACGACACTCCGCTCGGCGGCGCCCAGGATGGAGTTCGGGATCGGTCCGCGCCTGGCGGGCGAGGCCGGCAGCGGCCAGACGACACCGACCGTTCCCGAGGATGCCGACGAGCGGGATGCCGCGCTGCTGAAGCTGCAGGGGGATCGCGACGCTCAAGGTCCGACTCAACCGGCTGTTCATGGCCGACGGGGGGGCTGGGATCCGGGAGTTCACCGGGATGGCCCGCCATTACTCGCGCCTCGGTCTCGACGTCGAGATCCAGGTCCGCTACCACCCGACGGCGGCGCAGAACGGCGACATCGGCGCCTGGCTCGACTACGTGCGGCGGGTCGTCAGGGCGTTCGGCCCGATCCGCCACGTCGTCGGGCCTGCAGATCACCAACGAGGTGAACATCGCTTTCTCGCCCAACACCTCCGACGGCTTCTACGAGAATGCGGTCGAGGCGCTCGCGCGAGGGGTTCCGGCCGCCAAGCACGAGGCGCGAAGGCTCGGCTACGACCGGCTCGAGACCGGCTTCAACTACGCGTGGCGCTTCGGCGACTCCGACTCCGACTTCTGGCGCGAGGTCGGCGAGCTCGGCGGCGAACGGCTGCGCAGGGCGACCGACTGGGTCGGCGTCGACGCCTATCCGGGGACGTTCGTCCCGGCGTCCATCGTCAACCCCGGCGACGCGATGCTCGAGGCGATCGCACAGGTCCGCGAGTGCTTCATGCCGATGGCGGGCTTCGGCGCGAGCAAGCCGATCCACCTCGAGGAGTTCGGCTATCCGACGGGCCCGGGACGAACCGAGAGCGCTCAGGAGACGGCCCTCCGCGGATTCGTCCGCAAGCTGAACCGCTATCGCGGTACCTACGGAGTCACCAGCCTCAACTGGTTCGGCCTCCGCGACAACAACAGCGCCGGGCCGAACTTCCAGTCGTTCTTCGGCCTGCTGCGCGACGACTACTCGCGCAAGCCCGCCTTCGGCGTCTACCGCAAGCTGATCCGTGAATTCGGCGCCTCGGCATCTAGAGCTCGCGCTCGTAGACGTACATGACCGGGCCCTCCGGGCCCTCGGTCCGCCGGAATCCGAAGCTCTCGTAGAGCCCGCGGGCCGCGACGTCGTCCTCGGACGTGCCGAGGTCGATGTGGTCGGCGCCGCGGTCGCGGGCATGTTCGAGGACCGCGCCGAGTAGGGCCTTGCCGTAACCGCCGCCACGCAACCCGGGTACGACGTAGAGCTCCGCCAGATAGCACTCGAGTGCCGCACTCCAGATCGACGGCCGGAAGCGCAGCACCGCGAGACCCTGCGCCTCGGGCTCGCCCGCCACGAGGACGGTCGTCTCCCCGGCGTCGATGAGCTCGCCGATCCGCACGGCGATCTCCTCGGGCGCCGGGGTCGGCTCGCCGTACTCGGTGTTGAAGTCGTGCAGCAGATGCCCGACCCGGAGGAGGTCGCCGGCGCCGGCGACCCTGACCGTGATCGGCGGATTGGCGGTCACACCGCCGATGCTAGAGGTCGGTTCGAACCCGCTGACCGTCGCCGGGCGCTCGAACGAGCGATAGGATCCGGCGCGCAAGTTCGGCATCGCGGCCGCGGCCGCTCAATCAGGGAGGAACAGGGATGAGTCGTCGTTTGAGGGTGGTCGGGGTTCTGGCGACGGTGCTGATTGCCGGCATCGCCACTGCGGGCGTAGCCGAGGGCGCGAAGGTCAAGAACGGCAACTTCGAGAAGGGCACCTTCAAGAACTGGAAGACGAAGACCACCGCCTCAGGCCTGATGCGCCACGGCCTCGTCTCCCCCAACCGCTGGCGCCTCTACACGAAGAAGACGCGGACGATCACAACGGGCGCCAAGACCTCGTTCCCGCGCGGCGGCAGCCCGGGCATCACCCTGCCGAAGCCGAAGGGCAAGTACAGCCCCGTGATCGACATGACCGGCCCGGGCCACAACGTCCTCTACCGGACGCTGAAGGTCCCGTCGAACGCGGAGACCCTGAAGCTGAAGGCGTACTGGCACAACGACGCCGGTGAGTGGCATTTCGGCGGATCGTTCCTCGAGCCCTCCGAAGGCGACCAGTACTTCAGCATCGACCTGCTCGACGCCAAGGCGGATCCGGAGAGCACCAAGAAGAGCGACGTCCTCGGCAACCTCTACTCCCCGAAGACGAAGCCGTTCAAACCCCCGAAGCGGCACGAGCCGGCCGTCGGGCCGGCGAGTTCGTGAGCGGCTGGAAGGGCTTCAAGGCGAGCGTCAAGAAGTACCAGGGCGAGAAGGTCACGCTGCGCCTCGCCGAGGTCGACTCCCTCTCCTTCAATTACGTCGGCATCGACAACGTCAAGTTCGGCAAGTAGCGCGGAACCAGAAATGGGCGGGCGACAGGTGACGAGCCCGCGCGTCCGGCCGGCGACCCGTAGCGAGCTCGGCCTGCCCAACTACCTGATCGCGAGGATCTCGGCGCGGGCCGCGAAGACGACGGCGCCGCTCAACCTGTTCACGACGATGGGCCGCAACCGCGGCATGTTCCGCCGTTGGCTCAGGTTCGCCGGCACCCTGATGCCGCGCGGCGGCCTGCCCAGGATCGATACCGAGCTCGTGATCCTCCGCGTGTCGCACCGCACGGGCGCCGAGTACGAGGCGGTCCACCACCGCCGGATGGGACGTGCCGCCGGCCTCTCCGCGGACCAGGTCGAGGCGGTGACCGCCGAGGACGTCGCCTCCGGACCGTGGTCGACGCGGCAGCGACTCCTGCTCCAGGCGGTCGACGAGCTCCACGACGACGACCGCATCTCCGACGAGACCTTCGCCGGGCTCCGCCAGGAGCTCAGCGACCAGGACCTCGTCGAGCTCTGCATGCTCGCGGGGCACTACTCGATGCTGGCGGGCCTGATCAACTCGCTCGGGATCGAGTCGGACGTCCACCGCTGAGCGACGGCGGGCGCTCAGCGCCGCTTCGGCAACACGTATCGCGAGACGTAGAGGGAGTCGCCAAGCCCAGCCCATTGCCGCCCGTGACGCCTTAGCGGCTGACGAGGGTCACCGGGATCGTGCGGTACTGATTGAGGAAGGTGGAGCTGACCCGCTCGCAGTCGCCATCGAACTCGATGTCCTCGAACCGCCGCATCGTCTCCTCGATCCAGAGCTTCAGCTCGAGGCGGGCCAATCCGGCGCCGAGGCAGAAGTGCTTGCCACCGCCGCCGAAACCCTGATGAGGGTTCGGGTCCCGCCGCACGTCGAAGCGCTGCGGATCGTCGAAGGCGGTCTCGTCGCGGTTGCCGGAGACGTACCAGAGCGCGAGCTTGTCGCCGGCCCTGACGTCCTTGCCCGCCAGCTCCGTGTCGCGCGTGGCCGTTCGGCGCATGTAGGCGAAGGCCGGATGGAAGCGGACGAACTCCTCGACGACCTGCTCGAGCGGCACCGCGCCCGAGCGGACGAGCTCCATCTGCTCAGGATCGTCGAGAAGGCTCTTGATGCCCGACGTGAAGACGGCGCGGGTCGAGTCGTTGCCGGCGACCATCAGCAGGAAGAAGAACATCAGCACCTCTTCGTGGGAGAGCCGCTCTCCATCCACCTCCGCCTCGATGAATGCCGTGGTGAGGTCGTCGGTGGGGTTGGCCTCGCGCTCGTCGATCATCGAGTTCACGTAGGGGATGAACTCCTCCAGCGCTCGCCAGACATCGCCGAGATCGGGAACCATGCGCGGATCCTCGAACGCGGTCGTCCTGTTGGTCCAGTCGACGAGACGCTCGGCGTCCTCGCGCGGCACCCCGAGCATGTCGCCGATCACCATCGACGGCACGAAGATCCCGACGTCCTGGACGAGGTCCAGCCGCCCATCGGGGTGGGCCTCGAGCGCCCGGTCGAACACGTCGTTGATGATCTCCCGCATCCGCTCGGTGTGGTCGATCGCCTGCTTCGGCGTGAACGCTCGCTGCACGAGCGCCTTGAGGCGATCGTGGCGGGGCGGATCCTGGGAGATGAGCATGTTCGCGCTCAGATCCATCGGATCGGGCTGGCCTTCAGCGGCCAGCTTGTCGACGAGGATGATGCTGCGCTCCGAGGAGAACGTGTCGGTGTCGCGTCCAACCGCCCTGATGTCCTCGTTGCGGACCACCGACCAGAAACCGGCTTCGTCGGGGAAGTCGCCGAGTTCGCTCCAGTGCAGCGGGTCCTCACTGCGAAGCCGGGTGAAGACCTCGTGCGGTGGCCCCTCCCGCCAGAGGTCGAGATCGCTGACGTCGAGGTCGGCGAGGTCCTGCTCGGTTTGGGTGGCAGTGGTCATCTGGTCCTCCGGTTCGGGCTGACGGCAAGCACGCGGCAACGCTATCCGATCTGCAACATTTTGTCAAGACGTTTCATTTTGATCTTTTATCGATCTTTTTCCACTTGCTACGTCGGATATGCTGCGCCCATGAGCGACGCGGTCACCCAGACGACGCCTGAACCCACGTTTCGACGGGCGCGGAGAGCCGATGCCATCGATCTGGCGCGGGTCAGGTTCCTCGCCGGGGACCGGCTCGAGATGCAGGCGCTCGCCGACGAGCTCGACGTCAGCAGGACGACTCTCTATCGCTGGGTCGGCGAGCGCGAGCAGCTGATCGGCGAGGTCTTCGGCTCGCTGATCGACCGGTGGCTGGAGCTGGTCGAGCCGCAGGCGGAGGGCCAGGGAAGCGACCGCTTCCTCGACATCCTCCGGCGCTTTCTCGTTTTCGCCGCGAGCTCCGACCCCCTGACCGAGTTCACCCAGCGGGAGCCCGCCCTGGCCATCCGGGTCCTGATGGATCCGGAGGGCCCCGCGACCGTTCACGCCAACCGTGCCCTGCAGCGCCTCCTCGCCGAGATCGATCCATCCGTCGAAGTCAGCGACAAGGTGGCCAACAGCATCGGTCTCCTCGCTCGGACGCTCGTCTGGGCAAACATCGCGACCGGTCGTGAGCCCGACGTCGACGGTGCCGTCGATCTGGCCGCGATGCTGCTCGATGCGTCGGGGCTCCAAGGCGCTCCGGAAACTCAGCCCAACAGGTGGGGAAGCTCGATCTCGAGCTCGACGACTCCCGAGCAGTAACCCGTTCGCCGGGTCATGCCCAGCTCCTCGAACAGGTTGATCATCTCCGTATTGCTCGCGAAGCAGCTGGCGGCGAATCTTCGAATCCCGTCCCGGTCGGCCGCCGCAGCGAGTCGCTTCAGCAGGGCGGTTCCCACGCCCCGCCCCTGCCAGCGGTCGGCAACGGTCACCGCGACCTCGGCGACGTCGGGGGCGTCGGTACCGCGCCCGTAGCGGGCGACTCCGATCAGGTCGCCACGATCGTCGACCGCCACGAGGGCATCGGCGTCGCGGTGATCGAGATCGGTGAAGCTCGTCAGCTCCTTCTCGCTCAGGTTCCCGACCGCGTGCAGAAAACGCCGGTACCTGGTGTCCGGGCTGAGCCCCGCAACGAAGGCGAACAGCCGGTCCCGGTCGGAGGCCGTGATCTCGCGGATGCCGTAGGCGACGCCGTCGCGGGTGCGCACGGATTCGACGCCCCGGAATCGCGAATGTCGCCGGGCGCGATCAGCCCCGCCTGCGGCAGATGAGGACAGGGATCGTCGCGTGGTGGGCGACCGCGGTCGCGACGCTGCCCATCACCGCCGAGCCGACGGTGCCCCGGCCGTGGGAGCCCAACACGATCACGCCGGCGCCGATCGAGTCGGCGGCATCGATCACGCTCCGCCAGACGGGCTCGCCGGAGGTGACGAGAGGCTCGGCCTCGATCCGGCCGCGTTCGCCAGTTCGGACCCCTCGGCCGCGAGCTTCTCGGCCTCTCTCCGCGCAGCCTGCAGCAGGTCGTCGGGGAAGCGAGTCATCGCCGGACCCCAGAAGGGGATGTCCTCGAGCGGAGTCCAGACCGTGAGCACGCGCGCGGCCTTCGGCGTTCGCAACTGCCTCCCCGCTTCGACGATCGCCGCGCCGGCGGAGTCGGAGCCGTCGTAGGCGAGCAGCGCGGGCGAGGGTGTCGGCTCGTCGCTCATTCAGGCGAGCCTAGATCCCACCCCGCCGGCGGGCATCAGCAGCGGGTGTGGAACCGACTCAGTAGTCCGTGCGGAAGGGCACGAAACTCGCCTTGCATTTGGACCGGCCCGGAGAGACACTCGTACCGGGCGGGCCCTGCGACCCAAGGAGGCCCATCATGGCCCAAGTAGAAGCTCGGAGCTTCGACGCTCCGGACGAGGTTCGCAAGTTCGAGGGCAACGGTCAGGCCCTCGTCGTCAACGTCGCCGGTCAGCCGGTCGGGCGCGGCACGTTCGAGCCCGGCTGGAAGTGGTCGGCGAACGTCAAGCCGATCGCCGGAACCGACTCGTGCAAGGTGTCGCACCTCGGCTACGTCCTGTCCGGGCGGATGAGGATCCACATGGACGACGGCTCCGATACAGACATCGGCCCCGGAGAGGTCGTTGCCATCCCACCCGGTCACGATGCCGAGGTGCTCGGCGACGAGCCGTGCGAGATGGTCGATTTCGGCGAGTTCGGGGACTACGCGAAGAGGAGCTGACCGCGCTGGGATCGGAGGGGCACGGATGCTCCTCCGATCCTTCGCTGCCGGCGCGACCGCAGACGGGAGTTCGGTCAACTTCTCACGGGAAAGCGGAGGGGGAGGGATTCGAACCCTCGATACGCCTAATCGACGTATAACAGTTTTCGAGACTGCCGCATTCAACCGCTCTGCCACCCCTCCGAGGGCGCCGTGGCGCGGTGCGGAAGGGTATCGCGGCGAGACAACATTGGAGGCGCGCTGGCGCAAGTATTAGAGTGCCCCGCCTTCAACGTTGTCACGAAGGGAGAGCAGGAATGGCACGGATCCGTTTGGGGGGAGTTCTGGTGATCGTCGCAACCGTTGCGGTGGCCGGAGTCGCTTTCGGCGCGAAGATCGAGAACGGGAATTTCGAGAAGGGGAACTTCAGCGGCTGGGATACGAAGTCGTCCAGTGCCGCCAAGTGGAAGATCTACGACAAGGATCACCGGATCGCTACGGACCCTGCGCCCAAGTCGAAGCTCATCGCGGGAATCGAACTCCCGAAGCCGATCGGCAAATTCAGTCCGTTCATCGACATGGAAGATCAGAGCAACGGCTTCCTCTCGCGCACCATCAAGATCCCGAATGACGCCAAGGCACTGAAGCTGAAGGCCTTCTGGCATAACGCTGTGGGAGCTTGGGTACAGCAGGGGACGTTCGCCGAACCCGCCGTGGACGATCAGTACTTCAGCATCGATCTGATCAAGCCGAATGCCAAGCCCTCGACGTCGTCGAACAGCGACATTCTCCAGACCGTGTACAGGCCCAGGAAGGACCCGATCGTGATGTCGGGCCGGACCCGCTATCGCGGCGCCGCCGCCGGCAACTACGTCAGCGACTGGCAGTCCTTCAAGACCAGAGTCAAGAAGTACCGCGGCGAGAAGGTGACCCTGCGGGTCGCAGAGGTGGCGATGCAGAACTTCAACTTCGTCGGCATCGACAACGTCAAGGTCAAGTAAGCGATCTACTCCGGCCGGCGGAAGATCGTCAGCCCGACGATCCGCGAGACGAGCATCGCGACGAACGCGAGTCCGACGAGCTGCTCGATCATGACGACGCTGCGCCCGAACGACTTGACCGGGATGACGTCGCCGAGGCCGGTGCTCGACAGGGTCGTGAAGCTCATGAACAGGAGCTCCATCCAGCTCCGCTCGCCGGTCGGGTCGACGGCTGCGGTGAACGTCTCGGGCTCGATCGCCTGGCAGACGACGTAGGTGTAGGCGAACGCCCACGCCACCAGGGTGAACGTCGCACCGACCGCGAACAGCTCGTCGCGGGTGACCTGATGGTCGGCGAGCATGTAGGCGATCAGTGCGCCGGCGGCGTAGAAGTAGAGCAGCGCCTCGAGCGCCGAGGAGTACGGCAGGAGATCGTCGCTCCCCGTGACCACCTGGATCAGCAGGAGCGCCGTGGCCGGGAGGGCGAGGCCGATCGCGACCCAGGTCAGGCCCGGGCGAGTCGTGCACAGCGAGCACGACGAGGCCGAGGAGGGCGATGCCGAACAGGCTGAACGCCGCCCTGCCGACGCTTCCCGTCATGAAGGGATAGAGGAGGACTCCGAGGATCTGCCCGGCGAAGAGAAATGCCGAGGGCTCCCGCTTGGCGACGCTCAACACTGCGCCAGGGTACGAAGCCAGCCGGTCGCGCCCACGGAGCCGCGGCGCAGACGCGCGCAAATGCTCCGATTCGGCATAATTGCGCGGCACGCTCGAGATCCGATGCGCGCCGTCCTCGACTCGTCGAGGGAGAGGCTCCGGTCACGTGCAGCCGGGTGTTTCGCAGGATCTTCAATCACCGAGCCACGGCTCCATGACCGATAGGAGATTCTCAATGGGAACCACCGAGACCGCATCGTCCACGCTCGACCACAAGGTCGCCGACCTCGGCCTCGCCGAACTGGGCCGCAAGGAGATCCAGCTCGCCGAGCACGAGATGCCGGGACTGATGAAGACGCGCGAGGAGTTCGCCGCCTCACAGCCCCTCGCCGGCGCGCGGATCACCGGATCGCTTCACATGACGGTTCAGACCGCCGTGCTGATCGAGACGCTGACCGCCCTCGGCGCCGAGGTCCGCTGGGCGAGCTGCAACATCTTCTCGACCCAGGACCCGGCGGCGGCCGCCGTGGTCGTCGGCCCTGACGGCACCCCGGACGACCTCCAGGGCGTTCCGGTCTTCGCCTGGAAGGGCGAGACGCTCGAGGAGTACTGGTGGTGCACCGAGCAGGCCCTGACATGGCCAGGTGAATTGGGCGACCCGAACCTGATCCTCGACGACGGCGGCGACGCCACGATGCTCGTCCACAAGGGCACCGAGTTCGAGGCCGCGGGTGAAGCCCCCGACCCCTCGACCGGAGAGTCGGAGGAGTTCAAGGTCTTCCTGGCGCTGCTCAACGAGACGCTCAAACGCGACCCCGGTAAGTGGACGCGGATCGGCGAGAGCGTCATCGGCGTCACCGAGGAGACGACGACGGGAGTCATGCGGCTCTACGAGATGCAGAGGGACGGCAAGCTGCTCTTCCCAGCCATCAACGTCAACGACTCGGTCACGAAGTCGAAGTTCGACAACATCTACGGCTGCCGCCACTCGCTGATCGACGGGATCAACAGGGCCACCGATGTGATGATCGGCGGCAAGGTCGCCGTCATCCTCGGCTTCGGCGACGTCGGCAAGGGCTGCGCCGAGTCGCTCCGCGGCCAGGGCGCTCGGGTCAAGGTCACCGAGATCGACCCGATCTGCGCGCTTCAGGCGGCGATGCAGGGCTACGAGGTCGTGACGCTCGAGGACGTCGTCGAGACCGCCGACATCTTCATCACGGCCACCGGCAACCGGGACGTGATCTCGGCCGAGCAGATGGCGCGCATGAAGCACCAGGCGATCGTCGGCAACATCGGCCACTTCGACAACGAGATCGACATCGCCGGACTCGAGCACGACGACGCGGTCGAGCGGATCAGGATCAAGCCGCAGGTCGACGAGTGGCGCTTCCCCGACGGCCATGGCGTGATCGTCCTCTCCGAGGGAAGGCTGCTGAACCTCGGCAACGCGACGGGCCACCCGAGCTTCGTGATGTCGAACTCGTTCACGAATCAGGTGATCGCGCAGATCGAGATGCACACGAAGATCGACGAGTACCCGCTCGGCGTCTACGTGCTGCCGAAGCACCTCGACGAGAAGGTCGCCCGGCTTCACCTGGATGCTCTCGGCATCCACCTGACGGAGCTGACCCCTGAGCAGGCCGACTACATCGGCGTTCCGCAGGACGGCCCGTACAAGTCGGACCACTACAGGTATTAGCGCTCAGGAGTAGCGCGAATACAGGTCGGGAAGCAGCTCGGCCAGGTTCGCGTACTCCTCGATGCTCGTACCCGTCCGCGCCGCGGGCGAATGCCTGACCGTCCGGGATAATCGGCTGGTGTCCGAGATCGATCGATCCCTGGCGATCCGCGCCGCACTGATCCAACTCGTCGGCGTGGCGGTCATCTCGATCATCTTGGCGATCCTCCTCCCCCACTCCTTCTTCGAGGACTGGGGATGGCTGACCGGACCCGGCGCCTGGGCGGTCTGCTCGCTGATCACCGCGAGCGCGCTGCGACTACCGCTCGCCACGACGCTCCTCGGCGCGGTCCTGGCCGGTCTGCCGAGCCTGCTCGCCGTCGTCGTCGGGCTGCACTGGCTGGGCGCACTGGTCGCGATCGCCCTGTTCGCGCTCTGGTGCGGCAGACTCGAGCCACGGGTATCGTCCACGCCTCACCTGGAGGGGTGACCGAGTGGCTTAAGGTGCACGATTGGAAATCGTGTGGGCGGTGAAAACTGCCTCGTGGGTTCGAATCCCACCCTCTCCGCTGACGACTCATGGTTCGGGGATTAGGCGGCCGGCGGTTGGGTAAGGTCGAAAGCATCGTCCAAAACCGATGATGCTGGGAGGCTCACTTGGACCGCCGGATCCGCCGCTACTTCTTTCCGTTCTTCGCGATCGCTCTGTTCACGGTCGCCGGAATCGCTGCGGCTTCGGGATCGGACGGGACGAGCACGCCCGCGGACACGGTCCGCCCCCACTCCGGCCTCGCTGACGGATTTCGACCCGCCGCCCTGGGGGCTGAGGACCTCGGCCGCTACTTCGTTGTCATGGACGGTCCGTCCGTCGCGACGCCGGGCGCGTCGGCGGGTCAGCGCCTCTCGGGCAGCGCCCAGAAGCAGGTTGCCTCCAGCGCCCGGCTCAGTCAGCGCGCCGCGATCGCGGAGACCCGCGCGGCCGGCGGAGACGTCGTCTACCGCTACGACACCCTTCTCAACGGCTTCTCGGCGCAGATGTCGTCCAAAGCCGCCTCCGAGCTCGCCGGCCGCTCCGACGTCGCCTCGGTCCAGCCCGTCGCGATCGTCCAGAAGCTGAACGAGTCCAGCGTGCCCTTCATCGGCGCGACCAAGGTCTGGAAGAAGCTCGGCGCCAAGGGCAAGGGGGTGGTCGTCGCCGACGTGGACACCGGCATCGACTACACCCACAAGAACTTCGGCGGCAAGGGCACCGTGGCCGCATACGAGGCGAACGATCCGAACGTGATCGAGCCTGGCACGTTTCCGACGAAGAAGGTGATCGGCGGCTACGACCTCGTCGGCTCCAACTACGACGTGCTCGACGAGGACACGAGCAACGACCTTCCCCGGCCCGACCCCGATCCCCTCGACGGGGTCGACGACGACCACGGTTCCCACACCTCCGGCACCTGCTGCGGGGACGGCGTCAAGGGCCAGATCGGCCCCGGCGTCGCCCCGAAGTCGAAGCTGCTGGCGATCAAGGTCTGGGACGAGGGCGACTCGACCGACGACGTGCTCGTCGCGGGCTATGAGCGCGCCATGGACCCCAACGACGACGGCAAGACCGACGACGCCGCCGACGTCCTCACGTTCTCCGGCGGCGTCGACTACGGCACCGAGAACTCCGCCGAGGCGGTCGCCGCGCAGCACGTGGTCGACATGGGCACCGTGTTCGTCGCCGCCGCCGGCAACTCGGGCAACCAGCCCGTCGGCGGCTCGGCGTACATCGCCGGCACGCCCGCCAACTCTCCCGGCGTGATCTCCGTCGCCGCGTCGATCGACCAGTTCACGGCCCAGACGATCTCGATCAACAGCCCCTCGATCGACCTGCCCGACGACGGGATCATGGTCGTCCAGGACTTCGGCGGCGACTTCCCCGAGGACGGCATCACCTCCGACCTCTACGACGGTCGCGAGCTCGACCCGCCGGCGGATCCGGGCAGCGAGACGCCCGCCGACGCCCAGTTCTGCTCGCCGCTCCCGGGCGGATCGCTGGCCGGCAAGACCGTGCTCGTCTTCAAGGGCTCGACCAGCGAGGGCGACTGCGCCGGTTCGGCGAAGGCCTACAACGCCCAGCAGGCCGGCGCCCAGGCGGTGATCCTGATTTCGCTGTTCGGCGGAGCCCCGAGCGGGCTCAGCACCGACGGCGAGCCGATCACGATCCCGGTCGTGATGATCAGCGGTAACGACGGCTACGCGATCCTCGACCAGCTCAGTCCCGGCAACTCCTACAACTCGGGAACGGTCAACGCGACCCTGAACGCCGACACGACCGTGATCCCGGCGTATACGGACGCGATGACGGACTTCACCTCCGAGGGGCCCGCCAGGCTGACGAACGACCTCAAGCCGGACATCTCCGCTCCCGGCTATGACATCCAGTCGACGGACGCCGGCACCGGCAACAAGGGCGTCAAGTTCTCCGGCACGTCGATGGCGACCCCGCACGTGGCCGGGGTGGCGGCGCTGCTCGTGCAGCTCCATCCGAAGTGGAGCCCCGAGCAGATCAAGGCGGCGTTGATGAACCAGGCCAACCAGGACCTGAAGGACAACCTGCTCGGCGAGCCCGTCTCAGCGACCGTGATGGGCTCCGGTCGAGTGGATGCGTTCGCCTCCGCCAAGGCCGTCTCGCTCGCCTCGCCGGCGAGCCTCTCCTACGGGCTCGATATCGCCTCCGGCCCGGTCGAGGAGACCAGGGCGTTCAAGGTGACCAACAAGGGCAAGGAGAAGCACACGGTACGAGGTCACCGGCGAGAAGGCCCGCTACAACGACTTCGGGGCCAGCCCGGCGAAGGTGGCAGTCTCGAGCGACAGGAAGTCGTACTCGAAGAGCCTGAGTTTCAAGCTGAAGCCCAACTCCTCGCGCAAGGTCTACGTGCGCCTGTCGCTCGATCCGTCGAAGATCGATCCGGCCGAGCAGGAGTACGGGCGTTACTACTTCCACCCGAACATCGACGGGAACGTGGCGATATCGCAGGACGGCGGCGGGAAGGAGAAGGCCGACGACCTCCACGTCCCCTGGCACGTCGCGCCGCTGGCGGCGTCCGACGACTCGCT
Source organism: uncultured Solirubrobacterales bacterium (assembly GCA_963791335.1). Lineage (GTDB taxonomy): Bacteria > Actinomycetota > Thermoleophilia > Solirubrobacterales > 70-9 > RHKX01. The sequence continues at coordinate 404,076 of CAWBRN010000003.1, forward strand.
CTCGAAGTCGGAGCTCGATCTCACGAGCGGCCCCGACACGATGGCCGTCGACCCGGGTGACGGCGCCGGCGTGAGCGAGGCCGACCTCTACCTGCTCGGAGCCACCGACGACCTCGAGAGCCACGGCGAGGAGGACATCGTCGCCGTCGGTGCTCGCTCGTTCACGGGCAGCGACCTGAGCGACGACGCGGCCGAGGGTTTGCCTGCGCGGCAACGACCCATTCGGCGAATCGAGCTGGCTGGACTTCCTCGCCGACCCCGACCCGCCCGCCGAGCCGGTCGAGTTCGGTGTCCAGACCTCCGGCATCCACAACACGACCGAGACCCTCGAGGTCGATGTGCTCGTCGACGCCGGAGCCGACGGCGTCTACGCCGGCGACGACGAAGGCATCGACGCCGACTACCTGCTCGTCAAGCAGCCCGCGCCCGGTGGTGAGGTCTGCGTCTACGACCTCTCCCAGCCCGACGCGCTGGACGATTGCTCGGCGATCTACTTCGCCGACTACTCCAACTACAACTCCAACGTGGTCGGCCTCCCGGTCAGCGCCGGGGACATCGGCGCGACGAACGGCGACTCCGAGCTGGCCTACCAGGTGACCGCCTGCACGGGCACGTTCTCGGGCGACGTCCCCGGTCAGTTCTGCGACACCGCGGGCAAGCCGGACCCCGACACCGGGGTCTACGACGCCCAGATCGACGTCGCCGATCCGGCGCTCTCGATCGATCCGCTGATCTGCGGTGGGTTCTGGGACGGCGGGAGCTGCGATCAGGCCGACCCGATCGAGGTTTCGGCCGGCGGCTCCCCGGGCGAGGATCCGGCGATCCTGGCGCTGTTCCCGAACAACAAGCCGTCGAGCAACCCGGCGATCGTCACCACTACGGTCCCCTAGCTCGCGGCCCGTGCAGAAAGGGGCGCGGCCGCCCGCGGCGAAGAGGTCGCGGTGGAAGCCGCCCCCGGCAAGAACGACCTGCGCAGGCCCGGCAGACGCTTCGCCGGATCGACGTCTGCCGCCGAGGGCACCCAGGTCGCCGGGTTCGGTGGCTCCGCCCCGATCGTCCTCCCCGAGCGGGCGAAGCCACGGCCGGCCCCGACCCCGTCGCGGGCGGAGCTCGAGGAGCTCGGACGGCGAACCGCGAGCGTCGCGCACGACTTCAACAACCTGTTGTCGGTGATCATGGTCTGCGCCGGCGAGATCGTTCACGGGCCCGACGACGGCAGCTACCGCGAGCGCGCCGAGGAGATCAGGGACGCCGCTGAGCGGGGTGCCGAACTGAGCCGCAAGCTGCTCGCCGGCAAGGGCAGGATGGAGCGGGCCGAGGACGCCCCTGGACCGCGCGCCACCGGCACGGCGATCATCGGAGCGATGAAGCTGGTCGAGCGGACCGCCGGGTCCGGGGTTCAGGTAAGCCTCGTCTCCGACGGCCACCTGCCGCAGGTCCACCTCGCCCCGGGCGAGATCGAGCGCATCCTCCTCAACCTCGCCGCCAACTCCCGCGATGCGATGCCGCACGGCGGCTTGATCGAAATCCGCACCGGTGTCGTACCGATACCTCCCGGCGACCCGACACTCGGGACAGGGTGGCACGTCCGGATCGCGTTCTCCGACAACGGCATCGGCATGGAGCCCGAGGTTGCTCAGCGGGCGATCGAGCCGTACTTCTCAACCAAGGGCCAAGGCGAGGGAACGGGCCTGGGACTGGCCAGCGTCCAGGCGCTCGTCCGCGGGGCCGGCGGCGACCTCCGCATCAACTCGATGGTGGGCAACGGCACGACGGTCTCCGTCTACCTGCCGGCGCTCGACGGCCTCGGCAAGCCGCTCGCGCTACCGGGCCGTTCGATCAGCTGAGTCGGCCGCTGAATCCGTCGGTTCTGCCGGCTTCCAGGCCGAGCCGCCCCGGCGATCGCGGAAGAAGTCGCGCAGCAGCTGCCCGGCCTCGTCCGCCAGCACTCCGGAGGTGACCTCGGGGCGGTGGTTGAGCCGCTCCTCGCCGAGGACGTCGAGGACCGAGCCGCAGGCACCCGCCTTCGGGTCCGATGCGGCGAAGACGACTCGTGGGACGCGCGCGAGGATGATCGCGCCCGCGCACATCGAGCAGGGCTCGAGCGTCACGTAGAGGGTCGTTCCGGGTAGGCGCCAACCGCCGAGCTCCGCCGCGGCCCGGCGCAGGACCAGTACCTCGGCATGGGCGGTCGGGTCGCGCTCCAGCTCGCGCTCGTTCGCGGCCTCGGCGATCACCTCGCCGTCAAGGACGAGCAACGGCGCCGATCGGGACGTCCTCGTGCGCTGGAGCGGTCGCGGCCACGGCTATCGCGCGCCGCATCAGGTCGGCGTCGCTCACAGGAGCTTCGTCGCGGCGATCACCATCGACGCCATCAGGCAGACGATCAGGATCGCCATCGCCACTATCCACGAGCGGGGCATGCGGCAAGCGTAGGCACTCAGGGCGTTGGATGACTTAGGGTGCCCGGTGATGGCGTTGAACCCGCTGAAGCCGATCACCGAGGAGCTGGCCGACGGCGTCTGGCGTCACGCCGGCGACATCAAGCACGGCATGAACGTCTACTTCGTGGCCGACGGCGACGGGCTGACGATCTTCGACGGCGGCACGGCCTCCATGACCGAGGGCGTCCGAGAGGCGGCCGAGAAGATCGCCCCGATCAAGCGCCTCGTGCTCGGCCACGGACATGCCGACCATCGCGGCATCGCGTCGGCCCTCGGCGTGCCGGTCCTCTGCCACGAGGACGAACGTGCCGACGTCGAGGGGGACGGCGGCTACCACTACTTCAAGCTCGACCGGATCGGGCCGCGATTTCCGCGCACCGTCTACCCCACGCTGCTCAAGCACTGGGACGGCGGGCCGGCAACCGTCTCGGAGACGCTCGTCGAGGGCGACGAGATCGCCGGGTTCACCGTGAAACATTTCCCCGGCCACGCCCCCGGCATGATCGGCCTGTGGCGCGAGAGCGACCGCCTGATCCTCTGCACCGACACCACCTACTTCGTCGACTCGATGAAGTTCAAGCCGGTCCCCTGGGCGAACGTCCCGAACCGGACCTTCAACCTCGACCACGATGCCGCGATCGCCAGCCTCCGCAAGATGGCCGCCCTGGAACCCCGCACCGTCGCCGCCGGCCATGCCGACCCGATGGTCGAGGAGCCGGCACGCATGCGGATGCTCCTGGAGCAGGCCGCCAACCGCGGCTGATCTGGCGGCACGTGGAGGCGCCGACTATCGAAGGGTGACCTTTTCGCAGTTGCCGGCGATCTTGTCCTTGCGGTCGGCGGTCACCTTGTCCTGCCCCTTGCCGCACTTGACCTCGTCCTTGACTCCGTCGTCGACGACGATCCGGTCGCCGCCCTTGCCGCCGTTGACCTCGTCCTTGCCGCCGCCGCCGATCAGCTTGTCCGCACCCTTGCCTCCCTTTACGCAATCGTCGCCGCCGAGGCCGTCGAGCCGATCGTTGCGGGCCCGGCCGGTGATCTCATCGCCGCCCGACGTGCCGCGGATGCGGTCGGCGCGGCTCGTTCCGGCGATCGCGTTCGAGCAGCTCCCACCGCTCGGCTCCGCCTTCGCCTTCACCGTCGCGACGCGGCCGACGTTGCCCTGTTCGTCGACCGCGCGGATCGCGACGAAGCCCTTGGAGCCCTTCGGGACTTCGAGCTTCTGGACTCGTCGCCGGGCGCCGTGGGATTGGGCGCGCCCGCTCAGCGGCTCGACGTCGGCGAAGTTCGCCTCGTCGATCGGCGCGCTCGATGTCGCCATCTCGTAGTGGTCGACCGTGCCGCAGAGGAGGTCGTCGCCCGGGGCGCGGAAGCTGATCTCGTCCGCGCTTCGCCTGGCGATGCGCCGTCGGCGCGCCCGGCAGGATCGCGTCACGCGAGTAGTCGCCGGAGTTGGCGTTGTCGTGATGGAAGCGGGGCGACGACGATGGTGTGCAGGCCTGAGCGTCGGTCCGGTACGCGTGGATGTAGCCGGACCTCGTGATCGCGACGACGACCTTGTGGGAGGCGTCCTTGGTGTCCTCGGTTCCGAAGCTGCCGATCAGCGGCGTGGCGACGGTCCAGTCGGTGGTCAGCTTCGGCCAGCGATCGTTCGGCGGGGCGCCCCCGGGGCCGTAGGCGACGAGATCCTGGCTGGCGCTGCCGGAGATCACCTCGTCGCCGGCGTTGCCGTCGATGTCGGCGACGGCCGGGCCGGTCAGGAGCTGCAGGTCGTTGACGGTGCCCGGGAAGCCGGCCTGCATCTGACCGGTCGAGGCGTTCCAGACACCCATCAGATCCTGCCCGCTCTGGTAATCGACCACCTGGAGGTCGAGCGCCCTGAACAGGCCGATGGCCGCGGTCAGGAAGGCCGGATCGTCGGCCGAAGCGCCGCCGGCCGCGCCGAACGCCGGGTTGCCGAGCGTCGGGATGACGGGGCTGTCGGTGGCAGTCGGAGTGGCCGCAAAGTCACTTGCCAGCGCGTTCGCCTTGCCGGAGGTGTCGCCGTAGCAGGAGGTGCCGTCTGGGTTGACGATGTAGGCGGGCCCGGCCGCTGTCGCCGCGCCCACCTTGTTGCCGCTGCCGCCGTTGGCGCCGCAGTCGACTGGGCCGATCACCGGCGGACCGGAGATCCCCTCGCCGACGATCGGCAGGGTCTCGGTGAGCAGCATGCCGACGTCGAACGGCCAGCCGGGCAGCAGCGCGTCGGTGGGAAGCGGGTCCGCGTCGGAGCCGCCGGTCGGCTTGATCGCGTAGATCCTCGAGTTGCCCGGGTCGGCGAGCCCGGCGCCGAGCAGGATGCCCAGTCCACCCGGATTGCCGAGGTTGAGATCCTCCGAGTACTCCTCATTCGTGCCGACGACGATCTCGGGGGCGCCGTCTCCGTCGAGATCGCCGACCGCCGGGGTGTCGATGATCGCCCCCTGCATCAGCGCGTTCGCGCCGGCGGCGAACGTGACCGCATGGGTGTCGGGGTCGACGGAGGCGACCTTGGCCGGGTCGACGACGAGGACCGGGAAGCCGGGCGCGGCGGGGGCGCCGCCGGGATCATGGGGGCCGGCATCGGTTCCGCTCCAGGCATAGACGTGGCGATCCATCGAGGAGGCGATCACCTCCTGCTTGCCGTCGCCGTCGAGGTCGGCGAGGACGGGTGCCCCGAAGAAGCCGTGCTGGGTCCGATTCGCCTTGCCCTTGCGGACGTTGACGAAGGGCGTCAGCGGCTTGCCCGAGTAGTCGGGGTTCGACTCCTCCTCGAAGACCTGCGACCCGTCCGCGGCCCATCCGTAGACCTTGCCCTCCACGTCGTCCGCATAGACCTCGGGGATGCCGTCGCCGTTCGCATCGCCGACTCCCGACCGCGCCGAGAATCGCGCCGCCGAGATCGTCCGGCACCGCGCCGCTCGCGTAGGCCTCGGAGGCAGCGTGGCCGGACACGAAGCCGGGGACGTCGCCGCGGACCGGCCAGCCGGGGAGCTCGCCGCCGTCGCTCCCGATGGCATGGACGTAACCGTCGGAGTCGGCGAAGATCAGCTCGTTGCGGTTGTCGCCGTCGAGGTCGGCGAACGCCGGCGACGACGCGCCGTCGGCGGTCGGAGCGGACTCCGGGCCGCCCACCGCCCCACCCTCGCGAATCGTCCGCGGGAAGTCGTTGAGCATGTCCTGATCACGATGGAGCCAGGCGGTCCGCTGGTCCTCCCCGGTCCTCGGGGTGCCGGTCGTCGTCGTGACGACGACCTTGAACGTGAACGCGGTCGGGGCGAAGAACGGGCGGCCGTTGCCGGTCTGGGCGGTGGCGGTCGGGATGGCTCCGGCGAAGTTCGTGGCGGATGGGAATCGGGTAGCGCAGGTCGGCGACGTCGATCGAACCGAGGACGCCGCTGTGAGCGGAGGCGGCCGTTGCCCCGCTGTGGGTGGAGCCGTCGCAGTAGCCGGTGCTGACGGGCTCGAAATCTCCGGGGTTCGGGTCGGTCGTGAGGGCGTTGTTCGGGTATTGGCCGGGCGCGGCGAGGACCTGGCACTTGTACGGCTCGCCGCGGGCGAAGACCTGACCCTGGACGTCGATCGACGTCTCGCTCGGGTCGATCTCGGCGAACCACTGCGGCGAGGTGATGTCGGCCTCGGGTGGCAGCTCGGTCGGATCGGGACTGACGGTGTCGTCCACGATCGCGCGAAGCGCGTGAGCCATGTTGGCGCGGCCGTAGCCGTAGAACTGATCGAAGCCCTTCCGCGCCGGGTAGCTCGTCGAGGGCACCGGCGCGCCGATCACGGGGCGGTTCGCGTTGACCTGGTTGGCCAGTGCGTTGGCGGCGCCATAGGGGCTGGTGCAATCGGGCAGCGGGGTCGGTGAGCACGATGGTTCGTTGGCCGACCCTGCGGGCGAACCGGCGAAGTCGATGTCGTCGGCCTGCGGGACGCCGTTCAGGGTTCCCGAGGCGAGCACCTGCTTGATCTCGTTCGGGGTGATCGGGCAGGGGTCGCCGCCGACCAACTCGCACGACGAATGATCGGGATAGGGATCGAGCGCGCCCGCCTCCTCGGCGTTGAGGGCGGCGCTGTAGATCAGCCCGGCGAAGCCGGCGGCGAGGCCGACGGCATTGGAGGAACACGACGTGCTCGGGATCGAGATCGTGATCTTGGGCCCGAAGTTCGTGCATCCGTTGAAGGAGAGGTACGACTTGTTCGTCGACGAGCCGCCACCGTCGCGGACCGAGTTGGCGACGATCACATGCGGCAGGGACGAGGGCCAGTTGTTGTGCTGGGCCGACTCGTCGGCGGCCGACGCCGTCACCGTGACGCCGTGGCGGTAGGCGTAGTCGACGGCGTCACGCGCCAGGCTCGAGTTGTTGAGGGCGCCGAGGGCCTCCTGGACGATCTGCACGTTGTTGTCGGTCGCGTAGGTGACCGCGGCTCCGAAACGGTTGACGTCGGCGACGAAGCTGTCCCCGACCCGCAGGTAGATCCCCATGCAGTTCGGGCACGAGCCGACGTCGCCGCCGTTGCTCGCCTCCGCCGTCGAATCCCTGGCCTCCCCGGAACCGTGGCCGTACTGCACGTCGTCGAACGGGTCGTTGTCGTCGTCGACGAAGTCCCAGCCGACGATGTCGTCGGTGTAGCCGTTGCCGTCGGCGTCGCGTGCCGTCGCTGAATGCGATCAGCAGATCCTGGGGCTCGAACATGCCCGCCGGCCCGACCCCGTTGGGGCTGTCGGCCTGGACCCGGTTGTCGCACGAGTAATCGATCAGATTGAAGACGCCGTCCCCGTTCAGGTCCCAGTCGCCCGCGTTGTCGTAGGGACCGGCACCACTGCAGTCCTCGCCGGCTTCGTTCGGGCTGGCGAGGTCGTCGTTGCGAGGCTTCGGCACCTCCCCCTGATTGATCCGGGTCTTCTCCCGGAGGTCGGTCATGGCGCCGGCGTCGTTCCACTTGATGCCCGGAGTCGAGGATCGCGATGGTCACGTCGGGACGGCCCGTGGTCACCTGGAAACGCGGTGTCGGCGAGGGCGTTCGCGTCGACGACGTGCGCTCCGCGGACGCCGCCGAGCTCGACCGGGTTGGCGTTCTGGGCATTGGCCGGATCGGGGGTGGCGGCGAACTTGAACGTGTTGCCGCCGAGATCGGTCGGGGTCTGGCCCGGGTTCAGGTAGAGGTCGTCGTAGCCGGTCGGCGAGGCATTGCGGCTGTACGGGAAGTCGGCGGAGGCGGACGGGACGGCGATCGGCGCCGATCGCCAGCAGGGCGCTGACGACGATCGCGCACCTCGATGCGATCGACCGGCGAGGCCGGCTGTTCTGAACTCCCTCTCCCAAGGCGGCTTCAACCCTACTCCGGTTGAGAGGAGCGTCGTGTCAGTTCCGGCGGGCGGAGCCGGACCTATTCGCAGAAGTGGCCGCTCGGCGGCCGCTCGTCGCGACCGCGGATTCCGGCGCAATCGCTGAGCTTGCGCATCTTGTTGGTCAACAGGATGCGGAGCTGGTCGTTCGGTGAGCCGTCGGCGTCGGCAGCAGGTCGTCGAGCTGGAAGGGGTCGGAGCCGAGGTCGTACATCTCGGCCTGATCGGGTTGGCAACCGGCGGTGTCCTCGAGCGAGTAGGAGACGTAGATGCTGGTCCCGTAGCGAATCCCGCGAAAGTCGCAGCTGAAGCGCTCGAGGCCGATTCCCCGGACGGTCGGGAACTCGCCGGTGTCCTCGATCACGGGCATCAGCGAGCGGCCGTCGAGGACCCTGCACCTGCCCTTGCCGCGGCACGGCTTGCCGTGGGCGAGCTCGAGCAGGGTCGGCGCGAGATCGATGTTCGCCACGGGTGCGTCGGAATCGGTGAGCAGCGGCGCCTTGTCCCGATAGCGGGGCGGCACCGTGATCGTCAACGGCATGTTGATGTTCTCGGCGTAGGGATAGGGCTTGCCCTTGTCGATGCGGTGCTCGCCGTAGAAGTAGCCGTTGTCGGACGTGAACAGGAAGATCGTGTCGTTGAGCTCGCCCGCGGCGGCGACGGCGTCGTAGATCTCGCCGATCCCGCGATCCACACCGTGGACCGATTCGAGGGCACAGCGGTAGTGCTGGGTGATGCGGTCGATCTCGTTCGTCCGTCAGCAACGGCTTGTCGCGGATGAAGGAGGGCATCTCGGAGACGTCGGCCTGGTTGAAGCTCGGGGGCTGCGGCAGCGGCGTGGAGTCGTAGAGGTGCTCGTCCTGGGCCTCGGGCGTGGGGGCGGAGGTGCAGCGGGTATCGCGACCCGGCGCGGTGTGCGGCGCGTAGTAGTCGACCTGCATGTAGAACGGGTCCTCCTTGCTCGACGAGGCGGTTGGTCCAGTCGACGGCGTACTTGGTCGTCACCGTCGTCGCCTGGTCCTCGTCGTCGGTGCCGTAGTGCAGGACCTCGCCGTTCTTCGACGCCTTGTAGTCGTAGTACTTACGGCGCTCGAGCTGCGTCCACCAGAGGTCCCAGCCCGGTCCGACGGCGGCCGGCCCGAGGTCGCCCTCCTCATACGAGTTGAGGAACTTGCCGACGTGCGCGGTCCGGTATCCCTGGCGCTGCAACCAGGTCGGCAGGATGTTCTTCTTGTCCTTCAGGTCGGGATAGAAGTTGCGCAGGACGCCGTTGTTGTGGCCGTACTGGCCGGTCATGTACGCCGCGCGGGACGGGCAGCAGAGCGGGGTCGTCACGGTGTAGTCGGAGAAGGTCGTGCCGTCGGCCATGATCTTCGAATAGAGGTTCGGCATCACCTCGGGGCTCATCGTCGACTTCGCCTGATCGTCGGTCATGACCATGACGATGTTGGGGCGCTTCGGGCCGTCGGCCGTCGGCTTCCCGGCGCCGGTGCCCGCCGCGGCCGGTCCGGCCGCGAGCGTCGTCGCTACGACCGCCGCCAGGCAGGCCGCCGCCACGCCGAGGCGACGCAGGTGTGCTTTCGGTTTACGACTGGTTCTCATTGGGTTCCCGAGGATGGAACATGCCGCACCCGGAAAAGTCGCGGCCGCGCGACGCGACTAGTGTTCTGCCTATGTCTAAAGCCACCATGCACACCAATGCCGGTCCGATCGAACTCGAGCTCCACGACGAGGATGCGCCGAAGACGGTCGGGAACTTCCGCAAGCTCGCCTCCGAGGGCTTCTACGACGACCTCGGCTTCCACCGCGTGATCCCCGATTTCATGATCCAGGGCGGTTGCCCGGAGGGCACCGGGAACCGGCGGCCCCGGCTACACCTTCGAGGACGAGTTCAACGACCACAAGGTCGAGCGCGGCGCCCTCGCCATGGCCAACGCCGGCCCCAACACCAACGGCTCCCAGTTCTTCATCGTCACGATCGACGCCGCCCCCTGGCTCGACGGCAAGCACACGGTCTTCGGCCGCGTCGTCTCCGGGATGGACGCCGTCGACGCGATCGAGGGCACCGAGACCGGTCCCGGCGATCGCCCGGTCGAGCCCCAGGTCATCACGAGCATCGAATTGAACTGACGGTCAGGCCGCCGTCGCCGCCAACTGTCCGCATGCCGCCTGGATATCCCGGCCTCTCGTCAGGCGGATCGTCGTCGGGATGCCCTTGTTGAGGAGGGTGTCGCGGAAGCGCGAGATCGCCTCCGGCGAGCTGCCGGTGAACTCGCCGGGGGTCGGGTTGAAGGGGATCAGGTTGACCTTGAAGGCGTCGTGTGGCTTGAGGACCTCGCTGAGGACGACGGCTTGGTCGGGGGCGTCGTTGACTCCGTCGAGCATCAGATACTCGATGTAGACCTTGCGCTTGCGGGCGGCGCGCCAGCGCAGGCACGACTCGATGACGTCGGCGAGCGGGTAGCGGTCGTTGACCGGCATCAGGCCGCTGCGAACGTCGCCCTCGGCCGCATGGAGCGAGAGGGCGAGGCGGACGCGCGGCCCCTCCGTGACGAGCCGCTCGATCCCGGGCACCCAGCCGACCGTGGAGACGGTCGTGTGGGCGGTCGAGACGCCGATGTCGGGGAGCCGCTCGCAGGCCTCGATCACCGCGTCGAGGTTCATCAGGGGCTCGCCCATCCCCATGAAGACGACGTGGTTGACCCCGCCGGTACGGCGGAAATGGAGAGCCTGGTCGAGGATCTCCGACGCCGTCAGGTTGCGGCCGAAGGCCATCCGGCCGGTCGCGCAGAAGTTGCAGGTCAGCGGACAGCCCGACTGGCTCGACAGACAGAGGGAGCGGCGACCGTCGCGGTAGCTCATCAGCACCGCCTCGATCGGGCGACCGTCGGCGGTCTTCAGCAAGGCCTTGCGGGTGCCGTCCTGGGATGTCACCTCGCGCTCCAGCTCGAGCGTCGAGAGTGGAAGCTCCTCGGCCAGAGACTCGCGCAGCGACTGCGGCAGGTTGGTCATCTCCTCGTAGTCGCGGGCGCCGCCGGCGGCCCACTCCCAGACCTGGCCGCCGCGGAACGACGGTTCGCCGCGCTCGGCGAGCAGAGTGTCGAGTTTGGTCAGATCCACCTCAGGAGTGTGGCACCAAGCCGAATCCCGAACGCTGCGCTCAGGGCTTGCGACGCTCCCACATCTCGATGAAGCCGACGTCGGCGAAGCCGAGCCGCTCGTAGACGGGTGCCCCGGCGCGGCTCGCCTGGAGGCTCCCCGTCGTCCGCCCACGCGCGCGGGCGGAATCGAGCAGCTCGGTGATGATCGCAGCCCGCCAGGCCCTTCCCCTGGTGCTCGGGGACGGTCGCCGACGGCGCTGACGACGGCGTCGTCCCCGTAGTCGAGCACCATCGCGCAGGAGACCGGCTGCCCGTCGACGACTGCGACGAGTGATTCGTACGGGAGCTCCGGCTCGCGGAGCATGGCGTCCGACCACGCCTCGCGCTCGAGCCCGTACGCGCGGTCGTTGACGGCGCCGATCGTGGTCACCTCACCGGGCACCAGCTCCACCCCGCCGGGGAGCGGGTGCGCCGGAGGCCGCAGATCGCCGAGGACGAGACCCATCGCCCGCGGCGCGCCATCGAGGACGTGGCCGCGCGACTCCAGCAGTCCGGCGCTTGCGCGGTCGCGATCGGGTACCCACACGGTCCAGGCGCGGACCCCGGCGTCCCCGTAGATCGTCGCCAGCTCGTCCAGGGCGCCTTCCAGGGCGGACGGCCCGGTCGCGAAGACCGAGTTGAAGATCGAACGATCGGGTGTCGGCGGCGAGACCGAGGCGACGACGCCGTCGCGGCGAACGACGGAGCACGCCTCCGCGCAGCCGCCGAACAGCGGGATCTCGGCGTTGAGGCCCTCAATCGCCAGCCGGTGCAGGTCCGCGCTCACGCCACGAAGGTAACCGCGGGGCCGTCACGCGTAAAGGCGGGCCGCCCGGCCGACCGACGCGCCGTAGGAGCCGCCGAAGAGAATCGCGTGGACGAGCAGCGGTTGCAGCTGCCAGAGCGGTACGCGTTCCTCGTGACCGGCCGCGAGCGGTTGCACCTCCTCGTAGGCGGCGAGCGTGCGCCGCGAGATCGTGCCGAACAACCGCAGCATCGCCAGGTCGAGCTCGCGGTGGGCGCCGTGCGCCGCCGGATCGATCAGCCACGGGCGGCCGTCGGATCCGGCATGGACGTTGCCGCTCCAGAGGTCCCCGTGCACGCGGGCGGGCGGTTCGGGCGGGCCTGCGAGCTCGTCGATCCGCGCGATCACGGCATCGACGGTCCGCGCCGTCGCGGCGTCGATCCGTCCGCCGTCGAGCGCCACGGCCGCGAGCAGCTCGAGCCGCGTCGCATAGTGGGCACCCCAGCCGGAGTCCTCGGGCACGGCGTCGAGCGGGATCGTGACGCCGCCGAAGCGCAGGGAGCGGCGCGGTGAGCCGGGCGGGAGCGAGCCGAAGTCCGCCGCGCCGGAGCGGTGGATCGTCGCGAGCCCGCGGCCCAGCTCCTCCTCCCCACCCCCGTCCAGGTATCCCGGCTCGATCCACTCGAGGGCCAGCGCCCGCACGTCACCGTCGTCGACGACTGCGAGCACCTCAGGTACCCGCAGTCCCCCGGGCTCCGCGAGCCACGCGAGGCCCGCGGCCTCGGCCCCGAACTCCTCCGGAGGTGCGTCGGCCCTGCTCTTCAGGAATACGTACCCACCGCCCTCGAGTTCGAGCTGCCAGGCCTCGTTGATGTCGCCGCCGGCCACCCGGCGGGAGCGCTCGACCTCGCGACCGAGCGCCCGGCTCGCCGCGGCGATCGTGCGGTCTCCGCTCATCGCGAGCCGTTCAGCTCCGACACGATCTCTTCGAGCAACCCGTCGCAGGCGCGCTCGACCATGTCGAGCACGTCCTCGAAGCCGGCCCCGCCCCCGTAGTAGGGGTCCGGGACCTCGAGGTCGCCCGCGCTCGACGGCGAGCGGGTCGAACTCCCGGAGCAGATGGAGCTTGCCCTCCGCGGCCGCGTGTGGAGCGATGGCCCGCATGTCGGCGAGGTTCTGGCGATCCATCGCGACGATCAGGTCGAATTCGTCGAAGTGATCGGCCTCGAACCGTTGCGCGCGGCTCTCCAGCGCGATCCCGCGCGCGGCCGCCGCGGCGCTCGCCCGCTCGTCGGGCGGATGACCGACGTGCCAGCCGCCGGTGCCGGCGCTCTCGATGTCGACGTCCTCGGCAAGGCCCGCGGCTCGCAGCTTGTGGCGCATCACGCCCTCGGCCGTGGGCGAGCGGCAGATGTTGCCGAGGCAGACGAAGAGGATTCGCATTGCGCGGAGCTTATGTGCAGTTCGCCGCGCGACGCGCAGTCGAGCAGGGCGGAGCCCTGCGAGTCGCGCAGTTAGCTCAGCCGTTGGGCGGCGGCCTTGCTCATCGGCCGGTATCCGCCCTTGCGCGGGTCCCAGTACCAGGAGGTGACCGGCTTCGAGGGCTCCGGGAGTCCCTCCTCCTTGAGCGGTCCCGTGATCGGCCGGTACCACGTGGTCAGCGGGATCCGGTCGACCACCCGGAGCACCCAGGGGATACCGGTGTCGCCGAGATCGGTGAACGCTCGCTCGACCTCGTGGATGTCGAGCTCGGCACCCTTTCGCAGCGTGACGGCCGCGCAGGGGATATCGGTACCGAGCTGCTACGTTCGGGACGCCGTAGGCGACCGCGAGCGCCACCGAGTCGACGTCGCCGAGCGCGTCCTGGATCGGCCCCGAGAAGACCACGCCGTTCGCCGTCCTGATCCCGGGTGCGTGGTCGACGAGCCAGTAGTCGCCGTCGGAATCGCGCCGGAAGAGGTCGCCGGTCTCCAGCCAGGCGTCGCCCGGCTCGAAGACGCCGCGCAGGACGCCGTCGCCGGAGCCGATCGAGTCGAAGCGGACCTCGGCCAGCAGCATGCCGACGTCGTAGCGCGCATTGGGGATCGCGAAGCCGTCGTCGCCGAGGATCAGGCGCCTCGCCAGCGGGTCGTAGGCCGCGATCCTCACGTCCGCGCTACCGGGCAACGGCTGTCCCTTGCTGCCGGCCTTCCGACCGGACACGTTGACGAGCACCGCGTCGCCCTCGGTCGACGCATAGAACTCGAGGACGCGAGCCGGCGCGAACCGCTCCGTGACGCGTCGCCACAGCCCGCGCGGCATTCCCGAGCCCATGAAGATGCGGACCGGGTGGTGCTCCTCGCCCGGGTTCGGCGGGGCCTCGGCGATCTCGTCCATCATCGCCCAGGTGTAGGAGACGACGGTGGCGCCGTAGCGGCGGACCTCGTCCCAGAAGGTGGACGGATCGAACTGCGACCCGACCGCGAGCCGGGCGCCGCCGGCGACCGCGCCACCGACGCTCATCAGCAATGCCGACGGGTGGTAGACGGGGCTGGCGCTGTAGACGGTGTCGCCGCGCGAGAGCGAGGCCGAGGTCGCGGTACCGAACGCCGAAAGCGCCCAGCGACCGTTGGTGATCCGGTTGGCCAGCGTGCGCTCGCCGCTACCGGTGAAGAGGACGAACGCGAGATCGCCCGCGCGCCCGGGGTTGGGCTCGTACCAGGCCGGCAACTGGACCTCGTCGGGCTGGATCCGCTCCATGTCGATCAGGCCCGCCGCCAGCTTCCGGTCCTGACCGCCGCCGCCGAGGACGTAGACCTGGCGATTCGTGGCGGCCGCCGCGGCCTCGCCGTTCTGCGGGTCGGCGATGATGCGCGCCGCCCGGCCGAGATCGGCCTCGCGCGACGGGTCGCCGTCGGGCCGCATCAGGACCGCGACCGCCCCGACCCGGTTGAGCGCCGCGACGACCGTGAGCGCGCTCGGACGCGTCTGCATGAGGACGCCGACGTGCTCGCCCTGGCGGACTCCGATCTCGAGCAGGCCGCGGACGACGTTGTCGACCCGCTCCTTGACCGCCTGGTGGGTGTGGGCGCGGTCCTCGAAGAGGAGCACGACGTCATCGGGCGCCTCCTCCGCCTGCTCGTCGAGCAGCAGGCCGAACGAGATCCTCGTCCGCGGGTTGACCCGCCCGAGCCGGTTGAGCTGGTCGAGCTGTCCCGCCGTGTCGCCGACGATCTCGCGGAGCGTCCGGCTCGCCCCGAAAGCGGCGCCGGCGAGGGCCTGCACGGTGCCGATCCCGGCGCCGACGGCGAGCTGCGCGCCGGCGCTGAGCCGGTCCTGGGTGCTGAGCCCGCCCTCGTCGCGCTCCGGAATCTCCTCGATCCGTTCGACGCCCTCGGGCAGCTCCCCGTCGTCGTCGCGCCAGCGCATCCAACCGGCGACGGTCGGCCATGTCGTCTCGACCGCCGTCGAACCGACGACGAGACCGAAGTGGCCGGCCGGGAGGCTGACCTCGTAGACGTCCGAGCGCGGCGCCGCCCAGCGAGCCGCACGGACCGAGCGGGCCGGCGCGATCTCGTCGTTCTCGCCGACGAAGGCGAGGATCGGGCAGGTCATGTCGGCGAGCGTGACGAGGCGGTCCTCGATCACGAAGCCGCCGGAGACGAGCCGGTTGTGGACGCCGAACTGGCGGATCACGTCGGCGAGGGCGGGGCCGGGCCAGGCGACCCAGCCGTCGGCCTCGAGGAAGCGCCGTTGGCGTTCCTTCGGCAGCAGTGACTCACGGTCGTGGAGCTGGCGGACGAACGCGAGGCGCTGGCGGAGGGACTTCGCCGGGTCGAGCAGCCGGAAGCCGGTCCGGCTCATCCACGCCGGGACGCCGGTGGTGGCGAAGACGTGCTCGGCGAGGAAGGCCGCGGCGGCGATCGTGGCGTCCTCGGGGAGCCCGAAGCTGAGCGTTCCGCGTGTGTCGACCGGACTGCCGAAGACGACGATCGAATCGATCCCCTCCGAGCGTCGGTAGGAGGCGACCTGGTAACAGAACATGCCGCCCTGGGAGTAGCCGCCGATGTGGATCTTCTCGCGGCCCGTCTCCTCCCGAACCCGGTCGATGGCCTCGTCGATCGCCAGCACGTGATCGTTGAGCGAGCGCTCGAGCCCGCCCTCCTCCCGCTCGGGGGCGCCGAAGTCGACGACCCATGGATCGATGCCGTTGCGGCTCAGAATCTCGACCGCGCTTGTCGACGGGGCGACGTCGTAGATGTCGGCCGCGAGCATCATCGGCGGCACGAGGAGCAACGCCGGGCGCTCACGGCTTCTTTGGGCGGAACCGTTCGCCGGCGGGAAGTAGCGGCGGAGGCGGTAGACGGGCCGGGTCGAGACGACCTCGAAGGGCGACGGCTTCTCGTCGGTCTCGAAACCGCCGAAGCGGGCGACCTCGAGCGCGTTCTGCGCCGCGGCGCCGAGCCTGCCGGCCGGCGCGGTGATCAGATCTTCAACGAACGACATCAGATTCCCCGAGCAATTCGGCGGTTTTCCCGGCGAACTGAGGCATCGACTCTACCCGGGGGCGCCATGCAACCGATCTCGCAGGATCGCCCCTTTCGACTCCCTACGGTTGGGTGTGCGTTCGTTCGTCCTCCGCCTGCTCGCGCTCGGCATCCTCGCCATGCTCCTTTTCCCCGCCTCGGGGACGGCCGCGACGTACCCGCCGAAGGGTCGGCAGCTCTACATGGGAGTCTCCGACGGCGGCTCGAAGACCGACTACTTCCACTTCGCCAAGGCGGCCGGCCAGCACATCCCGGTCATGCAGGCCTTCGAGACCTGGAACGCCTGGTCCCAGGAGGCGATCCAGCGCTGGAAGCGGACCGAGACGCGCGGGATGCTCAGCATCTCGACCACCGGCTGCTACGGCTGCGGCGGTGTGATCAGCCCGCGCAGCATTCGCAAGGGCGAGGGCGATCGCTACCTGCTGACCGTCAATCGCAAGCTCGCCGAATGGGGCAAGCCGACCTACATCCGGCTGCTGCCGGAGATGAACGGCCACTGGAACCCCTACGCGGCGTTCAACGAGGACGGCTCGAGCCGGGGCAGGTCCCACAAGACGGCCCAGTTCCGCAAGGCCTGGAAGCGGTCGGTGATCATCATCAAGGGCGGCCGCACGAAGACGATCGACCACAAGCTGCGGAAGAACAAGATGCCGCCGCTGAAGGTCGGGCGGAAGGGCAACGACCCGCCGCCCCGGCACCTGCCCGAGCCGAAGGTGTCGTTCCTCTGGGTCCCGCAGACGGCCGGCTCGCCGAACGTCAAGGGCAACGGTCCGCGCGCCTACTGGCCCGGCGGCAAGTACGTCGACTGGATCGGCGCCGACATCTACGGCAAGTACCCGAACTTCTCCGGCCTCAACGCCCTCTACAAGCACTTCCCGCAGGAAGCCCTTCGTGATCGGCGAGTGGGGGCCCTGGGACGTCGACCAGCCGTCGTTCACGCGCCATCTCGGGAACTGGGTGCGCAAGCACGACCGAGCGAAGATGGCCATCTACTACCAGGGCTTCGGGCCGGGCAACCCGTACCAGATCAGGCATTACCCGGCGAGCAAGAAGGCTCTGCGGCGCGAGCTGAAGCGCCGGGTGTGGGTCGCCCGGGCGCCCGACTCCGATCGCCCCGGCGGGCACGGTCACAGCCGGACGGGACCGGACGGCGTGCCGCCGCCGAAATACATTCGAGAACTCCTGAAATAGCGATCTAGGCGAGACTCGTTCCGTGGCGGGCGACATGGAACGAGAGGTTGAGGACCACGACTTCGTCGAGGAGCACGCCGGTGTGCTCCCGATTCTCGCCTCGATCACGGCCGCTGTCCTGATCGTCGGGCTGGTCCTGACGATCCACCCGCTGCGCCAGGCGGCGGGCAATGCACTGAGCGGAGATACCGAGGCACTGCGCGAGGATCTGAGCGGCATCGGGGGTGTGATCCTCGTCCTCGCGCTGTCGCTGGCCCACGCGGTCGTCCTCTTCCCCGCCGAGATCCTCGACGCCGCCGTCGGCTTCGTCTACGGCTTCTGGCTCGGCCTGCCGCTGATGATGCTCGGGTGGCTGCTCAACGGCATCCTCTGTCACCAGATCGGTCGCCATGCCGCCCGCCCCGGACTGATCAAGATCTTCGGCCGCGAGCGCTTCATGGGCTACGAGCGCGCGATCGAACGCGGCGGCATCACGCTGCTGTTGGCGATGCGCATGGTCCCGATCGTGCCGTTCAGCCTGTTCGGCTACGTCGCCGGCTCGGCGCGCGTCCCGCTGTGGACGTTCATCTGGACGACTCTCGTCGGCTACCTACCGCTGACGGCCCTCTTCGTCTACCTGGGCAGTCGCCTCGAGGATCTCTCCGTCAACGACCCGGCCATCTGGCTCGGCGCCGCCGGCCTGATCTTCTTCGTGTTCATCACCCGCCGAGTCCTGCCGATGCTGGGGAACACCGAGGAGGAGCCGCCGGTGCCGCCGGCGGAGCCGCCCGGCGGCCGCCGCCACCGGCGGATTGACGCTCGAGCGCTGGCGCGGCCTGCCGAGGGACTCACCGATCGGTGGAGATGGTTGGGCTGGAGGGAAGGATTCGGGGCGCTCGCCCACCGTTCACCCGCCTGCCGAGGGAGTTTCAAGGTCGCTGGCGTCGATTCATCCAACCGGCTGGCTGAAATCGGTACCAGCGGATCGAAACCGCGCTGAGGGCGGTCGATACCGCCGAAATAGAGGATTCGGCAACGCACCGCCGGCCCGCAGCCGACTGACGCTTATTTCACGGCGTCGCCGTCGCCTCCGCCGTCACCGTTGCCGCACGGCCGCCGGTCGGGGCGGCGCCGCCCTCGTCCCTGGTCAGCTTGTGGGCGAGGTAGACGGGGATGATCGAGATCAGGATCACGAGCACCGCGACGACGTTGACGATCGGGAGCTGGTTCGGCCGCGAGAAGTTGCTGAAGATCCACAGCGGCAGGGTCTGCTCGCCGGCTCCGGCCGTGAACGTGGTGACGATGATCTCGTCGAACGAGAGGCCGAAGGCGAGCAGGCCGCCGGCGACGAGGGCCGTCTGCATGCTCGGCAGGGTGACGCGACGGAACGTCGTCCACGGGGTGGCGCCGAGGTCGGCCGAGGCCTCCTCGAAGGACCCGGAGACGCGCCGCAGCCGGGCGACCACGTTGTTGTAGACGACGACGATGCAGAAGGTGGCGTGGCCGATGACGATCGTGAAGAGGCTGAGGTCGACGCCGAGGATCTGCGTGAAGCTCGTGTTCAGGGCGACGCCGGTGACGATGCCGGGCAGGGCGATCGGCAGGATCACGAGGAACGAGATCGTCTCCCGGCCGAAGAACTTGAAGCGGCCGACGGCGAGCGAGGCCAGCGTGCCGAGGATGAGCGCGATGACGGTCGCGACGAGGCCCGACCTGCAGCGAGGTCAGGAACGCGTCGCGAGCGCCCTCGTTGTTGATCGCGTCGCCGAACCACTGGGTCGTGTAGCTGGGCGGCGGCCATTCGAGCGTCTTGCTCGAGTTGAACGCGTAGATCACGATGATCACGAGCGGGACGTAGATGAACGCGAGCGTCGCCGCGGTCGCCGCCCTGAGCAGGAATTCCGCGCGCCTCGAGAGCCTCATGTGCGCACCACTCCCGTCATACGTGCTCGAAGGCGCCGAGTCGTCTCGCGATCAGCAGGTAGATGATCATGATCGCGATCGGGACCGTCGCGAACGCCGCGGCCAGCGGCAGGTTGGTGGTGATGTTCGTGTAGACGACGTTGCCGATGAACTGCGTCTTGCTGACCAGCGAGGGCGTGATGAAGTCGCCGAGCGTCAGCGAGAACGTGAAGATCGAGCCGGCGACGAGGGCCGGGAAGACGAGCGGCCAGATCACCCGGCGGAAGGTCCGCCACGGCTTGGCGCCGAGGTCGTCGGACGCGGCGAGGACGGAGTTCGGGATCCGCTCCAGGCCCGCGTAGACGGGGATGATCATGTACGGGAGCCAGATGTAGCTCATGACGAGCCAGACGGCGACGTTGCCGTAGCCGGGACCGTGGAGGCCGAGCGGCGAGAGCACCCAGTTGAGGACGCCGTCCTCGCTCAGGATCGTCCGCCACGCGTAGACCTTGACCAGGTAGGACGACCACAGCGGGACGAGCACCGCGACGACGAGCAGGCCCTTCGACCTCGGCCTCGCGACCTTGGCCATGAAGAACGCGAGCGGCAGTGCGAGCAGCGCGTCGGTGACCGTCACCAGGGCGGCGATCAGGATCGTCCGCAGCGTGATCGTCCGGTAGACCGACTCGGTGAAGATCGTGTTGAAGTTGTCCAGCGTGAACGTGTGCTGGATCTCGCCGCTGAGCTCGCCGAGCGACCAGAAGGCGGCCGCCAGCAGGATCGCCAGCGACCCGAGGTAGCCCACCACCAGCCAGCCCACCGGGCCGGCCAGCAGCGCGCCCACCTGAAGGCGGGGACGACCGTGGAAGAGGTCGGCGAGCCTGCGGCCCACCGACCTCCTTGGCGCCGGGGCTCCTAGCCCGGCAGCTTCCACGTCGTCTCCATCTCGTTCATCACTTGGGGCGTCTGTCCGACTAGCCCTTGACCTCCGTCCAGCCCTGGTTCCAGTCGTCGTACGTCTTGCAGACGTCACCGCGGTCGTCGCCGCAGTCCGAGACCGGAGTGGTCCAGTAGTAGAGGTCGTCCAGGTACTTCTTGCCGTCCGCGTCATAGATCTCGCAGTGATTCGGATCGGCTGTGTACTGGCATGCCTTCGAGTTGGCAGGCGCCTCGCCGAACCACTCCGCAACGGCGGCATTGGTCTTCGGGTCGATGATGTGGTTCATCCACATGTACATGCAGTTCGGATGTTCCGCTTCCGAGCTGATCATCCACGTGTCCGACCAACCGGTCGAGCCCTCCTTCGGCAACACGGCGTCCACAGGCTGATTGTCGGCCTGCAGGAGCTGGTTGATCACCTGCCAGGTCGTACCGACGGTGCTGTCGCCGTTGGTGAACGCCTGGATCTCCTTGGTGTAGTCGGACCAGTACTCGCCGATGTAATCGTTCTGCGTCTTCAGCAGATCGATCGCCGCGTTGAACTGATCCTCGTCGAGCTCGTAGGGGTTCGTGATCCCCAGGTCGGGCTGGGTCTGCATCAGGTACAGCGCCGCGTCGGCGATGTAGATCGGGCTGTCGTAAGCCGTGATCTTGCCCTTCTGCTTCTCCATCTCGGCCGGATCGAACACCGCGCTCAGCGACGACGCCGTCGGCTTGACGCTCGTCCGTGTTGGACATGAGGAGGTTGGCCCCGCGACCGTGCGGAATGCCGTACATCTGCCCGTCGACGCTGTTGTAGGGCTGATCCTTCAGGCCCGGGAACACGTCGGCGTAGTTGGGAACGAGGTCGGTGTTGACCGGAGCGACATCGCCGCCGTCGATCAACCTGAGGGTCGCATCGCCGGAAGCCGAGACGCCGTCGTACTGGCCCGTCCTCATCAGCTGCACCATCTCGTCGGAGGTGTTGCCGATCTTGACGTTGACCTGACAGCCCGTCTCCTTCTCGAAGTCGGAGATCCAGTCGACCTTCGGATCGGTCGAACCGTCCTCGCAGTAGCCGGCCCAGCAGATCAGGTTGACCTGGCCCTCGCCCTTACCGAGCTCGGTCATCTCCGTTCCACCGCTGGTGCTGTCGGTCGAGTCGCTGCTTCCGCAACCGACCGCGAAAGCGGCAATGAAGACGCTCAGGCCTGCCACGGCAAGCCAGGCCCACCGTGCAGAACGCGCGTCGCTACTCATATTTCCTCCTCTGTTTGATTTTCTGCCCCGGACCCGTCCTGGGTCCCGTCGGGCTCGGCGACCGCGACCGTGTGCTCGCGGCGCCAGCCGACTCGTGATGCGCTCCCCGCGCATCCCCTCGTCCTCGTGTGAAGTCTGTTCCAGGTTCTGACGGGCGACCTGGATCGTGTCGCCGCCGGTCGAGCTGGACGTGAAAGCGGGTCACCATGCCGGCGTAGGAGACGTCGACGATCAGGCCCTCCTCGACGACCAGGCCGTCGGCCGGCTCGGCGGGCTCCAGCAGCCTGACCTTCTCCGGCCGGACCGTGAAGCTGCCGCCGTCGCGGTGGATCAGGTTCGAGACGCCGACGAAGCCGGCGACGAAGGCGTTGCTCGGGCGTTCGTAGACGCCCTCGGGCTCGCCGATCTGCTCGATCCGGCCGTCGTTGAAGACGGCGATCCGATCGGACATCGTCAGCGCCTCCTCCTGGTCGTGCGTCACGTAGACGAACGTGATCCCGACCTCGCGCTGGATCTGCTTGAGCTCGATCTGGAGCTGCTCGCGAAGCTTCAGGTCGAGGGCGCCGAGCGGCTCGTCGAGGAGCAGGACGCGCGGCTGGTTGACGATCGCCCGGGCGAGCGCGACGCGCTGGCGCTGACCGCCGGAGAGCTCGGTCGGCTTGCGGTCGTCGTAGCCGGTCAGCCGGACCATCTCCATCGCCTCGCCGCGACGGCGGCGACGCTCCTCCTTGCCGACCTTCGACACCCGCAGCCCGTACTCGACGTTGTCGCCGACGGTCATGTGCGGGAACAGGGCGTAGTCCTGGAAGACGGTGTTGACGTCGCGGTCGTAGGCGGCGAGTCGCGTCACGTCGCGGCCGCCGAGCTCGACCTTGCCCTCGTCGGGAAGCTCGAAGCCGGCGACCATCCGCAGCATCGTGGTCTTCCCCGATCCCGACGGGCCGAGCATCGTGAAGAACTCGTTGCGATGGATCTCGAGGTCGACCCGGTCGACGGCCACCACGTCGCCGTAGGTCTTCCGGACCCCGGACAGGCGAACGTCGGGCTCGGAACCCGGGTCGGTGCTTGTCGCTTGCTCTGAGACTGCCTTTGCCAATCGGCACAAAGGATGGACGGGACGGGTGCGACGCTATCCCAAACGGACGCCTCCGTGGATTACGGGACCGGCCAACGTTTTCGGGATTCGTTGGACGGGCGGTACATGGAGTACCGGATCAGGACGTCAGGCGCCACTCGACCGGGTCGGTGCCGGCGACCCGCTCGGCCTCGCCGAGCGCCTGCGAGGTGGTCGAGATAGCTCAGCGAGAGCTGCAGACCCCAGGCGGCCGCGGGGCCGGTCATGTTCTCCTTGCCGATCAGGAACTCGACGACCTCGAAGGGCGTCTTCTCCCCGTCCTTCAGCGCCGCGCGGACGCGGCCGAGCTGCGCGTCGACCTCCTTGCGGTACGCCTCGATCTTGGCGCCGACGTCGCGGAAGGTGCGGCCGTGGCCCGGCAGGCAGAGGCGGATGTCGAGCTCGTCGACGACGTCGAGCGACTCGATGAACTCGCCGGCCGGATCGGGGGTGTGACCGTGGTCGTAGAAGAGCGAAATGCGGCCGAGCAGATGGTCTCCGGAGATCAGCAGGCCGCTCTCCGGCTCGTGGAGGACCACGTGGGACGGCGCGTGGCCCGGCGTCTCGTAGGCACGGAAGAAGCCGAGGTCGGTGGCCACGTCGACGCCGTCGACCAGCTCGCGGTCGGGCGCCACGACCCGGTCGATGTAGGGGCTGTCGCCGCGGCGTGCCTCGTAGCGGGCGAGCGCGTCGGCGGGGACGCCGCTGTGGCGCGCGATCTCGATCCGGTCGTCGAGCGCCTCGTCGGGATGCTCCGCCATCGCCCTGATGTGCCCCCAGGCGGGATGCATCCAGAGCTCGCAACCGGCGGCGTCGAGCACCGGGCCGGCGGAGCCGTAGTGATCGCTGTGGGAGTGGGTGCAGACGACGAGCCGGACGTCGCGCAGCTTCAGCTTGGCCTGGCCGAGGGCGAGCTCGAGCTGGTGGAGGCCGTCCTCGCCGCCGATGCCGGTGTCGAAGAGAACGACTCCGTCGCCCCTCGAGATCGCCCAGGCGTTGACGTGAGGGACCCCGGGCCACGGACACGGCAACCGGAGCCGCCAGACACCCGGCAGGATCTTCTCGCTTCGCGCTACCTCGTTCCGGCTGTCGGGACTCATCGCGGCGAGCCTATCCCGTATCCCCGCCCTGTCGACCGTCGCTGCCACCGCTCGCCGGTTAGCATCGCGCCCATGAGCATTCCCACCGTCGAGAGCCACACCCGGGTCAGCCGCTTCGGCATCGTCAACGCCTTCCTCGTCCAGGAGGACGACGGCCTCACGCTGATCGACACGGCAATCGGAGGCAGCGCCAAGGCGATCCTCGCGCAGGCAGCCGGACTCGACGCCCCGATCGTCCGCATCCTTCTCACGCACGCCCACGGCGACCACATCGGCTCGCTCGACGCGCTCGCCGCCCAGCTTCCCGACGCCGAGGTGATGATCTCCGCCCGCGACGCCATCCTGCTGGCCGGCGACAAGACCCTCCAGCCCGGCGAGAGCGGCAAGCTCAAGGGCAGCTTCCCCGGGGCCAAGACGAAGCCGACCCGGACGATCGAGGGCGGCGAGACGATCGGCTCCCTCGAGGTCATCGCCACGCCCGGCCACACGCCCGGCCACCTCGCCTTCCTCGATACCCGCGACCGGACCCTCTACTGCGGCGACGTCTTCTCCACCCTCTTCGGCGTCTACACGACCGCCCGCGCCAACCCCCTCTTCCCGCTCCCCACCATGGCGACCTGGAACAGGGAACTCGAGCTCGAGAGCGCCATCGAACTGCGCACCCACGAGCCGTCCGCCCTGGCCCCCGGTCACGGCCCGGTCAACATCGACGCCCTCGAGCAGATGGACGACGCGATCGCCAAGTCCGCTTAGGTAACCCCGAGCAGATGCTCCGGCTTCGCCGTCCGCTCTGCTCGGCCGGTGCCGAAGGTGTCTTGACCGCTCGGCAGGGCCGTCAGGCGGCTGGTGGGGCGAACTACTGAGTAGCGGCGGCCGGCTTGGGCGTGGCCAGCTGAGCCCGCCGCATGCTGGCCTTGGCCTCGGCGAACGTGACCAGCTGCTTCGACGACGGGTCCCAGAGCTTGAGCCGCGAGCATCGCAGTGACTTGCGGACCGTGAGGACGGGGACCTGCTGGAAGACCTCGTTCTCGTCGTGGGCTCGCTGGAGGTTGTAGTTCGGGACCCGGGCGCTGAGGTGGTGGACGTGGTGGAGGCCGATGTTGCCGGTGAAGAACTGGAAGGGCTGCGGGAGCTTCAGGTAGCTGCTGCCGCGCAGGGCCGCCTCGGAGTAGCTCCAGGTGTCGCCGTTCTCCCAGTAGACGTCCTCGAACTGATGCTGGACGAAGAAGAGCCAGACGCCCGCGGTGCCGGCGATCAGGATCAGCGGGGTGTAGATCAGTAGGACCGCCTGCCAGCCGAAGACGACGCAGGCGAGGCCGATCATGACGACGACTGCGACGTTGGTGAGCAGGATGCTGTTGCGCAGCTTGCCCGGCTTCGAGCCGGCCCAGACGCGCGGACCGATCAGCAGCGACCAGAGCGGGCCGATGCCGAACATGACCGCCGGATGGCGGAAGAGCCGGTAGGCGAGCCGCGACTTCCAGGGCTTCGAGTAGTACTCCTCGACCGTCCAGGTCGGGACGTCGCCGGTGCCGCGGCGATCGAGGTCGCCGGCCGAGCCGTGGTGGTAGGCGTGATGGTGGCGCCAGTTCGTGAAGCACTGGAACGTGAGGAGGCCGAAGATGCGCCCGCCCCAGACGTTCGCCCGCTGCGACTCGAAGAACGAGCCGTGGGTGCAGTCGTGGAAGAGGATGAAGGTGCGGAGCAGGAAGCCGGCCGTCGGGATCGAGAGCAGCAGGACGAGCCAGTAGGAGACGTCGAGCGCCAGGTACATGAGCGCCCAGCCCGCCAGAAACGGCACCACCGAGGTGAGGATGTCGAGAATCGAGAGGCGGAGGACGGGGCGCGCGTAGGGCGCCATCGCTTCACGCCAGTAAGGATCGTTATCTGCGGTCTGCGAGCTCATTTGCCGGGTGACACGACTTCCTATTCGGGACCCGGCCTACGTCCCCGGGGTTCCATCGTATTAGTTGGGCAGGCCGAAAGCGAGGTACGTCCGAGAACGCGACCGGACGGGCCTGTTTCAGGCACGTTTCCGCCATGTCGAACAACCTGCGCCGGACTTTGTACGCGCGGACAAAGGGCTGAGACCGGATAGGGCCTACGGTTATCGGACCAACTTTGCGACGATGCACGGACGGCTTTCCCCTGCCTGGAGCGAGCCGCGCAGCCACGAGACGAGGAGCTAACCGACTCATGACCATCACCAAGGCACGCAAGCACAACCTGACCGCAGCAAGCTGGAGCGCCAACGGCGGCTCGATCGACACGGGCGACCTGCGCGACAACGCCAACTACCTCTACGGCGCCAACGTCTTCTCCCCCGCTGTGCAGAAGGAACGCCTCTCCGAAGAGACCTTCGCCCGCCTGAACGAGACCCTCGAGTCCGGCACCGCCCTCGATCCGTCCCTCGCCGACGAGGTCGCCGAGGCGATGAAGGAGTGGGCTCTCGAGCACGGCGCGACCCACTACACCCACATGTTCCAGCCGCTCACCGGCTCGACCGCCGAGAAGCACGACTCGTTCTTCGAGCCCGAGGGCGACTCGGGCGCCCTCGCCGGCTTTTCCGGCAAGGAGCTGATCCAGGGCGAGCCCGACGCATCGTCGTTCCCGACCGGCGGCATCCGCGCGACCTTCGAGGCCCGCGGCTACACCGCGTGGGATCCGACCAGCCCGGCATTCCTGCTGGAGAACCCGAACGGGACGCTGCTCTGCATCCCGACGGCGTTCGCGTCGTGGACCGGTGAGGCGCTCGACGCCAAGATCCCGCTCCTGCGTTCGATGGATGCTCTCTCGACGTCGGCCATCCGGGCACTGAAGCTGCTCGGCGACGACGTCTCCCAGCGCGTCTTCACGACGGTCGGCCCGGAGCAGGAGTACTTCCTGATCGACGAGCAGTACTACTTCGAGCGCCCCGACCTCGTCACGACCGGACGGACGCTGTTCGGCGCCCAGCCGCCGAAGGGCCACGAGCTCGACGACCACTACTTCGGCTCGATCCCGGAGCGCGTGCTCGCCTGCATGCTCGAGACGGAGCGCGAGCTGGTCAAGCTCGGCGTGCCGGTCAAGACCCGCCACAACGAGGTCGCCCCGGCTCAGTACGAGCTCGCCCCGATGTTCGAGAACTCGAACCTCGGCTCCGACCATCAGCAGCTGACCCTGCAGATCATGCAGAACGTCGCTCGCCGCTACGGGCTCGTCTGCCTACTGCACGAGAAGCCGTTCGCCGGCGTCAA
The DNA here is from genome assembly GCA_963791335.1 of uncultured Solirubrobacterales bacterium. GTDB lineage: Bacteria > Actinomycetota > Thermoleophilia > Solirubrobacterales > 70-9 > RHKX01. The sequence continues at coordinate 430,999 of CAWBRN010000003.1, forward strand.
CGGCTCCGGCAAGCACAACAACTGGTCGATGGGAACCGACACCGGCACCAACCTGATGGACCCGGGCGACACGCCGGCGCAGAACGCGAGCTTCCTGTTCTTCTGCACGGCGGTCATCCAGGCCGTCAACAAGCATCAGGGTCTGCTGCGGGCCTCGGTCGCCAACATCGGCCAGGACCACAGGCTCGGAGCAAACGAGGCTCCGCCGGCGATCATCTCGATCTTCCTCGGCGCCGAGCTCGACAAGGCGTTCGAGTCGATCGTCTCGGGCGAGGGCGACGGGATCACCGAGGACGCGGTCCTCGGCCTCGGCACACCCGTGCTGCCGCCGCTGCCGCTCGACGGCGGCGACCGCAACCGGACCTCGCCGTTCGCCTTCACCGGCAACAAGTTCGAGTTCCGCGCGCTCGGCTCCAGCATGTCGATCGCCTTCACGAACACGGTCCTGAACACGATCGTGGCCGAGGCCATCGACGACCTGTCCGACAAGCTCGAGGCGAAGCTCGGCGAGGGCATGGACGTCGGCGCCGCGGTTTCGGAGGTCGTCAAGGAGTCGTACAGCGCCAACAAGGTCATCTGCTTCGGCGGCGACGGCTACTCCGAGGAGTGGCACGCCGAGGCCCTCGAGCGTGGGCTCAAGGACCTGAAGACGACGCCGGACGCACTGCCCGAGGTCGTCGCGCCGGACACCGTCACGGCATTCGAGAAGTACAACGTGCTCTCCGAGCGCGAGCTCGAGTCCCGCTACGAGGTCTGGACCGAGCAGTACGCGGTCATGGCCAACATCGAGGCGGAGACGGCGACGTCGATCGCCAAGACGATGATCCTCCCCGCGGCCATCCGCTACCTGGCGGAGGTCGAGGGAGCCGGCGTCGGCTCCGTGAGCGCCGAGATCAAGCCGCTGGTCGAGTCGCTGGTCGGCAGGATCGGCGATCTCGAGAAGGCCAACGTCTACCCGGACGGCGTCGAGGGCATGGACCTGGCGGTCTACGCCCGCGACAACCAGCTGGCGAAGATGGCCGACGTCCGCGAGGTCGCCGACAAGCTGGAGAAGATCGTCGCCGACGATCTCTGGCCGCTGCCGAAGTACTCGGAGATCCTCTTCATCAAGTAGGGGATAGACAACTCCGACAGGATCCTCCGCTTCGCGTCCGGTCCTGTCGGCCTGCGCGGTGTTGCCGCTCGGCAGGGGCGTCAGGGGATTGGTGGGGCGGGGAAGGGCCGTGAGGGGTCGGTTCCGGGAGTTCGATGGCAAGAAACACCCCTATACGGGGTGACCGCCGCGGATGGCAGATCTCGCCTACGGTGAAAGCTGCATCCGACGCTCCTGGCAGCTAGCGCGCATAGTGCGTCGATTCTGCCTCGGGCCGGAAAGCGGCTCGGCGGTATGGCCAGCCCCCCTCACTGCCCAAAGCCGACTTCCGCCGGTCGGCGAGTCCCTCGGCAGGCCACACCAACCGAGACCCGCCGACAGGTTGACGCTCGGTTAATAGGTATAGGATCGCCGCATGGCCGAAGCACCGGGAGCCGAACCGCTGAACCAGGAGGCCTTCGGGCCGTTCCTCGAACGCTCACGCGCCGAGGACGACGGTCCGGTGGTGATGCTCAACCTGCTCGCGCTCAAGCCCGACGGCGGGTTCGAGAAGTACGGCGAGTACGGCGAGGCCGTCGCACCGCTGCTCGAGAAGGCCGGCGGGAAGGTCCTCTTCAGCGGGGCAGGCGGGGCCGCATTGATCGGCTCCGAACAGGAATGGGACCTGGTCCTGCTCGTCGAGTACCCGAACCGGGCCGCCTTCCTCGGGATGATCGGCTCGCCCGAGTATCAGGCGATCGCGCATCTGCGCACCGAGGCGATCGCCGCCTCCGAGCTGCGGCCGCTGGACGCCGGCCCTCAGGTCTGACGCCGCTAGACGGCGACAGGTGAGCCGACCGGGGCGGCTGCGTCCGCGCGCTCCCTGCCGGCCTCGAGCTCCGCGCTCAAACCCTTCATGTAGTCGTCGTAGTCGACCTGGATCGTGTGCCGCTTGGAGGCGACGTACCGCTTCTTCATCTTGCGGCGCTTGTCGGCGATGTCGGCGTCCATCTCGCCCCGCGGACGGCAGGGTGTACCGCCCTCGCAGCGCCTCGCCGACCATCTGCGACTGCCTCTCGGCGATCGGCATGATCGCGCCGAGCGGCTGGACGAGCCCGAGGAAGAAGAGGTTGTCGTACTGCGGGTGGAACATGAACTGGAAGAGCGGCAGCTCGTTCTCCTTGGCGGCGACGAAGTCCTCGTCGAAGAACGGGAACGTGATCTTGTAGCCCGTGCAGTAGATGACCAGATCGGCGTGGACCTCGCTTCCGTCGGTGAACCTGACCATCTCGCCGTGCAGCGATTCGATGTTCGGTTTCGTCGTGATCGCGCCGTGCGCGAGCCGGTCGAGGATGCGGCCGCTGACGGTCGGGTGGGCGTGCGCGAACTTGTGATCCGGCTCCGGCAGCCCGTAGTTCTCCATCTTGCCGACGTTCATCTTCAGCAGGAAAGACATGATCGGGAACCGGATCCAGGCCGGGATCCACTCGGCGCCGCCGACCTGGTCCATCGGCTTGCCGAACAGGTATTTGGGAACGATGTAGGCACCGCGGCGGGCGGCGAGATAGGTGTTGGTCGCGTGGTAGGAGGCGTCGACGGCGATGTCCATCGCCGAGTTGCCCATGCCGAGGACGACGACGTCCTTGCCGGCGATCTGGGTCTCCTCCTCGTAGTAGTGGGAGTGCATCTGCTCTCCCTCGAAGGTGTCGCTGCCGGGGAAGGCGGGCTCGGGCCAGCGCGGATCCCAGTGGTGGCCGTTGGCGACGACGACGGCGTCGTAGATCGTGGTCTCGCCATCGGTCGTGCGGACCTCGAAGCGCCCGTCGGGGAGCCGCTCGACGTGCTCGACGCCGACCCCGAACCGGATGTGGTCGCGGAAGCCGAAGTGATCGACGTAGTCGTCGAAGTACTTGGCGATGTGGTCGTGGCGCGGGAAGTCGGGGTACGACTTCGGCATCGGGAAGTCCGAGTACTCCATGCGCTCGCGGGAGGTGTTGATGTGCAGCGACTTGTACGAGGACGAGACGCCGTTGTTGTTACGGAAGACCCAGTTGCCGCCGACCCGGTCGCCGAGCTCGAAGCAATCGAATGCCAGGCCCCGCTCGTGCAGGGCCTTCGCTGCGGCGATTCCGGTCGAGCCGGCACCGATCACGCATGTACGGGTTGCATCGCTGGACATCGTCTTCTCCTCTGGGGGAAGCGGGAGGTTACCCAGCCGAGGTCTGCGACGATGAACGCGTGAACACAAGACTCGCTTCCGCTGCCCTCGCCCTCGTCGCCGCCGTCGCCCTTGCGCTCGCGGCCTCCTCCGTCGCCTCGGCGGCGGCCTACGAGCCCGGCTCCAAGTCCCTCGGCGATCCGATCATCCCCCAGATCGGCAACGGCGGCTACGACGTCCGCCACTACGCGATCGACCTCGACTACGACCCCGTCGCCAACACCTTCGCGACGGGGACCGAGACGACGATCACCGCCAAGGCGACCCAGGGGCTCTCCCGCTTCAGCCTCGACTTCCAGCGCGACCTGCAGATCGACTCGGTCAAGGTCGACGGCGTTGCGGCCGCGAAGTTCAGCCGGGCCGACGCGAAACCGAAGTTCAGCTCCGACCCGAGCGTCACGCAGCCGGCGAAGCTGACGATCACCCCGGCCGCCGGAATCCCGAAGGGCGCGCAGTTCACGGTCGAGGTCGCCTACCACGGCGAGCCGAAGGCGATCATCGACGCCGACGGCTCGCTCGACGGCTGGATCCAGGCCTGCTCTTCGCCGGGCAACTGCGACGGCGCGATCACCGTGAACGAGCCGATCGGCGCCCAGAGCTGGTACCCGTCGAACAACCACCCCTCCGACAAGGCGACCTTCGAGCTGCACACGACCGCACCGACCGCCTACACCGCGATCGGCGGCGGGCAGCAGACGTCACGCGTCGACAACGGCGACGGAACCGCGACGACGACCTGGGTCGAGAACTCGAAGATGGCCCCCTACCTCGCGACCGGGACCGTCGGCCTGTTCGACGTCGACGACGGGATCATGACCGAGGACTCGACCGGCGCCTCGATCCCGATCTTCACCGCGGTCGACAGTGCCGGGTCGCCGCAGCGCAAGTCCGACGTCGCCGACACGGCCGCCCGGATTCCGGAGATGGTCAACTTCCTCGCCGATCGCCTCGGCCCCTACCCCTTCGAGACCGTCGGCATGGTCGCCGATTGGGTCCCGATGTCGGCTACACGCTGGAGAACCAGACCAAGCCCCACTTCTCCGGCGACGAGGGCGGCCCCGCCGCCGACAGCTCGACGCTCGCCCACGAGCTCGCCCATCAGTGGATGGGAGACAGCGTCACCGCCGCGAACTGGAGCGTGATCTGGTTCAACGAGGGCTGGGCGACGTTCTCGGAGGTCCTCTTCGACAGCAAGGTCGACGGGGCCGACATGAGCCCCAAGCAGTTCTTCGATGCGGTCTACGCGTCGAGTGCGAAGAGCTGGAAGCTGGCGCCGGCCGTGCTGGACCACGATCCCGCCGAACCTCTTCGACGGCATGGCCGTCTACGACCGGCCGGGGGCGATGCTCGAGGGCTTCTGCGAATGATCATCGGCAACAAGCGCTTCTTCAACTTCGCCCACGAGCTCGGCGAACGGCACGGCGACGCGAACATCAGCCGCGGCCAGTTCGTCTCCGAGGCGAAGCAGGCGAGCGGCCTTCACGGCAAGAAGCTGAAGCGGCTGGGAAGCTACTTCCACCAGTGGCTGCTCTGGGACAAGCGCCCGCAGCTCACGCCGAGCGACTTCTAGACCAACGCGCTAGAGCGGCAGCGGGCCCGCCGGCGTGCGGGCGATCGACATCGCCGCGGTCAGCAGCGTCGCCGAGGGCGGGAAGCGAACCTCGCCGTCCTCCGCCGCGGCGAGCTCCTCCCAGCGTGAGAGGAGGGCGAGGATGTGGTCGAGGAGCGGGCGATCGGGATCGTCGCCGCCGACGTCGCACGCCAGCCGCGCCAGCGAGACCATCTCGGTCGGCTGCTCGCCGGCGACCAGGTGGCCGACCGCCGCGACGAGGTGAGAGACGACGCGCTCCAGATGCAGGCTGAGCGGCTCGCTCTCCCCCGGCGGTCGCCCGTGATGCTCGAGGTCGGCGCCGGCGAGCACCCGCTCGATCTGACCGCCGGCGATCGAGCGCAGCGCGTCGATCCCGACGCCGTTCTGCAGCGCGAACCGCAGGTGGGTGACCGCCGAGTTGATCGGCCTCCCGTACGGGGAATCGCTGGCCCAGACGATCTGCCCGGAGGGAATCAGGCCGAACATGGCCATCATGTCGCCGGGGCTCCACCAGGCAGTGTCGACGAGCAGGTTGGGGTGGTCGGGCATCAGCTCCCAGATCCACGCCAGGTCGGAGACGGCGGCGTGGGCCAGGATGACCCGCGCCTCGGGGTACCGCCCGGCGAGGGTGACGGCGTTCTCGCCGAGGGCGGGGATGCCGCGGCCCGCGTGGATCAGGATCGGGACCCTGCGGTCATGGGCGAGCTCGAACAGCTCCTCGACCGCCGGCTCGCCGAGCGTGAAGCCCTCCGCGCGGGGATGGAGCTTGATCCCGCGCGCCCCGAGATCGAGGCAGCGCACCGCCTCGGCGACGGCGTCGGCGCGCGGATCGACGCGGACGAACGCGACGAGGCGGTCGGGTGCGGCGGCGACGGCCGTCGAGGACGGCGTCGTTGGCGGGCGGATAGCCGTCGGGTTCGTGCATGGCGAAGGTGACCGCACGTGCGCCGACCGGCGCGATCGCGGCAAGCAGCTCGGTGGGCGTCTGCTTGAAGTTGTCGGGATCGTGCTGGCCGAGGTGGGTGTGCGCGTCGTAGAGGACGTGCTCGCCGAGCAGCTCCCGCATCGGCTTCCACCAGGGCGCCAGCGCGCGATCGATCACCTCCATGCTCTCGGCCCTAGCCATTGGCGACGCTCGCGATCCGCTCGACGGCCTCGGTCATCAGGTCGGGAGAGGTGCCCACGTTCAGCCTGATGAAACCCTCGCCGCCGCTCCCGAACATGGGCCCGCCGCTGATCGCGACCCGCCCTCGCTCGAGGAGCCGACCGGCGGGATCGCTCCCGAGCTCGTAGGCGCTCACGTCGATCCAGGTGAGGTAGCCCGCGGCCGGCGGCGCGTAGACGGCATCGGGCAGGTGTTTCGCCAGCAGCTCTCCGAGGAGCCCACGGTTGTGGTCGAGCACCTCGATCACGGAGTCGAGCCAGGCGTCGCCGTCCGCGTAGGCCGCCTCCGTCGCGATCGCGCCGATGTGGCTGCAGTGACGGGCCGAGAAGGGAAGAGCGCCGACGGCACCCCGCGCCGGTTCGGCCGCCGTGACGATCTGCGCGCACCCGAGGCCCGCGAGGTTGAACGTCTTCGATGCGGAGACGAGCGAGACCCCACGGGCGGCAGCGTTCTCGGAGACGCCGACGAAGGGGACGTGACGGGCGCCCGGGAGCGTCAGCGGCGCGTGGATCTCGTCGGAGAGGATCCAGGCCTCGTGCTCGGCGGCGAGATCGGCGAGCGCTTCCAGCTCGTCGCGGTCGGCAGACGACCCCGGTCGGGTTGTGCGGGTTGCAGAGCACCATCGCACGGGCGCCGCGCTCGAACGCCGCCGCGATCCCGTCGAGGTCGAGAGCGCGACCGTCCGCCAGCGGCACCTCCGAGGACCTTGCAGCCGGCCTCGGGGACGAGCGTGAAGAACGGGTGGTAGACGGGCGGGGTGACGATCACGGAGTCGCCGGGCGCGGTCAGCAGGCGGAGCAGGTCGGTCAGCCCGGCGACGACGTCGTTGCAGGTGATCACCTGCTCGGGATCGGGCGACCAGTCCATCCGCCGCTCGGTGAAGGCCGCGAGGTTGGCGGCGATCTCGGTCGCCTCGGGGTTGGCGTAGCCGGTGTCGTCGAGATCGATCGCCCGGCGCAGCGCCTCCTTGACCGGCGCCGCGAGCGGGAAGTCCATCTCGGCGACGAACGCGGGCAGGACGTCGGGCTCGAAGTAGCTCCACTTGGCGCTGCGCCGCTCGCGGAGGCGTTCGATCGAGAGTTCGGTCAGCTCGGGGGCGAGCGGCACGTCAGGCGGGAGCGTCCGCGGTCGCGGCGAGCCCGGCCGCTTCGCCCGAGCCGTCGGCTTCGCGCGGCTCGAGCCCGAAGGCTTCCGCAAGGAGCTCGTAGGAGCGCAGGCGATCGTCGAAGGCGTGGATGTTCGTCATCGCCATGACCTCGTCGGCGCCGCTCTGCTGCAGCAGCTCGTCGACGCGGTCGCGGACGTTCGCGGGCGAGCCGGTGATCATCCGCTCGGGTCGCCCGGTGCGGACCGGCGGATCGGTCGGGCCCTCCTCGGCGAGCGCCTCCTCGACGGTCGGCAGCGGCGTCGGCCTGCCGGAGCGCAGCCGGCGGAAGGCGACCCGCGACGGAGCGGCGAGCCGATGGGCGGCCTCGTCGTCTGCCGCGACGAGGATCGCCATCGAGACGATCGCGTAGGGCTCGGGCATCTCCTCGGTGGGCTCGAAGCGCTCGCGATAGAGGCGAAGCGCGTCGACCGTCATCTCCGGGTTGATCTGACCCGCGAAGGCGAACCCGAGGCCGGCGGACGCGGCGAGCTGCGCGGAGAAGTCGCTCGATCCGAGCAGGAAGATCGGCGGCAGCGGCGCCTCGAACGGCGCCGCCTTGACGTGGCTGAAGGCGTGACCCTCCGGCCAGGGCCGGGAGCCGGCGAAGGCGAGCAGCTCGCCGAGCTGCTCGGGAAAGTCGTTGGCGGCCATCGCCTCGCGACTGCGACGCAGCGCGAAGGCGGTCATCTGGTCGGTCCCCGGGGCGCGGCCGATGCCGAGGTCGATGCGGTCGGGGAACAGCGCGGACAGGACCTTGAACTGCTCGGCGACCCGGAGCGGGCTGTGGTTGGGGAGCATCACGCCGCCGGAGCCGACGCGGATGCCACGGGTGGCGGCGGCGACCTGGCCGATCATCAGCTCCGGCGAGGAGCTGGCGACCATCGCGCCGCCGTGGTGCTCGGCCAGCCAGTAGCGCGTGTAGCCGAGCCGATCGGCATGCCTCGCCAGGTCGATCGTGTCCCGCAGGGCCTGCGACTCGGTCGACCCGGCGGCGACGGGCGAGAGGTCGAGGACGGAAACCGGAGGCATGCCGCTCAAGTTATAGAGTCCCCGGACCTTGAACCAAGCCGAGCACAGCAGAGTCACGCCCAGGGCTGGATCACGTTCATCGCGGTCCTGTTCGGCGTCGATCGGCGCATTGAACGCGATCGACGGTGCTGGTCGCGCTCGCCGGCGACAAGCACTTCGACAAGACCGAGCTCTTCACCGGCAACCTGACGCTCTGGGGAGTCCTGCTGCTCGATCACGGCCGCGCTGCAGCTGCTCGCCTCGGTCCTGATCTTCAAGCGCAACGCGAACGGTCAGGGTCTCGGCGTCATCCTCTGCGTCTTCAACATCCTCACCCACATGGCGTTCGTCTCGGTCTACCCGATCTGGTCGCTGCTGATCATCGCGATCGACGTGATGATCATCTACGGCCTCTGCGTCCACGACCGCGACTTCAACTAGGAGCCGCGGTTCGCCTCGGCTTCGTGGGCGCCCTTGTAGTGGCGTCGGTGTAAGGCCAGGCCGAGCAGGCCCATCGGCAGCGGCAGCCAGTACGTGAAGAGGCGGTAGAGGAACGTCGCCAGCACGGCGTCGCCGGCCGAGACGCCCGCCAGCGCCAGCAGCGCCGTCAGCCCCGTCTCGACGAAGCCGAGGCCGCCCGGGGTGATCGGGATCTGCGCGAGGACCTGAGCGGCGCAGAAGGCGAGCAGGACGAGGCCCGGGCGCGGGATGGGCGCCGACGGCGGCGAGCGCGGCGAGCAGGATCGCGTAGTCGAACGCCCATCGGCCGACCGTCGCGAGGAGCGCCTTCGGCCAGTCGTCGCCGAGCGCGACGCGGATCCGGTCCCGCTCGGTCATCACGCGACCGGGGCAGGTGGTCGGTGTCGGGCGAGTTGCGGCGGAGCTTGTTGCGCAGCTTCTCGATCCAGGCGGAGACCTTGCGCAGCGGACGGTCGGCGGCCAGCATCGTCGCGCTGAGGCCGGCGAGCAGCACGAAGACGACGAGGCTGATGATTCCCGCCTGCAGGAGGTCGTGGTTGACCGAGCCGCCGAACAGCGACGGCAGCGCCAGGATCGGCAGCCCGAGGACGACGCCGAACGTGAGCAGGTTGACGGCGGTGATCCCGGCAACCGCCCTCCCCCGCTCGACGCCGCGCTCGACGAGCATCTTGTATTGGAGCGCCGCGCCCATCGCGCCGCCACCCGGCGCGATCTTCGACAGCGCGTTGCCGGCGAGCTGGGAGTCGATGATCCCCGACCACGGGGAGCGGGGAATGGTCAGCCGCTGCAGGAACCACAGGCAGGCGAGGGACGCGAGCTGCAGCAGCGCCAGCAGCGGGAACCAGAGCAGCGAGATCTGGCCGAGGTTCTGCCAGGAGCCGAGCACGTCGAGGAGGCTCGGGGCGACCAGGTAGAGCGAGATGCCGGTGATCGTCAGCCAGAAGATCGAGCGCCGGATGCTCGGGCCCTTGGTGACCGACTCGACCTCGCCCCGCGCGATCTCGGACGCCGCGTCGGTGCGCGCCTCGATCGCCCGCTCGACCCGATCGGCGAGCGATTCCCGGTGGACCGTGCGTTCGCTCACTCCGGGAGATCGACCGCGAGCGACGACATCGTCGCGGCGAAGACGGCCATGCAGGCCTCGACGACGTACTCGCGATCAGCGTCGGGGCCCTCGAGCGAGGCGAAGATCGATCCCTCGAGGAAGCCGACCCAGCCGCGCAGGGCCGCCCTGACCTCGAGGCCGTTCGAGCTCGAGACCGACGTTGCCGGCGATCAGCTCGATGCCGCTCCACCGCGCCGCCTCGATTCGTTCGAAGACCTCGCGGAAACCGGCGCCGCCGGCCATCACCGAGCGGTAGGCGGCCGGGTGCTCGGTCGCCGCGTCGAAGTAGGCGCCGATCGCGTGGCGCAGGCGATCGGCGGGCGGCAGATCCGGCGGCGCGCCACTCGTCCGGCCACGAAAGCCGGCGAGCAGCGGCTCCAGCGTCGCCAGGTAGAGGCCCTTCTTCGAGCCGAAGTACTGGAAGACGAGCCCGTGCGACACCCCAGCGACCTCGGCGACGTCGTCGACGGAGACATCGTCGTAGTCGTTGGTCAGGAACAGCTCGAGGGCGATGCCGAGCAGCTGCTCCCGGCGTTCCTTGGCGCGTTCGGTTGTCAGCGGGCGTTGGGCCAAAGTCAACCGAGTCTAGCCTCGCCTCCCGACTCCGGTGTGAGATTGTCCCGGGCCGATGGCGGCCATCGAACTGCAGGGAGTCGTGAAGACGTTCGGCCCGATCCGGGCGGTGGACGGCCTCGACCTGTCCGTCCCCGAGGGCATCTGCATGGGGTTGCTCGGCCCCAACGGCGCCGGCAAGTCGACGACGATGCGCCTGCTGACCGGTCAGGCCATCGCCGACGAGGGCAGCCTTCGAGCGCTCGGATACGAGCTGCCGCGCGGAGTCGAAGGAGGCCCGTGCGCGGATGGGTGTCGTCCCGCAGCTCGACAACCTCGACATCGACGTAACCGTCGAGGAGAACCTCAAGGTCTTTTCGCGGCTCTACCGGGTCAGGGACGTCCCCCGCGCCGTCGATCGCGCCCTCGACCTCGCCCGCCTGCAGGATCGCCGGCACGACGCCGTCGACGAGCTCTCCGGCGGGATGCGCCGCCGGCTCCTCGTCGCCCGCGGCCTCGTCCATGAGCCGAAGCTGGTGTTGCTGGACGAGCCGACGGTCGGCCTCGATCCGCAGATCCGCGCCGAGATCTGGACGCTGATCGAGGAGCTGCGCTCGGCCGGGACGACGATCCTGATGAGCACTCACTACATCGAGGAAGCGGAGCGGCTCGCCGACGAGATCGCCCTGATGTCGCAGGGGAGGGTGATCGCGCGCGGTACCCCGGCCGGGCTGATCGCCGAGCACGCCGGTGTGCGAACCGCCGAGTACTACGCGCCGCCCGCTCGCCGGGCCGAGGTTCGCGCCGGCGCCGAGGAGGCGGGGCTCGAGGTCCGGTCGGCGGGTCCGGCGATCGTCATCGTCGGCTGCGAGGAGGCGCCGGAGGGGCTGATCCCGGAGGACGCGATCACGCGCCCGGCCTCGCTCGAGGACGTCTTCGTCAAGCTGACCGGCGAGGAGCTCGAATGAGGCGGATCGAACCGGCCGCCGTGCTCGGCGTGATGAGCCGGGAGGTGGCGAACTTCCGCACCTTCTGGCTGAGCACGACCTTCTCCAGCCTGATCGAGCCGATGATCTACCTGTTCGCGTTCGGGCTCGGGCTCGGATCGACGCTCATCGACAACGTCGAGGGCATCCCCTACATCGAGTTCGTCGGCACCGGCCTCGTGGCGACGGCCGTCATCTTCTCCAGCGCCCTCCCGGCGATGTTCGGCACCTTCGTCAAGCACCGTTTCCAGCGAACCTACGACGCCATCCTCGCCGCCCCCGTCGACGTCGAGGAACTCGTCCTCGGCGAGATGCTCTGGATCGGCCTCCGGGCCGGCGTCTTCGGCTGCTTCCCGCTCCTCGTCACGATCGGCTTCGGCCTCGACCCCGCCTGGGGCATGCTCCTCGTCCCCTTCTTCTGCCTGATCACCGCCCTCGCCTTCGCCGGCTTCGGCATCGCCGTCGCGGGCACGGTCGCCAAGATCGACCAGTTCAACTACGTGACCACCCTCGTGATCACCCCCATGTTCCTGGTCGCCGGCACCTTCTTCCCGATCAACCAGCTGCCCCAATGGGCCCAGGTGGCCGCCGAGTTCAACCCTCTCTACCAACTGGTCACCCTCGTCCGCGACGCCTGCTTCGGCTTCGACCCCGTCGATCTGATCCGCGTAGCCGCCCTGATGATCCTGGCCTTCGTCATGTGGCGGATAGCGGTGACCCGCCTCCACAGGCGGCTTATCGACTGAAGATAACTCCGAGCAGATGCTCCGCTTCGCGTCCGCTCTGCTCGGGCGGCGCGGTGTTGCCGCTCGGCAAGGGCGTCAGTCGGCTGGTGGGTCGGCAGTGCTGGCCGAGCTCGGCATCGCGGATTCCGCCGAGACTGCTCGTCTGCGGCGGCGTATATCGCCCGTCAGGCGCAGTTTCGATTGCCGAGTCGACCGTGCGAGATCTTCCTCGGCAGGCTGGTGAGCGGTGGGCGACGCCCCGAAGCCTTCCGCTCCAGCGCCAAGCCGACCTCGCAGTCGGCGAGTCCCTCGGCAGGCCACGTCCACCCGAGACCGCGACCCGCGTCGACGACTCCGCTCTCTTCGCCGCGCACTCCACGCACAGCGTGCTCTCGGGGCGGATCTTCAGGCGGCCCTCGGGGATCTCGGCGCCGCAGTCGTCGCAGAGTCCGTAGGTGCCCTCGTCGAGCTTCCGCGAGGGCGCGCTCGAGCTGCTCCTCGATCGAGTCGAGGCTGTCGGCGACGCCGACGTCGTTGAGGCGGCTGATCGCCTCGTTGGTGCCGTCGCCGATCCGCTTCCCGAAACCGATGCCCGATCCGCGCTCGGGCGCCTTCTTCAGTTCGGCGAGCCGACCGCGAACCTCCTCGAGCCGGGCTCGCAGATCAACTTCGACGTGTCGGAGTTCCGTGTTCACCATGCTGCATTCTCCCCGCTCCAATGCTTCGCAAACGATTTCGCCGTCGCCCGGTCTCGCGCGCCCAGCGACGACCGCCGAAACGACCCGCCTCCTACTACGTCGTCGGGAACCTCGATCTGGCAGCCGAAACCGCTCGGCTCTGTCGGCTCGACACGCTCGGGGGAGCCACCGGCCGGCTGGTCGCGGCTCCTCCCGAGCTGACGATCAGACGCGCCTCGAAGCGTCCGAAGGCGCGGCTCGGCTTCGCCATCCCGGAGCAGAACCGGCTGTCGGTGACCGTGTACCCGGGGATCAGGCGAGGCGATCTGCTCGAGACGCTGCTCCACGAACTGGTCCACCTGGCGATCGGCGCCTCGGCGGAAGGCCGGCGCTGGCACGGCCGGGAGTTCAAGGACACGCTGCGGGCCGCGATGGCCGAGGCGTACGGCGTCGTCGGCGTCGATGCCCCCAGCAGCTATCACGGCGCCTACGCGGAGGCACTCGAGCGCAAAATGGCCGTGAGGGTCGCCGCCGGCTGAGGCATCTCGTCGATAGGTTCCAGCGATGGCCGCTCCGCTGCTCGTCGTCGACACCCCATCGATGCTCTACCGCGCCTTCTTCGGGCTTCCGAAGACGATCAAGGGCGCCGGGGGCAAGCCCGTCAACGCCCTGCTCGGTACCTCGAATCTCGTCCTCCGGGAGGTCGAGGCGCACGAGCCGCGGGCGGTCGTGCTCTGCTTCGGCGCAGAGGCCGCCCACTACCGGGTCGAGCTCTACTCCGGATACCACGCCGATCGACCGGAGATGCCGGAGCTGCTGGTCCCCCAGTGGGAGGAGAGCCGCGACCTCTTCGCGGCCTTCGGCTGGCAGATCAGCGAGCACGAGACGCTCGAGGCGGACGACCTGCTCGGCTCGCTCGCCGCGGCCGAGACCGAGGCGGGCGGGCGGACGCTGATCATGACCGGCGACCGCGACATGTTCCAGTGCGCGAGCGACGACGTCACGGTCCTCTACGCCAGCACCGGCGTCCGCGGCACTGAGAAGGTCGGGCCCGACGAGGTCCGGGCCCGCTACGGCATCGATCCCGCCCAGGTACCCGACTTCATCGCCCTGCGCGGCGACCCCTCCGACGGCATTCCGGGAGCCAAGGGGATCGGCGAGAAGACGGCAGCCGAGCTGCTGCGCAAGTACGGCTCGCTCGACGCCCTCCTCGACAGCGCCCTCGAGCAGAGCACGCCGCGCATCCGCGGGGTGCTCCACGACGGGCGCGAGCAGCTGCTCGCCTACCGCGAGATGGCGACCCTCCAGGACGCGGGCGTCACGCGGCCACCAGACACCCCCACGGATTGGACGAGCGCCTCGAAGGCCGCCGCCGAGCACGGCATGAACAAGCTCTCCGAGCGCCTCGCGGAACTTGCCCCACCAGCAGCCTGACGTCCCTGCCGAGCGGCCAAGTCACCTTCGGCGCAGGCCGAGCGGAGCGGACGCGAAGCGGAGCATCTGCTCGGAGTTATTTGCGGAGCAATTCGAGGATGGCCGCGTTCGTCGCCTCGGGGCGTTCGATCTGCGGGACGTGGCCGCAGTCGAGCTCGAGGTGCCTGGAGCGCGGGAGGGCCCGCTCGACGTGGCGCATGAAGGAGATCGGGACCAGCACGTCCTCGCGACCCCAGACGAAGAGCGCGTCGGGGCCGAGCTTCTTGACGCGCGTCCAGAAGCCCGTCTCGCCGTAGGGCTCGTCGCGATAGATGTTCCGCAGGCACTCGTAGAAGGCGAAGCGGCCGGCGGGGGTCAGGTAGGCGCGCAGGAACTCGTCGACGCCGGCGGCGGTCCAGCCCCGATCGCCGCCCGGTACGAGCTTGCGGACGACCGGCTCGACGAGACGCCGCGGGGTCGGCTGCAGGTAGCCGAGACGGGCGACCGGCACCTGGAGGAGCCACTTCCACGGCCGCTCCTTGAGCCAGGCCAGAGCCGGGGCCAACAGGACGAGCTTGTCGACCCGCTCCGGGTAGGTGATGCCGAGCTCGATCGCGACCCGGCCGCCCATGCTGTTGCCGGCAAAGCTGGCTGTCTCGATGCCCAGCTCGTCGAGCGCGCCGACCACGACCTCGGCGAACCACGGCGCGTCGTAGGGGGCATTGTGCGGCTTGGAGGAGTCGCCGAATCCGGGAAAGTCGATCGCGATCACGCGGTTCCCCTCGGGAGCGAGGGCGGCGATCGTCGGCATGAAGGAAGCCTTCGTGCCGCCGAGCCCGTGCAGGCAGATCGATCGGCGGCCCCTCCCCCGCCTCGCAGAAAGCGATCTCGTGATCGGCGGTCTCGATCCGGCCGAAGCGCAGGCGGCCGGGGTCGTCGGACCCGGTCGTCGACGCCAGGAAACCGATCCCCAGGTGGAGGTTCTCGCGCACCTTCAGCCGGCCGCGGCGGAACGCCTGCATGCCGCCGGCGACGTCCTCGGCGATCGCTTCCCACGTGCTCGTCGACGCGGAGAGCCGGGCGTCGGGCGTGCCGGACGGAGGCGCGAGGTGCATCGTCGGCATCTCGATCACCGCATCGCAATCGCGGCCGTCGGTGACCTCCAGCCGGATCCGCGCGGAGCCGCCGGGTACGTCGATATCCCCCGGCTCGAACCTGGAGACGAGCTCCTCAAGGGCGTCGATTGCGGTCGCCGATGGCTCGGCTGTTGCGGTACCCATCCCCTCCAAAATACCCCCTCCGG
Source organism: uncultured Solirubrobacterales bacterium (assembly GCA_963791335.1). GTDB lineage: Bacteria > Actinomycetota > Thermoleophilia > Solirubrobacterales > 70-9 > RHKX01. Next base: position 446,441 of record CAWBRN010000003.1, read on the forward strand.
GAGGCGATCAAGCGTGCGGAGGGCTCAGCGGGCGACTCGAGACGACCGTCCAGGGCTCGATCCGGGACTCGACGACGAGGCCCGCGGCGACGTACGGATCCGCCTCTCGGAAGGCCTCCGCGACGGCGATCGCGTCGGATTCCGACTCGAACACGAAGAGAGCGCCGCTGGGCGGGTCGCCCGTCGCGCCGGCGATCGCCAGGTCGCCCTCGTCGGCGAAACGGCGCGACCAGATCGAGGTGGTCGTCGCGGTGCGGCTTGCGGCGCTCGAGCATGCCGTCGACGTATTCGTAGGTGAGGACGCAGATCGGTGCGGGCATGGCGACCGATTCTTCCATGCCGTCAGCCGGCTATCCGGCAGACGCGGATCGTTCCCGTCGCCGAGCCGATCCAGGACGCTTCTCCCTCGTCGGGCTTCGGCAGGAGGACGATCGAAGGGCGCCCCTCGCTCAGTTCGCCGATCGGGAACCGAGGCCGATTCCGCGTACATCCCGACATCGAGCTCGGTCCCGGGCTCGCCGGTGTCGTCTGTCATCTCGATCAGATTCGGTCCGCTCGAGAGCGGGAACGTCGTATAGCCGTCGGCGGATGGCGCGAAGACCTCGCAGCCGGAGATCGGCGGATGCTTGCCCGCGCCAAGCTCGACCGCGGTCGTGCCGAGTCCCGGACCAACACGAAGTCGGTTTCCTCCCTGATGTCCTCGTCCTGTGCACGCAGGTCTTCGTCGGTGAAGCCGAGCCTGCCGACGCTCGCATCGAACGCCGCGATCTCGCCGGCCGTCGCCGAGAGGAGTCTCGCTCGCGGGTGGGTCGAGGCTGGAGACCTTGAACCCCGGTTCGTAGCTGGAGGCGAAGTCCTCCGGGGAGTCGCTGGCCCCGGCTCAGCGTCGACTTGATCCGTCGCCTCGCGGAACGCGGAACCGCAGGAGCCCGACAGTTGCCGACGAGCGCGACCGCGAGGACCGCCGCCCCCAGATACATCGCCCGCCTGGAGAACTCACGCCCGCGCATCGCCTCGGCGGCGATCAGCGACGACCATCATCGCGCCGAAGAAGAGGTAGCGGGGCACGTCGGGCTCACGCTCGGCGCTTTCGGCCAAGCCGAGCCCGGCCCAGAACGCGAGCGCGGTGACCAGGTACGCGATCAGGCCACGGCGTCCACCCGCGGCGCAGCACGTGAAAGGCGAGCAGTCCGATCCCCGCCAGCCCGAACCGGAAGCTGATCGCCGCGTGGGGAAACGACCGGGATCAGGCCGAGGAGGCCTGGATCGAAGCGCCTGCGGCGTCGACGACGAAGATCGGGGCCGAGAGGACGTTCGAGCTCGACGTGATGCCCTGGTCGTACTTCTGCGCCCACAGCCACCAGCCGATCCAAAGGGCGATCGGGATGACGGCGACCCAGGCCTCACGTCGTCGCCCGCGCTCGGAGCAGGTAGTAGACGGCCACACCGATCGCGACGATCGTCCCGAACGTGTGCGAGAGGCCGGCCAGCAGGAGCATCGCCATCGCCGTCAGATCGCCGGGCAGGTCGGCCCGCTCGACGGCGAGGAAAGCGCCCAGGCCGAAGGCGATCGAGAGCGTGAACGGGATGCCCAAGGGCGAGACGACGACCTCCTGGGCGGAGCCGAAGAAGAGGAGGACGATGGCCGGACCCACGGCGAGCGGGCCGCCCACGCGCCGCCTCATCAGCACGAATGCCTCGACGACGCAGGTCATGAACGCGGCCATCGCGAAGATCCGAAACGGCAGGTAATCGGCCCCGAAGATCCGCGGGAACGCCTCGTAGATGACCCGCGGGAGCGCGATCAGGTGGCTCGCATGGGGCAGGAACAGCGTCTGCGGTGCGAAATCGGAGCCGGACGTCAGCCACTGGAACTCGTCCGACCCAGAAGTAGAGGTTCCGCCCGACGACCATAATCACGACGACGTAGACGCCCATTGCGGCCACAAACGCCCTGAACGCGAGGGCCTCGCCCCGCTCGGTGTCCACCTGTGGCATCGCGGGAACGCTAGCGTCACCTCCTCATGGATCAGCAGAAGGGATGGATGCGCCACATCGGCGACGGCGAAAGCGAGGGGCCGCCCTCGTTGCTCGGCGCTGTCGGCGGCTGGCTGGGAATCGCCGAATCGACCCTGCCGTTCATCGCCTTCACGATCGTCTGGACCGCCACCGGCCGCGACGTCCTGATCGGCGGAATCGTCGCCGTGGCCATCAGCGCTGTGCTCGCCGGTGGCCCGTCTGATCCGGCGGCAGACGACGCAGTTCGCCCTCTCGGGTGTGATCGGGGTCGCGTTCGGCGCCTTCGTGGCCACCCGGACGGGCAACGCCGAGGACTTCTTCCTCCCCGGGATCCTGATCAACATCGGGTCCCTGCTCGTCTACCTGACCTCGATCGCTCGTCAGGCGCCCCCTGCTCGGGCTGATCCTCTCGACGTTCACGGGCGAGGGCCGCGAGTGGTACCGGGATCCCAAGCGCCGGAGCGCCTACACGCGAGCGAGCTGGATCTGGGTCGGCCTGTTCGCGTTCCGGCTCTCGATCCAGCTGCCCCTCTATCTGTCCGGGCTTGGTCGGGCCGCTCGCCGTGGCCCGCGTCGTCACCGGCATCCCGGCGTTCGCGCTGGCCGTCTGGCTCTCCTACCTGGTGCTGCGCACGACGATCGAGGAGCTGCGGCCGAAGGCCGAGGCCCCCGCTCCTTGAGCGCTCGGGCCTGGACGTCCTTCGCGGTCGTCTCGTTCCTCTGGGGAATCCCGTATCTGTTCATCAGCGTCGCCGTCGACGACGGCATCAGCCCCGGCTTTCTCGCCTGGTCGAGGGTGGTGCTCGGAGCCCTCGTCCTGATCCCGATCGCCCGCCACGCCGGGCTGCTCGGCTCGCTCCGCGGTCGATTCGGCTGGCTCGCCCTCTACGCGATCGCGGAAATCGCGATCCCGTTCCCGCTGATCGCGTTCGGGGAGAAGCACGTCAGCTCCTCGGTCGCGGCCATCCTGATCGCCGCCACCCCGCTCATCGTCGCCGTGCTCGCGATCGGGTTCGACCACAGCGAGCGCGTTCAGGGCCGCCGTCTGGCGGGCCTCTGGATCGGCTTCGCCGGGGTCGTCGCGCTCGTCGGAGTCGACATCGCCGGCGACGGCGACGAGGTCGTCGGCACGATCGCCATCCTGATCGCCGCCGTCGGCTACGCGGCCGGCCCGATGATGCTGAAGCGCAAGCTCGGCGACCTCGACCCGCGGGCCATCATGGCCGGGGCACTGACCATCGCCGGCATCCTGCTGACCCCGCTCGCCGCCGCGGGCCTGCCCTCAGGCGGGGTCCCCGGCGAGGCGATCGCCTCGATCGTCGTCCTCGGCCTGTTCTGCACGGCGGCGGCATTCGTCTTCTTCGGCGCCCTGGTCGTCGAGGTCGGCGCCGGGCGGGCGCTCGTCATCACCTACGTCGCCCCGGTCGTCGCGCTGCTCGCCGGAGTCGTCGTCCTCGGCGAGTCGGTCGGCCTCGGCACTCTCCTCGGCCTACCGCTGATCATCGGCGGATCGTGGCTGGCCACCGCTACTAGCCGGGAACGGACACCTTCCGCTTCGACGACCTGAGGCGGCTCTCCAGCAGCTGCGAATCCGCCGGCGAGATCGTGCGCAGCTGCCCTTGAAATGCGAGCGTCCAGTGCTCGGCCGGCCACTTCGACATGTGCTCCATGTCACCGAGCAGCGACTCGGCGGGGACGAAGTCCGCCTCCGCGAGGACGAGGACGGGCTCGGCCTGCACGCGCCACGGATAGTCCTCGTGGACCTTCTTCTTGCCCTGAGGCCAGATCGGCTCCCGGTCCTCGAACATCGGCGACAGCACTCTGGCGATGCCCCCGAAGGCCTTGACGCCGGTGACGTAGTAGATCACCCGGTCGTCGGTCATGAACTGCTCGGCCTGGCGGATTCGCCTCTCCTTGAGGCCGATCACGTCGAAATTGCGCTCGACGTTGATCCGGAAGTTCTCCAGCGATCCGGTCAGGATCCACGTCTTCGGGGCGTCCTCAGCCATTCGCCGATCATAGGGGCGGTGGGCGTCCGCGAAGGGCGTCCGCATTGCTCGCAGGATCGACAACCGTCATCAAGTTCAAGTGTCGGCCTAGAATTGCCGAACCGGATTCAGAGGATCTATCCAGGAGAGCCCCCCTTGCACGTCACCCTCAAGCCCTTTCTTCCCATCCGCATCGCCCTGATGCTCGCGACCGCCGTCCTGCTGACGGTCGGCCTCGTCGCAGCCACGGCCGCCGACGCCAAGACCAAGGAGGGCCCGTCCGGCGCGGCTTTCTACAAGCCGCCGAAGAACGTCCCCAAGGGACACGGGAAGGTCATCTGGCAGCGGGACTCGACCAAGCTCGCGCCGATCCAGGGCGCGAAGGTCAACAAGACGATCCTCTACACCTCCAAGAGTCCGCAGGGCGATCCGATCGCCGTTTCCGGCTCGGTGAGCATCCCCAACGGCAAGGCGCCGAAGGGCGGCTGGCCCGTGATCTCCTGGGCCCACGGCACGACCGGCGCCGCCGACTCCTGCGCTCCGACGCGAGTCCGCCCGAACAGCCCAGTGGGTCCGTACGTCGCCTACGTCAAGCCGCAGATGCAGGACTGGATCGACGCCGGCTACGCGGTCGTCGCCACCGACTACCAGGGTCTCGGCACACCCGGCCCGCATCCGTACCTGATCGGCGAGTCCGAGGGTCGCGGTGTTCTCGACATCGTCTCCGCCGCTCGCCAGCTCAAGCCGAGCATCGGCAACAAGTTCCTGATCGCCGGCCACTCCCAGGGCGGTCAGTCCGCGCTCTTCGCGGCGAGCCTCGCGAAGTCCTTCTCGCCGAACCTGAAGCTCAAGGGCACGGTCTCCTACGCCCCGGCCTCGCACATCTACGAGCAGGGCCTGATCCTGCCGGCGCTGACGACCCCAAGCGGCCTGTCGGCCCTGGCGGCCACGATCTTCGAGGGCGCGATGACCGAGGATCCCGACCTCAAGCCCGAGGATCTGCTCACGACCGAGGCGCAGGCGCTGTTCCCGCAGGTCGACCAGACCTGCCTGGCGCAGCTCTCGGAGCCCGACAGCTTCGGCGGCATGGCGCCGTCGGATCTGTTGAAGAACCCGGTCGACAGCACCCCGGACTTCGCGGACATCCTCAAGAGCATGAACCCGGCCGTCGAAATCGCTCCGCCGGTGCTCCTCGCACAGGGCCTGTCGGATACGACGGTCTTCCCGAGCTTCACCGACCAGCTCGACTCCGAGCTGAACGATCTCGGTGACGACGTCAACTACAAGACCTACCCCGGCATCACGCACGGCGGGATCGTCGCGGCGGCCGAGGACGACGCGATGGACTTCTTCGAGAACAGGCTGCCGAGCGGCAGGCCCTAACCGTTCGTTCGCAGAACCCGTCCGGGCGGACGCGATCAGCCCGGGGTGAGCGCACCCTCGGCCTGCTCGAGCTGCTCGTAGAGGTCCTGAACCGCCTGCTTGGCCTCCTCGTGACGCTCACTCGCGCGCCGCGAGCGCCCGGGGCTCGACCAGGCGGCCGGATCGGCGAGCTCGTCCTCGATCTCGCGCAGGCGCAGCTCGGCCTCGGCGATCTCGCGCTCGATCGTCGCGACCTTGCGAATCGCGTTCTTCGACGGTCCGGCGGCGCGGCCGCCGCGGGATCGTCCCTTGGCGGGTGCCGCAGCGGCGATCTCGCTCTGTCGGCGCTCGCGGTCGCGGGCGTCGCGCTCGTCCCGCGCCCGCTGATACTCGGCCCAGCCCCCGAGGTGGTTCTCGAGGTTGCCGCCCTCGCAGACGATCGTCCGGCTGCCGACGGCCTCGAGCAGTGCCCGGTCGTGGGAGACGAGGATGACGGCGCCCTGGTACTCGAGCAACGCGTCCTCGAGCGCCTCGCGGCTCTCGATGTCGAGGTGGTTCGTCGGCTCGTCGAGGATCAGGACGTTGGCGCCCGAGGCGACGAGGATCGCCAGCGAAAGGCGCCGCTGCTCCCCACCGCTGATGTCGGAGAGCTTCTTCTCGACCTCGTTGCCGGAGAAGAGGAAGCCGCCGAGCAGGTCGCGGGCCTTCTGACCGCTCAGGCCGGTGCCGCGCTGGACCGCGTCGAGGACCGAGCCATCGCCGGCCGCAGAGTCGGCGTGCTGAGAGAGGTAACCGAGGCTGACGTTGTGGCCGACGCCGAGCTTGCCCGACGCGAGCTTGCGCCGGCCGGCGAGCGTCTCGATCAGCGTCGTCTTGCCGGCGCCGTTGGGACCGACGATGACGATGTGCTCGCCGCGCTCGACCCGCAGCGTCCCGTCCTCGACGAGCGTCCGCCCCGGCACCTCGAGCCTGGCGCCCTCCATCTTCAGGACGAACCGGCCCGCGCGCTCCGGCTCGGGAAACGAGAAGCGGAGCTTGCGCTCGTCACGCGGGTCGCGGGTCGCGGCGTCGGCCTTGATCCGGTCGATCTGCTTGACCCGAGACTGGGCCTGCTTCGCCTTCGTGGCCTTGTAGCGGAAGCGCTCGACGAACTTCTCCATGCGTGCGATCTCCGCCTGCTGCCGCTCGATCGCCTTTCCGAGCGCGATCTCGCGAGCCGCCTGCTCGGTCCGCCACGCGTGCCAGGGCCCGGAGAAGTAGCGGCCGCGGCCGGCCTCCAGCTCCAGCACCGAGGTGCCCACCGCCTCGAGGAACCAGCGGTCGTGGGCGACGAGGACGACGGCCGCGTCGAGTTCGGTCAGATAGCCCTCGAGCCACTCGAGGGACGGGATGTCGAGGTGGTTGGTCGGCTCGTCGAGGAGCAGGAGCGCCGGCCGGGCCGCGAGCGAGCGTGCGAGCGAGGCGCGCGTCAACTCACCTCCGGAGAAGGTGCGAAGGGAGCGCTCCGACTCGCTCGGGTCGAAGCCGAGGCCGGCGAGGACCGCGAGCACGTCGTCGCGCCAGCGGTAGCCGCCGGCCAGGTCGAGGCGCGCCTGCGCGTCGGAGTAGGCGCTCATCGTCTCGGTCGAGTGGTCGCCGTCGGACATCGCGCCCTCGAGGCGTTCCAGCTTGTCGCTCGAGGTCGATCACGTCGGCGCGGCCGGAGAAGACGTAGTCGCCGAGCGAGGTCTCGGAGTCGCGGGGCGGTCGCTGATCGTGGAGCGCGACCTTTGCGCCCTTCTCGAAGACGACGCCGCCGGAGTCCGGCGTGAGCTCGCCGGCGAGGACGCGGAGCAAGGTCGACTTGCCGGCGCCGTTGCGCCCCGAGAGCGTCATCCGGTCGCGGCGCTCGAGCTTGAAGGACACGTCGTCGAACAGCGGCTTGCCGCCGACGTGAATCCCGAGGTTGGATGCGATCGCTACCGCCATACGCCTGAAGATACGGACAGTCGGCGCCCGTGACAGCCTCTTCGGCATGCTCGACGCAAGATTCACGCGGTCGCTGCACGTCGAGGCCCTGCGCCGCGGGTCCCTCCATGCCGAATCGGACCCCGCCGTCCTCTTCCAGATCTCCACCATCGGCGCGCTGCTCGACGGCGCCTACGACGGCGACGTCAGCTTCGGCGAGCTGGCCGAGCACGGCGACCTCGGCCTCGGCACCCTGAATGGGCTGGACGGCGAGATGATCGCCGTCGACGGGCGTTTCTACCGGGCCGACGTCGACGGTGCGGTCAACGAGATCGACCCGCGGGAACGGACGCCGTTCGCGGTCGTCGTCCCGTTCGCGGCGGCGCGGGACGAGGCACTGTCCTCTCCGCTGGACGCCGGCGATCTGACCGCCTTCTTCGACGCCGGGCGACCGGCCGTCGAGGGTGCGTCGGCGATACGCATCGACGGCCGGTTCGCCTCGGTTCGCGCTCGGTCGGTGCCGCGGCAGGCACCGCCCTACCGGCCGCTGTCGGAGGTCGTGGCCGATCAGCACGTGTTCGAATTCGAGGACGTCGAGGGCACGATCGTCGGGTTTCGCTTCCCCGATCACAGCGACGGGATCGAGGTGGACGGCTATCACCTGCACTTCATCACCGCCGACCGGTCTCGCGGGGGGCACGTGCTCGACTTCACCTGCGAAGAGGGCCGGCTGGCGATCGACCCGGCCACCGACCTCCACGTGGAGCTCCCGCCGGGGGTCGATCTCGAGGGCCATCACGTCGACGACGAACGGAGGCGGGCGGATCTGCGCCGGATCGAGGGTTAATCTCTTACGCATGGGACGGCTGAAACGCGGCTGGGGGCTGACCAAGAAGAGCTGGGGCGTGCTCACCGACCACCGCCAGCTCGTTCGCTTCCCGCTCTACGGAGGGGTTGCCACGACGATCATGGCCATCATCGTCGTCGGGCCGGGCCTCTACCTGATCGACGACGGCAAGCTCGCCGCCGGCGCGCCTCTCGTCGTCATCGGCCTCTACCTGCTGGCCCTGATCGGCACCTATTACAGCGTCGCCCTGGCCGCCTGCGCGGACATGATCTTCCACGGCAAGGACGCGAAGTTCTCGGACGGCACCGCGGTCGCGCGCAGCCGATTCGGGAAGATCGCCGGCTGGGCCTTCGTCTCGACGGTGATCGGGACGGTCGTCGGCCTCCTCCAGGATCAGGGCGGAATCGCCGGCGCGATCTTCGGCCGACTGCTCCAGTTCGGCTGGCAGCTGATCACGTTCCTCGCCGTGCCCGTGATCGCGATCGAGGGCACCGGCCCGATCGAGACGCTGAAGCGCTCGGCCCACCTGTTCAAGGAGCGCTGGGGCGAGCAGATCACGGGCAACGTCGCGATCGGCGGACTCGTTTTCCTGATCGGCATGATCCCGGCCGGGATCCTGATCGCGGCCGGAGTGGTCGTGATGGCGTCGAGCGGGGTCGGCGGCGGCGTGCTGATCGGCCTCGGCGTGATCGTCCTCTTCATCGCCCTGCTGATCCAGAGCGCCCTGGCCGGGATCTTCGGGGTCGCTCTCTACCGCTACGCGCTGGAGGGCGAGACGGTCGGCGGCTTCACCACGGCGGAGTTCGAGTCGGCCGTCCGCCGCAAGAACGGGTCGGGCGATGGCACCCAGCCCGCGAGTATCTAGGCTCGAGCAGTCGCTGACCGAGGGAGTCGCGCGGGCGCGGAAACGCCTCCGGGCGGCCTGGCTGCCGCTGCTGCAGGTGACCGCGGCGGCGGGGATCGCCTGGTTCATCGCCCACACCGTGCTCGGTCACCCCGAGCCCTTCTTCGCGCCGGTCGCGGCGATCCTGGCGCTCAGCGTCAGCATCGGCCAGCGCGGGCGCCGGGCCGTCGAGATGATGGTCGGCGTCGTCGTCGGGATCCTGATCGCCGACCTGGTCATGGCCGTCGCCGAGAACGGCGTCTGGCAGATCGCAGTCGCCGTCGGGTTGTCGATGACGGTCGCGGTGATCCTCGGTGGCGGAGTGATGCTGGTCAACCAGGCGGGGGCCTCGGCCGCGATCGTGGTCGCCCTCGGCGCATCCGAGGCGGGGACCGAACGGATCTTCGACGCGGCGATCGGCGGCGCCGTAGCCCTGATCATCAGCCAGATCCTCTTCCCCCCGAAGCCTCTCGGCATCCTCCTGCCCGCCCGGCGCGAGGCGCTCAACAGCTTGCGGGACGGCCTCGCCGAGATGCACAGGGGCCTGGTCGACGAGGACGGCCGCCACATCGACTGGGCCCTGAAGACGGCCGGCCGGATCCACGACAAGCTCGCCAAGCTCTCCGCGGCCCGGCTGCTTGCGGCCGAGATCGCCCGTACGTCGCCGGCCCGCCGCCAGGACATCCCGATCGTCGACAGATCCTCCGAGGTGGCGATCGTGGTCGACCTGCTCGCCAACGCCACGTTGACGCTGATCCGCGACACGGTCCGCCTCGTCGACGACGGCGACGAGCGGCCGGCCTGGCTCCCGGTCGCGATCGGACAGCTGGCGGAGGGATTGACGAAACTCACCGAGGACGAGTCTTCAGGCCTCGACCCCGGCCCCGGCGCGAGCGCCTGCCGCGACGGCGCCTACGCCGCGGTCCGGACCGCGGCGGGCCACGGCGAGGGCACTCACGACTGGCGCGTCCGGCGGATCGCCGTCGACGTGAGGGCGGTCGCGGTCGACATGCTGCGGGTCACCGGCATGGAGCGCCGGGAGGCGCTCACCTCGATCTCGGTGGCCTGGCGGGGCGTCGCCGTCGGGCCGGCGACGGGCGAGATGCCGCTCGAAACCACCGCCCCTGCCGACGGCGAGTGACATCCATCTGCCGGCGGGCGTGCCCTGCCGAGGGCCTCGGCGGACGCGAAGCGGAGGATCCGGCCGGAGTCATCCACTACGGCGCCAGCTCAGCACCGAGCTCGCGGGCGCGCCGGAATGGAGGATCGGCTGCGTCCGCAGCGTCAGGTCGTCGCCCTCGAGGACGTACTCGCGGCGTTTGTCCATCCCGACCTGATCGGGGTGAAGCGCCTGCTCCAGGTGGTGGACGACCGTCCCGGGCTCCGGGACCGTGAAGCGGCCCGCGTAGGCGATGTAGGCGCGATAGGCGGCCGCCTGCAGCGCCTCGGTACCGGCGTCGAAGTCACGTGAGCCGAACGGCTCGCGGCCGTCGCGCTGGATCTGGACGGCCATCCGGCCGCTGGGCAGGTAGATCAGAACCCCGCCGGGTCGCTCGCCGCCGTGCCGGACGCTCTCCCCCGCCTCGTTCGTGCCCGTCCAGGCGACGAGCTCCCAGCGGCCGAGCAGCGGCAGCGCGTGCTCGGGGAGCGCTGACACCGCCCTCGCCCGCTCAGCTCTTGCCGGGCTGCGGAAACTGCGTCGAGACGAACTTGTCCCAGACGCGATCCGGCATCAGATGCGCCTGATTGATCAGCAGGGTGGCCGACGGTGTGACCCGGTAGCGGGTCCGCGGCCGGTTCGCCGTGATCGCCTTCTCGATCACCTTGGCGACGGCATCCGGTCCGCCGCCGAGCAGCTTCATCGGTCCACCCTCGTAGGCCTCCTTGGTCGCCTTGCCGACGTGTCGGTTGAACTCGCCGTAGACGTCGTCGGCCGCGGCCGCGTCATCGAGTGAGGCGATGGCCGCCTTGTCGAAATCGGTTCGGATGGCCCCGGGCTGCACGACGACGACATCGACGCCGAAGGCGGCGACCTCGAAGCGAAGCGCGTCGGAGATGGCCTCGACCGCGTACTTGGTCGAGTGGTAGATGCCGCCACCCGGGAACGTGAAGTTGGCGCCCATCGAGCTGATGTTCACGATCCGGCCGGTCCCGGCCTTGCGCATGCCGGGGAGCACCAACTGGGTCATCCGGATCAGGCCGAAGACGTTCGTCTCGAACTGCCGGCGCACGGCGTCCATGTCGACCGTCTCGATCGCACCCGACTGCGAGTAGCCGGCGTTGTTGATCAGCGAGCCGACAGCGCCGGACTCGGTCTCGACGCGATCGACGGCCGCCTTCATCGAGGCTTCGTCGGTGACGTCGAGAGCCATCGTGGTGCAGCCCTTGGCCTCGAGGTCGGAGAGGGTCTCCGGCTGACGTGCGGTCGCGTAGACCTTGTGGCCGGCGGCTACGAGTCGCTCGGCCGTCGCGCGGCCGATCCCGGTCGAGCACCCCGTGATCAGGACTGGTGAACCTGCTGGCATTGCGTTGGCCTTTCGTTGACGGTTGTCGGAATCAGCTCTCGAGGGCGCCCGGATCGGCCGGCACGTCGACCGCATACTCCTCCAGGGCCTCGATCGGGACGATCTCGAGCGCCCGCTCGTGCGTCGAGGCGAGGACGACGAGCGCCGCCGCCCCGTCCTCGTGAGCGCGCAGCCAGTTGGCGGCGGTGACGCACCAGCGATCGCCGGGTGTCAGGCCGGGAAAGCCGAACTCGGGGACCGGCGACTTCAGGTCGTTGCCGATCGACACCTGGTGGTCGAGGAACTCGGCCGTGACGACCGCGCAGATCGTGTGGCTGCCGACGTCCTGGGGACCGGTCAAGCAGCACCCGTCGCGGAAGAATCCGGTCATCGGATCCGTCCCGCAGGGCTCGAGCTCTCCCCCCAGTACGTTGCGATCGCTCACGCGGCGATTATTGCCGCTCCGGCCCCAGGGATGCCCGCCGCCCGATCGGTTGTCGGTCAGTTCTTGATCGTGACCGGCGTCCCGAGCGGAACACCGTCGATGATCGCGTGAAGATCTTCCTCGGAGCTGTGAGGACAGCCCGTCGAGTTGGCCTCGCCGAGGGGCAGCGAGGTGCCGTGGATCGCGATCCTGTCGCCGCCCGTCCAGCCGGGGGGAAGGTTGGGCTGGACGGCGCTGAGCGCGATGGCGCAGCAGCCGTAGGTCGGGTTCAGGCCTCCCTCGATCTCGTCGGTGATCGAGAACCGGCCGGTCGGCGTCGGCGTCGCCGGGGCGCCGATCCCGATCTGCCACTTCCGTTCGAGATCGTCGCCGCGGTACAGCCGGCCGGTCATGGAGGAGAGGTCGAGGACGATCGACTGGCCGACCGAGTCGACCTTGATGCCGTCGTCGTCGAGCTTGACCCAGCCGAGCTTCCCGTTCGGCAGCTCCGCAGTCGGAACCCCGGCCCAGTTGCCGCGGCGCTCGGCGACCGACAGCACGGTCGGCGAATCGAACTCGGTGGTGTCGGTGAGGGTCGTGACGACCTTGCCGTCGGGAGCGTCGCGCAGGATCACCTCGGCACCGTCGCGAACGGTGAGGATCGGTGTGCCGTCGCTCGGCAGCGCAATCTCGGGCTGCGGCCGGGAGGGCGGGGCCGGCAGCGGGGCGGGCTCCGGCGTTGGGGCCTGGGCAGCCTGCGGGTCAGCGGCCTGAGCGAGGTCGATGCCGCCGGCGTGACCGTCGGTGACGCCGAGCGCGATCAGGAGCAGGGCGATGCCCGCCGCGAAGGCGACGATCGTCAGAAAGAGCTCCGGACTCCGGTGCGAAGTACCCATCCCCAGTGCACTCGGAAGCCGGGGAGCCCCTTATTAGTAGGGAGGCCGGATCTGGACAGGAGTCGTCCGTCCGGGCCCGCTGTCATCAATCTCGAGTGATGAAGCTCACATTCAGCGGTCCTGCCGCCCGCGTTCTCCCGCCCCTCGCCGCGATCTTCTCGGTGGCCCTGCTCGCCGGATGCGGAAGCAGCGACTCCACTGACTCGACCGACTCCAGCGACTCGACGGAGGCCGCGGCATCGATCGACGGCCTCTCGATCGACACGTGCGGCGACGTCGAGTACGAAGGTAGCGGTAGCCCTGAGGGCCTGATCGTCTCCGACCTGCCGATGCAGGGCGACTCGGCCGAACGTTCCAACCAGCAGGTCGAGGCGATTCGTCTGATGCTCGACCAGAACGACTGGGCCGCCGGAAGCACGCCGGTCGCCTTCCAGGCCTGCGACGACTCCTCCGCGAAGACCGGACTCTGGGACGAGGGCATCTGCAAGGACAACGCGACCGCCTACGCGGGCGACGATCAGGTGCTCGGCGTCGTCGGCACCTACAACTCCGGATGCGCCGCCGTCGAGGTTCCGATCCTCAACGAGGCCGATGTGGCGATGGTCTCCCCCGGCAACACCGCGGTCTGCCTGACCGAGAAGAGCTCCCTGTGCGAGGACGGCCAGCCCGAAAGCCTCTACCCATCCGGTAGGCGCAACTACGCGCGGGTCATCCCCAACGACGCCTTCCAGGCCGCGGCCCTCGCCCAGTTCACCGCGGAGGACGAAGGGGCCGTCAGACCGTTCGTGCTCTACGCCGCCGACGATCCGACCAGCACCGGCCAGGCCCAGAACTTCAAGGGTGCGGCGGGCGAGCTCGGCCTCGACGTTGCCGGCTACGAAACCTGGGATCCGAAGGCCGACGACTACACGAAGCTGATGGAGAACGTGAGGACGACCGGCGCCGACGCCGTCGTCCTGGCCGGGCTGACCGAGCAGAACGGCGGGACGCTGATCGACGACAAGGTCAAGATCCTCGGCTCGAACGAGAAGGTCCCACTCGTCGCCTTCGACGGCTTCGCCCAGCAGTCGACCATCGACGACGGCGGCGAGGCGACCGCTGGGATGTTCGCCAGCATCCCGGGCAGCGCGCCCGAGAATCTGTCAGCCGAGGGGATCGCGTTCGCCTCCGATCTCGGGGACGCGCTCGACGGCGCCCCGGTGGAGCAGTTCGCGCCATACGCCGCCGAGGCGACATCAGTGTTGCTCGGGGCCATCGCAACCGGCGGCACCGACCGGGCTGCGGTCACCGAGGCCGTCCTCGCCACTAAGGGCGGCGGCGGGATCCTCAACCCCTACGACATCGGGCCCAACGGCGACCCGTCGATCGGGCCGGTGACGATCCTGAAGGCCGGCAAGACGTTCGAGGTCGACACCGAAGTCACCCCCGACGACGTGCTCGTCAAGGCCGCACGCGGCTGAAGGGACCCGCGCCGGGGGCCGGTAATGCGTATCGTCAATGCAGCCGGCTGAATTGGTCGGCTTTAACAGGCTTGTTTTTTTGGATGAGTTGGTGCCGCGTGCATTGCTTTTCATAAGGACCGGCACCGATCCCTTAGGAGGGAACTCATATGGCTGAAGGAACCGTTAAGTGGTTCAACGACGACAAGGGCTACGGCTTCATCGAGGTCGCGGGCGGTGGCAAGGACGCGTTCGTCCATGTCAACGGTCTCGCACCCGGAACCCGCATCGCTGAAGGCGACAAGGTCACGTTCGACCTCGAGGAGGGCCAGAAGGGCCCCCAGGCTGCGAACGTCACGATCGCCGGCTGAACGACTTTTCAGCTCTACGCTTCGAAGGCCGGACCGCGCAAGCGGGCCGGCCTTCGTCGTTCTGGGGACGTCTCAGGCCAACTCCGCACCGCGCCAGCGGGCGAGCGAACCGAGTGCCCGCTCCACCGCCCGCGGCGCCTTGCGCCCCGGCTCGTGGTGGACGGCGAGCACCTGAAGCACCGGCGCCTCTCCGCTGCGGTCCACCCTGAGGTCCGCCCGGGCGACGAGTCGCTCGCCGTGCAGGACCGGCAGTACGTAGTAGCCCCAGCGGCGCTTGCCCGCCGGGACGTAGATCTCGAGCCGATGGTCGAACCCGAACAACTCCGCGGTGCGGGCGCGGTCGCAGAGCAGGTTGTCGAACGGCGACAGGGCAACCGTCCTCCTCCCCGGCTCGAGCGCACCGACGCCCTCGACATCGACCGGTCGCGCCCACCATTCGCCCCGGAGCCCGGTCACGGTGACGCGCATGAGCAGGCCCGACCTCTCGAGCGCCCCGATCAGGCCTTCGCCGCGGCCGCCCATGCCGGGATAGCGACGGCGCGTGAAGTGGGCCGCGATATGCGGCGCCCTCGCGACCCCGAGCATGCCGACCGCCCGCACGATCGCCCGCCTCACGACCTCATCCGCCTCCAGCGGCGCGGCATCCGCGGCGGCCAGCGCCCCATCGGGTACGCAACGGTCGAAGACGTCCCAGCGGCGTTCGATCCCGACCCGGTCGGCAATCCCGACGCGCCCCTGCATCCAGAGCTTGTCGAGCATCCGGGCGATGGTCTGCCGGGACGAGACCTCGTCGGTCCAGTGGCCGTGCTCCCAGGCCACCTGCGAGCGGTCCTCGAGCTGGCGTGCGCGCAGCGGGCCCTCCGCGTCGAGGGTCGCGACGGTGTGATCGGCGAACTCGGCGTTCTCCGCCAGCCATTCGCCGACGATGCGCCGGGCCGGCGACAGCCGCTCGACGTAGGTCCTCATCGCCCAGCGGTGCAGCGGCAGGTCGTCGACGTGACAAAGGCTGGCCTCATGGCACCAGTAATCGAACAGGCGCCGGTCGCGGTAGGCGGTGCGCATCAGCGCCCGCTCGTGTGAGTCGTGCGTGCCCCCGACCATGCGGGCGCGCAGGACGAGCAGGGGCGAGCGGGCGACCACACCTACGGGATCGAGCTGCAGGCAGCCGAGCCGGGCGACGATTTCGTCGACGGTCGTCCCTCCGGACGGGGGCAGGGCGAGGCCCTGTGCATGCAGCGCCAGTCGGCGCGCCTGCTCGATTGAAAGCGCGGGAATCACGGGGCGGTTACAAATAGCCGATGAGCGCACGCGACGCAGACGAGGTCGGTTACGAGACGATCCTCTTCGCGACCGACGGTCCGGTCGCGACGATCACGCTGAATCGCCCCGAGCACCTGAACACGATCGTCCCGCCGATGCCCGACGAGGTGGAGGCGGCGGTAGGGCGAGCCGTCCGCGACGAGGAGGTCCGGGTGATCGTGCTCCGCGGCGCCGGCCGTTCGTTCTGCGGCGGCTACGACTTCGGCGGCGGCTTCGAGCACTGGAAGGGCGCGATCGAGACCGACGGTCGCTGGGATCCGGGTAAGGACTTCGCCTTCTCAACCACCCCCGAGATCGCCCCGACCCAGAAGTTCATGAGCGTCTGGAGGTCGCCGAAGCCGGTGATCGCCCAGGTCCACGGCTGGTGCGTCGGCGGCGGCAGCGACTTCGCCCTCTGCGCGGACCTCGTGGTCGCGAGCGAGGACGCCCAGATCGGCACGCCCTACAGTCGGATGTGGGGCGCCTACCTGTCGGGCATGTGGATCTACCGGCTGGGCCTCGCCAAGGCCAAGTACCACGCGCTCACGGGGCGGCCGCTCTCGGGCCGCGAGGCGGCGGACATCGAGCTCATCAACGAAGCCGTGCCCTTCGCCGAACTCGAGGATCGCGTCGCCGCACTCGCCGCCGAGCTCGCGAGCATTCCCTCCTCCCAGCTCGCGGCCATGAAGCTCGTCGTCAATCACGCTTACGAGAACATGGGCCTGTCGTCGACCCAGACCCTCGGCCCGATCCTCGACGGGCTGATGCGCAACACCCCCGACGCTCTCCGGTTCATCGAGCGAGCAGAGCGCGACGGAGTGCGCTCGGCGATCACCGACCGCGACGGGCCGTTCGGCGATTACAGCCAGGGACCGCCGGAGAGCCGGCCCGATCCCGGCAACGTGATCGAGCCCTAGGCGGCTTCGCGGCGCCGCTTACGCGGTTTCGCGGCGCGCCCGCGAGGCGTCGTCGAGGCCGCGGAGGACGCCGACGGTCGTCTCCCAGTCCATGCACTTGTCGGTGACCGACTGCCCGTAGGTCAGCTTGCCTCCGAGATCCTGCCGGCCGCCGACGAGGAAGGACTCGAGCATGACGCCGACGATCGCCTCGTTGCCGGCGGCGACCTGCTCGCCGATCGCCTCGGCGACCGCAGGCTGACGCTCGTCGTCCTTGCCGCTGTTGTCGTGAGAGGCATCGACGATGACCCGCTCGGGCAGGCCGACCTCCCGCAGGCGCTCGAGGGTGTCGGCGATCGATTCGGCGTCGAAGTTGGTCGCGCCGCGTCCGCCGCGCAGGATGATGTGGCAGTCGTCGTTGCCCGTGGTGCGGAGGATCGCCGAGCCGCCCGAGAGCTCGACGCCGGCGAACGAATGCTTGGCGGCCGCGGCGCGCAGGGCGTCGACGGCGACTCCGACGTTGCCGTCGGTCCGGTTCTTGAAGCCGATCGGCATCGACAGGCCCGAGGCGAGCTGGCGATGGGTCTGGCTTTCGGTCGTGCGGGCGCCGATCGCCCCCCATGCGACCGTGTCCGCGATGTACTGCGGGGTGATCGGGTCGAGGTACTCGCAACCGATCGGCAGGCCCGTCGCCAGCACCTGGAGCAGCAGGTCGCGGGCCGTCCGCAGGCCGGCGTTGACGTCACCGGAGTTGTCGAGGTGGGGATCGTTGATCAGGCCCTTCCAGCCGGTGGTCGTCCGCGGCTTCTCGAAGTAGACGCGCATGACGACGAGCAGATCCGGGCAGCTCGTCGGCGAGGGCCGAGAGCCGGTGCGCGTAGTCGAGCGCCGCGATCGGATCGTGGACGCTGCACGGACCGACGATGACGAGCAGGCGCGGATCCTCGCGGTCGAGGATCGCCCTCACCTCGTCACGACTGCGAACGACGAACTCGGCGGCCTCGGCGAGAGAGCGGCTGCTCCTTCAGGAGCTCCGACGGCGTGGCCAGCGGCACGATCTGCTCGATGCGGCGATCGTGAAGCGAGCTGTCATGTCCGGTCGTGGCGGTCGACATCGACCGAAAGTGTCTCAGAGGACCGCCGTCGACAGGGTGGCTGGGTTCACGAATGGGTGTTGGGCCTTTCACCCCGTGGGTGTCTATTCGGAAGGGCCTTTCGAGCAGATCATGGTCGTACAAGGTCAACCCAATCCCCCAAGGAGACATCAAATGTTCAACAGCACCAAGGTTCGCGCTTCACTCGCCGCCCTCGCCATCTCGGTCACGGCGCTCAGCGGAGTCGCCACCGCCTCCGCCGCCGGCAAGGCCGACACGGATGTGTCGATCAAGGGCCACCAGGGCGACTACTACGGTTACGTCTCGAGCTCGAACGAGAACGACTGCGCCAGCGGCCGCACCGTCAAGGTGTTCATGCAGCTCGGCAGCAGCCAGGATCCGAAGAACGATCAGAAGATCGGCACGGATACCGCTCAGGCCAACGGCGACGGCTACATGTGGTCGATCGGCAACTCCGGCTACAAGCACGGCGAGTTCTACGCCAAGGTCGGCAAGACCGACTTCTGCAAGGGCGCGACGAGCAAGACGATCAGCCGTTAGTCACGGCGATCTTCTCCCCAGGGCAACGGCCCGGCGGCTTCGGCCGCCGGGCCGTTGCGCGTTCAGGTTTGCCCATCGTCGGAGGAGGTAGAACCTCTCGGCCCATGCCGAGAACGAGAAGAGTCGATTGCAGCGGACCAGGGCTCCGGCGGGTACGGCGGGGCAAGGGCTTCAGCTACCACGAGGAGGACGGGGAGCGGGTCACCGACGCCGAGGTGATCGAGCGGATCGCCGGCTTGGCGATCCCGCCCGCGTGGACCGACGTCTGGATCTGCTCCGACCCGCGCGGCCACATCCAGGCCACCGGCATCGACGCGGCAGGCCGCAAGCAGTACCGGTACCACGACGACTGGCGGGCCAGGCGCGACCGGCAGAAGTTCGACGAGATGCTCGAGTTCGCGAGACGGCTGCCGAGCCTGCGCCAGCGGATCGACGAGGGGCTCGCGGAGCGCGGGCTCGTCCTCGAGCGGGTCTCGGCCGCCGCCGTCGGTCTGCTCGATCGTGGGCTGTTCCGGATCGGCAGCGAACGCTACGAGGACGAGAACGAGAGCTACGGCCTGACCACGCTGAAGGTCAAGCACCTGCGATTCGAGAACGGCGCCGCGGTCTTCGAGTACCCGTCGAAGTCGGGACAGACGAGCAGCCATGAAATCGCCGATCCGGCGTTGATGCCCGTGTTGAAGGCGCTCGCGAAGCGCGGTGAAGCCGGGCGAGGACCTGCTGGGCTACCGCGATGGCCGGGAGTGGAAGGACCTGACCCCCGTGCATGTGAACAGCTGGATCAAGGACGTAGCGGGCGAGGAGTTCAGCGCCAAGGACTTCCGGACCTGGAACGCGACGGTGCTCGCCGCGATGGCGCTGGCGGAACACGACGGCGAGGAAACGACCAAGGCCGCGCGCAAGCGGATCGGCCGTGAGGTCGTCGAGAGCGTCGCGGCGCACCTCAACAACACGCCGGCGGTCTGCCGCGCCTCCTACATCGATCCACGCGTCTTCGACCGCTTCGACTCGGGCCAGACGGTCGCGGATTCGCTGCGGCGCTTCGACCGGCGCGCCGGAGACGGGTTCGCCGATCGCGAGGCGATCGAGCGAGCGGTGGTCGATCTGCTGGAGTGAGGGCGATGAGCAGCGCGCTGGAACGGCTGACCGAGGAGGAGCGGGCCCGCCTCGTCGCCGCGCCGGCCCCGCGCCACGCCGGCGCCATGAAGGCGGTTCTCACCGACGAACGCTTCAGCCGCGCGGACTGGGTCTTCGAGCGCAAGCTGGACGGCATCAGGTGCGTCGCGATCCGGGACGGTGAGAGCGTCCGCATGCTGTCTCGCAACGACCTCCCCCTGAACGACCGCTATCCGGAGATCGCAGAGGCGCTCGAGTCGCAGCCCGCGGACCGGTTCGCCGTCGACGGCGAGATCGTCGCCTTCGACGGTCCGCAGACCAGCTTCTCGCTGCTCGCCCAGCGCAAGCAGCGGTTCGTGCCGGTCTTCTTCTACGTCTTCGACCTGCTCTGGCTGAACGGCGTCGACGTCCGCCGGCTGCCGCTGCGCGCCCGTAAGTCGCTGCTGCGCGAGGCCATCGACTTCGACGACCCGATCCGCTTCACCACCCATCGCAACGGCAAGGGTCGGGAGCTGTTCGCCGAAGCGTGCCGTAAGGGCTGGGAGGGGTTGATCGCCAAGCGGGCCGACAGCCCCTACTCCGAACGCCGCTCCCGCGACTGGCTCAAGTTCAAGTGCGAGCGCGGCCAGGAGCTCGTCGTCGGCGGCTTCACCGACCCGCAGGGCTCCCGCTCCGGCTTCGGCGCACTTCTCCTCGGCTACTTCGACGGCGACGAGCTGCGTTACGCGGGCAAGGTCGGCACCGGCTTCGACGAGGCGACGCTCTCCGACATCTCGGGGCGGTTGAAGAAGCTCGAGACCTCCTCCTCCCCGTTCGCCGACTCGAGTGCGATCGAACGCGGAGCCCAGGTCCATTGGGTGCGGCCGGAGCTCGTCGCCCAGGTCGCCTTCACCGAGTGGACGCGTCACGGGCGCCTCCGCCACCCCCGTTTCCTGGGATTGCGCGACGACAAGAGCGCCGGCGAGGTCGTGCGCGAGGACTGAGACCGAGCCGGTCCGCCGGACCATGTGCGAACATACGTTCGTGCGCTGGGACAACCTCAGAACCGAGCGGGATCGCGACAGCCGGCTGCCCGGAATGGAGGACTGCCCCCGTCGTCCGCACCTTCGACGCACCCGAGGCCGTCGGCATCAATTTCCACGAGGTCCAGGCCCGCTCCGCCCTCAACTCCGTCCCCCCGATGGGCTTCGCCGACTTCCGCTGGACGGTGAACCCGTACAGAGGATGCACCCATGCATGTGAATTCTGCTTTGCTCGCCCCACCCACCGCTATCTCGACTTGAACCCGCGGGAGGACTTCGAGCGGGAGATCGTCGTCAAGGTCAATCTGCCCGAGGTGCTGCGGGCCGAGTTGCGGCGGCCGTCCTGGAGGGGCGAGCACGTGGCGCTCGGGACGAACACCGATCCGTACCAGTGGGTCGAGGGCAAGTATCGGATCACGCGGGGTGTGTGGGAGGAGATGCTGGAGGCCCGCAACCCGTGCTCGGTGCTGACTAAGTCTCCGCTGCTGCTGCGCGACATCGACCTGTTCAAGCAGCTCGACGAGAAGGCGAAGTTCGCGGCGAACCTGTCGATTCCGACGCTCGACCGCGAGGCGTGGAGAGCGAGCGAACCCGGAACGCCGAGCCCACGCAAGCGGATCGAGGCGGTGGCGGCACTGCGTGAGGCGGGGATCGAGACGGGCGTGCTGATCGCCCCGTTGATGCCGGGCATCAACGATGCCCCCGAACAGGTCGACGAGATCCTCGAGCTCTGCGGGGAGGCCGGGGCGACGAGCGTCAGCGGCGTCGGCCTGCACATGAAGGGCGAGGTCCGCGACATCTACATGGATTGGCTGCGCCAGTACCGGCCCGATCTGGTTCCCCGTTACGAGCGGCTCTACGCGGAGGGCCCGAATCTTCCGCCGGCCGAGCGCCGGCGGATCGGCGCGCTGCTGCGCCGCCCCGAATCGGCCCGGGGCGGCGCCCGGCGCGTCGCGCCGTTCAAGGATCCGCACGACCGGCCGCCGGTACCGTCGCCCGATCCGGCACCCGATCCCGGGCCACGACCGCGAGCGCCTCTTCTAGCCGCCGAATAGGCTCGCGGCCGTGGAGAGCTCCGAAGTCGACCGGGAAGTACGACGGACCGACGGGTTCGATCGCCTGGCGCCGGCTCGGCTCGGGCCCGCCGCTGCTGCTGATCAACGGCTACGCGGCCACGAAGGACGACTGGGACCCCGGCTTCCTCGCCGCCCTCGCCCGCACGGCAACCGTGGTCTGCCCCGACAACCGCGGGGTCGGCGAATCCGATCCCGAACCGGGTGAGCTGAGCGTCGGCTCGATGGCCGCGGACATGGCGGGGCTGCTCGACGACCTCGGCTGGGAGACGGCGGACGTGGTCGGCTGGTCGATGGGCGGCTTCGTCGCCCAGCAGCTCGCGGCCGACTCGCCGGATCGCGTCTCGCGCCTGGTCCTGCTCGGAACCGACCCGGGGGGCACCGAAGCCGTTCATGCGAAGGGCGAGGTGTTCCGCCGGCTTATCGACCACTCGGGCACGCCGCACGAGCAGGCTCGACGCTTACTCGAGCTCCTCTTCCCACCCGATCTTGCGGTCGCGATCTACGCGGAGTTCGGCGACCTGGTGGCCGCCGCCCGGGCCGCGCTCGACCCCGAGGCGCTGACGGCGCAGGAGGGCGCGATGTCGGCGTGGGCGAAGGGCTCGAACGCCGAGCGGATCGCCGCCGTTCGCGCACCGGTGCTCGCCGCCGCCGGGAGCAGCGACATCGTCATCCCGCCGGAGAACGCCGCCACGCTGGCGCGCCTGTACCCGGACGCCTGGCTCGCCCGATTCCCCGGCTGCGGACACGCCTTCATGGCGCAGGAGCCGGAACGGCTCGCGCGCCCTGATCGCCGCGTTCCTCACGCCCTAGATGAGAATCTGAGGAATTCGGTTCCCACTAGTCACGTCCGGTCGGCTCGCGTAGGGTGGCCGCGAACTCAACACCTCAAGGGAGGATGAAGCGAATGAATCGACGTAATCGCGCGGTGCGCAACATCGGGTTGGCCGGACTCATCGCCGGATGCCTGACGGTTGCACTGGTGGCCGGGAGTGTCGCAACCGCGGCCCAGCCGGCTCGAGGGGGAGGCAAGAAGCCGACGAGGATCTGGATCAAGTCCGGGAAGTCTGAGAAGGACCTTCGCTTCAAGGGTCCGGAGACGATCAAGCAGGGCACCGACCTGCAGGTGATCAACGACACCAACCCCAAGAAGGTGGGCCCGCACACCTTCTCGATCGTCAAGCGGAAGTTCCTGCCGAGCACGAAGAAGCAGATCAAGAAGTGCTTCAGCCCCGCGGGCATCTGCCTGCCGATCGCCGTTGCGCACGAGTTCGACCCCGCCACCGGGAAGATCGGCAAGCGCACGGTCGACGCCGGCAACACCGGCTGGGACAAGGCGTTCACGATGAAGCACGTCGGGGACAGCTGGTACACGGAGGGGAAGAACAACAGGCAGACCCGAGAGGTATCGGCGAAGCCGGGCACGAAGCTGTTCTACATGTGTGCCGTCCACCCCTGGATGCAGGGCAAGATCAAAGTCGTCAAGTAGGACGCGCCGGGGTCGCGGAGTCCGGTTTTGGGGGCCGGACTCCGCTCATCGGCCGCATCTTGCATATGCGCGGTTAGGCTGGATGCCGTGACGCCCGATGCTTTCTCGAGGTTCCCGATGCCGCGGCGCGACCCGGGGCGAAAGGGTGGGGGCAGGCGGGTCCTCGCGCCGGAACGAAGCACCCCCGGCGACGACCGGGCGAGGCTCGGCGATGCGGCAATCGGCGCGGCCGTCGTCGACTGCGGTCTCTACGAGTCCGGCCGGAGGCTGGGCGGCCGGATCGAGCTCGAAACGGCGCTCGAACAGGCGACGGCGTGCAGGGACGGCTTCGTCTGGATCGGCCTGCACGACCCAGCGCCCGCGGTCGTCGAGGCGGTCGGGAGACATTTCGAGCTCCACCCTCTGGCGGTCGAGGACGCCATCCACGCCCATCAGCGCGCGAAGCTCGAAACGTTCGGCGACTCGCTCTTCATGGTCATGAAGACTGCCCGCTACGTCGACCACGAGGAGCTGGTCGAGATCGGCGAGGTGACGGTCTTTCTGAGCAGGACGTTCGTCGTGACGGTGCGCCACGGGGAGGGCAGCCCGCTGCACGAGGTCCGCGAGGACCTCGAAGCTCATCCTGACCTGCTGGGGCTCGGCCCGAGCGCCGTCCTCTACGCCGTCGCCGATCGGATCGTCGACGACTACACGGCGGTGACCGAGGGGATTGCGGTCGACATCGAGGAGGTCGAGGCCGAGGTGTTCTCGGGGACGGGCGCGAACCCGGCCGAGCGGATCTACAAGCTGAAGCGGGAGGTGCTCGAGTTCAGGCGCGCCGTCCACCCGCTTCAAGCTCCGCTGCGGCGTCTGACCGACCGCCAGACCGGCCTTCCGCTCGATCCCCGGACGGGTGACTACTTCCGTGACATCCAGGATCACCTGATCCGCGACGGCGACCGGATTCAGCAGTTCGACGACGTCCTCGGCGGCGCGCTCCAGGCGAACCTCGCCCAGCTGACGGTCAGGGACAACCAGGACATGCGGAAGATCTCCGCCTGGGTGGCGATCCTGGCGGTGCCGACGATGATCTTCGCCCTCTACGGGATGAACTTCGACTACATGCCGGAGCTGCGATGGCGGATCGGCTACCCACTGACGATCGCGGTCATCGTCGTGCTCTGCATCTACATCTACCGCCGCTTTCGGAAGAGCGGCTGGCTCTAGAGATCACGCTTCAGAGGCGGGCTTGGTCTCCGTCGAACTTTCCTTCGGCTTCTTCTCCGGGATCGGATCGGTGATCGCCTGCTTGAGCTCCTTCGCCTCGCGAAGGCCCTTGCCGGCCTTGTTCGCGATGCTCTTGCTGTCGATCCCCTCGGTCTTCTTCTGAGCCATTCCGGCCAGCTCCTTGGCCTTCTCGCCGCCGACCCGGGCGCCCTTGCCGGCCGACCTGCCGAGTGCCGGCAGCCGCTTGTAGCCGCCGAAGATCACCAGCAGGATCACGACCAGGATCACGATCTCGAGGGGTCCGATCATGGGTTGAGCCTACCGGGACGGCCGCCCCCGACCCGCCCTACTCGACCTCGATGTCTCGCAACTCGAGCCAGACGAGCGTCGGAAACGGCAGGGGCCGATTCCCCGGCCCGATCGGGCGGACCCAGCGTCGCGTCGGGAAGAGCAGGCCGTCGGCGATCACGTGATCGGCGCACATGTGAGCCGCGCGCGCCCTCCCGCTGATGATGTCCGGGGTGTAGTCGTGGCGGCGCAGCCGGAGCTCGGCGTCGTAGTAGAAGGTCTGCTCGCGCGAATGGGTGTCGAGCCCGGCCGGGAACTCGACGTCGAGGCGGCGCCAGGTCTCCTCGCCCTCACGCCAGGGCTCGATCTCGGTGACCTTCATGCCCTCCCTCGTCAGCAGGTAGGGGGCGTTGAGGTAGTTCCACCACGCGTAGCCGGCGAAGTAGACCGCGTCCAGACGGTCCCAGCGGAGGTTGCGCCGAAGCCCGGACCGGCCGAAGAAATATGGGCGGGGATCGCGACGCTCCTCGATCACCTCGCCCGCGGCCGTCTCGATCCTGACTGCGCCCGAGTCGAACACCCCGCGGCCGTCCTCGTCGGGATACGGCGTGGCAGAGGATCGGACCCGGTCCACGTCGACCTCGATCCGGGCGTCGGCGAAGCCATTGCCCGGAACGCGGGTGCGCAGGAGCAGTCCGCCGGATCTGACGTTGGCGCGGATCGTGGTCGCCGCGGCCCATCGATCCCGACCGCCGTGCGCCTCGAGGACCTCCTCGAGCAGGGGGCTCAAGGCTGCCCTGAATCAGGAGCACGGCGGCTCGGCTCGTCACACGGGCGCTTCGGTTCGACCTCTCAACCTCTCACTCGGGAATGGGCCTCGAACGACCCTAGCCCTGCCGGGACAGCCCCGCAAGAGCGGCGTTCGCGACCCGTTCCCCGGCCTGCAGGCCGAGGATCACCCGACCCTGGTCCTTCTCGAGGCGGGCGATGTCGGGAGTCCCGGCGGGCGGGCGAAGCGAGAGGATCGCCGGCCGGGCCACCGGGTCGGCCTCCGATTCCTCCAGCCGGAGGTCGTCGCGGTTCAGGCGAGTCGGTCGGTCGAGGAACGCGGCACCGAGCTCTCGGCTGTAGACGGAGAGGTAGCGGGCGATCACCCGGCCGGATCGGCCGCTGTTGCTCGATTCCTGCTCCCCGCTGCGCCGTGAACGGAGGACGAGGACGTGGGTGGCACCCTGGTCGACCGCTGTCCGATACGGGATCGACTCCGCGATCCCGGCGTCGAAGAAGCGACTGCCGCCGAGCTCGATCGGCCGCCCCGAAAGGACCGGGAGCGCTGTGCTGGCTCGAAGCGCGAGCTTCAGGGTGAGCCGGTCGGTGACGAACGGGGCGAGGTCGGTGGATGCTCCCGTCGCCGCGTCGGTGGCCAGCGGGTGGAAGCCGACGGCGCTTCCCAGGATCTCGTCGAACGGCATCGGCGCGAGCTTCTCGTAAACGGTGTCGGTCAGGTAGGCGCTGTCCACGATCGGTTTGCCGCGCAGCAGGTTGCCGCGCGCCGTGGAGGCGGTCCGCAACGCCGGATCGGACCAGGTCGAGATACCCGTGCCGGCCGCCCCGCTGACCAGCCAGGCCGCGTTCAGCGTCCCGGCCGACGCTCCGTAGACGTGATCGAAGACGTGAAGCAGCCCGAGCTTGTCGATGGCCAGCGCCATGCCCCCGGTGATGGCCCCGCGCATCCCTCCCCCTTCGATTGCGAGCGCGAGGCGGGCGTCGTCGTCGCGGGCCCCGGGCTGGGAACCCGCAGCCGAGCGCGCCTCGATCAACTCGAGAACGGCGTGACTCATCGGTGGATCAGCCCTTTGCGACCCGTTTGCAGACGTCGCGGACCGCGGCCTTGAGGATGGCGCCTGCAGCGAGGCCGGCCTTCTCGTACTCCGAGTGCCATCTGACCTCGGTCCCGCCGCCCTCGGCGTCGGCGAGCGTCGCCACGGCGGAGTAGCCCTTGACGTTCATGCCGTCGATGAGCTCGTACCCCATGGCCTGCTCCGGCTCCCACCGGGTCACCCGTTCGCGGATCGTCAGCGGTCGCTTGACCAGGATGCGCACCGCGCCCAGGCCGTGTTCTCCACCACCCTCGATCTCGACGCTGCTCCAGGGGCCCCATTCCGACCACTGGTCGACGTCCGCGAGCCGCTGCCAGACCACCGAGCGGGGATCGCTCGAGACGGCCGATGCATCGATCGTCTTCATGACGCCGAGGCTATCGCCCCAGAGTCCGCAGGAACTCGCGGGATGCGGTGGGCAAACCGGCCAGCAGCTTCCGCACCTCGGCGAGGCCGGCGCGGAGTTCGGGGTCGCCGGATTCGACCGGGAGCATCGTGTCCTGGAGCTCGGAGATCATCCGGTCCCCCTCGCCGGCGCCGGCCACGGCGTGCTCGATCAAAGACTTGACGCCCTGCGACCTGAGGCCCGGCGAGGCCGGCTCGACCTCCTCCACCTCGAAGCCCATCCGATCGGCGAACTGCGAGCGCGTGCGCTTGCCGCGGCCGTAGGCCTTCTGGATCGGCCCGTACAGCTCCTCTTCGAGGCGATCGGCCGGGCCGACGGTCAGCTCCTCGTAGGCGACCGAGAGCGCACCGAGCGCGTAGCCGATCCGCTCGTTCGCGGCTCCGAGGTCGTCGAGGATCTGCTGCCGCGCTTCCGCCTGTGTGATCGCCATGCCAGGAGAGGTTATCCAGCCCCATAGGGCAATTTCAGCTTCCGGACGACCGTCCTTGGCCCTGTGCGCATCTGCACGTTCGGATGATGCCCGGATTATTGCCCCGTCTCGGCAATCCGGCGTTCGAGCAGACGGCGTTCGGCGTCGTCGTCGGCCAGGTCGAGCGCAATCCGATACTCGGCCGCTGCCTCCCCCGTGCGTCCGAGACGCTTCAGCAGTTCGCCGCGCGTCGAATGCAGGTACCGATAGCCGTCGAGCGGCAGGCCGTCGAGAATCGCGAGCGCGGCATCGGGGCCCTCCGTCTCGGCGACCGCGACCGCGCGGTTCAACTCAACGATGGGCGAGCCGGTCAGCCTGGCGAGCTCTCCGTAGAGGGCGGCGATCTGCAGCCAGTCGGACGGCTCCTCGACGTGCAGATCGGCAATCGCAGCCTGGATCACGTGCGGACCTCGCCCGTGGAGTGCGAGCGCCCGCTCGAGCTCGACTCGACCGGCGGCGATCTTCTCGCGATCCCAGAGGCTTCGATCCTGGTCGGCCAACAGGACCAGCTCACCCCCGACGAAGCGGGCCTCTCGACGCGCATCATGGAGCAGCATCATCGCCAGCAAGCCGCGGACCTCCGGCTCGTCCGGCATCAGGTCGGCCATCGAGCGACCGAGCCGGATCGCCTCGGCCGCCAGGTCGCCCCGGCCGCCGTAGCCCTCGTTGAAGATCAGGTAGACCACTGCAAGCACGGCCGCGAGGCGCTCGGGCAGCACCGCGTCGGGCGGTACCCGGAACGGGATGCCGGCAGCTCTGATCTTGCGCTTCGCGCGGACGAGGCGCTGCGCCATCGTCGGCTCGGGAACGAGGAACGCAGCTGCGATCTCCGGGGTCGTCAGGCCGCCGAGCGTTCGCAGGGTGAGGGCGACCTGTGCCTCGGTGGACAGCGCCGGATGGCAGCAGGTGAAGATCAGCTCCAGCCGCTCGTCGGGGAATGTCGTCGTCTCGTCGATCGGGTCCTCGGTCGCCATCGCATCGAGGGCTGACAGCTCTCGCGTCTTCGCGGCGAGATTGCGTTCACGCCTGATCCGATCGATCGCCCGGTTGCGTCCGGTTCTGATCAGCCAGGCAGTCGGGTTGTCCGGCTCGCCGTCGCTTGGCCAGCGCTCGGCCGCGATCGCGAATGACTCCTGCGCGGCTTCCTCGGCGAGTTCGAAGTCGCCGAGGAAGCCGATCAGGGCCGCGAGGACGCGGCCCCACTCATCGCGGAACGTCTGCTCGAGAATCGCCTACCACTCCACGATCGGACGGATCTCGATCGCGCCGCCGAGGCGGGCGGCGGGGATTCGCGATGCGAGTTCGATCGCGGCGTCGAGGTCGTCGGCCTCGAACAGCAGATACCCGCCGATCGACTCCTTCGTCTCGACGAACGGTCCGTCGGTGATCAGCGTTTCCCCACTCTCGACGCGGACGGTGGTCGCCGTCTCGGGACGCTCGAGCTGCAGGCCCGGGCTGACCCCGGGCGTCGAGCTGATCGCCTTGTAGTCGGCGGCGATCGCTGCCTTCTCCTCATCGGGGAGGGCATCCCACTCGGCCGAGGGTGGCGTCGGAGTGCTCCCCTGGTTGATCAGCAGCATGTACTTCATGTCTTCCTCCTTCTCGTAGTGGTCGCGTACGAGACGAACGGAGACGGCCGAAATCGACATCCGCCCGCGAAGTTGTCGAAATTGCCCTCCTCAGCCGTAGATGGCGTCCCAGCCCGCATCGCCGGGCTGGATGACGTCGCCGTCGAGATCGGCGCGGAGGGAGCTCAGGACATCGTCACTCGGGTTGGGGCTCATGGCCGCGACCCTAACCGGGTCGCGGCCACGATGGAACCCCCATTCCTGCCGGTTTCAGCTCACGAATCCCAGTCGCCCTTGACCTCGGTGAGACGGATGCTGTTGCCGGACGGGTCGCGGAAGCCGCAGTCGATTCCGTAAGGACGTTCCTCGGGCAGCTCGCTGAACTCGACGCCGCGGCCCTTCAGCTCCTCGTAGGAAGCCCGGCAGTCGTCGGTGACGAGGAAGACGGTCCCGGCGAAACCCTTGGCCATCAGATCGCGGACCTGATTGCCGGTCTCCTCGTCCATGACGGGGGCGCCCGGGATCGCCATCAGGACGACGGAAACGTCCTCCTGGCCGGGAGGACCGACCGCGAGCCAGCGGAAGTCGCCCATCTCGGGAAGTGTCGCGTCGGAGTGCACCTCCATGCCGACCTTCTTCGTCCAGAACTCGAGTGCCTCGTCCTGGTCGTGGACCCAGAGCTGGGCCGAACCGATGCTGATCATGTTGTTCTCCTTGTGATTTCGTGGAGCGGGTTGATGTCGGCGACATTACGACCGCGTCGAACCGTTGTCTTCTCGAAACGTCCGGTGTTGCGGGCGGCCGTAGACGCGGGCCACGCAGGCGGGGATCATGGCCCGGCTCTCGGCCGGCGGATGGGCGTTCCGGTAGGCGGTCGGCGACATCCCGTAGGTCCGCGTGAAGCTGGTCGTGAACGATCCGACGCTGCTGAGCCCGACCGAGAAGCAGACCTCGGCCACCGAGTGATCGGTCGCCTTCAGTAGGGAGGCGGCGCGCTCCAGCCTCCGCGTCAGCAGGTAGGCGTGCGGGGAGACGCCGAACGCCTTTCGGAACTCGGTGCTGAAGTGGGCCCGCGAGAGACCGGCGGCGCCGGCCATGTCCTCCACGCTCAGCTCGTCGGCATACCGAGCGTCCGCCAGGTCCTTGGCGCGGGTCAGGTGGCGGGCGGGCGGTACGTGGGCCACTGCGCGATTATGCTCTCCACGATGACTGAGATGTGGCCGCCACCCCTCCTCGAAGAGCACCCGCGCGGCCTTCAGTTCGTCCTCGCCTGTGTCGTCCCGGTCGTCTTCGGTGCGATCACGGGCTACTTCCTCGGCGTTTCCGAAGCCGCCTACACGATCCTCGGCCTCATCGGGGTGGTCGGCGGGATCGGCGCGGGCTTCGACCATCTCGGCACGGCCGCCGGCGCAAAGCGCGGCCTGCTCGCCGGGCTCCTGTTCGGCTCGTCCATCCTGATCGCCCACCAGATTCACGGCGCCGACGCGAAGGCCCACCTCCCCGATCCCGAGATCCTCCTGATCCTCGTCACCACGCTTCTCGGCTGCGCGTTCGGTGCGCTCGGCGGTTGGCTGCGAGCGCGGCACGTCGCTCGATCCGAATGAATCGGCGCTGAGCGGGTAGGGCTGTTCGGACCCACGAATCCGAACCAGGAGGCCACATGGCCCAGACCAAAGCTGATCGCAGCGCCGCCGCCAAGAAGGCAGCTGCCACAAGGAAGCGCAACGAAGCCAAGGCCCAGACGGCCGCAAGCAATCGCGGCAAGAAGGCCGCCGCCACCCGCCAGGGTAAGGCAGCGGAGAAGTCGGCCAACCAGGCGAAGCGTTCGGCCGGACAGGCCAAGCAGACCGCCGGTGAGGCCAAGGACTCGGCCGGCTCGACCGTCGAGAACCTCGTGACCGCCGCCAAGTCGGCCGGCGACGCCGCCCTCAAGGCCGGCAAGTCGGTCGCTTCGCGCGTCAAGAGCTAGACCTCGCACCGCACCGAAACCGCTCCGAAGGCGGATAGCCCGCCTCGAGAGCAGTTTCGGTTCGCGGGCCCTCGCGGGCAGGCGGTCAGCTCCCCCAGAGGTCCTCGACGATCGAGATCGACTTCGTGACCCTGGCCGCGTTCCCGGCCTCGTCGGTCGCGCGGAGGTGGAGCTTCACGGCGACCCGATGGTCGACGTCGGCGATCCTGTCCATGTCCTCCGCACTCAGGTGCAGGTTGAAGTGGTACCGGTTGTAGGGGCGGTCGAAGCTGCCCGTATCGGTGGCCAGCACGCGGCCCTTGCGGGTCGCCGTCATCCGGCAGGTCAGCGGCTGCTCGTCGTCGGCGGTGCCGCAGGTTGCCTGGATGCCCTTCCGGAAGACGTAATCGAGGTCCTGTCGCTTACGCGCCCGGATGTAGGCGTCGGGAGGGGTGGTGTCCTCGATGCCGCGGTCGGCCGTCGGCGGGCCGGAGGCGACCGCACTGCCCGTGGGCAAGACGAGCACGGCGAGAAGGAGGACGGCGGACACGGTGGACTTGACAATCAGATTCATCATGTCCTCATTGAATCCCGCTGGGGCCGGCGCCGGCTACCGACCCAGGGTCTCAGGCAACCTAACCCTGCGCGGGTACAGTCTCCGCCGTGCCACCCGAGACCTCACCGAACGAGAGCGGCGCCCTCGACCTGTATCGCTCGCGACATGCGGCGGTTTGCGACGTCCTCGAGCCCTGGGCTCACGGCACGGTCATCAAGGCCAACCGCCTATCCGAACTACTGGGACTTCAACCTGGTGCGCGTCGAGAGCGACCCCGGAATGACGTTCGAGCAGCTCTCGTCGTTCGCCGACGAGGCGCTCGACGGCCTTCGCCACCGGCGGTTCGACTTCGAGCGGATCGAGGCGGCCGAGCCGCTGCGAGCGGATTTCGAGGCGGCCGGATGGGTGACGCTCCGGCTCGTCTGGATGCATCACGACGAAGCGGCTCCCGCGGGGAATGGCGTGTCCGTGCGCGAGGTGCCCTACGACGACGTCATCGAACTTCGGCGCGCCTGGCATCAGGAGGACTTTCCCGACCAGGATCCGCTCGACTACCACGAGAACGCCCGCGAGGTCGCCCTGCGGATGGGCGCGCGGGTCTTCGCCGTCGAGCGCGACGAGCGACCCGTTGCCTTCGCCCAACTCGACGGCGACGAGTCCTCGGCCGAGATCACGCAGGTCTACGTCCATCCCGACGAGCGGGGCAACGGCCTCGGTACGTCGTTGACGAAGGCTGCGATCGAGGCGGCGGGCGACATCGGCGACCTGTGGATCTGCGCCGACGACGAGGACCGGCCCAAGGAGCTCTACGCGCGACTGGGCTTCCGGCCGGCGCTGACGACGATGGAGTTCACCCTGATGCCCAAGGGCTGATCGAGCTGATCAGCCCGAGGGCTCGTCCGCCGACAGGCGAGCGAGCTCCTCGTGGACGGCCGTCAGCTCGGCCGTCATCTGCTCGAGCTTCGCCTCGATGGTGGCCTCTCCCCCGCTCTTGGTCTCCGCCTGCGCCCCCGTCACGAAGGCGCTCGTGATCGCGCCCGTGACCACCGCGAAGAGCGAAAGGCCGCCGATCATCAGAACGCAGGCGATGATCTTGCCGGCGGTCTGCGCCGGAACGGCGTCCCCGTAGCCGACGGTCGTGACCGTCTGGGTAGCCCACCACATGCCGTCCCAGATCGTGCTGAAGCTGTCCGGGTCGACCCAGTGCTCGACGATCCCGAACGCGACGATGGCGATGAGCCAGAGGGTTGCGATCACCGATGCGGCGACACGAGGCCTGAGACCCTTCTTCTCAATACGGCGCTTAAGCATGTTGTGGCCCGCGCCCTGGGAGGACTTGTCCATCCGGCCTGCATTCGCCGGAACCGTCGGCAACCCTGCCGTTCGGCTATAACGGTGCCGACAACTGCAGGGAAGCGACAAGGGAGTGATCAGGGAATGAAGGCCGCGAAGTTGATTGGTGTCTTGGCAATTGCGTGCCTGGGGGCCGTCCCGGCCACGGCACAGGCGAAGGCGCCCGCGAAGACGAACATCGCCGTCTACGGAGGCGCCGAATACAGCGCCACCAGGGGCGTGGTCTTCGGCCAGGTCTTCGCCGGGAAGTCGTCATGCGTGGCGAAGCGAAAGTTCAAGCTGGTCGTGACGGACGGCGGCAAGTCCAAGGTCGTCGACAGCGGCAAGGCCAGCACGGAGGGCGGCATCGGCGGGTCGGTGAAGGTCAGCGAGTTCACCGAGACGTCGGAGTTTTCCCTCGTCACCCCGAAAACCTCGAGCTGCAAGCAGGCCTCGGCGTCGTTCGACTCGGGCGCGACTAAGTTATCCGCACGGCCGAAGCCGTCGAAGAGTCGCGTGATCGTGGCCGGCGTGGACGGCCAGGACAGCGACGGAGCCGTCGCCGGCGCCGTGACGTCCGGCAACGGCAAGTGCGTGGCCGGCCGGAAGGTCAAGCTGATCGTCGACGGCATCAAGCGCGACGCCGGGACCACCAGCAAGGATGGGGCGTTCGCGCTCCACGTGACGCGGCACGAAGCTCAGGGCGCAACGGAGATCAAGGTCTCGGTCAAGGGCAACTCGAAGTGCGCCGGCGGCAGCGGCGTGTTCGCCCCGGTTATTTAGAGACCGGGGCACGGAATGCCGAAGCTCGTCTACTCGGCGATCGCCTCCCTCGACGGCTATGTGGCCGACGAGGGAGGCAGCTTCGGCTGGTCGGTGCCCGATGAGGAGGTCCACCGCTTCGTCAACGACCTCGAGCGGCCGATCGGCACCTATCTGTACGGGCGCCGCATGTACGAGGTGATGTCCTACTGGGAGACCGCCGCCGGCGAGCCCGAGCAACCCGAGCCCTTTCACGACTACGCGGGCATCTGGCGTGCCGCCGAGAAGATCGTCTTCTCGACGACCCTCACCGAGGCGAACACGACGCGGACCCGGATCGAGACATCTTTCGACCCCGCGACGATCGCGGAGCTCAAGGCTTCGGCCGGCTCCGACATCTCGATCGGAGGCCCGCACCTCGCCGCGCAGGCACTCGAGGCCGGCCTGGTCGACGAGCTCCACCTGTTCATGGCGCCGGTGGCGGTGGGCGGCGGCAACCCCGCTCTCCCCGACCACCTTCGCCTCGATCTGGAGCTGCTCGACGAGCGCCGCTTCGACAACGGCACCGTCTACGTGCGTTATCGCGTCAAGAACTGACCTCAGGCCGGTCGGTAGACCATCGTCATCACGCCGTCGGCGCCGACCGCCTGCGACTCGACCAGTTTCAGGGCCTTCTTGTCGTTCGTCGCGCCGAAGAGCCGGAGGCCCTTGCCGAGCACGACCGGGAAGACCATCAACCGGATCTCGTCGACGAGGTCCGCGTCGTGCCCGGCTGGCCGCATTTCATCGCTCGGCGGGCGGTACGTCAGAGGCCGAGATCGCGCACGCCGCGCTCGTCCCAGCCGAGGTGGTGGGCGAGCTCGTGCCGAACGGTGCGCTGGACCTGCGCCCGAAGCAGCGCCGGGTCGTGCCCGAAGTCGCGCTCGAGCGTGTCCTGGTAGACGACGATGTGGTCGGGGTACACGTCGCGAGCGATCGTCCCGCCGATGTAGTGCCCGTACGCGTGAAACTCGTGGCCGCGGTTGGAGACTGTCACCGGCGTCGTCTTCAGCACATCGAGAAACTCCTGCGGAAGCTCGTCGAGCGCCTCGATGACCAACTCGTCGAACTCGCTCGGCGGACTGTCGGGGACCGGCAGGGTCGCGAGGGCGTCGCTGCGATCGACCAGACGCCTGAACTCCGGCTCGGGCATCTCCTCACCGGTCAACCGCACGGTCAGCCAGGCGGTGACGAGGATGATCACGACGGCGCCGATCAGGATCTTCGCCATCCCGCTGATACCGGCCCACGACGGGGGGTCGGCCAGCAGCCAGATCAACCCGCCCAGGAAGGCGGTCAATGCCGCCGCCCTCAGAGATGCGCCGATCTCGTCTCTCATCCGCGCAAGGTTAGAGCGGCGCACCGTGCGGCCCCTGAGGCGGCTGACCTCATAGGCTCAGGGCACCATGCGAGTCGAGATGTTCAACGTCGGGTGGCTGACCGTTTCGGGCGGGCTGATCCGCGCCGGTGAGGACATGGAGGAGCCGGTGCGGCTCCCGGTGCCCGCGTTCCTGGTCGAGACCGATACCGAGCGGATCCTCGTCGACACGGGGTTGCACCCCGAGGCCGTCGCCGGAGCCGACGACTTCTACGGGCGGGAACACGCCGTCGGGCCGTTCTCGCTTGCGCAGGAGCAGAGCATCGCCGACCAGATCGACCTGTCGACGTTGACGAAGGTCGTTCTCACCCACCTCCACTGGGATCACGTCGGCGGGCTGAGGCTGGTTCCCGAATCCGTCCCGATCGTCATCCAGCGCATCGAATGGGAAGCCGGTCACGACGACGAGGCGACCCAGCGGAACTTCTTCC
This sequence comes from uncultured Solirubrobacterales bacterium, assembly GCA_963791335.1. GTDB lineage: Bacteria > Actinomycetota > Thermoleophilia > Solirubrobacterales > 70-9 > RHKX01. Next base: position 481,934 of record CAWBRN010000003.1, read on the forward strand.
TGCCGCCCGACTACGCCGGCACCGATCGCCCGGTCGAAATCGTCGACGGCGACCACGACCTGCTCGGCGACGGGTCGGTGCTGCTGCTGCTCACTCCCGGCCACACGCCCGGGCACCAATCCGTTCAGGTCGGGAACGTGATCATCGCCGGCGACGTCGTCCACTACTCCCCCGGGCTCGACGACCACCGTTTCCCGCTGTTCGGCGACGACCACGACGCCCAGGGACGCTCCGCCGAACGGCTGGCCGCGCTCCGCGACAGCGGCAGCGTCGTCATCCCCAGCCACGATCCGGCCACCCACCGGCCGGGACCGGTGGCGATCTGAAGGACGCGCCGGCTCCCGAGTGGGAAGATCGCCCGATGATTCTCTACACGTGCAACAAGAAGAAGTCCGTCCCGGCGATGCATCCGTGCGGGCGAGCGGCCAAGGCCCTCGACGACGCGGGCTACGAGTACGAGATCAAGACCGTCGACGGCTACAAGCTGATGCCCTGGACCCGTCGCGGCGAGGCCCGCGCCGAGATCAAGCGCCTCTCCGGCCAGAGCGATGTCCCGATCCTGGTGCTCGACGGCGGCGATGTCGTCAGCGGCACCGGCACGATCGTCGACTGGGCGAAGTCGAACCCGGCCGCTTGACGGCCTAGTCCCGGGCGCCGTCGCAGCGGCCGGGCTTGTATTTGCCGGCCTTCGTCAGGAAGACGGTCTTCGCGGCGCGGTTGTTGCTTTCGTTCAGCTCGAGGATCTTGTTCGTCGGATCGACGATCATCACGAAGGCGTAGCAGCCGCGGGCCTTCACCTTCTTGGTTCGGATGAACTGCTCGTGGTAGCTGGCCGGGTAGATGTCCGACCACCCGACGCTCGTGCCCAGGGTGACGCTGTCGCGATTCGGGTTCTGACTGCACCCCGGGTAGACCAGGCCGGCCGGCGAGTGCGGACGGCCCGGGTCCGTGTGGACGAGGTCGCGCAGGCAGTAGTCCACCTTCGGCCCGACCGCTACCCGGTGCTTGCGCCCGCCCTTGCGATCGAGGCTCCAGAGTTCGAAGCGCGCCGCATTGTGAAACTTCCAGTACCGGCCCTGACCGGGGATCTGCTTGAAGTGGAGCTTTGCATTCGTGTGGAAACGAGCGAGCCCGCCGTCCTTCTTGTGCACACGCTGCGATGCCCTCATGCTGTGCCAGCCGTGCCGCTTGCCGTGCAGCTCCGCCGGGCCGCGCCCGACGCTGTTGACCGAACTCGTCGCCCGTAGAACCCAATTTCCCCCGGCGCGATCGGCCTGGAGGTCGGATGGGCGCGAGATCGTCAGGTCCGGGCAGAGCAAGCCGCGCTCCTTGCGGATCTTCGGCACCCCGCAGGGATTGCGGTCTCCGACCGGGTGACGTTCGCCAGGGCGAGGGGCGCTGCCGAGGTGATGGTCCCCCCGGCCAAGGCGCAGCAGAGCGCCGCAGCCAGGGGAAGAACCAAGTCCCGACGCAATCGCATGCGCCAAGGCTATTCGGAATCAGACCATGACTTCGGCGACGCAGCGCTCCCCGGTATCGGCGTTACGGCGACGCCCTTGACGGAATCGGACCGGCCTGGTCGTCGATCGCCTTCTCGACCGAGAACGAGCCGCTCGGACCCTTCGTCTTGGCCGTGCCCTTGAAGGCAACTGCGCCGTTGTCCTTGAGCTTGACCTTCCAGACGACGCCGTTCTTGTTCTGATCGACCTCGAACTCGACCTCGAGACGGCCGTCCCGCTGCTTGACCTTGATCTTCGATGTGCTCGACCCGCTGCACTTGCCGGTGCTGCGAACGTCGCCGCCGCCGCTGGCCGGAGCGATCGCCGGGACGACGCCGCCGCGAGCGAGACCGCCGCGGTCGCGATGAATGCCTTCTTCATTGGTTACTCCCTTGATCGTGGACTGGGTGGAGCAGGAAGGTTCCGGTCGGTACCCGCTTCAATCGGACATTGGTCCTAGGACCAATGTCAGCTCAGCGAGCTGACGTCCTCGGGGTCAGCTCGATCTCGAGCGCACCGAGGTTCTCGCGGAGGTGATCGATCGACAGGGTGCCCGGGATCGGGACGACGCAGGGTGAGCGCTGCAGCAGCCATGCGATCTTGATCTGATTCGGAGTCGCCCCGTGACGCTGGGCGATCTCGCCGACGGCTTCCTCGTCCCCGCCCGCGAGCGGAAAGAACGGGACGAACGCGATGCCCTCGGCCTCGCAGTGGTCGATCACGTCGTCGTGCTTGCGCTCGCCGAGGCTGTACTCGTTCTGTATCGGCTGCGACCGGAAGGACCGCGCGAGCCGCCTCGATCTGATCGACCGAGACCTCGGAGACCCCGACGTTCCTGATCGCACCCCGTTCGACGTACTCGGCCACGACTTCCATCGTCGCCTCGATCGGATCACCGGGCTGAGCCCGGTGCAGGTACCAGAGGTCGATTGCGTCGGTCCGAAGCCGCTCGAGGCTCTCGTCGATCTCCGCTCGAAGCACCGCGGGATCGTTCGACCGGTAGCCGCCCTTCGTGGCCACGGCCACGCCGTCCGGCGGCGAGGCGAGAGCGCGGCGCCGATCGTTCGCTCGCTGTTGCCGTCCGTGTAGAGATGGGCGGTATCGATGAAATTCAATCCGGCATCGAGCGCGTCGCGAAGGAAAGACCGGTTGTCCTCGGTGTCGGTGAGCCGGTTCGTGCCCAGGCCGACCCGGCCCACGATCAGATCGCCGATCGAGATTGTCCGTTCCGTGACGCTCACCTCTCCCTCGGTGCCCCCTCGGGCGGCTGCGAAACAGTGCCGCCGCCTCGACCGGTTTCAGATATAACAGCCTGCATGAGAGCAGGGAGCAAGTTCACAGTCCTCGGAATCACGGCAGTTGCGACGCTCGCGCTCGCCGGCAACGCACAGGCCGCCACGTCGACCGACATCTCGTCGTATGACGATGTCGAGTTCGGGGACACCGGATTCCACGTTGGGTTCGGCCAGGTCTTCTCGTCCAAGGACTCCTGCTCGGCGAACCGCAAGGTGAAGCTCGTCACCGAGAAATCCGGCAAGACGAAGCTGCTCGACGTCGGAGTGACCTCCGCCGAGGGCGCGATCTCCGGCGGCTACCTCAAGAGCCGAGTCGGCAACGCGCAGATCGGGTTCGTCGCCCCGAAGACGAAGGAGTGCGACAGCGCCTCGGTGCGACGTCAAGCCGGACGCCTCGATCGAAAAGCCGATGGCGAAGGCGACCAACACCGCAATCGCGGCCTTCGGGCTCAACGGGAAGGGAAAGGACGGCGCCTTCGCCGGTCTGATCCTCCTCTCGCAAGGGAACCCCGAAGCTGCGAGGCGGAAACCCGCAGATCCCGAATTGCTTCTCCAATCGCAAGACGTCGCTCTACGGGGACGGCGATCTCCTCGACCACGGCAAGACCTCGCACAACGGCACCTGGGCCTTGCACGTGACCCTCAAGGAAACCAAGTCCATCACCGAGTTCGAGGTCAAGGTCAGGAAGTCGAAGGCACCGGACGGCTCGCCGTGCGGCCCCGCGAGCGCCACGTTCTCGCTCGGCGGGCCCTGAGCAGAGGCACCTCTGACGAGGTGGCAGAAACACGACGTCACGTCGTGTTTCTGCCCACTCGCCGCTACTTGGCGACGCGGATCAGCTTCTTGTTGACGAACTCGTCCATGCCGTACTTGCCCATCTCACGGCCGAAGCCCGAGCGCTTGACGCCGCCGAACGGGAGCTCGGCACCGTCGAGGCCGACGCCGTTCACGAACACCATCCCGGTGTCGAGGCCGTCGGCTACGCGGAGCGCCTGCTCCGGGTCATCGGTGAACACGTAGGAGCCGAGCCCGAACGGGGTGTCGTTCGCGAGCTTGATCGCCTCCTCCTCGGAGCCGACGCGGTAGACGCTCGCCACCGGCCCGAAGAACTCCTCGTGGTAGGCGTCGTTGTCGGGGGTGATGCCGGTCAGGACCGTGCTCGGGAAGTAGTTGTCCTTCCGCTCCCCGCCCGAGACGACCTGCGCACCCTGCGCGGCCGCCCGGTCGAGCTGGTCCTGCAGCCGCTCGGCCGCCGTCGTCGACGACAGCGGCCCGATCTCGGTGCCGTCGGCCGTCGGATCCCCGGGCTGGGCTGCCGTCATCTGGGCCGTGAACTTCTCGAGGAAGTCGTCGTAGATCCCGTCGGCGACGATGAATCGCTTCGCCGCGTTGCACGACTGACCGGTGTTGTCCAGCCGGGCGCCGACGGCCGCCTCGACAGCCTCGTCGAGGTCGTCGGCGCTGAGCAGGATGAACGGATCGGAACCGCCGAGCTCGAGCACGACCTTCTTCAGGTTGCGCCCGGCGATCTCGGCGACCGCCGCGCCGGCCCGCTCGGAGCCGGTCAGCGACACGGCCCGCACGCGCGGATCGGCGATGGCTCCGGCGATCTGGTCGTTCGTCGCGAGGATCGTCTGGTAGGCGCCGGCCGGGAAGCCCGCGTCGTCGTACATCTGCTGGATCGCCTCGGCCGATTCCGGGCACTGCGGCGCCGGCTTGAGCAGGATCGTGTTGCCGACGATCAGATTCGGGCCGGCGAAACGGGCCACCTGGTAGTAGGGGAAGTTCCAGGGCATGATCCCGAGCAGCGGACCCATCGAGGTCCGGCGGATGAGCGCGGTGCCCTCGCCGGCGAGCAGTTCGATCGGCTCGTCCGCGAGGAACTCCTCGGCGTTCTCGGCGTAGTAGCCGTAGATGTCGCCGCAGAAGTCGACCTCCATCGAGGGCCTGCTCCATCGGCTTGCCCATCTCCTTGACGGCGATCGCGGCCAGCGTCTCGCGGCGCTCGATGTGCATGTCGGCGACCTTCTGGATCATCGCGGCGCGCTCGGCGACCGTGGTCGTCTGCGACCAGTTGCGGTGCGCTTCGTCGGCCTGCGCCGATCGCGGAGTCGAGCTCCTGGTCGGAGATCTCCGGGTACTCCTTGACCTTCTCGCCAGTTGCCGGGTTGACGACTGCGTAACTGCTCATCTTGCTTCTCTCCTCATGCTTGCCAGGGGTGCTCTCCGCAGGCTACCCGCTGCGTGTCGCCGCCATAAGGTGCCCTCGTGGCGTCCCGCCCGACACCAATTCTCGAGATCGGCTCCACGGATGGATTGACCGCCTCGTTCGCACCGGATGCCGGCATGGTCTGCTGCTCGCTGATCCACCGCGGCGAGCAGGTCCTCGGCCTCCGCGGCGGGCTCGACGCCTACGTCGAGAAGCGCTCGACGATGGGAATCCCGCTCGTCTCGACCGCGGCTACCGGTTCGCCCAGCTCTACGCGCCGCCCGGGCGAGGATCTCCTCGCCTGGGAGCCGATGACGGCTCCGACCAACGCCCTGGTCAGCGGCGAGGACCTGAAGGTCATCGGCCCCGGCGAGAGCTACTCCGCGACGTTCTCGGTCAGGGTACGCCTGGACGGCGCTCAGCCGGCCACCCACTCGGTGGCGACGGCCTCATCCGCGCGGGCGTAGACCTTGACCTCCCCGGGTGCCATCCACGAGAAGGCCTTCATCGCTCTCGCGATCCACTCCACGTCGGTGACCAGCGCGAAACGCCTCCAGGCGGAGTGATCCTTGACCCACACCCGAAGGCCGGTCTTGACGTCCTCGATCCACGCGCCCGATTCGAGTCCGTCGAAATCCTCGATGACGAACACCATCCTCACGCCTCCCGACTCGACGGCCTCCCGAAGGGCCGGATCAAGGACATCCGTGTAGTCCGCCTTCGAGAGCTTCCCCGACGACCGGAGCCCGATGACGCCCGGCGGCGTCTCCGTGATCCTCTCGATCATCTCCCGCCCCTTCAGACCCCACGCTCGGGATTCGCGATCCGATCGAGGCCGTCGGCGAGGCCGGCGAGGGCATCGGCGCGAACCCGGAGCTTCGTGGCGTGGTGGGCGTTCATGTCGATTCCCTTGAGCCGTCCGGCCGCCTCGCGGGCAGCGGCGAGAACCTCCTCGTGATCGACGACCTCGTCGAGGAACCCCGCGGCGCCGGCCTCGTCGGGGCCGAGGATCACCCCGGTGACGGTGCAGCGGTCGAAGGCCGGGCGGGTGAGCCGATGGCGCGCGAGGGCGATGCCGAAGTACGGGAGGGTCATCCCGATCGCGACCTCGTTGAGGCCGATCTTGAAATCGCCCCTGAGCACCGACCCGATGGTCGGCGGAGAGCAGCAGGAACGCACCCATCGCCAGAGCATTGCCGTTGCAGGCGACGACGATCGGGCGCGGGAACGAGAACATCCGCTCGGCCGTGCGGGCGCCGGCGGTCAGCATCGTCGGCCAGTCCTCGCTGCGGAGGTCGAAGCCGGCGGAGAAGGTCCGCTCGCGACCGGTCATCACGACGACCGCCTCGTCGGCCTCGGCACGGTCGAGGCCCTCGCCGATCGAGCCGAGCATCTCCGGCGAGAGTGCGTTGACCTTGCCGTCGTCGAGCGTGATCGTGGCGATGCCGTCGTCGAGCTCGTAGGTGGTGAGGTTGTCGCTCATGGGCGGGAGCCTATGCCCCCGCCCCCGGGTTTAGGGTTCCGGCCGATGACCGACGAACCCGACTACAGCCCCGGTCCGTTCTCCGCCCACCTCGGCTTCCGCGTGATGCGGGCGGACGAGGACGGTTCGGTCATCGAGGCCGACCCCGGGCCCGAACACTGCAACGGCGGCGGGATCGTCCACGGCGGCTACCTGAGCGCGCTTCTCGACACCGCGACCGGGTGGGCGGTGCACGCCCGGACACCCGACGACGTCGCGGCTCCCCACGTCCAGATCAGCGTGCAGTTCGTCCGTGCCGCCCTCCCGGGCACCACTCTGGTCTGCCGCGGGCGGAGCGTGTCCGTCGGTCGGCGAATCGCCTCGGCCGAAGCCGAGATCACCCAGGGCGACCGCGTGATCGCTCGCGCGGCCACGAGCCACGCGGTTCTGTCGTATCCGCCGGATCGGCCATCCTTAGTCCGATGGCGGGAGCTGCGGCCATGATCGATGCGGACGGACGCGAGGTCCGGGTCTCGAGCCCGGACCGCGTGATCTTCGAGGCGACCGACCGGACCGGCGATGTGACGAAGCTCCAGATCGCCGAGTACTACGTGGCCGTCGGCGACGGGATCATGCGGGCGCTGCGCGAGCGCCCGACGACGCTGGAGCGCTGGCCGAAGGGCGTTCACGAGGGGATCGTCCTCTCGACGCAGGGCCCGCGGCGGCGGCGATGCCTTCTACCAAAAGCGAGTGCCGAAGGGCGCGCCTGACTGGCTCGAGACCGCCCGGATCGAGTTCCCTTCGGGCCGCCACGCCGACGAGATCTGTCCGACCGAGCTCGGGGTCGTCGCCTGGTGCGCCCACATGGGCACGATCACCTTCCATCCCTGGCCGGTGCGGCGGGCCGACGTCGACCACCCCGACGAGCTCCGCCTCGACCTCGACCCTCAGCCCGGCACCGACTTCGACGACGCCGTCAAGGTGGCGGCGGAGGCACGGAAGCTGCTCGGCGAGCTCGGCTACGCCGGCTTCCCGAAGACCTCCGGCGGACGCGGGATCCACATCTACGTGCGGGTGGAGCCGCGCTGGACCTTCACCGACATGCGTCACGCGGCGATCGCCTTCGGCCGCGAGCTCGAACGGCGCATGCCCGGGCGAGGTGACGACGAAGTGGTGGAAGGAGGAGCGCGGCGAGAAGGTCTTCATCGACTACAACCAGAACGCCCGCGACCGCACCATCGCGTCCCCCTACAGCGTCCGCGCCAAGGCCCGGCGCGCCGGTCTCGGCGCCGCTGCTCTGGGACGAGCTGCCCGAGGTCCAGCCGGAGGACTTCACGGTCGAGTCGATGCCGGCCCGCTTCGCCGAGGTCGGCGACCGCTTCGCGACGATCGACGACGTCCACCACTCGCTCGAGCCGCTGCTCGAGATGTACGAGCGCGACGAATCCGAGGGCGAGGGCGACATGCCCTACCCGCCCGACTACCCGAAGATGCCGGGCGAGCCGAAGCGGGTTCAGCCCTCGCGCGACCGGGACCGCAAGAAGGCTGAACGCTCAGGGTCATTAATTACGGCATTGGATACTGCCGACTCAATACCGGTAAGCCCGGTCCTTCCGTCGGAGCCCCGCCGGCGTCAGGATGGGCGAATGTACGGAATCGGAACCGTCGTTCGCCTGCTGACACTTCCCGTCGACCTCGTCGCCGTCGTCGACCACCTGCCGTCGATCGCTCGCAGCACCAACGAGATGGAACGCCACACGGCGCAGCTCGAGGAGGTGTCGCGAAGCCTCGAGCGGGTGGCCGATGCGGCCGCGGTGCTGAAGCCGATGGACGGGCGGATGGCCACGATCGAGCAGTCGATGCCGGTGCTCGTCGACGTCCAGAAACAGCTCGCCGAGTTGCCGGACGTGATGAAACGCCTCGATGCCGGAGTCGAACGCCTCGCCGGTCTCATGGAGGAGACGTTGAGTTCGATCGACGAGCTCAGTCAGACCATCACCACTCTGCACGGCTCACTCGAACCGGTCGGACGCCTCGCCAGCCGCGTGCCCGGCCAGAGGGGCCCCGCCTAGGAGCCCAGTCGACCCGACGCCGCGACCCGATCGAGCACCGAGGTCGTCACCTGAGCGATCGCGGTGCCGACGGCCGCCCCAGCAATTACGTCACCGGGAAAATGAACTCCTGTGTGGACTCGCGAATAGGCGACTAGAGTCGCGAGTGCATGCAACGGTATTGCTGCGATCGGGAGTACATGGCCGACGCCAGTCGCAAAGGCGAAAGCGGCCGCCGAATGCCCGGATGGAAACGACGTGGATTCGGGCATCGGCACGTAACGTGCGACGGCCGACCCGGCGGCAGCACGATCAGGGCGGCGACGACCGAATCGTTTCAAGCCCAGGTTGACCACGGCGGAGGCAGCCCAAACCGAGGACATTCCCATCACCGCCGCAAGCCTTCCACGGCGCCGGCCGGCGAGTGCTATGCCAAGTGCCGCGGTCATCGAGATGCGCGAATAGTTGGCGGCGCTGGAGAGGCGAGCCAACGCCTGGTCGAGGCTAGGAGTCGGCGTAGCGGCGATCGCCTCGTAGACGGCGAGGTCGATGCGTTCGGCATCCCGCAGCCACCCGGAGGCAGTGGGCGAACTCGAAACCTGTTCTTCGGGTTGTGCTTCCAGAGGGCCTAATCCTATGAGCAAGCGCCATGCAGCAGCAATCGGAGGCGTCGCGTTCGCCGTACTCGGGGTCGCGCTCGCCGGCCTCGTCGCGATCGAGGAGTTCCCGCGGGGCCTCGTCGCATTCGGCGCCACGTTCCTCGGCGGTTGCGCAATCTGGTTCGGGATGCTGCGAACCGGAGCGGCCCGCCTCGCGGGCGTTGCGGCCGGGCTGCTCGGATTTTCGCTGGCCGTAGCGCTGCTGCGGCATGGAGGCCTGCTGGAGGAGTTGCTGGCCGCCGCTGCCTTCGGCATCAGCAGCATCTGCGTGAAAATTACGTACGGCGCCGGCGAGCGACTTCCGGCGGTCGCCCCGCCGGATCGGCCGGTCCTCTTCTACAACCCGAAGTCCGGCGGCGGGAAGGCGATCCAGTTCGGCCTTGCCGACGAGGCACGCCGGCGGGGGATCGAGCCGATCGAGCTCGGGCCCGCCGACGACCTCGAGACGCTGGCCAGAGACGCCGTCCAGCGTGGAGCGGACGCGCTTGCGATGGCCGGGGGTGACGGCTCGCAGGCGATCATCGCCGCAGTCGCCTCCGAGCACGACATGCCCTATGCCTGCATCCCGGCCGGCACCAGGAATCACTTCGCACTCGATCTCGGCGTCGACCGCAACGACGTCGTCGGCGCACTGGACGCCCTCGTCGACGGCGGCGAGCGGGTCGTTGACCTCGCCGAGGTCAACGGCAGGGTATTCGTCAACAACGTCTCGCTCGGCGTCTATGCGGAGGCGGTCCAGCGCCAGGAATACCGGGGCGCGAAGCTTCGGACGATCCTCTCGACGATGCCGGAGGCGCTCGGACCCGAGAGCGGTGAGATCGATCTGAGATGGACCGGACCGGGCGGGCACGAGCACCAATCGGGAGCCGCGATCCTCGTCTCCAACAATCGGTACCGGCTGGGTCATGCGGTCGGGTCCGGCACGAGGCCGAGGATCGACGACGGGCTCCTGGGCGTCACGGTCGTCGGCGCGCCGACCGGCAGAGGGCAGAGTCGGCGGCTGCCGCAGCGACCATGGCGCGAGTGGACCGCGCCGTCTTTCGTGGTCGATTCCAATCGCCCGATCGCCGCCGGGATCGACGGCGAGGCGGCGAGGCTCGATCCGCCCCTCACTTTTCGGATCCGTCCGGGAGTGCTGCGGGTCAGGATCGCGAACAGCCATCCCGGCGCCTCACCCTCGGCGATGCTGCCCGAGACGCTTCCCGACCTCACCCGATCGATATTGCGAATTGCCATCGGAAAGCAACCGCTACAGAAGGAGAACTGACAATGGACATCCTCAACGTGGAGCAGAAGGAAACCCTCGGTCGCGAGGAGGTCGCCGCCCGCCTTCACAAGCTGGCCGACATGCTCGCCCGGCAGAACGACATCGAGTTCGAGCGCGGCGGAATGCGGTTCACCGTGAACGTCCCGGACGAGGTCAACCTCAAGGTCGAACTGGAGATCGAAAGCGACGAGCGCGAACTCGAGATCGAGCTGACCTGGTAGCCCGCCGCCCTAGCTGATCGGCAGCGTCTTCGTCGCCTTCCAGTCGAGTCGACCGGTGCGGCAATGGGTCCCGGGCCGCGCCAACTCCCCGCTGAGCTTGAAGTCGCCCACTGCGACGCCGCCAGGCCGGAGCTTGCCGCTCACGGTGCCGACGGGGTCGAGCGGAAGACCGGTCCAGTCGCCGTTGCCCTCGAACCTGCGGGACTTCACCTTCATCCGCGGCTTGAACTGCCAGCCGGCGGTGACGCCGGGCGGGGCGTCGCTGCACTCATACGGGACCTGGGTGACGGTGAATCGCGTGACCCGCTTCGGCCCGCCTCAGGATGCTCGACGAAGAACCCCACGGAGCTGCTCGGCTGACCCTTCACGGTCCCGACGTAGTCGAACGCGCCGGCGAACCCGAACGCCGACGGCGCCGACAGCGCGGCACAGCGCCCCGAACGCGGCAATGGAGAGAGCGACTCGTTTCATCAATCCCTCCACGGATGGTCTAGGCGAATCTTTTGACGAAGTTCCAGGGACGAGCTCGGCGACCTCGCGCCAGCCGCTGTCGATCGTGAGGGAGTGGCCGCGGTTCGGGACCGCCTTGATCTCGGTTACCGCTTCGTTCTTGCTTCTGCTTGTTGTAGGCGGCGTTCGCGATCGCCCACGGCACCGTGTGGTCCTTCTCGCCGTCGATGATCAGCAGTGGGCCGCGATCTGGGTTGCCGCGGGTCGACCTTCGCCTCGGTGAACGGGTTCAGGTTGGCGTTCGCCATCTGCATGAGCGCGACTCCGGGCGCAGCCACGTGGTACGTCTCGTACAGCTGCTCGGCCTCCTCGTCCGTCAGCGCGTTCGCCCAGCCGTACTTGAACTGATCGAGCGTCAGGGTGATCGCGCGGCCGCGGTTCAGCGGGTTCTTCAGCACCGGGCCGGCCGACTTCAGCGCTGAGATCGGCAGCGGCAGGACGCCGCGGAACGGTCCGGGATCGATCGCGACCGACGCGGCGGACAGTCCGCGGTCGGCGATCATGAAGGTGAGCAGCCCGCCCGTCGAGTGGCCCATGACCGCCGGCTTCTTGTCGAGCTTCCCGATCACGTCCGCCGTGTGGTCGGCGATCTGCGCGAGCGTTCTTCTTCGCGAAGACGTCCGGGTTGGCCCGAGCCTCCTCGACCGTCTCCGGGTCGTCCGGCCACGAGGGGGTCAGCGGCGCGTACCCGGCCTCGTCGAAGAGCTGGGCCCAGTTGTCCCAGCTGCTGGGAAGCAGCCAGAGCCCGTGGATGAACACGACCGGCGTCCTCCCGCTCGCATTCGCCTGCTCGACCTGCTCCGTCTCGCGCTGCGTCAGTGCCGCCATGTCCATCGTCCTTCGTATCGCTTTACCGCCGAACTGCGGGCGACGCAAGCCCGGCTGGAGCCGGCAGTCAGGTGCCGTTCAGGATCGCGAGCAGATACTCGTGGCTTGGCGGCGCCGACCTATACCCGGGAGAATCGGCGGTCGATGCTTCTGAAACCGCCCCATGCCAGCTGAGCCTCTCGACCTCGCGAAGGTGCTCGTCATCGAGGATGACCCCGACCTACGGCGCGTCCTCAAGCAGGGGCTCGGAGACGAGGGATTCCCAGTCCGGCTCGCGCATTCGGGCGCCGAGGCCCTGACGCTCGCCGACGCCGAGCGCCCCGACTTGATCGTCCTCGACATCGGCCTGCCCGACTCCGACGGCCGCGACATCTGCCAGGCACTGCGCTCCAAGGGGATCGACTCCCCGGTTCTCTTCCTGACCGCGAGCGATGCCGCCAGCGATCGGTTGCTCGGCTTCGGGGCCGGCGGCGACGACTATCTGACGAAGCCGTTCGAGTTCGCGGAGCTCGTGGCCCGCCTGCAGGCGCTGGCGCGGCGCTCCAACCCCGAACGGCGCGCCGAGGTCGGGGATCTCCACCTCGACCCGCTCGAGCCACAGGGTTGGAACGGCGGCCGGCGAGACCGACCTGACACCCGACCGAATTTCGCCTGCTCGGGGCCCTCGCCGCGCGCCCCGGCGAAGCGCTTCGCCGCCGCGAGATGATCGCCGCCGCATGGCCCGCCGGCGCGATCGTCAACGACAACACGCTCGACGTCTACGTCGGCCGGCTCCGCAGGAAGATCGCGGCGCTCGAGAGCTCGGCGACGATCCAGACGGTCCATGGGGTTGGATACAGGCTGGAATGAAATCCGGCCTACGCCGACGCCTGACGATCTCGGTCACCGCCATCTCGGCGTTGACGCCTGCTGATCCTCGTCGTCGTCTTCAACCTGGCCCTGCGCTCCAGCCTCGACGCCGACGCGAACCGCCTGCTCGACGCCCGGGTGGCGGCAGCGCTCGAGGGAGTCGAGGTCAAGGGCAACGTCGTCTCGATCCGCGAGAACTCCGACGAAGGGGCCCCCGACGCCCAGGTCTGGATCTACTCCGACGGCAAGAACATCGAACGTCCGCTCGTCGACAGATCCACCGACGAACTCGCCGACTCGCTGGCGGCGCAGGGCGGCGGCAAGGTCGAGGATCCGGACGGGGATACGCGTCTCACGGCCACGCCGATCGAATCCGACGGCCAGACGGTCGGGACGGTCGTCGCGGGCGTTTCGCTCGATCCTTACGAGCGGACGGCCGAGCACGCCCTGATCGCCTCGGTGGTGCTCGCTCTGGTGGTGCTGGTCCTGATTGCGATCGCCACCTGGATCGTCGTCGATCGCGCCCTGCGCCCCGTCGCCCGGATGACCGCCGATGCCGCCGACTGGAGTGAGCACGACCTCGACCGCCGTTTCAACCCCGGGGGGCCGAAGGACGAGCTGAGCGAGCTCGCATCGACCTTCGACGACATGCTCGATCGGATGGCCGCGATGGTCCGCCACGAGCGCAACTTCTCGGCCGAGATCTCTCATGAGCTCAGGACGCCCCTCTCCTCGATCTCGGCTGAGGCCGAGGTCGCCCTCCTCCGCGAGCGCGACGAGGACTCCTACCGTCACTCGCTCGAGCGGATCTCGACGAGAGCCAGAGAGCTGACCGAGATCCTCGAGACGCTGCTCTCGGTCGCTCGCGCGGGTGAATCGGATCTCCTTGGAGCATCCAGCGACCTCGACGAGGTTCTGATGTCCGCGGTCCGCTCGGCCGAGGAGTCCGCCGGCCGCCTCGGGGTTGTGATCGAGACCGAGCCGAGTCCGACCCCCATCCCAGTCCAAGGGAGCGCCGGAGGCGCTGCAGCGCGTCCTTGCGCCGGTGATCGAGAACGCCTGCGCCTACGCTCGCACCACGGTGAAGGTGCAGATCCGAGGGAGGCCCCAAGCCGGCGATCACGGTGCGGGATGACGGCCCCGGCATCGATCCGGCCGAGGCCGCCGAGATTTTCGAGCCGGGTCGACAGGGATCGGCCGAACGGAACGCCGCCTCAGGATCTGGCACCGGTCTCGGCCTGTCACTGTCGAGACGGCTCGCAAGGACGCTCGGCGGCGACGTCGAAGTCACCTCGGACCCCGGTGACGGCGCCTTTCGGATCAGCCTCCGGCGCGCCCCGGGCTGATGGCCTTCGTCCTCACTGCCGCCGGCGCGGCGCTGGCGGTTGCGCTCGAGCTGGCCGAAGCCTGCGCGATCGTGCTCGCAGTCGGGATCAGCAGGCGCTGGCGAGATGCCCTGATCGGCGCCTTCGCGGGGGTGGTCGCCTGCGCCGCCCTCGCCATCGTCCTCGGGCCCGTGCTGCTCGGCGACCTCGCGATCGACGGCCTCCGCGTCGTGATCGGGACGCTGCTGATCCTGTTCGGGCTGGAGTGGCTGCGCAAGGGCACCCTGCGGCTCGGCGGCCGCAAGGCACGCTCGTCATCCGCCGACGAGTTCGCCGAGGTCGCCGAGGAGCTCGAGGACCTGCCCCTCCCCCCGCCGGGCCATGCCGACTGGGCCGCCCGAGCCATCGCTTTCAAAGGTGTCCTCCTGGAGGGTGTCGAGATCGTCCTCATCGTCAGCGTGCTGGCGGCCCGGCCGGAGGGAGCGGCTCCGGCGATCGTCGGCGCCGTCGTCGCCGTCGCCTTCACGATCGGTGTCGCCCTCGTTCTTCGGCGGCCGCTTGCGGTCATCCCTGAGACCGAGTTGAAGTGGCTGGTCGGCGTGCTGCTGTCGGCATTCGGAGTCTTCTTCTGCGCCGAAGGCCTCGGCGTCGACTGGCCCGGCGGTGACGCCGCCCTGCTCTACTGCGCAGCCGCGCTCGCGGGCACGGCGTCGTTGCTGATCGTCAGGCTCAGGAGGGACGTCGCCACGTGAACTGGCTCGCGACCGCGAAGAAGCTGATCCTCGGCGAGACGTGGCGGCTGCCGATCGCCGTGGCGATGTTGCTCATCTCCGCCCTCGTCGTGCGGGCGATCGCTCCGAGCTTCTGGGAGTCCGCGGGCGGGCCGCTCCTCCTGCTCGGAGCGATAGCCGCTCTCGCCGCGACCGTACTCTCGGGCTAGGTCGACTCGGGCTGTGGCTTGCCTACGTCGGCGTGCGGGTGCGGGTGGGGTGCGGGTGTGGGTGTGGGTGCTCGAACTCGCCGTGGAGATGTCCCTCGTCGTCCTCCTCCACCTCTTCGAGGTCGACCCTGGTGACGGTCAGGTAGATGACCAGCGCGAGGATCGTCGTCAGGAAGATCAAGCTGGTCACCGTCGTTCCCAGCCCCCAGCCGCCGTCGGCCTTCGGCTGAGACATCAGGTCGCCGATCGAGGCGCCGAGCGGTCGAGTGAGGATGTAGGCGATCCAGAACGCCAGCACGGCGTTGAGGCTGAAGCGGTAGTGCGCGAGCGTGACGATCCCGATCAGTGCCGCGAAGATCAGCACCGAGATGCCGTAGCCGAGCCCGAATTGCTCGGCCACGAGGTCGCCGGCAGACGTGCCCAGGGCGAAGGTGAAGAGGACTGCCAGCCAGTAGAAGGATTCGCGACGGGTCGTGACGATCGTGTGGATCGAGAGCGTCCGCTCGCTCGCGTACCAGGCGGCGAACGTCGCGGCGAGACAGATCGAGAAAGCGATCGTCGTCGTCTGGAGTGCGACCCCGAGGTTGTCGACAAGGTTGTCGCTCACCAGGGTGCCGACGACGCTGATCAGGACGACGGCGAGCCAATAGATGCCCGGCACGTACTTCGTCGACCGGAACTGAAATGCCAGGACGATCAGCAGCAAGCCGGCCATAAGCCAACTGGTGTTGGTCAGGCCGAGGCCCAGGTTGTCGTTCAGATAGTCGGCGGCGGTCTCCCCGACCGTCGTGCAGAGGATCTTGATGATCCAGAAGTAGAGGGTGACCTCGGGGACCTTGTTGAGCATCTGCCGGCCGATGGAACGGGCCGGCTGCTGCGCTGCGATTGCTGTCATGGCGGCGAGTCTGCCGCCGGATTCCTGAACGACTCCTGATCAACCAGGAATGCGGATCACGACCCTGGCGCCGTGCCCACGGTCACGATCGATGTCGATCCGGCCGCCGTGCGCCTCCACGATGGCTCTGGCGATCGCCAGGCCCAGCCCCGAGCCGCTGCTGGTCCGGCCGGCTTCGGCGCGAGCGAAGCGGTCGAAGGCCCGCTCGGCGAACTCCTCCGAGAACCCCGCTCCCTCGTCGCTGACGGTGAGCTCCAGCTCGTCGTCGGCGACCCTGGCGGCGAGATCGATTCTTCCGGCGCCGTGCCGCAGCGCGTTCTCGATCAGGTTTCCGAGTGCCGCCTCGATCCGAGCCGGGTCGAGGATCCAGCTGATGTCGGGCGGAGACGCGACGGCGATCGAGCGATCCTCCGCCTCGGCCCGCGGGGCGAACCGTGCTCGCGTCCGCTCGAGCAGATCCGAGACCGCGATGCGCTCCGGTTCGAGCGGGAGCTGAGAGGCATCCGAGCGGGCGAGAGCGAGGAGATCGTCCGCGAGGCGCTGCAGGCGGTCCGCCTCGTCGATGGCGGAGCGCATCGCCGCACGCCTCTCGTCCGCCGTGCGGTCGGGCCTGATGCCGAGCTCGAGTTCGCCCCTCAGGATCGCAAGCGGCGTCCGGAGCTCGTGCCCGGCGTCGGCCACGAACGACCTCTCCAGTTCGATCGAGCTCTCGATCCGGGCGAGCATCTCGTTCAGCGTCCTTCCGAGCCGGGCGATCTCGTCATCGGAGGCGGGCAGCGGCAGGCGCTCGCCGCTGCGCTCGAGCGTGATTCGTCCGGCCCGCCGGCGCATCTCGTCGACCGGCCTGAAGGCGAGCGTCGCGAGCCCGTAGCCGAGGGCGGAGGCGAGCAGCAGGGCGAGCAGGCCGCCGATGACGAACGACTTGACGAGTCCGGAGAGCGTTTCCGCCCTGTCCCCCGTGGAGACCCCGGCGACGACGATGAAGCTGCCGTCCTCGGTGCTGACGGGACGCGCCAGGAGCCTCGCGTCGTTCTCGATCCCGGGCACGCTTCCGGCGTCGAAGAACGATGTCGACCGACCGGCGGCCGCAAGCTGATCGGCGTCGAGCACCGAGCCTCCCTGCTGTCGCTCGGAGGAGGCGACGACCGACCCGTCGAGCCTGACGACCTCCGAGAGGATGTCCTCGGCACCCTCCTCCTGGGCTCCTCCGAGCCCGATCTCGTCCGGCCCGGCCGTCTGCAGCTGGCGGGCGATGTCGTCGACCCGCGTGCGGAGGCCGTCGTCGAGAGTGCTGCTCAGATCGGATGCGACCCGGAGGTAGACGAACAGTCCGACCAGCACGAGGACGATCGCCATCGCGAACGCGAACGCGAAGGTCAGTCGCACCCGGATCGGCAGTCGGGTCAGGATTTCGCGCCTCGCATCCGGTAACCGGCGCCGCGCACGGTCTCGATCGACTCACGCCCGAACGGGCGATCGATCTTCTCCCGGAGGTAACGGACGTAGACGTCGACGACGTTGGAGCGGTTCTCGTACTCGTAGTCCCAGGCGTGCTCCAGCAGCTCGAGCCGGCTGAGCACGATGCCGGGGCGGCGCATGAACGTCTCCAGCAGCGCGAACTCCTTGGCCGAGAGCTCGATCTCCTGTCCGCCCCGGCGCACCGACCTGGCAGCGGGATCCAGAACCAGGTCGTCGATCTCGAGGACCGCCGGGCGCTCGACTGCACCCCGTCTGACGAGCGCGCGGATCCGCGCGGTCAGCTCGGAGAACGAGAAGGGTTTGGCGAGGTAGTCGTCGGCACCGCCGTCGAGACCGGCCACGCGATCCTCCACCGAGTCCCTCGCGGTGAGCATGAGGACGGGCGCCCAGACGCCGTCGCTCCGCAGGCTCCGGCAGGTCTCGAAGCCGTCCATGCCGGGGAGCATCACGTCGAGGACGATCGCGTCGTAGGGGGTGCTCCCCGCCATCCACAGCGCGTCCTCGCCGTTCGTCGAGACATCGGCCGCGAAGCCCTCGTCCCGCAGACCGCGCTGGAGGATCCGGGCCATCTTGGGTTGATCCTCGACGACCAGGACGCGCATGACCTGATTATGCGCGCCCAAAGATGAGAGTCGTATGAGAACCGTCCCCCGCCCGACGCGGGAAGCGCCGGGCGGGTTCGGGGAGCGGCTGGTCAGCCGGCGTCCTGCTGGGTCTCGATCTCGTTGAAGGAGGAGTCCAGGAACACCTTCAGTGCCTGTCCGTCCTTCGTGATCTCGACCTCGTATGCCGCACCCTTCGGGGTCGGCTGGTCGTTGGGGTCCTCGACCGGGTCGGCCTGCTTGGCGGTCTCGACGTCTCCGCCGGCCTGGCCACCGGTGGCCTGCTCGGCAGCGGCGCGCGCCTTCTGCTCGGCAGCGGCCGGCAGCTCGCCGTCGCTCTCGCTGCCTTGATCGTCGGCGGCGCCGGAGTCGGCAGCCTCGCTGCCGCTGTCGCCGCTGGTGGCGTTCGCGATGGCGGCGCCGCCGAGGGCGAGTGCGCCGAGAGCGGCGAGGGCGGCGAGCGCCCGCTTGATCTTGTCGCTCATCTGTTGCTTCCTTTCGTGGGGTTCGCGTTCACGGGGAGGTGTGAACGAGAGGGAAGCTAGGAGGGCGGTATGAGACGTTGATGAGCCGCCTGACCCCCCATGCGAACTCTCATCCACTTCTCACGTCGACGTGCTGATGGTTGCCTCCCGACCCGAAAGGAAGTCAGTCATGTTCAGGAAGTCGAAGTACCTCGTTATCCCAATCGCGACAGCTGTGCTGGCTATCTCGGCGACCGCATCGGCCCGCCCCGGGGCCGCACCCGATCGCCGGGCGTTCAGCGACCCGGCTCAGATCACGAACCCCTACCTCCCGATCTCGAGCTTCCATCGCTGTCGACTGGCCGGGAACGACGAGGGCCAGAAGACGCGCATCACGAGAACGCTCCTCGATCGAACGAAGGCTTTCCGCTTTCACGGCGATCGGATCGATGCAGCGATCGTCAAGGACGAGGTGTTCGCAGGCGGCAGGATGATCGAGCTCACTCACGACTACTTCGCCCAGAACGACGCCGGCAAGGTCTTCTACTTCGGCGAGCGGGTCAACGAGTACGGCCCCGGCGGACAGGTCGGCCACGGCGGCCAGTGGCTGCTCGGCAAGGAGGCCGATCATCCGGGCGTCCTCATGCCCGCCCACCCGCGGATCGGCTCGTCGTTCCGCTCGGAGCGAGTGCCCGGCGTCACCCACGAGATCGACCACGTCGTGGCGTCGAAGCGGCACGAGCTGATCGCCGGCAATCGCTATGACCACGTGATCACCGTGCGCGAGAACGCCAGGCCGCCACGCGAGACCGAGTTCAAGAAGTATGCGCGCGGCATCGGCGTGGTCGCCGAGGCGAACGGCGGCATCCATCTGCTCGGCTGCTCCGCGAGCTGACGCTCACCGCCGCTTGCGGCCGGTCGCTCGGGTCAGGAAGCGTTCAGTTCGGCGGCCGAGCGGACGAGCGCGGTGAAGGCATCTGCATCGAGGTCGTCGTCCTCGCGCAGATCGATCGCTCGCCTCTTGCCGGCGTCGAGGCTGGCGTTGAAGATGCCGGCGGGATCGTCGAGCGATGCCCCCTTGTCGAAGGTGAGCTTCACCTTGTCCTTGTAGGACTCACCCGTGCAGATGATTCCGTTGCTCGACCAGACCGGAACGCCGAGAGGGTTGGACGCCTTGCGCCACTTGATCTCCTCGACCACGTCGGGAACGGCCTGCTTGATCAGCTCGCGAGCACGGGTGAGAACCTCGCCCCGCCAGTCGTCGAGATCCTCGATCCTCTCGTCGACGAGCTCGGTTTCGGATTTGTCCCCACCGGACACGTTCGGGAGCTTGCCAAAGCAACGCTTCCGCTGCAAGGTGAAAACCCTCGGGGGGTTGGGGACCCGTGTTCACGGGTACGCCCGGGAACACCACGAGAAGGAGTTCCGATGGCGGACAAGCCGATCGACCTTTATCTGAACGACCACATGGGCGGGGCAATGCTCGGATCGGAGCTGGCCGAGCAAATCGCCGACCGCAACGAGGGAACACCACTCGGCGACCTGATGGCGCCTGTCGCCGCCGAGGTCGAGGAGGATCGCCAGACGCTCGACGACCTCATGGAGCGACTCGAGGTCGGCCGCAATCCGGTCAAGCAGGCGGGCGGCTGGCTCGCCGAGAAATGGAGTCGGGTCAAGTTCAGCGGCGCCGGGTCCGGAGACTCCGACCACGGCAACTTCATGGCGCTCGAGACACTGGCGCTCGGGATCCTCGGGAAGCGTTCGCTGTGGGTTGCCCTGCAGTCGATCGAGGACCAGCAAGATGCGATTCGCGACCTCGACCTCGAGGATCTGATCGCCAGGGCCGACGGCCAGCACGGGATCGTTGAGCGAGCCCGGATCCAGGCGGCTGTCGGCGTCTTTTCGGGTTAGCGGAGCCCTGCCCGACGGCGACGATCAGCTCCCGGAACGGCGGGCCGGGCGGGCCGGTGACTACTTCAGGGTGCGCTTCGCGCTGACCGGCTCGCCGAAGGGCAGGCTGCCGGCGACGGAGACGGTCACCTTGTTGCCCTTCTTGATCGCCTTCTTGCCGGAGCTGGTCAGCTTCACCGGAATCGTGCTCGTCTTGCCCGTCGGGACCGAGAGATCCAGGGCGGTGCCGATCAGAGCGTTGCCCTTGTTGACGGAGAGGTCGACACCGTTGGCGTCCTTGACCCCCTTGACGTCGACCTTGACGGTTCCGGACTTGCGAACCTTCTTCAGCTTCTGGGACGGAATCGAGACCTTGATCGAGGGCCGCGCCTCCGGCGTGCCGCCGGTGACGATGAGGTCGTCCTCCATGCCAGGGTGGATCGTGCAGACGAAGTGGTAGGTGCCCGGGCTCAGGTACTGAGCGCCCGACGACCGGCGAGGGATCTGCTCCGAGGTTGATGGCGTCGGAGGCGAAGAGCGGTTCGCCGTCGGGCCCGTCATCGCTCGGCGACGACGTTGTGGTAGCCCGTTGCCGTCGACGGGGTTCACGTAATTCGGAATCTCCCCCGCGGCCTGCTCAAACGGACCGTTCAGATACGTGTTGCCGCTCGGGTCGGAGGTGATGTCCACGGCCTGCGCGACCGCAACCGCCCCGAACATGACCACGGCGGCGGCGAGTATCCCTGCGATGTATTTCATGCACTTCCTCATTTGAGAATTCCGTTCGGACACCTAACCCCCGAGGGAGGTGAAAGTCTCGAAGCCGCCTGGTCTCCGGGTCGTCGACCGTGGCCGAGAACTCGCCCTGGCTCTAGCCGCGAACGCGGATCGAGCCCCGCATGAACGGGTGGATGCGACAGAAGTAGGTGTAGGTCTTGCCGGCCTTGGTCAGCGGCGGCGTCGTGTAGATGTTGGACCCGGTCGTCACCTCGTTGCTGAAGCCCTTCCCGTAGCCGAGCTGGCCGGAGTCGAAGCGGACCGGCCCGGAGGCGAGCGGGTAGCCGATGCCCGAGCCCTCGTTGCACGGCTCCTGGCATGAGGTGACGCTGTGCCAGACCTGCTGCTGGTTCGTCTCGCCGAACAGCGCGTCCTGGTTGATGAAGGTGACGGTGTCGCCGGGGTCGACGGTGACCGGGCGCATGAGCTCCTCCGGGAAGCCCTTGGTCGCCGAGAAGCCGCCGGGCGTGTAGAGGAAGTTGTCGATGTCGACGCCGTCGTCGGGCACCGGGCCCTGGGGCTTGAGATCACGCGGATCGGGCAGCTTCAGGTCCTTGCCGGCCTCGCGAGTCGATGTTCTCCTTCAGGCGGCCGTGGGTGAGGATGCCGCCCTTGTCGACCATCGCCTTGACGTCCTTGGCGTCGTCGAACGGGTCCCTTGCGCTTCGGATCGTCGGCGGTGGTCCAGGCGATCGGCAGGATGCCCATCGACTCGTACCAGTCGCCCCGCTTGACGTTGTAGGTGACGTTGATCGAGACGACGTCGCCCGGCTTCAGGCTGATTCGCCAGTTCCGCGGCGTCGCGGTCATGCTCACGTCCCAGCTGACGGCGCCGGCGGGCTCGTAGTAGTGGGCGTCGCTCTCGAACAGCGGCTTGATCTCGCTCGGCGTGTCGCCGGCGACCGTGCCGGCGTCGGCGCCGTCACGAGCGACCTGCATGTTCACGCGCTTGCCACCCGGATGCAGGTGGCCGACGCCGAAGACGAGCGTCGCGCCGTCGGGGCCGACCACCCAGCGACGGGCGGGGCTGATGTTCTGGCGCTCCTCGTAGCCGGGCGCCGACGGATCGGTCGGGACCTCGTCCGGGAAGGTGTACTCGCCGTCGCCGTTGGTGTCGAACGCCTTCTCGGCGTCGAAGACGGGGTAGACGTGGGGCGCCCCGGCGACGTCCATCCACTGGATGTCGATCGGCTTCAGGTTGGCGTCGATCGGGACCCAGTCGATCTCCCAGGTGATCTCCACCTGCCGGCCCTCGCGAGAGTTGAGCTCGTGCAGCATCTGATTGATGCCCCAGTTGGCGCCGCCGGCGACCTGGAGGCCGTAGCCCCTGGGGAACTTGGGGATCGACTTCTCCTCGCCCGCGGCGAAGGTGGGGTTGAAGCCACCGGGAGCGAGCCAGACGACGTGATGCAGGTGCAGGTCCCAGACCGGCGGGACGGTCGTCGAGCCGTCGTCGTGGACCTCGACCATGCTCGGCTTGAAGCGGGTGACGTAGCCCTGGGTCGTGCGAGTTGGCGGCGAAGACCGAGGGATCGACCGGGCCGTCGCCGACCTTGACCGCGTTCGGGCAGGTCTTGGTGACCGTGAAGTCGTTGGTGTTCTGACCCGGGTAGATGTTGATCGGGTGCCGTGTGGCACTGGAACGTCGTCATGCCCGGGTAGTCCTTGACCGCCTTGAGCGTCTTCGGCTTCTTGGCGGCGGACGCCGGCGATGCGAAGAGCGGCCGCGATCGCTACGGAGGCGAGCAGGACGAAGATGGCGTGTGCAGGCCGCCGCCGAGTGTGCATGCCGTCACGCTAGCAAGGTGATGACGCGAGGTCAACGTGGTAGGCGCCCAGGCACGGCTGACTCACGGGATAGGCTCGCGGCGTGGACAACGCCGAGGCCCACCGCTTCGCTCGTGAGAAGGGCACCTCCAGGGTCGCGACGAGGACCGCCCGCGGGCTCGCGATCCCGTACATGAAGCTGATCTACGCGCTCAAGATCGAGGGCGCCGAGAACATCCCGCGGGAGGGGCCGGTGATCATCGCTCCGAATCACAAGAGCTTCTGGGATGCGTTCTTCGTCGCCGCGGCGACGAAGCGCCCCATCCGCTTCATGGGCAAGAACGAACTCTTCGAGGGCCGCGCCGGAAAACTCCTGATCCGGCTCGGCGCCTTCCCCGTTCGCCGCGGCTCCTCCGATGCCGACGCGATCGAGACGGCTCGGCAGATCCTCCTCGATGGCGGCCTCCTGGCCCTGTTCCCCGAGGGCACGCGGGTGCGGGACCCGACGATCCTCGGCCAGCCTCACAAGGGTGCCGCCCGGCTGGCGCTCGAGACCGGGGCGACGGTGATCCCGTGCGCGATCACCGGCACCGAGAAGCTGTTCGCCGGGCCGGTGCCCCGACCCGGGCGGGTTCGCGTCTCGTTCGGCGAGCCGATCGAGCTGTCGCCGACCGAGCCGACCCCGGAGGCGGCCGCCGAGCTCGTCGACGAGCGCCTCTGGCCGGAGGTGGAACGTCAGCGCGAGCGGCTGCTCTCCCATCCCGGCGTGATCGCCGCGGGCCTGGCCGCGCTCGGTGTCGGCGCGGGCGTTGCCGCCCGGCGTCGGCGCAGGCGCTAGGGCCGCGACTCGGCGCAGGGCATCGCCGTCTCCGACTTTCGATATCGCTGGAAGAAGTCCCATGTGGCTTTCGCCGCGCTGGGGCCCTTGACGTCGGTGTAGCCGGAGTAGGCAGGGTCGGTCGTCCCACCGGACCAGAAGTGGGCCATCCCGTGGATTCGCCAGCTCTTGCCGATCAGACAGCCGGCCTGATCTCGGTAGGCGCTCACCGTGTAGGCGTACCCGCCCGGCTTGTGCCCCTGGCGCATGCTCGAGGGCTCGAGGGGGATCGGACCCTCCTGCGACCCGCTGATGACGAGGTTGTCGGTGCGTAAGCCCTGCTGGAGCGCCTTCTCCGTGCAGGACCATGGAAACGCCTGATCGGCGTCGCCTCCGAGCACGAAGGTCGGGACCACGCGGGCTCGCTGCCCCATCTGCTCGAATGCCAGCTGGGCGCTCGTCTCCACGGGAATGCCGGCGCCGGACGCGAAGCAGGTCCAGTCCGTGTACGCGGAGGACGACATCACCGCGACGGCGGCGTACAGGTTCGAATAGGCGGCGGCTTCGATCGAAGCCATGAGGCCGCCGGCAGAGATCCCGGCGAGGTAGACGCGCTCCCGAGCGATCGAACGCTCAGCCATGACCGATCTAGTCATGTCGGCGATCGCGGCCGCGTCACCACTGCCGCGAGTCCAGGACGCGGGATCAAGGAACCGCCAGCAATTGGCCAGCGGGCCGGTCTGAGCGCGGGCGGCGGCGTCGACGTCCGGATAGAGGACGACGAAACCCTTGCGCTCGGCCAGCCGGTCGTATCGCGTGAGCGCCTGCTCCTGATCGGCGGTCGTCTGGCAGCCGTGGACCACGACCACGAGCGGGGCAGCGTGGCTGGGCGAGTAGGACGTCGGCGTGTACAGGACGTATCGGTACTCGTCCCCGTTCGAGACGACCGTGCCCCTCGTCGTCGTGCCCGGATCGGCGTCTCGCGGCGACGGCGCAGCGGTCGCGGCGCCCGGCGCTGCCAGGAGAAGCAGGGCCGCCGCCCAAGCAGCCAGACAGCCCCGTCCCACTACTTGATCTTGTTCCTCAGGAACGGGATGACCGTCTCGAGGAAGGCGTTCTTCGACGGTGCGGCGCTGATCGGATCGATGTGCGAGAACGTCTTGGTCCTCTTGACGGTCTTGACCCAGCTCTTCGGCACGTTGGACTGCTCGGCGAGCTGGCGGGTCGCATCCGCGACACGTCCGCCGCCGAGCGAGGTGTCGAAGGAGTACATCGGCAGCTTCACCGAATGACCCATGGTCGCGTGATCGCCGTAGACGGCCTGAGCGGGGTTGTCCACGCCGTTGTTGATGGCGCCGGCGTCGATCGAGAGCTTGGCCGGGTGATACCAGGACGTCCCGTCCTCCCCGACCTTCTGGTTCTTCATGCCGACGTGCTCGGAGAACACCGAGGCCGCCCGATAAACGCTTCCGAGTTCGCCGTCATGCCAGCCGCGGGGATCGCCCGAGCCCGCGAGCTTGCCGATGTGGCTCTGCACCAGGGCCAGGTTGGAAGGGCTGGTCGTCTGATCCACGGCGAATCCGTATTGACCGGCGTTGGTGGATGGAACGGGCGGCTTCAGGTTCGCCGGCGCGAGCACCCAGTCGGCGAAGGTCGAGGGCTCGTCCGGCTCCTCGACGGCGGCCGTTGAGCCGGTCGCGTTGAAGACGCCCGCGATCCACGGGAACGGCTGAACGAGCGTGATGAACGGCGAGGCCGACGGGTCGTTCAGGTTGTCGACGTTCGTCTGCGCCTGCTCGGCGGTGGGAAGCGGCCTGGTGGTCGGGCTGTTGGCCCCCGCACCGTCGATGAAGACGAGACCCGAGAGCCCCTTGGCTCCGGCCGTGCCGTTGAAGTCCCAGGTCGCGTACGCGGTGGTGATCGAACCGCCGAGCGAGTGACCGCCCATGACGACGGTGCGTCCGCCCTTGCTCGCGGCTCTGACGACCTTCCGCGTGTCGTGGACGGCGACGTTCATTCCCCAGTTCTTTGCGAACTCGGTCTCCGCCGTCGTCTTCGGCGTGAAGTGCGGCGAAACCGAACCATCCGAGAGCCAGCCGAGGTAATAGTCGAAGGTCTCCTGGTTGGAGATCTCGCCGTTCGCGTACTTCTCGAGGTAGGAATGATCCTCGAGCAGGTTCTCGCGGCGCTCGATCGCCCAGACCTGCCAGCCCTTCAGCTTCTTGGTCAGCGCAGTCGCGAACGGCCCGAAGAAGGTGCCTCCGGCCGAGGTACCGGGGTTGAGCACCAGCACCTTGTCGCTGTCGGGAGACCCGTACTTGACGACCCTCACCTTGTTGTACTTCTCGGGCGTCCCGGGGGCCTTGAACCCCTCGATCGTCGCCACCCGGGGCGCGGCGGTCGCGCCGCTCGCGAAGGACAATGCGCCGACGAACGCGATGGCCACGGCCAATCCAAATACCTTGCTTCGAAAGAGGTTCATGGGGCCAAGGCTAGTCGCGAAACAGGCGCGATGCGCCGGTCCCGTCCGGGTGGGCTTCATTCGGGACGGGGGCGGCTCACCACGAGCTGGACCACGACCAGCGCCATGATCAGCAGGGCGATGACCCGCTCGCTCTCCGCGACCTCAGCGAAGAAGAGGACGTAGATCTGAATCCCGGCGGCGATCAACTGGCAGGTGACCGGTAGGACGATCGCCTTCCAGCCGTAGAGCGGGACCGGTCGGGAGGGCAACGGATCCGGCTGCCAGGCGGCGTAGGCGATGAGCAGGGCCCCGGACGTCCACAGGTAGTTGTACTCGCCGAACTCGAACGTTCCCTCGACGAGCTGGACCGCACTGATCGAGTCGGCGATCCCGAACACGACGAGCCCGAGGCCGAGCAGCAGCCAGGTCCTCCCCGGGCGCCAGCCCGCGAGCGCGAAGATGCCGAGCACCGCGCCGAGCAGCAGGATGTCGGCGACCGGATAGGCGAACTCCACGATCCGCGCCAGCGTCGTCCCCTGCTCGCCCTCCTCCACCATCGGGTGCAGGACCACTGCCACGAGCGGCGTCGCGGCGATCAGGGCGACGGCGACCCCGTCGATCCATCGCTGCAGGTCGAAGCCGACGATTCGATCTCGGGTCAGCAGAACCAGTCCGCCCAGCGCGAAGGCGTAATAGCCGAGCCAGAAAGCGTCGGTCACCGTCGGGAACGGTTCGGGGTGAATCTCGGCGTAGTGGACGCTCCAGATCACGCTACCGACGAAGAACGAGACGAGCGACAGCCCGATCAGCGCCCATGCACCGCGCAGCCGCTCCTTCCTCGCGGCCCGCAGGAGGCAGATGCCGGCGGCCGCCAGGATGAGGAAGTTGAAGACGCCCCAGTTGAAGAATCTGTCGAGGTCGGAGCCACCGAGCCCGACCAACTCGTGGAGTGCCTCGGCGGCGAAGAGGAGCAGGAGGACGCCCCAGACCACCCGGCTCACGACCCTGCGATCGAGATGCCCCATCAAACTCTCCAGTGCGCCCGCCACCCTTCGGCGAGTCTAGGCGGCGCGCCCCCGCCTCCCATCCGCGGTGAGAAGCTCGTCAGACGGTCGGCACGACATTGAACTGCGACATCAGCCCGTGGTCCTCGTGGTCGAGCATGTGGCAATGGATCACGTAAGGCCCGGTGTAGTCACTGAAGTGGCCCGCGACCAGAAGCCTCTCCCCGGGGTCCATGAAGAAGGTGTCCTTCAGGCATCGCTCCCAGGGCGGCGGCTTCTTACCGTTGCGCTCGAGCAGATACCAATCGGTGTGGTGTAGGTGAAGGAGGTGGGCGACGGAGGTCTTGTTTCGAAGCTCCCAGGTCACGGTCGAGTCGAGTTGAACGTCGACGTCGGCGTAGGAAGGGTCATAGGAGCGACCGTTGATCAACCAGGTCGGGATCAGTCCGCCGGAGACCGTCACCGACCACGAGTGGCTGGGTTGTGAAGGTGCCTGCCCAACCCATGACGGCAGGGGGCGCAGCGCCGCGGGAACGGTCGTCTCGTCGACGGCGGCATCGCTCGAGACGCGGAACTCCATGAGCGGGCCGATGTAGGTCTTCGAGCCGAGTTTGTCGGGGCCGCCGCGGCGCTTTGCCGAGATCAGCCGTACCCGCTTGCCCCGCGCCTCGGCGAAGTCGACTATCACCTCGGCCCTCTCGCCTGGACCGAGCAGGATCGACGAGCGGGTGATCGGCTTCGGCATCAATCCCGCGTCGGTTGCGATCTGGGCCATCTTGATGCCGCCGCTGAGCCCGACTTCGTAGGCGCGGAAGTGGGAGGCATTGAGGATGCGCAGGCGGTAGCGGCGTGCGGTTACGGAGTGGTTGGGCAGATGGGTTCCGTTGACCAGCACGTACTTCCCGGTGTTGCCATCGACCGGTGGATGCCCACCGCCGCCGCGGAACGGATTGGTCAGCTGGTTGTGCTTGTCGAAGGATCGGTCGGTGATCATCAGCGGTATGTCCCGGTCGCCCGTGGGCAGGGGAAGCGACGAATCGACGTCGTCATCGATGATCCACATCCCCGCCAGCCCGTTCCAGACGTTTCGCGCCGTGTTGTCGAGGCGATGGTCGTGGTACCACTGGAAGGCAGCTCGCTCAGGGGCGCCGTCTTCCTCGAGGGCGTAGTTGTACGTGCGCGACCCGCCCGGCTCGATCAGTACATCGTTGCCGGACTCGGTTGCCGAGAGGCGCGGGTCGATGTCGCAATAGAGCGACCGGGGATGATCCTCGGTGAGCCCCCCGGGCCTGCCGTCGTCGTCGGAGCGGTTATGGCCGCCGTGCAGGTGAACCGTGAGTTCGCCGACCTTCGCGGGCAGCTGATGGCTGAAGGTGACTGCCGTCGGTTCGCCGGCGGGCCGCCTGATCGTCGGACCCGGGAAGGTGCCGTCGTAGGTCCACATCTTCGTCTTCGGCCCGGGCAGGATCTGCAGGCTCGCCGGACGCATCGGGATCTCGATGTCGGCGTCGGTGATCACGCGCGGTATCCGCAACTTCGAGCGGAACCGCTCGCTCTTCGCCGCCCGGGCAGAGCCGAGTTGGGAGATCGCGTCGGGAAGGTGTCGCGGCGCGACCACCAGGCCAGCCGCAGCTGCCCCGATGGCCGCGATCAGGCGACGACGAGTTACAGGCATCTATGCCTCTCGGATGTTCCTACTTGACGACCTTGACCTTGCCCTGCATCCAGGGGTGGACTGCACACATGTAGAACAGCGTCGTGCCGGCCTTGGCGCTCACCTTTCGGGTGTTCCGCTCGTCCTTCGTCTCCGTGTACCAACTGTCGCCCTTGCCGTTCTTGGTGAACTGGTGATCCCAACCCTTCTTACCCGTCTCGACGACCGGCTTGTTGATCTGGTTGGTGCTCGGGTCGAACTTGTGGGCGATGGCGATTGCCAGGCAGATGCCCCCCGGTTCGAAACAGTGCTTGCCCGTCTTGTGCTCGTTCTTGCGCACCTTCGGGCGAAGCTTCTTCTGGACGAGGGAAAACGTGTGCGGCCCAACCTTCTTCGGGTTGGTCTTGTTCACGATCTGGAGTTCCTGGCCCTGCTCCACCGTCTTGGGTCCCTTGAAGAAGAGGTCCTTCTTCTTCTCCACCATCTTGATCTTCGCCGTGTTCGCACCACGAGCCGCGTGATGTGCATCGGCGATACCCCCGGTCGTGAGGCCGATCACGAGCAGGCTCACGATCGCGGATCCCACTACGACACGTCGCGGGGCTCTAATCACTGCAGACATTCGTTCCCTCCAGGTAGCGAAGATTGACCGACGGTCTCGTTGGCCGACCACCAGACTAGATGCATACAACCAACAAGGAAAGAGGGAACTGCGTCGCTGTAAGTATCCCGTCTCAACGGGCTGCTGCCTCCCTGGCAGCCGCCGCGAGGTGGAGGACGTCGAGTCGCTCTGCCAACGCGCCCGCTTCGGCCAGCACCTCGATCGCGGCGCCCCGATCGACGGTGGCCAGACGGCTGGCGAGAACCAGTCGCGTACGGACCCCGTTCACCGGTCTGCCGGCCCGCTCCCAGAGCTGTGCCGCTGCGCGAAGGCCGTCCGCGGCCTCCTGCCCATCGGTGACGACGGCTGCGGCTGCCGTCGCCGCCGCAGCTTGCGCGACCGGGCTCGACGCCCGTTCGAGGAGCGCCTCGACGGCATCGGCACCAGCTTGAGCCTCGGAGGCGGCGCCGGTGAGGGCCAGTACGACTGCACGGGCGCCCAATGCTTCCGCCGACTGCGAGATCAGCCCGGCACGGTCGCCGATTTCGGCCGCCTCGAGCAGCTTCTCGGCCGCCTCGTCGAGCTCGCCGCGATCGTTGTAACAAGCCCCGGACCAGAGCGTGGCCAGGAAAGCGACCTCCGAGCGCCCACCGGCCGTCGCGATCTCGCAACTGCTCCTGAGCGTCGCTTCGGCCCTTCTCCCAGTCGGCACGTCTCCAGGCGGAGACCCCCTCCAAGAGCAACGGCAGGCACAGCTGCCCGGAGAGACCTTCGCGCTGGGCCAGTTCGCCGGATGAAGCGGCCCTTTCCTCGACCTCGGCCCATGTCGCCGAGTGCACCGCGAGGCGGCCGAGCGCGGCATGCAGCTCGATCTGGGCGGGCACGTCGCCGAGCTCATCGGCGAGCCGCAGCCCCTCGCGATAGAGCTCGCTGGCCTTCGCATAATCGGCTTCGGCGATCTCGAGGTGCTGGCCGAGTGCAAGGAGCGCGCGAATCGTCTGTCCCGGGCCGGCATGACGGGCGAGCTCCAATGCCCGCTCGAGGCTCTGTCGTGCGCGCTCGGTGTCACCGATCCGGCCAAAGACCCGACCGAAGGTGAGGTGCGTGCGAGAGACCGTCGCCGACTGCCCGAGTGCCTCCGCCAGGCGCTGCGCTTTCTCGGCGGCGTAGATGGCCAGCATGTTGTCGCCGGTCTCGACATAGAGCGATGCGGCCTCCTCGTAGAGCTCGATGAGCTCCCGGCAGGGTTCGCCGTCCTTGAGCAGGTCGATGCCCTCCTGGAAATGAGAGATCGACGCCTCCCGATCGGCCTTGTGCCAGAGCGCCGAGCCGATTTTTCTGTGCAGCTCGCCGATTCGTCTCGGAGCACCCTGGCGGCTCTGGAAGTCGAGCGCCGATTCCCAGCTCGCGATGGCGTCGTCCACGTGGCCGACGCGAAAGGCGATGTCGCCGAGCGCCTCCTCGACCTGAGCTCGGTTCTCGGGATCCTGGGCATGGTCGAGCGCCGCTTGGTAATGCAGCATCGCCTCGGCGTTCGAGTACAGCGAGGCTGCAACGTCGCCGGCCGTGTGTGACGCTTCCGCGGCACTGCGGTGCAGCTCGGCGAGCTCCTCGGCGGGGAAGCTCGACTGGTCCGCGAGTTCGGCAGCTCGGTTGTGGTGCTCCGCGAGCAGTGCCGCGACCGCCTCGGGGTTGGCGCCGCCCCTTTTCTCCACGATCCGCGCGACCTCGTGGTGGCGACGCGCCCGGACCGCACGCGGCAGGGTCTCGTAGGCGACGTCGCGCACGAGCGCGTGCTTGAAGGCGAATTCACGCTCGCCTTCGAGGCGACTGACGGTCGTCGGGATCAGCATGTCCCGGGCGACGAGCTCGGCCAGATCGCTGTCGACGCCAACCCCACCCAGGAGCTCGTCCACGGTGTGCTCCCAGAAGCTTTGACCGATCACCGAGGCAGCCTGAAGCAAGCGTCGCTGCTCCTCCTCGAGGGCGTCGAGCCTTGCGGCCAGCACCGCATGGACGCTGTCGGGGAGCGTGCCCTGCTCGGAACCGTCCTTCTCGCGCAACCGGTTGACCATTTCCTCGGCGAAGAGCGGATTGCCTCCCGACTGGTCGGCGACATCCTGAGCGAGTCCCTCGTCGACCGCTGCTTCGCCGATCAGGGCACCGACCAGCTCGCGCGCGGCCTCGGGGCCGAGCGGATCGAGGGAGATCGTCGTCGCGTTTCGGCGTCCGCCTCCCCAGGTCGGCCGGCGGTCGAGCAGTTCTTCGCGAGCGAGGCAGACGATCAGGATCGGACCCTGGCTCCAGCCGGCGAGGTGTTCGATGAGGTCCAGCATTCCCTCGTCGGCCCAGTGGATGTCCTCGATCGCGATCACGAGCGGACCGCGACGCGAGAGCGACTCCAAGACCGCGCGCACCGCGGCGAAGATGCGGTCTCGCGTCCGCTTGGGGTCGGGGTCCTCGGCAGGGTCGGCATCCGCCTCGACCCCGAGCAGGCGGCCGATCAGTGCGGACGTCCTCAGGGCGTCCAGATCGTCGTCCCCCCCGTCCTCCAGCTCGGTCATGCCGGACCGAAGGAGCGCGCGTACGTCCTCCGGCTCGGCGGTCTCGGGGATCTCGAAGCGACTTCGGATGATCTCCGCCAGCGCCGCGTAGGCGGTGCTCGTTCCGTACGCGGGAGAGCGCCCGACCAGGATCTCGGCGTTGCCGTCGCGGTCGGCCACCTCGGCGGCGAGCTCATCGAGGAGCCTGGACTTGCCGACGCCCGCCTGCCCGAAGACCGTGACCAGGCAGGGGCGGCTCTCGCGGCGTGCGCGGTCGAACTGCGAGCGGAGCAGGAGCAACTCGTCGTCGCGTCCGACCATCGGCGCTGCCCGCCGCACGCTGCCGCTGTCGCGAGCGACGCTGCCGATCGCCTCGAAGGCCGGGATCGGCTCCGACTTACCCTTCAGGTCGAGAGGTTCGAGCTCGCGATAGGCGATCGACGAGGCGGTGAGGCGCCTCGTGGCGGGGCCGACGGTCACGGTGCCTGGCCGCCCGGCGGCCTGCAGTCGCGCCGCGAGGTTGACGGTGTCGCCGATCACCGTGTAGGAGTCGCCGACGCGGCCGGCCAGCACCTCGCCGGTGTTGATACCGACCCGCAGCGCCAGCTCGACGTCGTGTGATGCCGCGCGGCCGGCGATCTCGGTGTTGATCTCGGTCATCGCTTCCTGCATCGCGAGGCCGGCCAGCACCGCCCGCTCGGGGTCGTCCTCGTGGGCGACCGGTGCCCCGAAGACAGCCATCACGTTGTCGCCGATGTACTTGTCGATGTGTCCGCCGCGCTCGGTCACCTCACGGCTGAGACGACCGAGAGCCGCATCGACCAGCGCCTTGGTGTCCTCGGGGTCGAGCCGCTCGGCGACCGCCGTGTAACCGGAGAGATCGGCAAACAGGACGGTGGCCCTCCGTCTCTCCTCGGCTGGTTCGTTCGAGGCGACGGGCGGGGCGGCTGTTGCCGTTCCTTCCGGAACGAGGGACGTTCCGCACTCCGAGCAGAATTTGGCATCGGCCCCGCGTGCCGCTCCGCAGGCGGGGCAGGTCGCCGCGAGTTCGATGCCGCAGTTCATGCAGAATCTCGCGGTGACGGGATTCGGCGTTCCGCACTCGCTGCATCCCCTCCTCTCCATGCCTTCAGGGTACGTCGAACGCCTCCAGTAAGGGATCCCCGATTGCACTCATCAATCCGATCGGGATTCTTCGGATGTGGAGCGTTACTACGTCAGCCCGGCGGCTTCGAGAGCCTCGGCCGGGTCCATGAACCCCTGGATCCGGACGATGCGTCCATCGCGCAGGCTCCCTCGCGGCCGCCGCAGGGCTCGGAGCGACACCATCAGGTCGAGGATGACCTCGCCTTCGGTGCGCACTGATTCTCCTTAGCCCTTCGTCTTAACCTTCGTCTTCACCGACTTGATCGCATCGGCGGCGTCCTTCGACGTGATCGTCGCTTCGATCTTCAGCTTGCCCTTCGCCTTCTTCTTCAGCTTCATCTCCGCGCTCGCCTTGCCGGATTGACCCGGCTCGAGATCGCCGAGCTTCGTGCACTCGGGGTTGATGGACGCCTTGCCCTTGACCGACAGACAGACCTTTACGCCCTTGGCCACTGCACCGCCAGTGCTGTCGACGCCGACCTTGATCCTTGCCGACTTACCGGCCTTGGCCTTCTTCGGCGCGGATAGCTTGGAGATGACGAGCTTGGGGGCCTTGACGACCTGGACCTCGGTGGTCGCTGTGTTTCCGGCCCCGTCGGCGACCGTGACCTCGGCCGGTCCACTTCCCTTGCCGGGACATTCGACGGAGATCCCACTTACCTCGGTGCCGTCCTGGCAGGTCCACCGAGCCGAAACCAGGGTGCCCTGTCCGCCGTCTCCCTCCACCTGGAGGCTCGCCGTTTTGTTCGAGCGATAGGTCAACTCGGCGTTCGCTTCGAGCGGCTCGTCGATGACGATCGTCTGGGACCAGGAACGCGTCTCGGCGTTCGATCCGGTGACCGTGGCGGTCACGTCGTACGTCCCGGGGCCCGGGAACGTGTGGTCGAACCGATCCTTCGACGCCGTCGATCCGGTCGTGCCGTCGCCGAAGTCCCATTCGATGTCACCGACGACGGTGACGGCACCGTCCTGGGACTTGGCCGACGATCCGTAGAAATTGATCGTCGGGTCCGACGACTCGACCTGATCGGGGTAGAACTGGATCCCGGGCTTGTCCTCGACCGATGCATCGTGCGGGGCAAACACCGTTGCGGTCGGACTAGTCGCGAAACCGAGCGCGGCAGCGTTGGCCGTCCCCAGATCGGCGTTGTCCTGGGCGAGATCGGGCCCAACGTTGAAGCGCTCGAAATCGCTCGAGCCGAACTCCTGGTCGGTGTAGTCGGCGCGCTGGTAGTAGTAGCCCAGCATGTCTCCCGCCATGCCGACGACATTCGCGGAGCGGGCGCCGCTGACCGAGTCGGCTATCGCGGAGTTGACCTCGGGGAACGCCTCTCCCGGGTTGGTCGAGTACAGGACGTCGCCGATTCGCACCGACGGGACGTAGGTGCCGACGTGGTTGTTCGAGTCGTCGAAATAGGGGGCGGTGCTGGAGCGAGGAATCGTGCAGATCTCGAACGCGTCGATGCACGCTCCGCTCGGCGGTCCCCAGAGCGATATACCGAGCAGGAGATCGTCGTTGTCGGCCAGCGTGTCCATGTAGGACTCGGTGCCGGCGACGGTGTCGTCGGTGAGGGGCGTCGCCTGCGCCATCGCCAGCTGGATCGCGTTCACGACGAACTCGCCCTGCGGGATCACCTCCGAGTAGTCGTCGACCTCGCCCGGGGGCTCCTGGCGTCCCAGCGTCCCGGCCGCGATCACGCTCGTGCCGCCGTTCATGTCGTCGAGCGCGGCTCGGGCATAGCCGGGCCAATCAGCGGAGAACTGCTCGTGGTCGGTGCCGTTGAACTCATCCGGATGGTTGGGGACGTTCGCGTAGAGGGCGTTCGTGGCTCCGGTGTCAGGATCGCGCGCCCACATGATCGGAAGCTGTTCGTCCACGGAGAATCCATCGGGGTGGTTGGTGCCCTGACCGTTCTGCCAGATGAACGACCGGATGTTTCCGTTGGCCGTCCAGATCTCGGACGGCTTCATGTCGGCCGCCGCCTTGTCGACGGCCTCGACAGCCGCGTTGCTGACCTTCTCCATATATGCCTGGTCCGTCAGGCCCCAGATCCCGGTCATCACCGGAGCGGCGTGGGTATGGGTCGAGGAGACGATCACGGATCCGCGATCGGCCGTCAGACCGTCGTCCTCGAGTTCGGCGGCCGCGGCCTCACGGACGTGGGTGATTCCGTATGGCTCGAGATTGCCCTGATAGGCGCTGAACCAACCCGTCAGGTCCGCAACGACGAAGGCGGCGGCGTCCGTGCCGTTGGAGACGACGAACGCGCGGACTTCCAGAGGATCGTGGACCGAGGTCGTCGGGCCGCCCTTGTATCCGTATCCGGAGATGTACTGCGGAGTGTCCGGGTTGATGTTCACGGATGCCGCCCCCACGTCGAACACGGCCGGGTCAGCCGCATCGGCGCTCGCCGAAAAGGCGAGGAGAGCCGCGAACGTGGCTGCAATCGTCATCGTCATCCTTGCCAGCCGTCCACAGACGCCGGCGACTCCGTCGGTCATTCAAACCCTCTCGTAGGTGCGTACGTCGGCCCCACGCCAACGCGGGCGGAACGGTACAAGAGGAGTTCCGGAAATGCGCCGGTTGTCTCGCGGCCGGCCCTACCTGACCTTGCCAATGCGCTTCGTCGTCGTTATGCCGGCCGAGTCGCCCTTGATGAACACCTCGGTCCGGATCCGCTTGACCCCGTTAGGCCCGCCGAACAGCTTCCGCGCCCGCTTCGTCAGCTTCAGGCTGATATCCGGAACGGACTAAGCGGGCCCGACTGGTTCGAACTGGTGACCTTCGGTTCGTACAGCGTCCGCTCACTCCCTTGAAACTCGACTTGTAGATGAAGGGGCCAGCAGTTCGAATCGCTCGTGGTTAGTCCTGTTCGACTAGGTTGGCCGCAGCATGATCAACCCAGCCACCCTCTTGTTCTACGACGTCGTGGTCGCCGTCCACGTCATGTGCATCGTGATCGCCTTCGGAGTCACGTTCGCCTATCCAGTCATCCTGCCCTGGTCCACAAGGGCCCATCCGGAGGCAATGGCAACGATTCACGTAATACAGGAACGCATCGGCCGATTCGTGATCATGCCGTTTGGGACGCTGGCTCTATTGACCGGCGTCTATCTGGCATCCGATCGCGACCTGTTTGGGGAGACGTGGGTGGTCATCCCGCTGGTCATTCTCGTCTTCCTGCTCGGCCTCGGCGGATTGTTCTTCGCGCCGCGCGAGAAGGCTCTGGCAACGATTGCTCAGCGCGATCTTGCCGCTGATGGAGCGCTCAGTGACGAGTACCACGCGAACGCGAGGATCCTCGGCCTCGTCGGCGCGCTCTCGAGCGTGCTCGTCCTCATCGCGATCTTCAGCATGGTCGCAAAGCCGTTTTCGTAGACCGAACATCAATTCTGCTCGGCGAAGGCACTGAACCTCGAGGCCCTGAGCCGGTCACGCTCACCCGAGCCGTTACTGCCGTCCAGAAACCAAAGGAACCTCAA
The DNA here is from genome assembly GCA_963791335.1 of uncultured Solirubrobacterales bacterium. Taxonomy (GTDB): domain Bacteria; phylum Actinomycetota; class Thermoleophilia; order Solirubrobacterales; family 70-9; genus RHKX01. The sequence goes on from CAWBRN010000003.1 coordinate 518,636, forward strand.
AGGTTCACGGGCAAACGGGCGATGGGGCGACGCGGAGGACCGTTCTGATTCTCCGCCACGGCCGGGGGCGCGATGCGCCGCCCGGCCAAACTTTCGCGTAGGTGGCCGTGTGGTTCCAGGCAGACAGGGTCCAGCTCCGGACCCCGTTCCGGTCCGAAGCTGGACTACAGAGCAGGCGTATCTCTCGGGGGATGGAAGTACGCCCGCTCCCGTTAACGATTCGACACAATCCTGGCCTGACCTTCCCTGACTGCATCAAGCGCCAGTCGCCGGCCATCTTGGTTTGGCGCAGTGCTCACGCGCTGGTTGCCGTCGGGTTTCTCGCGTTCAATCGGGTATGTGTGGTGGTGCGCGATCACTGGACGCCATGGCCGGTTACTCCGAATCGCTGTCGGCGCCCTCAGCACCGAAGGAATACTCGTAGCCGCCAATCACGGTGATTGTCCGCTGGGTCCGGTGGGAGATCGCATCGGTGATGCAGTACCCCTATTCGAACTCGTCCTTCCGCCCCAGGCAGCAAGGTTGGCAGTCCCCGTACTCGGGGCCATTGCCGCCGCGGGACTGGGCCTTCTGGCTCTCCGAACTCGTTATGTCGTTATCGATCCCCCGGACCGATTTACTCCTTCTCGTATTTGAACGAGACCCCAAGGCGAATGCGGAATCCCGAGATCTTGCCGTCTTCGATCGTCACGTCCTGGCGAACGACTTCGGCGACCCGGAGATCACGCACCGATTGACCGACCATCTCGACAGCGTTCTTAGCTGCCTGCTCCCATGAATCCGAGCTGACACCGACAACCTCGGTGACGCGATAGACGCTCTCTGCCATTTCTCCTCCTCCGTGGAACTTGCTCCTCCACCTTCGCACGGCACGAGCGGTGGAGCAACCCGCTTCGGACAGGCAGGACGCGAGCGGGGGAGGTCGGGCTTCAGCTCGAAGCCCAGAGGTGGTCACGCCGGTATCCGACGAGAGCCTTGTCGGCCATGAGGGACTAGTCCGAAATCACAGTGAACTTCTTGAATGGCCCAGCGAACTTCCAGACGGACCGCGTTCCTGCGTTGAAAGTGGCGATGTCGCCGCTGGTCCCCGGCCCTCGATCACGCCGAATCCGGAGCGCGGAGGGATTCCCAGCTGTCAACCCTCGGGCGCGGCTCCCGGCTCTCCCGGCTCCTTATGGGCTCCCGGCTCCTTGATGGCGCCAGCTCCCTTCTTTGCCTTATCCGCAAAGCTGCCTTGACCCGAGGCAATGTCCTTCAGCTCCTCGGCGTCCTCCTTGAGCGCGTCGGTGCCGCCGCGCTTGTCGACGGTCTCCTTCACCTTGTTTGTGATGCTCTTGAAATCCATCGGGTGGCTCCTCTCGCGGCCCGGCCGAGACCGAGCCTCTTCATCCGGGCCAACACTAGACCCATCGGGGGTCGCGGCCGATCATGAGAGCGCGCCCGACTGGATGCGTCGGACTCTGCACCTGTCCTACCTACCGCAACGGTAAGGATCTGCGACAAACGGAAGCTGGCTAGGAGAGGTCCGGGTGGATCACCTGGCCGGTGATGTAGACGGCCCGCCATTTGCACCCAGCGCCGAACCTGCCGAGCTGCGACGTGGGCCAATAGCCATCTACGGGCAGTGGGGGTCCCCTTAGTCAGCCATCGTCAGTCTCCAGCCGGCTCTTCTGCTGCAGCGAGTACAGGAGGCCCAACGCCGGGATCACCAGAATGACGGCTAAGACGAAGACGATCAGGATCATCGTCAGGGTTGGGCCGGTGCCGGCGCCGGCGGAGATCGTCAGATCCTGCGGGAGCAGATACGGGAACTGAGCTACTCCCCAGCCGCAGACGATCGACACGACGGCGGCGACGCCGAGTGGCCGAACGAACCTCAGCGAACCACGATGCAAGAGCACCAGGGCCGCGGTGCCGCAGATCAACGAAAGCAGCAGGAGCGGCAGGCCCTCCGCCAACAATCGATCGAAGATGTAACGGGCATCGGCGTGGAGCTCGACGAGCCCGGCGATGGCCGCACCCCCGGTGACGATGGCGGCGAGCGTCGCGCGTCGGACGAAATAGCCCTCGAGCTCGTCCTCTCCTCGATGCCGAGCATCGGTGATCAGAAAGATCGCCGCCAGATAAGCCCCGGTAGCGACGAACAGGATGCCGACCATGATCGAAAGGGGGTTGAGCCAGCTGGTTACGGCATCACCGGTGGCATTTCCCAAAGGGACGCGTCCACCAACGATCGCCCCGACGACGGTGCCGAGAAAAAACGGGGTCAGGATCGAGGAGACCCCGAACATCCTCTCGGTCCAGCGAGCGTTCCGCTCCTTCTTGGATACCTCGTGAAAGGCGAAGCCGGAACCTCGTAGGACGATCCCGAATGCCGCGAGGCTGATTGGGATGAACAGCGTCGAGAAGATCGCGGCGAATGCGGTCGAGAATGCGGTCCAGAGGACGACGAGGACGAAGATCAGCCAGACGTGATTGGCCTCCCAGACTGGACCGATCGCCCATTCGATCAGGTGCCGGGCCCTCTGCCCGCGTTCACTGTTGCCGGCGATCAGCGACCAGAACCCCGCCCCGAAATCCGCTCCCCCGAACACGGCGTAGAGCGTGATGCCCACCCAGAGAACGACGGCGCATGCGTCGGCCTTGCTCATGCGGCACCCCCGCTTGTCTCGGGTGGGGCCGGAGGTGGATCGGTCGGCGGTTGATATGGACCCCCGCCGGCCGCATCACCGGAATCACCCTCCCGCCAACGCTTCGACAAGGCACGAAGCGCGACGATGGTCGCTATCCCCAGCAGCACGTAGAGCACGAACACGACCGAGAAGGTGACCCAGACGCCGTCCGCGTCCGTCACCGCGTCCTTGGTTCGCATGATTTCGTAGACGATCCACGGCTGGCGGCCCACCTCGGTGACTATCCATCCGCTCTCGAGCGCGATGATCGCCGAGATACCCGAGATCGCGACGGCCCGCAGGAACCACGGCGTCTTCGGGATGTCGCGCTTGCGCCACCAGACGAAGCCGAACCACAGACCCAATGCAATCAGGGCAGAGCCGATCCCGACCATCGTGTCGAAGGCCCAGTGCAGCATCGTGTTGGCCGGCGGCCGTTCGTTTGCTGGGACCGTGTCCAGGCCGGTCACCTCCGTATCCGTGCTGAACCCGACCAAGAACGAGTCGAACCCAGGGATGCCCAAACCTCCCTTCACACCGTCCTCGGTGCACCTGCCGTAGATGTACTCAGTGACGTCGCTGTGGGTGTGTTGCACGCACTCCATGGCCGCGAACTTAACTGGCTGATGATCGGCAATGGCCCTGGCCGCGGAGTCGCCGACCATGAACTGGATCGGGGCCAGGATCACCCCCACGGTCAGCGGGATCAGCAGCCCGAGGCGATGATGTCGATCGCGGCGGCCCTTCAACATCCCCACCGCATAGACGGACGCGACCAGGAAACAGGTGACCAGATAGGCGGCGAGGATCATGTGCGGGACCTCGTACGGGACCGCGTCGTTGAAGATCACCTTCAGCGGTTCGATGTCGGTCACGTTGCCGGCAGCGTCCATGGTGAAGCCGCCGGGCTGGTTCATCCATGAGTTGACCGCGACGACCGAGAACGCTCCGCCGATCCCGCAGATCGCGATCGGGACGCCAGTCCAGAAATGCTTCCAGCCGGAGAGGTGCTTCCAGCCGTAGATGTAGATCGCGATGAAGATCGCCTCGAGGAAGAAGAAGATCCCCTCGATCCCGAAGAGGATCCCGAAGACGTCACCGAAGCGGCCGGTGAATTCGGGCCAGAGAAGCCCGAACTCGAAGGACAAAACCGTTCCCGTCACGGCTCCGACCGCGAAGGTGACGGCTGCCACCTTCGACCAGCGCTGCGCGAGCCCGAGCGCGACCTCGTCGTCGCGCTTCAGGCCGATGTAGTTGGCGATCAGCATGATCGCCGGGAACCCGACCCCGAGGCTCGCGAGGATGATGTGGAAGCCGAGCGTGAACGCCATCTGGCTCCTTGCTGGAGCCAACTGTGCCGGGAGTTCGGCGAGGATCGTCAGGGTATGCGGCAAACCACCCTCCGGATGCGCCTCAGCTTGGGAGGTCCGGTGTGCCCATGGTCACGCATTCATTGCGTTTGGCGGAGCGTCGACCCGCGGGGTGGCGGGCGGGGCGTTCATCGGACGATCACCGTGGCAACCTATGTCACGATTGGCGCCGCTGTCAACGAGCTCCTCCTATGGATCCAGTCCCGATCCATCTGTAACTTGTCCGGCAATGAGTGGCAATCGCGGTTCCGAGGACGGTTCGCACGAGATCTCTGACCTGATCGGGGTCGAGTTGACGCTCGCACTCATGGTCTGGCTAGCGGTCACCCTTGTTTGTTTCTTCTTCGTCGGCGTCGTTGTCGGGATGATCCTCGTCTTAGCAGGTGTGGTTGGCTTCGGCTGGTTCCTGTTCAGCGCGGTGCGCCGCGCCGACATCGAAGACTGATCGGTTGAGTGGCGGCGGAGGCCGTGGGCACGGATTCTCCGCCTGACTCCGATCTCCTAATCGGTAAGTTCGTCCCGCCGTCGTCGAGGCAAGGGGCCGCCGACCGTTCGAGGTTGCTCGACCTGTGCTCAGGGGGGGCGAGCAAGAAGCTGACCATCGTCGACGCTCCGGCGGGCTACGGAAAGACCACACTGCTGGCGAGTTGGTTTGAGCATGCCGAGAAGGACGGTCGGGTCGTCGCCTGGCTCTCGCTGGAGCAATCCGAGGACGATCCTGCGCTCTTCTGGCGCTACGTCGTCGGCGCGTTGCGGTGGGCGGGCTTCGCCGGCGGCGCCGAGGCGGAGTCGATGTTGCGGGTGCCGGGAACAGACGTCGAGGCAGCCGATTCGATCGCTGCTCAATGACCTCGCGTCAGCTGGATCAACCGGTCGTCATCGTGCTCGACGACTACCAGCTGGTGCAGGAGCCCACCTGCCACCGCCTGTTCGCGTACTTCCTCGACCACGCGCCCGAGACCGTTCACGTGATGATGGCCACCCGGTCCGACCCGCCGCTCCCGCTCGCATCGCTTCGGGCGGCGGGCCAACTCACCGAGGTCCGCGCGAGTGACCTCAGGCTGACCGCGGAGGAGGCGGCGGAGTTCGTCCGGATCGGAGAGGGTCTGCCGCTCGATGACGGGGAGCTGGAGCTGCTGACCGCTCGGACCGAGGGGTGGGTCGCGGCCATGCACCTGGCGGTCCTCTGGCTCCGGGGCGAGCCGGACCAGCGTGCGGCGCTCCTCGAGTTCGCGGGTGACAACCGCCACCTGGTCGATTACCTCGGCGAGCAGGTGCTCGCCGGGCTTGGAGCCGGAGATCGAGCGCTTCCTGCTGGAGACCTCGATCCTGAACCGGTTTTGCGCACCGCTCTGCGACGCGGTTACCGGACGCGACGACGCGACTGAATCAATCGCGGAGATCGAGCGAGTGAACCTCTTCCTGGTCCCGTTGGACGGGCGTCGACGTTGGTTTCGCTATCACCACCTGTTCGGAGGCCTGCTCAGGGCCGAGCTCTCGAGGCGCAAGGGAGACCTCGTGCCGGTTCTGCACGAGCGCGCCTACGCATGGCATCGCGAGAACGGGACCGTCACCGAATGCGTCCACCATGCGACGCTGGCCGGCGACTGGGGTGCCGCCGCCGAGGCGATCACCTCCTCCTGGATCAGCCTCATCCGTTCCGGTCGCTCCGCGACCATCCAGCGCTGGATCAAGCGGTTTCCGGAAGAGGCGCTGGACGAGTACCCGGAGCTCGGGTATGTCGGCGTGTTCGTCACCGCACTGGCCGGCGGGACCGAGGCCGAAGTGGGCCGCTGGCTGCGGATCGCCGAGAGCGCCGCGGCGGGAGCCGCACCCGGTCCCACGACGGCTGCCCGACGGGACGACCTCACACGAGGTGAACGTCAACATCGCCCGGGCGGCATTCATCTACCGGGACATCGGAGCGGCTCTCGATGTCGCTCGGCAGGTGGTCGCTCAGGAACCACGAGGCGGCCAGTGGCGAGTGCCGGCGCTCGCGGCGCTCGCCTTCCTCCATTACATCTCGGGCGACCCGAATGGGTCTCGAGATGCCGCCGAGCAGGCCATGAGCGATCCCGACGTGGCGCGCCGACCGCACGGCGCCGTCCTCGCGCTCGCGACGCTGAGCCTGATCGAGCTCGACCAGGGGGATCCCGAAAAGTCGGATCGCACCGCCCGACGAGCGCTGGATGGAGCCGCCTCGGCGGGACTCGCCAGAAGCGTTTCCTCCGGGCTCGCATACGTCGCTCTGGGGCGAGCGTTGGTCGCCATGAACCGCTACGAGGAGGGGATCCGGGAGTTGGAGACGGCCAACGAACTGCTCGAGGGACGCTCCCCCATCGCCCATCACCTCCTCGCACTGCTGAGCCTCGCGGAGGCGCAGCGCCTGAACGGCGACCTCCTGGCCGCGCATCGAGCCGCGGACCAGGCTGAGCTGATGATCGAGTCCTTCGAAGACGCCGGGATCTTCCCGACGATGCTCGCCGAGACGAGGCGCAAGTCGCAGGTCGCACGCCAGCGACGCCGGGCGGGGCCGGGCGTCGAGGTCTCGGAGACCGAATTGGCCGTGCTCAGGCTTCTGGCCGGACCGAAATCCCGACGCGAGATCGCCGATGAGCTCTGCGTCTCCGTCAACACCGTGAAGACCCATTCCTCATCGATCTACCGCAAGCTCGATGTCGGCTCCCGAGCCGACGCGGTGCAGGCCGCGCGAACGCTCCAACTCCTCTGAAGAGCGGCGTCTCACCCGGGTGATTTGACGCCGGGTGCCCTGGCCATCGGCTCCCCCGATCGCAACAGTTGAGCGGCTATCAAGGACGAATCAACTTCATCGGAGGACTCAATGACCAAGAAATCGAAGAGCAGAACGCTGATGGCGACACTGGCGGTGCTGACGGCGGCGCTGCTTGCGACCGCAGGAACGGCGGCCGCGGATCCGATCGCTTCCAGCGGTCCGGCCCCCTCGCTACCGGCATTTCAGGGAAGCCCGGCGACCGCCCACAAGATCGCCGACCCGACGATCGCGCCTCAGAACCCGTTCATGGCGGACAACCCGCTCAGCAACATCCACAACGACACGTGGATGACCGACGCCTACCAACTCAAGGGACCGCTCGGCGACTCGCCGGTAGCGACTTCGGCTGCCAAGCCGCTCCGTATTTGCGGGAGCCTTGCGTTCGACAGCGCCGGCGACATCGTTTCCGTCTGCCCCTCGCTCTTCGCGGGACCTCAGATCCGGGTCATGGATCCCGACACGCTGGAGACCCTCGGCTCTCTCGACCTGCCCGATGCCGCAAACCCGCCGGGGACGAAGGCGTACCAGAACTTCACCGGTGGTGGCTATTTCTTCCTCGATCACAAGGATCAGCTGTGGGTGCCCACCAAGACCGACCACATTCAGGTCTACGGCCTGGGAACGGACGGGGTCACGCCGACGCTGAAGCAGGACTACGACCTGACTTCGGTTCTCGACCAGTCAACCGAGCGGATCACCTCGGCCCTTCCCGACTTCAACGGACTGATCTGGTTCGTCTCGAAGGCCAACGGCAAGATCGGGACGCTGAACACCAAGACCGGCGCTCTGAAGACGATCACGACCGACGAGGAGATCGAGAACTCCTTCGCGGTCGGCAAGAACGGCGTGTACATCGCCTCCGACAAGCGCATGTACCGGTTCGAGGCGAGCAAGAGCGGCGTCCCGAAGGTCGTCTGGCAGAAGACCTACGAGAACTCCGGGATCATCAAGCCGAGCCAGCTCAACGCGGGGACCGGGACGACGCCGACGATCATGGACAACGGCTACGTCGCGATAACCGACAACGCAGACCCGATGAACGTCGTCGTCTACCGAACCGGGAAGAAGCTCCACGGCCAGAAGCGCACGGTGTGCGAGGTCCCGGTGTTCAAGGCGGGTGGAAGCGCGACCGAGAACTCGCTGATGACCGCGGGTCGCTCGCTGATCGTCGAGAACAACTACGGCTATCAGGATCCCCTGGGACCGAATGCCGGGGCCGTGACCGAGGCGGGCTTCGCCCGGGTCGACGTCAAGAAGAACGGCAAGGGCTGCACCAAGGAGTGGACCAACAAGGAAGTGTCCGCACCGACGGTCGTTCCCAAGCTGTCGACAAAGACCGGTCTGATCTACACCTACTCGCGGCCCGCAGACCCGAGCGGCTCCGAGGGTTACTACTGGACCGCAATCGACTGGCGAAACGGCAAGACGGCCTTCAGCCAGTACGCCGGCTCAGGTCTGAACTACAACAACAACTACGCCGGGCTGGCACTCGGCTCCGACGGCACTGCCTACCTCGGAGTGATCGGCGGCATGCTCGCCCTTCGCGACGGCAGCTAAGGCTCGAGCAGCGGAAGCAATCGCACACGGCTCGGGCGTGGAGCTTGGGCCGTGTGCGAAGTTTCGCTTGCGATTCGCGCCAGCCCGTCCAGATGATCGGCGGCGCTTTGCCCAATCACAATGTCCATGCGGCATTGCAGCCGATGAGAAGAGCGCGCCCGACTGGATTCGAACCAGTGACCTTCGGTTTCGTAGACCGACGCTCTATCCAGCTGAGCTACGGGCGCTAGCGGCGGGTGGTGGCCCGCGGATCGGTCATCTTAGAGCCGTTCGGCGCAACAGGGCTCGGCGCGGACGAGGGCGTTCAGGTGGCGGCGAAGTAACTCACGATGGACTCGTCGATGAAGGCGTCGATCGCGGAGATCCGGTCGCCGTCGACCTCGAGGGTGAGGACTCCGTGGGGGTGGCGCCCCTCGACGTCCTCGATGAACATGGCGACGGCGGGGAGGCCGTTGGCACGGGACGGGACCAGGTCGATGCGGGACATGCGACCGCAGCCGTCGTCGCCGGCGAAGAAGCTGACGATCTCGCCGCTTCCCGCCACCGACTCCTGCGGGGGCATTCGCAGCACGGCGTCCTCGCGGAGCAGCTCGACGAGGCCTTCGAGGTCCTGCTCCTGCCATGCCTCGACGTATCGGCTGAGCAGCTCGCGCTGAGTCGGGGCCGCCGCGGTCGGCGACGTGGCCGGCAACTCCTTGTCGATCGTTTCCCGTGCCCGCTGGAGGGCGCTGTTGACGGCGGCACCGGTGGAGTCGAGGAGGTCGGCGACCTCGGGCGAGGTCCAGCCGAGGACGTCACGCAACACGAGGATCGCGCGCTGACGGCCCGGGAGCTTCTGGATGGCCGTGAGGAAGGCGAGCTCCACCCCCTCCTTCGCGGCGTAGCGGGCCGCCGGATCGGCGACGGGGCCGGCGGCCTCCTCGAGCCGATCGTCGGGGTAGGGCTCGACCGGAGCCGGGCGGCGCGGGCGGCGCTCGAGCTCATCGAGGCAGGCGTTGGTGGCGATCCGATAGAGCCACGTCTCGACGGATGAGCGGCCCTCGAAGCGATCGAGCCCGCGCCAGGCCCGCAGCAGCGTCTCCTGGACGACGTCCTCGGCGTCGTGGATCGAGCCGAGCATCCGATAGCAGTGGATCTCGAGCATCCGCCGATAGGGATCGACGAGCTTGCGGAATGCACGCTCGTCGCCGGCCTCGGCCTCGGCCCGCAGCACGCGCTCATCAGTTGTCGCCATCGCTCGGTTCATGGGTCTCGTTGCGGTTAGACGATCGGCGGGTCGCAAATTCATCGGTGACTTGCGGCTCGCATCGTCGTCTAACTGGGCATGAATTCCAATACGACCAGAAAATGGACCGTTGCCCTCACCGCGATCGGCTCACTGATGGCCGCTCTCGACACGCTCGTCGTGGCGTCAGCTCTGAGCACGATTCGCCTCGACCTCGGCGCATCCGTCGAGCAGCTGGAGTGGACCGTGAACGCCTACAACCTGAGCTTCGCCGTGCTGCTGATGACCGGCGCCGCGCTCGGCGACCGCTTCGGCCGCCGCCGCTTCTACGCGATCGGCCTGGCGGTCTTCGCGTTCGCGTCAGCCGCCTGCGCGCTTGCGCCCGACGTCGGCTGGCTGATCGCCGCTCGAGCCGTGCAGGGCGCCGGCGCCGCCCTGCTCATGCCGCTGGGCCTCGCGCTGCTGAGCGCCGCGTTCCCACCCGACAAACGCGGAGCCGCGATCGGTTTGTTCAGTGCGATCACCGGCCTCGCCGTCGCGAGCGGCCCGCTGATCGGTGGCGCGGTCGTCGAGGGAATCGACTGGGAGTGGATCTTCTGGATCAACGTCCCGATCGGCCTGATCGCGGCGCCCCTTGCGCTGCGGCGAATCAAGGAGAGCTTCGGTTCTGACACCTCCCTCGACGTTCCCGGGCTGGCACTCGTCAGCCTCGGCGCGCTCGGAATCGTCTGGGCGCTCGTCCGGGGCAACGGCGCCGGCTGGGGGAGCGCGGAGGTCCTCGGCTCGCTGATCGCCGGACTGGCGCTGATCGTCGCCTTCGTGGTCTGGGAGCGTCGCGCGCCGCAACCGATGCTGCCCATGCGCCTTTTCCGGAGCCGATCCTTCTCCGCCGGGAACGCGGCGATCTTCTTCACGCTGGGAGCCTTGTTCAGCTGCGTATTCCTGTTCGCGCAGTACCTGCAGACGTCGCTGGGCTACGGGCCGTTCGACACCGGCCTGCGGCTGATGCCATGGACCGTGACCTTCATCCTGATCGCGCCGGCTGCGGGAGCTCTGGCCGACCGGATCGGCGAGCGGCCGCTGATCCTGACCGGACTGCTGCTCCAGGCGGGCGGGCTGCTCTGGCTGTCCGTGGTTGCCGACGCGAACGCGTCCTACGCCGACCTCGTGCTGCCGATGATCGTCGCCGGCGTCGGCGTGTCGATGGCGATCCCGGCGGGACAGAACGCCGTGGTCGGTGAGAGCGAGATGGGCGAGCTCGGCAAGGCCGCGGCCGCCAACAGCATGATGCGCGAGCTCGGCGGCGTTTTCGGAATCGCGGTCACGGTGGCCGTATTCGGCGCGGTCGGGAGTTATGCGTCGGCCGCCGCCTTCAGCGACGGCTTCTCGGCCGCCGTGGCCGTCGCCGCAGGGCTCTCCCTGGCAGGCGCGATCGCCGCGACGGCCCTGCCGTTCCGCCGGTCCGCTCCGACGACGACCGAATTGAATCCGAACGCAACCGAAGCAAGGAGCAACGCATGAAGACCGTGGTAGTCAGATACGAGGTGCGGCCCGAGCGCGCCGAGGAGAACGTCGAGCTCGTCCGCGCCGTCTACGCCGAGCTTGCCGATGTGCGGCCCGCCGGATTCCGGTACCGGACGCTGCGGCTCGAGGACGGGGTGAGTTTCGTCCACATCGCCGAGACCGACGATTCCGCCGAGACGCCGTTGACTGGTCTCGACTCGTTCAAACGGTTTCAGGCCGGAATCGGAGAGCGATGCGTCGCCGGGCCTCAGCCGAGCCGAGCGGAGGAGATTGGAGCATTCGGCGACCGGTAGCTAGGTTTCCGGCATGGCCATACGGAAGCTTCAAAGTCAGGGCGTTCACCACATCACGATCACCGGGGCGGATCGGCAGACGTCGATCGACTTCTGGGAAGGCGTGCTCGGCATGCCGTTCGTGTTCGAGCAGCCGAACCTCGACAACGAGAACGAGAGTCACCTCTACTTCGACCCGGGCGACGGCCGGCTGATCACCATCTTCACCAACGAGGATCGCAAGGGGACGCCGGACCGGACGCCGATGGATCCGGGTTGCGTCCACCACCTCGCGTTCGCGGTCTCGAAGGCGACCTGGGACCAGGCGGTCGAGCGGCTCGAGGAACGGGGGATCGAGCACAGCGGCCCGAAGGACCGCGGCTTCATGGACTCGATCTACTTCAAGGACCCGCTGGGACTGCTGATCGAGCTCGCCGCCTACCGCTTCGAGCCGCCCGCCGGCCATACGCACGCCGACGTCCTCCTGGCAGCCCACAGGATCCGGGTCGAGCGGGGCGACTACAACATCGCCCAGATCCATCTGGCCGACGCGATCGAGGAGCTCGCGACGAGCTCGCGGGACACGCTTTCGGTCGATCGCGATCCAAAGGATCCATACGGCGAGTAACCGGGGTGGTCGCTCGACAGGCGGCCGCCGAGCTGCCCGTGTGTCGACGTCACACGAAAACTGGCTGGCTGGCCAGTATTCTGCTTCGGCACCGAAGGCACCTAACCGGAGAGGACCCGCAGATGCCCACCGAGACCGATCAGAGCCTCGACGAGATCGACGTCGGCGACCCGAAGAACTGGGGGAACGGGGCGCCGCACGAGATCTTCAAACGCCTGCGGAACGAGTGTCCGGTCCACTGGTCGGAGATCGAGGACTACCCGGACGAGGCCGGCTTCTGGTCGGTCGTCACGGCGGAGGACGTCCACTCCGTGAGCCGCGACTGGCAGACCTTCTCCTCCGAGCGCGGCGGCTGCATGGCGCTCACGCACGCGATCCCGCTCGAGCTGATGACCTCGATGTTCATCGCGATGGACCCGCCCAAGCACGACCGGCTCAAGGCTCTCTTCCAGCGCGGGTTCACGCCGAAGCGGATCGCCCAGCACGAGGACGAGATCCGGGCGATCGCGGTGCGAGGTGCTCGATCGGCTCGAGGGCCGGGAGACCTGCGACGTGGTCAACGACATCGCCCAGCCGGTCGTCTCGCGGGTGATCGGCAGCTTCATGGGGATCCCGGAGGAGGACGACAAGGCTTGGGCGACGCTGATGAACACGACGCTCGGGGTCGGCGACGAGGACCTCGCCCCCGGCGGCCTCGAGAAGGTGCTGGCCGAGGACTTCCCGGAGATCTTCCGCCGCGCCCAGGAGATGATCGACGACCGCCGCGAGAACCCGACCGACGATCTGACCAGCGTTCTCGTCCACGCCGAGATCGACGGCGAGATGCTCGCCGACCACGAGATCGTCATGGGCTTCTTCCTGCTGGTCGCGGCCGGCAACGACTCGACCAAGGCGACATTCACGCAGCGGAATGAAGGCACTGCTCGACCATCCCGATCAGATGCAGGAGCTGGTCGAGGACCCGTCGCTGATCCCGGGCGCGATCGAGGAGTGCCTGCGGATGTTCCCGGCGTTCGCCAACTTCCGGCGGACGGCGACGAAGGACACCGAGATCCATGGCCACCCGATCGCCGAGGGCGACAAGGTCCTCATGTGGTACGTCTCGCAGCAATCGCGACGAGAGTGTCTACGAGGATCCGGACGTCTTCGACATCCACCGCAATCCCGAGCATCAGGCGTTCGGCGCCGGCGGACGGCATTTCTGCCTGGGCACGGCGCTCGCCCGCCTCGAGCTGAAGGTCCTCTTCGAGGAGACGCTGAAGCGCTACCCGAACATGACCCGCAACGGCGAGGCCAAGCCGGCGATCGACGGCCTTCCTCAATCAGTTCAAGACGCTGCCGGTCAAGCTCGCGTAGCCGACGGCCGGTCGCCGTCCTCAGCGCGGGCCTCCGTGCCCAGGCCACATAGCCGGTGAAGGCTGATCCGTACCTTCACCGGCATGAACCTACGGAACTTCAAGTACGTCGCACTGATCGAGGCGACGACCTTCCTCCTGCTCCTGATCGCCAGCTACGTCAAGCGCGCGAGCGACCAGCCGCTCGGCGTCGAGATCCTCGGCCCGATCCACGGCCTCCTCTTCATCGCCTACGTCGTGATGGCGCTCGCCGTCCGGGAGTCCGCCGGCTGGACCGGCAAGCAGACGCTGCTGATCCTGCTCGGCGCGGTGCTGCCGTTCGGTGGCTACGTAGTCGACGCCTGGATCAACCGCAACAACGCCGAGGAGCTGCGCGCCGAGGAGGCCGCCCGCCGGGCTTGAGCGATTGGGGTCTCCAGAACCGATCGGACCGGACGCGAAGCGGAGGATCCGGTCGGAGTTATCTAGGGTCGGCGCATGGGCTTCTTCTCCAGGCGCCGCGGCGGTGCGGGGCGGGCCGAGCGCGCCGATCAGCTCTTCGTCGGCGATCCGCGCTTCGACGACTGGGAGACGGTCCGCGAGTTCGAGGATCTCGGCACGGCGCGGGCGTGGCTGCAGCAGCTCTCCGACGCGGGCATCGAGGCGGCGCTCACCGCCGACCACGAACTCGACCGCTTCGACCGCGGCGACATCTATCTGCAGGTCCCGCCGGGCCGCTGGAGCGACGCCGAGGAACTGCTCGGCGGGCTCAGTGACCTCTGATCAGGATTTTCGGCAGTGAGTCGGTCGCTCGCGGGCGGCCTTCGCGACCATCTTCCCCACCTCGCCGTAGAGGCCGTCGCGGGGGACCGCCCTCCAGAGGCCGCGGATCCAACCACGGCTGACGCCGAAGTTCACGGCGCCGCTGGAGAGCTCGATCATGTCGGCGCGGCGCATCAGCTCGACCTCCGGGCCGGCCTGCCACTGGCTGCGGAGCTCGTGATGGCGCTCGATCGCCTCGAGGCAGAGCTCCAGCCGCCGCCCGTCCCAGCCGGGCCGGCCGGCGAGCAGGTGCTTGGCGAAATGGGCGCCGTCGGTCGTGTAGACGCCGCCCTCGCTGGCGCCGTCGTAGAGGCCGATGTCGTGGAGGATCCCGGCGACGAGAAGGATCTCGTGGTCGACCATCAGCTCGCGGTCGGCGGCCTGGCGCTCGCTGAGCAGGAAGCAGCGCATGCCGTGCCGCTCCATCGGCCCGCCGGCCTCACCCGTCACCTCGCGCAGTGCGGTCAGGGCGGCGACCTCGGCCTCCGACTGGACGAGCTGCTCCGCCGTCACGGTCTCGTTCGTCGTTGGGTCGTCCGGCCATGGCGGGCATCCTCTCAGGAGACGGGGTTCGGTTGTAGGGTCGGCCCATGAGCGAGCCGCCGAGTGAGGGCACCGGCCCCGACCAGCTCTCCTCTTCGGACATGTCCTCGCTGCTGAACGAGCAGGGAGCGATCCACGTCCACGTCGGCGGGACGGCGATCTTCGCCGGCGAACCTCCTCCCTACGACGAGTTCCTCGCCCACGTCGGCAGGCGCCTCGAGCTGATCCCGCGCTTCCGCCGGCGGGTCCGCTGGCTGCCGGGCCGGATGATGCGGGCCGAGTGGGAGGACGACCCCGACTTCGACCTGCGCCGTCACGTCCGCCATCTCGCCGTCCCCTCCCCCGGCGGCATCGCGGAGCTGCGGGAGTTGGTCGGGCAGGTGATGTCGGAGCCGCTCGACCAGAGCCGGCCCCTGTGGCAGCTGTATCTGATCGAGCGCTGCGGTAGCGGCGGCGACGGTGATTGGGGGTTCGCGGCCATCTCGAAGACCCACCATGCGCTGGTCGACGGGGTCTCGGCGGTCGACGTCGGCGCGATCATCCTCGATCCCGATCCCGACGGCACGGACCTCGGCCTGAGCGGCGAGGAATGGGCGCCGCGGTCGCAGCGCTCCCACCAGGAGGTATTGACCGATCGCGTCTTCGACGCGCGCCGCAAGCTGTTCGGGATGCCGCGGGAGGCGGCGCGGAAGGCGTTCGACCTCTCGGCCCCGCAGTCGGCGCTGAAGACGGCGCAGGGCTTCGTCGACCTCGCCCGCAACAGCGAGGCGGTCCGCCCGACGATCATCAACGAGGAGATCGGCCGCGATCGCCGTGTCGCGTTCGCGGCGACGACGATGGCGGCGATGAAGGAGGTCGCGGCAGGGAGCGGACGCGGCGAGGCGACCGTCAACGACGCCGTGCTCGCCGTCTCGACGGGAGCGCTGCGGCGGCTGTTCGAGCATCGGAGGGCGGAGATCCCGCGCGACTTCTCCGCCCTCGTCCCGATGAGCATCCGCAAGCCCGGCGAGGAGCTGGCGCTCGGCAACCGGATCACGACGCTGATGGTGCCGCTGCCGCTCAGCGAGCCCGACGCCGGCGAGCGCCTCCGCCGTATCCACGAGACGACCTCGCGGCTGAAGCGCTCGGAGGCCGGGCGAGCGGCTTCGCTCGTGATCGAGGCGTCGGGATGGGTGCCGCCGACGATGTCGCGCGTGCTCGGCCAGGTCGGCTCTACCGCCGGCGCCGCCGCCGATCGCACCGGCGTCAGCCGCGTCGTCCCGCAGCGGATCCCGTGGAACCTCGTCATCTCCAACGTCCCCGGTCCGACCGATGCCCGTCTACCTCCTCGGCCGCCGCCTCCAGTCGATCCACCCTTTCGTCCCGCTCTCCCCGCAGCGCCGGGACCTCTCGATCGGCGTGATCAGCTACGACGGCGGCCTCTACTTCGGCTTCGTCGGCGACCGCGACCGCATGGCCGACCTCGACGACTTCGCCGGCTTCGTCGACGCCGAGCTGGCGGCCGTCGGCGCGAGGTGACGAACTGCGAAGGCGACCCGTACTTTCGTGATTACTTGACGGCCTCGCCGAGCAGATCGGCCTGGGCGGGGTCGCCGGAGCAGGGGAACATGACCAGTTCGTCGCAGCCGGCTGCCTCGAAGCCCGCGAGGTAGCCCTTGACCGTCTCGGGGTCGGTGGCGGCGCCGCCGGCGATCATCTGCGCCACCTCCTCGCCGAGGAAGGCGTAGTAGTCGGTGAGGTAGTTGGTGGCGTCCTGCTCGGCCGTGTCACCGAGGGCGTAGTAGGCGAGGGCGGCGAGGCGGGGCTCGCCGTCGCGACCGGCGTCGGCCCAGGCCTGGCGGACGCCCTTGGCCATCTCGGCGAACGCATCCGGGGTGGTGGCACCGGCGATCCAGCCCTCGCCGTAGCGGGCGGCCCGCTTGAAGGAGGCCTCGACGGAGCCGCCGATGAGGATCTTCGGGGCGCCGGCGCCGCGCGGGCCGATCCGCTCGTCGGCGAAGGTCTGCTCGAGGTAGTCGAGGAAGGTCTCGAACTTCTCGGCCTTGTCCTTGTCCTCGACGCCGGAGGCCTCGTAGTCGTCGCCGCGTGCGCCGAGCCCGATGCCGAGGGTGAGGCGACCGCCGGAGAGCTGATTGATGCTGAGCGCCTGCTTGGCGGTCTGGACTGCGTTGAGTCGGAGCGGGCCGAGCATCACGGTCGTCATCAACTCGATCCGCTCGGTGACGACGGCGGCCGCAGCGAGGGCGATGAGGGGCTCCCAGTTTCCGTAGACGACGCGGTCGATCGTGCCGAGGCTGCTGAAGCCCTGGGCCTCGGCCCGGCGCGCGAACTCGGTCATGTCGCCGCCGCTGACGTTCGCGACCGCGTTCGGCAGTCCGATTCCAACCTTCATCTGACGCCTCCTCGTCTGGCTACTGCAGTTCGCCCGGAACACTAGTTGCGTCCGCAAGCGACCTATGCCCGATGACGAGCTGCGCAAACTCGGCTCCGAGCCGGTGGCAGTCGCCGGGCCAGCGCGCCGAGATGTAGTTGCCGTCGCGAACCGTGAAGCCGCGATCGAGACGAGCGGGCGAGTCGCGGCGAGCCATCCGCGGGCCCACCTCGAAGTCGGCCGGCCCGGCGAGGGCGGCGGTCACCTCCTCCTGCACCGTCTCGGGATAGGTCCGGTAGTAGTCGCGGAGCCAGAGGCGCGTCAGGTTCCAGGCCGTCAGCTCCATCCGCTCGGTGAGCGCCGTCGTCCGCCGACCGTACAGCGGCGAGCGGCCGGTGTCGGGATCCGTCGCCCGGGCCAGGAGCAGCACCCCGTGACAGACGGCGCCGAGCGGCAGGTCCCGCGCCATCGCATCGGCGACGAGTCGCTGCGCCGGCTCGGACTCGATCAGCGTGCGGACACCCTTCGCGTGTCCGCCGGGGACGAAGACGCCGTCGGCCGGGCCGAGCTCGACCTCGTCGTGGCGGGCGGGCGCGAGGAAGTGCGGGTCGGCGGCCATCCGCCGGTACGTCTCCAGCGAGTCGCGCTTCGTCATCAGGAAGGGCGAGAGCAGCGAGAAGCCGTCGTCGGTGAGGCGGCGATCGGCGAACGCCGGCTCCCCCTCGGGCGTCGCGAAGCGGACCTCGATCCCCGCGTCGCGCAGCGCCTGCCAGGGAAGCGCCGACTCGGTCGGGTCGTAGTCGCTCGCCGGGAGGAGGAAGTGGATGACTGGCACTGGGCCTTGCGCTGGGTCCATGAACGGAGAGGGAGGGATTCGAACCCTCGAGAGAGCTTGCGCCCCCTACTCGCTTAGCAGGCGAGTGCCTTCAGCCACTCGGCCACCTCTCCGGGGTCTTGAGATTCGCCGCGGGCGTCAAGCCGGCCTGCGAACGGCGCCGATATTAGAGGCAGGACGGCCGTCGGCGCGATCAGCTGCGGTGCGGGAATCGGGATCGATGATCTAGGCTCGCGACCAGATGAGCGACTCGAGCGACGCCGCCCTCCACGATCGGTTCGAGGCGATCTTCGAGGGCATCGAGGCCCCGTTCGCCTTCGTCGACCTCGACGCGCTCGCCGCCAACGCCGACTCGATGCTGTCCCGGGCAGCCGGCAAGCCGATCCGCGTCGCCAGCAAGTCGGTCCGCTGCCGCGAGGTCCTCGACCTCGTCGACGAGCGCTGGGACGGCTACCGCGGCCTGCTCTGCTTCACGGTCGCCGAGGCGCTGATGCTCGCCGAGCAGGGCCGCCGCGACCTCGTCGTCGCCTACCCGTCCGTGGATCGCCATTCGATCTCCCGCCTCGCCGAGCTCGCTCGCGCCGACCCCGAGGCCGCTCCGGTCCTGATGGTCGACGAGGCCGCCCAGCTCGATCTGATCGAGGGCTGCGTGGGCGGCGGCCCGACCCCGGCTCCGATCCCGGTCGCGATCGACATCGACGTCGGCTATCACGCCCTCCGCGGCGCCATCCAGGCCGGTCCGAAGCGATCGCCGATCAGGACCCCGGCCGCGGCCCGCAAGTTCGCCGAGGAGATCGCCTCCCGCCCCGGCCTCGAGCTGGTCGGGCTGATGGCCTACGAGGGCCAGGTCGCCGGGGTAGGCGACGCGGCCCCCGGTCACGCGATGCGCAACTTCGGGATCAAGCGGATGCAGAGATCGTCGATGGCCGAGATCGCCGAGCGCCGCGCTGCGGTCGTCGCCGCGGTCGAAGCGGTGGCACCGCTGCGCTTCGTCAACGGCGGCGGCACCGGCAGCCTCGAGCTGACGACCCGCGAGTCCGCCGTCACCGAGCTCGCGGCCGGGTCCGGCTTCTTCGCCCCCGCCCTCTTCGACGACTACAGCCGCTTCTCGCTGCAACCGGCCGCCGGGTTCGCGCTGCCGATCGTCCGCCGCCCGGCCGCCGGATGCGCGACCGCGCTCGGCGGCGGCTACGTCGCCTCCGGCGCGGCGAGCGAGGACCGGCTACCGGAGCCGTGGCTGCCGGCCGGCCTCCACCTCGATCGCATGGAGGGCGCCGGCGAGGTCCAGACCCCGCTGCTCGGCGAGGCGGCGGTTCGGCTGCGCGTCGGCGACCGGGTCTACATGCGACACGCGAAGGCCGGCGAGCTGTGTGAGCGGTTCAACTCGCTCTATCTCATCGAGGGGAACCGGATCGTCTCCGAGGCGCCTACTTACCGCGGCGACGGCTTTTCCTTCCTCTGACCACCGGTCCTAGCACCTGCTCGGTGTAGGGGTTGGCGAATCGGGAGTCGGGATCGAGGCGTGAGCGGACCGCCTTGAAGTCCTCGAACCGCGGGTAGAGCTTCGCGAGCTCGGTGGCGCCGAGCTGATGCCGTTTGCCCCAGTGGGGACGGCCGCCGTACTCGGCCATGACCGCGGCGACGGCCTCGAAGTAGGGCTGCCAGTCGCCGTGACGATCGTGGTGGACCGCGACGTAACAGCTGTCGCGGCCATGGGCCGGGCTGAGCATCGCGTCGTCGCCGGCGGCGAAGCGGACCTCGATCGGGAAGCAGACCTCGAACTCGGGGCGGGCGGCGATCGCGAGCACCCGCTCGACCGCCTCGCGCGCGTTCGCCCGCGGGATCGAGTACTCCATCTCCGTGAACTTGAGCCGGCGCTCGGAGGCGTAGACCTTGAAGCTGCTGTCGACCTTGCGGCTCTTGCCGGTTCCGGCGGCGGCCATCCTCGAGAGGGTCGGAATCGCGGCGGGGACGTGGCGGGCGACCTGAGCGAAGCCGGCGGCGAGCCAGTTCTCGACGACCACCTCCTGGGCGTAGGTCGCGGCGGGGCCGGCGGGCTTGGCCGGGACCTGCGTCCGCATCGACTCGCGGCAAAGCGCGACCTCGGTGTGGGGGAAGACGTAGAACTCGAAGTGGTCGAGCTCGTCGACGAAGCTGTCGAGCGCGGCCAGGACGTCGGGGAGCGGACGAGGTCGGTCGGTGCGATCGATCCGGAAGTTCGTCACGGTCTGCAGCGTCACCGAGTAGATCGCGCCGAGCGCGCCGAGGCCGACCCGGGCCGCCCGCCAGCCGTCGGGATCGGAGCTCTCGCTCAACTCGCGGAGGGTGCCGTCGGCGCCGACGACCTCCATCGAGACGACTTGCGAGGAGAGGTTGCGGAAGCGGATGCCGGTGCCGTGCGTCGCGGTCGAGATCGAACCGGCGAGCGACTGGCGGTCGATGTCGCCGAGGCTCTCGAGTGCGAGTCCGCGCTGGTCGAGCCGGCGGTTCAGGTCGGCGAGAACGATCCCGGCTTCGACCTTGACCAGCCCGCTGGGCCGGTCGACGTCGAGGACCCGCTTCAGCATCGTCAGGTCGAGCATCGTGCCGTCGGTCAGGGCGATGCCCGTGAACGAGTGGCCGGAGCCGGCCACCTTGATCCGACGCTCGGCCTCGTTCGCCTCGATCAGGGCGGCGATCAGGCCCTCGCGGGTCCGCGGCCGCGCGATGCGCAACGGCCGGCAGCGTTGCTCTCCCGACCAGTTCCTCCAGCGCCTACGGACCTCTTCCGCCATGGCGGCCAACCCTAGATGACTCCCGCCCGCGGTTCAGGAACAATCAGCCGTGCCGCGCCGCGGTACCCAGGAGGGGTGGCAGAGCGGTTGAATGCGCTGGTCTTGAAAACCAGTGACCGGTAACCCCGGTTCGTGGGTTCGAATCCCACCCCCTCCGCTGAAGGAGGGCGTCTCAGGCGTCCCGCTCGATCACGACCTCGCAGTTGTCGACGGAGGCGCGGTCTCCCGGGGTGTCGCCGCGATCCATCGCGCCGAAGATGCGATCAGCTTCCGCCATCGCCTCGGCTGTCTCGAAGAAGGCGACGAACAGCGACGTCTGCTGACCCGAGTCGTAGAGCATCTTCATGCCCGTGGCGTCGACTCCGGGCGGCGGGCCGTCGCTCTCGTCGATCTCGGCGAGCACGTTGTCGATGCCCTCCTGAGTAACGCCCGTGAACCTGACTACTCGTGCGTACATGCTGAGCTCCTCGCTTGGATTGCCCTGTCCTGCTTGTTCGATCCTAACTCCGGCTCCGCGTCGTGCAACCCGGATTCGGGACTTCCTCTACGGTCGCCTTCCTGGCTCCGGATTCCACAGTTGCGACGACCGAAATCGAAGGCAGGCGCGAGCAGCGGCAGCACGCGGGTGGCCGCCCTCGACGGCATTCGTGCCTACGCGATCCTGGGGATCGTCGCCGTCCACCTGCTCGGCGTCTCGGGGGTGCTCGATCGCGCCGACGGGACCGATCTCGGCGTCTTCATCTGGGGCCTTCTCGGCAGCACGGTCGACGCCTTCTTCATGATCAGCGCCTTCGTCCTCTTCATCCCCGCGGTGCGGCGGGGCGGCGAATTCGGCGGGGCGGTGAACTTCTGGATCAAGCGCGGCGCCAGGCTGTTCCCGGCGCTCTGGCTGGTGCTGGCGTTGACGCTCGTACTGGCGGTCATCCATCCGCCGCTCCCGGACTACACGCTGCCCGGACCGGGCGAGATCATCGGCAACCTCGCCGCCCTGCAGATGCCCGCCGCGTTCGTCTCCGAGACGTTCCGGATCGGCTTCGGGATCAACGGCCCGCTCTGGCTCGTCTCGGTCATCGTCGGCTTCTACGCGGTCCTTCCGTTCGTCGCGAGGCCCTACTACCGGCACGCGCTCATCGGCCTGGCGATCGCCGCCGTGATCACGGTCTGCTGGAAGGAGGTCATCGGACGCTCCCCGGAGCTGCTGCTGCCGTTCACGAACGGTGACGTCGGCAGGATCCGCTGTACTCGGGGTCGATCAACTCCCGAGCTGGGCGTTTTCGCTCGGGCTCGGTATGACCGGCGCGTGGGCGTACGTCCGGGCGAACGAGCGCTGGAGCCCGGAGTACCTGCGGCGGCTCGCCGTCAAGGCCCTGCCGGTGGCGCTGCTCCTCTACGTGGCGGCCGCCTACGTCCGCGGCCGTTACGCGCTCGACTTCGGCGGCAACGTCCCCGCGATCGCCCGCTCGCACCCGTTCGAGACGCTGTTCGAATCGTTCTCGCGAGCGGCGCTGATGGCCGTGGTGGTCCTCGGGCCGGCCTGGATGCAGCGGCCGTTCGACAACCGGCCGACCGCGCGCCTGTCGGAGTTGAGCTACGGCGTCTACCTGATCCACTTCGTCGTGATCCTCTATCTGGCCGACCTCTTCACCCTGCCAACCGACGGCACGTTCGCCGACTTCCTGGTGTGGACCGCGATCGTGCTGCCGATCTCGCTGCTCTTCGCGTACGCATCCCGTCGCTGGGTGGAGCTGCCTGTGGTCGCGCGCGTGAGGGCGTGGCAGAGCTCCCGGATTCAGGTTCCGGTCGCTGCTGCCGATTAGTTCGGGGATGGGCCTGCGCTCTCCCTCGCTCCGCACCCTCGCGGTCACGTCCGTGTTGCTGCTCGGCGCCCTGGCGCTCGTCCTCGCGACCAACTCCGCCGACGCGGCGAAGAGCCACGGCTCGGGCAAGAAGGGCGACGGGCTTGCCAACGCCTCCGCCTTCCTGCCGCCGAAGGGGAAGATCTTCACCGGGGCCTCCGACACGGGTCAGAGCTCCGACTACATCGAGTTCCGGAAGGAGACCGGCGCTCACCCGGCCGTCATGCAGTCCTTCGAGTCGTGGGGATACGTCCCCACCGAGGCCCTTGGCCGCTGGCTCGGCACCAACACCCGCGGCATGCTCAGCCTCTCGACCGCGAAGTGCTGGAAGTGCCCGGACGTGATCAGCCCCCAGAGCATCGCCAAGGGCAAGGGCGACCGCTACATCGTCTCCCTGGGCAAGGCGCTCGCGCATCGCCGCAAGCCCACCTACATCCGCCTGATGCCGGAGATGAACGGTTACTGGAACCGCTACAGCGCCTACGGCTCCGACGGCAAGCTCCGCGACAAGTTCCACGAAACCTCGGACTTCAAGGACGCCTGGCGCCGCTTCGTGCTGATCCTCCGCGGTGGCGAGGTCAGGGCGATCGACAAGCGGCTCAAGAAGCTGCATATGCCGAAGATCACGGAGAGGACGACCAAGTCCCTGCAGAAGCCGAAGGTGTCCTTCGCCTGGGTCCCGCAGTCGACCGGCTCGCCCGACGTCAAGGGCAATGCGCCGAAGGACTACTTCCCCGGCTGGGACTACGTCGATTGGGTCGGCGCCGACGTCTACGGCAAGTACCCGAACATCGCCGGCGTCAACGACCTCTACAAGAAGTTCAACAAGCGCCCGTTCCTGATCGGCGAGTGGTCGTCCTGGGACGTCGACAACCCGAAGTTCGTCAAGGACCTGTTCGGCTGGATCGAGGATCACGGCCGCGCCCGGATGTCGGTCTACTACCAGGGCTTCGGCGAGGGCGCCGACAACCCGTACGAGCTCAGCGACTATCCGGAGAGCACCGAGAAGCTTCGCCACATCCTCAACGCCACCAGGTACGCGCCGTTCGCCCCCGAGAACGATCACAAGGGCGGCAAGAAGTAACTGCCGCATCGCGCTGCGCGAAGCTGATTCACTTCGCCGCATGGGAAGGATCTTTGCGTCGCTCGCCGGCGCCACAGCTGTCGTCGTCCTCTTGCTCATCGGAGCCGCCAACGCGTCCGCCTCGCTGTCGGACGTGCCGACGCCGACGGTCACCGGCCCGATCGCCAACACCGCCGACTCGACCCCGTGGTCGGCCACCGACAAGCCCCTGGGTGATTACGGCTACGTCGAGGACGAGTACAAGTACTCCGGCGACGCGTTTCAATACGACACGAGCGGAGCGATCGACCAGACCGGGACGAAGCTGACGACGGGCGGACCGGCCAACGACGGCAAATACCCGTTCAAGACGCGGATGATCGTCCGCCGCCCGGCCGACCCGGCCGACTTCAACGGCACCGTCGTCGTCGAGTGGCTCAACGTCACCGCGGGCTTCGATCTCGAGGCGAACTGGTTCGGCGATCCCGAGTACCTGCTCAAGCATGGCTACGCCTACGTCGGTATCACGGCCCAGCGGGTCGGCGTCAACTGGCTCCGCGGCTGGGACGCCGGCCGCTACGGCGACCTCGACGTGAGCGCCCGCGACAACGGCGGCACGGAGACGATCACCAACGACGCACTTTCGTACGACATCTACGGGTCCGGGATCAAGGCGTTGCTGGACGGCGGCACGGGCGTCGATCCGCTCGGCAACCTGCCCAAGCCCGACACCGTGATCGCGTCAGGCGAATCGCAGTCCGGAAGCCGGCTCAGCACCTACTACAACAAGGTGCAGCCGATCCACGACGTCGTCGACGCCTTCCTGTTGACCGTCTCGACCGGAGCCACTGCGCGACGACGGCACGACGCCGGCGATCCGGGTCTCAGCGAGACCGAGAACCGGACTCCCGCGGACCGAGCCCGATACCGCCGACTACCGGCAGTGGGAGGTCGCGGGCGGCTCGCACCTGCCGCGGATGGCGTTCGAGAACTTCCAGGAGCCGATCGAGCGCGACACCGGCCTGACCCTGTCGGCCAGCTGCGTGAAGTACCCGCTCTCGCGGGTCCAGTGGCCGTTCGTCGTCAACTCGGCATACGAGCACCTGGTCGATTGGGCCAACGGCGGCGCGGCGCCCCCGATCGCGCCGCGCGGCGAGTACCAGGACTCGCCCGCCGACCCGACCAACCAACTCGAGCGTGACGACAACGGCGTCGCACAGGGCGCCATCCGGCTGCCCGAGGTGACGGTGCCGGTCCGTTTGAACACCGGCATCAACTCGGCCGACCCCGGCGGCGGCGGCATCTTCTCGGCGTTCTGCATCCTGCTCGGCTCGTCGGAGGATTTCTCCAACGCGGTCCTGAAGAACACCTACGAGGACTGGGGCGACTACATCGACCAGGTCTCGGCGAAGGCCCAGGAGGTCGCCGACCAGGGCTTCATCCTCGACGAGGACGTGCCGCGGCTGATCGACCAGCACAAGCAGGTCTACACGCTGCGCCCGACCAAGCCCGAGCGCAGCGGCAAGAAGAAGCCGAGCGATCGCAAGTTCAAGCTCTCGTGGCAGGGCAGCACCGCCCCGGACACGAGCTTCCGGCTCGAGCACTCGCGCGACGGCGGTGAGACCTGGAGCGTCGTCAAGGACGCCGACGAGCTCGGCAAGTCGAAGTTCAAGATCGACGAGAAGCCCGGGACCTGGATCTACAAGGTCCGTTCGACGACGGTTGTGCCCGCGGACGCGGCCCGACCCAGCTTCACGGTGACGACGCCGTTCTCGAAGCGATCCACGAAGGCCAAGGTCAACCGATAGCCGCAGCGGGTATCGTCGCGCTGCGATGAGCACCTGCGTCGTCACCGGCGGATCCGGTTTCCTCGGATCCCATCTCTGCGAGGCCCTGCTCGGACAGGGTCACCGCGTGATCTGCCTGGACAACCTGGACACCGGGTCGCTGCGCAACATCAGCCACATCCGGGACGAGAACTTCGTCTTCGAGAACGCCGACATCACCGAGCGAGTCGAGATCGACGAGCCGGTCGACTTCATCTACCACCTCGCTTCCCCCGCCTCCCCGATCGATTACGCGCGGCTGCCGCTCCACACCCTGAAGGTCGGCTCCTACGGGACCCACAACATGCTCGGCGTCGCCAAGTTCAAGCGCGCGAGGTTCCTGCTCGCCTCGACTTCCGAGGTCTACGGCGACCCGCAGATCCATCCGCAGCCGGAGACCTACTGGGGTCACGTCAACCCGATCGGTCCACGGGGCGTCTACGACGAGGCGAAGCGCTACGCCGAGGCGCTGACGATGGCCTACCACCGCCAGCAGGGCGTCGACACGACGATCGTGCGGATCTTCAACACCTACGGCCCCCGCATGCGGGCCCACGACGGTCGAGCGATCCCAACCTTCTTCCGGCAGGCCCTCCAGGACAAGCCGCTCACCGTCTTCGGCGACGGCAGCCAGACCCGCAGCTTCTGCTTCGTGGACGACCTCGTCCGCGGCCTGATCGCGCTGATGGAGTCGGAGGCCCACAGTCCGATCAACATCGGCAACCCCGACGAGTACACGCTGCTGCAACTCGCGGAAGCCGTCGTCGCGGCGACCGGGTCAGGATCCGAGATCGTCTTCGAGGCGCTCCCGGTCGACGATCCACAGGTCCGCCGACCCGACATCAGCAGGGCCCGCGAGGTGCTCGGCTGGGAGCCGACCGTCTCGCTCGAGGACGGCCTGCAGCGGACGATCGAGCAATCCGGTCGCGAGCGGCTGATCGGCGAGACTGACTGATCCTGCGGTGGACCCGCTGCGGATCGCCCACCTGACCGCGACCTTCCCGCCCTACCCGGGAGGCGCGGGGAACACATGCTTTCGATTCGCGAAGGGTCAGTCGGAGCGAGGAAACCACGTCGAGGTCTTCACGGCGGCGGTCGAGGGTGAGGCGCCCGATCCGGGCGGAGCGATCGTCCATCGGATCGACCCGGTCATGGCGATCGGCAACGCGCCGCTGATCCCGCAGCTGGCCCGGCTCGACTCCTTCGACGTCGTCCACATCCATTACCCGTTCATCTTCGGCTCCGAGTTGACGCTGCTCGGCCGGATGCGCAAGCGGTCGCGCAGTGCCGCGCTGATCGTCCACTACAAGAACCGCCTGCTCGGGCAGCGGGCCTCGGGGCCTCATGTTCGAGACCTACGAGCACACCGTCGCGCCGGCGCTGATCCGGGCGGCCGACCGGATCCTCGTGCTCAGCCCCGATCACGCCCGCTCGGTCTCGTACCTCGAGAAGGCGCTCGAGAACACACCGGAGCGGGTGATCGAGATGCCGAACGGCGTGGACAGCACGACCTTCTCCCCCGGAGAGGACACGAGCGGACTTCGCGAACGGCTTGGTATCCCCGCCGACGCCGTCGTCGCCGCATTCGTCGCGACGCTCGACCGCGCCCACCACTTCAAGCGGCTCGACGTCGCGATCGAGGGCCTGGCGCGAGCGCGGGCGCGCGACGTCCACATGGTCGTCGCCGGCGGAGGCGAGCTGCTCGACGGCTTCCGGGCACAGGCGGCGGAGGCGGGCGTCGGCGGGCGGGTGCACTTCCTCGACCGGGTCCCCCACGACGAACTGCCGAACGTCCTCCGCGCCTCGGACCTGTTCGTCCTGACCACCGAGCCGCCGGAGTCCTTCGGGATCGTCCTGATCGAGGCGATGGCCTGCGGGCTCCCGGCCATCGCGACCGACTACCCCGGCGTGCGGGCCGTCGTCGACGAGAGGACCGGCGTGTTGATCGGTGCGGGCGACTCCGCCGCCGCCGCCGAGGCCCTCGACCGGTTCGTCGACATGGGCGCCGAGGGCCGCGCGTCGATGGGCGCCGAGGGCCGCGAGAAGGCGCTGCGCGAATGGGCCTGGCCGGCGTTGCTCGACCGGATGGACGCCGCCTACGCGGAGGCGATCGCAGCACGGCGCGAGAAATTAGGCGCGGCGGCGTGACCGCCAAGCAGTCGCGCTCGCCACGCTCACTTCTGCTCGTTTCGTACTTCTACCCGCCGACCCGGGACACCGGGGCTCAGCGCCCGGCCGCGATGGCGAAGTGGCTCGCCCGCTCGGGCTGGGACGTGACGGTGCTGACGACGACGGCGTTCGGGTCCGTCTCCCCCACCGACGGCTCGGTCGACGGCGTCCGGGTGATCCGCGCCCGCGACCTGCAGACGGTCCGTGCCCGCATGGCCGGACACTCGAAGGTCGACTCCCTCTTCGACTCAGACAGCTACAGCGGCAGGCCGCATCCGCTGAGCAAGGTCATCGTCCCCGAGCCGCTCGCGGTCGCCTGGGCGCCGTTCGCCCGCCGCGCCGCCCTCGCTGCCCATCGCGAGCGGCCGTTCGACCGCGTCCTGACCACCTCGCCGCCGGAGTCGGCCCACACGATCGGGCACGCGCTCAGCCGCAAGGGCGTCCCGTGGGTGGCGGACCTTCGCGACGCCTGGACGTTCGAGCCGCTGCGCCCGCCGTTTCCGACCGGCGCCCAACACAGGCTCGATGAACGCCTCGAACGGCTGCGGCTCGGCGCCGCCGACCGCGTCGTCTGCGTCTCGGAGCCGGCCGCCGCCGACCTGCGGGCTCGTGGGATCGCCGACCCGGCCGTCATCGCCAACGCCTGGGATCCCGACCACGACCCAGGGCCCGAGGCGAACTCGGCCGCGGACGGCCTGCTCGACGAGGGCCGAACCTCCCTGCTGTACACCGGCCGCTTCGGCAGCTACGGCCGTGACCCGGCGCAGTTCGTCGAGGGCCTCGCCCGGCTCGCGCGGAGCTCGCCTCAGTCCGCGGGCCGGCTCGAGGTCGCGATCGCCGGCCCCCTGCAGCCGCAGGAACGGGCGCTGTTCGAGCGCTCCGACCTGCAGCCGGTAAAGGTGACCCTGCTCGGGTCGCTGGAGCGGGAGACGTCGCTGGCGCTGCAGCGCACGGATCACGTGGACGCCCTGTTGCTGCTGGCCCAGCCCGCCCGCTCCCAGCTCGTCAACTTCAAGCTCTTCGAGTACCTCGCGGCCGGGACGCCGATCCTCGCGCTCGCGGCAGGTACCGAGGCGGGCCGCGTGGCCGCCGACGCCGGGATCGCGCCGATCGTGGCGGCCGACGATCCGGAGGCGATCGCCACGGCGCTCGCCACGTTGCTCGGCGACGGGTTGACCGGTCCAGACCCCGCCGCCGCCGCCCGCTACTCCTACCCGGCCGCCGCCGAGGCGATGGCGGCCGTGCTCGAGGACGCCGGCACGGTCCGACCGGGAAGTTGACGGTGACGACCCCGGCCACGCGAACGAAGTCGGTTCCCGACGTCGTCGCGCCCCCTCCCCACCATCCGCGCTTCCCGCTGCTCGACGGCATGCGGGCGGTCGCGGTCATGGCAGTGGTCGCGGTCCACGTCGGGGTCTTCGGAGCCGTCGGCGACTCGGTCTTCGGGCGCCTGGTCCTGCACCTGAACGTCGGCGTGACGATCTTCTTCCTGATCTCGGGCTTCCTCCTCTACCGGCCGTTCATCGCCCACCGGACCGGCGGCGGCGAAGCGCCTGCGGTCGGCCGCTACGCGCGCCGCCGCCTGCTGCAGGATCGTCCCCGCCTACTGGCTGGTCCTGATCGTCCTGATCCTGGTTCCCGGCCTGACCGGCGTTCCCGGCGACGGCGGGATCCAGCAGTTCGCCCTACTCCACACGCTTCCGATCGGCGACGGCACCGACTGCGTCGCGCTCGTCGCCGGCTGCGGGCTCGCCCAGACCTGGAGCCTGGTCGTCGAGTTCACCTTCTACGCGGCTCTCCCCCTCTACGTCCTCGCCGCCGCGGGCCTCGCCCGCGGACGCTCGACGGGCTCCTGGCTCCGCGCCGAGCTGGCCCTGCTCGCGGCGCTGTCGGTCGTCTCGATCCTGCTCCACTTCGTCCTTCTCGACGACGTCGGCGTCACCACCGTCGTCGGTGGCACGCTGCTCGGCTACGTCCTCTGGTTCGCGCTCGGCATGTCGCTCGCGCTGGTCTCCGTCGCAATCGCCGGCCGCCCGGACCCGCCCGCCGTCGCGGCGATCACGGCCCATCCCAGCTGGCTCTGGCTCGCCGCCGCGGCCGTCTACGTCGTGATCGCGATCGCCCTCCCCGCCACTCCCTACCTCGTCGGCGCGGGCGACCAGCTCGTCGCCCACCTCGCTTTCGGGCTGATCGCGCTGCTGCTGATGCTCCCTGCCGTCTTCGGCGATTCGGGCGACTCCGGCGGCGGTGCGCCGCGGACCTTCCTCCGCCACCCCGTCGTCGCCTGGCTCGGGCTCGTCTCCTACGGCATCTTCCTCTGGCACTACGTCGTCGCCCTCCGCCTCGGCGTGCCCGGCGAGGGCTGGAGCTTCGTCCCGCTGCTGATCGCCACGGTCGCGATCACCGTGCCGATCGCCGCCACGAGCTACTACCTGCTCGAGCGCCCGCTCCTGCGCTTCAAGCGCTGACTTCAGAGTGAGTGAGCTGGGACGCCTCGCTGGCGATGGAGGAGTTCGCCGAGCCGAACTGCTTCACGACTGACAGGTTTCAGGAGGCGGTCGCGTCGCTGCGGTCGTGACCGCCGCCGGCGCGATCGAGCGCTCGGTCGATCGCGCTCGACACAACGGTGATCCGCTCCTCGTAGACGTCGGTCGAGAAGTGGATGTAGTCGGGATCCTTCCCGTGTGGGGACGGGTGGGCATCGATGAAGGCGGCCCAGTCGACGAGGGTGACGCGATCGGGATGCCGGTCGGCGAACCTGCGCAGGATCGCGTTGACCCTCAGATGCAGGTCCCGGAAGTCCTGTCGCCAGGTGTTGACGAGAACCAGCTGTCGCTCGCCGGTCCGACTCAGGAGCAGATCGAGATTCGCCTCGAGCGCCGGGGGATCCAGGACGTCGTTCGTCGAGAGGTCGAAGACGACGACCTCGTGATCGGGCCGGAGGGCCATCTCCACCACCTCCAGTCCCTCGTTCGAGTCACGCCCGAAGCGGGCGGATACGTCGCAGCCCGGGAAGGCCTTGTCGGCTCCGCACAGGAGGATGTGGGAGTCGCCGACGATCAGGACGTTTCCCCCGCAAGTGACATGCGTCTGGCGGAACAGGAGCGAGTCCGGAGCGGCGGCGAACAGCCACCCGGAGGCGGGTTCGCCGCTGCTCCCGGAATCGGGTGATTCCGCGCTCATCTGAGAACTCCCGGCAGAAAGGTCATCGATCTGTACCGCAGACTAAGGATGCCCGGCGCTGACTATCCTTCGCGGTCCGTGAGCGACCCCTCCGCAACCGACTTCCAGAGTTCCGAGCACCGGTACATCGCCCCGATCGTCGGCCCCGACGACGAACGGCGCTTCACCGATTCCGGGATCGAGATCGACAAGCTCTACGACCCCTCCGACGTCGCCCCCGACCTCGAGGAGCGGCTCGGCGAGCCCGGCGACTACCCCTTCACGCGCGGCGTCCACGACGGGATGTACCGCGACCGGCTCTGGACGATGCGCCAGTACGCCGGCTTCTCCAGCCCCGAGGACACCAACGAGCGCTACCGGTACCTGATCGAGCACGGCTCGACCGGCCTCTCGATGGCGTTCGACCTGCCGACGCAGCTCGGCCGCGACTCCGACGACCCGCTCTGCGACGGCGAGGTCGGCCGGACCGGAGTCCCGATCGACACGATCGAGGACATGCGGATCTGCTTCGACCAGATCCCGCTCGATCAGGTCTCGACCTCGATGACGATCAACGCGCCGGCGTCGGTCCTGCTGCTGCTCTACGAACTGGTCGGCGAGGAGCAGGGCGTCGACTCGCAGAAGCTCCGCGGCACGGTCCAGAACGACGTGCTCAAGGAGTACATGGCGCGCGGCAACTACATCTACCCGCCCGAGCCGACGATGCGCCTGACGACCGACATCTTCGAGTACTGCCAGGAGAACGTGCCGAAGTGGAACACGATCTCGATCAGCGGGTACCACATCCGCGAGAAGGGCTGCTCGGCAGTCCAGGAGGTCGCCTTCACGCTCTCCAACGCGATCGCCTACGTCGAGGCGGCCCTCGACCGCGGCCTCGAGATCGACGCCTTCGCGCCGCGGCTCGCCTTCTTCTTCAACTGCCACAACAACGTCTTCCAGGAGATCGCCAAGTTCCGGGCGGTGCGGCGGATGTGGGCGGAGATCGTCCGCGACCGCTTCGGCTCCGAGAACCCGCGCTCGCAGATGATCCGCTTCCACACGCAGACCGGCGGCGTCACGCTCCAGGCCCAGCAGCCCGAGGTGAACATCATCCGCGTCGCGCTGCAGGGCTTCGCGGCGGTCAGCGGCGGCACCCAGTCGCTGCACACGAACGGCTTCGACGAGGCGCTGGCGCTGCCGACCGAGCGCTCGGCCCGGATCGCCCTCCGCACGCAGCAGGTGATCGCCTACGAGTCGGGCGCGACCGACACCGTCGACCCGTTCGCCGGCTCCTACTTCGTCGAGTCGCTGACCGACGAGATCGAGCTGCGGGCCAAGGAGCTGATGGCGCAGGTCGAGGACATGGGCGGCTCGGTCCAGTCGCTCGACTTCATGCAGAAGGAGATCGAGGAATCCGCCTCCAGCTACCACGAGCGCTACAAGAGCGGCCAGGACGTGATCGTCGGCGTCAACAAGTTCGTGACCGACACGATCGACGACGTCGACATCCTCAAGGTCGACCCCGAGGCCGAGCGTCGCCAGGTCGAGCGGCTCGAAGAAGCACAAGGAGAGCCGCGACCAGGCCGCGGTCGACGCACGACTCGCGGAGCTCGCCGACGTCGCCCGGTCGGACGGCAATCTGCTGCCGCCGATGAAGGAGGCGCTGCGCGCCGGCGCCTCGATCGGCGAGGTCTCGGGGACGCTGCGCGACGAGTTCGGCGAGTACCAGGGCGGGGCCTTCTTCTAGGCCCGCTCGACCGCTCGCACGATGATCATCGGCCGGAGGTTCGCCTGGGCGCACCTGCCGAAGGCGGCGGGGACGGCGACCCAGGCCATGCTGGAGGCGGTGCCGGACCTGGTCGTGTACGCCGACCGGACCGACTCCAACGACAAGCACGACGCCTTCTGGGTCAAGGAGGAACAGATCGCCGGGAAGCTCCTGTCGATGAACATCCGCAGGCTCCCCTCTGGATCCTCAGCGCCGCCCATCACAAGGCGATCTCCGGCCTTTGGCCCGACTTCGAGCCGCAGCCGATGCCGACCGCCGAGGAGATGGTCGAGACCACCGATCCCGACGACATGCTGCGCTGGATGACCGACGGGCCGCGGCTGACCGTGAACCGCTGGCTCCGCACCGAGCATCTCCAGGAGGATGTCCTGGTCCTACTCGATGAGATCGATGAGCTGACCTCCGAGGCCCGGAACGCGGTCAACGCGGTGCCCTGGGTGGGCAAGCCGTACGACCACGACGTCGAGAAGTCGTTCACGCGTCGAGCAGGTCGTGCGCATGTACGAACTCAACCCCGGTTGGACGGCGGCCGAGCGGGTCGCCTACGGCGACATTCACGAGCTCGGGCGCACATAGACTTGCCGCGATGAAGTCGGACTTCCGGAACAAGAGCATCGAGCTCGCCCGCCGCGCCGCGCGGACACCGCCGGCGCGGAAGCTCGCCGACGCGATCCGCGAGGACGCGCCCGAGCCCGAACCGCCTCCGCCCTCCGCCGCCTCCCGAACCGCCCATCCAACTGCATCGGATGCGAGTCGACGGCTGGCTGACGAACCTGTTCGGAACGGAACTCGATGAGATCGAGGCGAAGCTCGAGGCCGGTGCCACCGGTCCCGAGGCCTACGAGCTCTTCCGGGATCTCGACGACGATCTCTGGGCGCTGCTGCTGAGCCGCCAGTACTCCGTCTATCCGGCGATCCAGGCGTTTCTTCCCGACGTCCCGGATCCCGATCTGCAGGTGGCGTGGAACGGCGCCGACAGCCTCTGGCTGCTGAGTCAGAGCAACGCCTTCTACGGCTACGTCAAGGACCGGTACGCGGCCGGTCACGACGGCGATCTGATCGACGCACGGATCCTCGACTTCGGCTGCGGCTGGGGGCGACTCACGCGCTTCTTCGCCCGCGACGTCCCGCCCGGCTCACTGATCGGTTGCGACCCGGTCGAGAGCATCCTCGAGGTCTCGCGGAAGAGCCGGGTTCCCGCCGAGCTGCACCGCTCCGAGTTCGTCCCGACCAAGCTGCCCGTCGGCGAGATCGACGTCGCCTTCTCGTTCTCCGTCTTCACTCACCTCTCCGAGGCGGCGGCCGCGAGCTGCCTGGACGCGCTGCACGACGCGCTCAACCCGGGCGGCCTGCTGATCCTGACGATCCGGCCTCCCGACTACCTCGGCCTCGACGAGAAGATGCACGCCGCCCGCGACGCGCTCGGCCCCGATCCGCTCGCCGCGATGTCGGAGCCCAGGTTCGTCTTCGCGCCGCATGCGGTCGACGACGCGCACCCCCAGCATCAGGGCGAGGAGATGACCTACGGCGACTCCGTCGTCAGCCTGGCCTACGTGCGCGAGCGCTGGACGGAGAAGTTCGAGCTGGTCGACGTGAAGGTGATCCTCGAGGACATGTTCCAGGTCGCCGTCACGCTGCGGAAGCGCTGACCCAGCACCGTTCAGGGTTCGGAGCGGAAGCGGCCGCGGAGCTCCCGGAGGGGTTTCGTCAGTCTCCAGCTCCGCGACTCCTCGTAGTCGCGGCGGATGTCTCTCGATCAACTCGAGATAGTCCTCGCGAAGCTGCTCGATCTCGGCCTGGAGCTGAGCGATGTTGTGCCGCAGGGCTGCGAACTCCGCGCGGGTCGTCGCCGGGGGCGAGCAGTTCCTCGGGCGTGAGCGACACGTTCTTCTTGCGCAGCATCACCCAACTCTGGTTGTGGAACCGCGGGGTGACGGCGACGATCTCGAAGGCCCGGCCCCAGTGCTCGCGGACCCACCAGTCGGAGATCGAGGATCATCGGGCCGCCGATCGACCAGGGCCAGTCGTGACGAAGGACGTTCATCCCGACCCGGTCCTCGTCCCACGGCTCGCGGGCGATCCGCTCCGAGTTCCACTCCCCCATGTAGCTGGCCATCAGGAGGCCTCCCGGCCCGAGGACGCGATGCAGCTCGAGCAGCCAGTCCGCCGAGTCGCCGGACAGATGGGTGAAGACGGAAATGGCCCAGGCGAAGTCGAAGGCCCCGTCCTCGAACGGGAGCGGCGGATCGACATCGCACTGGACGGCGTTGAGCGGCGGGCAGAGGTTCTCCTGCAGCCACTCGATGCTCGCCCGGTCGATGTCGGCGCCCCAGACCTCGCCCCTTTCAGCCTCCGGAACGAAGTGACGCAGCGTGCGGCCGGCGCCGCAGCCGAAGTCGAGGATGCGCTTGCCCGTCAGGTCGGTGCCGCGGCGGCAGTAGGCGAAGCAGCTCGCTCTTCGTGTCTCGCCCGACCGCGTCGTAGCCGGCGCGGGCTCGGCCTCATCCTCGGGCAGGCCGAGGACCCTGTCCATGAGCGCCAGCGGTGGAAACGGGAGCGAGCCCCCTCCCCCATCAGAGCTCCTCGGCGATCCGCGGCGCCTCGCGGTTGAAGAACCAGACCGACCAGACGCAGACGGCGACGAAGATGATCGCCGCCGGCAGCAGGTGCAGCCAGCCGCCGGCGACCTCGACCACCGAAGGAGCGCTCGGATCGATGATCCACTTGTGGGCCTGAACGAGGATCGGGACCAGCGGGTTGCAGCAGCTGGATGTCCTGACGAGCTCCGCTCGCGAAGCTGATCGGGATCAGCATCGCAGCTGCCGTAGAACAGCGCCATCGAGACGACCGACCAGATGATCCCGATGTCGCGGCGGCGGACGTAGAGCGGCCGAGAGCGCGGTCGAGACCGCCGCCGTCAGGACCGATCATCAGCGGCAGCAGGACGAGCGGGAACAGCAGCCACGTCCACATCGGGTAGACCCCGAAGGCGAGCATGAAGACGACCACCGCGATCATGTTCATGCCGAGGTTGAAGAGGCCGGTGAGCACGATCGACAGCGGGATCACGAGCCGCGGGAACTGCGTCTTGCGGACGATTCCCTCGCGCGCGGCGACCGAGAAGGTCGCCACGTTCGTCGTCTCCTGGAAGAAGCCGAAGAAGACGATGTTGAAGAGCAGGAACATCGGATAGTTCTCGATGCTCGGAACCGACCCGGAGGATCTTCGTGAAGACGACGAGCAGGACGCCGAACAGGAGCAGCGGCCGCAGCAGCGACCAGGCGTAGCCGAGCGCCGTGCCGAAGAACGCCTTCTTGAAGTCGTTCGTCGCGGTCAGGAGCAGCAGGTCGAAGAAGCGCCGGCGGCCGCCGCCGATCGCGCCGGGGCCGCGGACGACCCGCAGCTCGGGGTTGTCGGCTGCCATCGGCTCGCTCATCGCTCACTCCCCCTCGACCGTCGTCGCCTCGACCTCGACCTCGACCTCGACGAGGCCGAGCGTCTGCGTGCCGCCGTAGACCATGAAGTCGGCGAGTCGCGACCACCTGGAAGGCGACCTCGGCGCTCTCCGCTTCGCGCGAGATCCAGCAGCGTGAGCACGTAACTGCCGGGCGTCAGCGGGTTCTCGACGGTGCCCGACGAGCTCGATCCGCTCCCCGATCGGCACGATCACGACCTCGTCGTCGTCGCGCTCGAGGCTGCGGCGGAAACCGAAGACATGAGTTCCGTTGCGGCTCGCGCAGAGGAACGAGAAGAGCGGATTGCGGAGCTCCTCGACCGCCTCGAACAGAGCGCGCGGAACCGGATCGGCTCGCCCTGCTCGAGGCTCGCTGATCGCGTTCCCGTCGCTCGTCCTCGAGCGCGGCCTCGATGACTCGTGTGTGCGGGGTCGAGCTCCGCGTTTCGCTCGGCTGAGGGCGTCCTGCGACATCGCCAGCGCGTCGGGATCGGCCCCGGCAGCCTCGAAGTTGAGCCGGTAGTAGCTCTTGGCGACCTCGTCCGGATCGCCGGTGAGAACCACGTCGCCGTCGTGGATCAGCATCGCGCGGTCGCAGTACGTCTCGATCGCTCCCATGTCGTGGGTGACGAGCACGACCGTCTTGCCGCTGTCGCGCATCCCGTGGAAGACGTCGGCGCACTTCTGCTGGAACGACGCGTCGCCGACCGCGAGCACCTCGTCGATCAGCAGGATGTCGGTGTCGGCCTGGATCATCACCGCGAAGGCGAGCCGGACGGTCATCCCCGACGAGTAGTTCTTGAGCCGCAGCTCCTTGAACTCCTGGAGCTCGGCGAACTCGAAGACCGGCATCGATCCGCTCGCGGGCCTCCTGCGGCGTCAGACCCATCATCACGCCGTTGAGGATCACGTTCTCGACCGCGGTGACGTCGGGATTGAAGCCGACGCCGAGCTCGATGAACGGCGCCATCGTGCCGGCCATCCGGACCGTGCCCGGAGTCCGCCGCGTAGATGCTGGCGAGGATCTTCAGCAGCGTGCTCTTGCCCGAGCCGTTGCGACCGACGATGCCGAAGAACTCCCCTTCGCGGACGTCGAGATCGACGCCGTTGAGCGCCTTCAGCTCGCGGAAGTGCTGACGCCGGAACGGATGGACCGCACGCTCCTTGAACGACTCGATCTTCTGGTCGGGGATGTGGAACGTCTTGCGGACGTCGCGAGCCTCGAGGACCACCGGAGCGGTGGCGAGCCGCTCGAGGCGCCGGCTCTGGAGGCCGCCGTCGTCGGACCCCTCTTGGTCGATGCTGATCGTCTCGGGAGCTCAACCGATCGCCTTGGCTGGAATACCGACTACGGTCGTTCCGGCCTCGACGTTCTTGACGACGACCGAGTTCGCGCCGATCTTTGCGTGCGGGCCGATGCGGACGGGCCCGAGGATCTTCGCGCCGGAGCCGATCGTGGACGTCGTTGCCGATCGTCGGCCCGTGGACGTTGCCCGCCTGCAGCCCGATCGATGATCCACGGCCCGATCACGGCGCCGGGGCCGATCTCGACGATGCCGTCGATGACGATCTGGCCGTGGATGATGTAGACGCCAGGGTGCATGATCACCGGGTCGCCGATGGTTATCTGGGAGAGCATCATCGACAGCTTGTGGGCGATCCGCGGCAGGATCGGGATCCCGCGGGCCTGCATCCTCGCCTTCAGGCGGTAGAGGACCTGGGCGGCGAAGGCGTCGCAGACCCAGCAGAGCCGCAGCACCTGGATCACGAGGTCGCTGCGTCGAACGGAAGTCGTGCCGCTCGCCCCGGTGCAGCGCGGTCATCCCGGCGTCCGCCCGCACGGCCTCGCGGAAGCCCGGATGGCGGGCGCGCAGCTGGCGCCACACCTCACGGCGGACTGGATCGTCTTTCGGCCTAAACACGGTCAGCCAATCTAGCGGTGCGAATCAGCCACTACCGCTCCGGCGGAGGCGGTTCCGCGGGCGGCAGGGACCCGGCAGATGTGCTCGGGTTGCGGCAACGGGCGCTGCTTCGGCTTCCCGCCGCGGAGAAGCCTGGCGATCCAGCTCGAAGGGGCCTGGTCATCCGCCAGCTCAGGCTGCCCTTGATCAGCTCGAAGCTCGTCCTCGAGCAGCCCGTAACGGCGCTCCCAGATCAATCCGCCGGCCCCGGCGCTGAGCCGGATCGCGCGCCAGCTCGGCCTCGGCGAGCCGGGCGCGGCGGCGCCAGTCGAGGCTCGTCACGGGCAGCTGGTCGTGCCACTTCTCGGCAAGCTTGATGTGCGCCTCCATCCAGCGTGTCGACGCTGGAGATCAGGACCAGCGAGTGGTGGTGGATGACCCGCAGGTCCGCGGTGACGACCTTCTTGCCGGCGGCCCGCGCCTGCATGCAGATGTCGAAGTCGTAGCCGTGCAGGACCCCGCCGATCGTCTCGTCGAAGCGCAGGTTCTCGGATCGCCCACGGCGAGAAGGCGATGACGAATCCGTCGATCGTGTCGACCTCTCCGGTCTCCGCATAGACGGGGATCTGCTCCGGGAATCCAGCTCAGCGCCGGGATGTCGCCTCCGCCGTACTCGTCGAAGCGATGGGTGAAGGAGGCCCAGGTGACCGAGCCCTCCCACCAGGCGATGCTGCGGACGTCGACCGCGCCGGCGCAGCCGACGAGCGCCACGTCGGGATCGGAGAGCGCCTCGCGGATCTTCGGCGAGGAAGTCCGGGTCGACGATCTCGGCGTCCTGATGAACGATCACGAATCCTTCGAGATCGTCGATCTCGCTGGCCTTCTCGAGCAGCATGTTGTAGCTCCGGAAGACCGAACCGCTACGCGCCGTAGAGCGATCAGCTTCGTGTCGGGCTCGGACGCGAGTTCGATGCCGGGCTCCGCACAGCGATCGTAGATGTCGTCCTCGGTTATGGCGCAGCCGAAGGCGATCATTTCCAGGGAGAGTTTATCCGTGGAGGGGCCCGAGCTCGATCGTCACCACGTTCACCGGCCCGAGACCCGGGAATCGCTCCTCCGCGACGATCCTGGACCCCTCCGGCAGCTCGAACAGTTCGGGGGGCACCGATCCGGGCACCAGCGGGTAGACCTTGATCGCGGTGATGTCGTCGCCCGACCTCACGAGCCCCTCGTCGGCGGCCAGCACGACCAGGCGGTGACCCTCGGCGTCTCGGACCGCCTTCCTGAGCAGGGACGCACTGTCCGGGATCGGGAGTGGTGGGCAGAAACGGCGGCTCGCCCTCCGGCAGCAGGGGACGGTACTCGGGCCGCGTCTGCGGGAGATAGGCGTCCAGCGGCGTCAGCGGCACCGGCGTGAGCCGCGGGGAGAGCAGGTCGACCACGACGTCGTCGGGCCCGGCCTCGCCGTCGATGTAGGCCGCCGCGGACTTGAAGTCGACGAGCTCGTTCTCGGTCTCGAGCGTCATCTCCGCGCCGATCGCGAAGGAGACGATCACCGGACCGTCGCGATCCCGCCCCAGATCCGCCCGGCCGAGGCGAGCACCGCGCCGATCAGCAGCGCCAGGCCCGGCGGACGAGGTGACGAGGTTGCGGGCCCCGAGGAGGTCGTTGCCGGTCAGGACCAGGATCAGCGAACTCGAACAGGCCGGTCGCCACCGCCAGGGCGAAGACGAGGGCCATCCCGCTGCGAGACCAGCGGCGACCGGCTCTCCCTCGTCCGGCTCGGCTCGGGCCGCAGCCAGGCGCGAAGGTGCCGGACGAGCCCCGCCACGGCGGCGATGACCAGGCCGACGAGCGCCAGAGCGGCAGGGAAGACTCCGGGGAACTGATGCGGGGTCTTGAACGGATAGCCGACCGCCCACGCCTCGACCGCCTGGCGCTTGACGCCGAATCCGTCCCCCTGGAGCGCCGAGAGGATGTCGATCGTCGGCGAGTTCATGTCGTCCAGCAAGCCCGGGACCCAGGGCAGGAAGAGGACGGCGGCGGCGGCGTTGGCGAGCAGCGCCGGACGCCTCGCGTCGGGGTGAGCCCAGAGGAGCCACGCGAGCTGTGCGATCAGCACGAACGCCGACGTGTAGTGCGTGTACATCGCCAGCAGCGACAGCAGGCCGTAGAGCGACCCACCAGCGGGTCCGGCCGTCACGCGCTCCCGCGAGCATCGCCAGCGGTCGAGCCGAGCAGCAACGCGATCGCCACCGCGTAGCCGCGGCCGTCGGCCGAGTAGAAGATCATGAACGGGCTGAGCGTCATGACCGCCGCGGCGATCAGCCCGGCCGGCCGATTCACGGCGCGGGCGCCGACGAGGTAGACGAGCGGGATCGAGACGGTGCCGGCGATCAGCGAGGGCAGCCGGACGAGCTCAGGGGCCGAGCCGAGCTGCGTGGTCAGCCAGGCGAGGATGAAGTAGAGCGGCGGTGAGATCTCGGCGTCGCGATGGAGATCGAGCTCATCACCTCGGAGAGGCTCGTTGCCCTTGACCAGGTAGAGCGTCGAGGTCTCGTCCCCGAGGATCGTCTGCTGGTAGCGCGCGAGGCGCAAGCGCGAAGCCGACGACCGTGAGCGCCGCCACCGCCAGGAGGATCCAGCGGCCGGCAGCGGATATGTGCTTCACGTGACCCTTTCCAGCATGCGGGTACCGGTCAGGAGATCAGGAGCCGCTCAGAAGGCGATCGGCACGTAGTTTTCCGGGATAGGCCGACGGACCGAAGAACCAGCTCTCGATCGCGTAGCGCGGCGTTCGGCATCGACGGATCGGAGCCGGTCTGGTGGAGGAAGATGTCGTCGAAGAGGAGTGCGTCGCCCGGGTTGAAGATCGGCCGGACGATCCCGACCTCGCCGGCGGCCTCCTCGGCCACCGCCTGGGAGACCTGGAAGTCGAGGTACGTGCCCTCCGTCCCGGTCGCGCACGAAGTCGTCGAGCCGCCGGGGCACCACGTCCATGCTCGGCGCCACGTCGCCGCAACGCGAGAGCGAGAGCCAGACGTTGAGGGCGCGGACGTCGCCGAGGAAGGCACCGTCCTGATGCCACGCGCCGGTGACGTCGGGCGTCGCCTTGCGGAGCGTGCACTTCTGCCCCGAGATCGCCGGCCGCTCCCCGAGGTAGGCCTCGATGACGCTGCGCAGGCCCGG
The DNA here is from genome assembly GCA_963791335.1 of uncultured Solirubrobacterales bacterium. Lineage (GTDB taxonomy): Bacteria > Actinomycetota > Thermoleophilia > Solirubrobacterales > 70-9 > RHKX01. The sequence continues at coordinate 559,766 of CAWBRN010000003.1, forward strand.
CCTCCTCGAAGCTCTCGAGCATGTCGAAGAGAAGGCGGGGCGAGTCGACCGCGAGGACGCCGCCGCCCTCCTCGATCCAGGAGCGCTCGCCGATGATGAACGGCGGCTCCGGCTCGAGCTCGTCGTAGTAGCCGTCGGCGTCGGGCGCCCGGCCTGCACCTGCTTGCGAATCTCGAAGGAGCGGTCGATGTCGGCGGCCATCCGCTCGGCCTTCGCGGGATCCATGAGCCCGCGGACCAGCAGGGCGCCGGAGCTCAGTATCGCCGCCGCGCAGCAACTCGGGGGTGAGCTCGGCGGGCGTGATCTCGGGCAGCCGCGATTCGGGGTCGGGGGCCGGCGCCTCGGAGGCGGCCGGGTACTGCGGATCGCTCGGCGGGTCCTCGAGCAGCGTCATCCCGGCGACGTTGCGGATCCGGCGCAGCTCGACCTCGCGTCGCGGTGCTTCGCGATCGCCGGTTCGCCTCGTTGAGGTGATCGATCGCGTCGAAGGGATCGCCGGCGTCGACCAGGCGCCGGGCCTCTGCGATCTCACGGGCCGGAGGGGTCGGCACGGCGACGGCCGTGGCCTCGTCACCACCCTTTCGTCTTCCGAAGATCACCGTTCTGCCGCTCCTGATTGTCGCTCTCGGGTCGCGGCCAAAGTAGCAGCCCAGGGAGCCTCCGGCACCACTCTCGACGACTCTCAGCATCGGCTGAGCAGGACGTCGATCTCGGCCATCAGGGCGGGGCTGAACGAGTCCTCCCAGTCGCTGCTCCAATCGACGTCGGCCCCGGCGACCCGGCCCTCGTGATCGCCGACTCGCGAGACCGCCTCGGCCAAGCCCGCCGTCACGCCCTCGATGCTGGGGTCGGCGGCGATCAGGTTCGGCGAGATCGCCCGCGAGGCTGTCCGCGGTCTTCGTGTCGAAGCGTGTTCGTCACCGTGAGCAGCCCGCCGGACGCCATCTCGATCGGCACCAGGCTCGGATGCGGCGTGAACATCAGCGACAGGCCGACGTCGTGGGAGGTCAGCATCTCGCCGTAGTCGGCCTGGCTGCGGCGGGAGAGGATCTCGAGCTGGGCTCCGCCCGGAAGCGCGACCCGGCTGCGGCCGGAGACCGAGCCGATGCCGAAGTACTCCCAGTCGTCGCCGAAGGCTCCCTGCTCGATCGCCCGCGAGATCGCGATCAGCCCGAGCTCGAACATGTTCCGCTTGGCGTGCGGCTCGGAGCGCGCGTAGAAGAGCAGCCGGCGGCTCTCGCGTTCCGCGAGCTCCGCGGCGGACGGGGACCGTCACCGCGGTGATCGCGTTCTGGAACGAAACCGACTCCCTCTCCCCCGTCTCCCTCCCGGCCCGGAAGACGCCGAAGCCGTGGGCCGCGAAGTAGGTGCGCAGGAACTCGGTCGAGAACAGCGCGCAGTGCGGGAAGGTGTACGTCTCCATCGCGACCGCGGCCCACGAGCCCATGACGAAGGTGAACGGCTCGTACTCCTGGATCAGGTAGAGGAAGCGGTCGCCGCTCGTCAGTCGGAGGGCGTCGCGGGCGTGGTAGGCGGTCCACCAGGTCGTCGCGACGAACCGATCGTCGGGGCTGATCGCGACCGGCCCGCTCTGGTCTCGCGCGAACGCGACCTCGATCCTGGAGAGGGCGCCGGTCGAGCCCGCTGTAGGCCTCGACCTGCTCGCGCCAGTCGTCGGGCAGCGGCGGCGTCGGGTCGACGGTGACGATCCGGACCCGGTGCCCGGCCTCCGCGAGCTTGCGGGCGAGGTTGAACTTGGCGATGTAGCCGCCGAACAGGTGCTGGAGGTCGATCGTCGGGATCAGCAGGTTGATCCGCTGCGGCTCGGCGGCGGAGACGACGAGGTTCAGCGGCGCGAGCAGCCGCTCGATGTGCGCGGTCTCCGGATCGGGGAAGCGCCTCGACGACCGCTTCCCCCGGCGACGGGCGGCATGCTGGCGTCGAACGGCGAGCCGATCGGGCGCTCCCAGTCGCGGCTGTGGTATTCGAGGATGTGACGCCAGAGCAGGCTCTCGGCGAGCATCTTCTCGACCCGCAGGGTCTCGCCCCGGCCGGCCAGGCCGCGCCACGAACGCAGCTGCAGCCAGGCGATGCCGGCCCGGGAGCGATCGGCGCGAGCGAAGCGGGCGAGGGCGGCTCGCTTGCGGCGCGGCGCTTCGGCGACAACGGCCGAGCAGCGCCTCGGCGAGCACCTCGAGCCGGACGTAGCCGCGGAAGTAGGCCGCGCCCGGCGGCGGCGAAGCGGCCCCGCCAGTAGGCGAGCCCGAATCGCTCGCGTAGCCGGCCGTTGGTCGCCGATGCCGGCGTTCGCGGCCGTGTGGCCGAGCGCGGCGCCGCCGTGCTGGACGTAGTCGTAGAGCGGCCGGTCGACGTAGGCGACGTCGCCCAGGGTCATCGCGACCAGGCCGAGCCAGTGGTCGTGGTACTGCTCGCCGGGAACCTCGGGGAACGGCAGCGCCCGCTCGACGACCTCGCGCCGCATCAGCGAGGCGGCCCCGGTGACCGTGTTGGCGATCAGCAGCGAGAGCAGGTTGGTGTGGTTGTTGGGCCTGCTCGTCCAGTACGTCTCGGCCAGCACCCTGCCCTCGGTGTCGACGAGGCGCTGATCGCTGTAGATCAGCTTCGCCCCGCCCAGCTCTCCGCGGCAGCGTGGCCAGCTTGTCCGGGTACCAGCGATCGTCCTGATCGCAGAGCGCGACGAGCGCGGCATCGTCGGGCACCAGCCCGAGCGCTCGCTCGAAGCTCCGGTAGAAGCCGAGTCGGCGATCCGAGCGCGAGAGCGACGAAGCGATCGTCGCCGTCGAGCACGGCGGCGATCTCACGGAAGCGGTCCGGCCGCGAGCGGTCGTCGTTGACGACGCAGACCCAGTCCGTGTCGGTCTGCGCGCGCAGCGATTCGACCTGGGCCCGGAACAGGTCCATGTCCGGGTTGTAGGTCGCCATCGCGACCGCGATCAGCTCGCGACCGGTAGGCGCCTTCCCCGAGGCGAGCGGCGGCAGCGCGGGCTCACCCGCCTCGATCCGCGCGAACTCGCGGACGACGGACCCGCCGCCGGAGAGCCGCGCGCGAACGGCGAGCGAGGCCGACCCGCCCGCCGGGATCGGCGGCACCGGTACGGTCGCCCAGAAGCCGCTTCGGTAGCAGCGGACCTCGGGATCCTCCGGCGAATCGGGATCCGTCGGCGGCACCGGCGGCTCGCCGCCGCCGAGGCCCGGGTGCAGGCGCTTGAAGAGGTCGAGCCGCGGCAGCCCGAAGCCGGTGACGTCACGGGCCGTCGCCGTCGACCAGCACCTCGAGGCTCTCGACGTCGGCGCGGCGGTGGAAGCAGGTCCCGAAGACGAACAGCGCGTCGCCGCGGCCGGCCGGCAACGTCGACGGGATGCGGCGCTCGATCTCGAGCCTGAGGTCTTCGTCTTCGGCGTCGTTCGACGCCGTCCGGTTGCGGTTCGTCAAACCGCGAGCGGCGCGTAGTCGGCCGGGAAGCCCGACGCGCCGAAGAACCAGCTCTCGATCGCGTACCGCGGATTCGGCATCGACGGGTCGGAGCCGGTCTGGTGGAGGAAGAGGTCGTCGAACAGGAGGACGTCGCCGGGCTCGAAGATCGGCCGGATGATCCCGGCCTCTCCCGCCGCCTCCTCGACCTTGGCGGGTGAGATCACGTAGGACAGCGGCGCACCGTCGGTTCCCGCCTCGACGAGGTAGTCGATCCGCTTCGGGACGATGTCGAGGCCCGGCGCGACGTCGCCGCAACGCGAGAGCGAGAGCCAGACGTTGAGCGCGCGGACGTCACCCATGAAGTTGCCGTCCTGGTGCCAGGCGCCGCCGACGGATGGATCCGCCTTGCGCAGCGTGCACTTCTCGGCCGAGACGGCTGCGGGCTCGCCGAGATAGCCCCCGATCACGGCGTCGAGGCCGACCCGCTCGAAGGCGTCGAGCATCTCGAACATGAGGCGGGGCGAGTCGGCCGCGAGGACGCCGCCGCCGGCCTCGATCCAGTTGCGCTCGGTGAGCTGAGCGAAGCCGGGCTGCGGCTCGAACTCCTCGTAGAGCGAGTCGTCCGGCGGGTTGCCCGCGTTGACTGCGACGCGGTCGGCGAAGGCCTGTTCGATCCCGTCGGCGAGGGCCTTCGAGGCCTCCGGCGTGACGACCCCGCGGACGAGTACCGCGCCGTCGCGGAGGATGCCGGCCCGGAGCAGCCCGGGGGTCAGCTCGCGCGGGCGAGATCGGCGGCAGCGTACCGGCGGGCAGCGCGTCGTCGTCCGCGGCGGCGTATTCGGGCCGTTCGCCGGCCTCCGCGAGCGCCCTGATCCCGGCGAGATGGCGCAGCTCGAGGATGCGGCGCTCGACATCGCGATCGGGGACCTCGCGGTTCGCCTCCATGAGGGTCGCCACCTCGGCCATCAGGTCGGCCGCGGATCGCGGCTCGGCGAGACTCGACCGTGGCATCGCCGACATTGCGCTTTCTGCCTCTGAAAATCATCCCATCTCCCACTGAACCTATACCCCCATTCCGGGCATTAACTCTAGTCGGACGAGACCCGGGGCGCGGCGGCCGCGGCGGCCGTGCGCGAAGGGTGCAACCTATACATTGCGCCGCGGTGTCCGATTGAGCGATTCCTCGCCCCCACGCGTCAACGACCCCCTGCAATGGGGATATTCACTCTCGAACGTCCGCGAGATCCTGCTGCCCTGCCTGGACGCGATCGGTGCGAGATCCGTGCTCGAGATCGGCGCCTTCGAGGGTGACCTGACCGCCGACCTGCTCGACTGGGCCGAGGGGTCGGGCGCGACCGTGGCCGGCATGGATCCGCTGCCTCCCGAGCGGCTCCGTGAGCTCGCCGCCGCCCGGCCCGAGCTCGAGTTGATCGAGGCGACCAGCCACGACTACCTCGCATCGATCGACTCGCTGCCCGACGCGGTCGTGATCGACGGCGACCACAACTACTTCACGCTGAGCCGGGAGCTCGAGCTGATCGCTGGGATCGCGCCCGGCAGCTCGATGCCGCTGCTCCTGTTCCACGACGTGATGTGGCCTCACGCCCGCCGCGACACCTATTACGCGCCGGAGCGGATCCCCGAGGAGCACCGTCAGCCGATCGGCAACAACGTCGGCCTGGCGCCCGGAAACCCCGGCGTGAGCGAGATGGGCCTTCCCTTCATCTGGGCCGCGCTCGAGGAGGGCGGCCCCGGCAACGGGACGATGACCGCGATCGAGGACTTCATGGCGGAGCGCGAGGGACTGCGGCTGGCCGTGGTCCCGGCCTTCTTCGGCTTCGGCCTGATCTGGCACGAGGGACGCGCCGTGGGCCGGACGCCGTCGCCGAGTGGATCGCTCCCTTCGACCGCAACCGCGGTCATGGAGCGCCTCGAGGCCAACCGGGTCGAGCACCTGGTCGCCGGCCAGGGCCGCGCGCGCGAGCTGATCGCGCTGAAGGACCAGTACGACGAGCTCTACCGCGAGCTCGATGCGCTCAAGCGGCGCAACGCGCGTCAGGAGGAGCTGCTCCGCAGGCTCGAGGAGTCCGGCGCCTTCGGGATCGCCGAGCGGATCTCAGCGCTACGTCAGCGCGGCAAGCCGACGTTCTCGCGCGAAGAGGTGCGCGAGGTGCTCGCCGACGACGGCAGCGCGTGAGACGGCGCGGCGCTCGCCGGTAGCGGGCGAGCCCTCGACTCGCTCTCGGGAAGCTCGACCGGCGGCGGGTCGGCGGGTCTTGCCCTTGAAGAACCCGAACAGCCTCCGCAGCGGATAGGTGACCCGCCACGAGGTGCTGGTCTCGATCTCGCGGTTCCGCTCCTCCAGCTCCTCGATCCGCTCCTCGAGCTGCGAGAGCCGCAGCTCCCACATGATCCGGCCGGCGCCGGCGGTGAGCCGGGTCGCGGAGAGCTCTGCCTCGGCGCGGCGGGCCCGCAGGTGCCAGTCGTCGGTGATGACCGGCAGCCGGTCCTGCCACTTCTCGGTCAGCTTCATGTGGGCGGCGATCCAGCCCTCCGCCTCGCTGAGGAGGTTGAGCGAGTGATGGTGGACGACCCTCATCGGTGCGGTCACGACCTTCTTGCCGGCCGCGTGCGCCTGCATGCAGATGTCGAAGTCGTAGCCGTGCAGCACGCCGCCGATCGATTCGTCGAAGCGCAGGTTCTCGATCGCCCAGGGCGAGAACGCCATGACGAAGCCGTCGATCGTGTCGACCTCTCCGGTCTCCGCGTACTCGGGTACCGCGTCGGGCGCCCAGCTCAGACCCGGGATCTCGCCGCCGCCGAAGTCGTCGAAGCGATGCGTGAACGACGCCCAGGTGACGGCGCCCTCCCACCAGGCGATGCTGCGGACGTCGATCGCGCCGGCGCAGCCGACGAGCGCGACGTCGGGGTCCGCGAGCGCCTTGCGCACCTTCGGGATGAAGTCGGGGTCGACGATCTCGGCGTCCTGGTGCAGGATGACCAGCGCCTCGAGGTCGTAGTGCTCCTTGGCCCAGTCGAGCAGCATGTTGTAGCTGCGGAAGATCGAGCCGACGGCGAGGCGGGCGATGATCTCGGTGTCGTCCTCGGCCGCGAGCTCGAAACCCGGGCGCGGCGCACGCCCTGTAGGTCTCCTCGTCGGTTATCGCGCTGGCGAAAGCAATCACGGGCGGGGAAGGTTAGACCGGCGAGGCCTGAGAAGATGCCGTCGTGAAGATCACCGGAGAGCGCGTTGCGAGTCCCGAGGGCGGCTTCAATCCGACCTGGCAGCGACATGTCGCCGCTTACAAGCTCAGCGAGCCGTACCTGAACGACGGCCTCGTGCTCGATCTCGGCTGCGGCGTCGGCCACAGCTACCACCTGCTCGAGCCGCGGGAGACGATCGGCGTCGACATCGACCCCGGCGCCCTCGAGGGCCAGGAGCGCGAGACGGTCGTCGCCGACATGCGCGATCTGCCCTTCGACGAAGGGCCGTTCGGCTCGGTCCTCTCGGTTCAGTCGCTCGAGCACGTACCCGAATCCGGAGCGGGTGCTCGCCGAGGTGGCGCGGGTCCTCGAGCCGCGACGGCGTCGCGGTCTTCGTCACCCCGAATCGGCTCACCCTCGGCCGGCCCGACGAGATCATCGACCCCTACCACTACGTCGAGTTCGATCACGCCGAGCTCGGGCGGCTGTGCGAGCGCTCGTTCGAGCGAGGTCGAGGTGCGCGGCCTCTTCGGCTCGCCGCGGTACATGGAGATCTTCGACGAGGAGCGGGCCACGCTCGACAAGCTCCTCGGCCGCGACCCGCTGCGGCTGCGGCGGCTCGTCCCGATGAAGGCGAAGCAGCGGCTCTACGACGCGATGCTTCACCGCCATCGCGGACGACGACGATCCGCGGGCGGAGGCGATCACCGCCGATGACTTCGAGCTGCGCGACGCGGACCTCGAGGCCGCTCTCGACGTCTGCGCCGATCTGCCGCACGCCGCGCAGATGAAGGCGGCCGAAGCCTGCGTCTGGTGCGGCGCGCCGTTCGGCCCGGGGCGGCACGCGGCTGAGCGGCCGGACCCGCTGCGCCGCTGCGGCGCGGCGACGACCGACCCGTGGCCCGACGACGACGAGCTCGAGGCGGCCTACGGCGACTGGTACCGCCCCGAGGGCGGACGCCGGCCGCTTCAACTTCGCCGGCGACGCGATCCTCGGGCGCACCCGCGGCGCTGCTCGCCGGTCACCTCGACGAGATCGCGCCACCCGGCCCGATCCTCGACGTCGGCGCCGGCGAGGGCACGCTGCTCGACGCCCTCGCCGCCCGCGGCCGCGAGGTGACCGGGCTCGAGCGCGGGGCGATGCGAGACGACTTCCTCGACCTCCCGATCGAGGAGGTCGAGGGCAGACGGCGAGTGGGCCGCCGTCGTCTTCTGGCACTCGCTCGAGCACCTGCCGCGACCGCGGGCGGCGATCCGCGAGGCCACGCGCCTGCTTGCACCCGGCGGCGTCGTCGTCGTCGCGGTCCCGAACAACGACAGCCTCCAGGCGCGGATCTTCGGCGATCGCTGGCTCCACCTCGACATCCCGCGACACCTCGTCCATCTCTCGACCGCCAGCCTGACGCCGGGCCTCGAGCAGGATCGGATTTCGGATCGAGCGCAGTCTCCTACCTCCGCGCCGGGCAGAGTCGTGATCGGCTGGCTGGCGGGCTCGTCGCGCTCGCTGCCCGGCGGCCTCGACCTCTACCAGGCGCTGCGCCGGCCCGAGGCGCGCAGCGACCGTCTCGGCCGGCGGCAGGCGACTCGCCTCGATCGTCGCCGGAGTGTTCCTGCTCCCGGTCGCGGTCGTTGCCGGCGCTCACCGAGGTGCTGCTGCGGCGCGGCGGAACCGTCTACGTTGAGGCGCGAATTGCCTGACGTCGGAGCGAGACATCGAGGCCGAAGGTGATCGTCGTCATGCCCGCCCGGCAGGCGGCCGCGACCCTGCGCCAGACCGTCTCCGAGATCCCGCTCGAGCACGTCGACGAGATCATCCTCGTCGACGACTCCTCGACCGACGAGACCGTCGAGCTCGCCCGCGAGCTGCCGCTCGAGGTCGTCTGGCATCCCCATCAGGTCGGCTACGGCGGCAACCAGAAGACCTGTTACATGCAGGCCCTTCACCACGACGCCGACGTCGTCGTGATGCTCCACCCCGACGGCCAGTACGAGCCCGGCCTGATCCCGGACATGATCGCGCCGATCATCGCCGGCGAGGCCGACCTGGTGCTCGGCTCGCGCCTGGCGATCCCCGGGCGCCGCGCATCGCCGCCGGGATGCCGCGCTGGAAGTTCGCTCGCCAACCGCTTCCTGACGACGATCCAGAACCGGATCATGGGCACGCATCTGACCGAGGCGCACACCGGCTACCGCGCCTATTCGCGCGAGCTCCTGCTCGGCGTCCCGTTCCTCCGCAACTCGCTCGATTTCAGCTTCGACGCCGAAATGCTCTACCAGGCGGCCGAGCTCGACTTTCGGATCGACGAGGTCCCGGCTCGCTGCCGCTACTTCGAGGAGGCGTCCTCGGTCGGGTTCAGGACCGGAGTCGTCTACGGGCTGAAGACGGTCTGGGCAGGGCATCCGCCTCGTCCTGCATCGCGCCGGCATCTGGCCGTCGCGCAAGTACCGCAACTGACCGCGTTCCGCGGGCGGACGCCCGCCCCTGTCACCGGGCGGCGATCACGTCCATGGCGTCCCGCAATTCGCCCTTCGAGACGGCACCGGGCGGCACCGGGTTCGCCCGGTAACTGAACCCGACTCCCAACCTCAGGCCGAAGATTCGACTGCCGTCCGCGTCGTAGGCACCGATCAGGCCGTCGCCGCCCCAACCGATCAGCCATTCGCCGGAGCCCAGCCGGCGCGCGGAGCCGCAGCAGAATGATGATGGGACCGTGGATCCTGCACCGACTGTACGAGCCGGGCCGTACCGTTTTCGGCATCGATGCGAAAGCGGACCGCCCTTGGAGGGTCGCCGAGGCCGGTGCGGTTGTCGTGAATCGTGATCGTCCCGTTCGGCAGCAATCGCGCGTCGTGCTGACCTCCGAGAGGAAAGTCGCCGTGAGGGTCGTTCGTGACCTCCAGGCTCTCGGGCGTCTCCGTCCCTCCCAGCTTCCAGATGATCTCGCCGGTTCGCCGATCGATCTCGTAAACGGCGTCGAGATGACGGAAGGAGAGCAGCAGGCGGTGCTTGCCCACGACCTCTGCCGAATTCCAGTGAACCACGTCGTAGGGCTGGTTATCGAGAGCCGGAGTGTCCCACCAGCGCCCCGTCTCCTCCAGGCCGATGTGGTCTCGGGAATCCCAGGACCAGACGAGATCACCATCCGGAGTGAGTTCCTGGATCTGAATTCCGGTCACGGTCGAGTTCGCCGAACCGCCGTACGGCGTGGTGTCGACGCCCGAGTAATTGACCTGCGCCCCGATCAGGTAATTGCCGTTCGGCAGGAGCTGGATTTCATGGATGTCCGCGGCGGCGCCGGCGGCGCCGCTGACGACGCGCAACAGGCGTCCGGTGAGCGTCCGTACCTCGTAATCGCCCGTCTGAAAGCTGAGCACGTCGACCGGGTCGAAGGCGATCGTGCCATCCGGGAGGACTTGGAAATTGTCGGGTTCTCCCGAAGCCACGTACCAGTAGATCGGCACGCCGTTGCGATCGAAGATCGCGGCGTAACGACTCCCGAGCTGGAGAGAGAACAAACCGGGTCCACCGGGCGCGTCCCGGCGAAACGAGTATTCGGGAAAGTCGCCGGGGAGGCAGCGGACGTAATACGCCGAGCGACCCCCACCGCCCGCCTTCCGAAAGCCGACCGAAACCGCCTTTTCCGAATTCGCATGGAGCTTCTGATCGAAGCTTCCCGGCCGGAACGGCCCATGCCCGACCCGAGCCCGCCAGCCGCTCGCGCCTTCGACATGCAGCACGGTTTCGTGCGGCAGGCATCGAACCGCATAGTCGTGCTTGGCCTTTGCGAATCGAGGGGGCAGCGAATCACCGGGGGAGACCGTGAAGCTCGGACGCTCATCGGCTGCGGATGCCGCCTCGCTGACGGCAGGGCAAACGAGCGCCATCGAAAGCGCCGTGGCCGCCCACATCATCAACCCCGCTCTCAAGCCCACTCCCGAGTGCCTCATCCGCGCGATCCTACACCGGTTCGACCGATCGGACGCCACCTTTCGCCGTTGAGCATTCGGGGGCGCAGGGGCACCGAAGCGAGTGATCGGCGTCGGAGCGAGGCCGAATCGCGTAGAACACACTGAGCATGACCGACGTCGAACCCTCGAAGCCGAGGAGGGAACCCACCCCGGCATTTCCGGCTTCGAGTGCGGACCGCCCTGCAGGTGCGCCGTTCGGCTCGGTGCTCGCACTGACGATCGTGCTCCCCCTTGGCCTTTTCCTGATCGCCCTCCCCCTTGCGTACCTGTTGATCCCGGCGACGGTTCTGGATCCTCCGTTTCCACCCCAGAATCAGCATTCCGAAACCCTGCTGTTCATTCTTGCGTTCGCTGTGCTGCTGCCCGCCGCGGTGCTGCTCGTGCCTCGGCTGGCGGACCGGATTGCTTCCGGTCCGAAGGGCAGTGCCTTCCCTTCTGTGACCGCTGTCGTCGCCCTGGCGTTCCTGGCGCTGGTGTTCCTGGTGAAGGTGTCCGGCCGGCTGCCGTGGGGCGACGGGCTCGCCGTCCTGCTCGTGGCGATGCTGCTCTGGGCGCTGCTCTCGGCAACGCTGCTCTTCCGCGCCGCGAGCCCCGGCCCATCACCTCTGATCGTCCGTATCGGCGGGCTGAGCGCTGCCGGACTCTGGACCGCTGCCGGGATTGCCGGCCTCGCTACGTGCGCCGGCTTCGCGCACCTCCCGTCGATCGCGCGGATCCCGCTGATCATCGGCATCGCCGGTATCGCGGCAGCGGTGTTCGTCCGGCGCCGCTGGCGCCCACCGCACATCGGCAGGCCATGGGGTCCCGTGGTCGACGGAGCGGTCTGCCTCCTCGTCTTCCTGGCGGTCCCCAACCTCGTCATCTACGAGGCCGACCCGCTGGCCGGCGACTTCCAGACGACGATCTTCCAGTTCCATCAGGACTTCTTCCTCGGCCCCGCAAATCACGTCTTGGGCGGCGGCGCGATGCTCGTCGACACGCTGTCCCAATACGGGGTGGGATCCATTTACGCCCTCGCCGCCTGGTTCCAGGTGGCGCCGATCGGCTACGGCACCCTCGGGTTGTTCGAAGGCCTGCTCTCGTCCCTCGTCTTCGTGGGCGCATATCTGGTCCTGCGGATGGCGGGCCTCTCGAGGCTCCTCGCCGCAACGACCATGGTGGTGGCGCTGATCGTCCTCGTATTCGCCCTCATATTCCCGTTGGGCGGCCTGCTTCAGCACGGCTCGCTGCGCTTCGGCCTTCCGATGGCGGTGATCGTCGCAGCGGTCGCCGAAGCGCGCTGGCCCGCTCGTGCTCCGATCTTCCGGATTTGTCAGCTGGCGGTAGTGGCTGTCTCGTCGATCTGGGCGCTGGAGGCCTTCGCTTACACGCTCCTGACGCTCGCCTCCGTGATGACGATTCGGGCGTGGGCACTTCCGGTGAAGGATCGCCTTCGTGCCCTGATCAGGTGGACCGGCGAACTACTGCTCGCCTGCGCCGCTGCACACATCGCGCTTGCATCGATCACGTTGATTGCCGCCGGCGAGTTGCCCGACTGGGGCCTTTACCTGCGGACTCTTCGTGCTTTTCTCGTGGGCTCGGTCGGCGACCTCACCTATGACTTCTCGCCATGGTCGCCCGGATTGGGACTCGGCGCCTTCTATGTCGCCTCAGCCATCGGGGTCGTGCTGCTCCTGAGGCGACAGCGGGACCTCGTCTCGTCGAATTGGCCGTTGGTGGTCGCCCTGGGGTCGTCGACCACCTACGGTGTCGCGCTCTTCAGCTACCTCGTCAATCGCTCCGCCGATCACATCGTCCCCTATATCTCGCTACCGGCCGTGATGGTCGTCGCCCTGTGGCTCGGGCTGCTGCTCAGGGCCGGCACTCCGGTCAGTCGCCGCGTCCGCGAGGGAGCTCTGATCGTGTCGACGGTCGTTGCGGTGCTCTTGATATCCGTCGCCTGGTCGACGGTCGGCACGCGCTTCTCCCAGTCGGCGCTGGCCATCGCCGCGCCGGGCGGCAAGTCCTTGGACGACGCGCTGACCCGGCTCTGGCATATGCCACCGCTCGACCCGGCGGCGCCCGAGGGTGAGCGGCTCCTGGCCCGGTACATGCCCGGGGAGGACGAGACACCGGTACTCACGTCCGCCGACCTGGGGATCGAGATCCTGATGAGATCGGGGCGCATCAACCAGATCCCATTGAGCGATCCCTGGGAGGACAGCCTCGTCCCCGACCAGCATCTGGATTCGCTGCGGCAGGCCGTCGACGCACTAGAGCCCGGCGACCGGATCCTGATGGACGAGATCGCCCTCGAGGATTTCGCCGCCTACCGCGCCGACCCCGAGCTCGACCCGTCTCCCGCTTCCAACACCGAGCAGACGCTGGTTCCATCAGGCCTCACATCGCTGCAGGAGTTCGTCCTGCACGCTCTCGCCGGCGAGTACCGGCTTCGGAAGGTCGCCGAGGGTGCGGACGGGCTCAGCGTCGTCGAGTTGGTCCCGTCGCAGTCAGGGAGCTGATTACCCGAAAATTGCGGGGTAGCATGGCCGTCCATGGCGCCGCCGAAGAGCCACCAGCGTTTCCCGCTCTTCGACCCGCTCCGGGCCTTCGCAGCGATCTCGATCCTGTTCGTGCACGTCGCGATCTTCACCGACGGGTTCGGCGACACATGGCACGGCCGAATCGTCTCCCACCTCGACATCGGCGTCCCCTTCTTCTTCCTGCTCTCCGCCTTCCTGCTCTACCGGCCCTTCGTCGCCGCCCGCCGCGAGGACCGGGACCGTCCGGCCTTCTCCGGCTACGCGAAGCGCCGCTTTCTGCGCATCGCCCCCGCGTACTGGGCCGTGCTCCTGATCTCAGGCGTGGTCCCCGGGATGGCCGGGCGTCTACAGCGGTAACTGGTGGGTCTACTTCGGGCTGCTTCCAGAACTACCCCGTCTATACGGCGCAAGGACACTGCGCGGACACTTCCTTCCGCTGCGGGGTGCCGCCGGCGTGGAGCCTCGGGATCGAAGTCTTCTTCTACGTCATGCTGCCGTTCTTCGTGATTGCGGATGGCATGGGTGGCGAGGCGGTGGCGGGGTCGCAGCTGGCTGGCTCCCGAGCTGGCGGCGGCCGGCCTGCTGTCGGTCGCGTCGTTCTGCAATCCAGAGCCGGGTCCCGAGCAACGACCTCGAAGTGGTCCTGTTCTTCTCGCCGATCGGCCGCGGCTGGTGGTTCGCGCTCGGACTGGCGCTTGCGGCCGTCTCGGTCTGGGTGACCGAGCAACCGTCCGAGCCGCGAGCGGTGCGGTTCATCAGCCGCCATCCCGCGGTGCCGTGGCTCGCTGCCGCTGGCGATCTATCTCGGCATCAGCTTCTTCCTGCTGACGCCCAATCCGAGCGCGTCGTTCCCGATCGGCGACATGAGCGACTACCTGCTGCAGTTCCTCGCCTTCGGCGTGATCGCACTGCTCGTCGTGCTGCCCGCCACATTCGGAGCGGGTCGCCAGGACATCGTGCGCCGCTTCCTGCGAACATCCGCTCCCGATCTGGCTCGGCCTGATCTCCTACGGGATCTTCCTCTGGCAGTTCCCGGTCCTGATCGCCGCCCTGACCTCGGCGTCACCGACTGGTGGCCGTCGATGCAGTTCCCCGTCCTCGTCCTGGTCACCCTCGCGGGAACGATCGCCTGCGCGGCGATCAGCTACTACGCGCTCGAGCGACCGCTGATGCGCTGGGGTCGTCGTTCGTTCGGCTCGCCCCCGCCCGGGCCCGCGAGCCCCGCGACGCCAGATAAGCCCGCGACCTCTTAGACTGCCGCGTCCGGATGCGCGAGTCGAGCCCCCAGACCTTCGAGGAGAAGCTCAGCCACCTGCGGGAGCTGCGCGACGCGGCGATCAACTCCGCCTCCGAGGCGGCGATCGAGAAGCAGCACGCCAAGGGCAAGTTCACCGCCCGCGAGCGGATCGAGAAGCTGCTCGACCCCGGCACCTTCGAGGAGCTCGACACCTTCGTCCGTCACCGGACCTACGACTTCGACATGCAGAAGAACCGGCCCTGGGGCGACGCCGTCGTCACCGGCTACGGGCAGATCGACGGCCGCACGGTCTTCGTCTTCAGCCAGGACTTCACGGTCTTCGGCGGCTCGCTCGGCGAGGTCATGGCGGAGAAGATGGTCAAGGTCATGGACATGGCCGCCAAGGTCGGCGCGCCGGTGATCGGGATCAACGACTCCGGCGGCGCCCGGATCCAGGAGGGCGTCGTCTCGCTCGGCGGCTACGGCGACGTCTTCGTCCGCAACGTCCAGTGCTCCGGCGTGATTCCCCAGATCAGCGTGATCATGGGCCCGTGCGCCGGCGGCGCCGTCTACTCCCCCGCCATGACCGACTTCATCTTCATGGTCAAGGAGACGTCGCACATGTTCATCACCGGCCCCGACGTGATCAAGACGGTCACCGGCGAGGAGGTCGAGTTCGAGGAGCTCGGCGGCGCGATGACCCACAACACGAAGTCGGGCGTCGCCCACTTCGCCTCCGAGGACGAGGAGAGCTGCCTCGAGGACGTCCGCTACCTGGTCGGCTTCCTGCCCTCGAACAACCTCGAGATGCCGCCGCGCGTCGAGCCCTACGACGACCCCGAGCGGATGGACCCCGAGCTCGACGGGATCGTCCCGGCCGACCCGCAGAAGCCCTACGACATGCGCAACGTGATCTCGCTGATCGTCGACGACGGCGAGTTCTTCGAGGTCCACGAGCACTTCGCCAAGAACATCATCTGCGGCTTCTCCCGCCTCGACGGCTTCCCGGTCGGGATCGTCGGCAACCAGCCCATGCACCTCGCCGGCGTGCTCGACATCGAGTCCTCGGAGAAGGCGGCGCGCTTCGTCCGCACCTGCGACGCCTACAACGTCCCGCTCGTCACCTTCACCGACGTCCCCGGCTTCCTCCCCGGCACCTCGCAGGAGTGGAACGGGATCATCCGCCACGGCGCCAAGCTGCTCTACGCCTTCACCGAGGCGACCGTGCCGAAGCTGACCGTCGTCACCCGCAAGGCCTACGGCGGCGCCTACGACGTCATGAACTCCAAGCACATGCTCGCCGACTTCAACTTCGCCTGGCCGACCGCGGAGGTCGCCGTGATGGGTCCCGAGGGCGCCGTCAACATCATCTACCGCAAGGACCTCGCCCAGTCGCCGACCCCGGAGGAGCGGCGCCAGAAGCTGATGGACGACTACAAGGCACGCTTCGCCAACCCCTACTCGGCGGCCGAGCGCGGCTACATCGACGACGTGATCGAGCCGCAGCAGACGCGCCCGAAGCTGATCCGCGCGCTGCGCACGCTGCAGACCAAGCGGGTCGCGCAGCCGCAGCGCAAGCACGGCAACATCCCGCTCTAGAAGCGGCGGATCGGCCCCCACATCGCGACCATGTCGCGGAGCGTGTGGAGAACGTGGGATGCACGCACCGTCGTCTCCCCCGCCGCCCGCGGGTGGTGAGTCACCCCGACCTCGCCGATCCTCATCCCGAGCCGCCGCGCCTTGGCGATCATCTCGGTGTCGATGAAGAACTCCCGGCTGGTCAGCTGCAGGCGCCTCAGCGAGTCGCGGCGCATCAGCTTGAAGGCGCAGTCGACGTCGCGAAGCCCGGTCCGGAAGAACAGGTTCGCGAGGCGGTTGTAGCCCCAGGCGGCGATCAGCCTCGGGCGCGGATCGGCGCGGGCGATGCGGTACCCGACCACGAGGTCGTTGCCCTCGATCAGAGGCAGGAGCCGACCCAGCTCGGTGACGTCGAACTGGTTGTCGGCGTCGGTGTAGAAGACGAGCTCAGCTCTGGCGGCCTCGAACCCGGTACGCAGGGCGCATCCGTACCCGCGGTTCTGCGGATGAGTCTCGACCCGCAGCTCCGGATGAGCCTCTCGCATCGGCTGCGAGGACTGCGCCGGTCCCGTCGGTGCTGCCGTCGTCGACGACGATCACCTCCGGCTCTAGGCCGAGGCCGCTGGCCGCCCCGGCGGCCGACTCGACCGCACTCTCGATGTTCGCTGCCTCGTTGAAGGCCGGCAGCACGATCGAGATCCCGGGCTCGGGCGCGCTCACCTTCCCGAGCCCCGGCTCGGCACGTCGAATACCTGCACCCGCAGCGGCGAGATCCCCGTGAGGTCGAGTTGGTCGACAGGAGCTTCGTCGAGCGGAAGCCCCGCCCGCACCGCCTCGGTGAAGAAGGGATGGCCGACGAGGAACAGCCTCGCTCCGGCAGCGTCCCGGAGGGCGTTCTCGTCGGATTCAGCGTCGGCAGCCTCGATCACCTCGTGGGGACCCTCGAGTGCCCGCTCGAGCGTGTAGGCGGGCGGGCTGAGGGGAACCCCGTCGGTTCCACCTACGTCGGTGCCGACGATGTCGAGGACCACGTCCTCAGGGCCGGCGGTCCGGTCGATGAAAGCCGCGGCCGCGTCATAGTCGGTCCGCTGGTTCTCCGATTCGGTGTCCCGGACGGCGCCGACCGCGAACACGGCGACGACGAGACCGGTCGAGACGATTCGGGTGGCGACCGTGCCGGCCACGAGCAGGGCGCCCATCGCCAGCATCAGGCCGGGGGCCGAGGTGGCCAGGTTGCGCGGCAGGAACTGATCGTCCCCCACGAGGCTGACCACGGCGACACCGACGGGAGCCGCTGCGGCGAGCATCACGAACAAGAGCGACGGGGCGACGGGGCGACGGTTCCGGCTGCGCGGAGTTCTCGTCTCCTCGGCGTCGCAGGACCAATCCGGCCACCGCCACGACGAGGGCGACCGCCAAGGCGACGAAACCCCAGAGGCCGATGAAATCCCGAAAGGCGACGGCCGGACTCCCGAACGCGAAACGCGTGGTGAAGTCGGCGGCGTTCGTGAGATCGAACGGTGCGAGCGAGCCGATGATGTCCTGGGAGGGGGCGTCGAGGTCGTCGAGGAGGGACGGGATCCAGGGAAGAAACGCGACGGCCGCACCGACGTTCGCGAGCAAGACGGGTTTCCGCGCCTCGGGATGGGCGAGTACGGCCCAGAGGAACTGCGCGAGCAACGCATACGAGGCCGTGTAGTGCGTGTACATCGCCGCGCACACGCAGGCTCCGTAAGCGACCCACCAGACCGCTCGACGCCGTTCGATGGCGACCAGGAGGAAGAGGGTGGACGCGGCGACGAGCATGACCGCGAGCCCGTAGGCGCGAAGCTCGATCGAGTACCAGATCAGGAACGGGCTCAGGGCGGTCAGGAGGGCGGCGGTGACGGCGACACCTCGTCCCAATGTCCGCAGCCCGATCGCGTAGACGATCGGAATCGTCGCGATTCCGGCGAGCAGGGAAGGCAGGCGGATGACCTCAGCGGAATCGGAGACGCGCGCGGCGAGCCACGCCAGCGACGTGAACAGCGGCGGGGTGATCTCCTCGTCGCTGCGGACGAAGTCCAGCATCCCGCCGAAGTTCGGCTTGGTCGCTCCGACGTAGGACCACATCTCGTCGCCGACGATGCTCTGGTCGAATTGCAGGATCCGCAACGCGGCGCCGATGGCGACGATCACGATGATCGGCGCGAGCACCGACGAGTGCGTTCCCCGGGACAACGGCAGCACCGTATCGGCTTTCATCGGGCTAGGAGGAGGCCGCCGTCATCCGGTCGATCTTATTCGAGTGGAGTCATGCCGAGGCCCGCTTAGACTCCCCGCAACCGTGCCGGAGAGAGCCAAACGTTCACTGCCGGCCGGCCTGCCGGAGAACCTCGATCCGCGCGGGGCATGGCTCGTCCTCGCCGCAGCGATGGGCGTCGCCCTCGTCCTCGTGCTGCTCTGGGCCGGGGACCGCACGTTCGCGATCGACGAGTGGGACTTCCTGACCCAACGCGGAGCATGGACGGCCGAAATTTCCTGAGGCCGACGCAACAGTCACCTGATCGCGTTGCCGCTGCTCTTCTACAAGTCGATCCTGTCGATCTTCGGCGCCGAGTCCGCATCTGCCGCTGACCCTGTTCACGATCGCTCTCCAGTGCCTCGTCGCCGGCATGGTCTACGCGATCGCCGCCCGCCGGCTCGGCGCCTGGGTCGGCCTCCTCCCGGCCCTGCTCATCCTCTTCTACGGGGCCGGCTGGGAGGTGCTGGTCAACACGGCGGCCATGCAGAACCAGATCGCGACGGCCGCGGGGCTCGGGATGCTGCTGGCGCTGGATCGCGGCGACCGCCGCGGCGACGTGCTCGCCGGGGCGCTGCTGGCGATCTCGCTCGCCTCGTTCACGGTCGGACTTGCGTTTGCGGTCGGCGCGGCGCTCCGGATCCTCGTCGAGCGCGCCGACGGGCGAAGCCTGCGCCGCCTCGCAGTCGTCGCCGTCCCCGTGGCCGTCTACCTGGTGTGGTTCGCCTGGGCCCAGAAGTACGACCAGGGGACGCTCTCCGCGTTCAGCGTCGGGTCGATCGCCTCGGGCGTCTTCGACCAGGTGAGCGCCGGCCTGGCCGGCGTGACCGGCCTCTTCCGGCTGACGGGCGCGCCGACCATCGGTGAAACCCTGATCCTCGACGTCTCACGGACTTCGGCACTCGTATTCGCGCTCGCCGCGGCGATCGGATGGCGGATCTTTCGCGGGCCGCGGCTGACTCCGGCAGCATGGGCTGCGGTCGGGACGCTCGGCGCCTACCTGCTCCTCGTCGCGGTCGGACTGGACGAGCTGCGGGGCCCGACCGCAAGCCGCTACGCGTACATGTTCACGGTGTTGCTGATGGTCGTCGGATCGGAGCTGCTCGCCGGGATCCGGATCGCGAGAGCCTGGGTCTACGCGGCGACCGTGGCGTTGTTCTTCTCACTGCTCGCCAACGTCGCCGAGATCCGGACAGCAGGTCAGTTCTTCGAGCAGGAGTCCGCATACAACCGCGCCGAGCTCGGCGCGATGGAGCTCGTGCGTCCCGAGGTGCCGCCGGCGTTCGCGGCCGAATCTCAGGGCAAGTACGGCGTCCTGCCGCACCAGGACCTCCTCTTCGCGGCGGGCGACTACTTCGAAGCCGTCGACCGCTTCGGCTCGCCGGCCGACACGCCGGAGGAGATCGCCGCCGCGCCCGATTACGCCCGCGAGGCCGCCGACGGTGTGTTGTTCAGGGCGCTCGCCCTGAGCGTGGGCCCGCCGGAGCACGGGGTCGCTGACGGTCCGATCGCACCTCCGGTCGTCCTCAACGCGACCGTCGAGCGACGGGGATCCTGCGTCCACCTCACCCCGGAAGCCGAGGGGGATTACTACGCCGCCTTCGACGTGGCCCCGGGCGGCATCTCATACGACGGTTCGGCCGCGCCGGCGTCGATCAAGCTCGGGAGGTTCGTCGAGCCGCCCTCTATTCCCCTGCCCACCGCGGCGCCGGGCGGGACGATCCACTTCCCCGCCGACGGGTACGGCGGGCCGTGGCGCGTCGCCTTCCAGATGCGCGAGCCGACGACCTTCTGCCAGCTTCCTCCCGCCTGAGCGGCCGTCAGAGCCGGACGACCGGCGCCTCGATCTCGCCGGCGTCGAGCGCCTCGACCACCGCGAGGGCGATGCCGAGATCCTGGATCGCGAGCCCGGTCGAGTCGAAGAGGGTGATGTCCTCGTCCGTGCGGCGACCCACGGCCGTCCCGGCGAGCACGGCGCCGATATCGGTGACGTCGTCGCGACCGACCTGGCCCCGTTCCACCGGCCCACCCAGCTCGCCGCCGGTCGAGGCCTGCTCCCACTGATCGCAGAAGAGCCGGCAGCGGTCGATCGCCTCCGCCTCGACCTCGGCCTTGCCGTGGCCGTCGGCGCCGAGCACCGCGAGGTGGGTTCCGGGCCGGAGCAGATCGGCGGTGACGACCGGGGCGTCGCCCGGGGTGACGGTGACGACGACGTCGCAGGCGAGCGCCTCGGCGGTCGATCCGGTCGCCCAGCCGAGCTCGGCGGCGAGCGACTCCGCCGCCTCGGGCCGGGCGTCGGCGCAGACACCCGGCCCGTAGCCGATCGGCGGCCAGGCAGCGGGCCGCCCAGGAGCCGTTGACGCCGCAGCCGACGATGCCGGCGGTCGCCGCGTCGGCTCGGGCCAGCGCCTGGGCCGAGACGGCCGCGGCCGCGCCCGTCCGCAGCGAGGTGACCGCGGCCGTGTCGAGGATCGCGAGCAGCTCCCCCGTCTCGTCGCTCGAGACGAGCAGAGCGCCGGTCGACGACCGGGAGCCCGCGGGCCGGGTTGCCGGGAAAGGACGTGACCCACTTGACGATCGCCAGCCCGCCTCCGCGCGCCGGCATCGCCCGGAAGTCGCCGTTGGGCGGCGCGTCGACGTAGAGCTTCGGCGGCATCTCCCATTCGCCGGCGGCGTGGCGGAGGAAGGCGTCACGGGTGCGCTCGACTGCCTCCGCCGCGTCCACCGCGGCGAGGATCGAGGCGCTGTCGAGGACCGGGACCACCGCCCCATGATCGCGCCCGGGCCCGGTCGGAGGGGCAGCGGTAGGGTTCCGGCCGTGTCAGACAACGGAAATCGGAAGCCGCCGCGCCCGCGCATCGAGATGCTCAGCGCGGCGGAGCCGAGGGAGGCGGCCGCGGTGATCGCCGCCGTCGAGCAGTTCCTCGCCGACACCGCCCCCGCGCCGGCTCCGGAGCCGGCGCAGAACCCATGGCAGCGCGCCGCGCTTGTCGAGGGCGTGACGGCCAAGACGGTCTTCGGCCCCGAGAGGATGGACAGATGGCAGTAGTGAAGATCATCGAACTGGTCGGGAGCTCGAAGGTCTCGACCGACGATGCCGCCAAGCAGGCGCTCAAGTCCGCCCAGAAGAAGCTCCGCAACATCCGCGCGGTCGACATCGTCAGCACCGGCCTCCGCGGCGAGAACCTCGACGAGTACCGGGCCCACGTCCGGGTCGCCTTCCTCGTCGAGAGCGCCGAGATCAGCGACGGCATCAACTAGTCGGCCAGCCATCCGATCGGCCGCGAGTACGGTCGTGCGGTCGTTTGCGCTCAGCGTTCGAAAAGACACGACCGATCACGGCTCGCGACTAAATACCCGATTTCCAATCAGGATTTGCTACTTTCATAAGTGAAGTCAGCCAGCAAAGCGCCCGGGAGGCCTTCCCGGGAGAGATTGAAAGGGACCATGGAGCCGACCTCGACGCCCGCGAAAGCCAAGGCCGCGAAGCCGAAGGCGACCGAAGCAGACCTCGATCAGGACCAGGGCAAGGTCCAGAAGGGGAAGGGACCCGCTGGGCTCCCGCGAGAACCCCGAGGTCTACGAGAACGTCCCCGGCTACGTGATCCCGATCCTCGCCGACGAGTTCGACGACTTCGACGACGAGGCTGACAAGTTCCTCGACGGGCAGACCCCCGAGGACCAGTTCATCGGCTTCCGCCTCAAGCAGGGTGTCTACGGCCAGCGTCAGCCCGACGTCCAGATGGTTCGCGTCAAGCTGCCGCTCGGCGGCGTCACCCCTGACCAGATGGACGCGTTCGCGAACGTCGTCGAGCGCCACGCGCCGCTGGTCAAGGGCCACATCACGACCCGCCAGAACATCCAGATCCACCACGTTCCCCTCACCCAGATGAAGGAGCTGATCCGCGAGATCTCCGCCGTCGGCCTCTCCTCCCGTGAGGGCTGCGGAAACACGGTCCGCAACGTCACCGGCGACCCCTGGGCCGGCGTCGCGGCCGACGAGACCTTCGACCCGACGGAGTACGCGATCGCCTACGTCCGCTACTTCGTCCGTCACCCGACGACGCAGCTGATGCCGCGCAAGATCAAGACGGCGTTCTCGTCGTCGGACGCCGATCGCGCCATCGTCGGCATCCACGACATCGGCTTCGTGCCGGTGATCAAGGACGGCGTCAAGGGCTTCAGGATCGTGGTCGGCGGCGGCACGTCGATCATGCCGCGGATCGCCCCCACCCTCTACGAGTTCGTCGCCGCCGACGACGGCGAGTACCTGCGCGTCACCGAGGCCGCCCTGCGGATCTTCGATCGTCAGGACTGGCTGCGCGTCAACCGGGCGCGCGCCCGGATCAAGGTCCTCGTCGACAAGGTCGGCATGGACGAGTTCCGCCGGATGGTCGATCGCGAGCTCGAGGGCGACTGGGTCGCGGAGCGCGACTTCTCGATCGAGCGCCTGCTCCCCCACCTCGACGAAGAGGGGGCGGCGCCCGAGCCCGTCACCGCCGCCGGCACCCCGAACACCTCCAACGGCGACGGTTCGGAGTTCGAGGCGTTCCGCGCCGACAACGTGGCGTCCGCAGCGTCAGGAGGGCTTCTCGACCGTCCACGTCAGGGTGATTCGCGGCGATCTGACCCCGGAGCAGTTCCGCGGGCTCGGCGCGATCATGCGCGAGTTCTGCGGCGGGAACGCCCGGACGACGATCGACCAGAACCTGGTCCTCAGGTGGGTTCGCGACGAATCCGTCTACGACGTCTACACGCGGCTTCGCGATCTCGGCCTGGCCGGGAGCGGAGTCGGGACGATCGACGACGTCGTCTCCTGCCCCGGAACGGACTCCTGCAAGATGGGCATCACCTCGTCGATGGGTCTGAACCGAGCCATCGACAAGCGCATCGAGGAGATGGGGATCACCGATCCGCTGACCCGAAAGATCCATCTGAAGATGAGCGGCTGCCCCAACGGCTGCGGTCAGCATCACATCGGCACGATCGGCTTCTACGGTGCATCGATCAAGGTCGGCGAGCACACGCTCCCCGCCTACATCCCGCACATCGGCGGCGTCGGCGAGAACGGCAAGGTCGTGTTCGGCAGCCGCCTCAAGATCAGGCTCCCCGCCAAGCGCGTGCCCGATGCGGTCGAGAAGTGGCTTCGCATGTACGAGGCCGAGCGCAACGACGGCGAGGAGTTCGTCGACTTCGCCTCGCGCGTCGGAACCGGTCGCTTCGAGGACGAGATCCGCGAACTCTCGATCGCGTCCGAGTTCAACCTCGACAACATGCTCCAGTTCATCGACTGGAACCGCCGGGACCCCTACAAGGTGCAGCGCGGTGAAGGCGAATGCGCAATCTGATCCCATGCGAACTGGATTGATCACAGTGACGCCGGAGGCCCAAGTCGGGCCGCAGCGCACTGCCCGAGATCGAGGTCGAGCGCGTGCCGCACAAGGCGGAGCCGCGCTCGCAGGCCTCGGCGCTGACGACCGCCGCGGGCGAGTCGATCGACCCGCGCGAGGTCAACGCGCACCTCGAGGGCCTCAGCGCCCAGGAGGCGATCCGCTGGGCGCTCGAGACGTTCAACCCGCGGCTCCGCTTCGCGGCGTCGTTCCAGAAGACGAGCTCGGTGACGGTCGACATCGTCAGCGGGCTGCGCGACGAGAGCCCTGAGCTCGGCACCCCCCGTTTCTTCTACCTCGACACCGACGTGCTCTTCGACGAGACGTATCTGACCCGCGACTCGCTCTCCGCCAAGTACGGAATCGAGTTCGAGCGCTTCTCGGGCATCAGCCTCGAGGAGCAGGCCGACCTCTACGGCGACGAGCTCTGGGCCCGCCAGCCCGACGCCTGCTGCGGGATCCGCAAGGTCGAGCCGATGCGCGAGGCGCTCACGGGCATCGACTGCTGGGTCTCCGGCATCCGCCGCGAGGACTCCCAGACACGCGCCGGCGCCGCCAAGTTCGGATGGGACAAGCGCTTCGGGCTGTGGAAGCTCAACCCCCTCGCCGACTGGACCGAGGCCGAGGTCTGGGACTACATCAACGAGCGGGAGATCCCCTACAACCCGCTGCACGACGCGGGTTTCCCGTCGATCGGGTGCACCCACTGCACCCGGCCGCCGAATGACGACGGCAACGCCCGCTCCGGCCGCTGGGCCGACGCGCACAAGACCGAGTGCGGCCTTCACGGCTGACCGCAAGGGCGCTTCGAGGGCGCTGATCTGTAGCTTTCCGGTCCGCCCACGACCGAACCTTCTTTCCGAACGAATCCAGAACACACCCACGCTGAGGAGCCCCACACAGCCATGAGCGACAAGTCCCTGACCCTTTCCGCACGCCAGACCGCCGACTTCGAGCTGCTCGCCAACGGCGGCTTCGCGCCGCTGAAGGGCTTCATGGGCTCCGAGGACTGGAAGTCGAGCGTCGAGAACATGACCCTCGCCGACGGCGAGGAGGTGTGGCCGATCCCGGTCACGCTCGCCACCGACCTCGAGGTCAACGAGGGCGACGTCGTCTCGCTCAGCGCCGACAACGGCAAGGCCCTCGGCCGGATCCGCGTCAGCGAGGTCTTCGAGCGCGACGTCGAGAAGGAGGCCGAGCACGTCTACCGGACGACGGACGAGAACCACCCGGGAGTCGCCGCGACCTACGCCGAGGGCAACCGCTGCGTCGCCGGCGAGATCGAGGCCGACGACATGCCCGATCACGAAGAGGCGTTCATGCGCCGCTACTTCACCCCGGAGCAGTCGCGCAAGGAGTTCGCCGACCGCGGCTGGAAGCGCATCGTCGCCTTCCAGACCCGCAACCCGATCCACCGCGCCCACGAGTACCTGACGAAGGCGGCGCTCGAGGTCTGCGACGGCCTCTTCCTGCACCCGCTCATCGGCGAGACCAAGAGCGGCGACATCCCGGCCGACGTGCGGATGAAGTGCTACGAGGTCCTGATGGAGAACTACTACCCGAACGACCGGGTGGTGCTCGGCGTCAACCCGGCCGCGATGCGCTACGCCGGTCCTCGCGAGGCGGTCTTCCACGCGGTCGTCCGTCGCAACTACGGCGCGACGCACTTCATCGTCGGCCGCGATCACGCCGGCGTCGGCGACTACTACGGCACCTACGACGCGCAGGCGATCTTCGACGAGCTCGACATCGAGAAGCTGGGCATCCGCCCGCTGATGTTCGAGCACACGTTCTGGTGCTACAAGTGCGAGGGCCTCGGCTCCAACAAGACCTGCCCGCACACGCCCGAGGATCGTCTGTTCCTCAGCGGCACGAAGGTCCGCGAGATGCTCGAGAACGGCGAGGAGCCGCCGCACGAGTTCTCCCGCCACGAGGTCGCCACGATCCTGATCGACGCCTACAAGGACATGTAGTCCGGCGCCTTCCGAACGCTTCCGAATCGCTTCACCAACTGAGAAAGAAACAAGGAGAAACACCCACGTATGTCAGGACACAAGGGATTCACCCTCTGGATGACGGGCCTCTCGGGCTCCGGTAAGTCGACGATCACCGAGGTGCTCATCGACGAGTTCGACGAGCGCGGGCTACCGCTCGAGGTGCTGGACGGCGACGTCGTCCGCGAGCACCTCTCGAAGGGCCTCGGCTTCTCGAAGGAGGACCGCGACACCAACATCGGTCGCATCGCCTTCGTCGCCGATCTCCTGTCGCGTAACGGCGTGCCGGTCATCACTGCCGCGATCTCCCCGTATCGCTCGACCCGCGACGCCGCCCGTTCGATCCACGAGGGCAACAGCACGTTCGTCGAGGTCTTCGTCGCGACCTCCCTCGAGGACTGCGAGGAGCGCGACACCAAGGGGCTCTACGCCAAGGCCCGCTCCGGTGAGATCAAGGAGTTCACGGGCGTCTCCGACCCCTACGAGGAGCCGGAGAACCCCGAGATCCGCATCGAGACGGCCGGCAAGACTCCCGAGGAGAACGCCCAGGAGATCCTGGCCTACCTCGAAGCCGAAGAACTGATTCCCGCCAAGTAGGCGGTGAGCGACCGGGCGTCAAGTCGGGGGCGGCCGGTTCGTCTGGGACATGAAGGCGTACTCGTTCACCGAGCCCCCGCCGCGAGCGCGAACCCGAGCCTCTGGCGCGGGAGGGATCAGGATCGAAGGGGATGGCGCCAAGCTCGGCGTCCTGATGGGTCTGCTGGACAGCCCGGACCCCGACTTCGCGATCGTCACGCCGTGAACCGACCGGGACGAAACATCCGAGCGGTCGTGGCGGTCATCGCGGCCGCCCTGCTGACGGCGTCCTCGGCCCACGCGTCGTCCAATCCGAGCGATCTCGTCAATCCGTTCCAGGGGACCGATGCGGGGGCGGCTGACTTCGGCACGGGCGGCGGTGCCGGCAACACCTATCCGGGTGCGACGGTCCCGTTCGGGATGCTGAACTGGAGCCCGGACACCGATCCCTCCTTCGTGAACTTCGCCGGCGGCTACAGCTACGACGATCCGCACATCAAGGGCTTCAGCCTCACCCACTTGAGCGGCGCCGGCTGTTCCGGCTACCAGGACTTCCCCTTCATCCCGACGACGGAGCCGATCGACGAGGCGCCGAGCCGGGCGGTCTCCTCAGATCTCGACCCCGACCTGCTCGCGAGCTTCGACCATGACCGCGAGCACGCCTCGCCGGGCCAATACTCGGTGACTCTCGACCCCGGCAATCCGGACCGCCGGATCGATGTCGGCCTCGCTGCGGACACCCGGGCGGGAGTCGGCCGTTTCGACTATCCGCACGGCCGGCCTTCCAACCTCCTCGTCAACGCCGCCGGCAATGGGATGGCCAACCCGCTGACGAGCGTCCGGATCGACCCGCGTCGCCCACGAGGTCTCGGGGGTGTCGGAGACCGGGAGCTTCTGCTGGGGCCGTCCCTACTTCAAGATCTACATGGTTGCCCGATTCGACCACCGGTTCCGCGATTTCGGGACCTGGACCGACCAGACGCTCGCGCCGGGCTCGAAGTCGGCCTCCGACACCGCCGAGAACCCCTTCAACCTGAAGCCGCTCGAGGGGGCGCCGGAGCCGAGCACGTTCAGTACCACCGCGCAGGCAGGCGCCTACGTCGGCTTCGGCGAGGGCAAACACGTCACCGCGCGGGTCGGGATCTCGTTCACGAGCCGCGCCGACGCCCGCGAGGCGCTCGTGAGCGAGGTCGGCGACGACACGCTGGCCACCCAGCGGCGCCAGGCAGCGGAGCGCTGGGACCGGGCCCTCGGGCGGATCGACGTCACCGGGGGCACGCGCAGGAACCTGCGGACGTTCTACTCGTCCCTCTACCACGCGCTCCTCGAGCCGCGCACCTTCAGCGACGCCGACGGCAGCTACCCGCTGATGGGACGAGCCGGGACCGGCAGGACGGATGGAACCGTCTACGCCGACTTCTCCGGGTGGGACGTATACAGGACCCAGGTCCCACTGCTCGGGATGCTCTTCCCGAAGCGCGCTGCCGACCTCGCCGACTCCCTGCTCGACTTCAGCGACGACGGCGGGTGCCTGCCGAAGTGGTCGTTCGGCAGCGGCCACACGATGGTCATGACCGGCGACCCGGCTGATCAGGCTCTCTCCGCCCTCGACGCGCTCGGCGTCGACGTCGACCGCTCGCGGGCGCTGAGAGCGATGCTCGCCGGCGCCGAGCGGGACTGCAAGGTCGCCGACCCCGCCTACGTCCAGCGACCGGGCGGCGACGAGTTCGACGACCTCGGATACGTCGGCTACGAGCGGGAGGCCGAGTTCGGTCGCGACAACTCGAAGTTCGGATCGCCCGAGGGCCTCTGGGGGCCGGCGGCCACCACCCTCGAGTACGCGGGAGCCGACTTCGCGATCGCACGAATGGCGGCCCGCAGCTGCCGCGCCGGCGTCTACGAGCGGATGATGCCCCGCTCCGGCTACTGGCGGAACCTGCTCAACCCGGACACCGGCAGGATCGAGCCGCGGCTGCGCTCGGGCGAGTTCCACGACGTCCCAGCGGACAGCCGTGACGGCTTCGTCGAGGGCTCCTCGGCGCAGTACACCTGGATGGTCCCCCACGACCCCGCCGGGCTCGCCGAGGCCCTCGGAGGGCGTGCCGCCGCGGTCGGCCGGCTCGACGACTTCTTCTCGGAGCTGAACACGGGACAGGACTCCGAACACGCCTTCCTCGGCAACGAGCCCAACCTGAACGCGCCATGGCTCTACGACTGGCTGGGTCGCCCGGCCGACACCCAACGGGTCGTCCGCCAGGCACAGCTCGACCTCTACGGACCGGGTCCAGGCGGCTACCCGGGCAACGACGACCTCGGCACGATGTCGTCGTGGTGGGTCCTCTCCGCGCTCGGCCTCTACCCGGCGATCCCCGGTGAGGATGTGCTCGCGATCGGCAGTCCGATGTTCCGCCACGCGACGGTGAGACTCGGCGGCGAGAGACTCCGGATCGAAGCCCCCCGTGCCGGCAACGGCCGGCCCTACGTCCGCGGGCTGAAGCTCGGCGGCGAACCGGAGCGCGCGCCCTGGCTGCGGTTCCGCCAACTGCGTGACGGCGGCAGGCTGGACTTCGACCTGGCCGCGGACCCACAGGGTTGGGGCAAAGAGCGGAAGCTGGCCCCGCCCTCCTTCGATCCGGAGAAGCCGCTCCCCGGCTACTGCTCCGGCTAGAGCGCCGCGAGGCGCCCGATCGTCGCCTCCCGGTCCTTGCCGAAGACGATCGCGATCACCGACGACGCGCCGGCGTCGTCGAAGCGGCCGAGGCGCTGCTCGAGGTCGCCGGGCGTGCAGGCGACGCCGCACATGTCGATCACCTCGTCGGTGAGGGCCATCGCCGAGCCGATCCGATCGCCGGCGAGGAACTTGTCCTGGACCTCGTTCGCCTCATCCTCGAGGCCGTTCGCCGCCAGCAGGTCGACGTAGAAGTTCTTGCCCTTGGCGCCCATGCCGCCGAGGTAGAAGGCGATCAACGGGCGGAGCGCGTTGCGGGCCTCGTGGATGTCGTCGTCTACCGCGATCGGCACGGTCGGGGCGATGTCGATCTCGCTGCGGTCGCGGCCGGCCTTGGCGAGCCCGGCGTCGAGCGACTCGATCAGTCCGGCGCCGTCGCCCGGGTCGAAGAAGGCGGGGATCCAGCCGTCGGCGATCTCCCCCGTCAGCTCCACAGACTTCGGGCCGATGGCGCCGATGTAGATCGGCAGGTGCTCCTGCGGCGGCTTCGCCATCAGCTTCAGCGGCTTGCCCAGCCCGGTCCCGCCCTCCGACGGGATCTGGAAGTTGCGCCCCTGGTGGACGACCGGCTCGCGCGCCCATGCCTGGCGGACGATCTCGACGTACTCGCGGATCCTTCCCAGCTGTCGCTCGAACGGGACGCCGTACCAGCCCTCCGAGACCTGCGGGCCCGAGACACCGAGCCCGAGCCGCATGCGGCCGCCCGAGATCGTGTCGATCGACGCTGCCGCCATCGCCGCCGCCGTCGGCTGCCGCGCCGGGATCTGCATCAGCCCCGAACCGACGCCGATCCGCTCGGTCCGGTCGGCGAGCACCGCCAGCACGGAGACGACGTCCTGCCCCCACGCCTCCGAAACCCAGACGCAGTCGATGCCGGCCTCGTCGGCGGTCGTCGCCAGAGCGATCTGCTCCTCGAAGGAGTACCAGGGCCAGTAGAGCGCGGAGAGCTGAATCTTCATATCCGAGTCCTATCCGATCCCGGCCCGCCACCCGTTGTCGCCAACCGCAAGACTGGATGGCTCATGGAAACCGAGCCCGAGCGCATCTCCCGCACCTACCTCTTCGTGATGGCCGTGTGCGCGCCCGTCACCCGCTGGTGGGGGCGGCTGGAGGTGCGCGGCGCAGAGCACCTTCCGGAGTCGGGGCCGGTGCTCCTGATCGGCAATCACGACAGCCTCTGGGATCCGGTCGCGATCGGCACCGCCGGGCGCAAGCGTCGGCAGATCCGGGCGCTGGCAAAGGCGAGCCTGTGGAAGATCAGGCCGTTCGCACCGCTGCTCGACCGGATGGGACAGATCCCGATCGAGCGCGGCGCCGGCGATGCGGGAGCGCTCGACGCGGCCGTCGCGGCGCTCCGCGGCGGTTCCTGCATCGGCGTGTTCCCCGAGGGCACGATCTCGCGCGGCACGGAGCTACGGCCGAGGAGCGGCGTCGGCCGCCTCGCTCAGCAGGTTCCCGAGGCCCGGGTCGTGTGCGTCGCCACGGTCGGCACGGTCGACATCTTCAGATTCCCGAAGCGCCCGCGGATAACGATCGAGTTCTTCGACCCGGCCGGCGGCCAGCCCCAACCAAATGAGGACCCGGGCGACCTCTCGGCCCGCTACCTGAAGGAAATCCGCGCCAAGGCCCCGATCGCGAAGGCCGGCAGGGACTAGGGCTTGGCCGGCACCTGCGGCTCGCCGAGCCCGTAGGTGTCGTAGTCGCCCCACTTCGAGAACGTCTTATGGGTCGGGCCGTGGAAGTCCGACGACGCGGTCGGCACCAGGCCGAACTCCTCGCAGAGTTCGAGGCAGTGCTTGGTCTGCTCCTCGGTGTGCGGCGGGTAGAAGGTCTCGATGCCGTCGAGGCCGACGTCGCGGACGAGGCTCTCGACCAGATCGCGTACCTGGACCGGATCCTTGACGTCCCAGTAGGGATGGGCGACCACGGCCACCCCGCCGGCGTCGTGGATCAGCTCGACGGCCTGCTCGGCGCTGGGCCAGCTGCGCGAGACGAACGCCTTGGCCCCGGGAACCAGGTACTCCTCGAAGAACGGCCCGAGGTCGGGTCCGGCGCCGGCGGCCCTGGCGATGTGCGGACGCCCGATCGCATCAGCCGCACCGGCCTTGGCGACCGCGTCCTCGAAGCTGACGTCGACTCCGTGCTCGTTGAGCTTGGCGATGATCTGCTTGGCGCGATCGACGCGCTCCTGCTGGGCGCGGTCGCAGGCCGGCTGGATCTTCTCGAGGTCGACCCAGTACCCGCAGATGTGCAGGTCCTCGGAGTACTTGTGGACGCACGACATCTCGGTGGCGGGGACGTTCTCGATGCCGAGCTCGGCGGCCACGCGGTTCGCCTCGGGGACGCCGGCGACGCCGTCGTGGTCGGTCAGCGACATCACGGTCACGCCCGCTTCCGCGGCGGATCGGACGACGTCTGCGGGCTCGAGCTGACCGTCGGAAACGGTCGAATGTGACTGAAGATCGATCATGGTTTCCATTCTTGCGTATCCTGGTCAACAAAGGTCGTAGACCCACCCCACACTATGCGCATCTCAGCCAAAGCCGATTACGCAGTGCGAGCAACGCTCGAGCTCGCGTCGTCCCCCGACGGCAAGCCGGTCAAGGGAACCAAGCTGGCCGAGGCGCAGGAGATTCCGCTGCAGTTCCTCGAGCACATCCTGCTCGACCTGAAGCGAGCCGGCCTCGTTCGGACCAAGCGCGGCGCCCGTGGCGGCTACTGGCTCGCCGAGGACCCGGCGAAGGTCTCCGTCGCCGACGTCATCCGCGCCGTCGAGGGTCCGCTGGCGAACATCCAGGACCTCCCGCCCGAGGAGACGCGTTACCTCGGCGCGGCCGAGCGCCTGCGCGACGTCTGGATCGCCGTCCGCCAGAACCTGCGCGAGGTGCTGGAGAACGTGACTCTCGAGGAGCTGGCGAGCGGCAAGCTGCCGCCGGCGATCAGCCACCTGATCGACGAACCCGGGGCGCGGGTGGCGCGCGAGACGGGCACTCACGACATCGTTGGCTGAGGTCCGATTCGACTAGAATCGCGGGCCGATTCCGTACTGATTCGGTGGAAAAGGTCGACAATCCGACCCGAACGCCGGCCCGGACGGCCTCGACCTCAGGGCCTTCTTCCACTGCACCGCATCCATGGATCCCGCGATCGTCGTATTCGGATTTGGCATCGGCCTGCTGGTCGGGATGACCGGCATGGGCGGCGCCTCGCTGATGACGCCCCTGCTGATCCTGATCTTCGGCGTGCAGCCGGTCACGGCGATCGGAACCGACATCTTCTACGCGGCGGTCACCAAGACGTTCGGCGGCGTTCAGCACCTCCGCGCCGGCACCGTCCACAAGGGCCTCGCTTTCTGGATGGCGGTCGGCAGCGTCCCGGCCGCGATTGCCGGCGTCGGGGTGATCGCCTACCTCCAGGACACCTTCGGCGAGGACAAACTCGACGGCATCGTCTTCGGCATCCTCGGCGCGACCCTGCTCGTCGTCGGCCTCGCCACGGCGATGCGCACGGTGTTCATCCCGGACGTGATCAAGGAGCGCTACGCGCTTCACCTGCAGCGCCGACACATCATCGCCGCCGTCGCAACCGGCGTCACCACCGGTTTCGTCATCGGCCTCACCTCGGCCGGCTCGGGCACGCTGATCGCGATCATCCTGATCGCCGTCTTCCGGCTCACGCCGCAGCGGGTGGTCGGCACCGACATCTTCCACGCCGCCGTGCTGCTCTGGGCGGCGGGCATCGCCCACTGGGTCAGCGGCAACGTCGACTTCGGCCTGGCCGGAAACATCCTGATCGGCTCCATCCCCGGCGTGCTGGTCGGCGGCAGGCTCGCCCTCAAGACGGGCAAGAACCTGCTGCGCGGGCTGCTTTCGCTGGTCCTGATCGCCTCCGGCATCGTGCTGATCACGAAGGGCGACGGCGAGGTCGTGATGGTCACGGCGGCGTTCGTCTCGCTCCTCTTCGGCGTCGTCTTCACCTACGTCCTGCGGCGCGAGGTCAAGCTTCCGCACGGCGAGGGCGTCAGGGCCTGGAAGCTCGTCAGCTTCCCGTGGGCCCGCTCCGACCACGCGAAGGAGATGGCCGCGGCCGCGGCGAAGTCGAACGAGGAGGCGAACGAGAAGGCCCGCCGGGCCAACCGGGACAAGGACGAGCCGAAGACCCCCGCCTGAGCGGCTCGCCCGACCCCCCGGCGACGGCTCTCAGATAGGCTCCGCCGCCATGGACTTCACCTACGGAGACCGCCTCGACGACCTGCTCCGGAGAGTCCGCTCGTTCATGGACGAGCACGTCTACCCGGTGGAGGCCGAGGGGATGGCCGCGCTCGACGACGAGGTCAAGCCGGGGGTCGCCTACCCCGAGATCATCGTCGGCATCCGCGAGAAGGCCAAGGCCGAGGGGCTCTGGAACATGTTCATGCCCGGCGAGGAGCACGGCACGGGCCTGACCAACTGGGAGTACGGGCTGCTGTGCGAGGAGATGGGCCGCAGTCCCGTCGTCGCGCCGATGGCGTTCAACTGCGCCGCCCCGGACACCGGCAACAGCGAGATCCTCGCCGAGCACGGGTCGGCGGAGCAGAAGGATCGCTGGCTCGAGCCGCTGCTCAACGGCGACATCCGCTCTTGCTTCTCGATGACCGAGCCCGAGGTCGCCGGCTCGGATCCGACGACGCTTCAGACCCGCGCCGAGCTGGACGAGACCTCCGGCGAGTGGGTCATCAACGGCCACAAGTGGTTCACCTCGGGAGCCGTCGGCGCCGAGCTCGCGATCGCGATGGTCGTCACCGATCCCGATGCCGCTCCCTACGCACGGGCGAGCATGATCGTCGTGCCGATCGACAACCCGGGCTTCAACCTCGTCCGCCCGGTGTCGGTGATGGGTCACGACAAGGGGCCCGGGCACTGCGAGATCCGCTACGAGGACTGTCGCGTTCCCGAGGCCAACCTGCTCGGCCCGCGAGGCGCCGGCTTCGCGATCGCCCAGGATCGCCTCGGCCCCGGCCGCATCCACCACTGCATGCGCGCGATCGGAACCTGCGAGCGGGCCATCGAGATGATGTGCAGCTACGCCAACAAGCGCGAGGCGTTCGGCTCGAAGCTCGCCGACAAGCAGTTCATCCAGGACTTCATCGCGAAGAGCCGGATGGAGACCGAACAGGCCCGGCTGCTCACACTGAAGGCGGCGTGGCTCATGGACACCCAGGGCAAGCGCGAGGCGCGGCGCGAGATCTCGATGATCAAGGTCGTCGCCGCCAACGTCGTCATGGACGTCCTCGACCGGGCGATCCAGGTCCACGGCTCGCTCGGCATGTCCGACGACACCCCGCTGGCGGCGATGTGGCGCTACAGCCGGATGCTCAAGGTGGCCGACGGACCCGACGAGGTCCACAAGATGGTCATCGCCCGCCGCGAGCTGAACCGCTTCCAGTAGACAACGATCGGCGCCGAATGACCGCGTCTCGGCCTCAGCCCAGGCGGTCGACTGCCTCGTCGGCGGCCTCGGCCAGGCGGACGACGTTCTTGCCGAACTCCTCGAAGCCGTCCTCGGGCTTGCCGTACTGGCCCTTGGCGTAGCGGGAGTAGACGCCCTCGAGGATGATCGACAGCTTCCAGTAGCCGAGCGCGACGAAGTAGTCGATCCGGCTCAGGTCCCGGCCGGAATTCTCCGCGTACCGGGCCTTGACGTCGTCGCGGGAGGGGAAGCCGGTCGCCATCGTGGCCGGCTCGAACAGAGGCAGGAGCGTGTCGCCCTCCTCGCCCCAGTAGACGAGCAGCAGGCCGACGTCGGCGAGCGGATCGCCGAGCGTGCAGAGCTCCCAGTCGACGACGGCCGCGACGTTGCCGGAGTCGTCGAGGATCATGTTGTCGAGGCGATAGTCGCCGTGGACGAGGGTTGCGGGACCCTGCTCGGGGATGAGCTCGGAGGAGCCGGTCGTGGACCTGTTCGACGAGCGGGACCTCGCGCGTCTTCGAACCCTCCCACTGCTTCTGCCAGCGATGCAGCTGGCGGGCGACGTAGTCCTCCTTCTTGCCGAGATCGCCGAGCCCGACGTCATCGGGAACCTGGGCGTGGATCTCGACGAGCGTGTCGACGACGCGCTCGCCGATCGCTCGCCGGCCGGCCTCGTCGAAACCCTCGGCGTCCTCGCGCAGCCGGAGGATCGGGCCCTCGACGAACTCCATCACGTAGAAGGGCGCATCGTTGACCGACTCGTCGGTGCAGTAGCCGGCGATCGGGGCGACGGGGACCGGCGTCGAGGCGAGGGCGGAGACGACGCGGTGCTCGCGGCCCATGTCGTGGGCGGAGCCGAGCGCCTTGCCCATCGGCGGGCGCCGCAGCGCCCAGCTCGTGCCGGTGGAATCGGTGAGGCGATAGGTGAGGTTGGAGCGTCCGCCGGCGATCCGGTCGTACGTGAACGGCCCCCGCGCCCCCTCGACGTTGGCCTCCAGCCAGGCGCCGACACGCTCGGTGTCGATGCCTTCGATCCCTCCTGGGCTGTCGGTCTCCGCTGCCACGGGGTGCAGCCTATTGGCGTCGGGAGGTTGATATGAGTCACGCATGGCGGAACGCAGGTACGAGGGGCTCCTGGTCGACTTCGGCGGGGTCCTGACCACGAACATCTGGAAGAGCTTCGACCTCTTCTGCGAGAACGAGGGGCTCGAGCGGGGCACCGTGCTCGAGCTCTTTCGCGGCGACGGCGAGGCCCTGGCCCTGCTCCGCTCACTCGAGCGAGGAGCGGTCACCGACGAGGAGTTCGAGCGCGACTTCGGCGAGCTCCTGGGCGTCGACCCACCCGGACTGGTCGATCGCCTCTTCGCCGGGCTCTCGCCCGAGCAGGCGATGATCGATGCGGTCGAGGCCGCCCGCGCAGCGGGCATCAGAACCGGATTGATCTCGAACTCCTGGGGAACCGGCATCTACCAGCGGGCGCCGATGGCGATCTTCGACGCCACGGTGATCTCCGGAGACGTCGGCCTGCACAAGCCCGAGCCCGAGATCTACGAGCTCGGCGCCGAGCGGATCGGCGTCCCGCCGGCGAGTTGCGTCTTCGTCGACGACCTGCGCGAGAACGTCGCCGGAGCCGAGGCGGTCGGGATGACCGCGCTGCTCCACCGCGATCCGGCCGAGACGATCGCCGAGCTCGAGCGCCTGCTCGGGCTCGAGCTCCCGGTCTGAGTCAACTCAGAGCAGCTTTTCCTCGATCACCGTTCGGAGCTGCGGCTCGCGCCACCTGCCCGTGGCCTGCTCGATCCGGAGCCCGACCTCGCCGCCGGCGATCTCGAGCGTCCCGATCTGATTGCGGAAGCGTGGCCGGGTCGTCATCTGCCAGCTCAGTCGCGGCGGCCTGACGTCCGCGGCGGCGGCGAGCAGGCGCCCGAGCTTCGCGGCGATCCAGGTGTGCCCGAAACCGAGCACGAGGCGCTCGTTGAGCTGCAGCTCCTTGCGCAACCCCGAGCAGACCGCATGCCAGACCTTCGAGTGCACGGTCCCGGATTCCGACGGCAACCCGACCTCGGCGAGGTAGCAGTGGTGGACGTCGCCGCCGAACATGACGATCGTCTCCGGCGGCTCGCCGCAGTTGCCCGAGGCGAGGTCGATGACGAGCTGTTCGAGCTCGCGGTACGACTGCTGGAAGCAGGCCCAGTGATCGAGGTTCGCGGCGGTCCGGACCTTCTCGCCGAGCGGCTTGAACCGCTTTCCCCAGGCACCGGCGCCGACGGCCTCCGACCAGGCCTCGACGTCGTGCATTCCGTAGGGCAGCAGCATCGGCAGCGAGCTGCCCATGAGCAGGTGGCTCCGCTCGCCGTCCGCCTTGCCCTTGACCCAGTCCCACTCCTCCGGGCTCATGATCCGGCGGTTGCCGTCCTCGAGCTGCCGGCCGGCGCGCGAATCGAGAACGACGAGCCGGGCCGGGCCGAGGTCACTGCAGAAGCTGAACCGCGAGTGACCCTCCTGGCGCTCGGCGCGCTCGGCGAGGTCGCGGACGACGGCGCTGCCGTCCTCGCCGGCGCTGAGCCGCCCGAACGCCTCGTCATCGGCCAGCTCCGACGGCGAGAGGTTGCCGAGGTGCTGGTAGACCCAGTAGGCCATCAGCCCGCCGACGACGCGGCCCTCGTACCAGTCGGTCTCGCGCTTCTCGTCGAGCCACGCCTGAGACGTGTTCCACTCGTTGCTGATCTCGTGGTCGTCGAAGATCATCGACGTCGGCAGGGTCGAGAGCAGCCAGCGGACGACCGGGTAGGTCCAGATGTCCCGGTAGCCGACCGTGTACTCCTCGAAGTCCTCGAGCGACTCCACGGGCGCGTCCTCGTGCACCTTCCGGGGGCCGACGATCTCGCGAACGTTCTTCGGCGGCTGATCGGCGTACAGCTGGTCCCCCAGCATGATCATCGCGTCCGGCCACAGCGCCGTCGGCTGGCGGAGCATGCGCAGCGCGAACGTGTGGAGCGCGTCGATGCCGCGACCCTTCGGGTGCCACCAGCGCTGGAAGGTGTGCGGCGGCCGATGCGGCGCCGAGGTCCGGCACGAGCCGAACAGCAGCCGCAGGTCGCCGTCGGCCGGGATCGGCCTGATGCAGGGATGGGGCATCTCGTAGCCCTCCGGCGGCCAGGCGCACTCACCGTCGAGGTGGACCTCGTAGGGGTGCGCCTTCCCGGCTTCCAAGCCCTCGATCGCGACGAGGGCGTAGTGGTGATCCTCGACCGTGAACGTCTTCGCCGTGGCCCCCAGGATCTCGACCTCGCACGGCTCGTCGGTTTCGACCCACACGGTCGCCTCGGATTCGCCGATGAAGCGGAGCATGGGGCCGACCAGAACTTCGGGCATGCCGTACCTCATGCCCCGAATCCGGCGACCTAAGCCGATCGCGGGCCTACTGGCCGGAATCCCCGTCGCTGCAGACGGGCTCGCGCCGCAGGAGGCCGCCGAGGCTGAACGACGCGCGGATCTCCACCCGCTGCGGGCCGACACCGGCGGGGACCGTGAGGACCGTCGTCCCCTCCTCCCCGGGCTCGATGCAGCCCTCGCCCCTCGACGATGTCGAGGTAGGGGGAGTAGCGCATTCGAATCGCATACCGGCCGGGGCCCGGAGTCGTGACCGTGAAGCCGTCGGGGCCGACGGCGTCGGGACGCAACGCGTCGTCGTTGGGGAAGTCGACCTTCCACAGCGACCAGCTCTCATTCGCCCACACGTGCGAGAGATACCCGGGCCCGACCGAGCGGATCAGGTTCGCCTCGTCGTTGCCGAGGTAGTCGAGCCAGGTGTCGGGCACGGCCACGTAGTCGACGCCGTGCGCCCGCAGCCACTTCCCGTAGGCGGGCGCCGTCAGGTTGCCGCCGGTGAACAGATGGAAGTCGTCGGACTCGAGTTGCCGGAGCCAGCCGCGGGCCAGTGGGAAGTGCTCGCCGACGTACACCGACTCCCAGCGGCTCCTCGTCGGCGGGATCTCGACCCTGATCGGCGTCCCCCCGGAGACCTGCTCGAGCTCGCTGACGAGCGGGGCGTAGAAGGCCGCCTCGGTCGCCGGATCGCCCTCCGCCGCGGAGATGTCGCGAATGGTGGCCGACCACTGCCACCAGAGGAGCGGCGCCGCGAGCAGGAGCAGGACGACCGGTCGCCGCCCGTACAGCGCCAGCGCCATCACCGGTCCGGCGAAGAGCGTGCCCAACCGGATGGCGTTGCCGCCGAACGGGGTTGCGACCTCGAACGCGACGATCGCCAGCAGCGCGTAGAGCACGATCCCGCATCGCAGTGTCGTCTCGCCGACCGGAAGGACCACGAAGCAGACCGCGCAGACCACGGGAACCCAGAGGAACGAGCCGGTCGTGAAGGGCTGGAAGCCCGGGGTCGGGAACGCGAGCGCGAGGGCCAGCGACGCCGTGATCGCCGCGAGTCCGACCGCCCACGCGGCCCGAACGAGCGCCAGTCGTGACGGTGCGGCCACCGGTTGCAGCCGGGCCGCGAGCAGGACGGCGGCCGCGGCGAGGGCGGTGAAGAGCCCGGCCACCGGGCTCGCGAGCGCCGCGGCCGCGCCGCCCACGTCCACCGAGGACGGGACGGCGGCGCTGCATGCGCGAGGACGGCGGCGAGCCCGAAGGTGACCCCGAGCCCGAACGTGATCCGGCCCCCGTACAGGGAGACGGTCGAACCGACGCCGAACCAGACGGCACCGAGCCAGGCGCGGCTCCCGTAGGCCCGCACCGCGATCGACGCGAACAGCACCGCCGCGGCGACGGCGCAGATCACCCCCAGCAGCTCCGGGCCGAGCCAGGCGCCGAGCGGCGGGTACAGCAGGCTGTAGCCGGGAATCGAGTGGCCGCTGTACCACGAGTCGTTGTAGATCACCCAGCCGTAGCGGTCCCAGAGGTCCGCGCGGAAGGTCTGCGCCGACAGGTCGAGGGTCTGGGGCTGCCAGAGGAGGTAGACGATGCTCAGGGCGACCGAGACGGCCGCGGAGAGCAGGATGATGCCGACGTGACGATCGGGCCGGCGTGCAGCCGCTGCCCGCATCGCGGACCTACCCGTTCGCGTACTCGAGACGGATCTGCTTGCCCTTCAGCTTGGTCCCGTCCAGGCGGTCCAGCGCCTTCTCGGCCTGGTCGCCGTCGAGGTCGACGAACGTGAACCGCTCGAGCACGCGGACGTCGTGAATCGATTCGTCGGAGATCACGGCGCCCTCGTTGAGGGCCCAGCGGATGTCCTCCTCCTCGATACCGCTGCGCGAGCCGCGGTTGATGAAGAGCTTGACGTGCCCGTTGGTCACGACGGGCTCGGCGGGCGCGGCCGACTCGGAATCTTCCGGCTCCGCCTCGGCAGCCTCGTCGCGCTGCTGGGCCGCTTCCACCTCGGGCTCGGGCTCGGGCAGGCCGGTGATCGGTTCCTCGAGCTCGAGGACGAGGTCGTCGGCGACCGCTACGGCCGCCGGTTCGTCCTCGCTCGGCGCCGTGTCCCACTCGACGTGGACGGGCTTTCCACCGGCCTCGCGATCACGCTTGCGCTCGTGCCGGCGCTTCGGCCGCGGCGCGTGGTTGAGGCGATCCTCCGGCGGCTCCCACTCGCCGATCGAGGTCTTCACGTCACGCTCGATCTGCTCGATCTCGCCGCGCTCCTTCGGGGTGACGAAGGTGATCGCCCGCCCCGTGCGGCCGACCCGCCCCGTGCGGCCGATCCGGTGGACGTAGATCTCGCTGTTGTTGGGAAGGTCGAAGTTGATGACGTGGGTCACGTGCTCGATGTCGAGCCCGCGAGCAGCCACATCCGTCGCAACCAAGAGGGGTGACTTGTGCTCCTTGAAGGAGATCATCACGCCGTCTCGCTGGCCCTGGCTCATGTCGCCGTGCAGCGCCTTCGAACGGATCCCGCGGTCGCGGAGGGTGCGGTCGAGGCGGGCGGTGCCGATCTTCGTCCGGCAGAACACGATGGCCTGCTCGGGCTCCTCGGCCTTCAGGACCTCGATCAGGCGGTTGGTCTTCTCCTTGGCGTCGACCTCGACGAAGGCCTGCTCGATCGCGTCGACCGTCAGCTTCTTCGGCGTGATCGAGATCGTCACCGGGTCGTACATGTAGGTCTCGGCGAGTCGCGCGATCGGCGGCGGCATCGTGGCGCTGAAGAGCATCGTCTGACGACCGCTCGGGCACATCCGGAGGATCCGCTCGACGTCCTCGATGAAGCCGAGGTCGAGCATCTCGTCGGCCTCGTCGAGGACGACGTACCGGGTGCCGGTCAGGATCAAGGCGCCGCGGGAGATCAGGTCCTTCATGCGCCCGACCGTGGCGACGACGACGTGGGCCTGCGAGCGGACCCGGGCGGCCTGATCGCGAACCGAGGTACCTCCGAAGACGGCGACGACGTTGATGTCGAGGTGCTCGGCGTAGGAGCGCAGCGCCTGGGTCACCTGGATGCAGAGTTCCCGGGTCGGCGTCAGCACGATCGCCTGCGTCTCCTCGCTCGTCGGGTCGAGGTACTGGAGCAGCGGCAGCCCGAACGCGGCCGTCTTCCCGGTTCCCGTCTGCGCCTGGCCGATCATGTCGTAGCCGGCGAGCAGCTCGGGAATGGCCTTCTCCTGGATCGGAGACGGCTCCTCGTAACCGAGCTCGTCGAGCGCGGTGACGATGTCCTCTTTGAGGCCGAGGTCGCGGAATGTGGTCATCGGTGAGCCATTCGTGGGTTCGAGGAGGTTACGTCACGACCCCTCCCGCTGCGGAAGGGCGGGCCGCCGCGGCGGATGATCGAGCGCCTCAGGCGCTCGGATCGAGGAGGAGTTTCCCCTGCGTCCGCCGCTCCGCGAGGTCGACCTGCGCCTCCGCCGCGCGCTCGAGCGGGTAGGTGCCGCCGATGACGAGCCGCAGATCCCCGCTCG
Source organism: uncultured Solirubrobacterales bacterium (assembly GCA_963791335.1). Lineage (GTDB taxonomy): Bacteria > Actinomycetota > Thermoleophilia > Solirubrobacterales > 70-9 > RHKX01. Next base: position 601,037 of record CAWBRN010000003.1, read on the forward strand.
CCAGGCTGCCGAAGAGCTCCTCGGTGCCCCGCCTGATCAGATCCGGCCGCTGCAGCAGATGCACGATCCAGAAGCCGACGACGGCGCGGCTCGTCCGCATCAGCTTCTGCGACTTGATCAGGTTGGGCTCGCGGGTCGCGATGCCGAAGGCGACCATGCGCCCGAACGGCGCGAGGATCGACATCTGCTCCTCGAAGGCCGCCCCTCCCGACATCTGCAGGACGACGTCGACCTCCCGGCCGTCGTTCGCCGCGAGGATGGCATCGGCGAGCCCCTCCGTCCCGGGAGTCGACAGTCGCGTCGGCCCCCAGATCCGTGACGAGCTCGCGTTTCTCGTCGGAGGAGGCGAGGCCGATGACGCGGGCGCCCATCGACTTCGCGACCTGGACGGCGAGGGTGCCCGTCCCCCCCGCGGCTCCCTCGACCACGACGGACTCGCCCGGCTGCACGTTCGCGCTGATCCGCAGCAGAGCCCACGCGGTGAGGCCCTGGAGCAGGATCGCGGCGGCCTCGTCGTAGCCGACCTCGTCGGGCACGGGGACGAGCGCCGACTCGGGAACGGCGACACGCTGCGCGTACCCGCCGTTCGGCAGGACGGCGGCGACCCGGCGGCCGTCCGCGGTGCGGCCGCTGACCTCGGCGCCGGGGATCAGCGGCAGCTCGGCCTTGGCCAGATAGCTGTTGTGGCGCTGGTGGGTGTCGGCGAAGTTGATCCCGGCACGCTCGACCTCGACGATCGTCTCGCCCTCGCCCGGCACGGGGTCGGGGAGCTCGACGACCTTCAGCACCTCGGGCCCGCCGAATTCGGTGATCTGAACGGCTCTCATTGCGCCGGAAGTGTTGCGTTTCGCGGCTCGCGACGTCGGTCAGCGACGCTGGGAGATCTTCAGCAGGCGATCGCCGCGGACGTTGCGCATCGGGTCGGCCGTCCCTGCGGCCAGCGGACGACCAGCTTCCGCGCCGAACGGGCCTTTCCGAGCCCGAAGTAGAGCCGGTATTGGCCCTGCGAGTGGCGGGAGTCGTCGTTCTGACCCACCCACTGGGTCAGTTGCCTCCCGTCCCTGCCGACATCGACCCGCACGCTCGCGCCGATCGCCTCCCGGTTGATCGCATACCCCTTCAGGTCGACCTCGAGCCAGTGCCCGCTCCGGGACGTGTTGCGCCGGCGGACGATCCTGCTGCGCGGTGAGAACTCGCGCTTGGACGTGGCGATCAGCGGATCGCGGCGGCCGTCGTTGTCGAAATCGGCCCACTGGACGATCGCGTAGCCGGTCCGACGCTGGCGCAGGGCTCCGGTGGCGACGAAGCGGTGGCGCTTGCTCTGCCAGCGGTAGAGGCCCTGGGGCGCAAGATCGACGTCGAGCCGGCCGTCGTTGTCGTAGTCGACGAACGATGCGGCGGCGGTCTTCGACGGCAGGCCGAGGTTGCCGTGGACGGTATGCAGCCGGCCGCGGCGGTTGCGCAGCAGGCGAAGCCGCTGCTTGCCGGCGAGCAGGACGTCGAGCGTTCCCGAGTTGTCGTAGTCGCCGAGCGCGATCTGGCCGGCGTTGGCGCCGGCGTGCACGGTCTGGACCCTGCTCCAGTCCCCGCCGGCGCTTCGCCACACCTCGAGACCCCTTCGAGGTCGTGACGAGCAGCGCCGGCGGCCCGCGATCGAGCTGCGCCCAGCGGTAGGCCGAGCCGACCACCTGGGGAGCCGTGACCTGGACGAACCCGCCCCTCATCGTCTGCGCCCAGAGCCGCGGCGGCGGCGTCCTCGCAGGTCGTCAGGAGGTCGAGGTTGCCGCCGCCGTCGGCGTCCGCGTAGGAGACGGCTCGGCCGCGGCAGGTGTTCTTGACGATGGCGCTGTCCACGATCTCGTTCGAGTACTCGCCGGGTTCGGCCCCTCCCGAGACCATCAGCATGTCCTCGACGTAGCCGAGATAGCGCGGGCTCAGCGATGCCGCCGCCGAGGCCGCCGGTGGCCACGAAGGCATCCTCGTCGCTGTCGCCGCCGACGTCGGCGAATGCGATGCCGTGACGGTCACGAAGCTTGAACTGGAACGTCGAGTCGTCGGGGGAGACGGCGCGGGTGCCCACGTGGATCTGATCGGCGGGGACCGCCCCCACCCCCGAGCCGGCGAACCTGAACGTGATCGGCAGATCCGACAATCCGTTCGAGGAGACGATCAGATCGCCGCCGGGGTGGATCGTGAAGTCGATGTAGGGCCGGTCGTCCTCGTCGCGGGCGAGCGCGGCATCGGCGCCGTCCTGAGAACGGACCGAGAGGTTCTTCGTCATCAGCTTGAGCTGGCCGGTCGCCGTCAGACCCGTCGACGCGATGTGCAGGCGCCCGGCCTCGCCCGTGTCGTCGGTCGGCCAGATGTAGAGGCCCGGGGACGACATGTCCGGCGGCGTCAGGAGCTCGAGGCCCGGGAAGCGGCCGTCGGGCCCGAGGCCGAGCTCCTCGATCTGGTTGTCGAACGAGCGACCGTGATCGTTGTGGAGGAACACGGACGCGAACTTGTGGTTCGTCGTGAAGATGTCCTGCCAGCCGTCGCGGTCGGGATCGGCGACCCCGATGTCGAACAGCCGCTTGCCGGGGATGTCGGCACGGACGGCCGGACTCATCCTCGGCTTCGCAGCGAGTGCCTGGGCGGCCGGCAGTGCCGCGATCGCCAACGCTGCGCACAGCGCGATCCTCCGCATGCGATCGAAGGCTAGTCGGAGCCGACGGCTTTGTTGCCGGTAGAGTGCCGCGGCCGTGGCACTGACCGTAGTGGGATCGATCGCCTTCGATGCAGTTCGGACCCCGTTCGGGGAACGCGACCGCATGCTCGGCGGCTCCGCCAGCCATTTCGCGCTCGCCGCGAGCTTCTTCACCGATGTCCGGGTCGTCGGACCCGTCGGCGAGGACTTCGGCGCCGAAGAGATCGGCGTCCTCGAGTCCCACGGCGTCTCGACGACCGGAATCGAACACGTCGAGGGCGGCAAGACGTTCTTCTGGCGCGGTCATTACGACCACGACATGAACATCGCCCATACCGACGACACCCAGCTCAACGTCTTCGCCGACTTCGTCCCGAAGCTCGGCGAGGAGGCATGCTCGTCGGAGATGTTGTTTCTGGGCAACATCCAGCCCGACCTGCAGCGCCAGGTCCGCGCCGAGGCGACCGGAGCCAAGTTCGTCGGCCTCGACTCGATGAACCTGTGGATCGACACCGCCCGCGACTCGCTGATGGCGGTGATCGGCGAGATCGACTGCCTGCTGCTCAACGACGCCGAACTCCGCATGCTGACCGACGAGTCCAACCTCGTCGTCGCCGCCCACGCGGTGATGGCCGCCGGTCCCAGAATCGTCGTCGTCAAGCGCGGCGAGTACGGGGCGGCACTCTTCACCGGCGACGATACGTTCGCCATGCCCGCCCTTCCCCTGTCCGAGGTCCGCGATCCGACCGGGGCCGGCGACAGCTTCGCCGGCGGCTTCCTCGGTTTCCTCGACGGCCTCGACGCCCACTCCCCGACGAACGCCCAGCTCCGCCAGGCGATGGTCATGGGCTCGGCGATGGCGTCGTTCAACGTCGAGGACTTCGGCACCGACCGCGTCCGCCGCCTCGAGCGGCCCGAGATCGACGCGCGCGTCGCCGAGTTCAAGGCCCTGACCCACTTCTAGGCCGAGGCTCCGTAGCTGGGATACTAGGCTCGAACTTTAGGAATCCGAGCCCGAGGAGCGCCCAGTGGCCGACACTCTCAGCATCACCGACAACCGCACCGGCGAGACCTACGAGGTCCCGATCGAGGACGACACCATCAAGTCGATGGACCTGCGGCAGATCAAGGTCAACGACGACGACTTCGGGATGATGGCCTACGACCCGGCCTTCCTGAACACGGCCTCGTGCCGCTCGTCGATCACCTACATCGACGGCGAGGCGGGAATCCTCCAGCACCGCGGCTACACGATCGAGGACCTGTGCGCCAAGTCCTCCTACCTCGAGGTCGCCTACCTGCTCGTCTTCGGCGAGCTGCCGACCGAGCCGCAGCTCGAGCGCTGGGTCTACGACGTCACCCACCACACCTTCGTCCACGAGGACATGCGCTCGCTCTACCGGGGCTTCCGCCACGACGCCCACCCGATGGGCATCCTCCTCGCCGGCGTCGGCGCGATGTCGACCTTCTATCCCCACGCCAAGGACATCGACGACCCGGAGGAGCGCTACATGGCGGCGATCCGGATGATCGCGAAGATGCCGACGCTGGCCGCGTTCTCGTACCGCCACAGCCTCGGCCTCCCCTATGTCTACCCGGACAACGACCTGTCCTACGCCGGCAATTTCCTCGGGATGATGCGGAAGATGACCGAGATCAAGTACGAGCCCGATCCGCGGCTCGAGAAGGCTCTCGACGTCCTCTTCATCCTCCATGCCGACCACGAGCAGAACTGCTCGACGGCCGCCGTCCGCAGCGTCGGCTCCTCGCGCGTCGACCCGTACTCGGCGGTCGCCGCGGGCGTCGCCGCCCTCTACGGCCCCCTCCACGGCGGCGCCAACGAGGCCGTCCTGAAGATGCTGCGCCGGATCGAGACCGTCGACAACATTCCCGGCTTCCTCGAGGGCGTCAAGAACGGCGACGAGAAGCTCATGGGCTTCGGCCACCGGGTCTACAAGAACTACGACCCCCGGGCGCGCATCGTCAAGAAGCACGTCGACGAGGTGCTCGAGATCGTCGGCGCCAACCCGCTGCTCGAGATCGCCACCGAGCTCGAGAAGCGCGCCCTGGACGACGAGTACTTCACGTCCCGCAAGCTCTACCCGAACGTCGACTTCTACTCCGGCCTCATCTACGAGGCCCTCGGCATCCCCAGCGAGATGTTCACGGTGATCTTCGCGATCCCCCGAACCTCCGGCTGGATCGCCCAGTGGATGGAGATGAACGGCGACTCCTCCCAGAAGATCGCCCGCCCGCGGCAGATCTACACCGGCGAACGCGACCTCGAGTACGTGGCGATCGCCGATCGCACGGGCCCGGAGAAGATCACCGGCCCGCCCGCCCGCCGCCCGGTCAAGGCGCGCCGAGGTGCGTAGGAGAGATACCTCCGACCGGATCCTCCGCTTCGCGTCCGGTCCGGTCGGCCTGCGCGGTGTTGCCGCTCGGCAGGGGCGTCAGTCGGCTGGTGGGGCGGGCAGTCGATGCCGAAACCTCGATTAGGGCGGATATGCCGCCTTTAACGCAGTTTCGTTTCTGAAACGCCCTCGGCAGGCGGTTGAACGGTGGGCGAGCGCACCCGAATACCCTCGGATGCGATGGCTTCCTTCAAGCTGACAGTCCGCAACGGCCCCAAGGTATGGCGGGAGAACCACGAGACCCTCGAGGAGGCCGTCGCCGCCATGCGCCGCCATGCCGAGTTGATCCGCTCTGACGTCGACGTGGAAGAGACATCGGCGTTCCGCCGCAAGTACGAACCCGGCGACCAAGTGGCGGCGAGGCTCGAGATCTCGACGGGTGGGCCGTTCCGCGGACGGGACGCCGGCCTCGACGTGATGGGCGACGGGTCGCTCGTCCCGTTCCGCGGCGGCGTCTCGCGCAAGGAGGTCTCCGCCGAGCGAGACGAGGCGGCCTACGACGCGGTCGCGAAGGCGCTGCAGGGGTAAATTGGCCCGCATGGCGGAAGCGAGCGGACGCGGACACGGAATCTCAGAGGAAGGCGGCAAGGCCGTCGGCCGTCGCGTCCGGCTGCCGCGGGGGGCGCAGCCGCCGATCAGGGTCTTCATCAACGGCTCGCAGCAGGTCGAGGGGAACGACTACGAGATCGCCTCCGGGACCGTGATCTTCCGCGAGCCGATCATGAAGGAGGACCTGACCCAGCTCGGCGCGGTTCGCAAGCTCGTTCTCGGGCTCGGTCTCGTCGGCAATTACCAGAAGAACGAGATCGTGGACGTCCAGTACGAGATCGAGGGCAAGACGCAGCTGGCCTCCGATCTGCCGGTCGAGCCCGACTCCTAGCCCCGCAGGACCCGGGCCTTCTGCTCCTCGAACGCCCGTCGCGACGAACAGCCCGAAGATCGAGCCAGACCCAGTACTTCACCGGGCCCTACCCCTAGCCGAGACCCGCGAGAGCCGCTACCCGTTCCTTGTGCTGGGGGGCCGTCCCGAACAGCTGGGCGTCGGCCCGCGAGCGCTTGAGCAGGAAGTGGAGATCGTGCTCCCAGGTGAACCCGATCCCGCCGTGCACCTGGATCGACGCCTTGCAGATGTCCCACGCGGCCTCCGAGGCCCGCGCCTTCGCCATCGCCGCCGCCATCGGCAGCGAATCCGGCTCCGCGTCGGCCGCCCACGCGGCCGAGTAGGTGAGCGAGCGCGCTTCCTCGACGTCGTAGAGCATCTTCGCGCAGGCGTGGGAGACGCCCTGGTAGGCGCCGATCGGGCGCTCGAACTGCTCCCGCTCCTTCGCGTACTCGACGGCCATCTCCATGGCCCGCTGGCCGAGCCCGACGAGCTCGGCGGCGACCGCCACGATCATCCGGTTCGTCGCGTCGCCGATCTCACCGGGCAGCGCATCGCCGTCGCCGGAGACGAGCCGGGAGTAGCGGCGGGTGGAATCGATCAGGTCGAGCGGCTCGAGCTCGGCGTCGGCCGCGGCGACGATCTTCGCCCCGTCGTCGCCGAACACGACGATCGCCTCCGCGCCGTCACCGTCGAGGACGATCGACGAATCGCCGACGGCGACCCGGCCCTCGCCGGACGCGATGCCCGGCAGGTAGGCGGCCTTCTGCTCGTCGGAGCCGGCCGCCTCGATCGCGAGGCCGGCGGCCGCGTTGGACAGGAGGGGAAGCGGAGCGCAGGCGAAGCCGAGCTCCTCGCAGAGGACGACCAGCTCGACCATCCCGAGCCCCTGCCCGCCGTACTCCTCCGAGATCGCGATCCCGGGCCAGCCGAGCTCCGAGACCTCGGTCCAGAGGGCGTCGTCGTAGGTGCCGGCCTCGGCCAGCTCGCGGACCTTGTCGGCCTTGAAGCGCGAGGCGATGAACTGCTTGGCAGTCCCCTTGATCTCGCCCTGCTCGTCGTTGAAATCGAAACGCATTCTTCAGTCTCCTTGCTCTTACCTGAGCCGGGGTAGGCCGAGCACCCGCTCGGCGATGATGTTCTTCATCACCTCGGTGGTGCCGCCCTCGATCGAGTTGGCGCGGCTGCGCAGCATCCGGTAGGTCCACGGGGTGTCGCGGATCAGGCCCTCGGGCCCGAGGATGTCGCAGGCGAGCTCGGTGAGCGACTGATTCAGCGTCGCCCACTCCCACTTGCCGATCGAGCCCTCGGGACCGGGGATGCCGGTCTTCATCTGCGCGGTCATCGCCCGCATGCCGCCGAGGCGCAGCGCCTCGCAACCGATCAGCAGGCTCGCGACCTTCTGGCGGATCTGCGGGTCGTCCTGGAGGTCGTGCTCCTTGATCAGCTCGATCAGCTGAGCGAGATCGCGCGAGACCGCGACGGCAGCTCCGCCGCCGAGCCCCGCCCGCTCGTTCATCAGCGTCGTGATCGCGACCATCCAGCCGTTGCCCTCGCCGCCGACGACGTTCTCGTCGGGGACGAACGCCTCCTGGAAGAAGACCTCGTTGAACTCCGCCTCACCCGTGATCTGGACGAGCGGCCGGATCTCGACGCCCTCCTGATCCATGTCGCAGATGAAGTAGGTGAGGCCCTTGTGCTTGGGGACCTCGGTGTCGGTCCGGGCGACCAGCATGCACCACTTCGACTCGTGCGCGAACGTCGTCCACACCTTCTGTCCCGTGACCTTCCAGCCGCCGTCGACCTTGACCGCCTTCGTCTTCAGCGAGGCGAGGTCCGAGCCGGACTCGGGCTCGGAGAAGCCCTGGCACCAGATCTCGTCGCCGCTCAGGATCGGCTCCAGCCAGCGCTCCTTCTGCTCGTCGGTGCCGTGGGCCATGATCACCGGCCCGCCCATGACGAGACCGAGGATGTTGGCCGGAGCCGGTGCGTCGGCGCGGGCCATCTCGCTCGAGAAGATCGCCTGCTCGATCAGAGTCGCGCCGCGGCCACCGAACTCCTTCGGCCACGAGATCCCGGCCCAGCCGGCCTCGTGCATCTTCTTCTGCCACTCCCGCCGGAACAGGAACGCGGCCTCGTCACCGTGCGGCTCCCGGCCGGGGTGATTGGCCTCCAGCCACGAGCGAACCTCGTCGCGGAAGGCCGCCTCGGAATCGTTAAGGGTCAGGTCCACCTGTCGTCTCTCCTCTTGCTTAGCGCGCCTGGGGAGCGCGAAACCTACTACTCGTGATCGATCAGGACTCCGGGGTTGAGAATTCCCTCGGGGTCGACCTCGGCCTTCGCGGCGCCGAGCGCGGCGGCGAACCGGTCCGGTCGCTGGAGGTCGTACCAGGGCCGGTGATCGCGACCGACCGCGTGATGGTGGGTGATCGTCCCGCCCGCCGAGACGATCGCCTCCGAGACGGCGGCCTTGATCTCGTCCCACTGCTCGACCTCGGAACCGCGCCGGGCCTTGGCCAGGACCGTGTAGTACGGCGCCGGACCGCTCGGGTAGACGTGGGTGAAGCGACACATGACCCGCGGCGCGCCCTCCCCCTCCGCGGGCGCGTCGGTGACGTCGGCGACAGCTCGCCGTGCGGCCTCGGTCACGCGGGAGTGGAACTCGCGGAAGCGGTCCCAGGTGATCGCCGTCTCGAAGGTCTCGCTGAGCACGCCCAGCCCGATCAGGCTGTCGCGCAGGTACGGCGCGTCGAGGAAGACGGACCGCCACGTCTCGGCCGCCGAGTCGCCGGAGTCGCTCGAGCTCCGCTCCTCCTCCGGCCGGCCGCCGAGGCCCGCCGCGCAGTCGACGGCGAGCCGCGAGCGAGTCGTCGACCGGAGCGAAGTCGGATTCGAAGCCCAGGATGAGGACCGCGCTGGAACCGTCCGCGGCGCCCGTCGTCTCCGCCTCCAGCGGGTCGAGCAGGCGGCAGTTCGACGGGTTGAGACCCGACTGGGCGATGACCCGCGCCGCCTCGGCCCCTTCCGCGAACGTCTCGAACAGGACGGGGCGCGACGCCTTGAAGCGCGGCCGCGGGCGGACCTGGACCCACGCTTCGGTGATCACGCCGAGGATTCCCTCGGAGCCGAGCAGCATCCGGTCGGGGCTCGGTCCCGCTCCCGACCCGGGCAGCTTGCGGCTCTCCCAGGCCCCGGTCGGGGTCAGCGCCCGAATCGAGAGCACGAGGTCGTCGATGTGCGTCTGCAGGGTCGCGAAGTGGCCGCCGGCCCGCGTCGCGATCCAGCCGCCGAGCGTCGAGAACTCGAACGACTGCGGAAAGTGGCGGAGCGTCAGCCCGTGCGGGCGCAGGCCGTCCTCGAGGTCGGGACCGAGCGTGCCGCCCCGGATCAGCGCGGCGCTCGAGGTCTCGTCGATCTCGACGATCCCGCTCAATCCTCCGAGGTCGATCGAGACGGTGCCGCGGTAGCCGTGGCCGACCCGCGGCTCGACGCCGCCGACGACGCTGGTGCCGCCACCGAACGGGATCGCCGCGAGCCGCCGCTCGGCGCACATCTCGAGCACCCGCCGCAGATCGTCCTCGTCGGCGGGGAACGCGACCATGTCGGGGGTCCGATCGAAGCGTCCGCGGAATCCGCGGACGACGTCGCGATACGCGCGACCCATCGAATGGCGGATCCGATCGCCGGGATCGTCGCTGAGGATTCCGCCCAGCGACTCCGGCGGGCGCAGCCGCGGCGGGGCGAGGTCGATCGCGCCCAGGGGCACCGGTTCCTCGACCGAATCGCCGCCGAAACCGAGCCGGCGCCTGACCTCGGGGGCGATCGCCTCGAGGGCCGCGCGATCCGGCGCCCGATCGGCGGATCCCCAGCCCCAGTGACTCCGCTTCCGGCTCCTCGCCCTCGCTTCCATGGACCGACCCTACCCTCCGGCGCCCCGAGGGTAGATCCCCCACTTTGCGGAGTCAGTTTCGGTCGATTTTCGCCTCAACGTTGTTACGTCTGACACGAGACCTACAGTTTTCGCATCAATTCCCCGTCGACGGGAGTAGGAGAGCATGAGCGAAGACCCCAGCAACGACCGCTGGCAGGATCTGGTTGACCTGCACGAGGGCCTCGAGCACGGCGACGCCATCCTGCCCGACTCGGATCAGTTCCATCGACGGCCGGCAGATCGCGGCGTCGCCCAAGGCGGTTCGCTTCGCCGAGGCGCTCGCCTTCAACGCGGGCTGGTCGGGCATCTCGGAGGCAAGGCGCCGCCGCCCCGGCTCCAGCCCGTCCAGATACGACGACCTGGCCGCTTAGGCCTCAGCGAACTGACGCTCCTCGCCGGAGCGGTAGCACTGCTCTGGCCGAGTGACTGGTTCGCGCGTATAGCCGGAGCAGTCTGCTCGGAGTCCTCCTCAGGCCGCCAAATCCGACGCGTTCGTCCAGCAGCATCCGGATCTGCTTGGTCGTCAGGTTCGCCGGCTTCGTCTCCTTGACGAACTTCGTCAGCGCCCGCGCGAACGGCAACGGCCGGTCGAGGTGCGGGAAGTGCCCGGCGCCGTCGAAGACCGTGAAGCGACTGCCCGGCATCTCCTCGGCGGCCCAGCGGCCGTGTGAGACGGGAATGATCCGGTCGCGCTCGCCCCAGACGATCATCGTCGGGACCGCGTCGGCCAGGTAGAGGCGATCGCGAGCGCTGACCCGCTGGCCGCGATGGTCGATGACCGACCGGGCGGTGCAGAGGAAGGCGGCGCGGGCCTCAGGATCGGCCAGCGAGGCGTACCCGCGGGCGACCTCGGTGATGTCGGCTCCCGGCGTCAGACCGATCGAGCCGAGCCAGCCGGCGATGCGCCTGCCGGTCCCGGTGACCCAGGCCTTCGTGATCAGCGGCAGGACGAGTTCGGCACCCGGACAGCGTCGCGGCGCGGAGGAAGATGCTCACGTCCTCGCCGAGCCCGCCGCTGGACACCAGGCCGAGGCGATCCGTGTGCGTGGGGAACTGGTAGGCGAACTGCATCGCGACGCCACCGCCCAGCGAATGCCCGACGACGGTCGCCGAGTCGTAGCCGAGGGCCAGCAGGAGGTCGCGTGCGCCGGCCGCGTACGCGCCGAGCGAGTAGTCGCCGCGCGGCTTGGCGGAGCTGCCGTGCCCGAGCATGTCGGGCGCGATCACCGTGAAGTCGTCGCTGAGCGCCGGGATCAGCGGCGCCCACGTCTCGTAGCTGCCCGCGATGCCGTGCAGGAGCAGCAGCGGCGGACCCTGACCCGCCCTGAGGAAGCTCACGCGATTGCCGTGCAGGATCACCTGCTCGGCCTCCGCTTCGTTGACGAAACCGCTGAATCCCTGGCTTTCCTGGCTCATCTGGGCGGATAGGGTAGCCCTCTTGGACGCGGTCTTCATTACCGGCGCGGCGGGCTTCATCGGCAGGACGATGTCCGCGCGCCTGCGCTCGGAGGGCGTCGAGGTTCGCGGCGTCGACGTCAACGCGGACCGGGAGGCCGATGTCGTCGCCGGCGACGTCGGGGCCGCCGGCTCCTGGCAGGACGCCGCAGCGGGCTGCGACACCGTCATCCACACGGCGGCGATCGTCTCCAACGCCGCCTCGCCGGCGACGCCTGGCGGATCAACGTGCTCGGCACGCGCAACGCGCTCGATGCCGCGATCCGGGCCGGCGCGAAGCGCTTCGTCCACTTCTCCTCGGTCCGGGCGTTCGGCGACGTCGGCTTTCCCGACGGCGTCGACGAAACACACCCCGTCCGCCCCGACGGCCACACCTACGTGGACACCAAGATCGCGTCCGAGCAGGTCGTCCTGCAGGCGCATGCCGCCGGCGAGATCGACTGCACGGTGATCAGGCCGGGCGACGTCTACGGCCCCGGCTCCCGCCCGTGGACGATCCTGCCCGTCGAGGCGATCGCCGCCGGCCGCTTCTTCCTGCCCGCGATGGGGCGCGGCATCCACAGCCCCGTCTACGTCGACGACCTCGTGACCGGCGTGCTGCTCGCGGCCCGCGCCCCCGAGGCGAGCGGCCAGGTGTTCACGATCTCGGGCGGGATCGGCGTCAGCTGCGAGGAGTTCTTCGGCCACTACTCGCGGATGCTCGGCAGGCCGCCCGCCCGCCGCGTGCCGACCCCGGTCGCGATGGCGCTCGCGGCCCTCCCCGAGACGGCCGCCCGGATCACCGGGCGGCACCACGGAGCTGCGCCGCTCGTCGGTCATCTACATGACCCGCACCGGCACCTACTCGATCGCCAAGGCGCGGCGGATCCTCGGCTACGAGCCGGCGGTCGGCCTCGACGAGGGCATGCGCCGGACCGAGGAGTGGCTGCGTGCCGAGGGGCTGCTCGGGCCCGACTGAGCGGTGAGCCGGCTACCAGTGCATTCCGCGCATCAGGTACGCGAATGCGAGCTGCTGGTTGTTCGCCTGCTCGTCCGTCGTCGCGCCGCGTGACGCCGCCGGCGCGCCGCCTCGGCCTTCGGCTTCTCGCCTTTTGCCGCGGTCGAGTCCGGGAACATGTGGTAGGCGCTGTTGAGGATGTAGTCGATCGACTTCGGGTTGATCGCGTAGAGGATCTGGCCGATCGTCCCGACCGGCGTCGCGATCCGCTTCGGCTTGTAGACGATCGCGTCGCAGAGCATGTCGGCGGCCTCGTCCGGCGTGATCGTCGGGAAGCGGTCGTACATCTTCGTCGGCGCGATCATCGGCGTCCGCACGAGCGGCATGTGGATGGTCGTGATGTTGACCTTGTCGTCGATGATCTCGGAGGCGATGCAGCGCGAGAACGCGTCGAGCGCCGACTTCGAGGCGACGTACGCCGAGAATCGCGGCATGTTCGTCTGCACGCCGATCGAGCTGACGTTGATGATCTGGCCGGAACGGCGCTGGCGCATCGTCGGCAGCAGCCGCAGGATCAGCCTGACCGGCCCGAAGTAGTTGAGCTGCATCGTCCGCTCGAAGTCGTGGAAACGGTCGTAGGAGAGCGCGATCGAGCGGCGGATCGAGCGGCCGGCGTTGTTGATCAGCACATCGACGCCGCCGTGCTGTTCGAGCACCTCCGCGGCCATCCGGTCGATGTCGTCGACGTCGGAGAGGTCGCAGCGGTGGATGAATGCGGTTCCGCCCCCGTCCTCGATCTGATCGCGCGTCTCCTCGAGCTTCTCGGGAGTGCGGGCGACGAGCAGGACGATCCCGCCCGCGTCGGCGATCTTCAGCGCCGCCGACTTGCCGATTCCCGACGAGGCGCCGGTGACCAGCACGACCCGGCCGCTGACCTCCTTCTCGAGCGAGGTGTTGCCCTGGAGCCGGCGTCCGAAGCGCATGAACTCGTCGGGGATCTGGGCCTCGAGGATCTGCGCAAGCCCGCCGACGAGCCCGGCCCGGCCGCGGGCCGCGCCGACCAGGGTGTGGTCGCGGTAGAGGTCGGGGTCGAGGTGACGCGCCCAGTAGTCCCAGAGCTTGCCGGCGTAGGCCTCCAGCGGCGGCACCTTGATGCCGGTCCCGGCCAGCGCCGCCTGCGTCCGGCGGGAGTCGAAGTGGGTCGGGTAGTTGAGGTAGATCAGGACCGAGCGCGGAACGCCGAAGTCGGCGAGGACCCGATCGGTGATGCCGTCGGCGAACGGGACGTTCGCCGTGGCCATGCTGATGAACGGCGCCAGCGCCTCGGTCGCCGAGGCCGGGGCGCGGACGGTCGACTGCGGCGCGTGGGCGGCGCGGGCGAAGACGTCGATGACCTCGCCGGCGCTGAGCGGGTCGGGGTCGGTGAGGCTGAAGGCACGACCGTCGAGGCCGTCGAGGTGGGCGATGTGGTCCATCGCCTTGACGACGAAATCGACCGGGACGATGTTGATCTCGCGGCCCTCGACGCCCGGCATCGGCATCCACTGCGGAACGACCTGGCGGATCCGCCGGATCAGCTTGAAGAAGTAGTAGGGACCGTCGATCTTGTCCATCTCGCCGGTCTCGGAGTTGCCGACGACGATTCCCGGCCGGTAGACGCGCCACGGCCGCTGCGACTCCTCGCGGACGACGCGCTCGGACTCGTGCTTGGTCCGGAAGTAGGGGTTGACGTCGAGGTTCTGCGCCTCGTCGAACATGTCCTCGCGCCAGGTGCCCTTGTAGAGGCCGGCGGAGGCGATCGAGCTGACCATGTGGATCCGGCCGGCCTCGACCGCCTCGGCGAGCTGGACCATGTGACGGGTCCCCTCGACGTTGGCGATCCGCTGCGACTCGGCATCGGCCTTCATGTCGTAGATGGCGGCGAGGTGGAAGAGGTGGTCGACCTTGCCCTTGAGCAGCTCGACGTCGGCCTCGGAGACGCCGAGGCGGTGCTGGGAGAGATCGCCGACGATCCCCACGACCCGCTCCTCGTCGACGCCCCAGCGGTTGCGAAGCTCGGCGAGACGGCCCTGTGAGCCCTCGCGGACGAGCACGTAGATCGTGCCCTCGCGCTCGAGCAGCAGCTCGACGAGGTTTCGCCCGATGAAACCCGTTGCGCCGGTGACGAAGTACCCCATGTTCAACACTCTCCCGATCGCTGGAAACCGCGGGGGACCCTACAGGCTGTGCCGCTTTCCGGGACCCTTCGACCGCATGCCCGAAACGATGCTTGAAGCGCCCGCGCGGCGGGAAGCAGAAGGGGATGAGGCGATGAGCGTCAGCATCGTCTGGTTCCGCCGCGACCTCCGGCTCACGGACAACCCGGCCCTTGCCGCCGCCGCGGCCGCCGGAGAGGTCGTCCCGGTCTTCTGCCACGAGCGCGGGCTGTCCGCGGGCCGCCACGGCTCGCCCAATCGCAACGCCTACCTGCTTGCCTCGCTGCGCGAGCTCGATGAGAGCCTGCGGGCCGCCGGCACGCGCCTTCACCATCGCCACGGCGACCCCGCCACTGAGATTCCGAAGCTCGCGGCCGAGGCCGGCGCCTCGGCGGTGCACGTCAATCGCGACCACACGGTGCATGCCCGCCGCCGCGACCAGCGGGTCGAGTCCGCGCTCGCCGCGGTCGGGATCGAACTCGATCGGCCACACCGGGATCACGTGCGCGGAGCCGGCCCGGATCGCGACCGGGTCCGGAGGCCCGTTCCGCGTGTTCACGCCGTTCTACAAGGCGTGGCTCGGCTCCGAACGCCGGGACCTCGTGCCCCGCCCCCGCAAGCTGACGCGCGCCGCCGGGGATCGAGCGAACTCGAGGTCGGCCGAGCGCCCTCCGAGGACGACATGGGAGTCGACGCGACGGCGAAGCGGATCGCCGCAGCGGCGGGACCGGGCGAGGCCCGCGGGCGGGATCTGATGCTCCGGGCGGTCGAAGCGGCGTCCGACTACGCCGAGATCCGCGACCTGCCGGGACTCGACCGGACGACGCGGCTCTCCCCCTCGCTCCACTTCGGCACCGTGTCGGCCCGCGAGCTCGAGGTCCTGCTGGCGCGGAAGCGCAGCGACGGCGCCAAGGCGCTGCGGCGGCAGCTCTGCTGGCGGGACTTCTGGCTGAACGTGATCCGCAACTTCCCCGAGAACCGCACGAGCGAGTACGACGAGCGCTTTCGGGGCATGCACTGGCGCGACGATCCCGAATCGCTCGAGGCGTGGAAGCGCGGGCGAGACCGGCGTGCCGTGGATCGACGCGGGCATGCGGCAGCTGCTCGCCGAGGGCTGGATGCACAACCGGGTGCGGATGGCCGTCGCCTCCTACCTGACCAAGAACCTGCTGATCGACTGGCGCGAGGGCGAGTCGCACTTCATGCATCACCTGCTCGACGGCGACGAGTCCCAGAACAACGGCAACTGGCAGTGGGCCGCCTCCGTCGGCGCCGATCCGCAGCCGTACTTCCGGATCTTCAATCCCGTCCGCCAGCAGGAGCGGTTCGACCCCGACGGCGTCTACGTGCGCCGCTGGGTCCCGGAGATCGCCGGGCTTCCGGACCGCTGGCTGGCCGCTCCCTGGGAGGCTCCGGAAGATGTCCGCGAGGACGCCGGAAGCCGGCCGGGAGGCGACTATCCGGAGCCTCTGGTCGACCTGCGGGAATCCCGCGCCGAGGCGATCTCGCGGTTTCGCGACCAGGCCGGATGACGCCGTGCGTCGCCGGGACCCCGAGGTGCATACACTCCGAGTCCGCGCAGTGAGTAACGCACCGACACCGCTCTAGTCGCATGGCCGCGACCGAAACCGTTCAGATCGAGATGCCCGCAATGGGCGAATCGGTGACTGAGGGCACCGTGCTGGACTGGCTCAAGCAGGAGGGCGACCACGTCGAGGAGGGCGAGACGATCGTCGAGGTTTCGACCGACAAGGTCGACGCCGAGGTTCCCGCCCCCGCTTCCGGCGTACTGACGAAGATTCTCAAGGGTCCCGACGAGGTCGTGAAGATCGGCGAGGCGCTCGCCGAGCTCGAGCCCGGCGGCGGTGCCTCCCCGAGCATGGAGACCACCGGCGGCGAGGGCGACGCCGACCTCGGCGGCTCCGACGCGGCGGAACTCCAGGAGGCCGCCCAGGGCAACGGCGCAGCCGACGGCGACGGCGCCTCCTCCGAGCCGATCGAACTGGTCATGCCGGAGATGGGCGAGTCGGTCAGCGAGGGCACCGTCCTCGAGTGGCTGAAGCAGCCCGGCGACTCCGTCGAGGAGGGCGAGACCGTGATCGAGGTCTCGACCGACAAGGTCGACGCCGAGGTTCCCTCCCCCGTCTCGGGAACGCTCACGGAAACGCTCGTCGAGCCCGACGACGTCGTCGCGATCGGCCAGGCGCTCGCCCGCATCCAGCCCGGCGCCGGCGCCTCACCCTCAGCTTCGCCGCTCCCGCCGCCGGCGACGACTCCTCGCCCGCCCCCGCCGGCCCGGTGGCCGGCAACGGCGACGCAAAGGCCTCACCCGTCGCCCGCCGGATCGCCGACGCGGAGGGCGTCGACCTTTCCGGCGTCGCGGGCTCGGGCGCGGGCGGCCGCGTCATGAAGGCGGACGTCCTCGCCGCCAAGGACGGCGCCGGCAACGGCAAATCCGCGTGCGGCCGGCGTTACCTCGGGCGAGGCCAAGGTCCTTCGCGGCCCGGCCGGCATGCTCGCCAAGGCGATGGAAGAGAGTCGCTCGATCCCGACGGCGACCTCGTTCCGGACGCTCGCGGTCGACACTCTCGATGCCAAGCGGAAGGCGCTGAACGGCGCCCTCTCCGAACAGGGCATGAAGGTCTCGTTCACCCACCTGATCGCCTGGGCGATCGTCGAAGCCGCCAAGGAATGGCGCTCGATGGCGCGCACCTTCGCCGAGATCGACGGCAAGCCCAACGTCGTCGACCACGGCGTCGTCAACCTCGGCATCGCGGTCGACGTCGAGAAGAAGGACGGCTCCCGGAGCCTGATGGTCCCGTGCATCCGGGCCGCCGACCAAGCCGACTTCAAGGCCTTCCACGCCGACTACGAGGAACTGATCCGCAAGACGCGCGAGAACTCCCTGACCGCCGACGACTTCCAGGGCACGAACATCACGCTGACCAACCCCGGTGGGCTCGGGACCGTCGCCTCGGTGCCGCGCCTGATGAGCGGGCAGGGCACGATCGTCGCCACCGGCTCGATCGCCTATCCGGCGGAGTGGGCGCAGGCGACCCCGGACAGGCTGAAGGCGCTCGGCGTGTCGAAGGTCATGACGATGACGTCGACCTACGACCACCGGATCATCCAGGGTGCCGAGTCCGGCTCGTTCCTGCGCCGGATCGACCAGCTCCTCTCCGGTGAGGACGACTTCTACGAGGGCGTCGCGGCGGCCTTCGGAATCGAGGCGAGCGTCGTCTCGAACGCCCACGCCGCCTCCGCCTCCGCGCCGCCGCTCGCCATCGGATCGACGACGTCCTCCCCGGCGTCGTCCGTCTCGGGGCCGCCCGACGAGGAGCTGCTGCAGGCCGTCCAGGCCGCGACCTCCCTGCTCAAGGCGTACCGGACCCACGGTCACCTCTCGGCGACGCTGAACCCGCTCGGCGGGGACGGCAAGGGAGACCCGGCGCTCCAGCCGGAGAACCTGAACCTGACCCCGGAGCTGATGGGCAAGATCCCGGCATCGATCCTGCGGATCGGGGTTCCCGGGGAGACCCTGCTCGACGCGCTGCCGCGGATGCGCGACGCCTACTGCGGCACGATCGCCTACCAGGTGGAGCACCTCTCCTCGCATCAGCAGCGCGTCTGGCTGCGGGAGATGATCGAGACGGGGACGCATCGCAAGCCGCTCGGGAACGAGGAGAAGCGCAACCTGCTGATCCGGCTGATCGAGGTCTACCAGTTCGAGCGCTTCCTCCAGAAGGCCTACCTCGGACAGAAGATGTTCTCGATCGAGGGACTCGACTCGACCGTCCCGATGATCGACGAGATCGCCACCCTCGCCCGCAAGGAAGGCGGCGAGCAGGTCGTGATCGGCATGGCCCACCGCGGCCGCCTCTCGGTCCTCGCGCACAACCTCGGCCGCTCGATCGAATCGATCATGGCCGAGTTCGAGGGCGCCAAGGCGCTCGACGCCGTCAAGCGGACCGACGCACTTCGCCACGGCGGCACCGGCGACGTCAAGTACCACCACGGCGCCGAAGGGCTGTTCGAGTCGCCCGAGGGCGACGTGCGGATGCGCCTCTACCCGAACCCCTCGCACCTCGAGTTCGTCGATCCGGTCGTCACCGGCGGCGCCCGCGCCGCCCAGACCGAGCACTCCGGCCCGCAGATGCACCACGACACGAAGGTCGCGGTCCCGCTGCTGCTGCACGGCGACGCGGCGTTCCCCGGACAGGGAGTCGTCGCCGAGACGCTCAACCTGCAGTCGCTCGAGGGCTACAAGACCGGCGGCACGATCCACATCATTCAGGACAACCAGGTGGGCTTCACGACCGACCCGCAGGAGGGTCGCTCGACCCCGTACGCCGCCGACATGGCGAAGGGGTTCAACGTCCCGATCATCCACGTCAACGCCGACGATCCGGAGAGCTGCATCGCCGCGATCCGGCTGGCGATGGCATACCGGGCCAAGTTCGCCCGCGACGTCGTCATCGACCTGATCGGCTACCGCCGCTACGGCCACAACGAGACCGACGAGCCCGCCTACACCCAGCCCGAGCAGGCGGCGCAGATCAAGAAGCACGCGCCGATCAGCGAGATCTACGCCAAGAAGCTCATCGACGAGGGCGTCGTCACGGCCGTCGGAGGTCGAGCAGGACGGCAGCGAGCGCCGCGACGAGCTCAGCGGCATCCTCAAGTCGCTGCGGGCGAAGATCGAGGCCGGCGAGTTCGAGGACCCGACGATCACCGGCGGGACGGGCGAGCTCGACCGCTCGAAGAGCCCGGCGGTCGAGACGAAGGTCTCCGAGAAGCGGATCCGGACCCTCAACGAGGAGCTGATCCGGTTCCCCGACAGCTTCACCGTCCACCGGAAGCTTCGCAAGCCGCTCGAGCGCCGGGTCGAGATTCTCGAGGACGGCCCGATCGAGTACGGCCATGCCGAGGCGCTCGCCTACGCGTCGCTGCTGACCGAGGGCACCCACATCCGGATGACCGGCCAGGACACCGAGCGCGGCACCTTCTCCAACCGCCACCTCGTCCTGCACGACGAGAAGACCGGCCTCAAGTACGCGCCGATCCAGAACCTCTCGGGAGCGCTGGCGCCCTTCGAGATCCACAACAGCCCGCTGTCGGAGAACGCGACCCTCGGCTTCGAGTACGGCTACTCCGCCGCCTCGCCGGAGAGCCTGATCCTGTGGGAGGCCCAGTTCGGCGATTTCGACAACTCCGCCCAGGTGATCATCGACCAGTTCATCGCCGCCGGCGAGTCGAAGTGGGGACAGACGACCCGCCTGACCCTGCTCCTTCCCCACGGCTACGAGGGCGCCGGACCGGAGCACTCGAGCGCCCGGATCGAGCGGTTCCTCCAGCTCGGCGCCGAGGGCAACATCAGGCTCTGCAACCCGACGACGGCCGCCCAGTACTTCCACCTGCTGCGACGCCAGGCACGGATCCGCAAGGCGAGGCCGATGGCCGTCTTCACGCCGAAGGGTCTGCTGCGGCTCAAGGAGGCGGCCTCGAAGCTCAGCGACCTGACCGAGGGCTCCTTCCAGTACGTCATCGACGATGCCGAGGCCAAGCAGCGCGCCACGAAGATCAAGCGCCTCGTCCTCTGCTCCGGGCGCGTCTATTACGACCTCGAGGGTCACGAGCGCCGCGCCGACGCGACGAGCGTCGCAATCGCCCGCGTGGAGATGATCTACCCCTTCCCGAGGACGTACGTCGGCGAACTCGTGGCCGGCTACCCGAACCTCGAGGAGGTCGTCTGGTGTCAGGAGGAGCCCGAGAACATGGGCCCCTGGCCGTCGATGCGCTTCCGCCTCCCCAACGCGATCGAGAAGGAAATCCCGATCCGCTACGTCGGCCGACCCGAGCGCGCCAGCCCCAGCGAGGGCTACCCCGCCGCACACCGCACCGAGCAGGAGCGGATCGTGCTGACGGCCCTGACCGCTTAGATAACTCCGACCGGATCCTCCGCTTCGCGTCCGGTCCGGTCGGCCTGCGCGGTGTTACCGCTCGGCAGGGGCGTCAGTCGGCCGGTGGGGCGAGCAGCCTGTCGGCCAGGCGAGGTCCTCAGGTAGAGCACCGAGCGGCCCTCGCGCTCGCCGCAGACGAGGCCGCTCTCGCGCAGCACCGTCAGGTGCTGGGAGACCCCGCCGGCGCTCATCTCCAGCATTCCGGCTAGGTCGGTCGTGGAGCGGGGCACGTCGAGGGCGCCGAGCAGCCGGGCTCGCGAACCGCCGATCAGCTTCAGGACCGCCTCCTCGGCGGCCGGGGCCGGCGGCTCCCAGAGAAGTCCGACGCCGCGGGACGGGTAGATCAGCGTCGGCTGCCATGGCCCGTCGAAGATCATCGCCGGGCAGGTCGCCTGGAACGCGGTCGGGACGAGCAGCAGGCCGCGGCCGTCGAGTTCGACCTCTCGGTGAAGGTCAGGTCCACCTCGATCCGGTTGCCGCACCAGCGGACCCGCTCGTCGAGATCGTCGAAGAGGCGGGCCGGGCCGCCCTCCGTGAGCCGCTGGGCGCGGTAGCGGACGTCGTCCTGCAGCACCTGGCGGACCCGCGGCCAGTGCTCCGCCAGCGCCCGATCCCAGAACTCGCGGAGCGCATCGGTGACCTTGCCGACCTCACCGATCGGATCGTCGAAGAACGGCTGCAGGCGCTCGGGCGCTCCCGTGCCCGCACTCGGTCAGGTTGTCGAGGTCGCTCGACGATGATCTCCTCCGACGTCGCGCAGACGAGCTCGAGCTCGTCCTCGATCGTCGCCAGCGGGCTGCTCGGCGGCGGGGTCAGGAAGTCGGGCATGTACCCCATGGGCGGGGTCAGGGCCATCGCGCCGCCGAGGTCGAGCTCCGCCGCGATCGGCAGCGCTTCGCGGATCCACGGCAGGTGCAGCGCCGTGCGGGCCGGGTCGCGGAGGGCCCGGAGCGAGCTGACGAGCTCGAACATCGGGGAGATCGCGAAGCGCGTCTGGGCGAGATCGTCGATGGAGAGTCTGAGGGTGACCATTTAGCTCAGTCCGAATCCATACTGGATTCTGGCTTGGAATGGTGACTATTTAGCCTCAGATGAATCAATGGTCGGATCTCACGTTTCGCGCGACCCTTTCGTCATCAGTTGAACGAAGGCGAAGGAGGCCCCGAATGCAGACGTTTCATCCCGACCTGTTGAGGCACATGGATTCCCGTCGCGAGCTGCGCAAGCGGGCAGCGAAGCGCCGGACCGCCAGGCCGGCGGGCGGAGCGACCGATCCCGTCCCGGTCATCCGCATCACGAGAAATGCGAAGGGCGCCGGCAGAGCCGGCGCCCTTCGCGGCACCCACGGGAGAGAGGAGATGACGGATCAGCCCGGGACGACCCTGCCCAACAGCACCGCGGGGACGGCGCCGCACTCAAGGCAGGGCTCCTTGGCGCAGGTCTCACTGCGCCCAATCCCACAATCCGGACAAGAGATGCGCGGCGCGCGCCCTACGAAGCTGCGCCGTGCTTCCTGAGCCCGGGAGATGGCCCGTTCTCCGATCCTCGTATTTGAGGAACTCTGCATGGGAACCATCCTGCCGCCGATCGCCCGGGCGTCCCATGTACGGGTGTCCAGGATTCGCCGCCCCGCCTTGTGCGGGCTGTAGGGGTCGAGGGTCGGCGGCCGGGCTCATCTAGCCTCCGGGTGGTGAGCGATGCGACCGAAATGACCGAAGCTGCGGCCATGCCCGGCGAGCGCGAGTTCGCGCCGCGGGCGCCCGGGCCGATGTGGGTCTGGGTGAAGCGGGCGTCGTTCGTCGAGCTCGGGATCTTCGTCGGCCTGCTGATCGTCTGGGCGATCCCGGGCCTCGAGCAGCCCACCTTCCTGTTCGGGTTGGCCCACGGGATCGGCTACATCGCGCTCTGCCTGCTGCTCTGGGTCGCGATCATGCGCCGGGAGGCACCGTTCTGGTTGTTCGCGGCGACGTTGACTCCGGTGGGGCCGGTCGGCAGCGTCGCCGGCATCGAGTGGATCGAGCGGCGCGGCAGCGGCGCACCGTCGAGGCCTGATTGAATCCGCCCCATGCAGCGACTCATCTTCGATCAGGGCTTCGCCCTCACGCCCCAGCAGGTCTTCGACTACTTCGCTGAGCACGAGAACCTCGAGGCCCTGTTCGGCGCCAAGGTCACGCGGCTCAAGAACGGCGACGACGGCAGCCGCAACGGCGTCGGCTCCATCCGCCAGCTGAAGGTGGGTCCCGGCGCACCGTTCGAGGAGACGATCACCGTCAGCCAGCCGAACGAGTTGATCGAGTACGAGGTCACGAAGGGCTCGCCGCTCAAGGATCACCACGGCGAGATGCGCTTCACGCCCGAGGGCGACGGAACCAACTTCCACTACGAGATCTCCTTCAACGGGAAGATCCCCGGAACCGGCCCGATCATCGGCGCCCTCCTCAAGCGGAACATCGCCAAGGGCCTGGCGAACGCCCCCGGCGCCCGCTAACGCAACCCCAGATTTTTCGCGAGCGCTGCGAGGCGCCGAGATCAAGGAAGAGCGCGGCGACGCGGCCCTTTAGTGGCCGCGAGCCGCGCGATGACGCAGAGCCTGGCGCCTCGCAGTCCGCGAAAAAATGGGCTGGGGTGGGGCTGCGGGAGGCAGGGGGTCCACGCGACCCGCACCCCAGCCCGCGCGTCGGTAGCCAGGGAGGGATGCCGACGCGATCGCCCCCGGAGGCGGGACTAACCGGGAGCGAGCTTTATGAAACCTGCACTTTCATTCTGCCTCATCGGAGGCGGTCATGCAACGCGGGTGACAGGAAGTCAGTAGTGACTACCTAAGTTCTCGCAGAACCCTATGCAAGATGCCACTGTTACGAAAGTACTTTCTTTCGTTAGCGGTGTCGAGGCGGACGACGGCGGTGAAGGAGATCGGCTCTCCACCATCCGTCGACGCGGCCACCTCGATCTCGGTGGCGTCGTCGATGTCGAGCTCGCCGATGGAGATCGTCTCCTCGCCGGTCAGCCCGAGCGACTCGGCGCTCTCGCCCTCGGGGAACTGGAGCGGCAGCACTCCCATCCCGATCAGGTTGGAGCGGTGGATCCGCTCGTAGCTCTCGGCGATGACCGCGCGCACGCCGAGCAACAACGTGCCCTTCGCGGCCCAATCGCGGGACGACCCTGAGCCGTACTCCTTGCCGGCGAGCACGACGAGGGGAACGCCGTCCTCCGCGTACTTCATGGCGGCGTCGTAGATCGGCATCTCCTCGCCGTCGGGCACGAACCTCGTCCAGCCGCCCTCACGATCGACGAGCTGGTTGCGGAGCCGGACGTTGGCGAACGTGCCTCGCATCATCACCTCGTGATTGCCGCGACGCGAGCCGTACGAGTTGAAGTCGCGGACCTCGACCCCCTGCTCCATCAGCCACTTCCCGGCCGGGCTGTCCTTCTTGATCGCGCCCGCCGGCGAGATGTGATCGGTCGTGATCGAGTCGCCGAGCTTGGCGAGCACGCGAGCGTTCTCGATCGGCTCGGCAGAGTCCGCCGGCTCCGGGTCCATGCCCTCGAAGAACGGGGGGCGCCGGACGTAGGTGGAGTCGGGCCACGTGTAGCGGTCGCCCTCGGGAACGTTGATGGCCCGCCAGCGCTCGTCGCCCTCGAAGACGTTCGCGTAGTTCTTCTCGAACATGTCGGCGCGCACGGCGTCGGCGACGGTGTCGGCGATCTCCTTGGCGCTGGGCCAGACGTCGCGCAGGTAGACCGGCTCGCCGTCCGACCCGGTCCCGAGCGGTTCGCTCTCGAAGTCGAAGTCCATGCGCCCGACGAGCGCGTAGGCGACGCAGAGCGGCGGCGAGGCCAGGTAGTTCGCCTTCACGTCCTGGTTGATCCGGCCCTCGAAGTTGCGGTTGCCCGAGAGCACCGCGCAGACGACCAGGTCCTTCTCGGCGACCGCCGCCGAGATCTCCTCGGCGAGCGGGCCCGAGTTGCCGATGCAGGTGGTGCAGCCGTACCCGACGAGGTCGAACTTGAGCTTGTTGAGGTACTCGTCGAGGCCGGACTTCTCGAGGTAGTCGGTGACGACGGTCGAGCCGGGCGCGAGTGAGGTCTTGACCCAGGGCTTGACGTCGAGGCCGCGCTCGACGGCCTTCTTCGCCAGCAACCCGGCGCCGATCATGACCGAGGGATTCGAGGTGTTCGTGCAGCTCGTGATCGCGGCGATGACGACGCGCCCGTGATCGAGATCGAACGTGTTGCCCTCGGAGTCGGTGACCTCGATGCAGTCGTGACTCTTGCGCTCGGTATGGACGGCCGTCCCGGCCGGCGAATCGGCGGGCGAGCCGACCGCGGTTCCGCTGCCGTTTCCGGGCGGGTCGGAGGCCGGGAACGAGCCGGAGTCCGGCTCCTGGTCGAGCGCCCCCGCCGCCTCGTCGTTGAAGGTGCTCAGCGTCTCGAAGAAGGACGACTTCGAATCGGTCAGGGCGATCCGGTCCTGCGGGCGCTTCGGGCCCGGCGATCGCCGGGACGACGTCGCCGAGGTCGAGCTCGAGCGTGTCGGAGAACGTCGGCTCCTCGGCGCCGGGCTCGTGGAACATGCCCTGCTCGCGGGTGTAGGCGTCGACGAGCTCGATCACCTCGGTGCCGCGACCCGTGAACTCGAGGTAGCGAAGCGTCTCCTTGTCCGGCGGGAAGATCGCGCAGGTCGAGCCGAACTCCGGCGACATGTTGCCGAGCGTGGCCCGGTCGGCGAGGCCGAGGCTCGGCAGGCCGGGACCGTAGAACTCGACGAACTTGCTGACCACGCCGCGCTCGCGCAGCATCTCGGTGACGCGCAGGACGAGGTCGGTCGCCGTGGTGGCGTCCCCGAGCTCGCCGTCGAGCCGGAAGCCGATCACCTGCGGCAGCAGCATCGAGATCGGCTGGCCGAGCATCGCCGCCTCGGCCTCGATCCCGCCGACCCCCCAGCCGAGGATGCTGAGACCGTTGATCATCGTGGTGTGGGAGTCGGTGCCGACGAGCGTGTCGGGGTAGGCGCTGAGGACGCCGTCCTTCTCGTCGGACCAGACGACCTTGCCGAGGTGCTCGAGGTTGACCTGATGGCAGATGCCGGTCGCGGGCGGGACGACGCGGAAGTTGTCGAACGCCTTCTGGCCCCAGCGCAGGAACTCGTAGCGCTCCTCGTTGCGCTCGAACTCACGCTCGGCGTTGACGGCGAATGCGCGGGCGTTGCCGAAGGCGTCGACCTGGACCGAGTGATCGATGACGAGGTCGACGGGGACGAGCGGGTTGATCTTCGAAGGGTCGGAGCCGAGATCGTCCATCGCGTCGCGCATCGCGGCGAGGTCGACGACGGCGGGAACGCCGGTGAAGTCCTGCATCAGGACCCGTGCCGGCTGGAAGGGGATCTCCTTCGAGGGCTCGGCCTTCGCGTCCCAGGTGGCGATGGTCTCGACGTCGTCGGCCGTGACGGCGAAGTCGTCCTCGAGCCGGAGGCAGTTCTCGAGCAGGACCTTGAGCGAGTACGGGAGGCGGGCGACGTCGTACTTGGCCTGAAGTGCATCGAGACGATGGATCTCGTACTCGCGTCCGGATACCTGCAGGGTGGACCGGGCGCCGTAGCTGTCCGTCATCTCGTCTCCTTTTCGGCGCCCTCCTTGCCCGGAGCGGCGCTAGTCGGTGTCTTCCTTTTCGGAGGCCTTCTCGTGATCGGCCTCTCCATAGATCGTAAGGCCCTCCGACCGGGCGTCCTCGTCCGGGAAGCCGTCGCCGAGCGGGTGCCCGTGCTTTCGCCCGTGCGAGGCGGACTCGATCAGCTGCTCCTCGGCCAGCTCGAAGCCCTCGGCGACGCCCTCGTCCGGCCTCGGCCAGCGGGCGCTCGGCCTCCGGGCAGGCGTTGCGTGTCGGTGTGGCCGCCGATCTCGGCGGCCTCCGCGGCGGCCGCGGCCGTCTCCTCCGCAACCAGGTCGCGATCGCGGTCCTCGGATTGCTCGGTCATGGCGCCTCCAGGCGGAGATCGGGTAAGGGACAACCTACCCCTGGAACCTGATTCCCGCTAGCGCTTGTCGGTCTGGCCCCGGGCCAGGTCCTCCGCGATCTTCGTCCCGGCGCCGCGCTGAGCGCGGGCCGCGAAGGACGGGAAGATGTGCGCGAAGCCGACGAGCGCCCGCTGTTGGGGCGGGGCGACCGCGACCTCGGCCTTGTCGCGTTCGACCGCCTTGGCGACTCCGGCGGCCACCTCCTCCGGGCTCGAGGTGCCGATGCCGGGCGGGAGCTTGGCCCCGGAGTCGGCGAACATGCCGGCGTCGCGGATGAAGCCCGGCAGGACGACCGACACCCCGACGCCGGTCCCGACGTAGTCCTCGCGCAGGCCCAGCGAGAAGCCGCGCAGGCCGAACTTGGTCGCGTTGTAGATGGATGCGCGCGGCGATGCGGCCTTGCCGGCCAGCGACGCGACGAAGACGAGGTGGCCGGCACCGCGTTCGCGCATCGCCGGGGCGAGGGTGCGAGCCAGGAGGATCGGGGACTCGAGGTTGACCCGGAGCGCCCGGGCGACGTCCTCGGTGCTGAGCTCGTCGAGACGGCCGGAGCCGGGCAGGCCGGCGTTGGCGACCAGCAGGTCGATCGGCCCGTCCGCGATGGCCGCGGCGGCGAGCGCCTCGGCGGCGCCGACCTCGGCGAGGTCGGAGACGAGCTTCGAGTGGTCCCCACCCGGGCAGTGAGGCGACGAGCGCGTCGAGCTCGTCCCCCTTGCGCGAGCTGACGACCACGGATGCGCCCTTGGCGGCGAGCGACGTCGCGATCGCGCGGCCGATGCCTCCCGTGGCTCCGGTCAGCAGAGCCCGCTTTCCGGCGATCTCCATGTCGTGAACCTACAGGGAGGATCGGCGGGGCGATTGTCGGCCGATGACTGCCGCTGGAGCGATTCGTCAGCTTTGTGAGCGTTTCCTTGCAGAACGCTCACCAGTCCGCTACAGTGCCGCGATCGAACGCCGAGTCTCCGAATACCGGAGAGCGGGGGACCCAACCAAGGAACCCTCAGTACCTCGGGGCTAATCCGTCCGATTCGACGGAGGCGCAGGCTCCATGCAGCGCCAGCCCGACAGCTAACTCCGCAGGCGAGAACGAGCCAATCATCATGCAGAAACTCACATCACACCCCACGGTGCAGCGCACCGCAATGTCCCTGGTCGCCGCCGCCGTAGTGACGGTGGCGATCCTCCTCCTGATGTCCGCCTCGGCGGTCGCCAGCGGCGGAATCGGAGCTTCGAGGTCCGAACCACTCCGGCAAGGCAGGCAAGGCGAGAATCCTCGACAACGGCAAGGCCGTTCCGCCCGAGGGCGCCCCGAAGCGGGTCGTCCGCGCGATCAAGGCCGCCAACCACATCCGCAAGACGAAGTACGTCTGGGGCGGCGGCCACGCGAGCTTCGAGTCGAAGGGCTACGACTGCTCCGGTGCCGTCAGCTACATGCTCCACGGCGCGGGCATGCTCAAGGCGCCCCTGACCTCCGGCTCCCTCGAGAGCTGGGGCAAGAAGAGGAAGGGCGACTGGATCACGGTCTACGCCAACTCCGGTCACACCTGGGCCGTCGTCGCCGGCCTCCGCTGGGACACCTCCGGCGGCCCCGGCCCCCGCTGGCACAAGGACATGGCCTCGAAGTCGGGCTACAAGGTCCGCCACTACAAGGGCTACTAGGCCGAGCCGAACATTCGGCGCCGCAAGGCGCCCCTGCACCGCCCGCGTTCACGCAAGTGTTCGCGGGCGGTTCTGGTTTCGGGGGTTTGAGGTGGGTGTGGCCTGCCGAGGGACTCGCCGGGCCGGCGGGAGTTGGTTTGGGCTGGGGAGGGAAGGACAGGGGCGCTCGCCCACCGTTCACCCGCCTGCCGAGGGCGTGATCAGGGTCGGTGGCAGACGAAACTGCTCTGACGGCGGACTATCCGCCGAAATAGAGGTTTCGGCAAACGCACTGCCGGCCCCACCAGCCGACTGACGCCCTTGCCGAGCGGTAACACCGCGCCGGCCGACGGAACCGGACGCGAAGCGGAGGATCCCGTCGGAGTTATCTAGGAGATTCCCAGGGCTTCCTCGACCGAGACGTACTCGGCGCCGACGCCCTCGGCGACCGCCGCGTGGGTGACCTTGCCGCCGGCAACGTTGACGCCCGGGAGCAGGCCGGGCTGGCGCTTGATCGCGCCCTCGACGCCGTTGTCGGCCAGCGCGAGCACGTACGGCAGCGTGGCGTTGGTGAGCGCGTAGGTCGAGGTGATCGGGACGGCGCCGGGCATGTTGGCGACGCAGTAGTGGGTGATGCCGTCGACCTCGTAGGTCGGATCGGTGTGCGTCGTGGGCTTGGAGGTCTCGAAGCACCCGCCCTGATCGATCGCGACGTCGACGAGGACGGCGTTGCGCTTCATCAGCGAGAGCTGCTCGCGCTTGATCACGTGCGGAGCGCGGGCGCCCTGGACCAGGACGGCGCCGATCACGAGGTCCATGCTCGGCAGCATCTTCTCGATCGAGAGGGTCGAGCTGTAGACGGTCGAGAGCGAGCCCGCCGAACTGGAGGTCGGCGCGGCGTAGCGCATCGATGTTGAGGTCGAAGAGGAAGACGTCGGCCGCCATGCCGACGGCGATCTGCGCGGCATTGATGCCGACCGCTCCGGCCCCGATCACCATCACGTTCGCCGCCGCGACCCCGGGGACGCCGCCGAGCAGGATGCCCCGGCCGCCCATCGGCTTCTCGAGGAAGAACGCGCCGGACTGGGTCGCGAGGCGGCCGGCGATCTCGCTCATCGGCGCGAGCAGCGGCAGCGCCGCCGTTCGGGTCCTCGACCGTCTCGTAGGCGATGCAGGTCGCACCCGACTTGCAGAGGCCCTCGGTCAGATCGGGCGCCGGAGCCAGGTGCAGGTAGGTGAAGAGGGTCTGCTCGGGACGGAGCATCTCGACCTCGACCGGCTGCGGCTCCTTGACTCCGAGCAGCATGTCGGCCTCGGCGAAGACCTCCTCGGCGGTGTCGACGATCCGTGCGCCCTGGGCGACGTAGTCGTCGTCGGAGATCGCGCTCCCCTCCCCCGCGCCCTTCTGGATCAGGATCTCGTGCCCGTGCTCGGAGAGCTCGCGGGCGCCTACCGCGGTCAGGGCGACCCGGTATTCCTCTTCCTTGATCTCGGTGGGCACTCCTACCTTCATCGGCTCTCCTCTTTCGGTCGTGGGTTACGGGTAAAGAAGTTCATCTCATCTCACCAACTCTCGCGCGCGAAGGGCGAGCCAGAGTTCGATGCGGTCCTGGGCCTGCCCGAGATCGCGCCCGGTCAGCTCCTCGATTCTCCGGATTCTGTACCGAAGGGTGTGCCGATGGCAATAGAGATCGCGGGCGGCGCGCTCCCACTGCCCGTTGCGCTCGATGAACGCCTCGAGCGACCGCAGGAGCTCCGGTCCGTATTCGCCCTCCCCCTCCGAGATCGGGCCGAGCAGGTTCTCGGAGTAGGTGCGAAGGGCGTCGTCGTCCTGCAGCGAGAGCAGCAGGGTGAAGGCGCCGAGGTCGCGATGGGAGGCGACGTCGGGCGTGTGGCCGTTGGCCATCGCCGTCGCCTCGAGCGCGCAGCGGGCCTCGTGGAACCCGCGCCGCAGCGATGCGACCGGAGTGGGCCGGCTCGCGGCGGCCCTGACGCTACGGCCGGATTCGGCCAGCGCCTCCCGACCCTCGCGGGCGAGCTCGATCGGATCGCGATCGCCGGGATCGACGATCGCGCAGAGCAGCGGGCGACCCGCGGCCCCATTGACCGCGACGAGCGCCGGCACACCGATCGCCTCGGCCAGGACGACCGGGTCGTCGGCGGATTCCTCGAGTTCGAACAGGAGAACGGCGACCCGGCCGTCGATCCCGAAGGGCTGCAGGCGCCCGCGCAGGTCCTCGTCGCCGAGCTTGCCCCCGAGCGCTTCGGCCAGCACGTCGCCGGCGAGTCGCCGCTCGGTCTCGCGGACGGCGCGCTCGCGCATCAGCTCGAGGGCGATCACCATCGCCGCCTGGCGGGCGAGCAGACGCTCCAGGTCCCCGATGTCACCGGACCGCCGGGCGAGCACCAGCCAGTGGCCCCGGCCGCTGCTTCCACCCAGCGGCACCGGCACCACCACCGCACGCCCCGCAAGAGAGCCGCGCTCGGCGACGAACATCGCCTGCCGCCCGGCCTCCGCCCGTTCGTTCACCTCGATCCGGATGTCGGAAGCGGCCCGCTGAGAGAAGCCGCGCTCCTGCGGATGCCGGGCGAGCTCCTGGCCGCGTTCGTCGAGCAGCATCGCCGCGCCCGCGACCGACTCGGCGATCGCCCGCATGATCTCCGACAGGCCGCGCTCGGCCAGGACGAGCCCCTCCAGCCGGGCGTGCACCTCGACGCTGCGCTCGAGGGCCGCGTAGCCCTCGTTGATCAGCCGGGTCGACGCCCACTCCGTGATCGCGATGAAGGGGAGCTCGAACGGCAGCTCGAAGAGCGGCAGCCCGTTCGCCTCGGCCTCCTCGATCAACGCCTCCGGCAGCTCGACGTGATCGAGCCCGACAGCGAGCCCGAGGCCCGCCGCCTTCGCCTCGGCGAGGCGCCGCACGAACTTGCGCTGCTTCCCCGCCGTCTTCAGGTTGATCCCGGTCGTCAGCAGCAGCTCGCCGCCCGACAGGAACGGCGTCGGATCCTCGAGCTCGGAGATGTGGACCCAGCGGATCGGGCTGGCCTCGTCGACGCCCTCGACCGCGAGTTCGAGGTCGAACTCGGCGAGCAGGCTGCGGACGGAGAGCATGGGCGCGATACGCGGCCCGGGGGTCTCGACTACCTCGTCGAGACCTTGTCCCAGGCCTCCTCGAGGACCGACCGCAACACCTGGGCCATCTCCTTGAACTGCTCCGTGTCGCAGATGAGCGGCGGGGAGAACTGGATGACGGGGTCGCCGCGATCGTCGGCCCGGCAGATCAGGCCCTGCCGGTAGAGCTCGCCGGAGAGGAAGCCGCGGAGCAGCCACTCGCCCTCCTCGCTGGTGAACCCCTCCTTGGTGTCGCGATCCTTGACCAGCTCGATCGCGTGGAAGAAGCCGGCGCCGCGAACGTCGCCGACGATCGGGATGTCGCGCAGGTCCTCGAGCATGCCCCGGAACTCGTCCTCCTTGCGCAGCACGTGGCCGCAGAGGTCCTCCTCGGCGAACGCGTCGAGGTTGGCGAGCGCCACCGCCGCGGCGACCGGGTGGCCGCCGAACGTCGACCCGTGCGCAAAGGACGCGGTGCCCTTGCCGAACGGCTCGAAGACCTCGTCGGAGGCGATCATCGCCCCCATCGGGATGTAGGCGCCGGTCAGCGCCTTCGCCGTCGTGATGATGTCCGGCTGGTAGCCGTAGCGCTGGCAGCCGAAGTAGTGGCCGAGGCGGCCCCAGGAACAGATCACCTCGTCGCTGATCAGCAGGACGTCGTGCTCGTCGCAGATCTCCCGGACCCGCTGGAAGTAGCCCTCCTGCGGCGGGATGCAGCCGCCGGCGTTCTGCAGCGGCTCGAGGATCACGGCGGCGACGGTGTCGGCGCCCTCGAACAGGATCTTGTGGTGGATCTGCTCGGCGGCCCAGAGGCCGTCCCGCTCCTCGGGCCAGTGGTACTCGTTCGTGTTCGGAACGTGGACGCCGCCGGGCATCGACGGCTCGAAGGGCGTCTTCAGTCCGGTCAGTCCGGTTGCGGACAGCGCTCCCATGGTGGTGCCGTGATAGGCGACCTCCCGAGCGATGATCTTGTGCTTCTGGCCCTTGCCGTTGGCGCGGTGGAAGTTGCGCGCGACCTTGATCGCCGCCTCGACGGCCTCCGAGCCGGAGTTCGTGAAGAAGACACGGTTGAGATCGCCCGGGGTCAGCTCGGCGATCCGCTCGGCGAGCTCGATCGCCCGCGGATGGGCGTAGCTCCAGTTCGTATAGAAGTCGAGCTCCTTGATCTGCGCGGCGGCGGCCTCCGCGTACTCGGGGCGGCCGTGGCCGGCGTTGCAGCAGAAGAGGGCGGCGAGACCGTCGAGGTAGCGATTGCCGTGGTCGTCCCAGACGTAGGGACCCTCGGCCTTGGCGATGATCGGAATCTCGTGGTCGGCGTCGTAGCCGCCCATCCGGGAAAAGTGCATCCAGAGGTGCTTGCGGGCCGTCTCCTGGAGGTCCGACTTCGCGGATCCGCTCTCCGGGTTCACGTCCTGAGGGGTCGTGACTGCCATCTGGGTACCTCTCCTTGTCCGGGTCTGCTCGACGCTTTGCACAAAGGTAGAACGTCGGTTTGGTGCGCACAACCGAGATTTCGTTCAAGCACCTACGACCCGATTGTACGCCGTGTACAACAGGTCGTACGAGAATTGGGACATCCGCGCATTTGCACGGTTCCCACTTTCGGAAATAGTTCCGATTAGGTTAGGTTTCCTGAAGTACCCCAGCGTTCCGGTTCATTGAGGAGGAGTCACGGAAGCATCAGGCACAGTTGACGGTGGAGGAGATTCCGGCGTCAGCCTCAGGTCGGTGACCAAGCGGTTCGGCGATTTCACTGCGGTGGACTCGATCGACCTCGACATCCACGAGGGCGAGTTCTTCACGATGCTCGGCCCGAGCGGTTGCGGGAAGACGACGACCCTGCGGATGGTCGCGGGGTTCGAGCAGCCCGACGGCGGCGAGGTCCTGATCGACGGGCAGAACGTGGCCGGTCTCCCGGCTCACAAGCGGCCGACCAACACGGTCTTCCAGAGCTACGCGCTCTTCCCTCACCTCAGCGTCAAGGAGAACGTCGCCTACGGCCTCAAGCGCAAGAAGGTCGGCAAGGCCGAGGCGGAACAGCGTGTCCAGGCGGAGCTCGAGCGGGTCGGCCTCTGGGGCGAGGCCAACCGCCGGCCGAACCAGCTCTCAGGCGGCCAGCAGCAGCGGGTCGCCCTGGCCCGCGCCGTCGTCAACCTGCCGAAGGTCCTGCTCCTCGACGAGCCGCTCGGCGCTCTCGACCTGAAGCTCCGCAAGGGCCTGCAGGTCGAGCTCAAGCGGATCCAGCAGGAGATCGGCATCACGTTCGTCTACGTGACCCACGATCAGGAGGAAGCGCTGACGATGTCCGACCGGATCGCGGTCATGAACCGCGGCATCGTCGAGCAGATCGCCACTCCGGTCGAGGTCTACGAACGGCCGGAGACGACATTCGTCGCCGGATTCATCGGCGTCTCGAACCTGATGCCCGGAACGGTGCGATCGCTGAGCGGCGACCGCGCGACGGTCGAGCTCGACGCGGGCGTCACGGTCGAGAGCAGCGCCAACGGCCTCGCGACCGGCGAAAAGTGCCACGCCGTCGTCCGGCCCGAGAAGCTCTACGTGACCCCGAAGTCGCAGTCGGGAACCGTCCACGCCGACAACGAGCAGAGCGTCGAGGGCGTCGTCGCCAGCTCGATCTACCTCGGCACGGCGACTCAGCTCGTGGTCGAATTGAAGGGCGGTGCCCGAATGACCGTCCTCTGCCCGAACACCGACGAGGCCGAGCGGCAGTCGCTGCCCGGCGGCGGCGCCGACGTCAAGCTCTCCTGGACCCCGGAGCACATCCACCTCGTGCGCGAGTCGGGAGCCGAGCGGGCAACCGCCGACCACGAGGCGTTCACGACCAAGGCGAGTCAGGGCGCCGCCTGATGAAGAAGCTCGCTCGCCTCATTCTCGCGCTGGCGCTGATCGGCGCCGCGATCGGGATGAGCGCGTGCAGCGACCTCGGCGCCGGCGGCCTCGACGGGCCGACGGAGACCGGCGACCGCGGCCCCCGGCCCGGGCGACGGCTCCATCACGATCTCGAACTGGCCGGCCTACATCGACAAGGACACGGTCGCCGAGTTCGAGAAGAAGACCGGCATCTCGGTCGACTACATCGAGGATGTCAACGACAACAACGAGTTCTTCTCGAAGCTCCAGCCGACGCTGGCCAACCGCGACCCGGCCGGACGCAGCATCGTCGTCGTCACCGACTGGATGGCGAACAAGATGCACAACCTCGGCTACCTGCAGAACTTCGACCAGAAGTCGGTGCAGCCGGCGATGGACAACCTCGTCCCGAGCCTCCAGACACCCCTCGTTCGACCCGAACCGCGACTTCTCGCTGCCGTGGCAGAGCGGCATGACGGGCCTGGTCGTCAATACCGCCGATGCGCCGGACATCAAGAGCGTCAACGACATCTTCGATCCCCAGTACCACGGCAAGATCACCGTGCTGAGCGAGATGCGCGACACCGTGCCGCTGGTGATGAAGGCCGAGGGGATCGATCCGGCGGACGCAACTGCCGACGACTGGCTCGCCGCGATCGACAAGCTCAAGGCGGCCGTCGACTCCGGTCAGATCATCGGAGTCACCGGCAACTCCTACATCAACGACATGGCGCGCGGCGACGTCGTCGCGGCGATCGGCTGGTCCGGCGACGCAATCCAGCTCCAGGCCGACAATCCCGACATCCGGTTCGTGATGCCGGAGCAGGGCTGCATTCTCTGGTCCGACAACATGGTGATCCCGGTCGGCGCCCCGAACCCGGCGGCCGCCTACGAGTGGATGAACTACGTCTACCAGCCCAAGAATCAGGCCCAGATCGCGAACTACAACTACTACTTCTCCCCGGTGGCCGGCGTGAAGCCGTACCTGAAGAAGATCAACCCGCAAGCCGCGAAGAGCCCGCTGATCTTCCCGACCGAATCGTTCACGAAGAACTGCTCGACGCAGCCCGATCCTCCGAAGCTCGATACGGCCGAGATCGAGAAGGAATTCCAGAGTCTGGTGACGGGAGGCTGACCGGTGCGGAGTTGGGCACGATCGAAGGGAGTCCCGTACTTCCTGATGGGGCCGGGGCTGTTGTGGCTGGCGATCTTCTTCGTCCTGCCGATGCTCTTCATGCTCTCGATCTCGCTGTACCAGGGCTCGCTCGACACGACGTTCGAGATGACCTGGCACTTCGAGAACTTCAAGACGGCGCTGACGGATTTCGACACCCAGTTCATCCGCTCGTTCATCTACGCCGGGATCGCAACGCTGCTCTGTCTGCTGATCGCCTACCCGCTGTCGTATGCAATCGCGTTCAAGGCGGGCCGCTGGCGGACGGTCATGTTGCTGGCGGTGATCGCGCCGTTCTTCACCACGTACCTGATCCGCACCTACGCGTGGCAGACGATCCTCTCCAACGACGGCAGCGTCGTGAACTTCTTCCAGACGATCGGGCTCGTCGCCGGCGACGGGACGATCCTGAAGACCCCGACGGCCGTGATCGCCGGCCTCACCTACAACTTCCTCCCGTTCATGGTCCTGCCGATCTACGCGAGCCTCGAGCAGATGGACACTCGTCTGATCGAGGCGGGCAAGGATCTCTACGGAAGCGCCCGGACCACGTTCCGCAAGGTGACGCTGCCGATCTCGATGCCCGGCGTCATCGCCGGGACGCTGCTGACCTTCATCCCCGCCGTCGGCGACTACGTCAACGCCACCTTCCTCGGAAGCCCGAACCAGGCGATGATCGGCAACGTCATCCAGAGCCAGTACCTGAACGTCAAGGACTACCCGATCGCCGCGGCAATCTCGTTCATCATGATGGCGCTGATCGTGATCGCGGTCGCGATCTACATCAAGTTCGCCGGTGAGGAGTCGCTGATGGGTGACGAGGCCGAGGTGGTGAACGCGAGATGAGGGCGATCAACTGGCTCCGCGAGCGCGGGGTGATGATCTTCGCGATCCTGGTCGTGATCTACACGCTGCTGCCGATCGCGGTGATCATCGCCTTCTCGTTCAACGATCCGGCCGGCAAGTTCAACTTCACCTGGCAGGGCTTCACCACCGACTACTGGGCGAACGCCTTCGATCTGCCGGATCTCAACAAGGCGATGCTGACGAGCCTCGAGCTGGCCGCGGTCACGACTATCGTCGCGACGATCCTCGGCACGATGATCGCGCTCGCGCTCGTCCGCCACGAGTTCCGCGGGCGCCGCGCCGCAAACCTCCTGATCGTCATTCCGATGACCAGCCCCGAGGTCGTGATCGGCGCCGCACTCCTCTCGATGTTCGTCTACTTCCAGATCAGCACCGGTTTCGTGACCCTGGCGATCGCGCACATCATGTTCTCGATCAGCTTCGTCGTCGTCGTCGTCAGATCGAGGTTGATCGGATTCGACCGCCGCCTCGAGGAGGCGGCGAGAGACCTCGGCGCGGATACGGGGACGACGTTCCGGACGGTGACGTTGCCCCTCATCGCACCCGGTCTGATCGCCGCCGGCGGCCTTGCGTTCGCGCTCTCGCTCGACGACTTCGTGATCTCGAACTTCAACTCGGGCACCACTGTCACCTTCCCGCTCTACATCTTCGGTGCGGCCCAGCGCGGCATCCCGGTCCAGGTCAACGTCTTCGCGACGATGCTGTTTCTCATCACGGTCGTCGCGATGGTCGTCACGGTCGTCCAGCAGCGCCGGGCCGAGAAACTCGCGGCCGTCCGTCCCGATCAGGAAGGCGACGGCTCCGCGCCAGGCGTCTCGGCGACCGCC
The DNA here is from genome assembly GCA_963791335.1 of uncultured Solirubrobacterales bacterium. Lineage (GTDB taxonomy): Bacteria > Actinomycetota > Thermoleophilia > Solirubrobacterales > 70-9 > RHKX01. The sequence goes on from CAWBRN010000003.1 coordinate 638,001, forward strand.
GTTCCCGCCGCTTCGTGACCGAGCACGAGCTGCTGATCGGCGGCGAGCTCGTCGCCGGAGCCGGCGAGCCGATCGCCGTCGAGAACCCGTTCACGACCGAGACGATCGAGTCCGTCGGCTCGGCCTCGCCCGAGCAGCTCGACGCCGCCGTCGCCGCGGCGCGGGTCGCCTTCGAGACGTGGTCGCGGACACCGGCGGGGGAACGCTGCGAGATGCTCCACGAGGTCGCCCGGCGCCTGCGCGAGAACCAGGAGAGCCTCGCCCGGACGATGACCCTCGAGGGCGGCAAGCCGCTGGTCGAGAACCGCGACGAGATCGACTGGTGCGCGGCCGCGTTCGACTACTACGCCGAGATCGGCCGCGACAGCGCCGGCCGGGTGATCCCGCCGATCGAGTCGAGCCAGGTCGCGATGGTCGTCAAGGACCCGCTCGGAGTCGTCGGCTGCATCGTCCCCTGGAACTACCCGCTGCTCCTGCTCACGTGGAAGGTCGCCCCGGCCCTCGCCGCCGGCTGCACCGTCGTCGCCAAGCCGTCGGAGGTGACTCCGCTCTCGACCCTGGAGTTGGCCGCCTGCGTCGACCACCTCCCCGCCGGCGTCGTCAACCTGATCGCCGGCGCCGGCGACGTCGGCGCCGCGATGTCCGCCGACGAGCGGATCGACTGCATCGCGTTCACCGGCTCGGTCGCGACGGGGCGGCGGGTCGCACTCGCCTGTGCCGAGCGGCTCGCCAGGGTCAACCTGGAGATGGGCGGCAAGGACCCGTTCATCGTCTGCGCCGACATGGCCGGCGAGATCGAGATCGCCGCCCGCGGCGGTGCCTGGGCCGCCTACCTCAACGCCGGACAGGTCTGCACCTCCGCCGAGCGCTTCTACGTGATGGAGGACGTCTACGACGACTACGTCTCGGCCTTCGTCGCCCACACCGAGACGCTCGATCCTCGGCGACCCGCTCGAGGTCGCCACCGACATCGGCCCGATGGTCTCCGCGCCGCAGCGGCAGAAGGTCGTCGACCAGCTCGAGGCCGCCGTCGCCGCCGGCGCCGAGGTCCTCACCGGCGGCGATTCCGGCGGGCAGGACCGCGGTCACTTCCTCTCCCCCGCCGTGGTCGCCGGCGCCCCTCCTGAAACTGATCTATTGCGCGAGGAGACCTTCGGACCGGTCGCTCCGATCGTCCGAGTCAAGGACCTCGACGAGGCCATAGCCCTTGCCAACGGCACCCGCTTCGGCCTCGGCGCAAACGTCTACACACGCGACCTCAAGAGCGCCGTCCACTGCATGAAGGAGCTCCGCGCCGGCACCGTCTGGATCAACGACCCGCTCACGGACAACGACGCCGGCCCCTTCGGCGGCTTCAAGCAGTCCGGTATCGGCCGCGAACTCGGCCGCGAAGGCCTCGAGGCCTTCCAGGAGACGAAGCACGTCCACATGGAGACCGAGATCGAGCGCAAGGAGTGGTGGTACCCGTACGGTCGGAGTACGGGGCGTCTTAGATAAATCCGAGGGAATGCTCCGGCTCCGCCGTCCGCTTTCCTCGGCCTGCGCCAAGGTGAATTGAGCCGCTCAGCAGGGGCCTAAGGGGGTTGGTGGGGCAAGGGAAGGGCTGAGAGGGGTCGGCTCGAAGCTCGATGGCAGGAAACACCCGTATGTGGGGTGAAAGCTGCCGGCGGGTGGCAGGTAACTCACCGATACGGTGATCAAGCTGCCATTCGGCCGCTCGCTGGCAGCTTGCGACGCATAGTGCGTCGTTTCCTGCCATCGGGCCGCGAAAAGCGGCAGCGGCTCGGCGACATGGCCGGATCCTTCCCTCACTGCCCAGCCGTCTTCCGCCCGACCGGGGGTCCCTCGGCAGGCCACGCCCACCTGGACCCGTCTCCCGCGGGTGGCGCGGGCGTGGGCCGTACCCCCGAGCGGGAGCGAGCGGGGGTGCGGTCCACCCGGCGACAGGACCCGCGGTCGACGACTTACGCCGGCGAGTTCCTCGGTAGGCCACGCCCTCCTTATCCACCCCGTACAAATCTCCCCACGAGATTGTTCAACAATGGTCCTTGCGCGGTGAGTACCATCGATGGCTCACTTTCGTAGACGCAAGGAGAACGGCCATGGAGCCGCAGACGTTGGCAGCAGAGGGCACTGAGCAGGGCACTTCGGCGACGACCGAGACGCTCAAGAACTACATCGGCGGGGAGTGGGTCGAATCCGCGACGACCGAGTTCCTCGACGACGTCGATCCCGCCACCGGCGAGGTCCTCGCCCGAGTTCCGCTGTCGACGCTTGCCGACGTCGATGCCGCCGCGATGGCGGCTCGCGCCGCGCAGCCCGCCTGGGCCGCCACGCCGGTCGCGAAGCGAGCCCGAGCCCTGTTCGCGCTCCGCGAGGCCCTTTGGGCGCATCGCGAGGAACTCACTCAGCTGGTCACCCAGGACATGGGCAAGGCGCTCGATGACGCTCGAGGCGAAGTCGGCCGTGGGATCGAATCGACCGAAGTCGCCTGCGGCATCCCCTCCCTCATGAAGGGGGAAACCCTCGAGGGCGTGGCAGGCGGGGTCGACGTCGAGATGTGGCGGCAGCCGGTCGGGGTCGTCGCCGCGATCACGCCCTTCAACTTCCCGGCGATGATCCCGATGTGGTTCCTGCCGTACGCAATCGCATGCGGCAACACGTTCATCCTCAAGCCCTCCGAGCGCGACCCGCGGACGCCGCAGCGGATCGTCGAGCTCTGCGACGGCATCGATCAGATCCCCCCGGGCGTCGTCAACATCGTGCACGGAGCGCACGATGCGGTGAACGGACTACTTGATCACCCCGAGATCGACGCGATCAGTTTCGTCGGTCAGGCGTCGACCGCCCTCTACGTGATGGAGCGGGGCACGAAATCCGGCAAGCGTGTTCAGGCGCTCGGCGGCGCCAAGAACTCGATGGTCGTCAACGCCGACGCCGACCTCGACCTCGCTATCCCGGCGATGATGCAGTCGTCATTCGGCAACGCGGGGCAGCGCTGCCTGGCCGGCTCGGTCGCCGTCGTCGTCGGCGATGAGGCACGCCGTGATCAGGTCCGCTCGGCGCTCGCCGAAGCCGCTACGAACCTTCCCACCGGCAACGGCGCCGAGGAGGGTGTCGTCTGCCCACCGATGGTCGGCGCCGACGCCCGCGACCGCGTCTCGGGGGCCGTGGATCGAGCGATCGGCGAGGGCTCGGAGGTCGTCGTCGACGGCCGCGGCACGACGAACTCCGCGGGCGCCCTGATGGGCCCGACGATCCTGACCGCCCCCGACCGCGAATCCGAACTGGCACGCGAGGAGCTGTTCGGGCCGTTGCTGGCAATCGTCGAGGTCGATGATCTCGGCGAGGCGCTCGAGTTCGTCAACGCTTCCCGCTACGGGAACGCTTCCGTGCTCTTCACCTCCTCCGGGGAGGCGGTCCGGCGCTTTCGCAACGAGGTCGAGGCCGGGATGGTCGGCATCAACGTCGGCGTTCCCGCGCCGGTGGCCTGGTTCCCCTTCGCTGGATGGAAGGACTCGATGGTCGGCGACCTCCACGCTAACGGCAACGACGCAATCGAGTTCTACACGCGCAAGAAGGTCGTGACCACCCGCTGGCAGCCCGCGAAGCCGGGCGCTGCCTTCGGCTCCGCCTAGCCGCTGGTCGGCGTGCCCGTCGTGGTCACGCCGGCAGCGTTCCGGCAACGACTAGACGAGGTCGCCCAGTTTCTTGATCTGGAAGGCCTTGACGATGTCGGTGACTCCCGACATCAGCGCCCAGATGCCGGCGAAGACGAGCAGCGTGTACTGCTTCTCGATGAAGAACTGACCGCCGGTCCAGAAGGCCAGGATCACCATCAGGATGCCGGCCGTCAGACCGAGCCACCAGACGTCGTTCTCGTCCCGCTCCATGAAGGCCTGGATGATCCAGAACAGGCCGACGATCAGGAACAGGAAGCCGAGGATGTCGGCGATCGCGGCGAAGGTGTTCTCAGGACTTATGAACGAGATCACGCCGGCGACGATGAACAGGAACCCGAAGATGCCGTACAGCCAACCGCCGCGATCGACGAGGGCGGCGACCGCGAACTGCTGAATGCCGCTGACGAAGAACATCAGGCCGATCAGGACGCCGACCGTGTTGATGGAGGCCTGGTCGAACTGAAGGATCACGAGCGCGATCACGATCCACGCGATCCCGAAGACGAGCCACAGCCACCAGAGCCTCGACAGGCCTCGGAGTAGGTCACGACCCTCCGCGGATTCGACTACCGGACTTGCTTCCATCAGAGATCTCCTATCGGCCGACGTGGATGCCGATCCGCTCGGGAATACCGCTCACCATCCGGGTAATTCGTCCGGGAACACGATCTTCCTCTTCGGCAGACTCCTTGCGCAGGATCGCCCGCCGGATTATCGATCCACCCGCGAAGCGAAAAGGCTCCGGCGGTACGTGCACGGGGGGCGGGTCGACGATCGCCAGCGACGTGAACTCGTCCCGTCGATCGAGAGCCATCGAAGCGAGCGCATGACCGACCATCTGCGAGGGCCCGACACCGTGCCCGGTGTAGCCGAAGCCGGCGAAGCTGCGTTCGCCCACGGTGCGGATCACCGGCAGGTGTGTGGGCGAGACGTCGATCGGCCCACCCCAGGCGTGGGTCACCTTTCGGCCCTCGAGCTGCGGGAAGAAGCGGCGCATGTGGGCCTCGACCTCGGCGGCGAGCTCGGGGTCGATCTCGGCCCGGCCGTGCAGGTTGGCGCCGCGCACGATCCGGCCTCCTCCCCAACCGAAGGCGATCCTTCCGTCGGGGGTCGTCCGGAAGTAATGGACCATGTGGCGGGAGTCGGTGATGCACTCGCCGCCCGTCCAGCCGAGTTCCTCGATCACGTCGGGGACGGGCTCGGTGATGACCATGTGGCTCGACGTCACCGTCAGCGAGCGGCGCAGGGGCCGGAATCGCAGCAGCGAGCCGCCCGCACCGAGGATCGCGGCGCCGGCGCGGACGTTCCCGCCCGGGGTCGAGGCGACGACCCCTCCCCCTCCTCGGTGAGCGACTGGACGGTCGTGTGCTCGTGGATCTCGACCCCGGCCTCGAGCAGGCGCTCGCGGAGCCCGGCGGCGAGGCGCGCCGGCTGGACGGTGGCGCCGGCGCGGTAATAGGCGCCGGCGCGAAAGATGGGTGAAGCGCACCGGGCCCGGATGGCGTCGCGATCGAGGACCTCGATCCGGCCGCGCTCGCCCAGCTCCTCACAGGAGACGGCGACGGGATCCCAGGTGTGGTCGAAATGCGGGGCGGTCGACGCCTGCAGATAGCCGTTGTGACGGAACCACGCGTCGACCTCCTGCTGCTCGCACCAGTCGCCGATCGCCTGCACCGAGGCGTCCCCCGCGTGGACCATCTCGACGGCGCGCTCGTCGCCGAATAGGGCCTGCATCGTCGGCAGGCTGAACGACATCGAGTTGACGAAGCCGCCGTTGCGGCCGCTCGGCCCGAACCCGCAGCGATCGGCCTCGAGCAGGACGACACGGGCGTCGGGCGCCTGCTGCTTCAGCCACCAGCTCGACCAGAGACCGGTGTAACCGCCGCCGATGACGACGACGTCGGCATCCGTATCGGCGCGCAGCGTTGGTCTCGCCTCGGTGTCCTCGAGACCCGCTTCCTCGATCCAGTAGCCGTGGGCGTCGTGTCGCATCGCCGGACGGGCTCGGCCCGCCTAGAGCGTGGGGGGCGCCTCGGCGCCGCGAGCGATGCTGCGATCGATCATCGTCGCCTGGACGTCATGGATCGGCTCGCCTTCGGCGCGGACCCGACGCTTCCACTCGCCCTCGTTGTCGAGCGTCCACGCTCCAGCGTTCTCGGCGAGGCTGAGGTCGAGGATCTCCGACATCTCCTGCCTGACGCCCTCGTCCTCGACGGGGATGACGAGCTCGACGCGGTTGTACAGATTGCGAGGCATCAGGTCGGCCGAGCCGGTGAACATGCGGGTCTGCCCCGGGCGCTCGAAGGAGTAGATGCGGGAGTGCTCGAGGAATCGCCCGAGCACGGAGACGACCTCGATGTTCTCGGAGACGCCCTCGACGCCCGGGCGCAGAGCGCAGATTCCGCGGACGTTGAGCTTGACCTCGACCCCCGCCTGCGAGGCTCGATAGAGAGCCTGGATCGTCTTCGGATCGAGCAGGGAGTTCATCTTCATCCGGATCCGCGCCGGCCGCTGCGCCGAGTGGGACTCGATCGTCCGATCGATCTCGGTCAGCAGCCCTTCGGACAGGTTGAACGGAGCGATCAGCGCCTTGCGGTAGTTCTGGGGCCGCGCGTAGCCGGTCAGGTAGTTGAACATCTCGGCGATGTCGGAGCAGAGATCGGGGTCGCAGGTGAAGAGACCGAGGTCGGTGTAGAGGCGGGCGGTCTTCGGGTTGTAGTTGCCGGTTCCGATGTGGGCGTAGTGGCGGACGCCGTCTCCCTCGCGCCGGGCGATGAGGATGCACTTGGCGTGCGTCTTCAGGGCGGGGATGCCGTAGACGACGTGGACGCCCGCCTGCTCGAGCTTCTTCGCCCAGCGGATGTTGGCCTGCTCGTCGAAGCGGGCCTTCAGCTCCACCATGCAGACCGCCTGCTTGCCCCGTTCCGAAGCGAGGATCAGTGCCGGGACCAGCGGCGAGTCGTCGCTGGTCCGGTACACGGTCTGCTTGATCGCCAGGACGTCGGGGTCGTTCACGGCCTGGCGGACGAACGCCTCGACCGAGGTCGAGAAGGAGTCGTAGGGGTGATGGACGAGGATGTCGCCCTCGCGGATCGCCGCCAGCAGGTCGTTGCTCTGTCCCTCAGGCGCCTGCAGGCGCGTCTGGGTGATCCCGGTGAAAGGCGCGTAGCGAAGCTCGGCGAAGCCGGAGACCCCCGCGATGTCGAAGAGGTCGTCCATGCCGATCCGGTTGACTTCGTAGACCTGTTCGGGACGGATGTCGAGCATGGAGACGAGGCGCTCGCGGAGGCGAGGGTCGAGTTGCCCCTCGAGCTCGAGCCGGATGACCTCGCCGAATCGGCGGCGCCGGATCTCGTCCTCGACGGCCTGGCGGAGGTCGTCGGCCTCGTCGGAGACGTCGTAGTCGGTGTCCCGGGTGACCCGGAAGAGGACGTGATCGACGACTTCCATCCCGGGGAAGAGCGCCTCGAGGTTGTGGGAGATGACGTCCTCGAGCGAGACGAAGCTGCGTCCGTCGCCGATCGGCAGGTACCGGCGCATCAGCTCCTTCGGAACCTTGACGCGAGCCATCACCTCGGTGTCCTGTACCGGGTCGCGGAGGACGACGAGAAGGCTCAGCGAGAGGTTGGAGATGTAGGGGAAGGGCCGGCCGACGCCGAAGACCAGCGGCGTCAGGGCGGGAAAGACGCGGCTGCTGAAGAGGAGGTCGATCTCCTCGAGCTCCTCGGTCGTGGCGTCGTTGTAGGAGATGATCCGGATCCCGTGCTCGGCCAGGGCCGGGAGCAACTCGTCTCGAGGCAGCTCTCGAGCCGCTCCCGCTGGGAGATCGTGCGCTCGCGAACCGCCGCGAGGACCTCCGCCGGGGGGATTCCGTCGGCCCCGCTCGCCGGCAGCGACGCGACGACCTTGTCGTGGACGCCGGCCACGCGCACCATCACGAATTCGTCGAGGTTGCTCTCGTAGATCGCGCAGAACTTCAGGCGCTCGAGGAGCGGGATGCTCTGGTCCTCGGCGAGTTGCAGGACGCGGTCGTTGAAATCCATCCACGACAGCTCGCGATTGAAGTAGAGCCATGAATCGGAGAGGTCGACGACCTCCTCGACCGGGATCGAGGGCGAGGCTGGTGACGGGATGGACACCGGGACGGAATCGCCCGGGGAATCCCGCTCGTAGTTGACCTCGCTCACGCCCTAACTGTAGAGCGCAAGGCTCCTCGGGGACTCGGTGGAGACCCCTGAACTGACACTGTCGTTGCGGCCGAGGGCGATCGAGTACCCGTCGGCGAGTTGAGAGAGCGAGCGTTTCCAGGTCCGCTCCCGGGCCGCGGCCATGCCGCCGCCGGCGAGCCGCGCACGCAGGGCCCGGTTCTCGACGAGCCGAACGAGCTTGGCGGCGAGCTCATCGGCGTTCGGCTCGGCGAGGAGCCCGCTGCGACCGTGCTCGATCAGGTCGGCCGGACCGCCCGCGGCCACGGCGACCACCGGTACGCCGCTCGCCTGGGCCTCGACGACGACCTGTCCGTAGGTGTCCGTCTCCGACGGGAATAGGAACGCGTCGGCGTCGGCGTAAGCATGGGCGAGCTCGTCACCCGACAGCCAGCCGAGGAACTCCGCGCTCCCGCCGAGCCGCCCTCGCAGGAAGCCGCTCTCCGGTCCGTCGCCGGCCAGCACGAGGCGAAGCCGCGGCTCGTGACGGCGGGCGATCTCGAACGCGTCGGCGAGCAGTTCGATGCCCTTCTCGCGCGTCTGCCGTCCCGCGTAGAGGACGTTGAAGTTGCGCCCCGCGCAGCGATCGGGACCGGTGGTCGGGAGAGAACCGGGCGGTGTCGACGCCGCGAATCCAGCGCGCGACCCGTTCGGTCGGGACCCCCAGCCGCTCGAGCGAGGCGTCCGCGGAGGTGCTCGGCGAGAGGACGATCTCGCACTCCCTGTAGAGCAAGCTCATCGCCAGGCCCATCGCGGCCGCCAGACCCTCGTTGCCCGTACGCAGCCGGGCGTAGTCCACGAACTCGGTGTGGTGGCTCGCGACCAGCGGGATGCCGGCGACGCGAGCGGTGAGGGCGGCGGCGACCCCGGCGGGTCCCGGCGTGGCGACGTGGATGAGGTCGTACTCCCCGTCCGCCAGTGTCTCGATCAGGCTCGGCAGGGACGGGATCGCCCACCTCCATGCCCTCGTAGAAGGGCATGGCGACCTCGGCGACAGCCGGGAGCCGGCGGTCGACCTGCCGATCGGTGCCGACGACCTCGACGTCGAAGCCGGGTACGGCGAGCTCCCTGATCCGCTCGATCGTGTGCGAGACGCCGTGCGGGGCTCCGATCGCGTCGACGACGATCGCGACCCGCGGGCCGCGCCCTCGGCCCGATCGAGGCGTGAGCGCTCGCCCGCGAGGAAGGCGATCGCCGGCGCGTACGGGATCACGGGCACGCAGCGCCTGAAACAGCGCGGCCGTCGTCTGGACGGCGCTGCCGTGCTCGGCGATCTCCTCGGTCGCCGCGTCGGAAACGGCCCGCAGCCTCGCGTCGTGGACGGAGCGGGCCCGGCGATAGAGGTCGCGATGGCTGAACCCGTCCGCCTGCATCAGCTCGATCAGGGCGGGGCCGCCGTCGAGCCCGACCGCCTCGATCCATGCGGAGAGCAGGGAGCGGGCGTCGTCGGGCGTGAAGTCGCCGCCGCCCTCACCCTCGACGCCCGTGCGCTCGCGGCCCTCGCCGACGACCCGCTCGAGCAGGCCGAGGACCGCCGCCGGCGCGGGCGGTTCGGGTCGGCGGCCATCGGTCGAGCAGGGTGCGGGCCGCGATCGCGATCGCGGCATGGGCCCACTTCGCGGCGCTCCCCTCCTCCCCGCCCGGCTCGACGGCGCCGATCCGCAGACAGCTCGACGAACTCGGCGGCATCGGCGGCGCGGGGCGTCAGCGTGAAGGTGCGGCCGATGTCGACGCCGGCGTGATCGTCGGATCCACCGGTGCCGGCGAGGCCCTGGGTGTCGACGAAGATCGACGCCGGCCGGTTCAGCTCGTGGGCTCGCGAGCCGTTGCGGGTCTCCCAGACCGCGAACAGCTCGGCGAGCCGGCGGCGATGCCGCGAAGAGAGCGGCGCCGCCACGGCGTAGAAGGGATGGGCGAGCGCGCATGCGATCTGGTTGCCGCGCAGGTACTCGGCGCACTCCTCGACGTTCCCCGAATGCCCTTGCAGCCACTCGTGATCGTCCGGTGTGATTCCGAAGCAGAGCACGTGAACGGCCTGCGGCTCGCCGGGGAAGGAGACGGTCAGCTCCTCGGAGATGAAGACGTCGGGGAGGTGAGCGATCTCCAGCACCCCGTCGATCGTGTCGTGGTCGGTGATCGTCACGAAGTCCATGCCCCGTCGCTTCGCGAGCTCGTAGACCTCCTGCGGAGGCGTTGCGCACTCCGGCAGACCCGGCGCTGCGCTGCACCCCGAGCTTCGAGATCTGCGAGGCGGTCGAGTGGCAGTGCAGGTCGGCCCTGCTGGTCGGCATCGCGGTAACCGGATCGGGGGTCATCGTTGCTCCCTCTTGCTGATTCATTGATTCGGCCCGAGCATGCCCTCAGCCGGAGGGCAGGGAGTTATCTCCCTGCAAACCTGCGGTTAATTGGTGGATAACTCCGCCGAGGTGACTCCGAGCAGATGCTCCGCTTCGCGTCCGCTCTGCTCGGGCGGCGCGGTGCTACCGCTCGGCAAGGGCGTCAGTCGGCAGGTGGGGCCGGCAGTGCGTTGCCGAAACCTCTACTTAGGCGGATAGACCGCCCTTAAAGCAGTTTCGTTTCCCAGTCCATAGCCGGGAAAACTGCGCCACCGACTTGAAGCGCTCCTCGGTAGGCGGGTGAAAGGTGGCCGAGCGCCCCGAATCCTTCCCCTCACCGCCCAAACCAACTCCCACCCGCCGTCGAGTCCCTCGGCAGGCCGCGCCCACCTCAAACCTGCCGGCCCCGACTCCACGACGTCGGCCTCCGCCTCGGCCAGCTCGGCGGCGGCGCGGGCGGCGCGCTCGGCGGCCTCGCTGCGCACCCGTTCGGCCTCCTCGAGCGCCTCGCGGGCGCGAGCGGCGCGCTCGGCGACACGGCGAGCCTCGGCGGCTCGGGCGATCTCGTTGTCGGCGGCGCGGATCAGCAGACGCCAGATCCCGCGCTCCTCGCTTTCCCGCCAAAGCTCGGCGAAGCGGTCGAAGAGCAGCGAGCGTCGCGCCCGCAGGTAGACCTCGAGCACATCGAGGCCGCGGTAGGCGGTTCGATGAGGAGCACGTGCGGCGAGCCGCGGATCGAGATCCTGAGCGGAACCCGCACGCGCCCTGACGGAGTGGGCGTCCTCCATCTGCAGCAGGGCTCGGTGGCGCTTGGTCCTCGGCAGCATCACGTCGGCGTCGTGGATCTCGCCGAGCAGATCCTGGAGCTCCTTGGCCCGCTTGCGCGCGGCGGCAGCGGGGCGACCGAAGCAGAAGCCGGTCGCCTCGAGCACGTATCGCAGCCGCTTGGCCGCAATCCTCATGTCGTGCTGGACTTCGGCGGCATCCGGCTGCAGGGCACGGGGCGCGAACGAGCGGAGCTCCTCGACGCGGACGAGGACGATGCGCGCCGCGTTCTCGGCGAGCGCACCGGCGGGGTCCAGCTTCTTGACCTTCCTCGCCTTCATTCGGCCCGACCCTCCGGTCGCGCCGCCTCGCGGGCGAGCTTCGCGAGCTCGAGCAACTCATCGCGAAGATGCTCGAGCCCGGCCGGAGACACGCTCGCCGCGAGACCGTCATTCGCGACCTTCTGCTCGGTCCGCAACTCGGCCACGAGCGAGGAGATGCCGGGCCGGTCCGGATGGGGCATCGACTCGGCGAACTCCGTCGAGTACGGCGATCGCGACGTCACGGTCCCGCCGCTCGCCGAGCGCGTCGGCGAGAGCCTTGACCTCCGCGAGCACCCGCTTGCGGGGCTTGGGGGGAAGCAGGGCCAGAACACCTCGATCGCCGCCCGCAGCCGCCGGGTCGCGACGCGCATGTCGTGGACGCCCTCGATCCGCTCGACGTCGAGGACGTTCTCGGAGTAGCCCATCAGCTCCTCGCAACGCACCTCGAGCACCCGCGCCGCCACCTCCCCGTAGGGAAGCTCGGTGCTCAGGCCCGGAATCTCGCGCGCCTTGGCCATCGGCAGTCACGTATTTGTGGCGGGAAAGCGGTGACGCGCCCGTGACGCGCAGTCGAGCGCCGGAGGGCGCGAGTCGCGCACTTACCTAGGCGGCGCTCTGGACCACTTCCCCGTTGCCGTCGTTGAGCATCTCCAGGATGACGCCCTCGCGCAGCCCGCCCTTGCCGATCTGCAACGGCTGGCCGAGCATCTGCGAGAACTGCTCGAGCAGCAGGACGCCCGAGGCGAGCACCTCGACGCGGCGGGGATCGAGCTCGAAGCGCTTGGCGACATCGGCGGCCGGGTCGCTGGTCAGGACCCGGACGCCGCGCTCGAGCGTCTCGTACTCGAGCACCGCTCCGACGAGCCGGCGCAGCGAGGTGGCGCTGCCGCCGACGGCGACCGCCTGGTCGGGCTGGTCGAGCTCGACGCCCGCGAAGAAGTCCTCGATCCGCTCCCGCAGCTTGCGGATCTCGACCGGGCCGGGTGGGTCGCTCTCGATCAGCTCCTCGGCGAGAACGCCCGAGCCGATCGGATAGGAGTGAACCTCGCGGACACCCTCGGCGATCGTGCCCATCGACACCTCGGAGGAGCCGCCGCCGACGTCGACGACCGCGATCTCGCCCTCCACGGGATGGCCCAGGGCCTTGGTCGCGCCGAGGAAGGAGAGGCGGCCCTCCTCGTGATCGGTGAGCACGTCGACGGGGATTCCGCAGGCCTCGGAGATCTGGCGCGGCGATCGCCTCGCTGTTGGTCGCCTCGCGGATCGCCGCGGTCGCGACGATCCTGATCTGCCTGCGCGCCGAGCTCCTGGGCGAGCCGGACCTGGGTGACGACGACGTCGATGACCTCCTCGAGCTTCTCGTCGGAGATCTCACCGTCGCTCCCGCGTCACGTCCTTGCCGATCCGGGTGTAGGCCCGCTGCTCCATCACCTTGCGGAGCTGGCCCTCCTCGGGCTCGGCGACGAGGACTCGCGTGGTGTTGGATCCGATGTCGATCGCCGCACAGAGCATTGGCCTGCGGGTGATCTTGTCAGAGGACGATCGGAGGACACGCGAGCGCCTCCGGCCGGCTTGCTGGAGCAGCACGACGGCGGGCATTGACCCATCTTGCAACCGCCGACGGCGGAAGGGGTTAACGCGCGGTGAACCGACCGGAGAAATCTCGCCGATAGCAGGGTTTTCACCGCGATTTCACGATCGTTTCACAGCTCCGGACCCGTTCGCGTCGAAGCTCGAGGGGATGATCGACCAACCACACCGGAAGACCGCATCGGCCTCAACGTCCCCGACGAGTGGTGGCCCTCCCGGCCGATGCTCAAGGAGATCGAGTCGGCGGGCTTCGGCTGGGTCCAGATTCCCGCCCCGCCGGCGGCGGTCCTCGCCGACCCCCGCAGCTGCATCCGGCACGCTCGGGCGGTCGGCGGGGCGCTCGACGCCACGGACCTGCGGTCTCGTCGTCCATGCCCCCGGCGATCTACTCGCCGGCGAGCCCGTCGCCGACCGCGCGCTCGCCGGCACCCTCTCCTACGCCGCCGAATGCGGCGCCGAGCAGGTCGTCTACCACGCCCAGATGGTCGTCGACGGCCGCGCCGCCCAGGACCGGCTGCTCGCCGAGACGCGGTCGCTCTCGGTCCTCGCGCGCACCGCCGAGCGTCTCGGCGTCATGCTCGCGCTGGAGAACCTCGCGCCGGTCTATCCCGGTCCCGAGACGGTCTCGGCGAACCCGCTCGCGGTCCGCGCGCTCGCCCGCCGCCTCACCTCGCCCGGCCGTCGGGCTCTGCCTCGACGTCGGCCACGCCAACGTGATCGCCGGCCTGCGCCGGACCTCGCTGCACCGGATGGTCGAGCCCGTCCTCGACATGGTCTGCCTCTTCCACGTCCACGACAACCTCGGAGCGCGCTGGCGCGCCGCCGACCAGCGTCCCGACCTCGACCCGCTGCGCCTCGACCTGCACCTCGCGCCCGGCGAGGGATCGATCAACTGGTTCCAGGCCGGCGCGCTGCTGCGCGACCACGGGGCTCCGATGCTCCTCGAGGTGCACCCACCGCGCGGAACCCCCGCCGAGCTGGCCGCCTGCGCCCGCGAGGCACTGCTCGGCGCCACGGTCCTGTCTGCCCCTACGAGTGTTTGACGACGATGCTCTCGATGCTGTTGCCGGCCGTCCGGCAGCGGTCGATGCCCTCCTCGAGGGCTGAGTAGATGTCCTTCCAGCGGAGGACGAACATCGGGTCGATCGCGCCGTCGAACAGCGACGCGAGCGCCGCCCTGTAGATCCGGTCGCCCTCCTGCTCGAGCTCGCGGATCTCATCGAGGCGCTCGTCGACGCCGTCGAGACGGTCGAGGCCGTCGAGGGCGGCCGACAGCGCCCTGCTCGCGTCGCGGAGCACGCCGGCGAGCTGCTGGGCCTGCTCCATCGGCGCCTCCACGTGCTTGATGACGAGCTGCTCGGAGACCTCCTCGATGTCGTCGACGACGTCGTCGATCGCTCCGGCGAGGCTGTGGATGTCCTCGCGGTCGAACGGGCGTCATCTTGCTCACCCGCAAGCGGTTGACGAGCTTGTGGGTCAGCCGGTCGCCCTCCTGCTCGAGGCGGGTGATCTCCCCCCGCAGGCCGCGATCCTCGGGCCACGTCCTCAGCAGCTCGTCGAGAACCGTCGCCGCTTTGGCGAGGTTGTGGCCGGCGCTGCGCAGCACGCCGAACATCTCCGCCTGCGGCGGCTTCGCGCCGAAGGCGCTCCAGTGGCGCTTAGCCGATGGCAGATTCGGGATGTGATGCATCCTCGAACTCGCGGAAGAGGCCGGTGACGACGAACGCGGTCTGCTCGCCGATGTCGACGGCGTTGTCGCCGATCCGCTCGAGCGCCCGGGCGACGAGCATCATCGTGATCCCCCACTCGCGGGAGTCCTCGTCGTCGCCGATCTCGATCGCGCGCGCGAAGCACTGCTTGTTCAGGTTGTCGACGACGTCGTCCTGGCGCACGAGGTCGCGGGACGAGGTCGACGTCGCGGGTCGATGAACGCCTGCTTCGACTGGCTGATCAGCGACCTGACCTGCTGGCCCATCGTCAGGATGTCCCTGATCATCTGCTCGTCGCGCGGCGGCGTGTGGCCCGTGAGCGGGATGACCTTGGCGATGTTCACGCACTGGTCGCCCATCCGCTCGACGGACTTCATGACGTGCAGGAGCGCCGCGATCAGCCGCAGGTCGGTCGCGACCGGCGCCTGCGTGGCCAGCAGGGTGAGGATCGACTGGTGGACCTCCAGGTAGCGGCCGTCGATCCGGTCGTCGTCGGCGATCACCATCTGGGCCAGCTCGATGTCGGAGTGCTCGACGGCCTCGAGCGTGCGGTTGAGCGTCTCGACGACGAGATCGAGCCCGCCGAGCCCGCGCTTCTCGAGCTCCTCGAGCTCGTCCTGATAGCTCTGGCGCGTGCCGCCGGGGCTCATCCGAATCGCCCGCTGACGTAGTCCTCGGTGGCTTTCTTGGTCGGGTTGGAGAAGATCGTCGTCGTCTCGTCGATCTCGACCAGCCGGCCGGGGTCGCCGCTCTTCTCCAGGTTGAAGAAGGCCGTGTAGTCGCTCGCCCGGCTCGCCTGCTGCATGTTGTGGGTGACGATCGCGATCGTGAAGCTGCTCTTCAGCTCCTGGATCAGATCCTCGATGGCCAGCGTCGCGACCGGGTCGAGCGCCGAGCACGGCTCGTCCATGAGCAGCACCTCCGGCTCGACGGCGATCGCCCGGGCGATGCAGAGCCGCTGCTGCTGACCGCCGGAGAGGCCGGAGCCGGGCTTGTCGAGCCGGTCCTTGACCTCGTTCCAGAGGTGCGCGCCGCGCAGCGAGCGCTCGACGACCTCGTCCTTGTCGGACTTGTTCATCTTCGAGCTGTTCAGGTTCAGGCCGGCCGCCGCGTTCTCGTAGATCGACATCGTCGGGAACGGGTTGGGCTGCTGGAAGACCATGCCGACGAGTCGCCTGACCTCGACCGGGTCGATGCCCGGGGCGTAGATGTTCTCGCCGTCGATCGTGATCTCGCCCTCGGCCCGTGCGCCCGGCGTCAGCTCGTGCATCCGGTTGATCGAGCGAAGGAAGGTCGTCTTGCCGCAACCCGACGAGCCGATCAGGGCGGTCACCTTGTTCGGCTCGATGTTGATGTTGACGTCGGCGACGGCTTGGAAGTTGCCGTAGAAGAGGTTCACGTTCTTCGCGACGACCCGCTTGGCCTCAGCGTTCAGCTTGGAGCCGCTCCACGACTCTCCGTTGTCGGATTCGCGCTTTGCTGGCAGCTGGTCCAATGGGGAGGCCTCAGCCCCGGATGCCTCCGGTTCGGGAGGCCGCGGGCGTCTTGGTGCTTTCAATCATCTCTTCTTCTTCCTCTTCCATGGGAGCTAGCGGATCTCGGTGCCGAAACGTCGGTAGACGAACCGGGCCGCGAGGTTGAGGATCATCACGATCAGGATCAGGACCAGAACGGCGGTCCAGGCGCGGTCGAACGACGGCTCGGGTGGGACCCCCGGGTTCTTGTACTCGTTGAAGGCGTAGACGGCGAGGTTCTGCATCCGGCCGCTCGCCGGGTTCGTGTTGACGGAGTCGATGACGCCGGTCGTGACGAGCAGCGGCGCGGTCTCGCCGACGATCCGTGCGATCGCGAGCATGATCCCGGTGACGAGGCCGGCCAGCGCCGTCGGCAGCACGACCTTCGTGATCGTCTTCCACTTCGGCGTTCCGAGCGCGTAGGCCGCCTCGCGCAGGTGGTTGGGGACGATCTTGAGGATCTCCTCGGAAGAGCGGATGACGATCGGGATCATCAGGACCGCAAGGGCGACCGAGCCCATGATGCCGAGACGGATGCCGGGCCCGAAGAAGATCTCGAACAGCGCGTAGGCGAAGAGGCCGGCGACGATCGAGGGGATGCCGGTCATCACGTCGACGAAGAAGGTGAGCGCCCGGCGAAGCCGGCTCTCGCCGCCGTACTCGTTCAGGTAGATCGCGGCCATCATCCCGATCGGCACGGAGATCACGGTGGCGACGCCGGTGATGATGAGCGTGCCGAGGATCGCGTGGCTGGCGCCGCCGCCCGCGCCGATCACGCCGCGGGCGGACTCCGTGAAGAACTCGACGTCGAAGCGGTTCAGGCCCTTGCTCACGACCGTGTAGAGGAGCGAGGCGAGCGGGATCATCGCCAGCCCGAACGCGGAGGCGATGCTCATCGTCATCAGCCGGTCCTTGGCACGGCGCGGCCCCTCGACCGATCGCGACCACGCGTAGGTGGCGATGCAGGCCAGGATCACGGTCGCGACGACGAACAGACCGACCGTGAAGTGCCGAGAGCACCGTCGAGCACGACCGCGGCGGCGATCGCCGCGCCGAAGACGGTCCCGTACGTGGCCCAGCCCGGCAGGGCGGCTCCGCCGCCGGAGGCGTTGAGGAGCTTTCCCACCTCGCCGGCTCTGGTTTCAGGTGTGCTCATCGGACCAAGCTCCTACTGGATGTTCTGCCGGGCGATGACCGCGCGGGCGATCATGTTGACGATCAGGGTGATCCCGAAGAGGACGAGGCCCGAGGCGATCAGGACGTTGACCGAGATCCCCGAGGACTCCGGGAACTGCAGCGCGATGTTGGCCGCCACCGTCGAGGGGTTGTCGGAGCTGATCAGGTTGATGGTGACCGCGCCCGAGACCGAGAGGATGATCGCGACGGCCATCGTCTCCCCGAGCGCTCGGCCGAGGCCGAGCATCGAGCCGCTGATCAGCGCCGACCTGCCGAAGGGGAGGACGGTCATCCGGATCATCTCCCAGCGCGTCGCGCCGAGAGCCGTGGCCCCCTCCTGGAGCTTCTTCGGCGTCTGCGTGAAGACCTCGCGGGCGACCGCGGAGACGATCGGCAGGATCATCAGCGCGAGGACGATCCCGACGGTGAACATCGTTCGGCCGGTGACCGAAGAGGGCCCGGCGAAGAACGGGATGAAGCTGAGGTGGTCGGTCAGCCACTGGGTGACGGGCACCGTCGCCGGGCCGAGCACGGCCAGGCCCCAGAGCCCGTAGACGATGCTCGGGATGGCGGCCAGCAGATCGATGATGTAGCCGAGCGGCTGCGCGAGCTTCTTCGGCGCGATGTGGCTGATGAAGAGCGCGACCGCGACGGCCATCGGCACCGCCACGACGACCGCGAGGATCGCCGCCAGCACTGTGCCGAAGACGAGCGGGGCGATGTAGTCGACGAGCGTCTTGCCGTCGGGCAGCTCGGAGGCGCTCGCGGTGATCGCCGGCAGCGATTGGATGACCAGGAAGACGGCGACTCCGGCGAGAAGTCCGAGGATCGTCACGCCGGCGATGACGGCGAGGTTGGAGAAGATCCGGTCGCCGCGCTGGCGACGGCCCCCGCTGGCCGAGGCGAGGAGCTGCCCCGCATTGGTGGTCGTGTCGATTGCGCTCAAGTCCGGTTGATTGCTCCTGCGCGGCGGCCCTGCGCCGACGACTTCGGATTTCGATGCCGATGCCGAGGGGCTCCGCCGTCCACCAGGCGAAGCCCCTCGCATCTGCATGTCCCGGTCCTGGGAGATCCCTCTCCTAGGAACCGATTGCGTCCACTGCCGGCTGGATCTGGCTGCGGATCTGATCTGAGATCGGCGCCGAGCCGGCGTTGGAGGCCGCTGCGTCCTGCCCCTCGGGGCTGATGATGTAGTTCAGCAGCGCCGTTGACGATGTCGGCCGTGGCGCTGTCGTCGTAGGCCGTGCAGGCCGCCTCATAGGAGAGCAGCAGCAGCGGGTACTCGTCCGGGTTCGTCGTGGTCCGGTCGATGTCGTAGGAGAAGATGTACTTCCCCTCCGTCGACTCCTTCGCCGCGTCGAGCGGCAGCGGTCGCGCCCTCGGCGCTCGGAGCGACGTACGTGTCGCCGACCTTGATGCTCGCGATGCCGAGGTCGCCGGCCTGGCTCTCGTCGGCGTAGCCGATCGTGCCCTCGCCGTTCGTGACCGCGTCGATCACACCGGAGGTGCCGTTGGCGGCCTCGCCGCCCTTGACCGGCCACGTGTCGTCGGCCGGGTAAGGCCACGCGCTGCCGGCCGTGTCGGCCAGGTAGTCGGTGAAGTTGGCGGTCGTACCCGAGTCGTCGGAGCGGTTGACCGGCGTGATCGCCGTGTCCGGCAGCGTCGCGTCGGGGTTGTCGGCGGCGATTGCCGGGTCGTTCCACGTCGTGATCTTCTGGTCGAAGATCCCGGCGATCGTCTCGGGCGACAGCTGCAGGTCCGTGACGTCAGGCAGGTTGTAGACGACGGCGATCGCGGAGATGTAGACCGGGATCTGGATCATCTCGCCGCCCTGATCGGTGCAGCGCTTCTCGGCGCCCGTCAGCTCCTCGTCCGCGAAGGCGGAGTCGGTGCCGGCGTAGTCGGTGACGCCACCGGCGATGAACTGCTCGCGGCCGCCGCCCGAACCCACCGGGTCGTAGGCGATGGTCGCATCGGAGCTGGCGTTCTGGATACCTGCGATCCAGGCCTCCTGGGCGGCTTCCTGGGCGCTCGAACCGGCGCCGGCGATCTCACCGGAGAGGTCCGTGGGAACGCTGCTGGCGCTGCTGCTGCTGTCGGAACTGGTGTCGTCGCTGCTTCCGCAGGCGGCGACTCCGAACGGCGAGCAACGCGATTGCCGCGATGGCTGCGAAGAACTTGCGTGAGTTCACTGAAGGTGACTCCTTGTGTAGATGGTTGGAACTCGCCGGAGGTGGGGCGGGCATGGCCTCGCCCCGGATTTCTCTCCGGGCAGTTGGGAGGGTCCCAGCGAGCGGAGGCAGGGTTGTTACCGGCCTGTGGTCAACCTGTGAAAAAGGTGTGAACGCCGGATTTGGGCGATCAACAAGCCGTTTTCACGACTCGGCGACGGCCTCGAGGTCCAGTTCGTCGAAGTCGGGAGACCCGAGTTCCTCGTCGCCCTCGCGAACCGGAATGCCCGCCGAAGCGTCATGCGGCTCGGGATCGAAGCGGTAGCCGATCCCGAAGTGGGTGTGGATGTAGGACCAGCCCGGCGACCGCTGCTCGAGCTTGATCCGCAGCTTGCGGATGAAGACGTCGACGGAGCGGTCGCCGTGGGCCATCTCGTAGCCCCAGACGCGCCTGTATATCTCTCCGCGCTCGATCACCGTGCCGGAGACGTCGGAGAGCGTCTGCAGCAACTCGAACTCGCGGCGGGTGAGGTCGGCGCTGCGGCCGGCGACGAAGGCCTGGTACTGATCGGCGCGGATCTCGAGCTCGCCGACGACGAGCGGGCCACGGTCCTCGTCGCCCGACTTGCGGCGACGGCGGCGGCGGACGACCGACTCGATCCGGGCCATGACCTCCTCGGGGTGGCAGGGCTTCGAGACCCAGTCGTCCGCGCCGAGCCGCAGGCCGCGAACGCGCTGGGCGACGGTCGACTCGTTGGTGCAGATGATCACGCCGAGGCCGGGGAGCAGTCCGCACACGCGCTCGAGAAAGGGCCAGGCGTCCTCGGGGGGCAGCACCGACATGTCGAGCACGAGCGCGTTGATCTTCATCGCGACGAGTTCCTCGGCCGGCACGAGGCCGCCGAGCACGCGGTACTGCCAACCGGCCGCATCGAGGCGGTTGCCGAGCACCTTGAGGAAGGCGCCGTCCCGGTCGATGACCGCGACTCTGAGTGTTCCCGTGGAGGAGCTCATAGGTTTCGGCCGGAGGACGAGTTCGATCCGGCCTGCCCTGGATGTTAACCCCGGCGAGACCGAGAATTCGCCTCTTTCTGGGCTGGTCACAGGATTTTCACAACCACATTGCCGGATCTTCACGGGAGCACCGGGCCCGATCGTGAGAGTACGCCCCAGCACGGGAGCGCATCCTCGTGTAGCGCGCGGCCTCCTCCTGCCCCCGGCCGCGCGCAGCCTTATCGACAGAGCAGGAGGGACCGCCGGGATCAGTCCCGGCGGTCCGAGAAAGCTCCGGGCCTAGCTGATCGCGCCGCTCGCCGCCAGGGCGATGACCAGGATTCCGAGCGGGGATCCGGTAGGCGACGAAGATCGCGAGCGAGTGATGGACCAGGTAGCGGAGCAGCCAGGCGATCGTGATGTAGCCGGTCACGAACGCCGCGACGGTCGCGATCAGCGTCGGCGCGAAACCGACGCTGCCCTCGCCGCCGACGTCCTTGAGCTCGAACAGGCCGCTGAGAACCACCGCCGGGACCGACAGCAGGAACGAGTAGCGGGCGGCGGCGGCGCGGTCGAAGTTGCGGAAGAGGCCGGCCGAGATCGTCGCGCCGGAACGCGAGACGCCGGGGATCAGCGCAAGGGCCTGGACGAACCCGATGAAGATGCCGTCGCGGCCGTCCATCGAGGTGCAGCTCGCGGCGGCGCGAGCTGTAGCTCTCGGCGGCGAGCATCACGAACGAGAACGCGATCAGCATCGTGCCGATCAGATAGAGGCTGCGGGCGCCGTCCTCGATCTGATGCCGGAAGAGGAAGCCGACGATCGAGATCGGGATCGTGCCGAGGATGATGAACCAGCCGAGGTTGGCGTCGGTGCTGCGCTCGGCGAACGGGAATCCGCAACTCGTGCAGCCAGGCGCGCAGGATCCGCCACAGGTCCGCCCGGAAGTAGATGAGGACGGCGGCCATCGTGCCGAGCTGGATCACCGCCGTGAAGGCGGCGCCCGGGTCGTCCCAACCCGCGAGGGCCGGGACGATGCGGAGATGACCGCTCGAGGAGATTGGGAGGAACTCCGTCGCTCCTTGGACGATGCCGAGGATCAGTGCCTCGAAGGAGGACATGCGGGCATCCTACGGGTGGGATCGGCTCCCGCTAGAGTTCGCGACGTGAACGGCCTCCGCCGCATCGGATCCCGGATCACGACCGCAGTAGCGCTCGTGATCGTCGCGACCCTCGCCCTCGCGCCGGCAGCCCTGGCCGCCGATGGAGTCGGCCTCGGTGGACGCACGACCGACAAGAGCGTCACGTTCTTCTGCTTCGGCGTGATCGCGCTGTTCATGATCCTCCCGATCGTCCTCTCGCTGATTCAGGCGAAGCTCGACGGCCGGAAGGAAAAGATGCGCGAGCAGATCGAGCGCGTCCGCCGCCCTTGAGTCGCCCGTAACCCGGCTTCCCATCACGCATCTCGCCACTCGGCCTCGCTGGGCGATCCCGTGCATGTCGGTGTGATTTGCTCACAGTTCGCTAACACTTTGCATGGATTGGGGTAACAATTCGCGAAGCCCGTCGCTCCTGACCTTCCGTCGGAGGCACGGGCCGACCGTATGCAGAGACCACTGCAACTCACCTCTTCGCCGAGGGGCGCAGCCTTGCGCCTCGCCCTGGCCGCTGCGCTGGCGCTTCCCGCCACCGCGATCGCGGCGCCGTCGACGGACGAATCCGCCGGCGCCGGCCAGCAGCCCAGCGGTTCCGATTCCCCTGCCGGCGTCGCCGCCCTGATCGCCGGGTACGGCGTCGCCCTCTCAGCCGAGCCCGAGGATGCCGCAGGGCCTTTCAACCCGGTCGAGGCCAAAGTCGATTACGGCACTGCCATCAACACGTTCGGCGGCGGCGGCATGAGGACCCACGAGGGCCAGGACATGTTCGCGCCGGAGGGCACCCCCGAGATCTCACCCGAGGCGACCGAGGTGCTCGAGACCGGCACCGACGGCGAGCGAGGCAACTGGGCCGCTCTCTACGAGCCGCGGTCGAAGCGGACCTTCGTCTACATGCACATGCTCGAGCCCGCATCCGTGAAGGCGGGACAGAAGCTGGCCGCGGGCGACCGGGTCGGCCTCCTCGGCTGCACCGGCTCCTGCGACGGCGCGCACCTCCACTTCGAGATCCGCGAGGGCAGGGACCCGTACGGCGCGCCGATCGACCCGCTGCCCGAGTTGCAGCGCTGGTCTCGATACACCGGCAACTGACCCGGCATACGATGGTCGGGTGAAACCGGTCAGCTACGAGCTGCGCGGAACGACCGCGATCCTGACCATCGAGCGACCCGAACGCCGCAACGCCGTCGACGTGGTTACGGCGGGCGAACTGCTCGAGGGTATGCAGCGCTTCGAGGCCGACGACGACGCGAGCGTGATGATCCTGACGGGCGCCGGCGACCAGGCCTTCTGCGCCGGGGCAGACCTGAAGGCGCTGGCCGATGCCGGCGCCGCCGGCGTCCCCGAGGAGACGATCGCGAAGGTGGCCGGCAGACCCGAGGGCCCGATGGGTTTCACGCGTCTGACGACGACCAAGCCGACGATCGCCGCCATCAGCGGTTGGTGCCTGGCCGGCGGCCTGGAGCTCGCGCTCTGGTGCGATCTGCGGATCGCCACTCGCGGCTCACGCCTCGGCTATCCCGAGCGACGTTGGGGGGTCCCCCTGATCGATGGCGGCACGCTGCGGCTGCCGCGTATCGTCGGGCTCGGGCGAGCGCTGGACCTGATCCTCACCGGCCGGATAATCGAGACCGACGAGGCGCTCGACTGGGGCCTGCTGACGGAGGTCGTCGACGAGGGCGCACATCTCGACCGGGCAATCGAGATCGCCGACGGTCTCGCCCGCTTTCCGCAACCGACGCTCCGCTCCGATCGCCGCTCGGCGATCGAGGGCTCCACCCTGCCGCTCGAGGAGAGCCTCGAGTTCGAGGCGGCGCTCGGGCTCGAGTCGGTGACCACAGGGATCAAGGGCGCGGCTCGCTTCGCCGGAGGAGAGGGCCGCGGCGGGGCCGGTGCAGGTGTCTGAGGACTCGCGATACCTCAGGCGCTGGTGAAAATTCTGACGCCCGGCTAGGATCCGCCAATGCGCAGGCTCTTCACCGCGATCGTCGTCCCGGTCGCACTCATCACGGCAATTGCAATCACCGCCGCGGCGGCCGACGCGGGCAACAAGCCGCACCTCTGCCAAGTCCGGCGTCAAGATCAAGAGCGCGACGACTCCGCCGCCCGATCACACCTGGGTGTTCAAGGGCAAGGTCACCTCGAGGAACGAGAAATGCCTTGGCAAGCGTCGCGTCGCGATCTTCGTCAGCGGATCCGGCAAGAAGCGGGGATCCATTCCCCCTGGGCCGGTCGCGACTGGGAAGACGAAGGACAACGGCAAGTTCACCGCCGACACCGACCAGAAGCTCCTGCTTCTCGCTTCCGTACACGGCCGTGGTCTGACGAGCGCGAGCACAAGGGACTCACCTGCCAGGGAGCGGAGTCCGAGCCGTTCGATCCGGCGGTCTAGAGGACCGGGCAGCTAGATCCGGAACTCGCGGAGGAGGCGTTTCTCCGTCTCACCCTCGACCGAGGCGATCACCTCGATGTGACCCTCGAGCGGGGTGCCGCGGATCTTCGTCGCGAGCAGGTCGTCGACCTGGAAGATGCCGGCCGAGTTGTTCATGCTGATCTCGACCCGGATCGGGCGATCGGTCCCCTTTTCGATCTTGACGTCGTCGATCGCCGCCGCCGAGATCGAGTGGATTCCGATGTCGCCGCGCTCGACGGGCAGGCGCGAGCGACCCTGCGCCATGTCGAGGGCGTCGGCTACCCGGACGACGCCGGCCTCGAGCGTGTAGGGCTCGCCGCGCCGGCGGTGGCCGATGATGCAGTGCAGCGCCTCCGAGACGACGACCGTCAGCTCGGGCTCGTCGTAGATCCCGTCGAGCAGCGCGCGCAGCTTCGGCTCGGCCAGGAACAGGCTGAAGGCCTCGTGGTCGACCCGGTGGATCGACATGCCGGTGTCGTGGAGCATCGCCCCGGCGGTGACGACGACCTCTGAGTCCGCCTCTCCCATCCCGTGGTCGGTGACCATCGCGGGCTGGATGCCGGAGCGGTATGCCAGCCGCAGCATCCGCAGGGCGATGTTCGCGACGATCTGGATGTGGACCCACGAGTGATCGGACATTCCGAGCCGTTCCGAGCCGACCTGCTGCAGGTGCCACCAGGCGCGGATCTGCGGATCGGCCGAGGCACGTTCCACGAAGCGCTCGAGCTTGCGGTTGCCGCGAGTCGGGACGTTGAAGCGGACGGCCTCGAGGCGCTCGCCAAGCGACACCTTCGGGGTCGCCTTCCCGTCTGAACCCTCATCGGTCACCGGGTGGAGTCTGCCAGTGCGGTCAGGCGAGCGGCGAGATGATCTCGAGCAGGCGCGGCCAAACGGTCAGCTCGATGACCGCCGCGAGCATCAACATCGGCAGCGCCAATCGCGACCGTCACGAACGTCGCGGCGAGCAGCTCATCCCAATCCCCGCGGCGCGAGGCGATCAGCCAGGCGGCCAGCGGCAGGAAGATCGCGGTCAGCTCGAGGAGCGCGTGCGGAAGGACCGTGAGGATCAGAACGGCGCTGCTGATGTCGAACTGAGCCGACAGCGTCGCCGCCGTCATGCCCAGAGCGAGGGCCTGCGTGAGTAGGGAGAAGGCCGTGACCATCACGACCCATGCGATCGCGACCGGCCCGGCCCGCTCGTGGATGATCCGCGAGATGCCGGTCTTCGTCTCGGCGACCCGCTGCATCGAGCTGCCGGCGATGAAGCCGGCGACGCAGGCCGTGGCGTGGAGGGCGAGGACGAGGAGGTTGAGGCCGAGGATGCCGCGGAAGTCGGCCGCCGTCGGGGTGCCGTGCAGGCCGGGAAGGTAGACCGGCGTCAAGTCCGCCGGGGCGAACCAGGAGACGACCCAGACAGCCATCAGCAGGCCGACGGCGACGCCCAGCCCGCCTGCCAGCCAGGGGCCTACGACGGGGGCCGGATCGGCCCGCCAGCGCTCGAAGGTCGCGCGGGTCTCGCGCAACCCCTGGGCGATGACGAAGCCTTCGGTCGGCCGAGGGACAGGAGGGTCGGGGCTCACCGCCCTCCATCGGCTGCGGAGACCCGGCGCTTGAACGCAGCGCCGGGTCCCGAGCCGGGAGACCTCTAACCGCAGACGGGCCAGGGGCTCGAGCCTGCGCGCGACATGAGCAGCGCGGCCCGGTAGTCCTGCTCGGCCTCCGGAGCGGCCGCGGGGTCGCCGCTTCCGCCGACCGAGGCCCAGGTGCCGACGTCGAACTGATACTTGCCCCGGTAGGTGCCGGAGGAATCGACGGCAGTCGGGTCGCCGCCCGACTCGCACGCGGCGATCGCGTCGAGGGTCGACTGGTCGACGCCGACCGACTCGGGCGTCCCGTATTCCGGCTTCGCTTCGCGGCGGGCCTTCTCGACCTCCTTGCGGAGGTTGTTGACGCCGTCGTCGAGAACGGTCCGGCCGGCGGCCGTGCCGCTGAGGTCCGTCTTCGGCGCGACGCCGAGCTCCTTCGCCTGCTCGAAGAGCTTGGCGTAGCCGTCGTCGTTCGCACCGGCCGTTCGAGTTGCCGGAGTTGTCGGCCGCCTGCGCGGAGCCGATCCCGCCGATGGCGAGGGTCGCTCCAACCGCGACCGCGGTCAGCTTGGCGCCACGGCGATTGCCGGCGCGGGTCTTCGTTGCAGCTTTCTGATCGTGTCTGAGCACGTTGTCTTCCAATCCGTGTCGAGAGGTCCGATGACGGGGTGGGTAGGTTGGATGGCGTCTGGCCACCAACGACCGAAATCGGTTGACGGAACAAACGATCCCGGTCTGCAAGGGTTATGTGTGTGAGCCTCATCACGTTTGCAATGGATACTTCACACTTCCCTAACAATCGGCCACCAAGGCGATGAATCCGGCTCCGGAAGCGGCATTGCGGCTCGTCGAGACCTCTTTCGCGGACGACGGTTACCTCGATACGGGTATCTCCGCCGCTCTCATGCGCCAGGTTTCCCGCGGAGAAGTGCCCTCGACGATCCGCCTCCACCGGACCGGACCGATCCTCGCCTTCGGCCGGCTCGACCGGCTCCGCCCGGGCTACGGCCGCGCCGTCGCGATCGCCCGCGAGCACGGGTACGAGCCCGTCGAGCGCCTCGCCGGCGGCCGGGCCGCCGTCTTCCACGAGGGGACGATCTCCTTCTCCCACGCCGTCCGCGCCGAAGGACGGTCAGGCGCCTATGCGGGCACCCGGGACCGCTTCGTCGCCATGGCCGACACGATCGCCGCCGGCGTGACGGGCCTCGGCATCGACGGCCGGATCGGCGAGGTCGAGGGCGAGTACTGCCCCGGCGAGTTCAGCGTCAACGCCCGCGGCGCCTCGAAGCTGGCGGGAATCGGTCAGCGCGTGGTCGTCGGCGGAGCGCACGTCGGCGGCGTGATCGTCGTCCGCGGCGCCGGCCGGATCCGCGAGGTCCTGACCCCGATCTACGAGGCCCTCGAGATCGACTGGCAACCGGAGACGACGGGCAGCATCGCCCTGGAGCTGGACGAGGACGACGCACACGCTGCCGAGCGAAGAGCCGGATCCGCTGATCGAGCGAGCGATGGCGGCGATCCGCGACGAGCTCGCCAAGGCGTATCTCCTGGAGCCGACCGAGCTCGCCCCGTCCACCCTCACTCTCGCGGCCGAGCTGGCCCCCGCCCACCGCCCAAGCCCGTAGCGCCTGCGCCCCTCGTGGAATAGGCTGACGGCGATGGCCGGCATCGGCACATTCATCTCGGCCGGCCGCTCCCTGGAGCAGGCGGTCGATCGCGTCCGGCTCGCCGAATCGCTCGGCTACGACTCCACCTACGTGACGCACATCGCCGGCCGCGATTCGCTGACCGTCCTCGCCAACTACGCCGCGCACACCGAGCGCATCCGGCTCGGCACCGGCGTGCTCCCGATCTACGCGCGAACGCCCGCCTCGACCGCGCAGACCGCAGCGACGATCGACGAGATCTCCGGCGGCCGGATGGTGCTCGGGGTCGGCGTCTCTCACCGGATCACCGTCGAAGGCTGGTACGGGCAGACGATCGACAAGCCGGTGGCCGAGATGCGCGAGTACGTCGAGGCGATGCGAGCGATGTTCCGCGGCGAGGACCCGCCGGCGGGCGAGAAGTGGCCGACTCAGTTCCACTTCATGGGCTACGACGTCCGGCCCGAGCTGCCGATCTACGTCGCGGCCCTCTCCCCCAACATGCTGCAGCTCGCAGGGGAGATCGGCGACGGCGTTCTGCTCTGGCTCTGCGACCCGCCCTACGTCCGCGACGTCGTCATCCCCGAGGTGACGAAGGGCCGTGAGCGGGCCGGCAAGACGCTCGAAGGCTTCGACATCGTCCCCGCGGTGCCGTCGGCGGTGACCGCCGATCGGGACGCGACCCTGAACCGGATGCGCGGCGACCTCGTCACCTACCTGTCGCTCCCGTTCTACCGCTCGATGCTCGAGCGGTCGGGCTTCGAGGCCGAGATCACCGCCTTCGACGCGGGGATGGCCGACGGAGATGTGGAGCGGGCCAAGGCCGCGATGAGCGAGGCGATGCTCGACTCGCTGGGCGGCTTCGGCTCCGCCGACGACGTCCGCGGCGCCGTCACGCGCTATCTCGACGCCGGCGCGACCTCCCCGGGCGTCAGCCCGGTTCCGACGGCCGACTTCGAGGCGACCCTCGAGGCCGGCGCCGAGCTGATCTGAGAGCGGCGGAGCGGGGATGGCGCGCGTGGTCGCGGTGGCCGACCTCCACGGTCACCTCCCGCTCGACCTGCCCGAGGGCGACCTGCTCGTGATCGCCGGTGACGTCTGCCCCCTCGCCGATCACTCGGTCCCGTTCCAGTCCGCCTGGTTCGAGGAGGCCTTCTACCCGTGGCTCGACGCCCTCCCCCACGCCGAGGTCGTCTGGATCGCCGGCAACCACGACTTCGCCTGCCAGGACGACGACTGGCGCCCCGGCGGCCGTGGCTCCTACCTGCTCGATTCCGGGACCGAGGCGGCGGGCCTCACCGTCCACGGCACTCCCTGGGTGCCGAACCTGAAGCGGTGGGCCTTCTACGCCGACGACGAGGCCCGTCGCGAGAAGGTCGCGCTGATCCCGCAGGTCGATCTGCTCGTCTCCCACGGCCCGCCACGGGGAACCGGCGACCGGCTCGTGGGCGGCGCCGAGGTCGGCTGCCGGTTCCTGGCCGAGCGCCTCGATGAGGTGCCGCCGAAGCTGTGCATCTTCGGCCACATCCACGAGGGCTACGGCCTCTGGCGCCAGGACGGCACGACGCTGGCGAACGTCGCCTACGTGGACGAGCTGTACGAGGTCCGGCCGAACGCGGCCCGCGTCTTCGAGCTCGGCGCAGGCGGCGAACCGGTGAAAGTTCTGTGAAGACCCTTCCCTAACGGGCGGGCGGTTTGCATACTCGGCGTGCATGGTGCCGAGACCGACGCTCGACTCGACGCACCTGGCGTCCCGGCTGCTCGAACCCGTACCGGCGAACCGCTCCTTCGGCATCGAGGTGCTCCACGCCGCACACGCCAGCGCCGAGGTCTGCATGCTCGTGCCGCAGGGGATGACGAACGTCGTCGGCTCGCTCCATTCCAGCGGGCTGATCGCCCTCGTCGACGCGACGGGGCTGGCGGCGCTGATCTCGGCGGCGACGGACGAGGACCAGCTCGACCGGCGTGATCCCCCTGGGATCGGTGGCGCGAATCGAGTTCCTCGCCCCGGCCCACGGCCTGCTCGTCGGCCGGTGCACGGTCGGCGTGGACGCGCTGGCGGCGATCGAGACGGTCTACAAGCGGCGGCGCAACCGGGCCGAGCTGTCGACCGAGGCCGAGATCTTCGACTCGAGGGAGACCATGGTCTGCCGCGGCGCCTTCACCTGGTCGGTGAGCCGGCCAAATAGCCGAGGTCGGGAGCCACCGGATCAAGGACCAGGAGGCGATGCGGCTTCAGCCGTGAGCCGACGAGGACGCCGAGCCCTGCTCCGGCCCGGCTACTCGTACTGGAGGGCTTCCATGACTTCGATCTTCGAGGCGCGGCGGGCGGGCCAGATGCCCGCGAACACGCCGGCGATGCCGGAGACGATCAGCACGACGATGATCCCGGCGATCGGGATCCCGAGCACGAGCCCGTCGTCCTTGAGCGCCTCGACAGCCGCGATCGCGACCAGCAACCCGATGACGGCGCCGATGATCGCGCCGATCATGGCCGTGATCAGCGACTCGTAGCGGACCATCCTGCGGATCTGCGACTTCGATGCGCCGATCGCCCGCAGCATGCCGATCTCGCGGGTCCGCTCGTAGATCGTCAGCACGAGCGTGTTGACGACGCCGAACAGGCTGACGATCACCGAGAGCGCGAGCAGGACGTAGATCAGCGCGAGCAGCTGGTTGATCCCGTCCTCCTGTTGCTGCTTGAGCTCCTGCTGGTCGCGAGCCTGAGCCTGCGGGAACCGGTCCTCGAGCAGCGTGTCGATCCGGTCGCGGACGACCCCGGCATCGGCGCCCGGGGTGTAGCCGATCAGGTCGGCGAAGTCCTGGCGGGCGTCGAACCTGTCGCGCAGGGTGGAGATCGGCAGGGCCACCGTCGAGACCAGCAACTGGACACGATCGCGAACGCTGCCGACGATGCGGACCATCACCTCGTCTCCTGTCGAGGTCTTCAGGGTGATGTCGTCGCCGACGGAGACGCCGTTGTCCTCGGCCCACTTGGACTCGACGATCGCCTCGTCGGGCTGGAGGCCCGTCAGGGTCTCGTCGGAGCCGTCGACCCAGTCGAGCTTCGCGACGTTCGTCAGCGTCCCCGGGTCGAGTCCGGTGACCA
Organism: uncultured Solirubrobacterales bacterium; assembly: GCA_963791335.1. Lineage (GTDB taxonomy): Bacteria > Actinomycetota > Thermoleophilia > Solirubrobacterales > 70-9 > RHKX01. Next base: position 668,369 of record CAWBRN010000003.1, read on the forward strand.
GCGCCTGCTTGGGAGTGGAGAGCTCGATCTCGGCCGGCGCGCCGGAGATCGGCGAGACCGTCTCGACCCCGTCGATGCCCGCGACCTGGCGGGCGATGTCGGGCGAGATCGGCGAGAAGCCGTCCGTGTTCGAGATCGTCAGGTCGCCCGCGAACGTCTCGTCGAGCGCGTCGCCGACGGACTTCGTCGCCGACGAGGCGAACACCGCGGCGAAGACGACGAGCGCGACCCCGATCATCAGGGCGGCGGAGGTCGTCGCGGTCCGGCTCGGGTTGCGAAGGGTGTTCTCGCGCGCCAGTCGTCCGGTCACGCCGCGAAGGCGCTCGATCGGCTTGCCGACGAGCGAGGCGAGCGGCGCGATCACGGTGCCGGCCAGCATCGCGACGCCGATGAACAACATGATCAGGCCGAGGCCCAGCAACGGCAGCGCCGAGCCGAACGACGAGGTTCCGAAGAGGCCGAACGCGAGAGCGGCGATGCCGAGCAGGACGAGGATGCGCGCGATCCAGACGCGACGGCGGCTCGGGGCATCGTCGGACTGCCCGCCCTCGCGCAGAGCCTCCAGCGGGGTGACCCGGGTGGCGCGCAGCGCCGGCACGATCGACGAGCGCGAGCGTCGCGACGATCCCGACGATCATCGGGGCGATGATCGAGGCCGGGGTGATCACGATCCCCGACTGCGGCAGCTCGAAGCCCATCGCCTTGAACGCGGTCGTGACGAGGGCGACGAATCCGAGGCCGGCCACGATCCCGAGGATCGACGCGAGGATGCCGAGCGACAGGGCCTCGGCGAAGACCGTGGCGAGAACCTGGCGCGACGACGCGCCGAGCGTCCGCAGCATCCCGAACTCACGGGTCCGCTGGGCGACGGTGATCGAGAACGTGTTGAAGATGAGGAAGGCGCCGACGAAGACCGAGATGCCGGCGAAGACGAGCAGGAAGGTCGTCAGGAAGCCGAAGCCGTCCTTGATGTCGGCGGACTGCTGCGCGGCGTCCTCGGCTACCGGTCTTGGCCTCGGCGGTCTTCGGCAGGACCGCGTTGACGCTCGTCGACAGCTCGTCCGGCGACACCCCGTCCGCCGCCTCGACGTCGATGTTGTCGAGCTCGCCGTCCTTGCCGGTGATCGTCTGCGCCTCCGGCAGCGTGAAGAGCGCGAAGCTGGCGCCGCCGAGCGGCACGCCCGAGCCGAATCGCCCGATCCCCGAGAGCGTGTATTCCTTGGCGCCGCGGACGCCGCTGATCGTGATCTTCTGACCGACCTCGTAGCCCTCCTCGTCGGCCGTGATCGAGTCGATGCCGACCTCGTCGTCGGTCGCCGGCGCCGATCCCTCGATCCAGGTGAACGGGTTGAACGGCTCCGGCTGGACACTCTGCGCGATCTGCGGCGGGCCGCCGCCGGCCGGCCCGATCCGGTCGCCGTTCTCGTCGAGGATCGCGATCGAGGTCGAGTCCGAGATCCCGCCCGACGCCTTCTCGACGCCGTCGACCGCCGAGACCTTGCGAACCAGCGACTCGGGCAGGGCCGCGCCCGACTCGGGCAGATCGAAGCCGCTGTCGAAGGCGGACTTCGGCTGCACCGTGACGTCGATCCCGGCGTTGGCCTCGGCGAAGATGTCGTCGAAGGCCTTGTCGACCGACCCCTTCAGCATGAAGGTGCCGGCGACCATCGCGACGCCGAGCATGATCGCGAACGCGGTGAGCGCGGCGCGCAGCTTCCGGGAAGCCAGCCCGCGAAGTGCGAGGCCCAGCATCTAGAGGTCCCGCATCAGGCCGATGACGTCGTCCTCGCCCTCCACCTTCCGGTCGGCGGCCACCTGGCCGTCGGCGAGCACGATGACGCGGTCGGCGTAGGCGGCGACCTTGGGGTCGTGAGTGACCATGACGACGGTCTGGCCGAACTCGTCGACCGACTTCCGGAGCAGGTCGAGGACGCCGTTGCCCGACGCCGAATCGAGGTTGCCGGTCGGCTCGTCGGCGAACACGACGGCGGGCTTGGAGATCAGAGCGCGGGCGATGGCGACCCGCTGCTGCTGACCGCCGGAGAGCTCGGAGGGCCGGTGGGTCGCGCGGTCGGCGATGCCGACCGTCTCCAGCAGCTGGTCCCGCCAGGCCGGATCGACGTCGTTGCCGGCGATGCGGACCGGCAGTTCGACGTTCTCGGCCGCGTTGAGGACCGGCACGAGGTTGAAGAACTGAAAGATGAAGCCGAGCTTCTCGCGGCGGAGCTTGGTCAGGCCCTTGTCGTTGAGCGTCGTCACCTCGACGCCGTCGATCCAGGCCTGGCCCTCCGTCGGCTGGTCGAGGCCCGCCAGCAGGTGCATCAGCGTCGACTTTCCGGACCCGGAGGGACCGACGATCGCGGTCAGCTCGCCGGCGGGGAAGTCGAGGTTGACGCCGCGCAGCGCGTCAACTGCAGCCTGGCCCTCGCCGAAGCGCCGGCTGAGGTCGCGACAGGAGACGATGCCCTTGGCAGTCGCCGACGGTTGGCTGGTGGACGGGTCCGCCCCGCTGGGCTCGTTCACGACGCCGAGGTTAATACCTTCCGCGTGAGAGGATCGATCCGAAAAGCGAACGAGGAGCGGACATGGCGTCGAGAGAAGAGAGCAACGGTTTGCGCGAGCGGCTTCCGGCCGTGAACAGGATGGGGTTCGAGGTACGTGCGGGAGTCGCTCGCGGGCCTGCGATCCTCGGCCCGACCTTCTCGGCTCCGATCGCCGTCGGCGCGCTGGCGATCGGCGCAGTCGCGATCGGCGCCGTGGCGATCGGCCGGCTCACGATCGGCCGGGCCTCCATCAAGCGCCTGGAGATCGAGGAGCTCGAGGTCGGCAGCCTGCGGGTCCGGGACCTCCAGGTGGAAAGCGGCGAGGTCCCCTCGGCGTGAGGATCCTGGCGTTCAGCGACCTCCACTGCGACCTCGAAACGGCGGCGTCGCTCGTCGCCCAGAGCCGCGACGCCGACGTGGTCGTCGGGGCCGGCGACTACGCCAACGAGCACCATGGGCTCGAGCCGACGATCCGGGCGCTCGCGGCGATCGAGACGCCGACGATCCTGATTCCCGGCAACAACGAGACCGAGGACGAGCTGCGCGGCGCAGTGGACGCAGCCGGCTGGGACGCGACCGTCCTGCACGGTGAGTCGGCCGAGATCGACGGGACGACCTTCTTCGGCCTCGGCGCCGGCATTCCGACCACACCCTGGGGCTGGAGCTTCGACCTGACCGAGGAGGAGGCCGCCGAGCGACTAGCTCCGTGCCCCGACGGCGCCGTCCTCGTGGTCCATTCACCGCCGAAGGACCATTGCGACAGCTCGTCGCAGGGCCTGCACCTCGGCAGCACGGCGATCCTCGACGGCGATCGAGGACAAGCGGCCGCCGCTGGCGGTCTGCGGCCACATCCACGAGAGCTGGGGCGAGCGATCGGCGGTCGGCCCAACCCAAATCGCCAACCTCGGTCCCCGCGGGACCGGGTTCGAGGTCTAGGAGGACAGCGATGAGCAAGGGCAAGGAGAAGAAGCTCCCCAAGAAGATCTACGAGGCAGAGCTCTACGAGCTCCAGGTGCAGCTCGTCCAGATGGTCGACTGGGTCAAGCGAGAGGGCGCGCGGGTGGCGGTCGTCTTCGAGGGCCGCGACGCCGCCGGCAAGGGGGGCGTGATCAAGCGGATCAACGAATACGTCTCCCCTCGCGTCGTCAGGACGGTTGCGCTCCCGGCGCCGTCGGATCGGGAGCAGACGGAGTGGTACTTCCAGCGGTACATCGCCCACCTGCCGGCGGCCGGAGAGGTGGTCCTGTTCGACCGCTCCTGGTACAACCGCGCCGGCGTCGAGAAGGTCCTCGGCTTCTGCACGGCCGACGAGCATCAGCGCTTCCTCCGTCAGTGCCCCACCTTCGAGCGCATGCTCGTCGACGACGGGATCATCCTCCTCAAGTACTGGTTCTCGGTCTCGGAGGAGGAGCAGGCGAAGCGCTTCGAGGCCCGGATCGACAACCCCCTCAAGCAGTGGAAGCTCTCGCCCACCGACCTCTACTCGCGCAGCCACTGGGTCGATTACTCGCGCGCCAAGGACGAGATGTTCGTCCACACCGACATCCCGGAGGCCCGCTGGCACGTCGTCGAATCCGACGTCAAGCGGAACGCCCGGATCAACTGCATCTCCCACCTGCTCGAGAACATCCCTTACGAGGCCGGCGAGCAGGAGCGGGTCAAACTGCCGAAGGTCCAGAGCGACGACGGCTACAAACGTCCCCCGGAGGACCTCTACGCCTACGTTCCGGACGTGGCGAAGAAGCTGATCGAGGAGGGCCGCTAGGCCTCCGCGGATCCTTCCGTCTGAAACCAGGCGAATACGAATGCGCCGAGCCCGAGGAAGAGGGCCGCGATTCCGTGCTTTATGTGGTGGTCGGCGGATCCGGCTTCATGACCCGGGATGAAGGACGGAAGCGAATCGGCCGTGCTGACGAAATACAGGACGGCGAGGCCGACGAGGAGAACGCCCACGATGACGGCGGGAACGATCAGATTGGGTCTCTTGGTCATTGGGTCTCCGTTCAGGTCATCAGGAAGATGATTGAGGCTGCACCGCCGGCGGCGACGCAATAGAAGGCGAACGGCGTCAGGCGGTTCGTCTCGAAATAGCGCATTAGAAAGCGGACGGCGAGGTATGCGGATACGGCGGCCCCCAAGCGCCCCGAGCGCGGCGGGGCCTCTGACGCCGTCGCCTTCCGAGCCGATCAACTCGGGAAGCTTGAGCAAGGCGGCAGCACCGATGATCGGAGTGGCGAGGAGGAACGAGAATCGAGCCGCATCCTCGTTGGACAAGCCGACGAGCAGGCCGCCGGCCATCGTCGCTCCGGAACGCGAGAACCCGGGGATGAGCGCGATCGCCTGGGCGGCTCCGACGGCGATGCCCTCCCGCCAGCTGACCCGTTTCGCGATTCGCGCGTCGCCGTCGCCGAGCGAGTGGTCCGGCCCGGGCGCCCTCCGCCGCAGATGCTCGGCCCCGAAGAGCATGAACCCGTTGAGCATGAGGAAGAATGCCGCCGACTGAGCGGAGGCGAATACGTCGCGCAGCGCATGCTCGAGGAGCAGGCCGAGCAGACCGGCTGGGATCGTCGCGACGATCAGGAGCCATCCGAGCTTCGCATCGGTGTCCTCCGGGCCGATCTCGCGCGTCCGAAGCGATCGCATCAGCCCCCTGGCGATCCGGGCCCAATCGCGCCGGAAGAACCCGAGCAGGACGAGCGCGGTCGCGAGGTGGGTCGCGACGAGGAAGGTGATGAAGTAGTCGTCGTTCTGATGGATGTCCCATCCGAGCAGGCGGGGCAGGATGACGCTGTGGCCGAGGCTGGAGATCGGGAACAACTCGGAGACTCCCTGGAGGAGCCCGATGACGAGCGCTTGGAAATAGGAGATCGGGTCCATGATGCGGGCCAGCGGACGGGGAAAGCCCGGGCTGCGGAGGGGCAAGCTCACCTTAGGTCAGCCGGCGTTCAGAATCATGAAAGGAACCTGAACGGTTCCGGGGATAGGCTCTGGGCATGTCAACGGTAGGAGCAACCCCGAGCCCGTATCCGCCGCCGGCGACCGACGATCCGGCGGAGGTCTGATCCTCGACCCGAACAACCCAGGCTTCGACCACCTCGCCGACGAGGACCGAAAGGCGATCGAGGCGACCATCGGCTGGTTCGAGGAGCGCGGCAAGGTGGCGCTCAAGGACGCCGACCGCGAGCACCGCTGGTACTCCGACTATCTGGCCTTCCAGGCGCAGGAGGGAATCTTCTCCCGCTTCCTGACCCCCGCGCGCGACGGCGGCGGCGATCCGCAGCGACGCTGGGACACCCAGCGGATCTGCGCCCTGAGCGAGGTCTCGGCCTTCTACGGGCTCTCCTACTGGTACACGTGGCAGGTCACGATCCTCGGGCTCGGGCCGATCTTCCAGTCCGACAACGAGGCGGCGAGGGCCAGGGCGGCACGACTGCTCGAGGGCGGCGAGATCTTCGCCTTCGGCCTCTCCGAGCGGGCCCACGGCGCCGACATCTACTCGACCGACATGGTCCTGACCCCCGACGGAAATGGCTACAAGGCGTCGGGCGGCAAGTACTACATCGGCAACGGCAACGAGGCGGCGATGGTCTCCGTCTTCGGCCGGGTCGACGGGATCGAGGGGCCGGATGGCTACGCCTTCTTCGCCGCCGACTCCCGGCACCCGAACTACGACCTGATCCGCAACGTCGTCAACTCACAGAACTACGTCAGTCAGTTCGAGCTGCGGGACTACCCGGTCGCGGCCGAGGACATCCTGCACATGGGGCCCGGCGCCTTCGACGCCGCCCTCAACACGGTGAACATCGGCAAGTTCAACCTCGGGTTCGCTTCGATCGGGATCTGCGAGCACGCCCTCCACGAGGCGATCACCCATGCCGACTCCCGCATCCTCTACGGCATGCGGGTGACCGACTTCCCGCACGTGCGGCAGGCGTTCACCGACTCCTACGCCAGGTTGATCGCGATGAAGCTGTTCGCCAACCGGGCGATCGACTACATGCGGACCGCCTCGCCCGAGGACCGCCGCTACCTGCTCTTCAACCCGCTCACGAAGATGAAGGTGACGACCGAGGGCGAGCGGGTCATCGACGAGCTCTGGGACGTGATGGCCGCCAAGGGCTTCGAGCGCGACATGTTCTTCGAGATGGCGGCCAAGGACATCCGCGGCCTGCCGAAGCTCGAGGGCACCGTCCACGTGAACATGGCCCTGGTCCTCAAGTTCATGGGCGCCTACCTTTTCAACGCCGACCCGGAGCTCGCGGCCCCCGGCCGGACGCTCGAGCCAGGCGACGACGAGTTCCTGTTCCGGCAGGGCCCGGCCCGCGGCCTGAGCAAGATCCGCTTCAGCGATTGGCGGGCCTCGTTCGAGCCGTTCGCGAGCGTGCCGAACGTGGCCCGCTTCGTCGAACTGGCGGAGTCGTTCAAGCAGCTGCTGGTCGACGCCGCCCCGGACGCCGAGCAGCAGAAGGACCTCGACTACCTGCTGACGCTCGGCGAGCTGTTCACGCTGATCCCCTACGGACAGCTGATCTGCGAGCAGGCGAAGTTCGTCGATCTGCCCGAGGACGTGCTCGATCAGATCTTCGACGTGCTGATCCGCGACTTCTCCGCCTATGCGGTCCAACTCCACGGCAAGACGTCGGCGACCCCGGCCCAGGCCGATTGGGCCCGCGCGGCGATCACCCGCCCGGTCACCGACGGCGAGCGCTTCGACTCGGTCTTCGCCACGGTCCGCGCGCTGGCGGGCACGTACGAGATGCGGCCTTAGTAAAGAAGCAGCTCCGACTCGGGGACCTTGGGCATCTCGCTCGTGATCCGCTGCATCGTGCCGAGGAAGCGGTAGAGCTCGGGGTAGATGACCGGCTTGCCGTTGTTGAGGACGGCGACCGAGATCGCCCGCTCGGGGTCGGCCCAGGCGAGCATGTTCGTGAAGCCGAGGTGGCCGAAGGCGTGCTGGGTGTCGCGGCCGTAGAGGCTGATCAGCTGGGCGCCGAGCATCAGGCCATGAGAGAAGCGGGTCGGGAAGCCGAGCGAGAAGTCGAGCTCGAGGTGCGAGCGCTCGGCCAGCGCATCGCGGACCGTCTCGGGCTTCATCACGCGGACGCCGTCGAGCTCGCCGCCCCGGCGCATCGCCTCGAAGAACCGGGACAGCTCGTTCGCGTTCGTGACCAGGTTCGCCGCCGGGACGATGCCGGTCAGGTAGCGGGGATCGTTCGTCAGGTCGACGAGGCGATCGAGCGGGTGGCCGAGGGCCCTGGTCAGGATGTTGGAGAGCGGTGGAGCTGTGCGGGGGCCGGTGATGTAGTTGACGGCCACCTCGTCGACGTCGTCGGGCTCGACCCCGTAGTTCATCCAGCGGAAGCCGAGCGGCTCGCGGAACTCCTCCGTCAGCACCTCGCGGATGTCCCTGCCGGTCGCGCCGAGCACGACCTCGCCGAGGATGAATCCGCCCGCGACGGCGTGGTAGGCCTGCGCACGGCCGGCGCTGTGGATCGGCTTGGCCGCGCAGAGCACGGCGCGGAGGTGGTCGTGGTCGTCGATATAGGCCAGGTCGAGCGCCTCCGGCGGCAGGTTGGGCACACCCGCGCGATGGGCGAGGACGTGACCGATCGTGATCTTCCCCTTGCCGTTCGCCTCGTAGCCGGGGATGTAGTCGGCGACCGGGTCGTCGATCGAGAGGACGCCCTTCTCGGCCATCTTGTGGACGACGAAGGCGGTGATCGCCTTCGACGTCGAATAGACGCAGAACGGAGTCTCCGGGGTCGCCGGAATCCGGTCGGCGTCCTCGGGGTCGCGCGGTCCGGTGCCGGCCGCGTGGCCGATCGCCCGGTCGAGGATGACCTCGCCGTTGCGGCGGACGCACACCTGCATCGCCGGATGGACGCCGCTGCGGAACCAGGCGCGGGCCGCTCCCCACATCGCCTCGACGTTGTTCGCCTCGACGCCGCCGGCCTCGGCGGGCGCCTCCTCCCCGACCGTGGTGATCGCCTCCAGGTCCTTCGGCACGCGCACGCGTCGCATCAGCGGATCGCCGATGAACGGCAGCCTGGGAATCGTGGGGATCACGTCCATTGCGCGCGCCTGAAAGCGCTGATGCCCGCCCAGCCGGCGGGCCGGTCGGCTAGGCCGACGCCTCCTCGGATGCCTTCTCGGTCTCGGAGGTGCTGTGGGCGGCGCGTTCCTCGTAGGCGGCGCGTTCCTTCTCGTCGACCTCGGCGAGGACCTTGTCCGCCTTCATGAAGCGGGCGATCGCCTCGCGGCCCCGACGCGGAACCAGGTTGAGCACCACGCCGATCTGCGCGGACGACTTCGGCACCCAGACGTCGAAGCGGTTGGTCTCGATCGCCTCGACGATCGCCTCGGCGACCTCCTCAGGCTCGAGCTTCTTGACTCCGCGGGTGTCGGTCAGTCCGCCGCCGAGCTCGGTGTTGACGACCGCGGGCATCACGCAGGAGATCTCGATCCCGTTCTCCAGGTTCTCGAGTCGGACGGCCTCGCTCATCCCGACCACCGCGTGCTTGGTGGCGCAGTAGGTGGCGCCGCCGGGAATCCCGGCCTTGCCGGCCTGGCTGGCGATGTTGACGATATGGCCGCTGCGCCTCGGGATCATCCGCTCGAGCGCGAGCTTCGTCCCGAAGAGGACACCGTGGATGTTGATGTCGACGAGCATCTTCGCCGTCTCGTCGGTCTCGTCGACGAAGGGTCCGACGGGCATGATCCCGGCGTTGTTGATGAGCACGTCGACGGGGCCGAGCTCCTTCTCGGCTGCGTCGAGGAAGCGGACGAAGGACTCGCGATCGGTGACGTCGAGCTCGAAGGCGACTGCGTTGCCGCCGAGCTCCGATGCGGTCTGCTCGGCGAGCGCGAGATCGAGATCGCCGATCGCGACCCGGGCGCCTCGGCGGATCAGCGCCGTCGCCGTGCTCTTGCCGATCCCTCGGGCACCGCCCGTGATCGCAACGACCTTCCCCGCAACCGACTTGACCTTCTTGCGCGCCATCTCAGGCTCCTTCTCCTCGTTGAAAGTGTCTATTGATCATGTCACTTTCGGCGCCGCCAGAATGGCCATCGACGAGTAGTCAGGGCCACCTCGGCCCGATCGCGCAGCGAATCGACCAGCAGGTGCTCCTCCGGCGAATGCGCGAACGCCCCCAGCGGGCCGAGGCCGTCGATCGCGATCGGCACGTGCGGCGCCATGTTGCTGGCATCGCTGGCCCCGCCCCGCGGCATGCCGACGATCGGCCGGCCGAGCATGCCCGCCGCCCGCTCGAGCGGCTCGGCGGCCGCCTCGGCCATGTCCATTCCGGGCCACAGCCGCAGGCGCTCGACCGTCAATCCGACGCCGTCGATCTCATCCGGGATCGAGTCGACGACGGGCTCGAACGAGGCTTCGTCGTCCGCCCTCATGTCGACGTGCAGCTCGCCCGTGCCGGGCACGACGTTGATGCCCTCGCCCGATCGCATCATGGTCGGGACGACGCTGAGCGCCTCCGGGCCGGACGGGTCGTGTCGCTGCGACAGCGAGACGGCGAGGGTCGACAGGGCGAGCAGGGCGCTCCGCCCCGCGTCGGGATTCGCGCCGGCATGGGCCGCCGTCCCGGCCGCATCGATGCGGATCGCCGCCGCCGCCTTGCGCCGCACGACCACGGCCTCCTGACCGTGCTCGGTCCGCTCGCCGCCCTCGAAGCAGAGGCAGGCGTCGAAGTCCGAGAAGCGGGGACCGTGCGCGAACGGCTCGGTCCTGAACTCCTCGTCGTTGACGAGCAGCAGCGCCACCTCGTCGTAACTGGACGGGACCTCGGCCAGCGCCCTGAGCACGCCGAGCGAGAGGGCGACCCCGCCCTTCATGTCGATCGTGCCCGAGCCGAAGAGCCGGTCGCCGTCGCGGGCGGTCCCGCGATGGGTGCCGTGGGCGACGACGGTGTCGAGATGGCCGACGAGAAGCAGCCGGGCCGAGCCGGTGCCGCGGATCCGAGCGACGAGGTCGGGCGCATGGGCCGGCGACGAGCATGGGATACGTTCGATCTCCGCCTCAGGGGGGAGCATCGACGATGCGAGCGCGACCATCTCCTCGGCCGCCTTCGCGTCTCCCGACGGGGACGAGATCGCGACCAGCTGCTCCACCTCGGGCAGCGCCCTCGAGGCGATCGCGGTCGCCCACCGTCCACGCCATTCCATGTCGATCGGGGAAGCCAAGGCGGGGAACCTACAGGCGCTGATAGCTTGACCGCGGGTCGGTCATCCGCCCGTCCGATGGGAACCAGCAAGGGAGAGAGCACCCCGCTCGGGGATCCGGTCGCCTTCGACGGCGGGTTGGTCGAGATCGGCGCCCGGACGTGGGCCTGGATCCAGCCGAACGGCGGCCTCGGCGAGTCGAACGCGGGACTGGTGATCGGAGACGGCCAGGCGTTGCTGGTCGACACGCTCTGGGACGAGGTCCTGACGGCCGCGATGCTGCGGGCCATGGAGCCCGTCACCGCCGCGGCCGGCGCGCCGATCGAACAGCTCTTCAACACCCACGGCGACGGCGATCACTGGTACGGCAACGGCCTCCTCCCCGGCTGCGGCCGCGATCACGGCGTCCGAGCCCGCGATCGGCCAGATGCGGGAGGAGCCCCCCTCGCTGCTCACCCGGATGGCGCCGGTCGCGAGCACCGCCGGCCTGCTCGGCCGCGTGCCGATGATGCCCGGAGGCGCCCGCATGCGCGGCCTCGGCGCTTTCAACGATCTGCTCTCCCATTACGAGTTCAAGGGGATCCACCCGAGGGTCCCGGACACGGTCCTTCGCCGACACGGCCGAGCTCGACGTCGGGGGCCGCAGGGTCGAGCTCACCTACGTCGGTCCGGCCCACACGGTCGGTGACTCGATCGCCTGGCTTCCCGACGCCCGCATCTGCTTCGCCGGCGACATCCTCTTCAACCGGGTGATGCCGATCATGTGGGCCGGCCCCGTCGGCAACTGGATCGCGGCGCTGGACCTGATCGAGGGGCATGAGCCGCAGGTCGTGGTCGGCGGCCACGGGCCGGTCGGCGACCTGGCCGACATCCGCGGCCTGCGCGACTACTGGATCTGGCTGCGCGAGCGCGTTCTCGAGGCGGGAGCAGATCCCGACCCGCTGGAGCTCGCCGAGCGGCTCATCCGCTCGCCCGACTTCGACCCGTGGCGCAAGTGGGACGGCGTCGAGCGCACGCTCGTCAACGTCGCCCGAATCGCCGCGACCGAGGCGGGCGGCCCCAGCGAGATCGGCACGGCGGAGCGGATCAAGCTGATCTCGGGCATGGGCGCCCTCGGCGAGCGGCTGAGTCGGTAGGGGTCAAACGGCGGGCGCGGGCTCCGCAGGCTTGGGGCTGGTGGGTGAGGGCTTGCGGTCCTTGAGGATCGCTCTGGCGCCCTCGCCGGGGACCACCGTGATCATGCGGCGACGGTGAGCCTCCAGGCCGCCGCCGGCGGCGGGGGCGACCTCCATCCGTGAGAGGACGGCCTTGAGGACGATGTTCATCTCGAGCATCGCGAAGCTGGCGCCGAGGCAGCGGCGGCGCCCGCCGCCGAACGGGATCCAGGTGTAGGTCCCCGGGTCCTCCTCGAGGAAACGCTCCGGGCGGAATGCGTACGGCTCGGGATAGATGTCGGGGTCGTGATGCACGAGGTAGGCGTTCGGAACCACGTGGCAGCCCGGCCCGTAGGTCCGGCCGCCGATCTCGATTTCGCTGATCACGCGGCGCGGTCCGGCGATGGACAGGACCGGACGGCGGCGCAGCGTCTCGCGGACGGTCGCCGTCACGTACTCCTCGCCGTCCGAATCGACGTCGGCGACGAGTTCGGACATCACGTCGGGGGAGCGAACGAGGCGCTCGAAGGCCCATGAGAGCTCGGTGGCCGTCGTCTCGTGGCCCGCGACGAGCAGGGTCATGAGCTCGTCGCGAAGCTCCTCGTCCGACATCGGAGAGCCGTCCTCGTGACGGGCGAGCAACATCATCGAGAGCACATCGTCGCCGCCCTCGGCTGCGCGGCGCTCGTCGATCAGGGCCTGGATCTGGGCGTTGGTCTCAGCGCGCACGTCGAAGAACCGGCCGACGGTCGGGTGCAGGCGTCCGAGCCGCTGGATCGGAGGGATCAGGCTGACCGGGCTCATCGCGAACTCGAGCATGTCGGTGAGCAGCCCGCGGAGCTTGTCGAGGCGCTCGCCCTGCTCGAGGCCGAAGACCGCGCGCAGGATCACCTCGAGGGTCAGCGTCTGCATGTAGGGGTGGAGCGGCACCGTGCGGTCCTTCGCCCAGGAATCGACCTCGGACTCGGCGACGTCGGTGACGACGCCGCGCAACGCCTCCATCCGCTCGCCGTGGAAGGCGGGAAGCATCAGCTTGCGCTGGGTCATGTGCCGGCTCTCGTCGAGCAGGAGGATCGAGTTCGGCCCGACGACGGGCAGCAGGATGATGCTCCCCTCCCCGGGGTGCAGAACCTCGGGCGGAGCCGTGAAGATCGCCTTGATGTCCTCGGGCCGGGACATCATCACGAACGGATCGATGCCGAGGAGGTCGAGCGTGAACGTCTTGCCGTACCGCCTTCGGCACTGCTCGAGATAGGGGATCGGGCGTGTCTGCCAGCCGAGCGTCTGGAACACGCTCGGCGCCGAGGGACCCTCCGGGAGGCTGGTGGTGCCGGCCATCAGCCTGAAACCTAGCCGGACTGGCTGCCCGGCCAGTGCCAACTCGTCACAGATCGCACGCGGGGTTAACGGGTCATCAACCACACGCGGCTTCGGTTCCCGCCTACCTTTCTCTTCGTGGGTTCGGATCCGGGTAATGACCATCGAGGCGTTCGCGTCGTCGAGGCGATCTCGATGGCGGCTGTCATAGCCGCGCTCGCGATCGTCTTCTTCGCCGCGACCAGCCAGCCCGAACGATCCTCCTATGCCACCGCCGTGCCCGCCCCGGCGGCCCCCGCAGCCGAGGGCTTCGCCGAGGCGGCTCCGGCACCCCGTCCGACGCAGCCCGCTGCCGAGCCCAAGCCCGACCCGAAGACGGTCGAGCGGGAGGCCGAGCCCGATCCGACCGCCGGCGAGCACCCGATCGTCTGGGTCAAGCCGGGTCGCCGGGTCGTCCTCCGCGATGCTCCCGGCGGCGATCCGGTCGCGAAGGTCGGCGACGAGACCGACTTCGGCTCGCCCTCCGTCTTCTCGGTCGTCAGACATACGGACACCTGGGTCGCGGCGCCGAGCCCGGCGATGCCCGACGGCGAGCCGGCCTGGATCAAGGCCGACCCGAGGAAGCTCCTCGGCGGGTACGTCGCCTACTCGGTGCGCGTGGACCTGTCCGAGCGCCGCGCCGAGCTCCTTCACCACGGCGTCGTCATCCGGAGATGGCCCGTCACGATCGGCGCCCCCGGCACGGAGACTCCAACCGGGACGTTCGCGGTCACCGACATGTTCCGCGGCGGCCTCAACCCCGCCTACGGATGCTGCGCCGTCGCGCTGACGGCAACGCAACCGAACCTCCCCGCGGACTGGCCCGGAGGCAACCGGATCGCGATCCACGGCACGAACGAACCGCTCGGCGAGGCGGCCTCGCACGGGTGCATCCGCAGCGCCGACGAGGACGTCAGCCGCCTGATCGACACGATCCCCCTGGGGACGCCGGTGCGGATCGAGCCTTAGCGGCTTTCAATCACGCGGGCTGCTGAATCGACAGCACGTTTTCATCCGGGTCCGTGAACCAGGCGACCTTGGCGCCGCTCGGCGACGTCCAGACGAAGTCGGTCTGCTCCATGCCGTCGTAGGTGTTGAAGACGACGCCGGATTGACGCAGAGATCCGATCGCGCCGGCGATGTCGGACACCTTGAAACCAAGCACCGTGTACGGGGCGGCCGCAGGTTCGTCAACGAGTGTGACCCGCAGCTGCGTCGCACCAACCACATAGACCTTCGCGAAGGCAGAGGATTCGATCGAGTCGAAACCGAGTATGCCTTCGTAAAAGTGAGACGACCGCTCGAGGTCGCGGCTACCGATGAATGCGACCAGATCGGCACCGCTGAGCACTCTGAATTCTCAGTTCCCCTACTCGACGATCACGTCTTCGCAGTCCCCGGGGACCTTGTCCTTGGGGTTGACGAACGCCGTGTCGAAGCCCGGCCCGCAGCTCAATCTGTCCTTGGCGTTGTTGTCGCCGAAGCCGGAGGCGTCGAGTTGGTCGTCGCCGGGACCGCCGAGAAGGACGTCCTCGCCCTTCTCGCCGTAGAGGTCGTCGGCTCCATCGCCGCCTTCGATGGTGTCGTCTCCGGGACCGCCGAAGAGGCCGCCGATCAGGTACTGATCGTCGTCGTCGCCTCCGGAGATCTTGTCGTCTCCAGGCCCACCCTCGACGTAATCGTTGCCGTCGCCGCCGTCGACCACATCGTTCCCTCTGCCCGCGTAGCTCGAGTCGTTGCCGGCCTTGGCCTTGATGCCGTCAGCCTTCCTCGACCCGGTGATCTGGTCATCGAACTGGCTGCCGTTGCACGGTTTCCCGGCCTTGCAGGTGACGTCGTCCGCGATCGCGACTGCCGCCCACACCAGGGCGGCGGCTACGAGAGCACCAACTGCGGCGAGGATCCCGCGCCTCATCAGTTCCCCGTGGCCGTCGGGGTCGCGTACGTTTCTTCGTGCCATGCGCAGAAACCTAATCAAGAGAGCCGAAGAAGGCAAAAACAATTGGGATCATTCGAACGGCGGGCGGTGGTCAATGTCGTAGGTGAGCTCGCGGGTTCGCTCGCCGAGCACCTCGGCCGGCACCCCACCTACGAGGGTGAAGGGAGCGACGTCCTCGACAACCACCGCACCCGCCGCGACCACCGCGCCCTCGCCGACTTCGACTCCTCGGAGGACCATGGAGCGCGTAGCCAGCCAAGCCCGCGAGCCGACATGGATCGGGCCGCCCCTCGGCTCGAACGAGGACGACTGGATGTCGTGATCTGCTGTCATGAGCACGACATCGGACGAAATGTTGACGTTGTCTTCGATGAGGATTTCGCCGCCGCTGGCGTCGAGCAGGCATCTCTCTCCGACGACGATCCCGCTGCCGAGGCGCAGGTTCCGGGGTTCGAGGACCGTGGTGCCGCGAAAGATGGCGCATCGCTCGCCGATCTCTGCGCCCAGGTGCCTGAGCCAAGCCTGCCTGATTCTGTGCGAAGGGATGTGCGTGCCGATCCCATTGAAAGCAACCTCGACAAGGTGATCGAACCGACTGTTCATCCCGCTGTTCGGACTAGTCAGCGCCCGAGGTCGCGCGGGCGTCGGCCGTGTTGAGTTCAATCAGCTCAATGCGATAGCCGTCGGGGTCGCGCACGAAGCAGAGCCGGGAGCCGCCCTCGCGCACCGTGTAGGGCGGCTTCTCGGGCTCGATCCCGGCCTCGGCGAGCCGTTCGAGGGTCGCGTCGAGCTGTTCCGTCGTGATCGCGACATGGCCGTAGCCGGTGCCGTGGTCGTACGGCTCGTCGACGTCGTGATTGTGGGTCAGTTCCAGGCGAGGCCCGTCGCCGGGCAGCCCCATGAAGATGTTCGTCGCCTCGTCGCGGATCGGCATCCGGTGAATGACCTCGAAGCCGAGCTTCTCGTAGAAGGCGACCGATGCCTCCGGGTCGAGGACCCGGTAACAGGTGTGGATCAACTCGCTCACGACCGCCACAGTATCGGCCGCGGGGTGGCCGCGGTCAACCGTTGCTCAACAGCAGTCGTCGTCCGCGCATGACGCTCTCGGCTCGAGGTTGGGGGCGGCGCAGCACCCCTCTCCCCTGAGCGTCAGGACGCCCTCCCGAACCGCCACCGCCGCGATGAAGAGCGCGGCGACGGGGTCGAGCCACCAGGCGCCGAAGGCGGCGTTGCCGAGGAGGCCGAGAAAGACGGCGGCGGCGAGATAGGCGCAGAGCAGATTCTGCGACCCCTCGCCATGGGTTGCCTGCGAGCCGAGGGTGCGCGCGACTTTCTGCTTCGCGCGGCCGAGCAGCGGCATGCCGATCAGGCTCGATGCCGTCAGTGCCATGCCGAGGAGGCTCACTTCGGGCTGGTCGCCCGCAAGGAGGTGGGTCACCGCCTCGTAAGCGATGTATGGAGCGAGAAGGAAGAATTGGAGCGCGACGAGCTGCTGCGCCCGCTCCTCGGCGGCGTGGGAGAGCATCCTCGCGCCGGTGAACCGCCAGACGATCACGAGGCTGGCGAATCCCTCGATCCCCGAGTCGATCCCGAATCCGATCAGAGCGACGGAACCGGCTGCGATGCCCGCGGCAAGCGCGATGCCACCCTCGAATCCCATCCAGACGAGACTGAGCCACGAGAGCCGGCGCGCGCGGCGGGCGGCGTCGAGCCAGGCCCGATCGGGCTCGATTCTGCCGGGTCGCGACCGGGCGACCGGAAGCACGACCTCACTCACGGGCGAACTCCTCGCGAAGTCCCCCCAACATCCGCGACCCGCGATCGCTCAGCGAGTAGAGGACCATCTTCCCGTCCCTCCTGCTCTCGACCAACCCCGCGGAGCGCAGGACCCGCAGGTGGTGAGAGACCAGATTCTCCGCTCGCTCGGCCACCCAGGAGAGGTCGCACACGCACAGCTCCCCTCCTTCCGACAGTGCGGCCGCGAGCATCAGCCGGGTCGGGTCGGCGAGGGCCTTGGCGCGGTTGGCGAACCGTTCGGCCTCCGCGACATCGAGGCGGCCGGCTCGCAGAGGCTCCGCCTTTTCGAGGTCGAGGCAGAGGAGATCGCAATGGTCGCTGGGCATGTGGGTTCATCCTAACGCTCGTTGAGATGAACGCCTCCTAGAATCCGATCGGTGACCACAGCCAATCCGGCATATGAGCTGATCGGCGGCGATCTGCATCGCCACGGCTCGCTCACCCACGGGCACCCCCACGCCGGCGCTCACGACCATTCGGCCGGGCAAGGCCATGAGCAGGCGCACGGACACGGGCACGCCCACGGCCTCGTCGACGAGAGCATCAAGCGATCCCGCGAGGGACTGCGTGCGGTGGTGCTCTCGTTCGCGGTGCTCGCGCTGACGGCGGTCGCGCAGACCGCCATCTTCGTCGCGAGCGGCAGCGTTGCCCTGCTCGCCGATCTGATTCACAACTTCGGGGACGCTGCCACGGCGATCCCGCTCGCCATCGCGTTCCTGCTCCGCTCGGCCCGCGCCGAGCGGTGGGCGGGCCTCGCCGTAGTCGCCGCGATCTTCTTCTCGGCCTGCGTGGCGGGCTACGAGGCCGTCGATCGCCTGATCAATCCGGAGACGCCGGATCATCTCGGGGCCCTGGCGATCGCGGGGCTCCTCGGGTTCAGCGGCAACCTGATCGCAGCAGGCATCAGGAGCCGCGCCGGGCGGCGACTCGACAGCCCAGCCTTGACCGCGGACGGAAACCACGCCCGCGCCGACGCCTACGTCAGCCTGGCCGTCGTCGCCAGCGCCGCCGTCGTCGCTCTCGGTTTCGGCTTCGCTGACCCGATGATCGCCCTCGCCATCACGGCGGTAATCCTCAAGATCACGTGGGACTCGTGGCGCACCGTCCGCGGCGGCGCGCCCCACAGCCACTGAGCCTCAGGTGGCTGACCCGAACCGGCTCCGGCAGTGCTCGGAGCAGAAGTAGAACGTTTCGCCGTCGCGGTCGAGTTGCAGCGCCTTCGAGCGATCGACCTTCATGCCGCAGACCGGATCCGTCACCCCGCGGCGGGCGGTGAGGTAGAAGAGCGCTGCGAAAATGACCAGGCCGAGGACGTTCAGGACCAGCTTGTAGTCGAGCTGGACGGATTCGAAGATCTCGCTGCGGGTCGGCCGGACCTCGGGGATCAGGCCGAGGCCACTGAACAGAACGTCGACGATCAGGGCGGCGATCACCATCGTCACGAACATCAGGGCGGTGATCCGCAAGGCGAACTTCGTCCCGTAGTACTTGCGGTAGGCGGCGATTATCGGCAGCACGATCAGGTCGGCGAAGATGAACGCCATGACGCCGGCGAAGCTGATGCCGCCGGACCAGAGCACGGCCGCCAGGGGGATGTTGCCGACCGAGCAGACGAAGCTGAGCACGGCGATGACCGGCCCGACGATCACGTTCTCGATCGCCGTGACGAGAGGCGGAGCGTCGGTGATGAAGAGGACGTTGAAGAAGTCGTCGCCGAGCAGGCCGATGAATCCCGCGAGGAGGAACCCGATCGTGATCTCCTTCCACAGCATCTGCCAGTCGCCGCGGAAGTTGTGCGCGACGTCCGACCATGCCGACGCGGAGCGGATCCGCTCTCGCCAGGTCATCGCCTCCTCCCCGGCCATGTGGTGCTGGTGGCCGCTGTCGGCGTCCTGCGCGTGCTTGCGGGCGTACTCCTCCAGCTTCGGTGAGACGAACAGGCGCAGCATCACCGCCATCAGGACGATCATGATCAGGCCGCCGATGTACTCGGCGAGCGTGAACTGCCAGCCGAGCAGGACCCAGAGAACCAGGCCCAGCTCCCAGACGAGGTTGGTCGACGCGAACTGGAAGGCCAGCGCGGTGACGGCCGAAGCGCCCTTCTGGAACAGCGACTTCGCGATCGCGATGGCCGCGTACGAGCAGGACGAGGACGCGGCGCCGAGCCCGGTTGCGACCGCGATCGGCCGGAAGCCCTCGCCCGACAACGACCGTTCGATCCGCTCGCGCGGTACCCAGGCCTGCACGATCGCCGAGATCGCAAAGCCGAGCACCAGCGCCCACCAGACCGCGTAGGCCATCAGGAACGACTGCTTCAGCCCCTCGCCGATGGTGCTGAGGACGTCCGCAATGGAGGCCGCGAGAATCACGTCTCCAGTTATACCCTATGGGGGTATCCTCAGCGAGTCTTAGAAACCGGCCGGGTGGGTGGCCGTAAAGCCCTGGGACTGCTCCCAGCTGCTGGAGTAGTCGGCCCAGCTCGGGCCGTCGCCGCCGCTGTCGGACGTGTCCCAGCGGAGCCCGGCGATCATCGCGTAGGCGTGGCCGGAGTTGGCGTAGACGGTGATCCAGTTGCCGACGCCGGGCTCACCCCAGCTCATGAAGGCCGTGGAGTCGAGCGGGGAGTCGAGGAAGCCGCCACCGTGCAGCGCGTAGCTGACCGCGCCGGAGCAGTCGTAGCCCGAGGACTCGAACGAGCCGTGGCCGCCACCCCAGACGTACGGGGTGTCGCGGATGGCGTTGGCTGCGGCGATGACGTCCTTGACCTGCTGGGGTGCGTCAGCGGGAGCGCTGGCGCTGCCGTCGGGGTTGAGGGTCGCGGTGCTGCCGGGCGTGGTCGGGGCCGGCGCCGTCGGGGCCGGCGCGGCGACGTCGGGGGCGGCGGCCGCGGCCTGACGCGCCTGAGCGCTGTCGATCCCGTCCTGGAGGCCGGAGGCTCGCGAGCCGAGCTGCTGGAGCATCTGGCGGCGCGCGGCCTTGGCGGCGTAGAGCTGCTGCTCCTGATCCTCGAGGGCGATCGCGCTGGTTGGCAAGTTCGTCGTGACGGGCCTGGAGGTCGTTGCGGGCGTCCTCGATCCGCTGCTTCGTGTCGGCGAGGCGAGCGACGGTGTCCTCGACCTGCGCCCGCAGGTCCTTGACGCGGCTGACCGTGTCCTCCTGGTACTGATGGACGCGATCGAGGTAGGTGGCGTCGACCGACTCGTCCTCCCAGCTCGAGGACTCGAGCAGGAGCTTCATCATGTCCGGGTCGTCCGACTTGTAGACGCCGACGAGGATCCGGGACAGCTCCTTGACCGCACGCTTGAGCTGATCGCGAACCCGGGCGAGGTGCTCGCGACCCTGCTTCAACTCGGCGGTGGCGTCGTCGAGCTCCTTCTGCTTGGCGGCGAGTTCGGCAGCCGCGGCCTCCTCCGCCTGGCGGGCTTCCGAGACCTGACCGATCAGGGCGTTGATTTCCTGGTTGCTCTGGGCGAGCTGGTCGGAGATCGCCGACTGGCGGTCCTGTACGTTCGCCAACGCCGCCTGCTTGGAGGCGATGGTCGCCGTGGCCGACGACGCGTGCAGAAGCACGGCGAGGCCGCAGACGGCCGCCAGCAACAGAGCCGCGGCGGTGAGGAGGCGCGTGGAAGGAGCGCCTTGCCTTGTGTCGAAGAGGTTGGGTCGCATCGGAATGGCCGAGGAGGTCGGAACCCCACTCGGGACGCGGCAGACTAGATGCCGATGATGGTTTTGCAAGCGCTCGCTAACAGTCTTGCAAGAGATCTTGCGTTAGCGATCGGCAAGGACGCTAACAGAACCCTTACGAATCTCGCCCAGAAGGTGGACGGGCGGTGCTGTTCCATCCTTCTCCGCCCGGGTCCCTCGCAGGACGAAAGAGACCCTGGAACCCTCCCGTTCCTCCGCGGCGAAGGCGACGGTTCCCGGAAGCAGTACGGGCTTCTGGAAGCGGGCCTCGGCGACGAACGCATCGGGAAGCCGGCCCTCGAGCTGAGCCAGGCAGCGGGCCATGCTCCACATGCCGTGCGCGATCGCTCGCGGGAAGCCGAGGGCGCGGGCGCTCAGTCGATGCATGTGGATCGGGTTGCGGTCCCCGGAAGCGGCGGCATAACGACGGCCGAGGTCCTCGCCGAGCCGCCATTGAGTCGTGGCCGGGACATCGTCGGGAAGCGGTTCAGGCCCGGTGGCGGCTGGTGCGCTCGGATCACCGGATCCGCGCCGCAGGATCGTGCCCGTCTCCTCCCAGACGAGTTCGCCCCCGGAGCGCGCCTCGGCGATCAGCGAGATCGCTCGCCCCTTCGGATGGGGACGGAGGTTCTCCGCGCGGACCGCGAGGTCGAGCCGTTCGCCGGTGCCGATCGGCCGGTGCTGGGTGATCGAGTTGTCGAGATGGACGAGGCCGAGAAGCGGGAACGGAAAGCCGTCGCCGCTCATCAGGCTCATCTGCAGCGGGAAGGAGAGGACGTGCGGATAGGTCGCGGGCAGCGTCTCGCGCATCGTGAAACCGCAGACCCGGCAGTAGGCGGCGAGGTTGCCGAGGTCGGCGGCGACACCGTCGATCGCGAGGCCGTCGACGAAATCTACCTCCCCCGCCGCCGGGGATCAGCGGCAGACGCGAGAGCAGGCCCGATCCGGGAACCGCGCCGAGCGCCGCCCGTCCGTAGGCGGGCAGGAGCGACGGCATCGATCCGAGCTTTCGCTCCGCCGGCGTCCTCATCGGCTCAGGCTCCGATCAGGCTCTGGCCGCAGACCCGGACAACGTTGCCGTTCAACCCCGTCGAGTCGGGTGCTGCGAACCAGGCGATGGTCTCGGCGACGTCTACGGGCAGGCCGCCCTGCGACAGCGAGTTCATCCGGCGGCCGGCCTCGCGCGGGCCGATCGGCATAGCGGCCGTCATCTGCGTCTCGATGAAGCCGGGGGCGACAGCGTTGATCGTCGCTCCCCTAGCGGCGAGTACCGGCGCCATCGACTGAACCATGCCGATGACCCCGGCCTTCGAGGTCGAGTAGTTCGTCTGACCGGCGTTGCCCGCTATGCCGCTCATCGACGACACGCAGACGATCCGGCCGCCGTCACGGAGCAGATCGCGCTCGAGCAACGCGTCGTCGATGCGCTCCTCGCTCGTCAGGTTGATGGACATCAGCAGGTCCCATCGCTCAGCATCCATGCCTCCGAGCGTCTTGTCGCGAGTGACTCCGGCGTTGTGGACGACGACGTCGACGCCGGCGTGAGCGGCAGCGAGCGCGTCGCAGATCGCCGCCGGTGCGTCCTCGGACGTGATGTCGACGGTGAGCGCCGTTCCGCCGATCCCGCCGACCACCCGCTCGAGGTCGTCCTTCAGGGCGGGAACGTCGAGGCCGACGACGTGCGCGCCGTCGCGGGCGAGCACGCCGGCGATCGACTCGCCGATCCCGCGGGAGGCGCCGGTGACAAGCGCGATCTTGCCGTGGAGGGGGCTGGTGAGATCGGTGGCGGGCACGTCCCTGCCGGCGCCGATCCTCGCGACCTGGCCGGAGACGTAGGCCGAGCGCGGCGAGAGGAAGAAGCGGAGGCTCGAGCCGACATGGCCCTCGGCGCCGGGCGACACGTAGAGCAGCTGGGCGGTACCGCCGTGGCGAACCTCCTTGCCCGCCGCTCGGACGAAACCCTCGAGCGCACGCTGCGCGGTGGCAGCCTTGGGGTCTGAGCAGTCCTCGGGGGGTGTGCCGAGGACGATCAGGCGGCCGGACGGAAGCAGGCTGCGGATCGTCGGGTGGAAGAAGGTCCAGAGCTCGCGTAGCTCGGCGCTCGAGCCGATTCCCGACGCGTCGAAGACGAGGCCCTTCCAGCGGCGGCCGGCCGGTGCGTCGGGGTTCCAGATGCCGGCGTCGATCATCACCGCTGCCAGGGCGTCGCGGACGGGATCGCCGAGGCGACTGTCGACCTCGGCATCCGCGCCGGCGAGCACCTCGGCGACGGCCGGCCCGAGGCGTCCGCCCGCCGAGGAGCCGACCAGCACCCGCCCGTCGATCAGCGGTGCGCCCGCGACGAACCGATCGAGCTCCACCGGCTTCGGCAGGCCGACGTTGTCGGCGATGAACGACCCGATGGGGTTGTTGACGAGTTGGGTGTAGGTGTCGGTCATGGGCCGGCCCGCCGCAATCCCTAGGCCTCGAGGATGGCGACGACGCCCTGGCCACCGGCAGCGCAGATCGAGATCAGACCGCGGCCGGAGCCGCGCTCGGCGAGCATCTTGGCGAGGTTGCCGACGATCCGGCCGCCGGTTGCCGCGAACGGATGGCCCGCGGCGAGCGAGCCGCCCCTGACGTTGAGCTTCCCCCGGTCGATGGAGCCGAGCGGGCCGTCGAGGCCGAGGCGCTCGCGACAGAAGACGGGGTCCTCCCATGCCGCGAGCGTGCAGAGCACCTGTGCGGCGAACGCCTCGTGGATCTCGTAGAAGTCGAAGTCCTGGAGCGTCAGACCCCGGCGGGCGAGCAGCCGCGGGACCGCGTAGGCCGGGGCCATCAGCAGGCCCTCCTTACCGCTGACGTGATCGACTGCGGCGGTCTCGGCGTCGACGAAGCGGGCCAACGGGACCAGGCCACGGGCGGCGCCCCACTCCTCCGTGCCGAGAAGCACCGCGGAGGCGCCGTCGCTGAGCGGGGTCGAGTTGCCGGCGGTCATCGTGCCCGTCTCCCCGCCGAAGACCGGCTTCAGCTTCGCGAGCGACTCGGCCGTCGAGTCCGGTCGCAGGTTCTGGTCGCGCTCCAGGCTCAGATAGGGCGAGACGAGATCGTCCTCGAAGCCGCTCTCGTACGCGGCGGCGAGATGCTGGTGGCTGGCAGCGGTCAGCTCGTCCTGCGCATCCCGGGTGATTCCCCACTCGCGGGCCATGATCGCGGTGTGCTCGCCCATCGACAGACCGGTTCGCGGCTCGGCGTTGCGCGGCGTCTCCGGGATCAGCTGCCCGGGCCGGACCTTGGCGAGCGCGCGGAGGCGATCGAGGTTCGATCGCGCCGAATTCGCCTCGAGCAGGATCTGGCGAAGGTCGTCGTTCAGGGCCACGGGTGCGTCCGAGGTCGTATCGACGCCGCAGGCGATCCCCGACTCGATCTGGCCGAGGGCGATCTTGTTGGCGACGAGGATCGCCGTCTCGAGTCCCGTCCCGCATGCCTGGCCGACGTCGTAGGCGGGCGTCTCCCCCGCGAGGCTCGTCCCGAGCACTGACTCCCTCGTCAGGTTGAAATCGCGGCTGTGCTTGAGGACCGCGCCGCCGGCGACCTCGCCGAGGCGGGCGCCGCGGATGCCGGTCCGCCCGATCAGCCCGTCGAGCGCCGTGGTCAGCATGTCCTGGTTGGACGCCTTGGCGTAAGGGCCGTTCGAGCGAGCGAAGGGGATGCGGTTCGAACCCAGGACGACCGCGGCAGAGGTTCCCTTCGAGCGGGCCACGACGGTGTCCTACTTGAGCTCGGCCGAACCCAGGCCGAGAAGCTGGCGGGCGATGACGAGAAGCTGGATCTGCTGCGTACCTTCGAAGATGTCCAGGATCTTCGCATCCCGCGCCCACTTCTCCAGGAGCTCGTCCTCGCTGAGGCCGACGGTCCCGCAGAGCGCGACGCAACGGAGCGCGATGTCGACGGAGGTGCGGCCGGCCTTCGCCTTCGCGTAGGAGGCGTGGAGCGAGTTGGGCTTGCCGTTGTCGGCCATCCAGGCGGCCTCCATCGTCAGCAGGCGCGCGGCCTCGTAGTTGGCTTCGAGGTCGAGCAGTTCGGCCGCGGCGGCGCTCTGCGAATGGGCCGGTCGGTCGGGATCGACCTCGACCCCGGCCTCGGCGAGAAGCTCGGTCGTCCGCTCCAGGCAGGCGCGGCCGACGCCGCAGGCCATCGCGGCGACGAGCGGTCGCGTGTTGTCGAACGTCCGCATCGCTCCGGCGAAGCTCTTCTTCGTGTCGATCTCGGGGCTGCCGAGAAGGTCGTCCTTCGGCACCCTGCAGTCGTCGAGGATGAAGGCGGCGGTGTCGGAGGCGCGGATTCCGAGCTTGTGCTCGAGCCGGTCGAGCTTCAAACCCGGATTGGACCGCTCCACGACGAACGACTTGATCGCTGCCCGACCCTGCTTCGGGTCGAGGGTCGCCCAGACGACGACGAGATCGGCGCGCTCGCCCGAGGTGACGTAGATCTTCTCGCCGTTGAGCACGTACTCGTCGCCGTCGAGGACGGCCGTGGTCCGGATCGCCGCCGAGTCGGAGCCCGCCTCCGGCTCGGTGATCGCCATCGCCGCCCACTTGCCCTTGAAGCGGGCCTTCTGTTCCTCGTCGGCAACCGCCGCAATGGCGGAGTTGCCGAGTCCCTGCCTGGGCATCGTCAGCAACAGGCCGACATCCCCCCAGCACATCTCCAAGATCGAGAGGACCGACGCGAGGTTCGATCCGTTCCGGTTGCCGCCGTCGCCGTTCGTCTGGGCCTGGCTGACGCCGGCGGCCCCGGCGCCCCCGGAGGAGCCGCCCTCGTCGAGTGCCGTCGATCAGCGCCGCGAGCATGTCGAGCTCCTTGGGGTACTCGTGCTCGGCGAGGTCGTACTTGCGCGAGATCGGCCGCAGCACCTCGACCGCGACGGTGTGGGCCTGCTGGACGAGCGGCTCGAACTTCTTCGGTACCTCGAGATCGATCATCAGACCAGTAGGCCGCCCTCGAGGATGCCGGCGGCCCGCAGGTCGCGGTACCAGCGCTCGACCGGATATTCCTTGACGTAGCCGTGGCCGCCGAGAAGGCCGACGGCGTCGGAGCCGATCCTGGCCCCCTTGGTGCGGCAGAGCTCTCGCGCCACGGCCGTCGGGCGGGCGAAGTCCTTGCCGCGATCGGCGAGCGAGGCGGCGCGGTAGGTGGTCAGCCGCATGCCCTCGATCTCGATGCCGATGTCGGCGATGTTGAAGGCGACCGCCTGTCGATGGCTGATCGGCTCGCCGAACGCCTTGCGCTCGTTGACGTACGGAATGAGGAAGTCGAGGGCGCCGTGGGCGGTGCCGAGCGACATCGCGCACCAGGCGATCCGGCCGAGGCGGATGCACTCCGCGTAGACCTCGGGACTCCCTTCGCCCAGCAACGCTCCGGCGCCGAGCCTGACCCCATCGAGCTTGAGCTGGGCGGTTGCGGCGGCGCGCAGGCCCATCGCGGGCTCGGGGTTCGTCAGCACCCCTTCGGTCGCTGCTTCGACGAGGAAGAGCGCCGGGCCCGAGCCCTCGAGCTCGGCGGCGACGATGAACAGCTCCGCGTCCGCGGCCCTGGGAACCATCGACTTGACCCCATCGAGGACGAAGCCGTCGCCGTCGCGGCGGGCCTTGGTCGCGAGCGTGAAGGGATCGAAGAGGGCGCGCGGCTCCTGGACGGCGAGTGCCGCGGCCGGGACGTCCTCGCCGGTGAAGGCGGGTAGGTAGGTGCTCTGCTGGTCGGCGTCCCCCCAGAGGCCGAGAGCCGTGCTCACGGCGGCCGGAGCGAGCGTCGCGTAGGCGAGTCCCATGTCCCCTCGGGCCAGGGCCTCGGTGATCAGGGTCGACGTGACCGCGGAGCGCTCGTCGACGGCGCCGCCGAGCTCCTCCGGGACGCCGAGAACGGTGATCCCGAGCTCGGCGCTCTGGGCGAGAAGTTCGGGCGGAGTGGCGCATGCGGCGTCGGCCGCCTGCGCGGCGGGCCGGAGCTTGGCGCTCGCGAAGTCGCCGAACGCCTCGATCATCATCTTCTGCTCTTCGGTGGGCTCGATGTCGAATCCGCCGCTCCGCTTGGCCGACTTCTGGCGAACCGGCTGGCCCAGCTTCTGCACGGCGGCGAAGCGGCGGCCGGCGGCGTTGGCGGCGCGGAAGCCGTTGCGGGTACCCCCGCCGACCAGGCGCTCGGCGGTGTTGCGCAGGCCGATCCGGTCGATCAGCTCGGAGCCCGCCAAGCGGTTGAGGGCGCGGAGGCCGACCTGGGTTCCTTGTTCAGCGAGGTTCATGAATGAGGGCGCGGAGTCGACAGCTCGTGCTGTCATGCGGGTTATCCAGGATAACACAGATCGGTGTCACATCGCCCAATGACGACGACTCAGGAATCCGATGATCCGATCGATGCCGGTCTGCGAAGTGGGGGATGAGGTTCGAAACCGGTCAGCCCGATCGATCCGGACCGCAACTCGAACCAAACACCAACCCAAGGAGCCAACAAATGCCCCGCAAATCACTCATTGCTCGCTTCGGCGCCGCGGTCCTTACGATCGCCGCCCTTTCGTTCGCAGTCGCCGCGTGCGGCAGCAGCGACGACACGAGCAGCGACGCGACTTCAGCGGCCGACGTCAAGCCGGTCGCCGAGATCGATCCCCTCACGGGCGTCGACACCCAGGTCACCTTCGACTCCGGCTTCGTCGACGCACTGACGAAGCTGAAGGTCACTCCCGGCCCCGTCGGCGACGCGACGATCAGCAAGGACGGCGTCGCGAGCTTCCCGATCACTGGCGGCAACGTCACCTACTACGACCCCGCCTCGCCGGTGCGTCCCTACGTTCAGGGCGTCATCGACCACGAGGGCAGCGGTCTCAGCCTGACCGCCGGCAAGACCGAGGTCGAACTGACCGACTTCGTCATCGATCCGGGTACTTCCGAGCTGACCGGCACCGTGTCGGTCAACGGCAAGGAAGCGGCCACCGACGCGGTCCTGTTCGACCTCGACGGTTCGACGCTGAACCCGCTGAAGACGAACGCCGACGGCTCGGCGACGCTCGAGGGCACCACCGTGGAGCTCTCCTCCGACGCAGCGAGCCTGCTCAACGACACCTTCGGGATCACCGATCTCCAGGGAGGGATCGTGGTTGGCATCTCGTCGATCACGGTTGCCGGCTAACCAAGCCAAGGCAGGAGCACGAAACGGCGGCGGTGCCCTCAGGGGCCCGCCGCCGTTTCACGTTCTCTTCAGGGGACTGAGCAGGGCCAACTGACTCGACTGCGCGAGCAACCGCCCCTCGGTGTCCCAGACCTCTCCCTGTTCGTCGAAGAGCCCGTCGATCGATGCATCGGCGCGGAAGCGAACCAGGGCCGTGGCACTCCCGGGCCGGGGACGGGCGCGGAAGTGGATCGTCAGCTCGAGCGTCGGCGCCGGCGCGAACGTGGTCATCACGCTGAACGGAGCCGGCCACCACGCGTCTGTATATAGAGCGACGAGCTCGGGAGTCAGGTCATCGTCGCCGTGGGCGCGCAACCCAACCTCCGGCAACCGCATCCTCACCGCCGGTGAACGGCCTCGATCCGAACACCGGTCGCGTGTCGAGCTGATCGAAAATCGGCGTGTTCTTCATGGACTCCGGTAGCGATTCGACCTGCTCGGGCGGTGGGACGTCAGGCGGTTCCGGTGACCAGCTCATCGCCGGCTCGTAGTCGTAGCTGAGGACGCAGAGCCCGAGCGTCACGGCCCGCCCGTCCTGGACGATCCGGGCGGAGCAGGTGCTCGCCGATCCGCCCGAGCGCTCGACCGAGACCTCGATCACGGCCTCGCCCTCGGTCGGCGGCCGCAGATAGTGGAGCGTCAGCGAGCGCGGCAGTCGCTCCTCGTCGGCGATCTCGTCGCGGATCGCCCGCAACATCAGAGCCGCGATGAACCCTCCGTTCGGCCCCGGCGGCCCGAACCATTCGCGTGTGACGTCGCCGCGGTAGCGGCCGTCACCGAGCGGCTCGACGGCGACCGCCTCGGCGAATGCCCTGTGCTGCCCGTCGGCCACCGCGGCAGTCTCGCACGATGGCCGCGGGCCGCGTAGGATTCGCGCGTCCGCGTTCCCGAGCCGAGGTCGACCGTGTCTCATTCCCGCCTGCTCAAGTCCCTGCTCCTGCTCTGCCTCGCCGGCGCCGCCGTGTTCGTGGCCGCCTGCGGTAGCTCCGACGACACCTCGTCCGACTCCACGTCGGCGTCGACCGCCTCGCTGGCCGACTGCACGCCGGACACGATGGACACGCTCAAGTCGGGAACGCTGACGATCGGCACCGACAAGCCGGCGTACCCGCCCTACTTCGAGGACAACGACCCGACGAACGGCAAGGGCTTCGAGAGCGCCACCGCCTATGCGATCGCCGACCAGCTCGGCTTCAGCCCAGACCAGGTCGAGTGGACGGTCGTCCCGTTCAACTCCTCCTACGCGCCGGGCCCGAAGGACTTCGACTTCGACATCAACCAGATCTCGATCACGCCGAAGCGCGCCGAGCAGGTCGACTTCTCCTCGCCGTACTACACGGCCGATCAGGCGGTCGTCGCGCTCAAGGACTCCGACGTCGCCGGGGCGACCTCGATCGCCGACCTCGCCGACGCGAACATCGGCGTCCAGATCGGCACGACGAGCCTCGACGCCGTCAACGAGGTCATCCAGCCCTCGACCGATCCACAGGTCTTCGACAACTCCAACGACGTCGTCACCGCCCTCAAGCAGGGCCAGGTCGACGCCGTGGTGGTCGACACGCCGACCGCCCTGTATCTGACCGCGGCCCAGGTTCCCGACGCCGCGATCGTCGGCGAGTTCCCCGCTCCCGGCGGCGACGAATGGGGAGCGTTGCTCGCCAAGGACTCGTCGCTGACCGCCTGCGTCTCGGCCGCCGTCGACGAGCTCCAGAGCTCCGGCGAGCTGGACAAGATCCAGGAGCAGTGGATCAACAGCGCCGGCGGCGTTTCGAAGCTGCAATAGCCTCGTGACCTTGTGACCTAGTGGAGGCGAACGCGGCGAAGCCCGACCGGCGAGCTGAGCGCGCGGCGGTCAAGCGCCGGCGCGACCGTCGCGGCATCGCGATCGCGATCGTCTCCTCGGTCGTCGTCCTCGGCGGCCTAACGCTCCTGATCCTGACCAGCAGCGGCTGGCCCGACGTTCGCGACACCTTCTTCAACGCGACCGTCTTCAAGGAGTCGTTCCCGGACGTCGCCAAGGGGTTCTGGCTCGACATTCGCGTCTTCATGGTCGTCGAGGTGGCCGTCCTGGTCCTCGGGCTCGTCGTCGCACTGACCCGGACGACGATGGCCCCGGCCCTCTTTCCGTTGCGAATGCTCGCCGTCGTCTACGCCGACGTCTTCAGGGGCATCCCGGTGATCCTCCTCGTCTACCTGATCGGCTTCGGGGTCCCGGCGCTGGTCGGCGAGTCGACGACCCTCGACTGGCTGCCGACCGAGCCGGTGGTGCTCGGCGCGATCGCCCTGACGCTTTCGTACGGCGCCTACGTATCCGAGGTGTACCGCGCCGGCCTGCGGTCGGTCCACCCCGGTCAGCGCGACGCGGCCCTCGCGGTCGGGCTCACCGAGAGGCAGACGATGCGCCACGTCGTCATCCCCCAGGCGATTCGCAACGTCGGGCCGCCCCTCCTGAACGACTTCATCTCCCTGCAGAAGGACGTCGCCCTGATCTCCATCATCGGCGTCTCGGGAGAGGCCTTCCGCATCGCTCAGATCCAGGCTTCGTCCGACTTCAACTACACGCCCCTGCTCGCGGCGGCGGTTCTCTACCTGGCGGTGACGATCCCCCTCGCCCGGATGCTCGACCGCTGGGATCGGGGGCGGGTCCGATGAGCACTCCGGTGATCGAGATCGCGGGAATCACCAAGGCCTTCGGCGAACGCGAGGTCCTCAAGGGAATCGACCTCGCCATCGAGGAGCACCAGGCCGTCGCTCTGATCGGGGCGTCGGGCTCCGGCAAGTCGACGCTGCTGCGATGCGTCGACCTGCTGATCGAGATCGACGACGGCGACATCTTCCTCGACGGCGACGTGATCACCGACCCTTCGGTCGATCCGGTCGATGTGCGACGCAAGCTCGGGTTGGTCTTCCAGGCCTACAACCTGTTCCCTCACCTGAACGTGATCGACAACGTGACGCTCGGGATGAAGCGGGCATCCGGCATGTCGAAGGCCGAGGCCGAGGACTCGGCCCGCGCGATGCTCGCCCGCTTCGGGCTCGAGGGCCGCGAGCTCGAAAGCTCGTCGAACCTGTCGGGCGGACAGCAGCAGCGGGTCGCCATCGCCCGGGCTTTCGCGGCACGGCCGCGGGCGATGCTGCTCGACGAGGTGACCAGCGCGCTCGATCCAGAGCTCGTCGGGGAGGTGCTGCGGGCGGTCCGCGACCTCAAGGAGGAGGGCGTGACGATGTTGATCGCGACGCACGAAATGGGCTTCGCCCGCGAGGTCGCGGACACCGTGGGGTTCCTCCACGAGGGTCGTCTCGTCGAGGTCGGCCCGCCGGAGCAGGTGCTCGAGGACCCCCAGGATCCGAACACGAAGAAGTTCCTCAGGCGCCTCCTGGAAGCCCGCCGCGTCTGACCCACCAGCCGACTGACGCCCTGCCGAGCGGCAACACCGCGCCGCCCGAGCAGAGCGGACGGCGAAGCCGGAGCATCTGCTCGGAGTTATCTACTCCGCGAAACGGTCGCTCAGGCGCTCCACCAGGCGGCCCAGCGACGGGGCATCCTTCGCCGTTGTGATCTGGCGCTTGTTCGGGGGATCCTTGGCGAGGTCGGTGAGGGACTCGAGCTCGGCGGCGCAGCCGAGGTCCTGGGCGTGAGGGCGGCAGACCTCGAGCAGGTCCTCGAGGAGATCGGGGACCGGGATCCGGGTCTCGAGGTCGGGATCGATGAGCTTGGCGTCGACGCCGTCGCGGGCGGCGAGGAAGCGGTTCTCGGAGATGACCTCCTGGGCGGCGATGGCGCCGTCGGTGGCGAAGCCCTCCTCGGCCTCCATCTTGACCATCGAGACGACGAGGGCCACGAGCGCGGCGGTGTCGTCGCAGCGGGTCTGGGCGTCCATGACCCTGACCTCGACCGTGCCGAGGGCGGGTTGCGGGCGTACGTCCCACCAGAGGAAGGTCGATTCGGGCACGGCCTGGGTGCGGATCAGCAGGTCGACCGTCTCGACATAGGTCTCGTAGTCGCCGAACGCACGCGGCACGCCGACGCGCGGGAAGGCCTGAAACAGCGGCGTGCGGGCCGAGGCGAGGCCGGAGTCGCGGCCCTGCCAGAAGGGCGAGTTGGCGGAGAGTGCGAGCAGCAGCGGGAGGTGGACGCGCATCCTGTCGTTGACGCGGATCGCGGTGTCGGGATCCGGCACACCGACGTGAACGTGGAGCGCGAAGGTCGGCTCGCGGCGGGCGAGCTCTCGCATCGAGCCGTAGACGAACTGGTAGCGCTCTCCACCCGAGATGGCGATCTCCTGCCAGATCGCGAACGGGTGCGTGCCCGAGACCGCGGCTCGCAGGCCCAGGGTGGCGAGGGTGCGATCGAGCTCCTTGCGGAGGCCGCGGATCTCGTCGACGGCCTCGTCGACGGTGCGGGCGACGCCGGTCTGGACCTCGAACGCCGAGCCGTGCGTCTCGGCCGACACCTTGTGCTGCGTATCGACCGGCAGGCGCGGCAGCAGCTCGTCGATCCGATGGGCGAGCGCCCAGGTGCGCGGGTCGAGGAGCATCGCCTCCTCCTCGACGCCGAGCGTCCAGGGACCGAGCGAGTGGCCGCCGGCCCATTCGGCCCACGCCGGCTCGACGCGCTCGGTCGCTTCGTTCATGTCACGGTCTTCCCCGAAAAGGATGCCGTTGAACCAGCGGCCGCCTCGACGAACCCCCGGAACAGCGCCTGCTCCTCGGTGCGCTCGACGAGCAGCTCCGCATGCCACTGGACCCCGAGCAGGAAGTGGCGCGACGGATCCTCGATCGCCTCGATCGTGCCGTCGGGCGCCCACGCGGTCGGGACCAGGTCGCGGCCGAGCCGGTCGATCGCCTGATGATGGAACGAGTTGACCTCCATCTCGGCGGCGTCGACCGTGGAGGCCAACCGGCTGTCGGGATCGATCGGTCACGTGATGTGAGGGCTCGTTGCCGGGGTTTCGCTGGCGATGCGGAGTGGCGTCGTCAGCTTCGGCGAACCGGTCCGGCAGGTGCTGGACGAGCGTACCGCCGCGCACCACGTTCAGCGCCTGGGTGCCGCGGCAGATCGCAAGGATCGGCATGTCGCGCTGGTCGGCCGCGCTGGCGATCGCGAGCTCGAAGCGGTCGAGGTCGGGCTCGGTCGGGCCGAGGTGCTGATCCGGCTCCTGCCCGTAGGCGTCCGGATGCAGGTCGGGCCCGCCCGATAGGCAGATGCCGGCCATCCGGTCGAGCAGCGGCTCGATCAGGTCCATCCGCAGCGGCGGGATCACGACCGGCATGCCCCCGGTCGCCTCGATCGCCCTCAGATAGGTCAGCCCGAGCGCCATCTCGTGCCGCGGCGGCTCGCCCTCGGGCGTCGGCTCCACCGTCTCGGCGCGCCGCACCTCCGACGTCGTGACGCCGATGAGCGGGCGCTGTCTCGTGCTCGTCCCTCCGATCAAAGAACCCACGTGTCCTTCGCTCCTCCTCCGCGCCCGCTGTTGACGACCATCTCCCCCTCCGTGCGGGCGAACCGGGTGAGACCACCGGCGGCAACGGTCACGAATTCGCCGTCGGAGACGACGAACGGTCGCAGGTCCACGTGACGGTTCGCCAGGCCCTCCGGCGTCAGAGTCGGGTGGACCGAGAGCGCGACCGGCTCCTGGGCGACGAACCGGTGCGGCTCGCTCGTAACCTGCGCGATCGCCCGGTCGAGCTCCGATCGGGTCGCGAGCGGCCCGATCACGACGCCTTGGCCACCGAAGTCCGATCGCGGCTTGATCACGAGCGACTCCAGCTCGGGCAACGCCCGCTCGAGCTGCTCGGGATCGCCGAGGTCGTACCCGCGCACCGACCGGAGCAGCGGCTCCTCGCCGAGGTAGAAGCGGATCATCTCCTCGACGTACACGTGGATCGCTTTGTCGTCCGCCACCCCGGTGCCGGGTGAATTGACGCAGCCGAGCGGCTCCCGCCCGCATCGGCCCGATCAGCAGGTCGCCGAGCCGGGTCGGCTCGCCATCGGCCGCGGTCAGCCGCTCGTCGTCGATCCGCCGGTAGATCACGTCCACGGCCGTGTCCCCGAGCATCAACCGGTCGCCGGAGCGATGGAGATCGCCGGTCGCCGCGATCGTCATCCCGATCCGCGCGGCAAGCTCGCGGTGCTCGTAGCCGGCGCTCGAGGCTGCGCCGTCGTTGACGCAGGACGACGAACGGATCGTCGACACCGTCGGGCGCCGCCCCTCGGATCGCCGCACCGAGGGCCGCAAGGACCGGCTCGAGCGATCGCGGCTCGCAGCCCGCAGGCGGCGGCGATCGGCTTCAGCGTTTCGCGGGCAGCAAGCAGGTAGGCCAGACCCGAAGGCGCCCTCAGGTTGTCCTCGAGCACGCGGAACCCGCCGTCCGGCGCGCGGACGAGGTCCGGCCCGGCAACGTGCGCGCGGTCACCGGGCGGTGAGCCGCGCCGGATGCGGCCATCGCCGGCTCGTACCAGTCGGCCTCGTCGATCAAGCGTTCCGCGATCACCCCGGCGGCGACGATGCGCGCGCTCGCCGTAGACGTCGGCGATGAAGGCGTTCAGCGCCCGCACCCGCTGGATCAGCCCCGCTCTCGATCCCCTCCCACTCGGCCGCGGTCGACGATCCGCGGGATCACGTCGACGTCGAACGGATGCGGGTCCGCCCCGCCGAAGACGACGCCCCGCTCCGGGCCAGCTCGCCGGCGATCCGCTCGGCCTCCGCCCGGAGCCCCGGCAGGCCGATGCCGTCGATCAGCGACGCGTAGGCGCTCGGGGCGCGCATCGAGCTCGTCGAACGCTCGCTCGCCGAAACCTCCGGTTGATTCGCCGCGCATTGGTCTCACAACCGTTGCATCCATGGCCACACGGTAGGTCTGCCCCCGACCACCGTGTTTGTCCCCACGGCTAAACCGCCACGCCGAATTTTGTCAGCGATTCCCGACGACAATGGCCATGTTGCCGTACCCTTTTGGGCCCGTTGCACGCTGTTCGGCTTGGGCCGCCGAGGGGGTGTGCGTGTCCCGAACGGAGCCCGAGGCGCTCGCCGAGCGCCCCCATTCATGACCCACTTCGATCACACACCAGCCAATCGACCCGTACCGGCAGCCGACGCCGGACTTCGGCGGCGTTCACGATCCCGCGTTCTTCCACGACGGGTGCGGCGTGGCGTGCGTGGCCAGGCTCGACGGGACGGCGATCCACGAGACGATCGACCGGGCGCTCGTCGCCCTCGACCGGCTCGAGCACCGCGGGCGCCGCCGGCGCCGACGAGTCGACCGGCGACGGCGCCGGGATCATGTTCGGGCTCCCGCACGAGTTCTTCCGCTCCCGCACGGCCGAGATCGACACGAAGCCGACCGTCCTCCCCGGCCCCGGCAGGCTCGCGGTCGCCATGTGCTTCGTGCGCCGTGACGCGCCCCGGGGCTCCGACGCGATCCAGCAGCGGATCGGCGAGCTGGTCGCCGACGCCGGCCACACACCGATCGGCTGGCGTCAGGTCCCGGTCGACGAGACCAGCGCCGGCGAGATGGCCCGGGAGTGCGCTCCGCAGATCAGCCAGCTCTTCATCGGCGCGGGCGACGACGTCGGCGACCCGGCCGCCTTCGACCGCAGCCTGTTCGTCGTGCGGCGCCGCGCCGAGCACGAGTTCGGCTCCGACGTCTTCTTCCCCAGCATGTCGTGCCGGACCATCGTCTACAAGGGGATGCTGACCGCGCCGCAGCTGCCGCAGTTCTTCCCGGATCTCCGCGACCTGTCGCTCGCCAGCACGTTCGCGATCGTCCACTCGCGCTTCTCGACCAACACCGCCCCGAGCTGGGAGCTGGCCCAGCCGCTGCGGATGATCGCCCACAACGGCGAGATCAACACCGCTTCGCGGCAACGTCAACTGGATGCGCGCTCGCGAGGCCGTCCTCTCCTCCGACGAGTTCGGCGAGGACCTCGCCGACTGCCTGCCGCTGATCGACGAGGGCGTGCTCCGACTCCGCCGCGTTCGACCGCGCGTTCGAGCTGATGGTGCTCGGCGGCCGCTCGCCCCAGCACGCGATGATGATGATGGTCCCCGCCTCCTGGGAAGACCGCGACGACGTCCCCGCCGAGCTCGAGGGCTTCTACCGCTACCACTCGCGACTCGTCGAGCCCTGGGACGGTCCCGCCGGCCTCGCCTTCTGCGACGGCCACACGCTCGGCGCGATGCTCGACCGCAACGGCCTGCGCCCGGGCCGCTGGACGATCACCCGCGACGGCTGGGTCTGCATCGGCTCGGAGTCCGGGATCTTCACGACGTCGCCGAACAAGATCGCCCGCATGGGCCGCCTTCACCCCGCCCAGCTCTTCGTCGTCGACCTCGAGACCGGCCTGGTCCGCACCGACGGCGAGCCCGAACTCGCGGTCGCCGGATCCGCGCCCTACGGCGAGTGGTACGCGGAGGGCAAGCTGGGAGTCCGCGAGCTGCCCGACCCGATGGCGACGATCCAGCCGGTCGAGCCACTGCTGAAGCGCCAGCTCGCGTTCGGCTACTCGCAGGAGGACCTCAGGACCCTGCTCGCGCCCCTGCTCCGCGACGGCCGCGAGCCGACCGGCTCGATGGGCAACGACCTCGCGCTCGCGGTTTTCTCAGATCACCGCCCCTCGCTCTTCAGCTACTTCAAGCAGCGGTTCGCGCAGGTCACGAACCCGGCGATCGACTCGGTCCGCGAGCAGTGCGTGATGAGCCTGCGCACCGACATCGGCCCACAGGGCAACCTCCTCAGCGAGAAGCCCCAGGTCGTCAACCACGTGGAGCTGAAGCAGCCGATCCTCACCGACTTCGAACTCGAGCGGCTGCGGCGCAACCCCCACAACGCCCTCAACAGCACGACGATCGACATCACCTGGTCGATCGACGACGGCGAGGAGGGCCTCGAGAACGCCCTGACCCGGATCCGCGCCCAGGCGATCACCGCCGTCGAGGAGGACACGACGCTGCTCGTCCTCAGCGACCGGGCGACGAGCGCCGAGCGCGTCCCGATCCCGGCCCTGCTCGCCTGCTCGACGGTCCACCACGCCCTGACGCTCGAGGGAACGCGACTGCGCGCCGCCCTCGTGATCGAGTCCGGCGAGCCGCGCGAGGTCCATCACCTCGCCGCGCTGATCGGCTACGGCGCCACCGCGATCAATCCCTACCTGATGCTCGAGACCATGACGATGCTCGACGAGCCAACCGTCGGCCTCAGCGGCCCGCTCGCCGACGCCAACGAGATGGCGATCGCCGGGATCAGCAAGGGCCTGCTCAAGGTCCTCTCCAAGATCGGGATCGCGACGATCCGCTCCTACCGCGGCGCTCAGATCTTCGAGATCGTCGGCATCGACCAGGAGGTCGTCGACGAGCACTTCACCGGGACGCCCTCCCGCCTCGGCGGCATCGGGCTCGGCGAGATCGCCCGCGAAGCGCTCGACCGCCACGCCCGCGCCTATCCCGAGTCGCACGGCATGGCCCTCGCCGAGCACGTCGAGGAGGCCGGCCTCCCCGCCGCGAGCGAGAAGCTCCTGCCCCAGGGCGGCGTCTACCGCTGGCGCCGCGACGGCGAGAAGCACATGTGGGACCCGGAGACGATCGCCTCGCTGCAGCGCGCCACCCGCACCGACGACGCCCAGCAGGCGCTGGAGTCCTACGAGGAGTTCAGCCGTCGGGTCAACGAGGAGAACGCATCGCACGCCCTTCTCCGCGGACTGTTCAAGTTCGAGGGTTCGAGGGCTCCGATCCCGCTCGAGGAGGTCGAGTCGGCGGCCGACATCGTCAAGCGCTTCTCGACCGGCGCGATGAGCCTCGGGGCACTTTCGCCGGAGGCCCACGAGACGCTCGCGATCGCGATGAACCGCCTCGGCGGATGGTCCAACAGCGGCGAGGGCGGCGAGGACCGCCGCCGCAACACTCCCGACCCGAACGGCGACCAGCGTCGATCGCGGATCCGCCAGGTCGCATCCGGCCGGTTCGGCGTCGACGTCGAGTACCTCTCGCGCGCCGACCAGATCCAGATCAAGATCGCCCAGGGCGCCAAGCCCGGCGAGGGCGGCCAGCTGCCCGGCCACAAGGTCGACGAATACATCGGTTCGCTCCGTTACGCGCTTCCGGGGACCGAGTTGATCTCCCCTCCTCCCCACCACGACATCTACTCGATCGAGGACCTCAAGCAGCTGATCTACGACCTCCGCGCCGCCAACCCGACGGCCGGCGTCTCCGTCAAGCTCGCCGCCGAATCGGGGGTCGGAACGGTCGCCGTGGGATGCGTCAAGGCCGGCGCCGACCACATCGTCATCGCCGGCCACGACGGCGGCACCGGCGCGTCCCCCCTCTCGTCGATCCAAGGGGCGGGCGTCCCCTGGGAGATCGGCATCGCCGAGACCCAGCAGGCCCTGCTCGAGAGCGGCCTGCGGACGCGCGTGATCCTGCAGACCGACGGGCAGATGCGAACCGGTCGCGACGTCGTCATCGGGGCGATGCTCGGCGCCGACGAGATCGGCCTCTCCACCGCCCCCCTGATCGCAACGGGCTGCATCATGATGCGCGTCTGCCACCTCAACACCTGCCCGGTCGGCGTGGCGACCCAGGATCCGGAGCTGCGGGCCCGCTTCTCGGGCAAGCCCGAGCACGTCGTCAACTACATGATCATGGTCGCCGAGGAGGCCCGGAAGCTGATGGCCTCGCTCGGGATCAGGCGATTCGGCGACCTCGTCGGGCGGACCGAACTGCTCGCGCAGAACCGCGATATCCACCACTGGAAGGCTGCGTCGATCGACCTCGATCCGCTGCTCGCCGTGCCGCCGAAGGCCATCGACGCGCCGCGCGGCTTCGTCAGCGGCGACGCCAAGGAGCAGCCGGTCGGCGCCTCCTTCGACGAGCGCAGCCTGCTCGGCCCGGCCCGGCCGGCGATCGAAGACGGCACGAAGATCGAGTTCGAGACCACGGTCACCAACATCGACCTCGCCGTCGGCGGTCGCGTCTCCAACGCCCTCGTCGTGGCCCGCGGCGCCGACGGGCTGCCCGACGACACCATCTCGTACACGCTGAACGGCTCCGCCGGCCAGACCGCGGGGGCCTGGCTCGCCCCGGGGATCACGATCAACGTCCACGGCGACGTCAACGACTACGCCGGCAAGGGCATGTCCGGCGGCATTCTCGCCGTCCGCCCCGACGAGAGGGCGAGCTTCAAGGCCGAGCGCAACGTGATCGTCGGCAACGTCGCCCTCTACGGCGCCACCGCCGGCAAGGCGTTCTTCCGCGGCCTCGCCGGAGAGCGCTTCGCCGTCCGCAACTCCGGCGCTCTGGCGGTCGTCGAGGGGATCGGCGAACACGGCTGCGAGTACATGACGGGCGGGTGCGTGGTCGTCCTCGGCCCGACCGGCCGGAACTTCGCCGCCGGCATGAGCGGCGGCATCGCCTGCATCTGGGACCCCGACGACGAGTTCGCGCCCCGCTGCAACATGGGGATGGTCGAGCTCGAGACCGTCCATCCGGACGGCAACTACTTCCTCCACGACCTCGTCGCCGAGCACGCCCGTCGGACGGGCTCGCCCGTCGCCCTCGGGCTCCTCGACCGCTGGGAGGAGGCCGCCGAGGAGTTCGT
The DNA here is from genome assembly GCA_963791335.1 of uncultured Solirubrobacterales bacterium. Taxonomy (GTDB): domain Bacteria; phylum Actinomycetota; class Thermoleophilia; order Solirubrobacterales; family 70-9; genus RHKX01. The sequence goes on from CAWBRN010000003.1 coordinate 707,809, forward strand.
CGTCGTCATCCCGCCCGGCTTCCGCGCCGCCCTCGCCCATACCGCGCCGCCGGCCAAGGGCCGCACGATCAACCTCGCCTGACCGACCATGGCCAACCCGCGCGGATTCCTCGAAGTGCATCGCGTGCCCGCTCCCGAGCGGTCGCCGCAGGAGCGTGTGCACGATTACGGCGAGATCTACCAGACGCTGCCCGAGGCCGAATTACAACACCAAGCCTCGCGCTGCATGGACTGCGGCGTTCCCTTCTGCAACAACGCCTGCCCACTCGGCAACCTGATCCCCGACTGGAACGATCTCGCCCGCGTCGGCGACTGGAAGGGCGCGATCGATCAGCTGCACGCGACCAACAACTTCCCCGAGTTCACCGGGCTGATCTGCCCCGCCCCGTGCGAGTCGGCCTGCGTGCTCGACATCGACGACGACCCGGTGATGATCAAGCAGATCGAGTACTGGACGATCGACAACGCCTTCAAGGAGGGCTGGGTCCAGCCGCAGCCGCCGGAGACCCGCACGGGCAAGAGCGTCGCGATCGTCGGCTCCGGGCCGGCCGGCCTCGCCGCGGCCGCCGAGCTCAACAAGATCGGCCACGAGGTCACCGTCTACGAGCGCGACGAGGCGCCCGGCGGTCTGCTCCGCTTCGGCGTGCCCGACGCGAAGCTCGAGAAGTGGATGATCGACCGTCGCGTCGACCTGCTCGAGCAGGAGGGCGTCAAGTTCATCTGCAACGTCGACGTCGGTGTCGACCTGAGCGTCGAGCGACTCGTCGGCGAGCACGACGCCGCCATCATCGCAATCGGCTCCCGGGTGGAGCGAGACCTCGATGTGCCGGGTCGCGAGCTCGACGGGGTCCACTTCGCCATGGAGTACCTCTACGGCCGCAACCGCTGGGTCGCCGAGTCGCAGGGTCGTCCGGCCAAACACGCCGAGCGTACGATCACCGCCGCCGGCAAGCGGGTCGTCGTGATCGGCGGCGGCGACACCGGCATGGACTGCGTCTCCAACGCCCTGCGCGAAGGGGCCGAGGACGTGCTGCTGCTCGACGTGTACCCCGACGTCCCCGTCGACGGCCGCTACCCGAACACCCCCTGGCCGATCCAGCCGCGACGTCTGGTCACGACCTACGCGCTCGAGGAGGGCGGCGAACGCCGCTTCGGCCGCCAGGTTCTCGGCATGGAGGGTGAGGACGGCCGGGTGACCAGGGTCATGGCCCGAGAGGTCACCGGCGACTCCTCACGCACCCTCATCGGCGTCGAGGGCAGCGAGTTCGCGATCGAGGCGGATCTCGTCCTGATCGCCGTCGGCTTCACGAATCCCCAGCAGGAAGGCCTGCTCGAGCACCTCGGGGTCGCCCTCGACAAGCGCGGGAACGTCAAGGCCGGAACCTTCTCGACCTCCGTCGACCGCGTCTACGCCGCCGGCGACGCCCGCGTCGGCGCCTCGCTCGTGGTCACCGCGATCGCCGAGGGGCGTCGTTGCGCCCGCGTGGTCGAACTCGCGCTCAGGTAGTCGCTCGCCGCCGGGAACCTGCTCCGCTGGACCCGTCGGCCGGGCCCGCATATAGTCAGGCCATGCGCTCGACGAGGGGACCGCGCGGTGCGGTGTTGGCGGGGTTCGCCGCCTTCGTCGTACTCGTGCTCGCGATCTCCGCATCCGCTGCGTTCCCACCCGATCTGACCGACACGTTCGACTCCGGCGACGACGGTTGGTCGATCTACGAGGGTGGGTCGATCGGTCCCGCCGACTGGTACGCAACCGGGGGCAATCCGGGCGGGTTCCTCAGCCACACGAGTTCGGAGGGCGATTCGGGCGCGGCCTTCGGCGACGCCGGTTACGTCGCCCATCTGTCGCGCTACTTCGGCCGGGCGCGAATCGTCGCGGACATACGGTCGACGGCGGCCGCCCCCGGTCCGCCGATCGTCCGCCTCGTCGACCCCACCTACCCGGCCTTCGGCTCGATCAGCTCGAGCGGCGGCGAACCGCTGTCGACGCAGTGGCGTCACTACTCCTTCCCGCTCCGCCCGTCGGCCGGCTGGTACGACGAGTCGGGCGACCGGCTCGGCTCGGGCGATCTCCGCCATTTCCTCAACCTCGACCCGGTGATCCTGGTCGACGCCGACTACGGCTCCGGGGCCGGCGAACGAATCGACCTCGACAACATCGGTCTGATCTCCGAGTGGCCGCGGGGGATCAGCATCAAGCCCAAGAAGAACGGTTTCAAGGGCGTGATCACCATCAAGGAAGGGCACGACGCCCCGCAGTGCCTCGACTCGCAAAAGGTTCGGGTGCTGCGCGAGAGGAAGAGGGGTGCCCGGCTGTTCGGCAAGGCGAAGACCGACGCGGACGGTAAGTACGTGATCAAGGGCGACCTAAAGCGCGGCCGCTACTTCGCCCAGGCTCCGCTCACCCCGCAGCCGACAGGGCCTCCCTGCGGTGCCGCCAGGTCGAAGACGATCAAGGTCAAGCCCTAGCCTCGACGCACGTACCAGGCAGGACTTGGGAGTCTTGTTACGTGCTATACACGTCAGGTGCGCGTTTCCCTGATCGCGGTCGGCACGGCTCTCACGATGATGGTCGGACTGCTCGCGGCGCAAACGCAGGCCGCGGTCGCCCCCGGCTACTACGGATCGACAGAGGCGGGCGGTGAGCTCAACTTCGGTGCGAAGTTCAACGACAAGGGTGCGCCGACGCAGGTCAAGCACCTGCGTTGGTCGAACATCCCCGCCACCTGCACCGGCTTCCCCCCCACCGCCCACAGCGGTGACCTGAAGATCACGATGAGGGTCGACGGTCATGGCGAATTCCATGGGTCCGACAAGCTCTCCACGGGAGCCAAGGTCACCATCGAGGGGCGGTTCAAGCACCACGATCAGAAAGCGACCGGAACCTTCAGGCTGAAGGGTGAAATCGCCGGCTGCGCCAATGCCGACACCGGCAAACTCGGGTGGAACGCGACCAGGAAGCCGTAGGGCATCCCCCGACACGCCGTTGCCCCGTGGGCGGCGGCTAGTGTCCGATCCATGAGCACCTCCGAGAAGCCCGACGTCCAGATCCCCGCCGGCCAAGACCCCTCCTACGTCCTCGAGGTCGATGACATCGTCGTGGGCGAGGGTGACGAGGCGGCCGCCGGCCATCTCGTCGAGGTCCACTACGTCGGGATCGCCTGGTCCGACGGGAAGCAGTTCGACGCGTCCTGGGATCGGGGCGACACGTTCAAGTTCGGCCTCGGCAAGGGTCAGGTCATCCAGGGCTGGGACGAGGGCGTGGTCGGGATGAAGGTCGGAGGCCGACGACGGATCACGATCCCGCCGATGCTCGGCTACGGCAAGCGCGGCGCGGGCGGGGTCATCGGCCCCGACGAGACGCTCGTCTTCGTCGTGGATCTCGTCAGCGTCCGTTAACGCGGTTCAGTCTCAGTAGATGACGTAGAGCTTTCGCAGCGTCTCGTGGATGTCCCAGGTGCCGGTCCAGCCGACGGGGAACACGGCCGAGTTCCCGGGGCCGAGGTCGAGCGGCTCGCCGCCGTCGGGGGTGACGGTCATCCGGCCCGAGACTACGTAGATGAACTCGTTGGTCTCGAGCGTCCAATGAGAGGGGCCGGGGGTGCACTCCCAGACGCCGGAGTCGGCGCCCTGCTCGTTCTCCCAGATGCTGATCCCGGAGGTGTTCATCTGCGGGCCGGTCGCCTCCTCAAGTGGGCCCCAGTCCTCGAGCTCGACGTCGGGGCTGGGCAGAAAAGTCGTGGTCACTGAGGATTCGGCGGATTCGGACATCGGCGCACTCCTGGATGGGAAAAGGTGGGTCGGGCGATCCTACGGGGAGAATGTGGGTCGTGAGCTTGCCGCCACCCTCAGCCCCGCCGAGCCCGCCGCCGGAGATCGACAGCGATCCCACGCTGCGGGTGATCGAGGAGGGCCTGCCCGCCGCGGCCCCTGACCGCTCCTGGCTGCGACGGCACTCGAAGGCAGTGAGCGCCGTCTTCGCGGTCGTGGTCTTCGCCGCGCTCGTCGTCGGGCTCTACAGCAAGCGCACTGCGTTCATCGACGCGATCGGCGCCGCCTCGTTCGCAGTGCTGGCGGGCGCGACGCTGATGCAGGTGATCTGGCTGATCGCGCGCAGCGAGGCCTGGTACGTCTGCGTCGACGCGGCCGGGGGCGACTGCGGTCGGCGGCCTCTCTATCGGGCGGCCGCCGTCGGCTACCTCGGCAACCTGCTCAACCCGAGCTTCGGCCTTGCGGTCCGGATCGCCGAGTTGCGCCGGACGGTTCCGGACAACGCGCCGAGCGCCGGCGTTCTCGTCGCCGCCGAGATGCCGATCGTCGTGGTCGAGATCGCGCTCGCCGGCCTCTGCTCGTTCACGCTGATCGGACCGCTCGGGATCCCCTGGTGGGTTCCCCTGATCGCCCTCGTCGTGGGGGTCGGGGTCGTCGCCGGCCTCAGCGGCGTCGCCAACCGCAAGCGCCACGGCCTCTGGCAGGGGCTGGCCGTGCTCCGCGGCCTTCGCCACCGCAACACGATCATCGCGCTGACGGTCCTCGCCGTCTCCGCCCAGGTGTTCCGCAACTGGCTGGTCCTGCGCGGGATCGGCGTCGACGTCACCGTCTGGGACTCGATGGCGCTGCTGATTGCGACCGCCGCCCTCGGCCTCCTCCCCGTCGGGCCGAGCCTCGGGGTGGCGACGACGGTGCTCATACTCGGCTCCAAGGGCGTCGCCCAGACCGCCGCGGCCGGCGCCCTGCTGACCGCGACCGGCGCGGTCGGCGCACTGCTCTTCGCCTCGTGGGCGATCCTCGACCGGCTCCGCACCAGGCGTCGAGATCGCCCGGTTGCAAGGGACTGAGGCGTCTGTTAACTTTCCGTCAACTATGGGAGCACACAGAACCGCCGCCGCTCTGATCGCTCTTGCGATCGCCCTCACCGCCTTTGCCTCCTCCGCGCAGGCAGAGATCTCCGGGACGCAGATGAGGGGCAAGCGCTACTGCGAGATCTTCACGGTCTTCCTCTCCCCGTCCCCGATCGCACGCGTCAACAACACGTCGGGCCTGAACAAATGCAGGCAGGGCTGGTGGGACTCTCTCGACACCGGCGAGATCGCCGACGAGACAGGCTCCGACCTCGTGCTCCTCAACGGCCCGCGGTACTGGCTGATGGACAAGGTCAAGGTCACCGACCCCGGTCCGATCGTCGACATCGCCGGCAAGCAACTCCGCGAGGTCGCGACGATCGACCTGACGAAGGTCGGGCTCGCGCCGCCGCCCGCCTACACCCCGGTCAAGATCACGCGCGGCACCAAGTACACCTTCCTCAAGGACAAGCCGCTGTTCCAGCTCGTCGATCCGGAGGGCCGCGTCTACGTGATGCAGGCCTGGTCGCAGATCGTCGATCCGGACCTGGCCTACGACGAGCTCAGCGGCCTCGGACCCCGCGTCGGTCTGCCCGACGGCTGGAAGTACCGGACCCGCAAGCTCGACGAGAACCTCGTTCTCCGCGCCAACGGGCAGGCCACGATCATCCAGGACGTCCTCAAGGACACCTACCAGCGGATCCCCGCGCGCTTCAGCGAGTAGGCGCGGCGCGCCGCGAGGTCGGCGGCGAAAATAGGCTTGACCGATGGAAGCGGACGAGCAACCGGCCCCGGCGATCGGTTCGAAGCTGGAGTTCAGGCCGATCCTCCGCAGGGTCGCGAACGGCTATCGCCACGACTGGGAGCTCCTGCTGCTCGTCGGGCTTGCGGTCTTCATCCCGCTCGGGCTGATCACAGCGTTCCAGCCGTTCGACGACTCCGACATCGACGACTGGAGCGGCGGCTGGGGCGCATTGCTCGCCCTGATCGTGATCACGCAGATGGCGCTGCCGCTCGTCGGCGCCGTCTTCTACTCGGGGGTCGTCGCCGCCGGGGAGCAGGAACGCGAATTGGGAACCCGCCACGGGCTCGGCCACATCGCCCGGACGCTCCCCTACTGGACCCTGATCCTCGCCGACATCGCTCTGGTCTTCGCGATCGCCTTCGGCCTCCTCCTGTTGATCGTGCCGGGCATCATCTTCCTTACCTGGTTCTCGCTGATCGCACCGGTGATCGAGATCGAGCGGCTCGGCGTCCGCGCCGCCTTCCGCCGCAGCCGAGAGCTGGTCAGGCCACATCTGTGGCGAGTGGCGGGCGTCGTGGTGCCGCTGCTGATCGTCCAGTCACTGTTGGAGGGGGCCGGCGAGGGCATCGGCCACGGCCTCCTCGGCGACACCTACCTGGGCAACCTGCTCGGCTCGGTCGCCGCGAACCTCCTGGGCGCGCCCCTGTACGCCCTGACCGTGCTGGCGCTCTACTTCGAGATCCTCGCCCGCGAGCGCCCAGGTCGTCAGTCGCCGGTGTAGGGGAAACAGGGGAGGTCCTTCCGGACCTTCTCGGCCGGCTTCAGGAAGCCCTTGCCAGGAGTCAGCGACGTGTCAGCCCCGCCCGGCAGGTCGACCTCCAGATTCCCCCTGAGCCTGCGGTCCGCGAACCTGCCCGTTCCGTCGAAGGGCGCCATCCCGGGACGCACCATTGCCTGGGTTGCCTGCTCCCCGAGCTTGAAGCCCGACTGCGGTCCCGTCCCCCAGGCGAAGCGGTTGATGTGGATCCCGTCGACCCGCTCGCTGGAGCCGGTCTCGAAGTAGGCGTCGCCATCCTCGCGGGCCGCGACGAAGTACGTCGATGGATCGGCCCCGCAGGTACCGAGTTCGTAGGAGGGTTTCGGACGCGGCTCGTTGCGGGCTTCGTACCGCTCCATGGGTGTTCGCAGCTCCGGGACCTCGACCCGGGGGTGAACGTGGCAGGCCCTCGAGACCTTGAACTTGAAGATCGCCCCGCGCGCCTTCGACGCGTGCACGGCCGCGAAGCCCGCCTCCCCCTCGAAGTCGATGTGTCCGCGGAAGACGCCGACCTTGCGGGACTCGACGATCTTGCAGCCCGATGAGCCGATCTCCGTTGAGCTGCGGTGCGTCTTCTTCTTGACGAACTTCGCCGAGGTCGTGCCGTAGGGCCCGAAGTCGGCGTGCATTCGGCCGCCGGTGAACCCGCCTGCCCGGCGTTTGGCGTAGAAGGCCGCGGCGGCCGAGTCGCCTCCGAAGTTCCTGACCAGACCGGCGCTTGCCACCGTTCGGCTCGGCCTGGCAGTTACGTAGAGACCGAACCGGTACCCGTGACTGGCGGGAACGTGCAGGTTGACGGACGTCAATGCGGTCGCCTGCCCCGAGACGGACGCGAACGTCAGCACGAACGCGATGGCCGCGCCGATGAGTCTCCCCCGCTTCATCGCTTTGACTCTAACCGTCCCGCCTACGGAAGGGCGCCGCTTCTCATGACCTCGTAACGGTGGTAGAGGCCGTTCGAAGCGGGGGCCGCGTTGACGACCTGCTCGCAGTCGCTGGTCACCTCGCCGGCGCCGAGGGCGGCCGAGAGAGGGGTCAGGCGATCCGGCCGGGCACGGCCGGGGAGGTCCGCCTTCAGATCGCCCGTGAGAACGCCGTCGGCGTACTCGCCGGAGCCGGAGTAGAGGTTGTGCGGTTCGACTGTGGCGGCGAGGAAGTCCGGAGCGGCGACGAAGGTCTTGGCCGGCTCCAGCGTGCCCATGTCGCGGATCGTCTGCTCGTGCCTGCTGTCGAACTCGAACCGGGTGGTCAGGTGCGCGGCCTGGCGCGGGCGCGGCCTGTAGACGATGTAGGAGAGGGAGCTCCGGGCGGTGTTGTCGCAGGCGACGAGCGAGGCGTCGACCGGCATGGCCCGGCGCTTGGAGGCGCTCTGCGGACAGTCGCCGTCGATCCTGAGCCTCCCCTTCGCGCTGTCGAGCGAGGCCTTCGTGAAGCCGTGATCGCCGCGGTACCTGATCTTGCCCCGGAACGTGCCGGCGCACCCGGGCCTGTTCGAGGGCTCGAAGCGCACCGCGACCTTTGCGTCGCCGATGTCCGATTCGAGCAGGCCGTTCTCGAATGTCGTGCCCCGATCGCCGACGGACGAGACCGCCTCATAGGCCTTGCGGCCATCCGTGAGCCGGCTGACCTGCACGAGCGCGAGCATCCGGCCCGGCTTCCCCTTGGCGATGAAATGCAGGCGGTAGCCGTGGCTCGACTTGGCCGAGAAGTTCGCGCTGACCTTCTGCTTCGCCGAGGCCGCCGCGGGCACGGCGACGACGGCGATCAACGCCATGGCCAGGACTGATGCGAATCTCCCGCTCATCGGCGGCAAGCGTACTCGCGACTACGGCGACGGACGCCGGTCAGCGGTTGCGGCCGTAGAGGTCGTGGGCCGCGACCCACTCCTCGGCGACGATCGCCGACCCCAGGGAGAGCTCGCCGCAGAGAACCGTGGCGGCCACGATCTCGGCGAGCTTGCGGACCTTGCCTTCGCCGCTGCAGCCGAGGAGCTCGAGGCACTCCCGTTGAGTGGCCAGACCCGTGCCGCCGCCGTACGTCGCGACGATCAGCGACGGGATCGTGACCGAGTAGTAGTAGTCGCCGTTGTCGCGTAGCTCGGTGTAGACGAAGGCAGCCGACGACTCGGCTACGTTGGCGACGTCCTGGCCGGTCGCGATGAACATCGCGGTGATGCCGTTGGCCGAGTGGGCACCGTTGTTGTTGACGCCGGACATGAACCCGCCGAGGTTCGATACCTGGCGAGCCTTGAACATCAGGCCGGTGTCGGATCGCATGATCCGCTTGACGAGGTCGTTCGGGATCACGGCCTCGGCGACCACGCGCTTGCCGCGGGTCCGAAGCATGTTGACCTGGGAGCTCTTCTTGTCGGTCGCGAAGTTCGATTCGAGGAAGAACTGCTCGACGTCGGGATAGTTGGCGAGGATCCAGACGCATGCCGCCGCAGTCGCCTTCCCGGAGAGGTTCTGCCCGGCGGCGTCGCCGGTCGTGTAGTTGAAGCGGGTGAAGAGGATGCGGCCCGCCGAGTACTGCTCGATGTCGCGGAGCCTCCCTGTCGAGGTCGTCGCCTCGGCGGCCTCCTTGATCTCGCCGAAGTGCTCGGTCAGCCACTCGCCGAAGGCCCGCGACTCGCGCGCGCTTTCGAACAGGAACGACGGCGCCCGCTGCATCGCGTCGTCCATCACGGTCGTCTTCACGCCGCCGGCCTCGCGGAGGAGCTTCATTCCCCGGTTGTAGCTGGCGACCAGCGTGCCCTCGGCCGTCGCCAGCGGGACGTAGAACTCTCCCTTGGCGTGCTCGCCGTCGACGAGCAGCGGGCCGGCGATCCCGATCGGCACCTGGGCGACGCCGATGAAGTTCTCGACGTTGCCCGGCAGGATCGCGGGATCGAACGAATGACCGCCGACGTGATCGAGAGCGGCGCCCGTCCGCTCGGTGAGAAAATCGCGCCGAGTCCTCGCCGCATCGGGCGTGTAGTCATCATCCGGGTCCCTCGGGATCCGCCGTGCGGTGGGCTCCTCCTCGCTCACGCGCCGCATTATCGCTAAAGCAAACTCCCGTTGAGTCGATATCGAGGTGTGCGAACGGATTCGCCAAGGGAGGGCGCGCTGCGGGGCGCGGACGAGGAGCCACGGGAGGTCAGCGGGGTGACCACTGGGCTCGCGATCGCCTACGTGGAACGCAAGAGGGGCCGCAAGGCCGTCGAGGAGCTGCTCGAGCGGAGCGGCCTGACCGACCGCGAGGCCGATCTGCGTGACGAGAACGCCTGGCTTCCGGACCAGTTCAGGGTCGATCTGTTCGAGGCCGCAGCCGAAGTCCTCGACGACCCGCACGCCGCCGAGCGGATCGGTGCTGCCGCCCTCGCCGCCAACGTCGGCGCGGCGCAGAAGCTCTCCCTCCGCACGCTCGGTTCCCCCCGGATCCTGTTCTCCAACATCGGCCGGGCGAGCGCGAAGTTCAACCGCGTGCACAGGATGGACGCGCTCGAGGTCGGCAGCACCCGCGCGCGAATCCGCAACCGGCCGATTCTCGGCACCCCGTACCACCCCTGCGACTGCGACTACAACACCGGCCTGCTCTCGTGCGTCCCGCGGCTCTTCGGTTCGCCATCGGCTCGGATCAGCCACCCGCGCTGCATCGGCCGGGGAGATCCCGAATGCATCTTCGACGTCCACTGGAGCACGCAATCGCGGCCGACGTTGGACGTCGGTGCCACGGCGGGCGCCCTTGCGCTCCTCGTCGGCTGCGCCGTCTTCGTCCCTTCACTGATCCCCCTCGCGGTGGTGATGGCGGCGTTCGTGGCCATCATCGCCGGTTACCGGGCGATCTCCGAGCGCCGCCAGCGCCTCACCCTGATGCAGAAGCAGATCGACGAGGGGGCCGAGGTCACCGACTTGCTGATGGCGTCGATGCAGGATCTCGTCTCGCAACTGCAGCTCGACGACGTGCTCTCGAAGATCACCGCCAACGCCCAGTCGGCGGTCGGCGGTGCGGAGTTCGCCCTGCTCGTCCAGGAAGGGGGCGTGATGCAATGCCGCTCCTCATCCGATCTGCCCGATCGCGTCATCTCGGCCCTCGAGGAGTGGGCCGGCAGCCGCAACGATCTCCTCCATTCCTCGCTGCTGATCGAGGACCTGACGGCGGTGCCCGAGCTCGAGCAACTGCCGACAGATCCCGTGGTCACGACCGGATCCCTATGCGCCGCCCCGTTGGTCTTTCGGGACACGAGGATGGGGGTCCTGGTGGCGCTCGGATCCGACGACGGTTTTCTGCCCCGCGACCTCGAACTGCTCTCCTCCTACGCAGCTCAGGCCGCGATCGCCCTGACCAACGCAACCCTCTACGAGACACAACAGAAGCTCGCCATCCAGGATCCCCTGACGGGCCTCTACAACCACCGGCACTTCCACGAGGTCCTCGGCCGCGAGCTCGAACGCTGTCGTCGACACGGTGGCGAGCTCGGCCTCGTCCTCTTCGACCTCGACGGCTTCAAGCAGGTCAACGACACCAAGGGTCATGCGGCCGGCGACCAGGTCCTGCGAGGGGTTGCGCGATCGCTGGAGAGCACCTGCCGCCGTTCCGACATCGCGTTCCGGGTCGGCGGCGACGAGTTCGCACTCCTCCTGCCCGGCACGGGCACACGAGCCACGGGCGTGGCCGCCGTCCGGGCGCAGGTTGCCATCGCGGCGCTCGGCGACGACGCCCGGGCCTCTTACGGCATCGCGTCATGGCCGACGGCCGGACCGACGAAGAACGCCCTGATCGCGGCGGCGGACGCCGACCTCTACGCGATGAAGCGAGAGGTCGCCAGCAACGGGAGCGAGCCGACGCAGGGACCGAAAGCGGCACGTCTCGCGCGCCACGAGCGGCTCGCCAGCGCCAGTCGCGTCGCCCTGAAGCTCGCCCCGCTCCACGAGGAGTGTGAGATCGCCAGGACCGCGATCGAGGAGATCGACGAGTCCTTCGGCCTGCACCTGGTCGCGATCCACGTCCTCGGTGAGGGCTCCTCCTTGACGCTCCTTGCCGCCGCCGGGCCGGCAGCCGATCTTCCGGCGATGGGCGAGCGGGTCGCCGCCCGCGGGGTCCCCGGGCGAGCCGCCCGAGCGGGAGAGGCCATCCTCGTCGAGGACGTCTCCGAGGCCGTCGACGGCAGCAGGCACTCGGCGCCCGGCGCCGGCTCGGAGCTCGCCTCTCCGATCCGCGTCGACGGCGAACCCTGGGGAATCCTCGAGATCGTCCATGCCGACCGCAACGAGCTCGACTTCATCGACCTGCTCTTCGCCGACACGATCGCATCGGCGATCGGCGCGGCGATCCACCGGGCGAAGCTCTACGCGGAGCTGGAGGGGGCGTTCATGCGGACGCTCGCCGTCCTCTCCGATGCGCTGGAGGCCAAGGACTCCTACACGGCCGCTCACGCTCGCGAGGTCGCGGACCTCGCCGTGGAGGTCGGCGAGGCCATCGGCATGAAGGCCGACGAGATCCGCACCCTCAGCTACGGAGCGCTCCTCCACGACATCGGCAAGATCGGCGTGCGCAGCGAGATCCTCCACAAGCCGTCCAAGCTGACACCGGCGGAGTACGAGGAGATGAAGGAGCACACCGTCGTCGGGGCACGGATGCTCGAGCGGATCCCGTACTTCTCGAACGTCCATCCACTCGTTCGCTGGTCGCACGAGCGCTGGGACGGGGACGGCTACCCCGACGGCCTCTCGGGCTCCGAGATCCCGCTCGGATCGCGGGTGATCGCTGCCTGCGACGCCTTCCACGCGATGACCTCCGACCGCCCCTACCGCAAGGCGATGTCGCCTCAGCAGGCGGTGGCCCAACTCGAGCGATGCTCCGGTACGCAGTTCGACCCCGCCGTGATCAGGGCTCTGGTCACGGTCCTGGACGTACCCAGCGGCGAGCTGATCGAGCTGCCGACGGCCTCCTCCGGCTGAACCTCGGGCACCGGCCGACGTGACCGGCCGGTAGAAATGCGGGTCCGATGCACATCGAGCTCGCACTGACATCCATCCTCGTCGTCGTCACGGCGCTGCTCGTCATGTCGATCTTCACCCGAGTGCCATACCCGATCCTGCTCGTCCTCGGCGGCCTCGGCCTCGGCCTGCTGCCGCCGATCCCGGACGTGACTCTGGAGCCGGAGCTCGTCCTGATCGTGATCCTGCCGCCGCTCCTGTACTCGGCTGCCTACTTCACACCGCTCCGTGAACTGCGGACGAACATCCAGGCGATCTCCCTGCTCGCGATCGGGCTCGTACTGGCCACGATGATCGGCGTCGCCTGGGTGGCTCATGAAGCACTCGGCTTCGACTGGGCGCCCGCGTTCGTGCTCGGCGCCATCGTCTCCCCCACCGACCCCGTGGCCGCCACGGCGATCGCCCGGCGGCTCGGCGTGCCGAACCGCGTCGTCACGATCGTCGAGGGTGAGTCGCTGATCAACGACGGCACCGCCCTCGTCGCTTACAAGTTCGCGGTGATGGCCGTAGTCGCCGGCACCTTCAGCCTCGTCGAGGCGAGCGGCGACTTCGTCATCACGGTGATCGGAGGGATCGGCGTCGGCATCGCCGTCGGCGCGATGATCGCCTTCGTCCGCCGCCGGATCGACGCCCCCGCCGTCGAGGTCACGATCGCCCTGTTCAGCGGCTACTTCGCCTACCTACCGGCAGAGGCGATCGACGTCTCGGGCGTCCTCGCCGCGGTCACGGTCGGCATCTACATGGGCCGTCAGACCTCCGTGCTGACGACGCCGACGACCAGGATCCAGGGAGAGGCGGTCTGGGAGATCGTCCAGTTCCTGCTCAACTCGGCGCTCTTCGTCCTCGTCGGCCTGCAGCTCCCCGGGATCCTCGACGGGATCGACGGCACCGACACCTCGAAGCTGATCCTCGACGGCCTCCTGATCGGCGGCACCGTGATGGCGATCCGGCTGCTCTGGGTCTTCCCGTTCACGTACCTGCCCCGACTGCTGAGACGACCCGCCAACCGGCCGCCCTCGCCGCCCTGGCGGAACGTGCTGATCGTCGGCTGGACCGGAATGAGGGGTGCGGTATCCCTGGCCGCCGCCCTGGCGCTGCCGCTGGTGATCGACGGCGGGGCTGCCTTCCCGCAGCGCGACCTGATCATCTTCCTCGCGTTCTCGGTGATCCTGATCACCCTCCTGGTCCAGGGCTTCACGCTGCCGCCGCTGATCCAGCTGCTCGGCGTCGACGACACCGACGAAGCCCTCGAGCGAGAGGAGCTCGAGGCCCGCCGCCGCGCCGCGGAGGGCGCGCTCGCCAGGCTCGAGGAGCTCACCGGCGAGGACTGGGTCCGCGACGACACGGCCGAGCGTGTCCGAGGCGCCTACACCTACAGGCAGCGGCGCTTCTCGGCCCGGATCGAGGACGGCGACGGCGAGGGCGCCCGCTACGAGGCGCGATCGGAGTCCTACCAGCGGCTGACACGCGAGCTGCTCGATGCGCAGAGGTCCATCCTGATCTCGATGCGGAACGATGGCGAGATCAACGACACCGTCCTCCGCATCCTCGAGCGCGAGCTCGACCTCGAAGATTCTCGACTGGAGATCTAGTTGCGCGCGTACTTCCTCCGCCACGGCGAATCCCTCTCGAACGCGGCGCCCGACACGCTCGCGCTGCCGGAGGAGGAGGGCGACGTGCTGAGCGAGCGCGGCGAGCTGCAGGCGGAATCAGCGGCTGAGCGAATCGCCGAGCTCGAACATCGAGCGGATCGTCTGCAGCCCGCTCGGCAGAGCCAGGCAGACCGCGGCCGTGGTCGCCAAGTACGCGGGTCGTCAACCGGAGATCTGGGATTGGATCCACGAGCTGCGCGAACCCTCCGACTACGCAGCGTGGCCGAAGGGGGAACAGGAGCTGCGCCGGTGGTCGAACCGGATGGCACACAACGACGACCCGGAATTCGCCGAGAGCGACGGCGAGTCGTTCGCCGATCTGGTCCGACGGGTCGAGCGGACACGCGAGCAACTCGTCGCCGACGACGTCGACCGGACCCTGCTCGTGGGCCACGGGATCTTCTGCCGGTTCATGTTCGCCATGACGCTGTTCGGCAACGAGTTCTCACCGCGCCATGCGGCCTGGCTGTGGCGGATCGGCTCGCTGAACTGCGGTCTTTCGACGTTCGATCACGTGACGAGCGGCGGCTCCGACGACCCCGCCGACATCAGCGGCTGGCGGTGCGTGACGTGGATGGCCCCGACGGCGGACGGCGAGCTGACCACCGGGACCGGCGGCGCCGGTCCCGGTGCGTAGCCCGACAGTCGGCCTAGCCCTGGATGAAGCCGGTCGCCTCGACCGCCTTCAGGACCTTGCGCGCCGTGAACGGCGTGTCGAACGGACCGTCCGGGGCGATGCCGTCGGCGCTGTTCTTGAGCAGCAACCCGACGACGCCCGAGTGGCGCGCCTCGATCGTGACGATCGAGAGCGCCACCGCGAGGTAGTCCGGGTTCTTGATGTTGAACGCCTGACCGGAGTAGGCGTGAACACCAGTGTTCTCGAGCGCGAACGATGTCTCCAGGAATGCGCTGCGACTCGCTCATCGTGGATGAACCGAAATCGAACTTCGGCTTCTTGACGCCTGTTTGCCGAGCGCGCCTTTGAGGGCCTTGACGTGTGCCTTCTCGTCGCGGACGACGGCGTCGAGGAACACCTGCGTCTGCGGGGCTGACGCTGCCGCCGATGTTCGCCTGGCCTCGTTGTAGAACGCCGACTCGAGGTACTCGAGCGTCAGGGCGAAGTTGAGGATGCCGACGTCGCCCTTGCCGAAGCTCTTCGGCGGACGGCCTCCACCCTTGCGCTTCGCGGCGCTCGCATCGGCGACGGCCGGGACGAGAGCGCCCATGAGGGCTCCTCCGCCGACGACCGCTCCCCCGGCGATGCCTGCCTTCTTGAAGAAGTCGAGCCTCGTGTCGCCCTCTCCACCCTCGCGAATGACTTCCTCGCGAGCGTCCTGCGCCGACTCGCGGATTGCTCCGTCGACATCGACATCGCTGAGCTTGAGTTCGCTCATCGTGTCCCACCTTCCGGTTGGTATTCGGTTCGAACCGTGCTGGGCCGGATGAGGCGCACTCGGTCCCTGCAGAGGGAGCTACGGGTCGATCCCGAGGTGGATCACCGAAAGGCCGGGATCCTTAGGAAAGCTTTAGCCGGCAGGAGCGAAGGCCGGATGCAGGAGGTGAACGGCCGTCGCCACGATCGTCTCCCGCGGTACATCCGGGTGGTCGGCCCACCAGACGACCAGCCCGGCCAGCCCGGCGCGGATCATCTCCGCGGTGGGAACGAGAAGCGCCGGGTCCAGCCCGAGGCCGGCTCGCTGGAGGAATCCGGCGACGACCTCGGTCGCGCGAGCTCCGACCTGGCGCCGGTACTCGACGATCTCGTCGTCGCCGCCGGCGTCGCGGAAGAGCATCTGCCAGCCGTGTCCGTTCTCCCGCGCGTACCGGAACCAGGGATCGAGGATCGCCTCGAGGTCGACCGCTCCGCCCCCATCTCGCGGGATGAAGTCGACGAAGGAGGGCATGTCGTCGCTGTGGCGGATCAGCAGGGCCATGTAGAGCTGCTGCTTCGAGTCGAAGTGGCGGTAGAGGATGGGCTTGGTGACACCGGAGGCGCTCGCCACCTGATCGAGGGTGGTGCCGTCATAGCCACGTTCGGCGAACAGCCGCGCGGCGGCACTCAGGATCAGTGCGCGTCGCTGATCGGCGGGCAGCCTCGTCCGTGTCGCGTCCTCCGGGACCATTCGCTACGCTATGTTACCGATGAGTAACAACGGAACCACGACGGCGGGAGACGCCATGAGCCTCACGGAACCGACGACCGACCCGATCCACGGAGTCAGCTACGCGTTCGAGCCGCGCGACGAGAACCTCTACGTCGAGACCTGGATGCAACCGGGAGCGGAGCTGCCCGAGCACTTCCACCCGATCCAGACCGAGCGCTGGTGGGTGATCGACGGCAGCGTGCGCTTCCAGCTCGGGGCGGTGAAGCGCGAGATCGGGCCGGACGACGGCGAGATGCTCGTCGAGCCGGGTGTCAAGCATTCGCTCGAGAACACGGGGGCCGATCAGGTCCACCTCGGTTGCATCGTCCTCCCCGCCGGCGGCCTGCAGGACTTCCTGACCGACAGCGCGGCGGCCGCGCGCGAGGGCCTGTTCATGAAGGGCGGGATCCCGAAGAGCCTGAAGGGAGCGCGCTGGGCGGCGAACTTCCTGAAGCAACACCGCGCGGAGACCGTGATGACGTTCCCGCCGCAGTTCGCGCAGAGCGCGATGATCGCGATCTTCTCTAGGTAACCGGTTCCAGGACGAAGACGTGGATCGGGCGGTGCGCCGCCCGCTTCTCGTAGGTCGAGTAGCCGGGATAGACCCGAAGGGCCTCCTGCCAGATCCGCTGACGCCGCTCGCCCTCCACCTCGACTGCGCGGACCTTCCACGAGCGCTCGTCCATCCCGACCTCGGCGTCCGGGTTCTTGCTCAGGTTGTAGAACCACGCGGGCTGCCTCTCCTGGCCGTAGTTGGAGGCGATCACCGCGACCCCCTCGTCCGTCGGGAGGCCAACCACGGGGACCGTCCGCAGCTGGCCGCTCTTGGCCCCGGTCGTGGTCAACATCAGGATCGGCAGGCCGGCGATCAGCGAGGCGACGGTGTGCCTGCCGTCGGTCGCCTTGTAGAGGGGCTTGTCGAGGCGATGGGCGACCCGGGCGAAGACCCAGGAACCGGGGCCGCTGGAGGCGAACCTACGGACCGCACGCTGCGCGGCATTGGCCTGATCGAACGTGATCGGTTCCATCGCCGAAGCCATCGCGACCGATTCTTACCGATTCGGCCATGATCCGCCGGCGATGAGCGAGCTTCCCGAACACGTGGCACGCAACAGGGCCCACTGGGACGACCAGGCGAAGGGATACGCGGCGGCGGGGGTCAGGAACTGGGAGAACGAAGAGCCCTCGTGGGGGATCTGGGGTGTGGCCGAGTCGGAGGTCGGGATGCTGCCCGCCGAGATCGAGGGAAAGGATGCGATCGAGCTCGGCTGCGGAACCGCCTACGTGTCCGCCTGGCTCGCGCGTCGCGGCGCCCGGCCGGTCGGGATCGACAACTCGGAGGGCCAGCTCGCCACGGCACGCGAGCTGCAGCAGCGGTTCGGCCTCGAATTCCCGCTGATCCACGGCAACGCCGAGCGGGTGCCGTACCCCGACGAGTCCTTCGACATCGCCATCTCCGAGTACGGGGCCAGCATCTGGTGCGATCCCGAGGAGTGGATCCCGGAGGCGGCTCGGCTACTGCGACCGGGCGGCGAGCTCGTCTTCCTCGTCAACTCGGTGCTCGGAATGCTCTGCTCGGGCGAGCTCGGCGCCACCCAGACGCAGCTGATGCGCCCCCAGTTCGGGATGAACCGCTTCGAATGGCCGGACGACGACTCCGTCGAGTTCCACATCTCCCACGGAGCGATGATCGCCCTGCTGCGTGAATCCGGGTTCGACGTCGAGCAGCTGATCGAGGTCAGGCCCCCAGCCGATGCTGAGTCGGGCTACGACCTCGTCGAGCTCGAATGGGCCAGGAGCTGGCCTTGCGAGGAGGTCTGGCGGGCGCGCAAGCGCTGACGCCCGCCAGACCCTCGTCGCAACGGTTATCGGATCCTTCGGGCCCTAGATCGACTTGCTGAGGCCCGCCTTGCAGCCCTTGATCGCCGGCGCGTAGGCGTAGAACGTTCCCTTGGTGGAACCGGTGTTCCCGGTCGACCACATGAACTTCGTGCCGTTCGCCTGGGCCGTGTCCGAACCGATCTCCTTGTCCTTGCTCGGATCGGGGGAATCGTGCTTCTGCTTGAAGAGGATGACCTCGCGGCCGTTGGCGCACTTCTCCTTGTCGCTCTTCACGTATCCGTAGAAGCCGTCGGACTGCTCCTTGATCTTGACCGTCGTCTCGGCCCTGCCGCGCGCGAGAGCGCTACCGGCGAGGACGAGGACCAGGCACGCCGCGATCGCGGCGACGATTGAAACCTTGCTCTTCAACTTCCCGCTCCTTTGTTCGATTGCCTAGCCGAACCTACCACCGGGCCTCGGCCGGGTGCCACCATTGATCCCGGCTTGTGGTTCTCAGTCGACAACCTCGTCTTGATCCTGATCCAAGCCGCTTGCGTGATCCTGCCGGCCGCGGGACTGCCCGCCTGGGCTGCCCGGTTTCGCGGCAGGTGGTGGGCCGCTGTCCTGCCGCTCTCGATCGTCGTCGTGATCGTCGCCATCTCGATCCTGCCGGAGACGGCCGACGCCCTCACCTGGATCGCCTTGATCGGGGTGCCGATCGGCTGCGCGCTCGCGCTGGGATGGGCAGCTCGCGGCTCGCGCCCTTGGCTGGCGGTTCTGGCGGCGCCGCTGCTGGCCCTTGCGTGGATCGAGCCCGACGAGAGGGTCGGGCAGCTGGCCACCACACTCCTGGTCGCCGGTTCGGCGATCACGCTGGGACGACTGATCGCCGGCGGGACTCCGCTCAGCTGGCTCAAGGCGGGCGTCTACGCCCTCGCGCTGGTCGACGCCTTCCTCGTCTTCTCCGGGAGCCTCGAGAGCCCGAATCAGGTCCTCGTCGCGGCCGCGCCGGGCCCGGATCTCCCGCAGCTCCAATCGGCCGGGCTCGGGTCCATGTCCATCGGCTACGGCGACTTCTTCGCGGCAGCCGTCGTCGGCGGGATCCTGGCGGCCGAGAGCCGACCACAACTGCTCGCCGGAGCGGCGACGCTGGTCCTGTCGCTCGCCTGGGATCAGCTGTTTCTGATCTACCACGAGCTTCCCGCGACGATTCCGCCGGCCCTGGCGCTGCTCGTCGTCGAGCTGCTGGGCCGACGGCCGAGCAAGCGAAGTGAGAGTGGAGGCGGCCGGTACTGCCCCGGCGTCCGCGAAGGACGCCCCGATGCGTCAACGAGCGTTCCCTTGGAGTCTGTCTCGGCGTCCGGCTAGGTCAATCCGAGGGGTACGTTGCCGGGGCCACTTCCTCCTGTTGATGTTCCCGAACGACCGAGGATTCTGCCGCTGGGTGAGCCCACTGATGATGCCGCTGACCCGGATCGTGGGCTATCCGGAGCGACAGCTCTCTACTGCTGTTTAGGCAGCGAGAGCGAACTCGTGAGAGTCCGCACTTATGGTTTTCCCTGGGCTTTTTAACGAGGCCGGCCCAGGCACCTCGACTCGCAACACCGGGACGAGAACCGTTCACGTCGATTCTGTGTCGCCCCCTATGTATGTGTCTATGTGGAGGGAAGTCTAGTCGGCCACCCAAGCTTCCTTCTGACACGATCGCGCCGTGGGCGAGACCTTCGACGACCGAGAGATAGGCCGCCGCCGCCTCGGCGCCCAGCGGCTCGTGGGAGCTCCGTTCGGTTCTCCCGCCGAAGCGGTCGAAGGTCTCCTCGCCGTGCAGTCGCAGGAATACCTGATGGCCCGCTGGGCGCTGGGGATGAGAAGCGCCTGCGGCGAGACCGCGGTCGAGAGGGCGTTCGCCGCCGGCGAGATCCTGCGCACCCATGTGCTGCGACCGACCTGGCACTTCGTCACGCCGGCCGACATCCGATGGCTGCTCGGGCTGACCGCGCCCCGGATCCTCCGGCTGATGGCGCCCTACGAACGCGAGCTGGAGCTCGGTGAGAAGCTGCTGGACCGCTGCATGGAGCTGATCGCCGACGAGCTGCGCGGTGAGCGTGCACTCACCCGGGCCGAACTCGGGGAGCGACTCGGAGAGGAAGGCGTGGCCGAAGCGTCGGGCCGCAGGCTCGGGCACATCGCGATGCGCGCCGAAATTTGCGGGCTGATCTGCAGCGGCCCCCGCTCGGGCAAGCAACACACCTACATGCTGCTCGACGAGCGAGCGCCCGGTCCCGGTCTGGAGCTCGCTGGAGAAGCGGCTGTCGCCGAGTTGACCCGCCGATTCTTCACCGGTCACGGACCGGCCACGGCCCACGACCTCGCCAAGTGGTCGAGCCTGCGGATGAGCGACGTTCGCGCCGGCCTGGACCTCGCCGGTGACGATCTGCGGAGCTTCGAGCACGACGGCAAGACCTGGTGGCACGCCGGCGGAGGCGCCGGGGCCGACATCGAGGGCGCTCTGCTCCTTCCCGACTACGACGAGAGCGCGGCCGGATATCGCGATCTGCGTCTCGTCATGGGAGCGCCGGTTCCCGGCGACGCCGCCTTCCAGAAGCCGCTGCTGCTCGACGGCGAATGCATCGGTACGTGGACTCGATCGCTCCGCAGGGGGTCGGTCGACATCCAGCTTCACCCCTTCCGGCGAATCGGCCGCGAAGGCAGGGCGGCCGTCGAGCGCGAGGCGACCCGGTTTGCATCGTTCCTCCAACTACCTATAGGTTCTCTGCAGTGGGTTGCTTCGTAGTCCTGTTCGCGCTGATCTCGCCGCGCCTCGCGCTGTTCTTCATCGCGATCTTCTCGGACATGCTGAGCCGGGCCTTCGACTCGTGGTTCATCCCCTTCATCGGCTTCTTCCTGCTGCCGTGGACGACGCTCGCCTACGCCTGCATGTGGGAGGTCGGCGGCAACGAGGTGGGCGGCTTCGAGTGGTTCATCGTGATCCTTGCCTTCCTCGCCGATCTCGCCGGCTACGGGCTGATCGGCAACCGTCGCCAGACGGCCGCCCGCTGATCCACCCCCACCCGCCGATCGCCGTCACCGGCGATTGACCACGCCCGTCCGGGGGTATGACCTGACCATGAATCGACGCACGCTCGGAACGCAGGGCCTCGAAACCTCGACGATCGGACTCGGCTGCATGGGCATGTCCGAGTTCTACGGCGAGAGCGACGACGAGCAGTCGATCGCGACGATTCACCGGGCCATCGAGATCGGCGTCGACTTCCTCGATACGGCCGACATGTACGGCCGGGGAGAGAACGAGCGGCTGGTCGGACGGGCGCTCGAGGGCCGGCGCGACGCGCGTCACCCTGGCGACGAAGTTCGGGATCGTCCGCGAGGACGATCCCGCGTCGCGCGGCGTCAACGGCCGTCCCGAGTACGTGCGCGAGGCGATCGACGCGTCCCTCGCTCGCCTCGGCGTCGACCACGTCGATCTCTACTACCAGCATCGTGTCGACCCGAACGTGCCGATCGAGGAGACGGTCGGGGCGATGGCCGAGGCGGTCGAGGCCGGCAAGGTCCGGTTCCTCGGGCTCAGCGAGGCGGCGCCCGAGACGATCCGGCGCGCGCACGCGACCCATCCGATCAGCGCGGTCCAGACCGAGCTCTCGCTTTGGGAGCGGGGCGCGATGGACGACGTCCTCCCCACCTGCCGCGAACTCGGCGTCGGCTTCGTCCCCTACTCCCCGCTCGGCCGCGGCTTCCTGACCGGGCGCTTCACTTCCAGTTCCGACTTCGGCGACGGCGACTTCCGCGGCAACGATCCGCGGATGGGCGAGGAGAACTTCGAACGCAACGCCGGGATCGTCGACACCGTCAGGCAGGTCGCCGACCGGCACGACGCGACCCCCGCCCAGGTCGCCCTCGCGTGGGTCCTCGCGCAGGGTGACGATCTGGCGCCGATCCCGGGAACGCGCAAGGTCGAGCGCCTCGAGGAGAACGCGGCGGCGGCCGATCTCGATCTCGGCGAGTCCGACCTGCGCGAGCTCGACGACGCCGGCACCGCGGTCGGCGATCGCTACGCCAACATGAGCTCGGTCAACCGCTGACGGCCCGAGGCCCGATGCGCCCAGCCGCTCAAGCGAGGTCGGGGATGAACCGCTCGAGGTGGGCCGCGATCGTCTCCCGCACCCACCGTCGCTCCTCGTCGGAGGCCATCCGATAACGCCCGAGCAGCATCGATTGCTTCTCGATCGGCAGGCCGGCGATCTCCCAGCGGACGGCGAGCCGTTCGAACAGTGCCTCCTCCCGGCGCTGCCACGCGTCGTCGACCGATGCGGCGGCGCTCGCGGGCGGCTCGCCGATCTTGCGGATCGTCCCGGCGCTCAGTTCCTGCCTCAGGGTGAGGACGTTGCCCTCATCGTCGGTGTAGTCACTGCTGGCGACCGGCGTTCTGCCTCCGTCGTCTGTCCTTGCGCTTGGCCATCGTCGCGAAGTCTGCCAGCCGGACGGACGAATCCCGGTCGATAGGTTGGCGGCATGAGCACCGGCGAGTTCGACGCGATCGTCATCGGGGCGGGCCCAGCCGGCGAGGTGGCCGCCGGACGGCTCGCGGAGGGAGGCCTCGACGTCGCCCTGGTCGAGCGCGAACTGGTCGGCGGCGAGTGCAGCTTCTACGCGTGCATGCCGTCGAAGGCACTGCTGCGCCCGGCTGAGCTGCTCGCCGAGGTCGAGCGGGTCCCGGGGCTTCGGGTCGAGCGGCGACCTCGATGTCGAGCGGATCCTCGAGCGGCGGGACGAGGTGATCCACGACCTCGACGACTCGGTCCAGATGCCGTGGCTGGAGACAGCGCGGGATCGAGCTGTTCCGGGGGATCGCCGAGATCACCGGCGAGAGGTCGCTCAGGGTCGGCGACGCGGAGCTGACCGCGCGGAAGGCGATCGTGATCGCGACCGGCTCGACCGCTGCGATGCCGCCCATCGACGGCCTCGGCGCCGTCGGCGCCTGGTCCAATCGCGAGATCACGACCGCGAAGGACGGCGCCGAGCTCCCTGCTGATCCTCGGCGGCGGCGTCGTCGGCGTCGAGATGGCGGCCGCCTGGAGCTCTCTCGGAACCGAAGTGACGCTGATCGAGGGTCTCGATCGGATCCTGATCCGCGAGGAGCCCTTCGCCGCCGAGCAGGTGGCGGAGTCACTGACGGCGAAGGGCGTGACGATCCGGACCGGCGTCAAGGTGGTCGGCGCCGAGCGCGACGAGGCCGAGACGACCAGATCTCGGTCGTCCTCGACGACGGCGGGCGGCTGCGAGGCCCAGCACCTGCTCGTCGCGGTCGGGCGGAGGCCGAACGTCGGCGGCATCGGGCTCGAGACGGTGGGCGTCGAGACCGGGGGCAAGTCGATCGAGGTCGACGATCGGATGCGGGTCGGGGCCGTGACTGGCTCTACGCGATCGGGGACGTCAACGGCCGCTCCCTGCTCACCCACATGGGGAAGTACCAGGCGCGCGTCGCCGCCGAGAACATCCTCGGCCGGGATCTCGTCGCCTCCCGGACGACGAACGGTCACCGCGAGCGATCTTCACCGACCCGGAGGTGGCGGCGGTCGGCTACACGCTCGAGGGCGCCGAGAAGGCGGGCCTCAACGTGACGGCAGTCGACGTCGACACGGCCGGATCCGCCGGCGCGTCGTTCCACGGGCGAAACGCCCCCGGGACGAGCCGCCTCGTGATCGACGACGACCGGCGCATCGTCGTCGGCGCGACGTTCGTCGGTCCCGACGTCAACGAGCTCATGCACGCGGCGACGATCGCCGTCGTCGGGGAACTGACGGTCGAGACCCTGATGGAGGCGGTCCCGGCCTTCCCGACCCGCAACGAGGTCTGGCTCTACCTATTGCAGGAGTACGGGCTCTAACGACGAGCCGTCAGACGGTGAGCCTGGACTTGATCTGGGCTAGGAAGTCGCCCGGAAAGCCGGGAATGCCCTCGAGCTCGTCGACCGAGCTGAACCGTCCCGAGCGCTCGCGATGCGCGAGGACGCGACCGGTCTGGGTGACCGAGAGGCCGACATCGCGGAGCTGCTCGAAGGTCGCGTCGTTGAGGTTGAGCGGCAGGAACTGAACCGACTTCATCTCCGACGGATCCGGGAGCGGCGGCAGGTTCGCGGACGGCTCCTCGGCGGCCGGCGCGGTGACGGCGTCGGCGTCCGCAGCGGGGGCGGTTCGGCGCAGGGGCGGTTGGCGGGCGGCGGCTCGACGGCGCGGGTGGCGCGGTTCCTCGGCGTGCGGGCGGCGGCTCGACGGCAGGCGGCGGTTCCACGGCGGGCGGCGGCTCCGCCGGCGGGCGGCGGCTCCATGCGGCGGCGGCGGCGGGAGCGGCGGCGGCGAACTGCTCGCCGGGACGGCCGGGGGCGGGGCGGTTACCGCCGGGGCCGGCGGGGCCTCGCCCGGGGCGAACGGACGGGCGACTCCCGATACGGCCTCGCGGGCGCGTCCCTCGGCCTCGCGGGCACGCTGCTCCGCCTCGTTGATCCGGCCGAGCATCTCCTGGAGCCGGCGTTCGCGCTCGGCCTCCTGGGCCCTCAGATCGGCGAGGCGCTCGGCCCGCGCGGCACGCTCCTCGGCCTCGCCGGCCTGCGACTCGATCGTGTCCAACCGGGTCCTGGCCTCCTCGAGAGCCTTCTCGGTCCGCTGGCGCTGTTCCGCGATCCGCTGTTCGGTCTGGTCGAGCTCCTCGACGAGCTCGCGATCGCGCTGCTGGCGGCGATCGATCTGCTCGTCGGCTACACGCAGCTCGTTGGCGAAGGGGTTGCCCTCTTCAGCCGAAGCGGCGGTCACGTCGCGCCTGATCGGCGGCCGACATCTCGGCGCCGGCGACGCCACCCTCGGCGGCAAGCCGCAGGCTCTCGACCTCGCGCACGCGACGCTCGGCGTCGGCGTCGGCCTGCGCGGACTGCGCTCTGACGATCGCGTCGTCCTCTCGTTGCTGAGCCGACTGCAGGCGGTCCTCGGCCTCCAAGGCGGTCGCCGGAGGGGGCAGCGGGGGCGGGACCTCGTTGCGGGCGGAACCGGCGGGCCCGAGGCGGCCACGGGCGGGGGCGGAGGGGATGCGGCGGGAGGCGCGGGAGGGCTCGACGCGGGAGGTGGCGGCGGGGCGGCAGGATCGGGGGTCGGCTCGGGATCGTTGCCGAATCGTGCGGCGGCGACACCCGCACCGGCCGCGGCGGCCGCTGCGGCTGCGGCGCCGAGAGCCATCCTCGGGTCCGACTTCTCGTCGGACTGAGGCGCCGGAGTCGGCGCGGCTGCGGCGCGGCCGGAGCGCCGCGGCGGCGCAGCGGCGGCGGGGGTGCCGGCGCGGCACTTGCCCTTCGAGGCGGCTCGCTCCGCCTTCTTGGCCTCGACGGCGCGGCGACGTTCCTCGCGCGCCTGGTCGCGCTGGGCCTTCACCTCGGCCTTGTGGGCCGCCGTTCAAGCTTCTTCTGTTCGCGCTGGGCCTTGCGGTCGGCGGGGCTTCCCGGAGCTGCCGGAGCGCCTCTGGCTGCCCGGCTGGGAGCCGGGGTTGCGAGGCCCGATGCCTCGGCAGCAGGCGACACGGCTCCCGGACCAGGGGTGGGTGCGACCGGCGGCGGAGCGAGCGGCTGGTGTTCGCGCGGTCGCCCTGCTTGCGCGCGGCCTTCTCCTCGGCGCGTTTGCGTTTCTGCTCCTCGCGAGCCTGCCTGGTCTTGAGCTTGAGCTCTTCGCGGGCGCGCTTCTTCTCCTCGCGCTCACGCTTCTTGCGCTCCTTCGGAGTCTCGGTGACGGCCGATGACGGGGGGATCCCGGTCCCGACATGAGGCGTGCCCGCCCAGAGCGGCGGCGTGGGGGCGACGGCCGCTGGGGGCGGTGGTGGCGGGCGCGCCCGCGGGCGGAGGCGGCGGGGCACCGGGCTGCGGCGCCGATCCCTGCTGTTGATCCTGCTCGCTCACTCGCATTCCTCCATGTCAAAGCTCGTACACGGACATTGAAGCAAGGGGCGACGGGAATGTGGAGGTACCGGTGCCGAAGCCTGAACGTGAGCGTTCAGCGCCCACGATGCTTCATCTCCCGCTCGACGTCGCGAGCCACGTCGCGATCGCGGATCTGGCGACGCTTGTCCTGCTGCTGCTTGCCGCGGGCGAGCGCCAGCTCGACCTTGGCTCGCTTGCCCTTGAAGTAGATGCGCGTCGGAATCAGCGTCAGGCCCTTGCGCTGCATCCGCCCGATCAGCCGCTCGATCTCCCACCGGTGCATGAGCAGCTTGCGGGCTCGCTCCGGCTCGTGGTTGTCGCGGGCCGGTGGGTACGGGGGGATGTAGGCGTCGCGGAGGTAGACCTGCCCTTGCTCGATCACGGCGTACGAGTCCTGGAGGCGCGCCTTCCCGTCCCGAAGCGATTTGACTTCGGTCCCCTGCAGAACGATTCCGACCTCGAAGGTCTCGACCGTTTCGTAGGAGAAGCGTGCCGCCCTGTTGGTGGCGACGTCCGGCCCGCGCTCTTCGGCCTCATCGCTCATCGCCCGCCCCGCGAACCGCGTTGGGTCCGGCGTCCGCGCCCACCCTGAGCTCCGCGCCCACCGGTCGACCCCTTCTCCTTCGGCTTTCTCTCCTCGGCGGCGATCAGGTCCACCCTCCCCCGCGGCGCCTCGACCGACTCGACCTTGACCTCGATCGAATCGCCGATCCCGACGCGGCGGCCGGTACGCATACCGACGAGCGCCGACTCGACGTCGTTGATCTCGAACCGCTCGCCGGGCATCCGGCGGGCCGGGAAGAAGCCCTCGTAGACGTCAGCATGCTCACCACGGAACTGGATGAAAGCACCGGCGGAGATGACGCCGGAGACCTCCCCCTCGAACTTGGTTCCGACGCCGCGTTCGAACAGCTCCCGCTGGAGCAGGAACGAGGCGCAGACATCGTCGGCGTCACGCTCGATGCGCATCGAGTCGCGCTCCTTGTCGGAGCAGTGCTCGGCGGCCGCCGCGACCTCGTGGACCGTCGGCGCCGGCTCGCCGCCTCCAACACCTACTGCGACCGAGAGCAGGGCGCGATGGGCGATCAGGTCCGGGTAGCGGCGGATCGGAGACGTGAAGTGTGCGTACGCTGGGCTGCCGAGCCCGGCGTGGCCCTGGTTGTCGGGGCTGTAGCGGGCCGGCTTCAACGACCGCAGGACGAGCGACGAGAGGCTGCTCGCGCCGTGACCGCGCCGTTTGGTCTCGGCGGCGACCAGCTTGCTCGCCTCGATCGCCGCGGCCCCGGCCTCGCTGGGGCCGGCGTTCTCGGCGAGCGCCGGGGTCGCGATCCCGAGCGACGCGAGCTGATCGATGAGGACGCGAACCCGTGCCGGGTCGGGCTGCTCGTGAACCCTGTAGAGCGACGGAACGCCCTTCCGCTCCGTCAGCAGCGCCACCTGCTCGTTGGTCAGGATCATCAGCTTCTCGATCAGCCGGTGCGACTCGGTCTGGACGAGGGCGTGGGCGCCGGCGACGTCCCCCTCCGGCGTGAACGTGAACTCGGGCTCGGAACCGCTCACCTCGAGACCTCGGCCGGCGCTGCGGGCGGCGATCGCCGCGGCGGCGGCGCGGGCCGTGTCGATCGCGTCGGCGACGTGCTCGGGAGCGCGTTCGCGGCCGGCGAAGATCACGTCGAGCTGGTCGTAGTCGAGCCGGACGTCGGAGCGGATCCGCGAGCGGTAGAAGCTCGCCGATCGCGCCTCCCCCTGAGCCGAGAGCTCGATCTCGGCGGTCACCGCGAGACGCTCGACGTCGGGCATCAGGCTGCAGGCGTCGCTGCTCAGGGAACCGGGCAGCATCGGGCTCACGGTCCCCGGTGCGTAGGTCGAGTTCGCCCGCGCGAACGCCTCCCGGTCGAGTCCGCTGTCCGGCTTGACGTGAGCGGCCACGTCGGCGATGTGGATCCAGAGCCGGAACCCGTCCCCCTCCCGCCTGGCCGAGACGGCGTCGTCGAAGTCGCGGGCGCTG
Organism: uncultured Solirubrobacterales bacterium; assembly: GCA_963791335.1. Classification (GTDB taxonomy): domain Bacteria; phylum Actinomycetota; class Thermoleophilia; order Solirubrobacterales; family 70-9; genus RHKX01. Next base: position 735,793 of record CAWBRN010000003.1, read on the forward strand.
GCGGGATCGACCGTGAAGGTCGGCTCCGCGGTCAGGTCGCGCCGGGGACCAGCGTCCCCCTGCAATCGCTCGATCTCGCGGCGGGCGTCCTGTTCGAGCCGATCCCGGAATGTCGGCCGGAGTCCGCGATCGGCGATCAGGGCGCCGACCACGTCGCGGGCGTTGTCGGCGCGGCCGAGGTCGACGATCGGCTGACCGCCGCGTCCGTCCATGCGGCACAGCGCGATCCCGCCCGGGTCGACCTTGACCCGGCCGCGGGCGAGGCTGACCTGAGGTCCGCGTTCGAACAGCGGCTCACCGACGTAGAACTTGCCGCGGCGAGCGACGACGAGCGCCCGGGGGCGCGCTGGGTCGAGTGGCTCGGGCATCAGTTACCGGCGTCCGACTGGCTCTGCAGCTCGGACCCCACCTGGTCGAGCCCGGCGTCGAGCACGTCGTCGCCGTCGGAGACGTCCCTGTCCTCGACATGGATGTCGGGCGTGACGCCCTTGCCGAGGATCGAGCTGCCGTCGGAGGTCAGGTACTCGCCGACGGTGATGTCGAGCGCACCGCCGGCCTCGAGCGGAATGACCTCCTGGAAGACGCCCTTGCCGTAGGTGCGCGTCCCGACGATCGTCGCGAGGTCGTTCTCCTTGAGCGCCGCGCTGACGATCTCGGAGGCAGAGGCTGTGTTGCCGTCGACGAGGACGGCGATCGGACCGATGTCGGGGAGCGTGTCGCCGGTCACGTCGAAGGTCTTCTTGTCGCGAGCTCGGCCCTCGATCGTCACTACCGGTCCCTCCTCCTGGAAGATCGACTGGACGAGGACCGCCTCGTCGACGAGACCTCCACCGTTGCCGCGCAGGTCGAAGATCAGCCCCTCGGCGCCCTTCTCGTCGAGCCGCTCGATCTCGCTTCGGAGCTCGCCGTGCGCGCCTCGCGTGAACCCGGCGAGGGCGACGTAGGCGACCTTGCGCCCGTCGACCGTCTTCCATCCGGCCGCTCACGGCCGGAACCTTGACGTTGGCGCGGTCGACCTCGACGTCGCGCCGCTTGCCCGTCTGCCCGTCGACGACGGTGAGCTCGACGCTGGTCCCGGGCGGCCCCTTGATCTGGGCCGCGGCGGCATCGGCCGAAACACCCTTGAGCGATTTGCCGTCGACGCCGACGATCTCGTCGTCGACTCCGATGCCGACGTCCTCCGCGGGTGCGCCCTTGAAGACCTGGGCGACCCGAAGCCCGCGCTTGGTCTCGGTCACGGTGACGCCGATCCCGGAGAACTTGCCCGAGGTCGACGCCTCGAACTGCTTGAAGGTCGCGGGATCGAAGTAGTGAGAGAACTTGTCGTCGTTGGCCTTGCTGATCTTGCGAACCATGCCGTCGATCGAGGCGTTCTGAAGCTCGTCGGAGTCGGTCTCCTTGAAGTAGGAGTCCTCGATCACCTGCTGGGCCTCCTCGGCCCTCGTCTGACTGCCCTCGTCGGGGAGCAGGTCCTGGAGCGGACCGACGAATGCGAGCAGAGCGACGGCGACGACCGCGCCGACGATCAGCCCGACAACGAGCGTCGCGAGGCGGCTGGGACCGCTGCTCAAATGCGGAGGAAGCGGCGCAGCGTCACTCCGCTGCCAAGCGCCGCGACCACCATCGCGCCCATCACCAATGCGGCGACGAGCGGTACGAAGGAGATCGTGTTGAGATTCTCGACCAAAGCGAAATTGTCTGACAGCGGGTCAACGATGGTCACCTTGCCGAGAAACAGTATGCCGACCGCGATCAGCGCGCCGAACGCGCCGACGACGAGACCCTCGATCACGAACGGCCAGCGAATGAACCAATCGGTCGCACCGACGAGCTGCATGACCTCCACCTCGCGGCGGCGGGCGTAGATCGAGAGCCGGATCGTGTTGCCGACCAGGAACAGGGAGGCGACGGCGAGCAGGACTGCGATCACGGCGAGCAGGATCTTCACGGCGCTCGTCACCTCGCGGATCTGCTGCGTCTGCTGGCCGGTGACGATGTCGTCGATCGCTGCGCTGATCGGCTGCGGCTTGCCGGCGGAATCCGGCGGCGACAGTGCCGTCTGGACGGATTCGATGTTGTCGGGGTTGTCGACCTTGACGTTGAACGCCGGCGGGAGCGGGTTCGTGTTGAGCTGATCGAGAAGGCTCTTGTCCTCGAGACGGTCCTCGAGGATCTTCAGGGCCGCCGCCGGCGAGATGTACTCGACGTTCTCGACGTGCGGGATCCCCGAGATCTTGTCCTGGAGGGAGGAGATCTCGTTGTTGGTCGCGTCGTCGAAGAGGAAGACCTTGAGCTCGAGCTGGCTGCGGACGTCGTCGGTCTTCGAACCGCTGGCGTCGAGCACCGGCACGAGGACGCCGATCAGCAGCACGGTCACGGCGATCGTCACGATCGCGGCGAGCGAGGGTGCCGCGTTACGGCGCAAGGCCCTGTAGGCCTCGCTGAGGAAGAAGGTGAAGCGGCTCACAGGGCCGCTCCGTTGTCGTCGTCGTCGAAGTCTTCGTGCTCGACCACGCCGTACTCGGAGCGCACGCGGGCGCCGAACTCGGATGTGTCCTCATCGGTTGCGTACATGCCGGCGGCCTGGTCGCGGATCACGCGGCCGTCATAGAGCTGGATCACTCGGCGGCGCATCTTGTCCACCATCTCGCGATCGTGCGTCACCACGACGACCGTCGTCCCGGTGCGGTTGATCCGGTAGAGGAGCTGCATGATCCCGATCGACGTCTCGGGGTCGAGGTTTCCGGTCGGCTCGTCCGCGAGCAGGAGCGGCGGGTGGCTGACGAAGGCGCGGGCGATCGAGACGCGCTGCTGCTCGCCGCCGGAGAGCTCGTCGGGGTAGTTGTGGATCTTCGCTCCGAGGCCGACCATGCGCAGGATCTCGGGGACCTGGCGCCTGATCTCCGCCCGCGGGGTGCCGACGACCTGCAGCGCGTAGCCGACGTTGTCGTAGACGGTCCGGTTGGGGAGCAGCTTGAAGTCCTGGAAGACGGTGCCGATCCGGCGGCGGAGCTGCGGGACCTTGGAGCGGGACATGTCGTTGATGTCCTTGCCGGCGACGGAGACGGTCCCGCTGGCGGGCTCGAGGTCGCGGAGCAGCAGCTTGATGAAGGTGGACTTGCCGCAGCCGGTCGGGCCGACGAGGAAGACGAACTCGCCGCGGTCGATCTGAATCGACACGCGTTCGAGGCCGACGTGGCCTCCCGGGTAGACGACCGTCGCGTCGCTGAGCTCGACGATCGGGGGGCGCTGTGCGGCGGGAATGCGACTCGGGCATCCGCGAACGGCGGGCGCGGAGTCGGCTGCGTGAACGTGCTCTGGCCATGATCGAGATGCTCCTTCGTCGGCGCCGGTTACGTTCCTCCGAGCTGGGAGCTTGGGCGGAGCCGTGCAAGGGGCGCGTCCTGATTGCCCGGACATCATAAGGAAATCCTCACATAAAGCACATAGTTCCCTCGTCATCTGATCGGCGACGGCCGGGGGAGCCGCGGCTCATCCCCATACGATCCCGCTGTGGTTCACCTGAGGATCGTCGCGCCGAACGCCGAGTGCCATCACGTGCTCGAGCTGCTCGAGGCGACGGATTCCGTCTTCAACGTCATCCACCTCCCCAACGTGGCCTCGAAGCCGAAGGGCGATCTCGTCATGTGCGACGTGCCCAGCCGGGACGTGAGCCTCCTCGTCGCCGACCTCCGTGAGCTCAACGTCGATGTGGACGGCTCGATCTCGATCGACCACGTCGATGCGGAGATCTCCGGCATTGCGCCCGACAGCCATCGTCGGCGAGCTCGTGACCTCGGCTCCGATCCGGTCGTCTGGGAGAACGTCGCCTCGCGCACCTCCGAGAACGTCGAGCTCTCGCAGAGCTACCTGATCTTCATGGTCCTGGCGATGCTGATCGCCTCGGTCGGCATCTGCTTCAACGAGCCGATCCTGATCGTTGCGGCGATGGTCGTCGGCCCGGACTTCGGACCGATCGCGGGAGTCTGCGTCGCTCTCGTGAACCGCAACCGCGAGCTCGTCCGGCGCTCGGGGCGAGCGCTTCTGGTCGGCTTCATCGTCGGGATCATCGGCACCTACCTGAGCACCGTCTTCCTGAAGGCGATCGGCCAGCTTCCGGAGACGATCAACTTCAACGCCCACGCCCTCGTCGACTTCATCTCCGAGCCGAACTTCTTCTCGGTCTACGTGGCCATCGCTGCGGGAATCATCGGAATGCTGAGCCTGACCACCTCGAAGTCCAGCGTCCTGATCGGCGTGCTCATCTCCGTGACCACGATCCCGGCGGCCGCCAACGTCGGCGTTGCCGCCGCCTACCTCGACTGGGCCACCGCTGGGGCGCCGGCCTGCAACTGATCCTGAACCTGGTCTCGATCTTCGTCGCCGGACTGCTCACCCTGCTGATCCAGCGCCGCCTCTACGTGGCCCGCCGCCTCCGCCACCTCAGCGACGAATCGCGCGTCCCCGCCGGCCTCCCGATCGGCAGCAGCCGCCGCGCAAAGGTGGAGCCCCACGAGGAGCCGAGGCCCGAGTAGCTAGCCGATTGCGACCATGCGCTCGATGGGGATGCGAGCCTTGGCCGCGACCTCCGGCGGGACCCTGACCTCGCCGGACATGTCGCGGAGGCAGTCGCGGAGCTTCGGCAGCGTGATCATCTTCATGTACTTGCAGAAGGCCATCCGGTTGGCGGCGATCAGGTCGGCTTCGGGGGCGGCCTGCTCGAGCGGGTAGAGCATCCCGGTCTCGGTGGCGACGATGAAGGAGCCCTTCGGGTTCTGCTCGACGTGCTGGAGCATCCCCGAGGTCGAGAGCATGTGGACCCCCTCGCTGGAGACGTCGCCCGAGGCCACGTACTCCATGGCCTGGGTCGAGCAGCCGCACTCGGGGTGGATCAGGAACTCGGCGTCGGGATGCTCGGCTCGCATCTCGGTGATGTCGCCGGGGCGAATGCCGGCATGAACGTGGCACTCCCCGTCCCAGACGTGGAAGCGAGCACGGCGCTCGGGGTCGTCGATGAGCCCCGTCTCGCGCTCGACGAACGCGCCGAGCCACATGTCGGGGCCGAAGAGGATCTCCGTCTCGGGCCCGTGCTCCTGCCAGATGTGATCGACGACGTCGACCGCGTTGGAGGAGGTGCAGCAGTAGTCGGTCTCGGCCTTGACCTCGGCCGAGGTGTTCACGTACATGACGACCAGGGCGCCTGGATGCTCCGCCTTCCAGGCGATGAGCTGCTCGGCGTTGATCGAATCGGCGAGCGAGCAACCCGCCCCGAGGTCCGGGATCAGAACGGTCTTCTCCGGCGAGAGGACCGAGGCGGTCTCGGCCATGAAGTGGACGCCGCAGAAGGCGATCACCGACGAATCGGTGGCGGCCGCCGCGCGTGACAGGCCGAGCGAGTCGCCGACGAAATCGGCGACGTCCTGGAGCTCGGGAAGCTCGTAGTTGTGGGCGAGGATGACGGCATCCCGCTGCTTGGCGAGGTCCTTCACCTCGGCGGTCAGCTCGGCGATCTCCTCGGGCGTCAGCCCTCCGCTCGAACCCGGGAGGGTCGAGGTGGCCGTTTGGACTGTCGGGAGTTCCTGCATCGAAACCTCCCACCCATCTCGGGCGGTCTGAGCCTTGATTTTCGCGGGCCGCCGCTGAGCGGTCGGACGAGCGAATGACCCGAGGGAGTCTAGCGCCGGGTGCTACCGGGCCGGCGTCTCCGCCGTCGGCGAATGGAGCCGGGATCACTCATCTACGCTGGGCTCGTGCCCGAGCTTCCGGAAGTCGAGATCGCCGTTCGTCGCATCGATGGAGCCCTGAAGGGCGCAGAGGTCGAATCCGCGCTGTCGCCGGGCATGGTCGCCCTGAAGAGCGTCAAGCCCCCGCTCGAGGCGATCGTCGGCGAGACGGTCCAGGGAGTCCGCCGGGTCGGCAAGATGCCGGTCGTCGAGTTCGGAGCGAAGGGGGCGACGGGCGATCCGGGAGAGCTGGCGATGCTCGTCCACATGATGTCGGCGGGACGGCTCCAGGTCTTCAATGAGAGGGCTTCGTTGCGAGACCGCCGATCCCGCGTGTTGATCAGGTTCAGCGACGGTCGGGAGCTCCGGCTCCGCGAGTTCGGGACCAAGCAGCGCGCCTGGGCCAAGCTCATGCCCGCCGATGACGTCGTCGCGGACGAGATGGTCGCGACCCTCGGACCCGAGGCCTGGCCCGCACCCCCCATCGAGGAACTGGCCGCGGCGGTCGATCAGTCGCGCCACCTCCACGGAATCCTCCGAGACCAGCGCTCGATCGCCGGCATCGGCCGCTCCTGGGTCGACGAGATCCTCTGGGAGGCCGAACTCAGCCCGTTCCGCAAGGGCTCCGACCTCGACGAGGAGGAGATCGCCCGCCTCCACTCGTCCCTCGGCGTGCTCGACAGAGCGATCGACCATTACGAGGAAGTGATCGGCGACACGATTCCAGACAAGATGCCCATGCCCCTTCAGGTTCACCGTCGAGAGGGCGAGGCCTGCCCTCGCTGCGGCGACACCATCGCCGCGATCCACTACGCCGAGCGGATCACCTGTTACTGCCCACGGGAGCAGACCGACGGCAAGATCCTGGCCGACCGGCGGCTGTCGAAGCTCCTGAAGTAGTCAGCGCTCCACGGCTCTAGGGCTCTACGGCTCGAGCAGCATCGAGAGGTCCAGCGTCGGCGCGGAGTGCGTCAGTGCGCCGACCGAGATGAAGTCGACGCCGGTGGCCGAGATCGCGCCGACCGTCTCGAGTGAGACGCCGCCGGAGGCTTCGAGGGTGACCGGCGACGACCCGGATGCGTCGCGGGAGTGCGACCGGCGGCGCGGAGGCCGTCGAGGTCCATGTTGTCGAGGAGGAGACGGGATGCGCCGGTGGCGAGCGCGGCATCGACCTCGTCCTGGTCGCGGCACTCGACCTCGACCGGCATCTCGGGATGGGCCTCCCGAGCCCGGGCGACCGCCTCCGGCAGGCCGCCGGCGAGGGCGACGTGGTTCTCCTTGATCAGGATCGCGTCGTAGAGGCCGAAGCGATGGTTCTGCCCGCCGCCGGCGCGGACGGCCGCCTTCTCGAGCGCGCGGAGCAGGGGCGTCGTCTTCCGGGTGTCGAGGATGACGGCCCCGCCGCCCTGCGCCCGTGAGGCCTCGACGAAGCGGGCGGTCAGGGTCGCGACCCCGGAGAGATGGCCGAGCAGGTTGAGGGCCACCCGCTCGCCGGCGAGCAGACCACGCGCAGAGCCCGAGACGATCGCGACGTCCCGCGGGCAGGTGTCGCTCCACTGGCCCTCCACGACGACCTTGTCGAGCTCGCCTCCGCGGGTCAGCCGGAACGTCTCGGCCGCCGGCGTCGAGGCCGAAGACCACGCCCGGCTCCTTCTGGACGATTCGCGCCCGCGCCGTGGCGTCCTCGGGCACGGTCGCGTCGGTGGTCCTGTCGCCGTCCCCCAGGTCCTCGGCGAGGGCGCGCGCGACCAACTCGGTCACCGCGCCGTCTACGCCACTGTCCGTCACGCGGCGGCCCCGTCGGATGCGGCGGCCTGCAGGAGGTATTCGCGGACGAAGCCGTCGAGATCGCCGTCGAGCACCCGCTGGGCGTCGCCCGCCTCGTATCCGGTGCGGTGGTCCTTGACCCGCGTCGTGGGGTGAAGCGTGTAGCTGCGGATCTGCGAGCCCCATTCGACGGCCTTCTGCTCGCCGCGGGCAGTCGCCATCTCCTCCTCGCGCTTGCGCTCCTCCTCCGCGATCAGGCGAGCCCTCAGCATCTGCATCGCCGTGGCCTTGTTCTGAGTCTGGGAGCGCTCGTTCTGGCACTGGACGACGATGCCCGTCGGGATGTGGGTCAGCCGCACGGCCGAGTCGGTCTTGTTGACGTGCTGGCCGCCGGCGCCGGAGGCCCGGTAGGTGTCGACCCGGATGTCCGACTCGTCGAGATCGACGTCGATCTCGTCGGAGACGAGCGGGGAAACCTCGAGCTGGGCGAAGGCGGTATGGCGCCGCGATTGGGAATCGAACGGTGAGATGCGGACGAGCCGGTGAACGCCGCGCTCCGCCGAGAACAGGCCGTAGGCGTTCTCGCCGCGGACGAGGAAGGTCGCCGACTTCAATCCGGCCTCCTCCCCCTCCGACGCCTCCTTGATCTCGACGTCGAAGCCGCGGGATTCGGCCCAGCGCAGGTACATGCGGAGGAGCATCTCGGCCCAGTCCTGGGAGTCGGTGCCGCCCGCGCCCGACCGGACGGTGACGACGGCGTCGCCCGCCGCGTGCTCGCCGCTGAACAGGCGCTGCTCCTCGAGCTCGGCCAGCCGGGACTCGATCGAGGTGAGCTGGCTCTGCAACTCGGCGGCCATCTCCTCGTCCTCGTCGGCCATCTCGGCCAGGTCGCCGAGGTCGCCGACGTCGGAGGCGATTCCCTCCCAGAGGTCGATCTTGCGCTTCGCCCGCGTGTGCTGGGCGGAGGTGGCCGCCGCCTTCTCCTGGTCGTCCCAGAAGCCCGGGGCCTGCATCTCGCCCTCGAGCCTCTCGACCTCTGCCCTCAGCTGATCCGGGTCAAAGGTAGTCCCGGAGCAGCGTCAACTGCTCGCGGACCTCCGCGATGCGGGCGTTGGTCTCTGGCGCCTCGGTCATCGGCGACGGAGGCTAGCGGGGTGAGCCGACCTTCACGTCGAGCGAGCTCTTGACGACATCGCCGGCCGCGTCGCGAAGCTTGACCTCCAACTTCGCTCCGCCCTTGCCGGCGGCCTTGCGAACCGGGACCGTGACGGAGCCCTTTCCGGACGGCAGCTCGTCGACGCGAGCGTGACCGATCCGCTTACCGCCCATGCGCAGCACCGCGTTGACGTGCGTCGCCTCGCCGGCATCGATGCCGACCTTGACCTTGCGCGATCCGTTGTTGCCGGTCGATTCGACCTTCGAGACGGAGGAGGCCACGACGCCGGCCGCGAGCGGCTCCTCGCCGTCGCTCAATTCGTATGCGCCCCACGGCGGGTTGGCGTTGATGATCCGGCCGTTTCGGCAGGTGGCCAGGAAGCTGGCGAACCGGGTGTCGGGGCTCGTGGTGACGATCCGGTAATCGCCGGCCGGAACCTCGGTCCAGACGATGCCGCCGTCCTCGCTCGTCTCGGTCTTCGAGGTGTCGGGGATGACGATCTCGTTGAAGTAGATCGGCCCGTCGAGCGCCGGGAACTCCTCGGAGGTGGCGCCGGGGACGCCGTGCGGGGTGCGCTGATGGAACGTCTCGTAGTCGACTCCGCGCACGTTCCGAGCCGATGCCGTCGTCACGATCGCGCACTCCTGCGGGCGACCGGTGTCCGGGTCCAGCGGGACGGACAGGATCGCGGCCAGGCCCGCGTACTCGCCGTCGGCCGGCGTCTGGAAGTTGGCGTTCTCGATGTCCTCGCCGCGGGGGTGGAAGGTCTGCAGGTCGATCTCGTTGTAACCCTCGGGAGGAACGATGTAGGGCGTGACGTTCGTGTCGTCCGGCACCTCGAGCGAGTAGTCGCCGTTCGCATCGGTGGTCGCTTCGAGCCCCGGGATCTCCCGCACCTTGATCGTGGCGCCCTGGAGGTAGGTGCTCATGTGGTTGAAGGCGTAGGCGCGACCGGAGATGGTCACGGTGTCGGCGGCGGACGCCGGCGAGGCGAACGCAAGCGCGGCAATCGCCACGGCGGCTAGAACGGATTTCTTCATCTGGAGCTACTGAGCGCCGTGGCACTTCTTGAATTTTTTACCCGAACCGCACCAGCAGGGATCGTTGCGGCCGATCTTCTCGTCCTCGCCCTTGACGACCGTCGTCGGGTTGGTCCCGCCGTTCGAATCCCCGTTCGTCGTGCCGGCGACGGCGGCAGCGGCGACCGCGGCGGGTGCGGCTCCGCCGGCGGCGGCGGCGGCGCGCGCCTCGGCGAGTGCGGAGGGCTGGCCCTCCTCGGTTCCACCGGAGTAGGCGACGTCGGCAGGCTCCTCGGAGGGGGAGAAGGCCTCGTCGACCTGATTCGGCTCGATCTGAACGTCGACGTGGAAGACCAGGCGGGCGAACTCCTCCCAGAGGGAGTCCATGAGGGCCTGGAACATGATGTAGCCCTCGTTCTTGTAGGCCACGAGCGGGTCGATCTGGGCGAAGCCGCGGAGGTGGATGCCCTCGCGCATGTAGTCCATCTCGGCGAGGTGCTCCTTCCACCGCACGTCGATGATCTGCAGCAGGATGTGGCGCTCGAGGGCGCGCATCAGCTCCTCGCCGAACTCCTCCTCGCGCTCGTCGTATGCGGCGAGAGCGTCCTCGGTGAGCATCTCCGTGATCTGCTCGCGGCTCGAGGTCTGCGGGTCGAGGTCGCCGAGATCGACCGAGACCGGCCAGATCGTCGCCAGCTGGACCTCGAGAGCGTCGAGATCCCATTCCTCGAAGACGTCGGAGGTCGTGTACTCGTTGACCTTGTTGGCGACGACGCCTGCGACCTGCTCGCGGGCCACGTCGCTCATGTCGCGGCCCTCGAGGACCTCGCGGCGATACTTGTAGACGACGCGGCGCTGCTCGTTCATGACGTCGTCGTATTCGAGGACGCGCTTACGGCTGAGGTAGTTCTGCTCCTCGACCTTCTTCTGGGCGTTCTCGATCTGCTTGCTCAGCATCTTCGCTTCGAGCGGGTACTCCTCGCCGTCGTCGTCGGTCGGGCCGAGGCGATCGAGGATCTTGAAGATGCGGTCGCCGGCGAACAGGCGGACGAGATCGTCCTGGGCGGAGAGGAAGAAACGTGAGGCGCCGGGGTCGCCCTGGCGGCCGGCGCGGCCGCGAAGCTGGTTGTCGATCCGCCGCGACTCGTGGCGCTCGGTACCGCAGATGAAGAGGCCGCCGGCCTCGCGCACCTGATCGCCCTCGGCCCTGCAGCGCTCCTCGAGGCCGGGCATCATCGCCTTCAGCTCTTCCTCGTAGTTCTCGTCGGCCGGCCTGACGCCGAGCTTGCGGAGCTCCGATTCGGCCAGCTGCTCGGGGTCGCCGCCGAGCTTGATGTCGACGCCGCGGCCGGCCATGTTGGTCGCGATCATGACCGCTCCGAGGCGGCCGGCCTGGGCGACGGTCTCGCCCTCCTTCTCCGCGTACTCGGGCTTCGCGTTGAGCACCTCGTGCTTGATGCCGCGCTTCTTGAACTGCTCGGAGAGCATCTCCGAGGTCTCGACCGAGACGGTGCCGACGAGAATCGGCTGGCCGGTCTCGTGGCGCTCCTCGATCTCGTTGACGACGGCCTTCCACTTGCCGTCCTTGGTCTTGTAGATCTGGTCGTTGGCGTCGTCGCGGACCATGTCCCGGTTGGTCGGGATCTCGACCACGGGCATCTTGTAGATCTTCATGAACTCGGTCGCCTCGGTGAGGGCCGTTCCGGTCATGCCGCTGAGCTTGTCGTAGAAGCGGAAGTAGTTCTGGAGGGTGATCGTCGCGAGCGTCTGGTTCTCCTCGCGGATCGCCAGGCCCTCCTTCGCCTCGACCGCCTGATGCAGACCCTCGGACCAGCGACGACCCTCGAGGATGCGACCCGTGTGCTCGTCGATGATCATCACCTCGCCCTCGACGACGGCGTAGTCCTTGTCGAGCCGATAGAGGGACTCGGCCTTCAGCGACTGGACGAGATGGTTGACGAGCGTTCCGTGCTCGGAGAGGTAGAGGTTCTCGACGCCGAGGAACTTCTCGGCCTTCTCGACGCCCCGCTCGGTCGGAGCGACCGTCTTGTGCTTCTCGTCGTACTCGTAGTCGTAGTCGGCCTCGGACGTGTCCTTCGACTCGCCGAGCGCCTTCAGCTTCGGCTTCGACTCCTCGCCCTTGAGGCTCTTGGCGAGGCGCGCGAATGTGTAATAGAGGTCGGCGGCGGCCTCGGGGGAGCCGGAGATGATCAGCGGGGTCCGCGCCTCGTCGATCAGGATGTTGTCGACCTCGTCGACGATCCCGAACTTGTGGTCGCGCTGGAAGCAGCGGTCCAGGCTCGGCGCCATGTTGTCGCGGAGGTAGTCGAAGCCGAACTCGGAGTTGGTCCCGTAGGTGACGTCGGCCGCGTAGGCGGCGTGGCGGCGATCCCCGTGATCGGGAAGGTCGGTGTCCTGGAGGATGCCGACGGTGACCCCGAGCGCGCTGTAGAGCGGCTCCATCCACTCGGCGTCGCGGCGAGCCAGGTAGTCGTTGACGGTGACGACGTGGACGCTGTCTCCGGCCAGCGTGTTGAGGAAGACGGGAAGGGTCGCCGTGAGGGTCTTTCCCTCGCCGGTCTTCATCTCCGCGATGGACCCCGAGTGGAGGACCATGCCGCCGATCAGCTGAACGTCGTAGTGGCGCTGGCCGAGCACCCGCTTGCTCGCCTCGCGGCAGAGCGCGAATGCTTCGGGGAGCAGATCGTCGAGGGATTCGCCGTTGCGGGCGCGCTCACGCAGCTCGTCCGCCGAGGTGCGGATCTCGGCGTCGTCGAGCAGCTCCATCTCGGCCTCGAAGCGATTGATCGCTTCGACGCGCTTCTCGTAGTCCTTGAACTGCTTCGCCTCGCCGAGGCGAAGTGCGCGATCTATGAGACCCCGGGCCATCGGTTCAGAGTACCGAACCCCAGTTCATGCCCCGGGCACTGCCCCCGCGTACGGGAGCACGTTGTCGGACGCCGTCCTGCTCAGGCCGCCCTGCCGCGCATCTCGCCGACCAGGCGGCGCGTCTCGGAGCGCTTTCGCCGCAACTCGCGATGGCGCTTCACCTGACGGCTGATGTCCTGCGACAGCGCCTTGATCGAGTGGTCCATCTTCGGCGAGCGCTCCTCGGCGTGAAGCGTGGTCCGCTTCAACCGCAGGGTGGCCTCGGCGACGAACTTGTCGGAGATGGCGGGGTTGGACTCCTCCCGGAGCACGATTTCGAGACGGGAGTGTTCAGACACCTGGCGTTCGACCCGCTGGAATCGCTTGCGTATCCGCTCGCGAACCTCACTGTCAACGTCGAAGCCACGACCGACAACCTCGATCTGCACGATGTCTCCTCTCTGTCGCCTTCTGTCCGGCAGGCCCATCCTACGCTTCCGGCCCCCGGCGTCAACCGCGTCTTTTTCTTGGGCGAACGGCTGCGAGCGCGGCCGCGTCGACCCGAGCCGAACCGGCCCCTCTCAGCGCCCGCGCGGAGGCCGTCATCGTCGCCCCGGTGGTCACCACGTCGTCGACGAGCAGGGCGGTGGCCGGGGCCGTGCCGATCGCTTCGATCCTCGGCGGCTCGGCCAGCCGGGCGTGACGCGGGCGGCCCCGCTGGTGCCGCAGATCGCGGCGCCTGAGCACCGGCTCGAGGTCCATGCCGGTCAGCCCCGCGAGCGACGCGGCGATCTCCCAGGCCGGATCGAAGCCTCGGCGAAGCGAGCGGACCGGGGCACCCGGGACCGGAACGATGACGGCCGCCTGCCCTCCGCCGTCCGGGGCGTCCGCGGCGATCAGGGCGGCGCCGAGCTCGGCGACGACGAGCAGGCGCGAGAACTTCAGCGCCGCGACGAGCCGGCGCCCCGGTCCCTCGTAGGCGAGCGGCGCAAAGCCCGAGTCGATCCCGTCGGCGACGAAGGCGATCCCGGGCTCTCGTTCGATCTCGGTCGAGCACCGCGAGCAGAGTCCCGGCCCACGCGCCGCCCGCTCGAGCGGAGTGCGACAGCAGAGACAGAGGGGCGGCGCGACCAGCGAGAGAAGGTCCACGCCCCGAGAACCCCGGCGGGGCGGATCGTGACGCGGCGCGGGTGGCTGGCGTGGCCTGCCGAGGGATCGGACGCTGTTCACCGCTACCGAGTGATCGGGATGTGCAGTCTCGCTATGCGACCGCAAAGTCCGATCACTGCCCACCCAACCAGCCGCACTGACGCCCCTGCCGAGCGGTAACACCGCGCAGGCCGAGGGAAGCGGACGGCGAAGCGGAGCATTCCCTCGGAGTTATTCCTACGCCACCACGGTGCGGTCACGGCCCGACTGCTTGGCGTCGTAGAGCGCCTTGTCGGCGCGGCCGAGGAGGGCGTCGGCGGATTCGCGGCCGTCCCAGCAGGCGAGGCCCGCCGAGCAGGACTGGCCGGCCGGAGTGACCTCGCGCAGGCGCTCGACCAGCGCCTGCGCGTGCTCGCGCTCGCAGCCCGGGAAGGCGACGGCGAACTCCTCGCCGCCGTACCTGGCGAGCAGATCGGTCTCGCGGAGCACGGCCCGCCAGGCACTCGCGGCCTCGCGGAGCACCCGGTCGCCGGCCTGGTGGCCGTGCTCGTCGTTGTAGGCCTTGAAGCGATCGAGGTCGAGCATGGCGACGGCGAGCGGCGTGTCGTCGCGGCGGGCGCGGGCGACCTCGCGGACCACGTCGAGGTCCCAGGCCCGGCGGTTGATCAGCCCGGTCAGGTCGTCGGTGTGAGCGAGCAGTTCGAGCCGGTCGAGCAGCGCGGCCCGCTCGATCGCGACCGCGGCCTCGGCGGCGATCATGCCGAGCAATCGCTCGAGCCGTGGCGGGGACGGCGGGGACGAGGTGCGTCCAGCCGACCGCGATGATGCCGCTCGCATCGGAGTCCTGGACGACGGGGACCCAGAGCGCCGAGATGATCTCGCGGCCACGGAAGAACGTCTGCTGCACCGAGTGGTTCTCGCGCACGTCCGAGGCGAAGTAGGGCTCGCGGGTGCTGAAGCTCTTGACGGATCCGGCGTTCTCGGTGAAGTGCACGAACATCCCGGCCACCTCCATGCCCTCGGATGCCGTGGCGATGAGTCCCGTGCCCGAGGGATCCGGCTCGAGAAGCGCGGAGAACTCGGCCTCGCTGATCCGCGCGGCCGCCCGGCAGACCGCGGCCCGCGCCTCGCTCGCGACGTTGCTGCGGGCGAGCTCGCCGACCGCATCGGCCAGCGCCTCGACATCGGTGGCGTGTTCGCGCAGGTCCCGCTCGGCGTTCTTGCGCTTGCTGATGTCGTGCATGAGCGAGTGCAGCTCGGTCCGTCCGTCGACCTCGGCCAGGGTGAGGGCGAGCTCGACCGGAAACCGCGATCCGTCCTTGTGCAGGGCGGGACGCTCGATCCTCGCCTCGACGCGTCCCTCCTTCGGGACACCGGGCGTCGTCCGGGACAGGAGGTCCTCGAAATCGGGGCGGTCCTCCGGGGGGATGATCATCTCCGGGAGCCAGCGGCCCATGGCCTCCTCCGCGGTCCAGCCGAACGTGCGCTCCGCCGACCTGTTCCAGGCGATGACCAACCCGGAGTCGTCGGTGACCACGTAGGCCTCGTTGATCGCGTCGAGGAGAAGCCGCTTCTGAGTCGCGTTCTGGGTCAGCTTCTTCTCGGCGCGATGACGATCTCGGGTCGCCCGCTGCTGAACCCGGCGATAGGCCAATGCGGTCGCAACCGCAGTTGCCACTGCGATCAGGAACGCCAGAGCTAGTACGTGCGCAATCGTCATCTTCCTACCGCCGAATCCAATTCCCTCGAACCCCGAAAGATCCGGCGACGAGACGCCGGATCGGCTGCATGATCCTATCGGCGGCTCACGAGCCGATTCCTTGACCGCTAATCGGCGAAGACGATGCGCTCGACCGCTGCCAGTTCCGGCTCGCAGCCGATCACCGACGGCGCCTTGCCGAGAGCCGTGTCCGGATCCTTGAGGCCGTGGCCGGTGAGCACGCAGACGACGGACTCCGGCTTCTGGCCCTCCGCGTTCTCGGGCAGGCCGTGGGTGAGCAGCCCGGCGACCGAGGACGCTGACGCCGGCTCGCAGAAGACGCCCTCTCCGGAGGCGAGCAGGTGGTAGGCCGAGAGGATCTGCTCGTCGTCGACCGCGGCGATCCGCCCGCGCGACGAGGTGACGGCGTCCATCGCCTCCTCCCAGCGAGCCGGGTTGCCGATCCGGATCGCGGAGGCGACGGTCTCCGGGTTATCGACGGGGTGACCGAGCACGAGCGGCGCCGCGCCGGCCGCCTGGAAACCGAGCAGCATCGGCATCGGCCCACCTGCCTCGTCGAAGCCGCGACGGTAGGCGGTCACGTTGCCGGCGTTGCCGACGGGGATCGCCAGCGCGTCGGGGGGGCCTCCCAGCTCCTCGCAGACCTCGAAGGCGGCCGTCTTCTGCCCCTCGATCCGATACGGGTTGACGGAGTTGACCAGCTCGATCGGGTGGCTCTCGGCCAGCTCGCGGACGATCCGGAGCGCATCGTCGAAGTTGCCACGGATCGCGATCACGCGCGCGCCGTGCATCAGCGCCTGCGCGAGCTTGCCGATCGCGATCTTGCCCTCGGGGACGATCACGGCGCCGCGCAGTCCGGCCCGGGCCGCGTAGGCGGCGGCGCTGGCGGCCGTGTTTCCGGTCGACGCGCAGATCACGGCCTCGGCGCCGTTCTTGACGGCGCGCGAGACGGCCACGGTCATCCCGCGATCCTTGAACGAGCCGGTCGGGTTGGCGCCCTCGATCTTCAGGTACACCCGGGCGCCGACGCGCTCCGAGATCAGCGGAGCGGGAAGCAGGGGCGTGCCGCCCTCGTCGAGCGTGACGACCGGGTCGTTCTCGCCGATCGGCAGGTGCTCGCGGTACTTCTCGATCAGGCCGCTCACGAGTACTCCTTCTCGATCACCCTGATCGCCCGCGGCGGCGCGCCGAGGAAGTCGAGCTCCGAGATCGACTCGAGGGCGGCGTAGAAGGCGCTCTCGGCGGCGCGATGGGTGACCATCACGAGGCTGGCCTCACGCCCGGTGCCCCGCTGGACGACGCTCTTGACCGAGATCCCGTTGCGCCCGATCACGTCGGCGACGCGGGCGAGTACGCCGGGCTCGTCGGCGACCTCGAGGTGGAGGTAGAAGGACGATTCGAGGTCGGAGCGGATGCCGAGCTTGCGGTCGGCGATGTGAACGGGCGCCTCGCCGGTCAGGATCGAGGAGACGTCGGCGAGCACGGCGGAGGCGGTTTCGATCCCGCCCGCGCCGGGGCCGGAGATGGTGATCTCGCTGATCGTCGGACCCTCGAGGGTGACCGCGTTGAACGGTCCCTCGACCGGCGCCAACGGGTGTCCGCGGTAGAGGAAGCAGGGGAAGACGCGGACGCTGATCTCCTCACCGTGGAGCTCGGCGACACCGAGGAGCTTCAGCGAGAGGCCGAGGCCCTTGGCGTAGGCGAGATCGTCGGGGCGGATCTCGGTGATGCCCTCGAACGAGACGTCCTCGAGCCCGACGCGGGTGTCGAAGGCGAGGCGGGCCAGGATCGCCATCTTGGCGGCGGCGTCGGCACCGTTGACGTCGTCGGTCGGGTCGGCCTCCGCATAGCCGAGCTCCTGGGCCCGGGCGAGGACGTCGGCGTAGGAGGCGCCGGTCTCGGCCATCTCGCTGAGGATGAAGTTCGTCGTTCCGTTGACGATTCCCGAGATCCGCTCGATCGGCAGGACCCCGTGGCCCTCCTGGACGACGCGGATCACCGGAACGGCCCCGGCGACCGCGGCCTCGAAGCGGAGCTGGACGCCGGCCTCGCGAGCCGCTTCGAAGAGCTCGTCGCCGCACTGCGCAACGAGCTGCTTGTTCGCGGTCACGACCGGCTTGCCGGCGCGCAGCGCCGCCAGTACGTACTCGCGGGCCGGCTCGATTCCCCCGATCAGCTCGACGATCAGATCGGAGACCGGCGAGGATCTCGTCGAAGTCGCCCTCGCCGCGGCGGAGTACGCCGGTGATCTCGGGACGGCGGCCGGAGGCGGCGGCGACCGCGTCCGCGCGTTCGGTCCAGCAGCTCGTGGAAGGCGCCGCCGACCGTGCCGCGACCGAGCAGGCCGATGCGCACGTTTGGCACGTTCTCGCCGGCCTCAGACATCGCGGGCCACCAGGTCCTCGTAGGTCTCGCGACGGACGACCAGCGTCGCCTCGCCCTCGCCGCAGAAGACGACGGGAGGCCGGGGCACGCCGTTGTAGTTGTTGGCCATCGCGTAGCCGTAGGCGCCCGTCGCCGGCGTGACCAGGACGTCGCCCGGCCGCGGGTCGGCCAGCTCGACGTCGCGGGCGATGATGTCCCCCGACTCGCAGTGCTTGCCGGCGATCGTCACGGTCCGGGTTTCGGGCCCGCCGGGACCGCGACGCGATCGGCGATCAGGGCCTCGTACCGGGAGCCGTAGAGCATCGGCCGCAGGTTGTCCGACATGCCGCCGTCGACGGCGACGTAGGTCCGAATGCCCTCGATCTCCTTCACGGTCCCGACCGAGTAGGCGGTGATGCCGGCGTTGCCGACGAGCGAGCGGCCGGGCTCGAAGAGGATCTTCGGCACCGGATCGAAGGCCGCGACGACGGCGTCGACGTTGACGGCGACGAAGTCCTCGATGCTCGGGGGCAGGTCGGTGTCGTCGTAGGCGATCCCGAGGCCGCCGCCGACGTTCATGACGCGAGGCTCGTGTGGGACGACAGAAGTCGGCCATCACCTCCATGGCCGCCGGGTAGGAGTCGAGCTCCATGATCTGGGATCCGAGGTGGGCGTGGAATCCGGCGAGGCGAGGTGGCGCGACTCCCAGCACGGCGGTGACGGCCCGCTCGGCGGCTCCGCCCTCGATCCCGAAGCCGAACTTCGAATCGAGCTGGCCCGTCTGGACGTAGGAGTGGGTCGAAGGCTTGATCCCGGGGGTCAGCCGGATGAGGACGTCCTGGTCGCGATCGAGGAGCGAATCGGCCAGGGCGATCTCGTCGAGCGAGTCGACGACCAGGCAGCCGACTCCATGGTCGAAGGCGTCCCGAAGCTCGTCGGCGGACTTGTTGTTGCCGTGCATGTAGATCCGCTCGGGCTCGAAGCCGGCGCGGATCGCGGCGTGGAGCTCGCCGCCGGAGGCGACGTCGACGCTGAGGCCCTCCTCGCGGCAGACGCGGTAGACGGCCGAGATCGGCGCGGCCTTGCTGGCGTAGAGAACCTCGAACTCGATGTCGCGAGCGCGCAGGGCGTCGACGTAGGCGCGTGCCCGGCTGCGGATGTCGTCGGGCGCATAGATATAGGCGGGGGTGCCGAACTCGCGGGCGACCTCGACGACGTCGCAGCCACCCACCTCGAGATGTCCCGGCGGCATTGACACGACTCCCGAGTGGGTAGACGGCCGATGCGGCGATCGGATCGGCGGCTCGGCGGAGAACCGGCTGTGGAGCTGGCCTGGGGCATCGCGCCATTCTCACACGCAACCCCGGTCAAGGGGCCTATCCCTAGATTTCGCTCCGTGCGATTGCCGACGCCGGAACCCCCGGACGAACGTGGTGTACACGACGGCAGGCCCTACTGGCTCTGGCTCCCCCGGCTCCGAGCCGCCCTGGCCGGGCATGGTCATCCTCCACGGAGCCGGCTCGGCCAAGGAGAACCACGCCGACTTCGGCCGCCTCTGCGCGGCGAACGGCTGGGCCGCGGTCTCCTACGACCAGCGTGGCCACGGCGACGGCGAGGATCTGATGTCCCCGGCCGCGCTGCCCGACGTCGGCCGGATGGCGAACCTCCTCGCCTCCCATGACGGCGTCGACGAGCGCTGCGTCTGCGCCCGCGGATCGAGCATGGGCGGCTATCTGGCCATCCACGCCGCGGCCACGATCGAGGGGATCGCCGGCGCGATCGCGATCTGCCCGGCCTCGGAGGACGGGCTGCGGTCCGGGCTTACGCCAGGGCAGGTTCGACATGAGGGCGGACGTCGACGCGCTCGATGCCTGGCTCGGCGAGCACGACCTGCGCGAGGCGGTCGCCGGGATCGCGCCGAAGCCGCTGATGCTGCTGCACGCTCGCGGGGACGAGCAGGTGCCGTGGACCTGGTCGGAGGAGCTCTACTCGGTCGGCCGGCGATCCGCGCCGCGTTCTGATCGCCCCCGGCGGCAACCATCGCTCGGTGCAGCACGACCCCGAGCTGCAGACAACGGCCCTCAAGTGGATGGCCCGACAGCTGACCCCACCAACCGCCTGACGCCCTTGCCGAGCGGCAACACCGCGCAGGCCGAGGAGAGCGGACGCGAAGCGGAGCATCTCCTCGGAGTTATCTCTAGAGGTAGCCCATCGGGTCGACGGCGGTGCCGTTGATCCGGACCTCGAAGTGGAGGTGGTCGCCGAAGCAGTGACCGGTGCAGCCGACGTAGCCGATCACGTCGCCCTGCTGGACCGAGCCGGACGTGATCGCGAAGCTGGACTGGTGGGCGTAACAGGTGGACAGACCGCCCCCGTGATCGATGCAGGTGTAGTTGCCGTAGCCGCCGCTCTCGGCCTCGGTCTGCGCGAAGGCGATCGTTCCGTCCTTGGCGGCGCGGATCGGCGTGCCGGCGGGACGGCGATGTCGATGCCCTCGTGCATGCTCCCCCAGCGCTACCGAACGGTGAGGCGATGGGGCCGTTGACCGGCCAGATGAAACCTGCGACGATCCGCCCTGGATCGGACCGGCGGGAAGGATCGGCACGCCGCTCGCGGCGGCGAGCTGGGCCTGAATCTTGTCCTGGAGGTCGCTGACGTCGCCCTCGAGGTGGTTCTGGTGATCGTTGACCCGGCTCAGCGCCTCCTTGCTGCGGGCGCGGGCGGCGTCGAGCTGCGACTCGCGCGACTCCAGCTCCTGGCGGGTGCGGACGAGTTCGGCCTTCTTGGCGGCGATCGAGTCGCGCGTCGAACGGACGCGCTCGACGGTCGCGGCGGTGTCGTCGCGAAGCTCCCGGACGCGGCCGACGATCTCGGAGTTCTGGTCCTGGATCCGCTGCAGGTACTCGTAGCGGCTGAGCGCGTCGTCATACCCGTCGGACTCGAGCACGATCGAGATGGCGGTCGGCTCGTCGGCCTTGTAGATGTCGACGAGGCGATCCTCGAGCGCCTTCACGGTCCGGTCGAGCCGCTCGCGAAGGATCCTCAGGTCGTGCTGCTCGGCCTCGAGCTCGGCCTCGGCCTGATCGAGCTCGTCCTGGACGGCGGCCTCGCGGGTGCGCAGCGCCGCCACCTCCCCGGTGAGCTGATCGATCTGGGCGTTGTACCTCGAGATCTCGGTCGTCAGGACGCCCTTCTTGTCCTTGACCTCGTTCAGCTCGGACTGCTTGGCGTCGAGCTTCTCGTTCAGGTCGGCGGCCGGCGCGCGCGCCACGAGGGCGAGCAGCACGACGAGCGCCGCGAGGGCGACGGCGACTGCCGTCAGGCCTCTGCGAGAGGCCGCGGGAATGTCAGGAGGGAGTCCTGGCATAGGGCTCGGAAGCCGCGCCAATGTAGCAGCGGAATGGCCCTTTGTGAGCGTTTCTTAATGCTTTCTCCTTCCCCTGCAACCCGCATTGCAAAGCGCAAAATCGGTTGCAGGCCCAGGAAGCCGGCGAGGCCGTCCGTGGCCTCGCCGCGCGGTGTTGCCGCTCGGCGGAGGTTGGCTTAGGTCTGGGACGGGACTCGCCCACCGTTCACCCGCCTACCGAGGGAGCCTGCGCGGTGTAGCCGCTCGGCAGGAGGTTCAGCTACTGATCGGGCCAGCTGAGGTTCTCGATCGTGGGACGTCACCCACGCGAGCGCGACCGAGGCCGACCTGCCGAGCGGAGCACCGCGCAGCCGACGGGACCGGTACGCGAAGCGGAGGATCCGCGTCGACGAGTTATCTACGCGAGAACCGGCTCGGGCTCGGCGGCCTGCGCCTCGGCCAGGGCGGCCTGGGCCTGCTCGAGACGCTCCCGGTACTCGGCGGCCTGCATCCGCGAGACGACGAGGCGCTGGACCTGTGCCGTGCCCTCGAACAGCTGGTAGATCTTGGCGTCGCGGAACCACTTCTCGAGCGGTGAGGCGGCGGCGGCCGGGCCGACCAGATCCATCAGCTTCGTGGTCGCCCACATCGTCGTGTCGCCGGCCTTGAGCTTCGACATCGAGCCCTGGCCTCCCGACATCGGGATGCCGTTGCGGCCCATCCAGGACGCTCGCTGGCAGAGCATCCTGCGCGGCGTCGATCTCCGTCGCGACGTCGGCGAGCACCTGCTGGACGTACTGGCGCTCGAGCGGCGGGCGGCCGGCGGTCGAGCTCTCGTCGAGGAACTCCTCCATCGGCTCGAGGATCGGGGCCCCCTGGAGCATGTACTCCATGCGTCCACTCGTAGGCGGCCTGCGCGATCCCGATTGCGGATGCGCCGACGATCGGGCGGGTCAGCTCGAAGGTCGCGAGGGCGCCGGAGGCCCGGCCGCTGCTCTGGCCGGAGCGGGCGCGCTCCAGCTTGCGCTCGAGCTTGTCCATCCCGCCGAGCAGGTACTCGACCGGGATCCGGCAGTCCTCGAAGACGAGCTCGGCCGTCTGCGAGGCGCGGATGCCGATCTTCGTCTCCTTCTTGCCCTGGCGGAGGCCCGGGCGTCCCCTTCGGGACGACGAACGAGGCCTGGCCGCGGTGGCCGAGCTCCGGGTCGACGGTCGCGACGACGACGTTGACGTCGGCGATCCCGCCGTTGGTGATGAAGACCTTCGTCCCGTTCAGGACCCACTCGTCACCGTCGAGCTTCGCGGTGGTGCGGAGGCTCTTGACGTCGGAGCCGGCCTGCGGCTCGGTCACCGCGTAGGCGCCGAGCTTCAGCTCGTCGCCGATGCCGAGGCACTCGGGGACCCACTGGGCGATCTGCTCGGGCGTGCCCGAGGAGGCGACACCGGCGGCGGCGAGGCCGGAGCCGGAGATCGCCAGCGCGATGCCGGCACAGCCCCAGTGCATCTCCTCCGCGTAGATGATTCCGAGTTGGCCCTCCGGGATCGGCGGCGTTGCCCTGCAGCTGCTCGAGGCCGCTCAGACCCTGGCGGCGCGCCTCCTTCATGACCTCCCACGGAACGCTCTCGTCGGCGTCGTGGATCGGGGCCGCGGGCCGGATCACGGTGCGGGCGAACTCCCGGCAGCGCTCCTTGTAGGCGAGTTGCTCGTCGTTGAATGCGAAATTCATCGTGATCTCCTGCGGAGGTTGGGCTTCGAGCCGAGACGCATCGCCGGATAGCCCGTTGATTGACTGGTCAGTCAACCAGTTTATTGGGCCAGCGGCGCGACCGCCACGTCCGTACGTAAGACTGCGCACCGTGCCCCAGATGCCATCGATGCCCTCTCCCCTTCCGCCTTCGCTTTGGTCCGACCCCGCACGGCGAATCGGCGCCGCGATCGCGCTCGTCGTCGTGGCCGGAATCGGCGTCGGTGTCGGGTATCTGATCTGCGGCGGCTCCGACGACGGATGGGCGACGCCCGGCGCCGACGTCCGTCGTGATCGACTCCAAGGGTCAGCCGAGCGCCGCCGAGACCGGCGGCTTCCCCGAGTTCGCGACCCGGAACACGACCCGGATCGGCGGCGCCGACCCGACCGCGGACGCTGCCTCGGTGGCACTTGCCACCTACCCGACCCAGGGCGGCGTCGGTGCCGCCGGCGCGGCGACGATCGTGCCCGCCGACGACTGGCAGGCTTCGATCGCGGCCATCGCCCCTCACCGCGGACCCGATCGCCACGCCGATCCTGCTGAGCGGTACCGACGTGCCGGCCCCGACGGCCGCGGCGCTGACTGCCCTCTCGCCGCAGGGACTCGACGACGCCGACGGGACCCAGGCCTTCGCGGTCGGCGACGTCGCCGTTCCCGACGGACTGAAGACGACGTCCTTCACCGGCTCCGACCCGGCCGACCTCGCCGACCAG
The DNA here is from genome assembly GCA_963791335.1 of uncultured Solirubrobacterales bacterium. GTDB lineage: Bacteria > Actinomycetota > Thermoleophilia > Solirubrobacterales > 70-9 > RHKX01. Next base: position 759,364 of record CAWBRN010000003.1, read on the forward strand.
ATCGATCAGGAGCGGGCGAAGATCACCGGCGAGAAGGATCCTCAGCACCTGCTCGTCGTCAGCTCGTCGGACTCGAGCCTCGCGATGCCCGCAGCAGCATGGGCGGCCCGCTCCGGCGATCCGATCCTGTTCGCCGACGGCAGCAACGTGCCCGAGGGAACGGTGAACGTGATCAAGCGCCATCCGAATACGCCCGTATTCGTCCTCGGACCCACCTCGGCCATCTCCGACGAGGCGCTCAAGAAGCTCGGCAGCGCGACGCGCGATCGGCGCCGAGGACCCGGTCGAGAACGCGATCGAGTTCGCCAAGTTCACGAGCGGGACGTTCGGCTGGAACATCAACGACCCCGGCCACGGGTTCACGATCGCCTCGCATCGACCGGCCCCTCGACGCCGCGGCCGCGGCGCCGCTGGCGAGCACCGGAGGCAGCCCGGGGCCCCTGCTGGTCACCGACGATTCGGCGACCGTCCCCCCCGCGTTGCAGAGCTTCCTCAGCGATACGCAGCCGGGCTTCGAGGACGACCCGACCCGAGCGGTCTTCAACCACGTCTGGATCATCGGCAACTCGCGACGCGATCTCGGTCCCGTTCCAGGTCCAGGTCGATCAGCTGACGAAGCTGGCTCCGGTCAGCGGGTCGAAGACCCCACCCGACTTCGTGCTCCCCGAGACCGGCGGCACCAAGACGACCCCCGGCGACACCTCGACGACACCGAAGGACAGCACCAAACCGTCGGGCGACACCTCCACGCCATCCGGCGACCTCCCCGAACCGACGTTCAACATCGATCCCAACGCGCTCGACGATCTCGGTAAGTGACGGGCCACGACGAAGCCCAGTGGACCGCGAGGTAGTCTGCCCGCCATGAGCGAGGCGGAACGATCGGATCTGCGGAACCCGGCCCACCGGCCGACCGCCGACGACATCCGCGCACTCGCCGGCCCGTCGACGCCCCACTTCGCGCTGCAGATCAGGAACCGGATCGCGGCCCTGATCGAACGGACTGCCCGCCGACGATCCGGCCCACATCGAGGGTCAGCGTCAGATCGCCAGGCTCAACGACCTCGCCAAGCACACGGGCGATCCCCGCGGCCCCGGGCCGGGGATCCCGGACCCCCTCGCCGGCCCCTAGCCACCAGCTGCCTGACGCCTTGCCGAGCGGCAACACCGCGCAGGCCGGGAGGAGCGGACGCGAAGCGGAGCATCCTCCCGGAGTTATCTAGACCCTCTGGATCAGGGTGCCCGTGCCGAGTCCGCCACCGCAGCACATCGTCACGAGGCCGACCTCCTTGTCGGAGCGCTCGAGCTCGTGCAGCAGCGTCGTCATCAGGCGGGCGCCGGTCGAGCCGAGCGGGTGGCCGAGGGCCATCGCTCCGCCGTTGACGTTGACGCGATCCATGTCGGGCTCGTGCTCTCGGTACCAGGCGGCAAGCACCGAGGCGAAGGCCTCGTTGACCTCGAACAGATCGATGTCGTCGATCGTCATCCCGTTGCGATCGAGGATCTTCTGCGTGGCCGGGATCGGGCCGGTGAGCATGATCACCGGATCGACGCCGACGGTCGTCTGATCGACGATCCGGGCTCGCGGCTTGACCCCGAGCTCGGCCGCCTTCTCGGCGTCCATGAGCAGCAGCGCCGCGGCGCCGTCGGAGACCTGCGAGCTGTTGCCGGCGGTGATCTTGCCGTCCTCCTTGAAGGCCGGCTTGAGCTTGCTCAGCGTCTCGAGGTCGGTGTTCGGGACGGATCCCCTGATCGGTGACGAACGTGTCGCCGTTGACCTGGAACGGGATGATCTCCCGCTCGAACCGTCCCTCCTCGGTCGCCCGGGAGGCGAGAGCGTGCGAGCGGACGCCGAGCTCGTCGAGCTCTGAGCGCGGGATCTCCCACTTGTCGGCGATCATCTCCGCCGACAGGCCCTGGTTGACGAGGTCGAATCGCTCGAGGAGCTGCGGGGTCATCGGCGATCCGTGCTCCCCCATCACCGAGAAGCCGTCCGCGAACGAGATGTGGCCCATGTGCTCGACGCCGCCGCCGATCGCGACGTCGTGGACGCCGGAGGCGATCAGGGCGGCGGCGAAGTTGATGCCCTGCTGAGCCGACCCGCACTGGCGATCGATCGTGGTCGCGGGCACCTCGATCGGCAGGCCGGCCTCGAGCCAGGCGTTGCGGCCGATGTTCATGCCCTGCTCGCCGAACTGCTGGACGCAGCCGCAGACGACGTCGCCGACCTCGGCCGGGTCGACGCCGGAGCGGTTCATCAGTTCGGAGTAGACCGTCGCGAGCAACGTCGACGGATGGGTGTCCTTGTAGTAGCCCTTCTCCTCGTGTCCACGTCCGACCGGGAGGCGCGCCGCCTCGACGATCACGACCTCGCGTCCACCGAATGTTCCTTCTGCCATTTCCGAAAGCCTTTCTCGCAGGTGAGCCTGAGACGGACGTTAGTCGATCGGTCCAGCCGTATCCGGCCCCTGCGAAGCTCCCGCCACCTGTGACAGACTCGGCCGCCGCGTGAGACGGACACTGCTGACACTCCCCGCGCGCCGGGGCCTCAAGTGGGTATTCCTGGCCGTCTGGCTCGCCATCGCCGCGGCGATAGTCGGCGGCGATCTGCCGACCAAGTTCGACGAAGCGCAGAGCAACGAGTCGACCTCGTTCCTGCCCGGCAACGCGGAATCGACCGCGGCGCTGGCGGCCACCAAGGAGATCCAGGGCGGCGACGAACTGCTGCCGCTCGTGATCGTCTACCGGAGCGAGAACGGCCCCCTCACGCCGGATGAGCTGAGCCGCGTCGACTCCGATCGCGAGGCGCTCAACTCCGATCTCCCGCCGCGCACCGACCCCTACGACAAGCCGGTGCCCTCGAAGGACGGCCTCGAGGTTCTGCTCGTCGCCCAGATTCACGGCAACGGCGAGGGAGAGACGATCACGACCGCCGTCGACCAGGCGCGGGCCCAGGTCGAGAGCAGCGCCCAGCCGGGCGTCGAGACGGCGGTCGCGGGCGGGGCCGGGCTCTCCGCCGACGCGATCACCGTCTTCGACTCGATCAACGGAACGCTCCTCGCGGCCACCGCCGGCATCGTCTTCCTGCTGCTGCTGATCGTCTACCGGAGCCCGATCTTCTGGTTCTTCCCGCTGTTCGCCGTCGCCATCGCGGAGCTGACGACCCGCGGGGTCGGCTATGGGCTGACCGAGATCGGCGTCACCGTCAACGGTCAATCGGCGGGGATCCTTCCCGTGCTGGTGTTCGGCGCCGGCACCGACTACGCGCTTCTCCTCGTCGCCCGCTACCGGGAGGAGCTCCGCCTCCACGACGACAGGCACGAGGCGATGAGCGAAGCTCTGCGCCGTGCCGGCCCGGCGATCCTCGCCTCCGGGATGACCGTGATCGCGGCCCTGCTCTGCCTGACGCTCGCCGACGTCGAGGGAACCGCCGGCCTCGGGCCGATCGGCGCCACCGGGATCGCCATCGCAATGGTCTCGATGCTGACGCTGCTGCCGGCGACCCTCGTGATCGCCGGGCGCTGGGCCTTCTGGCCGTTCGTCCCGCACGTCGGCGACGAGGCGGCCGACGAGACCCACGGAGCCTGGCGCCGGATCGGGGAATGGATCGGGCGTGGCCCGAGGCGCGTCTGGATCGGCGCGGTCGCCGTCCTGCTCCTGATGACTCTCGGCTGGTTGAACGCCGACACCGGCCTGACCCAGACGAGCGGCTTCCGCGACGACGTCGAGTCGGTCCGCGGCCAGAACCTGATCGCCGAGTCCTTCCCGGCGGGTGCGAGCGCGCCCGTCGACGTGATCGTCCCCGACGCCGAGAAGGCACCCGCCGTGGGCAAGGCCCTGGCCGAACTCGACTCGATCGACGACGTTGCGGTCGCCGGCCGCGGGCCCCCGGGAACGCTGCTGCAGGCGACGCTCGCCGACGATCCGTACGCGACGTCCACCTACGAACAGATTCCGGAGATCCGTGAGGTCGCCAAGCAGGCGGGCGGCGAGGACGTGCTCGTCGGCGGGCCGACCGCGGTCGAGCGCGACCTCCGGGTCGCAGCCGCGCGCGACTCCAAGCTGATCCCGCCGATCGCGCTCGCGGTCGTCTTCCTGATCCTGATGGTCCTGCTGCGCGCCGTGGTCGCCCCGCTGGTGCTGATCGGGACGGTGATCCTGTCGTTCGCGGCCGCGCTCGGAGTCGGGTTCATCGTCTTCGACGTCTTCTTCGGGTTCCCGGGGAGCGATCCGTCCCTGCCGCTCTTCGCCTTCATATTCCTGGTCGCGCTCGGCGTCGACTACAACATCTTCCTGATGGCCCGGGTTCGCGAGGAGACCCAGCGGCGCGGGCCGCGGGAGGGCGTCCTGCGCGGACTCGCGGTGACCGGCGGCGTGATCACGTCGGCCGGAATCGTCCTCGCCGGCACCTTCTCGGCGCTCGCGGTGCTGCCGCTCGTCTTCCTCACCGAACTCGGATTCGTCGTCGCTTTCGGGGTTCTGCTCGACACGTTCCTCGTCCGCTCGATCCTCGTCCCCGCGCTCGCGCTCGATCTCGACCGCCACACCTGGTGGCCCTCGGCGCTGGCGAAGCGGACGAACGAGGACGCCGCCGGCGAACCGGGTCCGACATGAGCGAGATCCACGAAAACGGCTATTCGCGACCCGCCGTCGCCGGCAGCGGCGCGATCGCACTCGGTCTCGCCGCATCCGCGTCGACCCTCGGCGAGGTGATCGTGCTGGCCCGCAGCGACACGTCCGCGTGGCGCGCGGAGGAGACGATCGAGAAGCTCTGCGGCAGGCTCGACGGTGCCGATGCTTCCCACGTCCGGGTCACGACCAGCCCCACCGACCTCGAGGGATCCGACCTGATCGTCGAGGCGATCGTCGAGGAGATCGACGCGAAGGCGGCGATGCTCGCCTCGCTCGGCGAGATCTGCCCGGACGCGGATCTCGCGACGACGACCTCGTCGCTGGCGATCGCCGAACTCGGGGAGCGGGCCGGCGCTCCCGAGCGCTTCTACGGCCTGCACGTCTTCAACCCGGTCACGCGGATGGAGCTGATCGAGCTCTGCCTTCCCGAGGCGCTCAACGACGGGGTCGCCGAGCGGGCTCGCGCGTTCTGCGAGGCGCTCGGCAAGCACATCGTCGAGGTTCCCGACGAGGCCGGGTTCGTCGTCAACCGCCTCCTCTTCCCCTACCTGTTCGACGCCGTCCGCCTGCTCGGCGAGCTCGGTCTCGAGCCGGCCGAGGTCGACGCGTGCATGGCGAAGGGCGCCGGGCAGCCGATGGGCCCGCTGCAGCTCCTCGACTTCGTCGGCATCGACGTCTCGGTCGCGATCGGCGAGAAGCTCCACGCCGCCAGCGGCAAGGACGACCACGCGCCGCCCGAGCTGCTCAGCGAGATGATCGCCGCGGGCAAGCTGGGCCGCAAGAGCGGCTCCGGCTTTTACGACTACTGACTATCTGTCACGATGCCTCGGGATGGGGCCACGGATGGGAGTACCTCGGGGAACCAAGCGGGCGTTGCTCCTTGCCGCGCTCATCGTCGGCCTGGCGCCCGGCGTCGCGCTCGCGTCCCAGAGCGACAACCCGGATCGCATCCCGCGCCCTGAGCCTTCCATGGCACGTCGCCGGACGGTACCCACGCCTACATCCAAACCCCAGAGCAGCTGGTCAGGGCGGACACCGACCAGGCGATCGACGTCTACGACATCGACGACGGCGTCGCGAAGCTCGTCTCGATCGGCCCCGACGGCGGAAACCGGGACGGATTGTGCGTGTATATCCCAGGTGGTCCAAACGACCCACCGTTCTTCGAGGACTGCGACGCGAGCTTCGAGGGGGCCTCGGGCGGCCGGGTCTACTTCAGGTCCGAATCGCTGCGGTCGACCGAGCCGTCGAACCGGCTCTATCGACTACTACCGGGACGGCGACTCCCTGGCGCTCGCCGCACGGCGCGATCGCCGAGACCGAGGACAACTCCGTGCAGATCCTCCAGGACGGGTTCACCGGCTGCCTCTCCAAGCGGGATTCGAGCGGGACTACGCTGATCTCGACCGGCCCGGCCGTTCCCGGCGGCGGATGCCCGGAATACGGCGACTTCCACTTCGTCAGCCAGACGTCGGACGGGAACACGGTGTTCTTCTTGTCGACCAAGCCGCTCGTGGCCGCCGACACCGACGATCAGCGAGATCTGTACAGGAGCAGGAACGGGGAAACCACCCTGATCTCGACCGGCCCCGCGGACGCCGGCGGCGGGTTCACCGGCACTCGATACGGAAGCCGGGGATCCGGGTTCGAGACGGTTTCGACGGCCGACGGCGACACGGTGGTGTTCGAAACGTCGGCCAGAGCTCACCGAGGAGGATGAGGACTCTGCCGACGACATCTACCTGCGAACCGGGACGACGACAACGCTGGTCTCCGGTACAGGAGCTTCGGACGTCGACCTCGCGGGCCAGTCGGATGACTTGGGCACGATCTTCTTCGAGACCGCCGACGCACTCGACCCGGCGGATACGAACGGCAAGTCGGATGTCTATCGCTGGAAGAACGGCACGATCTCCCTCTTCGCCCTCAATTCAGGGGGTCAGGCTCTTTGCCCACGGGAGCACTTTCCTGGACGCATCCGCCGACGGCACGAAGGCGTTCTTCTATGCATGGGAGAACGCCGGCTTCGTCACGGGCGAGATCTACGAACGCTCCGCGGGCACGACGACACGACTGTCTCCCCCCGGGATCGATTACCAGTACTGGAGCGATTGGGTGGGTGCCTCGGATGACGGCTCGAAGGTCTACTTCGACAGCAAGCGATCGCTCACCGACGATGACGACGACGGAGGAAAGGTCGACCTCTACCGGTACGAAAACGGAACTCTCACGCTGATCTCAGCCGACCCGTCGCCGGTCGATCCCGAGGACGCCGAGGACGCCTTCGCGGCGCCCGAGCCGCTCGATGGCGGCGATCCGCTCTCGGAGGACGGATCCCGCATCTACTTCAGATCGACGCAATCCATGAGCCCCGACGACACCGACTGCGGCCGCATGGACTTCTACGAGCATTCCGACACCGGCAACCGGCTCGTCACCGTCGGGGCCGACGCCCCGACCATCGCCCCCGGCCCCTGCGCGTTCGACACGAACACGCCGACCTTCGACCTGGAGCCGGCGAATCCCGGAGACGAGCTCGAATGCCGGATCGACCAGGAGGACTGGGAGGCCTGCTCATCGACATTCACACCGGAGATCAACGACGGCGATCACGTCCTGTACGTACGCGGCGATGCCTCGACGGATCCGCAATCCGGCGTCGCGGACCGGCGGTTCACCGTCGAGACCGACGACCCGCCCGAAACGACCATCACCGACGGGCCCACGTACAGCTGGGACTTCATGAAGCCCGACGAGTACCGGCGACCGGCGTTCTTCTTCGAGTCGTCGGAGCAGACGGGACATCTCGTGTGCCGCTTCGACGACGACCCGTTCGAGCTCTGCGATCAGTCGAGCACGGAAGCCGGCTCGCTCGGCGTGGACCGGCCCGACGAGCCGCTGTCCTACGGCGAGCACACGTTCGAGGTCCAGGCGGTCGACGGTGGCGGTAACTGGGACGAGACGCCCGACTCGCGGACATTCACCATGTCCCCCTACGACGGCGACCTCGAGCTCGAGCTGTCCGAGGCGGGAGTCCCCGGCAGCATCCGTTCACTGGCCGAGGGCGGGCTCGCGCCGGTCGTCAGGTGCTCCGAGTCCTGTCAGGTCGAGGCCAAGGTCACGCTCAGGTCGAAGGCGAAGGGCAGGTTCCGGACGATCAGGTTCGGCCGTGCCAACCGGGAGGCGGGCCTCGACGCGACCCCGATCACCGTCAAGCCCATCGTCCCGCGCAAAGCGGGTGCTGCGGAAGGCCAAGCGGGTCTCGGTGAGGATCGAGCTGACGGCGAGCCCCACGGATGGTGACGGGGATCAGCAGCAGCTGACCCGCGTCGAACAGCTCGAGAAGCGCCGCTAGCCCTCGTCATTTTCGGGGTGGATCCGCAGGGCGACGATGCGGTTGTCGCGGACCGACTCGACCCGGATCGTGTAGCCGTCGGCGCGAATCGAGTCGCCTCGCTTGGGTAGCCGCCCGAGCTCGTTGAAGACGTAGCCGCCGATCGAGTTGTAGGCGTCGGTGTCGACCGGGAGCTTGATCTGGGCGTCCTCGAGGTCGCCGAGCGAGACGTGACCGCGCACGTACCAGTCGCCGTCGGCGAGCTTGCGCAGCTCGTCGCCGCGAGGATCGGTCTCGTCCTCGATCTCACCGACGACCTCCTCGAGGATGTCCTCGACGGTCGCGATCCCGACCGTCCGGCCGTACTCGTCGACGACGACGGCGATCGAGCTGCGCTGCCGCTGCAGCTCGGCGAGAAGGTCGTCCAGCGGCTTCGTCTCGGGAATTATCGGCGCGTCCCTGACGGCCGGCTCGATCGACGTGTCCGCGCCCGCGCTCATCAGCAGCCTGACCAGCGAGTTGTTGTGGACGATGCCGCGAACCCGGTCGGGGTTGTCGTCCTCGATGACGACGAGGCGTGTGTGGCCGCTGGCGACGCAGCGGCGCAGGGCGTCCTCGACCGTGTCCGACGAATCGACGGTGATCACGGCGGGGATCGGGGTCATGACCTCACGGGCTTCCTGCTCGTGCAGGTGGAAGACGCCGCCGAGCATTCCCGCCTCGCTCGCCTCGAGGTCTCCGCCCGACCGGGAGTCGGCGATGATCGCCTTGAGGTCGTTCGCGTCGTGGTGCTCCTCGATCTGCCCGGGGTCGACGCCGAACAGGCGGATCATCGCGTTCGAGACCCGGTTGAGAGCCCAGCTGAACGGGGCCGTGACGGTGTTGAAGACGTCGATCGGGAGGGCGAGCAGCATCGCGGCCCGCTCGGCCCGGTTGATCGCGACGATCTTCGGCACCTGCTCACCGACGGTGATGTGGAGCGACGTCGCGAGGGTGAAGGCGATGATGAAGGCGATCGCCGTCGCGACGCCGTGGGAGACCTTGCCGTCGAGCGCCGGCTCGATCAGGCTCGCGATCGCGGGCTCACCGAGGAAGCCGATGCCGATCGAGGCCATCGTGATCCCGATCTGGCAGGTCGACAGATACCTGTCGATGCCGTCGAGCTGTTTGACCACCCGCCGAGCGCGGCGGTTGCCGGATTCCGCCAGCGCATCGAAGCGGGATCGGCGCGAGCGAACGAGCGCGAACTCGGCCGCGACGAACATCCCGTTGACGAACACGAGGACGACGAGAGCTACGAGCGCGAGAGCGGTCATCGATCAGCCATCGCGAGGAGCATGGAGGTTGGCGCCTGCCGTCGTGGGCAGGGCCTGGTACTTCGAGGTGGGTCGTCGTCAATCACTGGGCGACGTCGGAAGGCTAGCAGCGAAGCCAGAGGACTCCGGCGGCGGCAGACGACAGATCCAAATCGGTCGGCGGGTAATACCGTGGCCACGTGGACCAGACGGAGACCCCATATCTGGACGCGCTCGTCGAACTCGCATCGCGAGACATCGGGCGCTTTCACATCCCCGGCCACAAGGGCGGCGCAGGCGCTGACCGGGGACTCGTGGAGGCGCTCGGCGAGAAGGCCCTGAAGCTGGACTTCCCGGCGGGTACCGACGATCTCGACATCGGCCCCGACCCGCTCGACACGCCGTTCCAGCGCGCGCAGCGGCTCGCCGCGGAGGCCTGGGGGGCGAAGCGGAGCTGGTTCCTCGTCAACGGAGCATCCGGGGGCAACCACGCGATCTGCATGGCCCTCGCCCACCTCGGCAAGTCGGCGATCGTGCAACGGAACGTCCACTCGTCGGTGATCGACGGTCTCGTCCTCAGCGGGCTCAAGCCGACCTTCGTCGCACCGGTGATCGACGACGATCTCGGCGTCGCCCACTGCCTGACGCCCGACGCGCTCGCGAAGGCGATCGACGAGACGCCCGATGCCGTCGCCGCGTTCGCCGTCTCCCCCACCTACTTCGGCGCCGTCGCCGACATCGCCGGACTCGCCGAGGTCGCGCACGCACGCGGCGTGCCGCTCGTCGTCGACGAGTCGTGGGGCGCCCACCTCGCCTTCTCCGACGAACTGCCGGCCAACGCGCTCGCATGCGGAGCCGACGTCGTCCTCAACTCCGTCCACAAGCTCGGCGGGAGCCTCACCCAGTCGGCGATCCTCCACCTCGGCTCCGACATGATCGACGGCCGGATCGTCGATCGCTCGGTCACGCTTGTCGAATCGACGAGCCCGAACGCACTACTCACCGCCTCCCTCGACGCGGCTCGCCGGCAGAACGTGATCGCCGGCCGCGAGCTGCTCGCCGAGACCATCGCCTCGCTGAAGGTCCTGCGGGAGCGGATCGTCGAGATCCCCGGGCTCGACGTGCTCGACGAGGAGATCGCCCAGGCCGAGAGCGTCTTCGCCTGGGATCCGCTGCGGGTCTCGGTCGACGTTCGCGGCACCGGCGCCACCGGCAACAAGATCGCCCAATACATGCGCAAGGAGCACGACATCTGGTTCGAGCTCTACGCCGAGAACGTCGTCGTCGCCGTGTTCGGGATCGGCGAGCGTGTCGCCGAGACCGGGGAGCGCCTGCTCGCCGGTCTCAGGGACGCCGCCGAGAAGCTCCACACGGACGCCGGCGCGCCCCGGGACGCCTTCGCCCCTCCGCCGCCCTGGAGCCTGCCCGAGATGACGCCGCGGGAGGCGTTCCTCGGACCCCAGGAGACGGTCGCGTTCGCCGAGGCCGAGGGGCGGATCGCCGCCGAATCGCTGGCGGCCTACCCCCCCGGCGTCCCGAACGTGCTCCCCGGCGAACGGCTCAGCCGCGGCACACTCGATTTCATCGCCGACTCGATGGCCCACGGCGGCCAGGTGCGCGGCGCGAGCGACCGGACCCTCGGAACCATCAGGGTGGTGATCGAATGACCCAGATGACGGAGACAATCGGAGGCGAGGCAGAACTGCCCTGGGGCGCCGACTCCGAATACGGGCGCCTGCTCGACGTCCTGCTCTGCCCGCCGGACAACTTCCGCTGGCTGCCGACGAGCGCGATCTCGAAGGCCACGCTGGAGAGCGATCGCACCTTCGATTCACGGGCGGCGATCGCTCAGCACGCCGAGATGGTCTCGGCCTACGAGACCGCCGGCGTCCGCTGCCACTTCCTCGAGCCCGACCCGGCCCTGCCCTACCAGGTGTTCGCACGCGATTCGAGCGTCGCGACCCCCGAGGGCGCCGTGGTCACGCAGCTCCATCAGCAGTGGCGGCGGGGCGAGTACGCGCCGGTCATCCGCTTCTACCAGGAGGCGGGCATCCCGATCCACAAGATGATCACCGCGGCCGCCCTCGAGGGCGGCGACGTCGTGATCGTCGAGCCGGGGCGCATGGTGATCGGCAACGGCGAGGAGCGGACCGAGGTCCAGGCCGCTCGCCAGCTGGCCGGCTGGATGGAGGAGCTGGGATGGGAGGTGCGGATCGAGATGATCCCGAGCCAGTTCATCCACATCGATGTGCTGCTCGCGATCCTCGCCCCGAAGCTGGCAGCCGTCTGCGTCGACGTCGCCGGGGCCGCGTTCGTCCGCTGGCTGCGCGAGGCCGGGTTCGAGATCGTCGAGGTGCCGGTCGCGGAGGCCTTCGCCCTCGGCGTCAACGCGATCTCGCTCGGCGACGACCGGGCGCTCTCGAGCGAGTACTCCAAGAGCCTCAACGAGCAACTCCGTGCACGAGGGATCGAGGTCTTCGATCCGGACCTGAGCATGTTCACGCTGGGCGGCGGCGGAGCGCATTGCCTCGCTCAGGCGCTGCGCCGGGAGCGCGTGGGTTGACCCCCGCGGGGGAAGCCGGCCCCGGCGATCGACGCCGACCGGGTGCTGGCCGACCTCCGAGATCTGGCCGAGCTGACCGCCGGGCCGGAGGGAGCCCGTCGGGTCTGCTGGACCGACGTCTGGGAGTCGGCCCGCTCGTTCCTACGTGACCGGCTCGCCGAGGTCGGCGTCGAGGACGTCGTCATCGACGAGGCCGGCAACCTCTGGGCCCGGCTTCCGGGGCGCGACCGGCAGGCGCCGGCGCTCGCCGTCGGCTCTCACCTGGATTCCGTTCCGGACGGCGGCCCGCTCGACGGCGCGCTCGGCGTGATGGCGGGGCTCGGCGTGCTCAGAACCTGGGCCGGCGCGGAACCGACGCCGCCGCGCGACATCGTCCTGATCGACTTCGCCGACGAGGAGGGCTCCCGCTTCGGCCGAAGCCTGTTCGGCAGCTCCGCCCTCTCCGGGACGCTGGTCCCCGACGAACTCGCGGGGCTGACCGACGCCGAGGGCCACGGAATCGCCGAGGTGCTCGCCCGCTACGGGGTCGACCTCTCGCGGGCACCGGCCGCCGCCGAGCGGATCGGCGCAGTCGGCTCCTACTTCGAGCTGCACATCGAGCAGGGACCGGTGCTCGAGGCCGAGGGGCAAACGCTGCAGCGCCGTCTCCGGCACTGCCGGTGTCGAGCGTCACCTGTTCGAGTTCGAGGGCCAGGCCTCCCACGCGGGAACGACCCCGATGGACCTCCGTCGCGACGCCGGCCTGGCCGCCGCCGAGACGGCGATCGCGGTCGAATCGATCGCCCGCGAGCACGGGGGCGTCGCGACGACCGGCCGGATCGACCTCGAGCCCGGGATCGTCACGGCGGTCGCCGGGCGAGCGCGGCTCTCCGTGGACCTGCGCCATCCCGGGGCCGAACCGCTCGCCCGAATGCACGCGGGGGCGCTCGCCGCGGCCGCGCTCGGCCGCGGACGGCCGCGGCTGCGAGTTCTCCACGAGCCCGATCTGGCGGATCGAGCCGATTCCCTTCGACCCGCGGCTCGTCTCACTGGCGGAGCGATCCGCGGCAGCCGCCGGAGGCAGGGAGACGGCAATCGCAAGCGGTGCGCTGCACGATGCGGCCGAGATGGCGCGACACGTTCCGACGGTGATGGTTTTCGCAGCCTCGGTCGCGGGAATAAGCCATGCCAAGGAGGAGCGCAGCACTGACGAGGCCCTGCGGGCGGCGATCGCCGCGTATGGGAGCCTGATCGCCGCTGAGCTGCTCGAGTAGTTCGAAGCTGCCCCGCAACATCGCGGTGCTCGTACTCAGGCGGGACGAAGTCGATCACGACCATTTCCACGCGCCGACGATCGCCCCCATCATCGGGGCCATAGTCTGCGTCGTCCTGATCGTCGGCAGAGGAGTGAGCATGAGCGAAGCCTGGGAACGCATCGAGGGACTGCCCCTGAAGGTCGAGAGCTACGAGCTGACCGACCACGATCGCGAGTACGGCAGCTTCACGCGCCCGTCGACGGTGATCCAGCTCAACGGCGACGGTCAGGAGGGCATCGGAGAGGACGTGGTCTACGACGTGCTCGACCACATCGCCCATCGCGACTCCGGCCCGACCCACGACTTCACCGGTGTCTCGACGCTCGGCGAGTTCTGCGAGCTGACGGGCACGCTGGATCTGTTCGAGGCGGCCGAGCCGGGGATGCCGGCCTCGCGCCTCTACCGGCGCTGGGCCTTCGAGAGCGCAGCGCTGGACCTGGCGCTCCGGCAGGCCGGTATGCCACTGCACGAGGCGCTGGGCCGCGACCCGAAGCCGCTGATGTTCGTCTGCTCGACCCGGCTGACCACGTTCGACGGCGAGGCGGGCTCGAATACCGAGCCGATCAGCAAGCGACTCGCCAAGTACCCGGGTCTGCAGTTCAAACTCGATCCCGAGAACGACTGGACGCCCGAGCTGATCGCCGAGATCAAGGATCTGGCGACGGTGCGCGTTCTCGATCTGAAGGGTCATTACCGGGGTACGCCGGTCGACGTGGAGACCGATCCGGAGCTCTACCGGCAGGTCGCCGAGGCGTTCCCCGACGCCTACCTCGAGGACCCGGACGTCAGCGACGAGACGCGCGACCTGCTCGAGCCGCTGGCCGATCGCGTCACCTTCGACGCGCCGCTGCACTCCCTCGCCGACATCAAGGGGCTGGAGTGGGCTCCGAAGGCCATCAACTCGAAGCCGTCCCGCTTCGGCTCGCTGCAGGAGCTGCTCGCGATCTACGAGTACTGCGACGCCAACGGCATCAGGATCTACGGCGGCGGTCAGGGCGAGGTGCAGGTCGGTCGCGGCCAGATCCAGTACCTCGGATCTCTGTTCCATCCGGACACGCCGAACGACACGGCACCTGCGGGCTTCAACGATCCCGCCGTCCCGTCGGGCCTGCCGACGGCGCCGATGGACCCGGTCCCCTCAGCGACCGGATTCCGCTGGGGCTGAGAGCCGACACGCACTCAGGTTCGCCTAACGACACCTTCGGCAGACCGAATCCAGGAATTGGTCTACGGTCGGACCCCACCACTCGGACCAACGGAGGACTGATGAGCAAATCCAACTTCGGGGACGCGCTGAACGAGCAGGTGGCGAACGAGTTCGCCGCCCATCAGCAGTACGTCGCGATCGCCGTCTACTACGACGCCGAGACCCTTCCCCGCCTCGCCGCCTTCTTCTACAGGCAGGCCGTCGAAGAGCGGAACCACGCGATGATGATCACGCAGTACCTGCTGGACGCGGACCTCGAGGTGCGGACCCCCGGGGTCGAGGCGCCCGAGGTCGGTTTCTCCGACATCGTCACCCCGGTCGAGCTCGCGCTCGCCCAGGAGAAGCGGGTCACTGCGCAGATCAGCGCGCTCGCTGCCAAGGCCCGCGACGAGGGCGACTATCAGGGCGAGCAGTTCATGCAGTGGTTCATCAAGGAACAGGTCGAGGAGGTCTCGACGATGTCCGATCTGCTCAAGGTCGTGCAGCGGTCGGGCGAGAACCCGCTGCTCGCCGAGGAGTACCTGGCCCGCGAGACGATCGGGGACGGCGGCGGCGATCCGACCGCTCCCGGCGCAGCGGGTGGCGCGCTCTAGATGGCGACCGAGGAGACGCGCGGAGTCAGCCGGCGGACCGCGCTCGGTGGAGCTGCGGCCGGAGTCGCCGGAGTCGCCGCCGCGAAGATCTCGAGTGCTTCGGGCGCCGGGCTGATCGAAGGCGCCGCGGCGAAGAAGCGGAAGACCGATGTCGTCGTTGTCGGCGCCGGACTCGCAGGGTTGAGCGCCGCCCGGGCGCTGCGGGCGGCCGGACACTCGGTGGTCGTCCTCGAGGCCCGGGATCGGGTCGGCGGCAGGACGCTGAACGAGAACCTCGGAAAGGGCGAGGTCGTCGAGATCGGCGGTCAGTGGGTCGGCCCGGGCCAGACCCACGTCCTCGGCATGATCGACGACCTCGGCATCGACACCTTCGACACCTACGTGGACGGCAAGAACCTCTACTACCGAGACAACACTCTCACCGAGTACGAGGGGATCATCCCGCCGGTCAGCGGCCCGGTTCTCGTCGAGATCCTCACCGCGCTCAGCGACATGAACGCGAAGGCGGCGGCAGTCCCCGTCGACGCCCCCTGGGACGCGCCGCAGGCCAGGGAGTGGGACAGCATCACCCTCTTCACCTACCTCGACGGCCTCGGGCTCAGCGACGAGGCCCGCGACGTCATCGAGCTCGCCATCACCTCCGTTTTCGCGGTCGAGCCTCGCGACATGTCGCTGCTGTTCCTCGCTCTCTACACGGCGATGGCCGGCGGCGATTTCAACAATCTGATCAACACGACCGGGGGCGCCCAGGAGAAGCGGATCGTCGGCGGCTCGCAGCGGATCTCGCTCGAGTTGGCGAAGCAACTCGGCAAGGCCGTGAAGCTGAGCCGGCCGGTGAAGTCGATCCGTACCAAGGGCGGCCGGGTCGAGGTCAAGGCGGGCGGCGACACCTGGTCGGCGAAGCGGGTGATCGTCACCGTTCCGCCCGCCCTCGTCGGCGGCATCCGGTTCGACCCGCCGCTGCCTGCAGGTCGCATGCAGCTCGACCAGCGCACGCCGATGGGGACGGTGATCAAGACCCTCGCCGTCTACGACGCGCCCTTCTGGCGCGATGCCGGGCTGAGCGGGATGACGACCTCCGACCAGGGTCCCGTCAAGGTCACCTACGACAACTCGCCGCCCGACGGGAGCCCCGGGATCCTGCTCGGCTTCATCGAGGGTCAGGACGCCCGCGACCTCCTCGCAGCCTCCGGGGAGACGAGGCGCGACGCCGTCACGGAGTGCCTCGTGCGCTACTTCGGCTCCGAGGCCGAGAGCCGGATGACCCGCTACATCGAGAAGTCGTGGGCCGCCGACCCGTGGAGCCAGGGCTGCTACGGCGGCGTCTGTCCTCCCGGCGGGATCATCGATTTCCCCGCGGTGGTGCGCAAACCTGCCGGGCGGATCCACTGGGCCGGCACGGAGACGGCGACCGAGTGGGGCGGCTACATGAGCGGTGCGATTCAGTCCGGGCAGCGGGCCGCCGACGAGGTGCTGGCCAAGCTCTAGACACCCGCCCGGAGGCCTCGTTCACCAGCCGTCTGTGTTGATCGGCACGAGGATCAGTGAAATCGGGTACGGTTTCGGACCCCAAGCGTGATCGCCCTCACGTTGCCCTACGGCAAAGCTTCGGGCGGTCCCCGCTCTCGGGGAGGGGAGGAGGAGAACAGGACGACATCCGCCAGGCGGGTGTCGTCTTGTCTCTGCCTGAATTTCCGCGAAGGCTGGGCTCACGCCCGAGGCGCGAGAGGTCAGACCTTCACGACGCCGAACTCGATCAGGCTCCTGCCCGTATCCGCGATCGAGTCCTCGAGCGGCCGCGGGCTCCAGCCGAGTTCCTCGCGCGCCCGCGCGTTCGAGAACTCGGGGTGCTTACCCAGGTCGCCGACGATGGTGCGGACACCCGGGTCGAAGTAGCTCATCGCCTTGACCATGAGATTCGGCGCGACCCGCGTCGGCGTCTTGCGGGCGTCGTCACCGAGCCGGTCCTTGAGGACCTTGCCGACGTCGACCATCCACATGAAGCGATCGGTCGCTATGTAGCGCCCGCCGCCCGCCTGCTCCTGCTCCATCGCCCGGATGTGGAGGTCGGCGACGTCGCGCACGTCGACGAAGCTGAACCCCAGCTTCGGGACGGCCGGCATCCCCTCGAGCAGACGTTCGATCAACTGCAACGAGAAGGAGACGTCGTCGCTGAGTGCGGGGCCGATGATCGCCCCGGGATTGACGACCGCGAGCCGCTCCCTCGCGCCGGCGTCCTCGGCGAGCTTCCAGGCCTCCTGCTCGGCGATCGCCTTCGAGCGGGTGTACGGCGTCAGGCTTCCGTCCTCGCCGTTGGTCCAGTCGCGATCCGTGTAGGTGGACCCGTCGACGGGAGGGCCGCCGCCGCGCACCGCCGCGACCGAGGACGTCATCACGACGCGCTTCACCCCCGCGTCGAACGCCGCCCGCAGAACCCGCAGGGCGCCGTCGCGCGCGGGGACGATCAGCTCGTCCGGGTCCTTCGGCTGGGCCGGCGGGAACGGCGAGGCCGTGTGAAGGACGTATTCGCAACCCGCAACCGCCTCCGCCCATCCCGCGTCGGCGCCGAGGTCGGCCGCCAGGACGGTGAGGCGATCGCCGGCGTCGACCCCGGCCGCCTCGACCTGCCGGCGCACGTGGTCCTCACGGGCGAGGTCTCGGATCGTCGTCCGGACGGTGTAGCCGCGGTCGAGAAGGGAGGCGATGCACCAGCCGCCCAGATACCCCGAGCCACCGGTCATGAGAACGGTCTTCTGAGCTGAATCGATTTCGGTCATGGTTGGAACCTAATGAGTCCGCTCGGATGCGGATAGGCGGGAGCGGGAGCGACGGGACTCGAACCCGCGACCTCCGGCGTGACAGGCCGGCGCTCTAACCAACTGAGCTACGCCCCCACGGTTCCGGATCCAAGCGGTTGGATCCGGGGGCGGCGATTATGGCACGGCGCACGGGATAGGCTGGGCTCGTGCGCCTGATCAGCTACCGAACCGAGCGCGGCGACCGCGCGGGGCTGCTCCGCGACGGTCGCGTGATCGATGCCGGCGACGCCCTCGAGCGTGAGGTCGCGACCGTCAGGGACATCCTGACGGAGGGCCTTCTCCCCGACCTCGACGGCACGGACGGGGAGTCCATCGCCCTCGAGGACATCGAGCTCCTCCCCCCCGTTCCGGACCCGGAGAAGATCATCTGCATCGGCCTCAACTACCGCGACCACGCCGCTGAGGGCCGACAGGATCCGCCCCCCGTGCCGACCTTCTTCGCGAAGTTCCACAACGCCCTCGTTCCCGACGGCGCGGTCGTCGAACTTCCCGCCTCGAGCAGCAAGGTCGACTACGAGGCCGAGATCGCGTTCGTCGTCGGCCGGGCCGCCAGGCAGGTCGCCGTCTCCGACGCGCTCGACCACATCGCCGGCTACACGCTGCTCAACGACCTCTCCGCCCGCGACCTCCAGTTCCAGACGCCCCAGTGGCTACCCGGCAAGGTCTTCGACGGATCGGCGCCGTGCGGCCCGGCCCTCGTGACCACCGACGAGGTTCCCGCGGGGCCTGGTGCGATCGGCATCGCGCTCGACCTGAACGGCGAGCGCATGCAAGAGGAGACGACCGCCGAGCTCATCTTCGGAATCCCTGAGCTCCTCGCGCACCTCTCGACGTTGATGACCCTCGTGCCCGGCGACATCGTCTCGACCGGAACGCCCGCCGGCGTCGGCGGCGCGCGCGATCCCCGCGTCTGGCTGAAGCCGGGCGACGAACTCGTCGTCAGCTCGCCCGAGCTCGGGGCGCTTCACACCACCATCGGCTGACTCTCCGAGGTCCTACGACCAATGTCTCATTGCGTCGTCCGGGCCGCGGCCCGATGCTGGGGGGTGACCCACCAGAAAGAGGTTCTTCCATGCCCACGAAACCACTTGCCGTCATCGGCGTCATCGGGGCCCTCGCGCTGATCGCCCTGGGCTGCGGCAGCAGCGACTCCTCGAGCACCAGCACGACCACGACTGCGTCGACCACGTCCACCTCGGCGACGGGATCGGGTAAGTCCGCAGTGACCATCGACGTCGCCGACAACCCCGACCTCGGGCAGATCCTGACCGACGGCGACGGCAACACCGTCTACCTCTTCGAGAAGGACGACGGTGGCGAGTCCTACTGCAGCGGCGAGTGCGCAACCGCCTGGCCCCCCGTGACCACCTCCGGCGACGCGACCGCGGGCAGCGGCGCGGACCAGTCGCTGATCTCGACGATCCAGCGGGACGACGGGACCGAGCAGGTGACCTACGACGGACACCCGCTCTACCTGTACGCCGGCGACGCCAAGCCCGGGGACACGGCCGGCAACGGCGTCGACCAGTTCGGCGCCGAGTGGTACGCGCTCACTCCCGACGGATCGAATGCTGAGGGCTCCGCATCCTCGTCGACCGACTCGAGCGGTTCGACCGACTCGACCGATTCCACGAGCGGCGGCTACAGCACCTACTGATCGGGATCCAGACCGGCCAGGCGTTCCTCCAGAAAGGACCTCTGCACCGGATTCGAACTGAGTTCGATCGCCCGGCGATACGCGGAGGCCGAGGCCGCCGTGTCGCCGGTGCGCCTCAGGAGATCGGCGCGGGCGACGTACAGCGGCTGGTAGCCGTCGAGCCCCTCGATGGATCCGATGATCTCCAGCCCGGCCTCGGGTCCCTCAGCCTCGGCCACGGCGACAGCCCGGTTGAGTTCGACCACGGGCGAGGGGTCGAACTCCGCCAGCCAGAGGTAGAGACGGGCGATCCGCGGCCAGTCCGTCTCGTCGGCGGCGGCCGCCCTCGCGTGCTCGGCGGCGATCGCCGCCTGGACCGTGTACGGACCGGTCGGCCCGCCGGCGGCGGCCCGGGCCGCCAAGTCGAGGCCGCGCCGGATCTCGTCCCCGTGCCAGAGGGTGCGGTCCTGATCGGCGAGCAGGACCAGTTCACCCTCGGGGCCGACTCGCGCATCGCGACGGGAGTGGGTCAGGATCATCAGCGCCAGTAGACCGATCACCTCGCGCTGCTCGGGCAGCATCGCGGCGAGCAATCCGGTCAACCTGATGGCCTCGGCGCCGAGCTCCTCCCGCAGCAGCTCGTCCGAAGACGTCCCGAGGTAACCCTCGTTGTAGATCAGGTAGAGGGTGGCCGTCACCGCGGGCAGGCGTCCCGCCATCTGCTCGCGCTCGGGCACCTCGTAGCGGATGCCGGCGTCACGGATCTTCCGCTTGGTCCGGACGAGGCGCTGAGCCATTGCGGCTTCGCTCGAGAGAAAGGCCCGAGCGATCTCCGCCGTGCTCAGCCCGCCCAGCGTCCGCAGGGTCAGCGCGACCCTCGACTCGAGAGCGATCGCAGGGTGACAGCAGGTGAAGATCAGCCGGAGGCGATCGTCGGGGTACGGCTCCCGCTCCCAGGTCACCTGGGGCGAGTCCTCGGCGGGCGGCTCGAGCCGGGCCAGGCCCTCGAGGACGAGCCGCTTGTCGGCCAGCGTCCGGTCGCGGCGCAAGCGGTCGATCGCGGCATTGCGGGAGACCCGCGTGATCCAGGCGGCCGGATTGCGGGGCACGCCGTCGGCGGGCCAGCGCTCGAGCGCCACGGCGAACGCGTCCTGAACCGCGTCCTCGGCGGAGTCGAAATCGCCCAGGACGCGGATCAGGGTCGCGACCGCCTGTCCCGATTCACGCCGGAACAGGCGGTCGATCACCTCCGGGGGGTCGGCTACGAGACCGCCTCGGCGCTCGCGTGCTCCTCGGACCCGCGGGCGTCGTAATCGATGACCGGCCGGACCTCGATCGAGTAACCCGCTTGAGCCGGGATCTTGCGAGCCCACTCGAGCGCGGAGTCCAGATCGGGGGCTTCGACCAGGTAGAAGCCGCCGAGCTGCTCCTTGGTCTCGGCGAACGGGCCGTCGACGGTGATCGGCGCCTCGTCCCCGCGCAGCTTGACCGTGGTCGCCGTGGCGCTCGGCTGCAGGCCCTCACCGGCGACGAAGGCGCCGGCGTCGCGCAACTCCGCGGTATAGGCGTCCCAGCTCGCCATCGCGGCCTTCGCCTGTTCGGGGCTCACCTCGCCCCAGTCGGTCTCCTCACCGATGATCGTGAGCATGTACTTCATCTTGGCCTCCTCAGCCTTCGCGGCGGCACCCTTCGTGCCGCCCTTCAAGGTAACGACGAACGAGGTACCTCAGAAACGACATCCGGCTCCCGATCCCGGCCCGAGATTCGCTCCTGCGTCGAGAAGACGTTGATCAGGACGTACGGTGTCCACCAGAGGATGAAGAAGTAGAACCAGTGGGTCGAGCCGACCTGGGTGGCGATCAGGACGGCGGCTCCCAGCGCCGCAACCTGGAGCGCGGTCCGGCGGCCCGGCAGGAAGTAGACCGCGATGCCGAGCAGCACGGGGAAGGCCCGGGCAATGTCCTGGAGCCCGCCCAAGGACGGCTCGAGACCCCAGACGCTGAACGGCGACCCCCGCGAGGCCTGGTAGCCGAAGGTGCGGTCGTAGAACTCGCGGAAGCCACCGTCGGGCAGGAGCGGCAGGAGCACGACGGCCCAGACGGCGACGAAGGCGACGCCGAAGATCGCCGTCGAGCGGATGCGCCGTTCCCCCGAGCCGGCCGCGAACAGCGGCGCCAGCGCCAACGGTCCGAACTTGGTGGCCGCCGCGAGTCCGAGCACGAGCCCGCGTTTGACGGGAGAGGCGAAGGCGATCAGCGCCGCGACGAGCAGCGCCGCGAGAAGGGCGTCGTTGCCGCCGTTGGCGTCGAGCGCATAGAGCGTGTACGGATAGGCGAACCAGGCGAAGGCGAGCGCGACGCCCGAGATCCCTGCCCTCGCTACCGGCACGCAGACGACGCCCGGCGAGCAGCAGCAGCCCGGCGACCAGCAGGTCGAAGAGGATCGCCGCGACGTGAGCGGCGGGCAGGCTCTCGAGCCCCCCGTCCCAGGGGAACAGCTGCTCGAACGGGACGTAGGAGATGTAGCTGAAGGGGCCGTAGGAGTCCCCGCGGTCGATCAGCGGCGTGAACTGGCCGTCGTAGACGCCGTCTCCGTCGGCGATCCGGTCCGCGCCGACGACGTTGGCGAAACCGATGTCGATCACCTGCGAGTCGACGACGTTCATGCCGATCCGGAAGATCGCCAGGACGACCGCGGCGATCGCCAGCCAGCGGACCGGGATCACCGGGATCAGCGGTCCCTCGCGGTCACGGGGCCGGAAGCCGGCGACCATCATCCGGACGAACAGGTACCCGAGGGCCGGGTAGACGAGCGGTACGGACCAGACGATCTCCCCCTTGTTGAAGAAGAACTGGGAGACCGAGAACGAGAGCAGCACGAGCAGGTCGAGATGGAGCAGCCTGAACGGGCGCTTCGGATCGATGAACGGGAGGACGAAGAGGATGCAGAGGGGGATCCAGACCCAGGCCTCGTTGACGTTGCCGGCGACCGCGTCCTCGTAGCCGCGGGCGAGCTTCACCTCGACCTGCTGGTTGCGCCAGGCCTCGACGACGGTCCCGGTCCGGTCGTCGACCACCGCCTGCGCCACGTCGGTGCCGCCGTCGTAGTAGTCGATCTGCCAGCGGTCCTCGCCGCGGGTCGAGACGCGCGGTTGCATCGCCGGGCTCTCCGCCCGCTCGTCGATCACGTTCTGCGCCGTGTCCGCGATCTCGATCGCCTCGGCGCCGTTCAGCTGGAAGCCGGCGGGCGGGCGGTCGAGGTCGTGAACGACGACGAGGGGCGCCAGCGGCTCGTCGCCGAAGGGCGGCTGATGCGCCGGGTTCTCCTCGGCGCTCGCGGCCGGTGCCGCGACGAGGAGAAGAGCGGACAGCGCGAACAACGTGGCCAGGGCGGTCAGCGCCGGGATCGATCGCAGCGATCTCACGCGGGGCATAATGAAGCGATGGCGGGACGTGGGCTTCGAGCCAATGTGGGGCGACACGGCGGAGCCCCCGAAGCGGTCGCGGCGGGCATCGCCTACGAGCGTCTAGGAGAGGGTCCGCCGCTGGTCCTGATCCACGGCCTCGGCGCGACGCGCGAGATCTGGCGGCCGCAGCTTTCGCGCCTCGCCGAGGAGCGGGACGTGATCGCGGTCGACATGCCGGGGTTCGGCGGCAGCCGGGAACTGGCGGAGACCCCCACCCCGTGGGCCCTCGGTGAGGCGATCACGAGGATGTGCCGGGAGCTCGAAATCGAGCGGCCTCACGTCGCCGGCAATTCGCTGGGGGGCTGGGTGGCGCTCGAGATGGGCAAGGCCGACGCCACGTCCTCCCTCTGCTTGATCTCCCCGGCGGGGCTCTGGCGCACGCCGCTCGGCGCGCGGAACCTGGACTCCCGCAAGTGGGGAAAGCGCCTGCGACCGGTGATCATGGGCCTGACCAGGATCGAGCCGGTTCGCCAGGCGATGTTGCGGACGAGCATCGGCCGTCCCGAGCTCGTTCCCGCGGCCGACGGGCGGGCGATGATCGCCGCCTGGATCGACTCGCCCGGTTACGCGGCCGCGAACGCGGAGATGCGCCGGTACGTCGCCGAGGATCTCGACCGGGTCACGGTCCCGACGACGATCCTCTGGGGCGAGCTCGACCGACTCGTCGGGGCGCCGCGGCCGGAGCGTCGCCCCCCGGGAACGCGCTACGTCCAGCTCCCGGGCATCGGCCACACCCCGAACTGGGACGACCCGGGCCTGATCTCGGAGCTCCTGCTCGAGGCCAGCTCCGGGTCGGCGAGACTCCCGGCATGAACATGACCGGACCGGCGTCCGGCGCGTAGCAAGTGGAGCGCTGAGCGGCTGAGTCACCACGTCGGCGGTGTCCCCGTTGAACGGGGACACCGCTTGCGGTCCTCCTCCTACTTCAGGAGCTCGATCTCTTCCCAGGTTGCCGAACCGTCCTCGATCTCGAGGTCCGCTTCGTGGACGGCCGCTCCCGGCACGAGATCGGCGACCGTGCAGGCCGACTCGTCGCCCTCGGAGTCGTCGTCGCTGCTCGGATCGTCGGAGCTGTCGTCACCGGGAGGATCGTCATGCCCGGAGCGTGCGGCGCGATCGCCGTGCCCCTGATCGTCGGTTCCGTCGTCGTCACCGCCGCGGCCGTCGCCGTCCTCGTCACCGTTGTCGTCGCCGTCGTCGCACTTGATCTCGGTCGACTCGGTGACGAGCCCCGTCACCGATCCGGTGTTGAGCACGTCGATCGTCAGCTCGCCGGTCTCGGGGTCGAATGAGGTGACCGTCCCGGAGCTTTCGTCGCCGTCCTCGATGCCGTCGCCGTCGGAGTCGTCGTCGCGCGGATCGTTGCCCGACCTGAACTCCTGGCGGTTGTTGAGAGCGTCGCGATCCTGATCCTTCTTGGCCTGATCGACTTTCAGCGAAAGACCGTGCTGGCGTTCCCATCGGTCGGGGATGTGGTCGTGATTGCGATCCTTGGCCGACGCGGCGGCGGGGATAACCAGCGCCAGGACGAGCGCGGCGAAGCCGGCGAGCAGGGTCGCCGGACGAAGCAGGACGTTGGGGGACGGGTTCATTTCGGGGGATGCCTCTCTATCGGGGAGCCGGTCTGTTTGATCCCGGCAGTACGTTCACCGAACTATCGGTCCTGCGACCGCAAAGCTGAATGGGACATTGGTCCTAGGACCAACGATGGAGGACGATGTGTCCCGGAAATCCGACGGAAAGGCCCTGAAATGCCCGAGGCACTCACGAGGGACGAGCTGAAGACGCGGCAGGCGCCGTTGAAGGAGAGCTATCGCGACGACCCGGCAACCGCGCAGATCACACTGCGAGCCGACGGGAGTCTGATGGACGGGATCGCCTGCTCCGTGCAGACCGGGAAGGCGATCGCCGAAGCCGGTCTGCATCCGGGCACGGGGGGCGACGAGGGGCTGGCCTGCTCGGGCGACATGCTGCTGCAGGCGCTGGTCGCCTGTGCCGGCGTGACGATGTGCTCGGTTGCCACATCGATGGGACTCGACGTGACCGGCACGCTGAGGGCGGAGGGTGACCTCGACTGGCGCGGCACGCTCGCCATCGACAAGGAGACGCCCGTCGGCTTCAAGGACATCCGCCTGTTCTTCGATGTCGAATCGGACGCCTCCGACGACGAGCTCGCCACACTCGAGCGCCTGACGGAGCGCTACTGCGTCGTCCTCCAGACCCTGGCCTCGTCGCCGGGACTATCGACGACACTGAACCGAAGCTGACGAGCGTCACGGACTAGGCTGCCGCCATGGCTGACAAGGAATTCGCGGTCGTGGTTCTCGGAGCGACCGGCGTCACCGGCCGCCGGGTGGCCGCCTACCTGAACGAGCGTGCGAGCGAGGACGGCTTCCTCTGGGCGGCGGCGGCCCGCGATTCGGTCAAGCTGGAGCGCGTCCTCTCCGAGGTCGGAGCGGCCGGCGCGACGACGATCGAGGCGGACACCGGCGACGACGACTCGCTGCGAGCTCTGGCCGGGCGGACGGACGTCGTACTCAATCTCGTCGGTCCGTACACGAGCCACGCGCGACCGGTGATCGAGGCCTGCATCGAGGGCGGCTCTCACTACCTCGACCTGACGGGAGAGATCCCCTTCGTCCGCGGCATCGTCCGCGACTTCGACGATGCAGCCCGGGCACGAGGTGTCGCGATCGCTCAGGTCTGCGGATTCGAAGCCCTGCCTCCCGACCTGGCCGTCCTCGCCGCGACCGAGGCCGCCCGCGATCGCTGGGGTGAGGACCTCGCTGCCGTCGACCTCGAGGTCCGGGTGACGCCGCCGCCGGGACTCCCCCGTCCCTCCGACATGATCTCCGGCGGCACGAGCCAGAGCATGGTCGAGGTAACGGCCGACCCCGACTCGGCCGTCGCGGCCGATCCCGCCGCCCTGATCGACGGTGCGCGCGCCGCGCTGGTGCGGGACGTCAGCCCGATCGAGATCGGCGTCAGGCGAGGCCGGGACGGGACGGTCATCGCACCGATGACCCCGGCGGCCTTCATCAACCCGGCTGTGATCCAGCGGACCGCTGTGCTGACCGCTGCCGGCGATCCCCCTCCCCCCTTCCGTTACCGCGAGGGCGTCGCCCTCGACGGCGGCGCCTTGACGATGCCCGCCCGGCTGGCGATGGCCGGAGGGCTCGCGGCCACCCAGGCCGGCATGCGCCGCACGCTCCTGGCCGGCCCGGGGACCAAGCGCCGTGTCAGTGCCGTGCTGGGTCGCGTCCTGCCGGGCTCCGGCTTCGGGCCGTCGCCCGACCGCCTCGAGGACTGGTCGTGGTCGATGCGGATCGAGGCCGCGACGACCGCCGGTCACGCGATCGAGGTCAACGTCGAGGCGCGGGGCCATCCCGGCTACCTGACGACCGCCCACATGCTCGGCGAGGCCGGGCTGATCCTCTCCGGCGAATCCCCGGTTCCGGGCTCGCGCGGCTGCCTGACGCCCGCCGCGGCACTCGGGACGGCCTCGCTGCCGCGCTTCGAGCGTGCGGGCATGAGCATCACCGTCGCCGACTGACCCGGGCCAAGCCGCGAGCGTCAGTCGGCCTGAACCAGGGTCGCGACGAACCCGGTGCGGGGATCCACGCCGCCGGCCAGCAACTGCCGATACGTGTCGGTGACCGCCTCCGGCCCCGTCGAGTGCTGCAGGGTGAGCCAGCCGTCCGTCCAGTCGGAGAAGGCGATCCACGCCTCGCCGACGCGCTCCTGGACGCCGCCGGCGCCCCAGTCCTGAGTCCGTTTCGCGATCTGAGCCGGAGCGAAGAAGAAGGTGGGCGCCGGGCCGGGAAGTTCGGCATCCGCCGCGACCTCGGTCTCGTGATCCCAGTGGGAGACGCCGACCGTCAGCGAGTGCTTGAGCCCGTCATTGAGCCGGCTGTGCACCCGGTGAACGACGTCGCGGTTGCCGGCGATGTCGACGTAGACGGAGTCGGCTTCGGCCAGCGAATCGATCTCGTCGTAGGTGAGGATCGAATCGTGGATCCCCAGCCCCCTCACGAACTCGGCGTTCGCCTCCGAGGTCAGCCCGACGACGGGAAGGCCGCGTCGGTGCGCCATGTAGGCGACCCCGATCGCGGTCTTGCTCGACGCGCTGGAGACGATGACCCGATCGGCGCCGTAGTCGTCGTTGTCGGCGATCAGGTCGTCGATCATGAAGGCCGTGAAGAAGAGAGGTGACAGCAGCATCTGCTGGGCCTCGCGGTCGCGCCGGTAAGAAGGGTCGGCTAGGCACCGCATGTAGCGGTTGTAGGTGCCGGGCAGCTCGGCTCGGTGAGGTGAGACGTCGCTGATCCCCTGCTCGTCGCTTCGTCCGGCCGCCAGGACGATCTCCGAGGACATCGGCAGGTAGCCGTAGAGGCGCTCGGCCACGGCGACGTCGGGGGAGCGGCTCTCGACGACGTCGCCGAAGCCCCAGGCCGGAATCCGCCCCCAGTCGGCGTCGTCACCGGGATCCCCGGGGGCGGCTGGGAAGAAGTCCCAGTAATTCAGCATGTCGCCCAGCACCGCGTAGGTGATGTTGTTCGACGTGAGCGCGAAGGCGTCCACGCGAACCCGGATCTCGCCGTCCTGCAACCGACGCGGTCGGCGGCTCGACCACCCTGACCCGCTCGAGCTCTCCCTTGACGACCTCCAGATCCACGCTGGTACGTTCTCACACGCGGCGATGACGGACCTCACACTCGGAGTACTGGCTGGATCTCACAAGGAGAACGAACGCCGTCTTCCCATTCATCCCCGGCACCTCGGCGCGATCGAGGAGTCGGTGCGCCGGCGGATCACGCTCGAATCCGGCTACGGCGAGCCGTTCGGATTCGCCGACGAGGACCTCGCGCCGCTCGTCGCCGCCGTGGGCTCGCGCGACGAGGTCATGCAGGGCAGCGACGTCCTGGCCATCCCGAAGCCGATGCCGGCGGACCTGCTCGAGATGCCGGAGGGTTCGGTGCTCTGGGGATGGGTCCATTGCGTTCAGGACGAGGAGATCACGCAGCTCGCCATCGACCGCCGGCTGACGCTGATCGCCTGGGAGGAGATGCATCACTGGAGCCGCGACGGGTCCTTCGACCTCCACGTCTTCCACAAGAACAACGAGCTCGCCGGGTACTGCTCGATCATCCACGCTCTCCAGCTCGCCGGCGTGACCGGGCAGTACGGGCGGCCGTTACGAGCCGCCGTCACCGGATTCGGGGCGACCGGTCGAGGCGCCGTCACCGGCCTCGCGGCCCTGGGGATCCGCGACGTCTCGGTCCTCACCAGGCGTGAGGTCGCAGCGGTGGCCTCGCCGATCCACTCGGTGCGCCTGGTGACCTACGACCGCGATCCGGACGCACCCGGCCAGACCCTCGAGCTCGACAGCGAGCACGAGTCGGTCGCGGACTTCCTCGCCGACCACGACATCGTCGTCAACTGCATGCTCCAGGACACCGATGCGCCGTTGATCATGGTCACGAACGAGGAGCTCGATCGGTTCCGCCGGGGAACGCAGTTCGTGGACGTCTCCGCGGATCTCGGGATGGGCTTCGAGTGGTCTCGGCCGACGACGTTCGACGACCCGGTCTTCTCGATCGGCGACGGGATGCAGTGCTATGCCGTCGACCACAGCCCCTCCCTGCTCTGGGACGCGGCGACCTGGGAGATCAGCCAAGCCCTCATCCCGCACCTGCCTCCGGGGATGTCGGGTCCGGAGGCCTGGGCGGCCGACCCGACGTTGAGCCGGGCGATCGAGATCCAGGACGGTGTGATCCGGAACCCGAAGATTCTCTCGTTCCAGGGTCGCGCGGCTGAATATCCCCACGCCAAGGGCTAGGCACCTGGCCGAATGTGACCCGTGTAGGAGCTCGTCAACGCTCGGTTAGGCTCGGGCGGTGGCGAACGTGGAGCTAAAGCGCGAGGGCGGGATCGCATATCGCGAGGCGCTTCCAGAGGGCGACGAGCTCGGCGATCCGGTGCTGCTCGTTCACGGGTATCCCCAGAGCTCCTACATGTGGGGGCCGGTGGTGGAGGCCGCTGCAGCCGCCGGGCGGCGCGCGGTAGCTCCGGATCTACCGGGGTACGGCGACTCGGCGCCCGACTCTCCGGGGACGTGGGAGCGCCATGTCGAGGCCATCGAGCGGTTTCGTCGCGCGCTGGGGCTCGAGCGGGTCACGCTCGGGCTCCACGACTGGGGCGGGCTGATCGGCCTACGCTGGGCGTTCGACCACGGGACACCCGTCTCCGCGCTCATCCTGAGCAATACCGGCTTCTTCGCCGACACCCAGTGGCACACGCTCGGGCAGGTGTTGCGAACACCCGGTCAGGGGGAACAGCTTCTGGAAAACCTCACAAAGGACGCGTTGTCGACCATGATTCGGGATCTCGGCGGCAGGCTGAGCGCGGAGGCGATCGACGAATACTGGAAGGCGTTCGAAACTCCCGAAGGCCGCAAGGGGATCCTGGAGCTCTACCGCTCAGGCGACTTCGAAAAGCTTCGGCCTTACGAGGGGCAGGTCGCATCGATGAACGTCCCAGCCTTGATCCTGTGGGGCGAGAACGACCCGACCATCCCGGTCGCCGCGGCTCGGCGCTTCGAGCACGAGATCCGCGAAACCGAGGTGGTCATCCTCGAGGAGGCAAGCCACTTCCTCTACGACGACGAGCCGGAGCGGTGTGCGCGCGAGGTCGCAGCGTTTCTCTCGCGACAGCACAACTGAACCGAACTTGGTTCGCTGCCTCGACCCCGATGGGCGGTACTGGTCTCGAACCAGTGACCTCTTCCTTGTAAGGGAAGCGCTCTCCCAACTGAGCTAACCGCCCGGGAGGCTGATTATCCCGGTTGCGGCGCCCGCGACGCGCTAGCGGTAGAGCAGCTTCGCCGAGAGGCTCTTCTTCGAGCCCGGGTCGGCGATCTTGGCCCAGATCGCGACGTCGCACTTGGGTCCACGCTTCGGCGGCATCGCGATGTTGAACTTCACCGGCGTCGTCGATTCGTTACCGGTCGAGCGCATCACGTCCGGGGACGAGTAGTCGCGGGAGCAGGTGTTCGTGTAGGCCCACTGGACCTTCTGGTGTCCGTTTCCGGAGCTGATGACCCCGTCGAACTCACGCGCGCGGTAGACGGTGCCGAGGGCGACCACGTTGGGCTTCTCGCGAACCGAGTGGTCCTTGTCGAGCAGGCGCATTCCGCCCTTGCCGTCGGACTCCCGAACGGTCGTGAAGCCGGCGATCCGCGAGTACTCCTCCGGGAAGGGGTAGCCGTCAGAGGTGATGATCTGGGCGGAGCCGGATTGGCCGCCCGGCTTGCCGCCACCCTTGTCGCGACCGAGCACCCGGGAGGCTGCGGCGCTGCGCCCCGCGACCTCGCGGTCGCGCTCGCAGGAGTTCAGCTTCTCGCTCTTGCGGGCCCAGTTGCAGGTGTCGAAGCCGCCGTCGCCCCAGAATGCGTCGTGACCCTCGCCTCCGGTGAGGTCGTCGTCGCCGTCGCCGCCGCGCAGGTCGTCGCGGTTGTTCTCGCCGGAGAGCGAGTCGTTGCCGTTGTCGCCCTCGAGGTAGTCGTTCGACCCGCCGCCGCGGATGTCGTCGTTGCCGCCGTGACCGAAGATCTTGTCCTCGCCGACGTTGCCCTGCATGTGGTCGGCGTAGTCGGAACCGGTCATGCGATCGTCGTCGTAGCCGCCGTTCATGTAGGCCGCGCCCTCGGTCTCGCCGGGAGCCAGCCGGACGGAGAGCGTGTCGTTCAGGGTGCCGCCGAAGATCTGGTCGCCGGCCCCGCCCGTGACGACGTCCTTGCCGTAGTCGCCGTCGATGAAGTCGAGCCCGTTGCCCCAGTCGAGGACCCGGTCGTTCTCGGCGCCGCCGAGGACATAATCGTCATCGGGGCCGCCGACGACGATGTCGCGCCCCTCCTCGCCGTAGACGGCGTCGTTGCCGGTGCCGCCGACGACGTGGTCGTTGCCGGTGCCGCCGCAGACGATGTCGTCGCCGCCCATTCCGAAGACGCGGTCGTTGCCGTTGCCGCCCTGGATGAGGTCATCGTTGGGGGTGCCGATGATCTTGTCGTTGCCGTCGCTGCCGCTGAACTTGACGCCCTTGCCTTTGAGGTGAAGCGTGCGGCCGCTCTTGTCGCTCTCCTTGTCGAACTTGCGACAGATCAGCATGTCCGCCGCCCGCGAGGTCTGCGGGACCAGGAGGGTCGCGATAAGCACGATTCCGAGCGCCAGAAGGGTCAGGCGGACGCCGGCAGGCCTCAGCCAGGGGTTTTGGGCGCACAGATCCATCGGTTTCACATCGGCAGCGTTCGTGGGTACTTGAACGGTGGCCAGAAGTCCTCTCCGGATGGTGCGGCGGCAGTGCTCGCGCTAGGGTCGACGCACCCTCGAGCAACCGGTGAGGGGCCGGCACTGAACGGAGACCGAACATGGGATTCATGGACAAGATGAAGGGCGCGATGGATCAGGCGTCGGAGGCGAGCAACGAGTACTCGTTCGACGTGAGGGTCGAGGGAAACGGCGATCCCTACGACGCAACGGCCGTCGGCAAGGCCTGAGGCACCGGGTGGCGGCGGCGCATGCGGAACGGAGCGAGGAGGACCGGCTCGTTCGCTGGGGATGGGCCCTCGGGCTCGTCCTCCCCGTCGTCGGGCTGATGGTCGCCGCCGTCCTGGGCGCTCGCGGAGATCATCGCTGGACCTGGATGACGGCCTGGGCCCTGGTCGGCGTCGCGATCTACGTCGCGATCATCCTCCTGATCTGATCGTGGACCTCGGAATCGACGGAAGGGTCGCGCTGGTGCTCGGCGCCAGCCGCGGCCTCGGACTCGCCATCGCCGAGTCGCTCGGTCGCGAGGGCGCCAGGGTCGCTCTCGCCTCCCGCTCGCCGGAGGATCTGGAGCGACTCGCCGCCGAGATCGGCAACGGGGCCGAGGGCTTCGCCGTCGACACCGCCGACGCCACTGCGGTCCATGCTCTCCCCGGCCGGGTGGCCGGGGCGATGGGACCGATCGAGATCCTCGTCCTCAACACGGGCGGGCCGCCGCCGGGTGGCGCGCTCGAGGGTTCCGCCGAGGATTGGGAGGCCGCGTTCCGCTCGCTCGTCCTGACGCCCCTGGAGTTGGCCAAGGCCTGCGTCCCCGGGATGCGCGAGCGCGGTTGGGGCCGGATCGTGAACGTCTCGTCGACCTCGGTGCGCGAGCCGATCCCCGGCCTCGCCCTCTCGAACTCGAACCGGATGGCGGCGGTCGGTCTGCTCAACACGCTCGCCCGTGAGGTCGCCGCCGACGGCATCACCGTCAACACCGTCGCGACCGGCCGATTCGGGACCGAGCGCCTCGAGCACATCTATGGGTCGATGGAGGCCGCCGAGGAGCGGGCCCGTGCGGACGTGCCCGCCGCTCGCCTCGGCAGACCGGAGGAGTACGGCGACCTGGTCGCGTTCGTCTGCTCGGACCGGGCCGCCTACCTGACGGGCACCGTGATCCCGCTCGACGGCGGTCTCACCCGCTCGAGCTGACGTCCCCGCTCCGTCCGCGAGCGAGCGCGAAGCACGCCTCTGCGCCAGCCGCGACGGCCGAGGCGACCCTGCCGCCGTGCGTCGACCAGGACCGCGGACGGCGTCCCGGGCGCAGCGAGTGCGGTGCCCGCCTCGAAGGACTCGTCGAGAAGGATCGGCGACGCGAGCCCCATCGACTCGTTGCTCTCCACCGAGCCTCGCGACACGATCAACAGGCGTGGGGCGTCGTCGGGTCGGTCGCGCTCGAGCGCCCGCAGATCCTCGAGAGCCCGCGCGCAGAACCCGCAGTCGGGGTTCCAGAACAGGAGCATGGTGTCCGCCTCGATCGATGCCGTCAGCGAGACGGCTTCCCCGCTGAGATCGATGAGGTCGACATCTGGCGCGTGCTCCCCGATCCTGGTTTCGGTGGGCCGCGGCCGTGAACCCGCGTCGACCACGTTGAGCCGCCCGGCAGCAGCGACGGTCGACTCGAAGAGGGACCGGATCTCCGGCTCCCCCGCGACCCGCGGGCTCGCGATCATGCCGTCCGGATCGACGAGGACGGCACTCGGGGTGACCTGAGCCTCATACAGCGAGGAAACCTCGTCGCCCGACTCGATGAACACCCGCGATGCGCCGTGCTCGGCGGCCTTCGCGCGGTTGTCGTCGACGCTGCCGCGGGAGATGAGCGCGACCGTGATCGAGCTCTCCAGATCACGTTGCCACTCGGCGACGTGCGGAAGGAGCGCGGTACAGGGTCCGCAGTCGGGGTCGGTGAAGACGAGCAGCACCGGCTTGCCGGCCGAGAGCAGCGCATCGAGCGTCGTCGTCTCTCCGTGGACTCCCGGAAGCGTGAACGCGGGCGCGTCGGCGCCGACCGGCAGCCCCTCGACCTCTCGCCCGTCGAGGCCCGACCCCCTCGACGACGATGCCGTGCTCGGCCACCGCCGCCTCCAGGGCCTCGACCCGAAGGAGCAGCGCACCGTGACGGCGCAGCATTCCCATCAGCACCGACGCGGCGGCGGCGAGGATCGCCAGGATCGCCAACGCGCCTCCGATCGCCACGAGTCCGGCGCCGCTGACGTCGCCCGTCCAGGCGAAAGGGGCGGTGCTGGATCCGTCGAGCCCCGCCGCGAGAACCAGGGCCGCGAGGGCGGCGAGGGCGAGATTGCGAAGTAGCGTCGACAAGCCGACCGGCTCCGAATGAAGCTGACCGAAGCAATGGCAGTCCGGAGCCTCGCCCCTGGCCATGCTGCGGGCGATCCCGGTACAGAAGGCGAGGAGGAGGGCGAGGGCGGCCGCCCCGCCGATCATCGCCGTCGACGCAGGGATCAGCAGAGCGGCGGTCGCGAGCTCGGCGACCGGCAGGGCGACCGCCCCCGGGACGGCCAGGCGCTCCGGCAGGCCGAACCCCTCGAGCGCCGCCCGCGATCCCGGCCGGTCGGCGAGCTTCGGCCAAACCGGCGACCAGAAAGACCACCGCCAGCACGAATCGGGCGATCAGCTCTACGGCATCCATCTACTCAACCGGTCAGGGTGTGCAGCATGTGGCGAGTATCACAAGTGGTACTCGAAGCCGCAAGGGCGAATTGAAGTTCGCCTGGCGGGCCGAGCTTCAGAAGCGGGCGGGCGCTGGATCCCGGAGCTGGCCGCGGCTCGCGATCACAGCGATCCAGATCCCGCCGATCAGCACCATTCCGACGCTCATCAACTGCGCTTGGGTAAGCCCGAGAGCGGAGTCCGGGTTGCGGCGCAGGAACTCGACCATGAACCGTTCGAAGCCGGCGATCATCAGGTAGAGGGCGAAGAGGATCCCCGCCCGAAAGCGGTCGCGGAGGCGCCAGAGGACGATCGCGGCGAGCCCCATGAAGACCGTCTCGTAGATCGGGGTCGGGTGAACGGTCTGGTCGGTCGGAACCGTGCCGTCCGGGTATGCCATCGCCCAGGGGCCGTCCCAGGGCCTGCCGTAATCACCGTCACCCGAGAGCTGGCAGCCGACCCTGCCGATGGCGTAGCCGATCGCGAGCGAGGGCGCGGCGATGTCGGTCAGCAGCAGGGTCATGATCCCGCGCCAGTGGGCCCAGCCGAGTACCGCGAGGGCGCCACCGATCGCGCCGCCGTACCAGACGAGGCCGGCTCCGCTGAACAGGTTGCCGATCAGGTCGTCGCTGACGTCGCTCCAGTTCTCGATCAGGAAATACAGACGCGAGCCGACGAGGCCGCCGACGAGGGCGGCGAACGCCATCTCGTACGCCCAATCGGCCGGCTTGCCGAGCTCCCGGAAACGCCGGGCGATGATCAGCCCGGCGACGACGAAGCCGAGCCCGAACATGAGCCCGAACGTCTGCAGGGTGATGGGCCCGATGTTGATCTCTGGATACATGCGGTTGCTGCGGAGTAGCCCCGGGGGGAATCGAACCCCCGTTGCCAGAATGAAAATCTGGAGTCCTGACCATTAGACGACGGGGCCGCGGTTCCGGAAGTCTAGTCGTGCCCGCGAAGTGTCAGAAACCGTCTGTGACAGCGGTTAATGACCACTGGCGGATGTCGTCAGGCGAGCAGCATCTCCAGCAGGGCCTTCTGCGCGTGGAGGCGGTTCTCGGCCTGGTCGAAGACCACCGACCGGGGTCCGTAGAGGGCCTCGGCGCTGATCTCCTCGCCGGGGTGGGCCGGCAGGCAGTGGAGGACGACGGCATCGTCGGAAGCGAGGGCGAGGAGGTCGTCGTCGACCCGATACGGGGACAGTGCCGCCCGCTTGGTCTCGGCGTCGCTCTCCCCCATGCTGAACCAGACGTCGGTGTAGACCGCATCGGCGCCGGCGACCGCCTCGCGCGGGTCGGCGACCAGTTCGGCGCCCGGGGCGTCGGTGAGCTCGAATCCGGGTGGCGAGGAGACGACCACTTCGACTCCCGCGTCGCGGCCGAGCAGCGTCAGCGAGCGAGCCATGTTGTTGCCATCACCGACGTACGTGAGCCGCAGCCCCTCGAGCCGGCCGAAGCGCTCACGAAGCGTCTGCAGGTCGGCGATCGCCTGGCACGGATGGTGGACCGGGGTGAGCATGTTGATCACCGGCACGTCGGCCGCTTCGGCGAGCTCGACGACGCGGTCGTGGGAAAGGCTGCGGATCGCGATCGCGTGGACGTAGCGGGACATGACCCGGCCGATGTCGCCGATCGATTCCCCGCGGGTGATCTGCAGCTCGTCGCTGCGCAGGATGACGGGCGTGCCACCGAGTTCGGCGATCCCGACTTCGAACGAGACCCGCGTCCGGGTCGAGGGCTGTTCGAAGATCATCGCCACCGATCTCCCCGCGAGCGAGTCGGCCCCGGCCGCCGGGCGGTCCGCCTTCAGCTCGTCGGCCCGATCGAGCAGCTCGCCGAGCTCGCCGGCGAGCTCCTCTCCCGTAATGAAATCGGCGAAGTCTGAGAATCCCGGTGCCATGGAAGCGCGGCAGGTTACTCCTGCGGAGGTCGCACGGGGAGCCGGAACGGGTGTGTTGCGAGCGGGATGCCGCCGTGACCGCTTCGATACTTCGTGGCGATGGACCTGCGAGTCCTCACCTGGAACCTCTTCCACGGTCGTGACCATCCTCCCGAGGCCGACCTGCTGACGTGGCGATCCCGCCTGCTGCGCACAACCGAGCGCGGCTCGAGTCACGCTCAGGTCAACCGCGATCTCCTCGAGCAGTTCGCGGCAGTGATCGCGGCGGCGGAATGGGACGTCGCACTCCTGCAGGAGTGCCCTCCGCGCTGGGCCGAACGGCTTGCGACGGCCTCCGACGCCGAGGCCCATCTCGTCCCGACGAGTCGCAACCTCCCCTATCTCGCCGGCGCGCAGTCGCTGGCGGCCACCTGGAACCCCGACCTGATCGCCTCCTGGGAGGGAGGATCGAACCTGACCCTGGTCCGGGCGCCCGGGGCCGGGCCGGCGGGGATCACAGAGCGGCGGAGCCTGCGGCTGGCGATCCGTCCCGAGCGGCGAATGATGGCATTCACCAGGATCGGTGACCTGCTCTGTGTCGCAAATCTTCACGCGAGCGCTGCGCGCGAAGCAGCCGAACGCGAGCTGATCGGCGCCGCACGCGCTGCGGTCGAGTGGGCGCGAAGCACCCCACTTGTGTTCGGCGGCGACTTCAACCTGCGCCCGGCGCTGAGCGGTCACGTGTTCGAGCGATTGGCCGGCGAGTTCGCGCTGGCGGCGCCGACCGGCGATCGGGTCATCGACCATCTCCTCGCCTCCGGGCTCGACGTCGCGGAGGCGCCGGCGCAATGGCCGCCGGAAGGCCGCGAGGTCCCGGATCCGACGGCGCCCAACGGGCATTTCGGGCCGCTCCCGATTCGCCTGTCCGACCACGCCCCCGTGCAGGCCGGCTTCCTCTCACCCAAGCCCTCGAGATAAGCGCCGAAGCGCCCAGTCAAAAGCGCCGTGGCGGCTGCGGTGCCATATTTCGCCTGTACTTTCTTTAGGCAACCCGCGAGGAAGGGACCTCCATGGCCACCACGACCGGCAAGAAGAGCACCCGTAAGCCGAAGGCCGAGCGCTCCGCCGACCGAGCAGACAAGAGCGTCGAGGCGTTTCGCGACGCCCTCGAACGCAGCATCACCCTGCCGCGTGAACGCATCCAGGAGGTCGTCGACGACGCAGTGAAGCGTGGCCGGATGACTCGCGACGATGCCAACGACATGGTCTCCAAGCTCGTCTCCCGCGGACGCAAGCAGTCGGAGGAGATGGTCAAGGAGCTCGAGGCCCTCCTCGAGCAGGCGCGCAAACAGGTCGAGCGCAGCACGACGAAGGCGCGCAAGCAGACGAAGGGGACCGCCGGCAAGGTCGCCAAGCGCGCCCGCGACGCCGCCGACGAACCGCTCGCGCAGATCGACAAGGTGCGGCGCAAGGCCGGAGTGGGGAACTTCCCGATCACGGGCTATGACGAGCTCACCGCAGCTCAGATCAATCGGCGCCTGACGGATCTCTCGAAGCCGGAGCTGCGCAAGGTCCGGACCTACGAGAAGAACAACAAGGCACGCAAGAGCATCGTCGCCAAGATCGACAAGGCGCTCGGCTGAGCGCCCAGGAGACTCAGGCCCGTAAGCGCCCGCCGCGCGGGACCGAGCTGGAGCTGACCATCGACTCGCTCGCCCAGGGCGGGCGGGGAGTCGCGCGGACCGACGAGGGCTTCGTGATCTTCGTCGGCGGCGGGCTGCCCGGCGATCGTGTCCGCGCCCGGGTGGGCAAGTCGAAGAAGTCGTGGGCCGAGGCGGCGATCCTCGAACTCCTCGAGCCGGCACCCGAGCGGATCGCCGACCGCTGCGTCCACGGTGGTGATCCCTGTCCCGGTGCCGCATGGCAGGGTCTCCCCTACGAGTTGCAGGTCACCGAGAAGCAGAAGCAGGTGGCCGAGGCGCTCGAACGCCTGGGGGGATTCGAGGGCTTTCAGGTGGAGCCCATCGTGGAAGCGGTGGAGGAGTGGCGCTACCGGAACAAACTCGAGTACTCGTTCGGGATTCCGCCGGGAGACTCGGGTGAGCCCGATCCCTCGCTGGGGTTTCACGCCCGCGGCCGCTGGGACCAGGTCGTCGACGTCGACGACTGCCTGCTCGCCTCCGAGGCCAACAACTCGGCCCGCAACGCCGTCCGCGAATGGGCGCGGTCCGAATCAGTTCCCGCCCGCGAGGACGAATCCAGGACCGGAGTCCTCCGCAACCTGATCGTCCGCGAGGGCCGGCGAACGGGTCAGATCCAGACCCGTCTCGTCACTTCGGCGGCCGACTTCCCCGAACCTCCGGTGGATCTCCACACGGTGATCGAGGGACCGTCGGGCAGCACGAACGGGCCGACCGGCGTGCTGGGCGAGGAGTACCTGCGCGAGCGACTCGGCGAACTCGACCTGCGCGTCTCGTCAGGCGCCTTCCTGCAGACGAACACCGAGACGGCCGAGCGTCTGTATGCGGCCGCCCGCGAATTCGCCGGCCTCGGCTCCGGCGAGCGGCTCTTCGACCTCTATTGCGGGATCGGCACGATCGGTCTGAGCATGGCCGCCGACGCCGGCGAGGTCTGGGGGGTCGAGAGCGTCGCCGACGCGATCGTCGACGCCGAGGCCAACGCCGACTTGAACGGCATCTCGAACGCACGGTTCCGCGCCGGCGATGCCCGGCTCGGGATCCGGCCGCTGATCGAGGAGGCCGGGAAGCCCGACGTGGTCGTCATCGACCCGCCCCGCGCGGGCCTCTCGGCGAAGATCGTTCGCCGCGTCCTCGAGTGCGACGCGAAGCGGATCGTCTACGTCTCCTGCAACCCGACGACGATGGCCCCGAACGCCAGGCAGATGGTCGACGCCGGTTATAGGCTGACCCGCGTGAGGCCCGTGGACATGTTTCCCCAGACCCCCCACATCGAGTGCGTCGCACTGCTCGAGCGCGGGGACGCTTCGTGAACCAGGCCCGCGGATTCGGCGTCGCCGCCGGGCTCGACCGGGACGTAGCCATCGAGCTCGCCGGGCGGTGCGAGGAGCTCGGCTACACCTCGATGTGGGCCAACGACCATCCGGCGGCAAGCGGCCTCGAGACGCTGGCGGCATTCGCCGAGGGGTCGGCCGCGACCCAGCTCGGGGTCGCCGTGCTGGCGCTCGACCGCCACACCCCGGCCGACGTCAACGCCAAGATCGAGGAGCTCGACCTGGACCGTTCGCGGCTTCTGATCGGCGTCGGCGCCGGCTTCTCCAAGAAGCCGCTGACGCGGATGCGCGAGGCCCACGACGAACTGCGCGAGTCGATCCCAGGGGTTCGGCTGATCCTCGCCTCGATGGGGCCGAAGATGTGCGCACTTGCCGGCGGCAGCTACGACGGCGCCTTCTTCAACTGGATGACCCCCGCCTTCGCCGCCAAGGCTCGCGTCGAGGTCGAGCGGGGAGCAGCCGAGGCCGGCCGCGACGCGCCGCGGGTATACGGATACGTCCGCACCTCCGTCGGCGCCGACGCGGAGACCCGACTGGCCAAGGAGGAGGGCTTCTATCGAGACCTCCACGACGGCTATCGCAACCACTTCGAACGACTCGCGGAGCCGCCCGGCACGGTCGGCGTAGCCGCCGAGAACCCCGACGATGCGGACGGCATGCTCAGCGCCTACGAGGCGCTCGACACCGTCGTCGTCCGCGGCCTGGCCAGCGCGAAGTTCGAGGCCATGGACCGGGTCGCCTCGGCGGGCATGGGCCAATAGGGCGCTGACGCCCCTGCCGAGCGGTAACACCGCGCAGGCCGACCGGACCGGACGCGAAGCGGAGGATCCGGTCGGAGTTATCTATTGGCTAGGTAGCGGCGAGCCGGCCTTGAAGGCGAACCAGAGCCAGAAGGCGGCGAAGACGATCATCGTCGTGACGACGAACAGCCGCTCGATCCCGCCCATCGCCGAGCCGCGCTTGATCTCACGGGTGTCGGTCATGCCCTTCATCCAGGGAGCGCGGGTCTGACCTCCGCCGCTGACGCCCTGCTGCGGACCGAAGTAGGCCATCACGACCCCCGCCAGGTAGAGCAGCAGCACGTACGTGGCGATGATCCCGAAGAGGATCACCATCGCGACGGAGAAGCTCACGGTGCTGGCGCCCGAACCGGTCTGCATCTGCGAACCGATCCAGATCCAGCCCAGCGGCACGCCGAAGCCGATGATCAGTGCCGCGACGACCGTGGCGACGAATGTGATGACTTGCCCGAAAGCGCGCATGAACGGTCAAATGTACCGGCGGCCCGGACCGGGGACAGGGGTAACCGGGTGAACCCGACCCGGTCGGGGCTCAGTAGGGAGGTAGGTCCTCGTACCACTCGCCGACGGAGCGGAAGGCCCGCCAGAACTCCCGTTTCGGCCCCTCGGCGTCCAGCGAGGCGTCGATGTCAGGGGTGAAGATGACGTCGATCGTGGGCGTCAGAGCCTGGATCTCGCCCGGGTTGGCCTCGATCGCGCCGGCGAGCGGGATCTGCACGTCGTTGAGGCATTCGAGGGCCGGCTCGCCCATGACGATGATGCATCGCGGCTCGACGATCGCCACCTCGCGGACCAGACGGGAGACGCATGTCGGCGACGCCAGCGCCGGGTCGGAGAGCGGGCACTTGACGCAGAGCGTGCCGTAGACGACGAGCGGGTCGATCCCCAGCCGCTTCAGCGACTTCATCACCGCGGTGCCCGAGCGACCGTAGAAGGCGACGCCCTCCTCGATCTCGGCGACGCTCGGCGAGTACTTCAACAGCATCACGTCGGCCTGCGGGTGACCCGAGCCGAGTACCGGCATCAGGCTGCCGCGAGGACACTCCTCGCAGTCCTGGAGCTC
Source organism: uncultured Solirubrobacterales bacterium (assembly GCA_963791335.1). Taxonomy (GTDB): domain Bacteria; phylum Actinomycetota; class Thermoleophilia; order Solirubrobacterales; family 70-9; genus RHKX01. The sequence goes on from CAWBRN010000003.1 coordinate 800,012, forward strand.
GTGGGTGAGCTGGTTGAGCTCGCGGATCGCGCGCTCCAGGTACTTCTCCTTGATCTGATCCTCGGTGATTGGCACAGCGGGCGACTCTTTTGACGGCGTCGGTCTCTCTCCTTGTGGTTGCAAACCGTTATTGCCCCCTGAATCAACTCTTGCCGCGCCCGGAAGCGGCCTTTCGGCGCTTCGCCTCGGACCTGCGGCCGCCCTTGACCGGCTGCGGATCGGCGACTTCCTTGCGCCCTCCCGCCTGCCCGCTTGCCGCCTGCATCCACTTCAGAGCCTGCACGTAGACGAGGTTCTTGTGCTTGCGGACTATGTCCGCGCTGCGCATCGCCTCGAGGAACTCCTCCGCTCCTTCGAAGTCGTGAAGCCGGATCCGGACGCTGCCGAGCGCCTGTGCGACGTGCCCGTCCGAGCCGGCCCCGGGAACGATCCGGTACTTGGCCGCGAATCGCTCCGCCTCCTCGTTGAAGGCGCTGAAGGCGACCCGCGGGTTGAAGACCTCGAGGATGTCGATCTCCTCCACCATGTCGAGGAGATGCTCGTAGTCGGGCACCGAATGGAGGCGGTCGAAGGGATGGGGCACGTAGACGAGCCCACCCTGCCTGCGGATCTCGGCGACCGTCTCCGCCATCGTCATGCCGCGCTCGATCTTCTCCTCCAGGAACAGGCCGATCACCTCGCCCTGCTCCGCGGTCTTGACCTCCTCGCCGACGATCACCTTGATGCCGCCGTCGCGCTCGGCCGCCTCGCGAGCCGCCAGCGCTCCGGAGATCTCGTTGTGGTCGGTCACCGCGATCGCACCCATCCCACGGTCCTTGGCCGTCTCGAGGAGCACCTCGACCGGAGTCGCGCAGTCGTTGGAGTGATCGGTGTGCATGTGCAGGTCGCAGTCGATCGTCTTCCGGCGCGAGATCCGCCTGCGCACATCAGGGTTGCCGGTGGGGTCGTGACGCCGCGAGACGAGCCGGCCGTAGACCGCTTCGAGCTGATCGGCGATGTCGCCGTACGACCTCGCCGCGCCGGCTCCGGCTGCGGCGATCCGCTCGCGCAGGGCGGGGTCGGCGACGAGCCGCTCGATCTGGCCGGCGAGCGTGAGGGCGTCTCCGGCCGGGAACACGAGGCCTCTCTCTCCCGCGTCGGTGTCGAGGAGCTCCTCGTACGGCTCGATCTGGGCGGCGACCGGAACCGCTCCAGCAGCGAAGGCGGAGAGGATCAGGCTCGGAGCCGGCTGCGGGCCGCCCGAGGCGGCGCAGACGACGTCGGCGCCGGCGATCAGGTCCTCCGCGGTCACTTCCGCCGGGCGCAGGATCCGGACGCGCTCGCGGAGCCGGCTGTTGAGACGGGGGGTCTGGATCGACGCGTCCTCGATCCAGACGTCGGCCTCCCAGGGAAGGTCCAACGGCAGCTTTCGCAACGCCCGCAGGAAGATCCGCAATGCCCCGCGCTCCTCACGAGCGCAGTAGACGATTCGCGGCGGCGCTCCGGCGGGCCGCTCGACGGCGTTCACCTCGGCCGCCGCACCGACCACCTCATATGGCCCGGGAAAGAAGCGGTTGAGCAACTCGGCCGTGCTCTGAACGGCGGCCATCCGCGCATCGAGGCGCCCGAAGAAGATCTCGACGAGCGGCCGGGCGACCTGCGTCGAGAGGGTCCGCTCGGTCGGTAGGTGGAAGGTGCCGGCGTTGAGCGTCCGGGAATGGCGCAGTGCGGCGGAGGCGGCGCTGGGGGCGAACGGGTCGTGGACGTGGACGATGTCGAAGTCGACCGCCGTCAGCAAACCCTCGAGCGAACGGGAGATGTCGACGGGAACCGGGGCCGGTCGCGGACGGGAACCGGCGGGTAGCTTGAATGCGGCGCCGACGGAGAGGACGGCGGGTCCGCCTTCGCCGACGCGAAGTCCGTCCCAGTCGCGTCCGAAGAACGCGGATTCCCCGCCGCGGGCCTGATCGATCCCCTGCTGGGATCGGCGCAGGTCGGCACGGGTGCCGCCGGGGGCGGCGACGACCACCCGATGACCGCGCGACTGGAGCTCGGCCGCCGCGCCGGCCACGTAGGCATTGACCTCATGGTGCTCGCCCCACGAGTAGGGAGACACCTGGACGATCGTCAGGGCATCTCGATCGCTGCGAGCCACCGCTGCAGGATAGATGCACGCACGCGGCGCTAGGATCGCGCTGCCGGGGGCCAACCGAGAGGAGCAAGCGTGAGCGACTACGACTACGTGATCGTCGGAGCGGGATCAGCGGGTTGCGTGCTCGCCAACCGGCTCAGCGATTCCGGCGCCGAGGTTCTGCTGATCGAGGCGGGTCGGCGCGATCGCTCCCCCAACATCAAGATCCCCGCCGCCTTCGCCAAGCAGTTCAAGACCAAGCTGGACTGGGACTACGGCAGCGGTCCCGAGCCCGGTTGCGACGACCGGACCCTCTACGTCCCGCGCGGGAAGAGCCTGGGCGGCTCGAGTTCGATGAACGCGATGCTCTACGTGCGCGGGCATCACACCGACTACGACGGCTGGCGCGACGAGGCCGGCTGCCCCGGCTGGGGGTGGGAAGAGGTGCTCCCCTACTTCATCCGCTCCGAACACCACGAGGCCGGAGCCACGCCGACCCACGGCGTGGGCGGTCTCCTCAACGTCGCCCCGCGTGCGCAGCCCGCGCGGCCTCACGGATCTGATGATCGAGGCCTGCCAGAAGCGCGGCTTCCCCTACGACCCCGACTACAACGACGGCTCCCCGAACGGCACCAGCTTCGCCGAGACGACGCAGAAGTACGGCCGCCGTTGGAGCGCCGCCGACGCCTTCCTGCGTCCGGCCGCCGGACGCCCGAACCTGACGATCCTCACGGCCGCGACAGCGCTCGGTCTCGAGTTGGCCGACGGCCGCGTGCGCGGCGTGAAGCTCGGCGGAAAGACCCCGATGGCCGTCGCCCGCGCCCGCCGCGAGGTGATCCTCTCGGCCGGCGCGATCGGCTCTCCCCAGCTGCTCATGCTGTCGGGGATCGGCGACCCCGAGAAGCTGCGAGCGATCGGTGTCGATCCCGCGGTCGACGCCCCGGCCGTCGGCACGAACCTCCAGGATCATCCATTCCAGGTCGGGATCTGGGACGCGCCGATCGGTGGGTCTCTGGCCGACGCCGAGAAGCCCGCTGCGATTGTCGATTTCCTCACGCGCCGGCGCGGTCCTCTCGACCTCGCCCGTCGGCGAGGGCATTCCTCTTCACCCGCTCCGACGGCGTCGACGGTCCGCCCGACCTCCAGTTCCACCTCGCCCCCGCCTACTTCGCGGACCACGGGTTCGAGGAGTACGACGGACATGCGATCACGATCGGCCCCGTTCTCGTCTCACCGCGCGCTCGCGGCGAGCTCAATCTGACCAGCTCGGACCCGACCGCCAAGCCGACGATGGTCGGCAACCACCTGACCGACGAGGCGGACATGGCGGCAATGGTCAGCGGCGTGAAGCTCGCGCGTGAGATCGCCGCCACCGCCCCCCTCTCGGGAGCGATCGGACGGGAGATCTACCCCGGTCCGGAGGCGAACGACGACGAGGCGATCGCGGCCGACCTCCGCAAGCGGGTCGAGTTGCTCTATCACCCGGTCGGCACCTGCCGGATGGGGGGGACGACGCCTCGGTCGTCGATCCCGAGCTGCGCGTTCGCGGCGTCGACGGCCTGCGCGTCGTCGACGCATCGGTCATGCCGACGATCACCCGCGGCAACACGAACGCTCCGACGATCATGATCGCCGAGAAGGCCTCGGATCTGATCCTCGGTCGCGAGCCGATCGTCGCCGCCACAGCACCTCCGGTCGCTGCAGGAGCCTAGAAACGAACGAGCCCGCCGCCGTCCATAGTCGGACGACGACGGGCCTGCCGGTACCTCGGACTTGGGTGACGGGCGCGTCAGCTCCCGGTCGGAACCTCGGACTGAGTGCCGGAGTCGACCTCGTCCTTGACCCGCGCGGCGGCGGCCGTGCGGGCGTTCGCGGCGATGAACTCTTCCGTCTGCTCGCGCGCCTCGTCGTCGGGACGCTGGCTGTGCGGCGACTTCATCAGGTAGCTGGACGGGCCCGTCGAGCTGACCCGAGATGCCGTTGTTGAGCGCCAGCTTGATCAGCCGGACGGCGTCGATGACGACGCCGGCCGAGTTCGGCGAATCCCAGACCTCGAGCTTGAGCTCGACGTTCAGCGGAACGTCGCCGAAGCTCTTGCCCTCGAGGCGGATGTGCGCCCACTTGCGGTCGGTCAGCCACGGCACGTAGTCGGACGGTCCGACGTGGACGTCCTTGTCCTCGAGCTCCGTGCCCATGATCGACGTGACGGCGTTCGTCTTGGAGATCTTCTTCGAGTCGAGCCGCTCCCGCTCGAGCATGTTGAAGAAGTCCATGTTGCCGCCGACGTTGAGCTGGCTGGTGTGCTGGAGCTCGACGCCGCGCTCGTGGAACAGACGCGCCAGGTTGCGGTGGACGATCGTGGCGCCGACCTGCGACTTGATGTCGTCGCCGATGATCGGCAGCCCGGCCTCCTCGAAGCGCTTGCCCCAGTAGTCCTCGCGAGCGATGAACACCGGCAGGCAGTTGACGAAGCCGACGCCGGCCTTCAGCGCCTGCTCGACGTACCACTTCGTGGCCTGCTCGGAACCGACCGGCAGGTAACAGACGAGGACGTCGGTCTTCGTGTCCTTGAGGATCTTGACGATGTCCGCCGTCGGGCCGGGGGCCTTGGTGATCTTCTGCTTCAGGTACTTGCCGAGCCCGTCGTGGGTCATGCCCCGCTGGACCTCGACGCCCATCTTCGGCACGTCGGCGAACTTGATCGTGTCGTTCTGACCCGACCAGATCGCCTCGCCGAGATCCTTGCCGACCTTCTCGATGTCGATGTCGAAAGCGGCGGTGAACTCGATGTCGCGGACGTGGTAGCCGCCGAGGCCGACGTGCATCAGCCCGGGGACCTGCTCGTCGATGTCGGCGTCCTTGTAGTACTCGACGCCCTGAATGAATGAGTTGGCGCAGTTGCCGACGCCGACGATCGCGACGCGGACCTTGCCGTCGTCGACGCGTCCGCCGTTGCCGTTGTGCGCTCCGTTGGTTGTGCTCATGGGTAAGCGAAAGCCTCCTGGGTCTGGGTAACTGGCCGGATCTCGTGTAGTAGCCATCACCGCTCCGGTCGTTCGGACCTGTGAGCGGGAGTGCGCGGCTCCGGACGTCTTCAGAACACCATACCCAGGGTTCGGTTACACCTCAAACCGGATTTATCCGGGCCAGTTCGCGGGTGTTCAGGCTTCGGCGTCGAGCGCGACGAGCTGGCCGCGCACGTGCCAGACCCGCTGAACGACCGTGAAAGCGGTCAGCGCGACCATGATCCAGATCGCCGCCGGCAGCAGGTCCACGTCGGAGATCAACTCGCCGTCGGCGAACATCAGGCCCGCCGAGAGGATGACCACGCGGACCGGCCTGGTGGCGATTCCGACCTTGCATTCGACCCCGAGCGCCTCGGCCCGGGCCCGTGTGTAGGAGACCATCAGCGAGCCGAGCACGACGAGCAGGCACGCAGCCGCGAGCGCCTCGTCCCCGCCCTTCGCGAACTGCCAGCAGACGGCGGCGAGGACGACGCCCTCCTCGATCCGGTCGAGGGTCGAGTCGAGGAACGCCCCGAACGCGGTGCCCTTGCCCGACATCCGCGAGTAGCGGCCGTCGAGCGTGTCCATGATCGAGCCGATGATGAACGCGAACGCTCCGAGGACGAACATGTCCTCGAGGATCAGCACGGCCGCGGCCAGGTTCAGGACCAGGCCGGTCATCGAGATCGCGTTCGGCGTCAGGCGGGACTCGATCAGGCGGTCCCGGGCGATCTCCCGGAACTCCCCGCGGGTTCGCTCCGGGCGTTCAGCCACGCCTGCCCCTCGTGGTGGGTGCGCTCATCGGGCCCAACTTACCGGCCAGCCCACTGAACTAGGCGGTTGCTTCCTCGGCGACGCCGCGGAACGACCACTGCTCGGGACGGACCGGGGCGAGGACCCGGCTGGCGATCACGGCGGAGGCGATGGCCACCAGGAGGCCGGCGAGCGCGTCGAGCCAGTAGTGGTTGGCGGTGACGACGATCACGCCGAAGACGACGGCCGGATACAGCGACCAGAGCACCCGGCCGACCGGGTTGCGAACGAGGATCACCGCGGTCCCGGCGATCATCGACGAGAAGCCGATGTGCATGCTCGGCACGGCGGCGTACTTGTTGACGAGCAGGCTGACGGCGTTCGAGTCCTGCTCGACCGACGTGAACGTCGGCGAGGGTGTCGGTGAAGCCCTCGCCGGGGAGCATCCGCGGGGGCGCGGTCGGGAAGAAGGCGTACCCGATCAGGGCGATGCCCATCGCCACCATGAACATGTTGCGGACGAAGTAGAAGTTGTCGTTGCGGAACAGGTAGAGCCAGGCCAGGAAGCAGACCGTGATCGTGAAGTGGGAGTTGACGTAGAGCCAGTTGGCGATGTCGATGATCCAGTCGTGGCGCAGGGCGGCCTGCTGGAGGCCCGGCTCGAAGAAGGTCCCGAGGCTCTTCTCCAGGTCGACGATCCGCTCGGCGTTGGCGAAGGCCAGGTCGCTCTTCCCGTCGATCAATCCGCGCACGAGCTGATAGCCCTGGTAGGCGAGGAAGAAGAGGCCGAACTGGAGCAGGAGGTCTGTCCACCCCCGCGGCAGCCGGCGCCCGATTGCGGCTAACGGACGAGGCACGAGAGCGCCCGATTGTAAGGCTGATCAGCCGTCCGGGGCGGCCAGGAAGCCGGTGACCGTGCCGATCACGGACGGGACGTCGATCCAGGGCCAATGTCCCGCTTCGGGGAGCGCCAGCAGCCGCGCCCCTGGGAGTCGCGCCTCGTAGAACCGGCCCTCGTCGATCGAGATGTACGGATCCTGCTCGCCCCAGACGACCAGGGCCGGACAGTCGAGGCGATCCAGGTGCTCGCCCCCAGCCTCCGAGCACCTCCGGATCGGCCGATCGGTAGAGGGCGAGCACCGCCCGGGCGGTCCCCTCGTCGTAGTGGTCCCAGATCATGTCGATGAACTCCGGCGGCATGGGCTTGCGGCCCGGGCCTGGCGAGCCGCAGCATGCGCTCGGTACCGGATCTCGAGCCGATCCGGTTGAAGGCCTCCCCGAGCCAGCGCCGACGCCACACCCGGGCGATCCAGTGCCACCGGTAGGTGCGATTCAGCGGGACGGCGTTGATCACCACGAGCCGCCGGACATCGCCGGCCCGCTCCTGCGCCGGCGAGCAGGCTCACCGCTCCCCAGTCGTGGACGACGAGGTTGAAGCCGCTCGGCGCCAGCTCGTCGAGCACGGCGCCGACGAACCGGCCGTAGCTCCCCATCGTGTAGTCGAAGCGGTCGCCACCCGGGCGCTCGGAGCGGCCGAAGCCGGGCAGGTCGAGGGCGATCGCCGGTCCGTCCATCGCCGACATGAACGGCAGCCAGTCGGCCGAGTGGGTCGGGTTGCCGTGGACGAAGACGGTCGGCGGCCCCTCCGCCGGGCGTTCGCGCACGAACGTCCGGATCCCGTCGATCTCCACGTAGCGCTCTTCGATCGGCGTCGTCATGCCGCAGAACCTATCCTCGCGCTGATGGGAGCGACCGACGCCCGGAAGCCTTTGATCTGCCTCGGCGAGGGTCTCGTCGATCTGATCAGTCCCGATCCCGGCCTCCGGCACGATCCGGAAGCCGACCTCGAGGTTCACTTCGGCGGAGCTCTCGCCAACGTCGCCGTCGCCGCCCGCCGGGCGGGCGCGCCGGTCGCCCTGGCGAGCGGTTGCGGCCGGGATCGCTGGGGTCGCTTCCTGATCGGGCGGCTGCGTGAGGAGGGGATCGACCTCCGGTTCTACACGCGAGCTCGAGGACGCGCCGACCGCCTTCGCGTTCGCCTTTCTCGATTCCGACGGAGAGCCGACCTTCGAGATCCACGGCGAGGGGATCGATGCGTCGATCGCCTCGCTGGCGGGGCGCGAGGAGGAGCTCGTGGCCGCCGCCGAGGCGATCGCGTTCGGCTCCAACACGCTCGTGGCCGAGCGGAGCCGCGGGATCACCGCGCGAGATCTGCGGCCGGGCGAGCGAGGCCGGCGTGCCGCTGCTGTTCGACCCGAACCTGCGACCGGGCCGATGGGACGACCTCGACCGCGCCCGCGAAATCTGCCTCCCCTGCGTCGAGCGAGCGCGACGTCCTCAAGTGCAACGCCGGCGAGGCGCGCTGGCTGCTCGGACGATTCCGAGCCTCACGACCGAGGGCGCCGCCGAGGCGCTGCACGGGCTCGGACCGGCGCTCGTCGTCGTCACCGACGGCACCGACGCCCGCGGTCGCCCGCGGCGCGATCGAGTGCTTCGGTGGTCGCCGCCGGCGGTCGAGGTCGTCAGCCCGCTCGGCGCCGGCGATGCGTTCATGGGCACGCTCGCCGCCGGGCTCCATGCGACCGGCTACGACCTCGGGCGCGCGGAGGAGGCACTGCAGCAGCGCGGTCGAGGCGGCCGCCGGGACCTGCACCCACCTCGGGGCCTTCGACGCGATGAGCGGCGGCGGCGAGCGGGGCTATGCCCGCGGTCGGGAAGCGGCGGCGGCCGAGACCGGAGCCGTCGACCTCGATCGGCGACCGCGATTCCCGCGTCCCGAAGGGCTGGCGGCGACCGTCGCGGCGGCGGGTGCGAGCGATCCGGGACCGGCTGCGCGAGCTCTACGGATCGCGGCGCAACGACCCCCACGGGGATCCGGTCCACGAGCTCGTCCTGACGATCCTCTCCCAGAACACCAACGACAACAACCGCGACGTGGCCTACCGCAGGCTGCGCGATCGATTCGACGACTGGGACTCGATCCGGGACGCGCCGACCGGCGACGTGATCGAGGCGATCCGGCCGGGAGGACTCGCGAACACGAAGGGCCCGCGCATCCAGGAGGTTCTCCGCGAGCTCGGCCCGGAGGCGGACCTCGATTGGCTCCGCGACGCGCCCCGCGAGGACGCGGTCGGCTATCTGACGTCCCTGCCGGGGGTCGGCCGCAAGACGGCCGCCTGCGTGATGATCTTCGCCCTCGATCGGCCCGAGATCCCGGTCGATACCCACGTCCACCGGGTCGGGGGGAGGCTCGGGCTCTTCCCGATCGGGATCTCGCTCGAGGCGGCCCACGACGAGATGCTCGCGATCACCGATCGCGAGGACGCCTACGAGCTGCACATGAACCTGATCGCCCACGGCAGGAGGATCTGCCGACCGCGGCCGCGGTGCGGCGAGTGCGCGCTCGCGCGGATGTGCCCGGCGCGACGAGCGGGCCTGGTCGAGCCGGTCGTCTGAGGCCTGATCCACACCTCGTCAGCGGGTAGTATCCGCGCCCAGCGCGTCGCCCAGGTTTGCGACGCCCGCCCAGACAATGAACAAGCGCACCTTCATCTCGTTCGGCCTGCTGGCGTTACTGCTCGTGGTCGTGATCCCCTTCTGGGCCTTCAACAAGGACGGCTCCAACAGCTCGTCCCCCGAGAAGGTCGCCGCCTCCGACGAGGCGGCCCGATCCCTCTTCCAGACGAACTGCGGCAGCTGCCACACGCTCGCCAGGGCGGGCACCGACGGCGTCGTCGGCCCCAACCTCGACGTGCGCCTGGCGCCCAACGCGGTCGAGCCGCCGACCCCCGATCAGGTCGCGGCCACCGAGTCACGCGTCCTGACCGCGATCCAGCAGGGCGTCGGCGACGGCGCCATGCCCGCCGGCATCCTCGAGAGCTCGAACGCGACCGAGGTCGCGAACTTCGTGGCTCGAGTCGCCGGCCAGTAGATAGATAACTCCGAGGGAATGCTCCGCTTCGATCGCCTCCGCGGGTCCTCCGCTCGCGTCCGGTCCCTCGGCCTGCGCGGTGTTACCGCTCGGCAGGGGCGTCAGTTGCGCTGGTGGGGCGGACGTCGCCGAACGCTCTCGTTCGGCGGATAGTCCGCCTCAGAGCAGGTTTCGTCTCGCCGACGCTCCCTCGGTAGGCGGGCGAACGATGCCGAGCGCGCCGATCCTCCCCTCTCAGCCCAACCCAGCTCCCGCCACCGGCGAGTCCCTCGGCAGGCCACGCCCACCGTCAACCTCCGCCCCTTGGAACTCGCGCTCAGATCTGCTAGCTTGGCACTTAGATTTTCACCAGCTACTTAACTTTAGAAAGCGAAAGGAACACCACTCATGGGTAAGACCATCGGAATCGACCTCGGAACCACCAACTCGTGTTTCGCGGTCATGGAGGGCGGCGAACCGACCGTTCTCGAGAACAGCGAGGGCGGTCGGACGACCCCCTCCGTCGTCGCGTTCACCGACAGCGACGAGCGCCTCGTCGGCACCGTCGCCAAGCGGCAGGCCGTCGTCAACCCGGAGCGCACGATCTTCTCGATCAAGCGCTTCATGGGTCGCAAGGAGGCCGAGGTGAAGGAGGAGGAGACGATGGTCCCCTACGCCGTCTCCCCCGGTCCGAACGGCGACGTCCGCATCGACATCGCGGGCAAGCAGTACCCGCCGCCCGAGATCTCGGCGATGATCCTGCAGAAGATCAAGGCCGACGCGGAGGCGAAGCTCGGCGAGACCGTCGACTCGGCGGTGATCACCGTCCCCGCCTACTTCAACGACGATCAGCGCCAGGCGACCAAGGACGCCGGCAAGATCGCCGGCCTCGACGTCAAGCGCATCATCAACGAGCCGACCGCCGCGTCGCTGGCCTACGGCCTCGACAAGGAGGGCACCGATCAGACGATCCTCGTCTTCGACCTCGGCGGCGGCACGTTCGACGTGTCCGTGCTCGAGATCGGCGACGGCGTCTTCGAGGTCAAGTCGACCGCGGGTGACAACCACCTCGGCGGCGACAACTGGGACAAGGCGATCGTCGATTGGCTCGTCACCGAGTTCAAGAAGGACCAGGGCGTCGACCTCTCGGCCGACAAGAACTCCCTGCAGCGCCTCTACGAGAACGCCGAGAAGGCGAAGATCGAGCTCTCCAGCACCCAGGAGACGCAGATCAACATCCCGTTCATCACGGCCGTCGAGGGACAGCCGAAGCACCTCGACATGAAGCTCTCGCGGTCGAAGCTCAACGAGCTGACCGGCGACCTCCTCGATCGCGTCGTCGCGCCGGTCAAGCAGGCGCTCGCCGACGCCGGCTCCGACATCGACCACGTGGTCATGGTCGGCGGCATGACGCGGATGCCGTCGGTTCAGGAGAAGGTCAAGGAGCTGACCGGCAAGGACCCGCACAAGGGCGTCAACCCGGACGAGGTCGTCGCAGTCGGCGCCGCGATCCAGGCGGGCGTGCTGGCCGGCGACGTCAAGGACGTCCTGCTGCTCGACGTCACCCCGCTGACCCTCGGCATCGAGACCAAGGGCGGCGTGATGACGAAGCTGATCGAGCGCAACACGACGATCCCGTCGAAGCGCTCGGAGACGTTCTCGACCGCCGACGACAACCAGACGCAGGTCGAGGTCCACGTGCTCCAGGGTGAGCGCGAGATGGCCTCCGGGAACAAGTCGCTGGGCAAGTTCCAGCTGACCGGGATCCCCCCGGCGCCGCGCGGAATGCCGCAGATCGAGGTCACGTTCGACATCGACGCCAACGGCATCCTCAACGTCTCCGCGAAGGATCTGGGGACCGGCAAGGAGCAGACGATCGAGATCAAGGGCGGCTCCGGCCTCTCCGACGAGGAGGTCAAGAACATGGTCTCCGACGCGGAGTCCCATGCCGACGAGGACCGCAAGGCGAAGGAGCTGGCCGAGGCCCGCAACGTCGCCGAGCAGGCCGTCTACCAGGGCGACAAGCAGCTCGAGGAGCTGGGCGACCAGCTCGACGAGTCGTCGAAGTCGGAGGTCTCGAGCGCGCTCGAGGATCTGCGCGGCGTCGTCGATTCGACCGACGTCGACGAGATCAAGGCGAAGACGGCCGCACTCGAGGCCGCGTTCCACAAGGTCTCCGAGCAGATCTACGCCAACGCGCAGGCCCAGGGTGGATCCGGCGCGGACGGCGAGGCGTCTCGACCAACGGAGGCGACCCCGAGGAGGAGGTCGTCGATGCCGAGGTCGTCGAGGACGAGTCCTAGGCCCCGGCCGGACGTAGGGACAGATCACGATGAACGAAGACGCCAAACGCGCCGAAGAGATCGTGGACGCCATCGTGGGGCCGATGAGCGAGGCGCCGAGAGGTGCGTGCGCCGACGAGGAGGCGGCGGAGCCGGATGACGGCTCCGCCGAGGTCGGGGCCGATCTCGACGCGCTCCTCGCCGAGACCACCCGCGAGCGGGACGAGTACCTCGAGCTGGCTCGGCGCGCCCGTGCCGACTTCGACAACTACCGGCGCCGCGTCAGCACCGAGACGACGGAGGCCGAGCAACGGGGCCGGGCGACGCTCGCCCGCAACATGCTCCCGGCGCTCGACAACCTCGAGCGGGCACTCGTGGCCGCCGGCGTCGATCCGGCGGAGCGGCCCGACCCGGCGGCGAGCCGCCGAGCGAGGAGGTCACGGCCCGCGACGCGCTCGCCGAGGGCGTCGCGCTGGTCTACCGCGAGCTGACCGCGGCGCTCGAGCGCGCCGGCGTCGTCTCGTTCGATCCCGTCGGCGAGCGGTTCGACCCCTCCCACGCACGAGGCGATCTCGACGGCTGCCGCCGACGGCGTCGAGAACGGGACCGTGCTCGAGACGCTCGAGCGCGGCTACCGGGTCGACAGCCAGGTGATCCGGCCGGCCCGCGTCGTCGTCAGCGGATAGGCGGCGGACTCATGGCAGCCAGAGATCACTACGAGGTCCTCGGGGTCGACAAGAAGGCGACCGACGAGGAGATCAAGCGGGCCTACCGCAAGCTGGCCCGCGACTACCACCCCGACCGCAACCCGGACGACCCGGCGGCGGAGGAGCGCTTCAAGGAGATCGGCGCCGCCTACGAGACGCTCAAGGACCCGGAGAAGCGCAAGCAGTACGACGCCGGCGGGATGTTCGGCGGCTTCGGCCGAGGGCGGCGGCCCGGGCGGCCCGGCGGCTTCGGCCCCAACGTCGGCGTCAGCGACATCTTCTCGACGATCTTCGGCCGCGGCGGGCGCGGCGGCCCCGAGCCGATCCGCGGTCGCGACCTCGAGACCGAGGTCCGGCTCAGCTTCGAGCAGGCGATGGAGGGAACCCAGATCCCCGTCACCGTGCCGAAGCAGTCCACCTGCAAGACCTGCCACGGCGACGGCGCCGCGCCGGGGACCAAGCCGGTCACCTGCCCGCGCTGCGAGGGTCGCGGCGTCGACGCCCAGAGCCAGGGATTCTTCTCGATCAGCCAGCCCTGCCCGCAGTGCGGCGGCCGCGGCCAGATCGTCGAGAAGCCCGTGCCCGGACTGCCGCGGCACCGGCGTCACACTGCAGCGCAAGCGCTACCGGGTCAACGTCCCGGCCGGCGTCAAGGACGGGACCAGGATCAGGCTCGCCGGCAAGGGTGAGGACGGACCGCTCGGCGGACCCTCCGGAGACCTCTACGTGACGACGCGGGTCGCGGCCTCGCCGATCTTCGAGCGGCGCGCCGACGGCAACCTCGAGGTCGACGTCCCGATCACGCTCGCCGAGGCGATCGGCGGCGCCGACATCGAGGTGCCGACGCTGCGGGGCACGAAGCGCATCCGCGTCGCGCCCGGCACCCAGCACGGGACGATCCAGCGGCTCCGCGGCGAGGGACCGCCGAAGCCGAACTCGCGCGACCGCGGGTGACATCCGCTACCGCCTCGACATCCAGATCCCCAAGGACCTCGACCGCAAGCAGCGCGAGGCGCTCGACGAGCTCTCGCGATCGCTCGACGGCGCGAATCCGCGCGATCGAATCCTGCGCGACGCCAAGCGCGGAGCCGAGGCCGCCGCCGAAGGTTCGCGACGAGGATCGGTCCGGCGACTCGGGCAAGGTTGGAACGGCGTGAGCGACGCAGGGAACGACGAGAAGGGCCCGTGGTCCGCAAGACCACGGTCGTCGAGACGCGCATCGACCGCGACCGGGGCGTCTTCATGATCTCGGTCGCCGCCGAGCTCGCCGAGATGCACCCGCAGACGCTGCGGATGTACGAGGCGCGCGGCCTGATCCAGCCGAAGCGCTCGCCGAAGAACACGAGGCTCTACTCGCACGAGGACGTCGAGCGGCTGCGCCGCATCCAGGCGATGACCGCCGACCAGGGGCTGAACCTGGCGGGAGTCGAGACGGTCCTCGAGCTCGAATCCAGGCTCGAGGAGATGCGCGCGGAGCTGCGGGCGATGCGGGAGCGGACCGCCGAGATGGAACAGCGGATGTCCGACGAGATCGAGCGGGCCCGGCGATCGCTCGGCGCGGAGCTCGTCCCCTACGGCGCCTACGAGCCAACGCTGGCCGGCGGGCGCCCGGTGCGGATCCCGGTCGAGCGCCGAGACGCATCCGCGCGCTGACCGGGTCCTCGACTCAATCACCTAGCAGGCGGGCCGCCACCCCTTCGATCGTCTCGATCCCGTACGTCATCGAGGGGCCTTCGTCGGTGAGGACGGCGATCGCGATCGTCGTCCCGTTGCGATCGAGCTCGGCGGCCTGGTTGACGATCTGACCGGTCGGGTCGGGGCGCCAGCCGCCCTTGAAGCGAATGCTCCAGCCGAGCGGGCGCGCCACGGCCGGAATCCCCCAGGACTGCGCGGGAGTGATCGAGCCGAGCAGGCCCTTGCCGAACCGTTCGAAGCGCTCGGGCAGGACCCGGTCGAGGTCGGAGAACATCGTCGCCATGTCGGCGGCGCTGATCCTCGTCGCCCCCCAGATCGTCGACGTCTCGAGATCCTTCATCCCGGCCCGGTGACCGACCGCGGCGACCCCCTCGGGGCCGACCCGGTCGAACATCTGGGTCGCGGCGGCGTTGTCGGAGACGGTGATCATGCGCTCGAGGACCGAGCGCGTCGCCGGGTCGAGGCGGAGGCCTTCGCTGTCGAGGCGCTGCAGCTCCGCGGCCAGGATCAGGGCCTTGACGACGCTCGCCGACTGGAACAGCTCGTGCTCGTCGCGGCCGCGAACCACTCCGTCGGGTCCGACCTCGGCGAAGGCGACCCGGCCCTCGCGCCCGGCTGCGAACTCGTCGGCTCGCTCCCGCGCGGCGGCCTGATGACGGCGGTGACGGCCCGGGCCTGGGGGCGGGATCGGTCTTCGGATGGTCAGTCGGGGGAGGCTTCGCCGCGGGCGCCGGGATCGTAGCCACGGTCGCCCCGTCTCGATCGGCGCTCGCCGGATCGGACCCGCCGAGCAACGCGGCGACTCCCAGCGCCGCGGCCGCGAGGACCAGGGCGCCCGACGGACCGACCGCGGATGCCGATCAGTGCGCGCTTGCCGATCAGGTACTTTCGCAGCGATGACCGTGGCCACGCAACCCGCCGATCCGGACGAGCTCGCCCGTGCGGGTGCGATCGCGATCGCGGCGGCGCGGATCGGGATCGGGATCGGCGCGCTCGCCCTCACCCGCCCCGCCCTCCGGGCACTCGGCTTCGACGAGCCCGACGGGACATCCGTCGCGCTGGCCCGCCTCGCCGGCGGTCGCGACATCGCGCTCGGGGTGCATGGCCTGCTCGTTCGCAACGATGCCGCGAGGCTCCGGGAGTCCACGCTGCTCGGCGCCGCGGTGGACGCCGGCGACGCCGCAGCCTTCGGCGCGGCGCTGGTCAGCCGGGACGGGATCGACCGGACCGCCTGGATGAACCTCCCGATCGCCGGGTTCGGCGGTGGTCGCGGGCGCGTGGGTCGCGGCGCGCCTCCGCCGCTAGCCGGGCCGGGGCGTCAGTCGGGCTTGTCGGCGCCCGAACGCCCGGGGACGACCTCGGTCGTCTCGTGGTCGCCGGTCGGCGTCGGCAGGTCGTAGGCGTCGGGCTTGCCGTCGAGGTCGCTGTCGCGGACGGCGTTGAGGACGTCGCTCGCGAGCTTCGGGCCGTCGGCCTTGTTGAGCGGCACGGCGACGATCGTCACGGTGACCTCGTCGCCGCTGAGCTCCTCGAGCCGCACGTGGGGCTTCGTCCGCAGCGGGATCGTCACCGCCTTCTCGATCATCCGCTGGAGCTTCTGCGGGGTCACCGAGGCGTTGAAGGTCGCCTTCAACTCGACCCGGTCCGGCTCCGAGATCGGGATCACGGCGAGCTGCATGATCACGTTGTTGGGGATCATCGTCCGGTCCCCGCCGCTGACGAGGGTCGTATAGAAGAGGCCCTGGGAGCTGACGACCCCCTCGACCTCACCGGCCATCGACCCGCCCTTGAACTTGACCCGGTCGCCGACGACGAACGGCCGGGTGGTCAGCAGGACGAGGCCGGCGAAGACGTGCGCCAGGGTCTGCTGGGCGGCGAGGCCGAGGACGACCGCCGTGAACGCACCGCCGACGGCCAGCGTCTCCGGCTTCACACCGGCGATCCGCAGGGCGGCGAAGACGACGACGACGATCGTGCCGAGCCGGATCAGGAAGCCGACCGTGCCCGCCGTCCCGGGCTCGAGCCGGCGGAAGAGGGCCGGCTGGAGGCTCTGGGCGGCCGTGCGGGCGAGCAGCCAGCCGAGCAGGCACGATGATCGCGGCTGTGATGTAGCGAAGCTCCCTCCCGGCGTCGGGAAAGAGGGAGTCGCGATGGTCGAAGGCGATGATCACGCCGACGATCAGGAGCAGCAGGACGATTGCCTCGCGGCCGGCCTTGCGGGCGTCGCCGCGGCTGATCTCCGCGCCGAGGCCGACCTCGCGCCAGACCTCGGTGCGGGACTCGAACGCACGCATGTTGCGCAGGTCCGGCCGGCGTCGTTTACCGAAAGGGCTCACAGCCCCATTGTTGCGAGAGTGGGCCTAGTAGGTCGCGAAGCCCTTGAGCGAGATCACGCCGTTCTGACCATCGAGCGTGTTGTGGTCGAAGGCCTTCAGCTCGGTCCCCCGGATCCCCTTGTAGCGGCCCTTGCCACCGGTGAAGTCGGCGGTGCCGGTGAACGTGATCTCGTTGTCGGGCACGTTCAGCACGAAGTCCATGTCCACGGTGCCGAGCGCCGTCCCGCGGTCATTGCGGAGGCGGAAGGTGCCGGTCGCGGTCGAATCGACGAAGTTCAACGTCACCACGAGCGTGATCTTGCCGTCGCCGAACGGCTTGCCGGCGACCGTCCCCTGATCGGTGATCGGGCCGGGCAGCGTTCCCCCGACCTCCTTGGTGGCGCCGGTCAGATCGACCCGGTGGCGCGACGGCTTGTCTGGCTTTGCGGTGGCAGGAGCGGTCGCAGCGACGAAGCAGGCGAACGCGGCGACGGTCGCGAGGAGGGCTGCGGCGGCACGGAAGGGGGCGCGGCGGATTCGAGTTGATGCCGGAAAGTTCATGCGGGGGAACGTACAGGGAACCCGTCACCGCGGCGCCGGTGGGAACATGCCGGAATCGAGGCGGAGGAAACAGCCAAGGAGGACGCGGTGGCCTCGGCCGGCTACTGGCCGCAGCCGTGGACGTGCGAGGACGGCAGCCCGCGCCGCTGGGGCTCGGCGACCGGGCAGTCCGGTCTGGCCATCCAGCCGGGCGAGCGACTCGAGGTCGCGGCCGTCCACGACGCCTTCGCGACCGACCTGCTCATCCGCCGAGAGCCCGGCGAGCTCTACGCGCTCCGCCACGGCATTCCGCTCAGCGGCATCCAGTCGACGCCGGTCGAGGGCTGGGTCGAGCAGCTCGATCCCGACACGCTCGGTGTCGTGCGCTCCAGTCCGCGGCTGCCGGGCGGCGCCTGGTGGCCGGGAGGGATCGGCGCCCACGCCAACGGAGACATCTACATGGTCTTCGGTCGCTGGGCCCACCGGCTGACGGCCGATCTGGAGGTGCTTGCGTCCCATCGGCTGCCGGTCCCGAAGCCGCACAACTCCTTCGTGATCCTCGACGGCGGTGAGCTCGTCACCAAGGACTGCGACGCGCCGGCGGGCACGGAGCCCTCGACGTTCTCGGTCCTCGATCCGGAGACGCTGATGCCGGTCGCACCCGCCCTGACGTTGCCGGAGCCGTCGATCGCCCGCCTCTCGTGCGATGGGGAGTTCGTGATCGCGATCGGGACCAACACCGTGTTCCGGCTCCATCTCGACCACGCGGCGGGCCGACTCGTCATCGACGACGAGTGGCGCCCCGCCTACGGCCCCTCGCCGGGTCGCAGCTACGGCTGGGATCCCGTCATCACCGACCGCCACGTCTTCTGGATGGACAACGGCCGCAACAGGGTCGACCGCTCGATGGTCGGGACCGGCGTCCAGCCGGATCCGGTCCGGCTCTGGTGGGGCGGGCTCGAGGACGGCGCCGTGCGCTCGACCGAGATCAGCGGGCTTCCCTACGGCACCGAATCGAACCCGCCCGCCTGGGATCCGGCGCGCGGGATCGTCGTCGCCTACGACGCCGGCAACGCGGTCGTCCGCGCCTGGCGGATGGAGGGCGACGATCTCGTGCCGCTGTGGCGCCGCGACGGTCTCGCGCACGCCGGCCATCTGATCCTTTACCCCGACACCCGGGAGCTCGTCGTCGGCGACTGGAAGGAGAGCGAGGCGCTGAGGCGCCCGGGCATCCGCCCCGCCTTCCGCACCGCCAGCTCGCTGCTCTCACGATCCGCCCGCGTCCGCCGGGCGTCGCTCCGGACGGGCAACGACCAACTGGTGGTGCTCGACCTCGACACGGGCGGGGAAAAGGCTCGGGTCGACGTGCCATCCCCGTCGCAGGGCTTCCTCTTCCCCGCCCCCGGCTTCGGTCGCGACATCTACTACCAGTCGCTGACGACCGTGGCTAGAATCTTAGTGACTTAGGCTTAGATTTCTTTACAAACCGTCATTAGGTCGGTAAACTCCCGCCCGTGCAGAGCGAGAACTTCACAACCATGGCGCGCGACGCCGTTGCCGCCGCCCTCCGGGTCGCAGCGCAGCGCCGCAACACCGAGGCCGCCCCCGCCCACCTGTTGCTCGCCGTCCTCGAACAGGACGACGGGTTCGCGCCGCCGATCCTTCGCAAGATCGGCGCCGACGTCGTCTCGATCGAGAACGCGGCAAAGGCGCGGGTCGACGAACTCCCAACCGTCTCCGGCGGCGACGCTCCCGAGAGCCGCCCGTCCCAGGCGCTGATCTCCGTCCTGCAGCGGGCCGAGCGCGAGATGCAGGCGCTCGGTGACGAGTTCATAGCGACGAACCACATCCTGCTCGCGCTCGCCGAGAAGTCGTCCGGCGTCGGCGATCTGCTGCCGAGCCGCGACGAGATTGCGAAGGCCTCCGGTGAGGTCTACCCCTCGCGGATCACATCCCCCGACCCCGAGTCGACCCTCGAGGCGCTCGAGAAGTTCGGTCAGGATCTGACCGCCGACGCGGAGGCCAACAAGCTCGACCCGGTGATCGGCCGTGACGAGGAGATCCGCCGCGTCATCCAGGTGCTCTCGCGCCGGACGAAGAACAACCCGGTTTTGATCGGCGATCCCGGCGTGGGCAAGACGGCGATCGCCGAGGGGCTGGCCCAGCGCATCGTCGCCGGCGACGTGCCGGATTCGCTCAAGGGCCGGCGTCTGATCGCCCTCGATGTCGGTGCGCTGCTCGCCGGCGCGAAGTTCCGCGGCGAGTTCGAGGAGCGGCTGAAGGCCGTCCTCAAGGAGGTCCAGGACGCGCAGGGCCAGATCGTCCTGTTCATCGACGAGCTGCACACGATCGTCGGCGCCGGCGCCGCCGAGGGTGCTGTCGACGCCGCGAACCTGCTGAAGCCGATGCTCGCCCGCGGTGAGCTGCGGACGATCGGTGCGACCACGCTCGACGAGTTCCGCAAGCACATCGAGAAGGACGCCGCACTCGAGCGCCGGTTCCAGCCCGTCTTCGTCGACGAACCCGACATGGCGGACACGATCGCGATCCTTCGCGGCCTCAAGGAGCGGTACGAGAACCACCACGGAGTCGACATCACCGACCCCGCGATCGTCGCCGCCGCAACCCTCTCCGATCGTTACATCGCCGACCGCTTCCTCCCCGACAAGGCCATCGACCTGATCGACGAGGCGGCTTCCCGGCTGAAGATGGAGATCGAGTCCTCTCCGGTCGAGATCGACGAGATCGACCGTCGCATCACGCAGCTCCAGATCGAGCAGCAGGCCCTTCAGAACGAGGACGACGACGCCTCGAAGGCGCGCCTGCAGGCGCTCGAGGAGGAGCTGGCGAACCTGAAGGAATCGGCCGGCGAGATGAAGGCGCGCTGGCAGACCGAGAAGGGCGCGATCGAGGCCATCAACGAGGCCCGCGCCGAGCTCGAGTCGGCCAACCGCGAGGTCGAGATCGCCGAGCGCAACGCCGACCTCGAGAAGGCGGCCGAGCTCAAGTACGGCCGCATCCCCGAGCTCGAGCGGCGGATGGCCGAGGAGGAGATGAAGCTCTCCGAGCTGCAGTCGCAGGGCGGCTCGATGCTCGACGACAAGGTCACCGAGCAGGACGTGGCCGAGGTCGTCGGCAAGTGGACCGGCATCCCCGTCAGCCGCCTGATGGAGGGCGAGGTCGAGAAGCTGATCCAGATGGAGACGCGCCTGCATGAGCGGGTGATCGGCCAGGACGAGGCCGTCGTCGCCGTCGCCAACGCGCTGCGTCGTTCACGGGCCGGGCTTTCCGACCCGAACCGGCCGATCGGCAGCTTCCTGTTCCTCGGACCGACCGGCGTCGGCAAGACCGAGCTCGCCCGCGCGCTCGCCGAGTTCATGTTCGATTCCGAGGGCGCGATCACGCGGATCGACATGTCCGAGTACATGGAGAAGCATTCGGTCAGCCGCCTGATCGGCGCCCCTCCCGGCTACGTCGGTTACGACGAGGGCGGCCAGCTGACCGAGGCGGTCCGCCGGCGCCCCTACGCCGTGATCCTGCTCGACGAGATCGAGAAGGCCCACCCCGATGCCTTCAACGTGCTGCTGCAGATCATGGACGACGGCCGCCTCACCGACGGCAAGGGGCGCACGGTCGACTTCACCAACACCGTCCTGATCATGACCTCGAACGTCGGCTCGCAGGAGATCGCCGGCGAGCAGATCGACGAGCAGATGCGCGAGAAGATCGACGCGGTCCTGACCTCGACCTTCAAGCCCGAGTTCCTGAACCGGATCGACGAGACCGTGATCTTCCACCGGCTCAGCCGCGAGGACATCACCCACATCGTCGAAGTCCAGGTCGCAATGCTGACGGAGCGCGTCCACGAGCGCGGGATCGAGATCGAGCTGACGGATCAGGCAAGGCTCCTGTTGGGCAACCTCGGCTACGACCCGACCTACGGCGCCCGGCCGCTCAAGCGCGTAATCCAGAGCAGGCTGGTCGACCGTCTGGCGCTGCGGCTGCTCGAGGGCGAGTTTGCCGAAGGCGACACGGTCAGGGTGGACGCCGCCGACGGCGACCTCACCTTCACGAAGGCCTAGCCCAAGTCTTCCGCGGGGCCCGCGCGGCTACCTTTTCAGCATCCGTGCCACCGCCACCGTCGCTCTCGCGTGGCGGCGGACCTCGGCGCCGTGGAGCCTCCGGCCCGGAAGCTCGACGACGAAGGCGACCGTGCCGAACCGATGGTGCTGCCAGCCGATCGCGCTGCCGGGTGCGTAGATCTTGCAGTCGCTCGCCTTCGGGGTCCGCGCGATCGCGGCATAGCGGCGCGCGTATCGCGCCCGCGAGTCGCACGGGATCAGCGTCTCGTTCCAGGGTTGGTGGTACCAAACGGCGAGATCGAAATCGACCCGCTTGGAGAGGCGGGCGACGGCCTTCGTCTCGGGCTCCGAGAACGGGTGCGGGCCGGAGTTGTAGCCGCCGTCGAGTGTCGGGTCGAACCCATGGGAGAAGTTGCGATTGAGATCGACGCCGTCGGCGTTCTTGCGTTGATCGGCGGCCACCCCGTCCGGGTTGACTGTCGTGATCGTCCAGAGGTCGGCGCCCTTGATCCGCTTCCCGTAGCCGCCGCGCAGGCGGCGGATCACCCGGTGGCCCTGCGTCTCGTCCCCATGGATCGAACCGACGACGAGCACCTTCAGCTCCGCGTCCGGTTCGCCGACCCGGCGGACATCGATCGGCCGGCCGCGAACCGAATGACCGACCGTGATGTTCGTCTGCGAGCGGGCGATGGAGTCGGTGGCGCCGGCGATCGGCACGACGACCAGCGCGGCGAGGACCGCCAGTGCTACGAGGGCGCGCCAGCGCATCGGACTACTGGAAGAGCAGGAAGTCGACGTCGGGCCGCAGCCCGAGCACGGACTTCGGGCTCATGATCCTCGTGTCGAGCGAGTAGAAGATCGAGAAGCCGCTGAATGCGGCGTCGCCGGTCAGGCTCTTGTATCCGGCCTTCTTCGCGGCGGGCGAGCCGATGCCGTCGAACGAGAGGGTCACGTCGACCCCGTTGCGCTGCTTGATGTCTTCGCGATGGCGAACCGACCCGGAGTGGAACTGGTGGACCACCAGTGCCTTGGGAGGGAGGTCGTTCTGATCGATGATCTCCTGCATGCGGCGGGAGACCCTGTTCAGGTCCTTCGCCGTGATCTTGCCGACCGTGCGGCCGGGTACGCCGCGGGGGCCGACGTTCCACTCGGGATCGATCGAGATGTCGACGTCGGGTTGCTCGATCCACTTCTCGAGGGCGTCGATCTCGTCCATGATCTTCGCCCGGCCGGGCTGGATGTCGAGGACGAGCCGACCGTCGACCGTACGGACCGAGTTCAGGTAGGAGCGGATCAGCTTGCTCGGCTGGCGGGTCCGGTACTTGCGATCCGGTCCCGGGGTCGAGTTGGCGACGACGGCGATCAGGTCGAAGCCGGGGATGATCTTGCGGTCGCTGAGCTTCGAGTAGGGCTTCGCCTGCTTGACGACCTTCGTCGCGGCCCGCGTGGGGCCCAGCTTGCCGAGAATCGTCGCCGACAACTGCGGCGCGCCGTAGAGGGTCAGCAGGCGCTTCCTGCTCAGCAGGGCGCCCATGCCGTCGCCGCCGCCTCCGGTGCCGACGCCGCCGCCGCGAGGGGACCGGGTGTCGGAGGCCGGGCTGCGCATGAAGTCGCGGGTCGCCTGCCGGAATTCGGCGGCGGTAGGTGGCGATGGCGTCCGGTTCATCGCTGCAGTCGCATCCCCGGCGGCCGCCATGAGGACCAGCGCGGCGAGAAGGGCCGCGGGCAGGCGGAAGCGAGGGGACCGAAGAGGCATCTCTGGCCGTTCGCGGCCTGAGCGTCGTTCCCTGCCGCGGCATGGAACGCTGCCGCCGAGACCGAGGTCGTGCAAGGGTTCCTCGGGTGCGGATCGGCATCGTCGCCTACTGGTTCAACCGCGGCCAGGCCGTGGTCGCCCGGCAGATCCGCTCGACGCTGGACGAGCTCGGGCACGAGACGTTCGTGCTCGCCCGGCCGACGCGAAAGACGAACATCAAGCCGGGCTGGGTCGACACCGAGGGCGTCTGGGCGCAGGACGGCGTCACGGCGGCGAGCGACTATCTGATTCCCGCCCGGGAATACATGGAGTGGGCGGAGGCCGTCCGGCCCGACGTCGTCCTCTTCGACCAGAACTACCAGTTCGACGAGATCGAGCAGCTCCGGCGCTCCGGGGTCCGCACGATCGGCCGTTTCGTCTGGGAGCACTTCTCCGCCGAGCACGTCGGCCCCGCCATTGATGCCTTCGACCGGATCTACTCCCTGACCGCCTCCGAGCAGGTGCGCTACCGAGAGCTGGGCATCGAGACCCCGCGGGTCAGATGGGGCTGCTTCCCGGACCTGGTGGATCTCGGCAAGGACCTCCAAGCGAATGATTCTCATGCGGGCAAGAACCCCTCGTCCGGCCGAAGCGGACGCGAAGCGGAGCATTCGGCCGGGGTTGTCTTTCTCTTTCCCGGCGGCTTCATGTCCAAGCGCAAACCGCTCGCCGAGACCATCGCGGCGTTTCGGGCCACCTCGGATCCACGCCTCCGACTGCGGCTCAA
Organism: uncultured Solirubrobacterales bacterium; assembly: GCA_963791335.1. Classification (GTDB taxonomy): domain Bacteria; phylum Actinomycetota; class Thermoleophilia; order Solirubrobacterales; family 70-9; genus RHKX01. The sequence continues at coordinate 823,933 of CAWBRN010000003.1, forward strand.
GGCGCAGGTCGATCGTCAGTCGAAGAAGGTCGACCGGATGATCAAGGGCGGCTGGCGGTTCGGCCGTCGCGACCCACGGATCGAGGTGATCACCGCCGATCTCCCCACCGACGAATACCTGCGGATGTTCGCCGCCGCCGACGTCTGCCTGGCGCCGAGCCGCTGGGAGGGCCTCGGCCTGCACCTGTTCGAGGCGACGGCGCTCGGCGTGCCGGTGGTCACCAACGACAATCCACCCATGAACGAAGTCGTCGTCGACGGTCTGAACGGGCTGCTGGTGCCGGGCGTCCGGGACGGCAACGCTCCCCGCTCCGGCATCCCCGCCTTCAAGCCGCACGTCGAGGCGCTGTCGGCGGCGATCACCGCCCTGGCCGACGACGACCTCCGTTCGCAACTCGCCGCCGGAGCACGGACGCGACGTGACGAGTTGAGCTGGGACAACACTCGCGACGACCTCGCCGCGCTTGTCGCCACGCCGGAGGCGGTCTCGTGAGGGAGCGGATCCTCCACCGTGAGCAGATCCTGGACGTCCCGATCGACGAGGCGTTCGACTTCTTCTCGCGGGCGGAGAACCTGCAGGCGATCACCCCTCCCCTGCTCCGTTTCCGGATCACCTCGCCGACCCCGATCGAGATGAAGGTCGGGGCGTTGATCAAGTACCGGCTTCGGGTACACGCGGTCCCGGTCTCGTGGCTGACCCGGATCGAGGAGTGGGACCCGCCGCGCGGCTTCGTCGACCGGCAGCTCAGGGGGCCGTACGGGCTGTGGCATCACACCCATTGCTTCGAGGAGCTCGGCCCGGAGCGGACGCGAATGACCGACATCGTCCGTTACGGGCACAGGTTCGGCCCGCTCGGGACGATCGGCGAGCATCTCCTGGTCCGACGCGACCTCGATCGGATCTTCGACTACAGGCGCGACTCGATCCCGAGCCTGCTGGCGACCGGCGGGAGCGCTGCCTGATGGCCGGCGGGCTCAAGCGCGCTTACGACGCGACCTGGGGCCGCGCTTTCGCCGCCATGTACGACCGCGCACTCGCCAACACGGAGGAGGCCGGCATGCGCGATCGGCGCCGGGAGCTGATCGCGGGCGCCCGCGGGCACACGGTCGAGCTCGGGGCCGGCACCGGCCTCAACCTCGAGCACTACACCGACGCCGTCGACGAGCTGATCCTGACCGAGCCGTTCGGGCCGATGGCGCGCCGCCTCAGGGAGCGGGCCGCGGCCGGGAGCGGCGGGCCAGAGGTCCGAGTCGTCGAGGCTCCCGCCGACCGCCTGCCGATCGAAGACGGCTGGGCCGACACGGTCGTCTGCACGCTCGTTCTCTGCACCGTCGACGACGTGCCGGCCACCCTCGCCGAGGTGTCGCGGATCCTGAAGCCCGGCGGGAGGCTGCTGTTCGCCGAGCACGTGCGCTCCGACGACCCCGGCCTCGCCCGCTGGCAGGACCGCCTCGAGGTTCCGTGGAAGCTCTTCGGACACGGCTGCCGCTGCAATCGCGACACCGTCGCGGCCATCGGCGGATCGCCGCTCGAGGTCGAGTCCGTGGACCTCGGGAGCCTGCCCAAGGCGGCGCCGATCGTCCGGCCGCTGGCGGTCGGAAGCGCGGTCAGGCCGGGCTGAGCCGGGGCCGCCCGGGGGGTCGGCTTGCAGCGGAACGGCGGACGTGCGAGAAATGAAGCTGCACGGAATCGAACCGCGAGGACGAGGAGAGAACGTTGGCCCATTTCATCCTGCTGACGAAGCTGACGAGTGAGGGCGTCAAGACGATCAAGAACAACCCGGATCGGATCGCCGAGGTGAACTCGGAGATGGAGCAGATCGGACTGAAGGTCCATCACCAGTGGGCGACGCTCGGTCGCTACGACTTCATCAGCGTGGTCGAGGCCGACAGCGCGGAGGCGATGGCCAAGGCATCCCTGGAGCTGGGCTCGCGGGGCACCACCATCAACGAGACGCTCGGGGCCATTCCCAGCGAGGACTTCGCCGGGTCGCTTTGAGCGGCCCCCGCCTCCGGCCGGAAGCAGAACGATGAAGATTCTCGTCGTCGGCGGCGGCGGCCGCGAGCACGCGATCGTGCGTGCGCTCAGGCGTTCGGCGCACGAAACTGATCTGCTCTGTGCTCCCGGGAACACGGGAATCGCGGAGGACGCGGAAATTCTGCCGATCGCCGACGGGGACGTCTCCGAGCTGGTTGGGGCCGCGGAGAATCTGGGCGTCGACCTCGTCGTCGTCGGCCCGGAGGTCCCTCTGGTCGCCGGTCTGGTCGATGCGCTCGAGGCGGGCGGCGTGCCGGCGTTCGGGCCGAGCGCCGCGGCCGCGCGCCTCGAGGGTTCCAAGACCTACGCCAAGGAGGCCATGCGGGAGGCGGGCGTGCCCACCGCCGAATACGCCGTCGTCGACTCCAGGGCCGATGCGCTCGAACATCTGTCGTCGTGCGCCTATCCGGTGGTCCTCAAGGCCGATGGCCTTGCAGCGGGCAAGGGCGTGATCATCGCCGCCGACGTCGGCGAGGCGAGAGAGGCGGTCGAGACGTTCTTCACCGAGCAACGTTTCGGTTCGACCGAGGTCCTGATCGAGGAGTTCCTCGAAGGGGAGGAGCTCTCCCTGCTCGCCCTCTGCGACGGCGCCAACGTCGTGGCGCTCGCGCCTGCTCAGGACTACAAGCGGATCCATGACGGAGACCTCGGGCCGAACACGGGCGGAATGGGCAGCTACTCGCCCGTTCCCGGAATCGACCGGGAGTTCGTGGACCGAATCGTCGCCGAGGTCCATCAGCCGATCGTCGACCTGATGGCCGCCCGCGGAACTCCGTTCCACGGCGTCCTGTACGCGGGGCTGATGCTGACCGCCGACGGCCCCAAGGTGCTCGAGTTCAACTGCCGGTTCGGCGACCCGGAGACTCAGGCCGTGCTGCCGCGGCTGCGCTCCGACCTCGTCGATCTCTGCCTCGCCTCCCGGGAGCCGGGCGGCCTGGCCGGTCTCGATGCCGAGTTCGGCGACGACTGGGCGGTCACGATCGTCCTCGCCTCACAGGGTTACCCGGAGACCTCGTCGAAGGGCGACATCATCGAGGGGGTCGACGAGGCGGCAGCCGCCGGTGCCGAGGTGACCCATGCGGGGACCGGGACGGTGGACGGACGACTCGTCACCGCGGGGGGACGGGTCCTCAACGTGACCGCAGTCGGACCCGACGCCGCCACGGCCCGCGAGCGTGCATACGATGCGGCTCAGATGATCACCTTCGCCGGGCGCCAGATGCGGACCGACATCGCCGCCCGCGCCGTCGACAGAACCAAACAGGAGACCTGATGACAGAAGCCGAATCGAACCCGACCCCCGTCCCCGAGACGGAGATCCCCGGGGGCGCAACACCCCCGGCCACCGAGACGATGCCCGACGTCGAGACCGCGTTCGAGGAGATCGAGGTCGACGAGCCGCTCGTCGGGATCATCATGGGCTCGGCCAACGACAAGCCGAAGATGCAGCCGGCCGGGAAGGCCCTCGAGGAGGCCGGGATCCGTTACGAGGTTCGCGTCATGAGCGCCCACCGGACGCCGGATCTCGTCACCGAGTACTGCAAGGCCGCCGCGATGCGGGGTCTCAAGGTCATCATCGCCGGAGCGGGGATGAGCGCCGCCCTCCCGGGCGTCGCCGCCGCCCACACCACGCTGCCCGTGATCGGCGTTCCGATCGGCGGCAAGAACCTCGGCGGGATGGATGCGCTGCTCTCCGTCGCCCAGATGCCGCCGGGCGTGCCGGTGGCGTGCATGGCCGTCGACGGCGCCAAGAACGCCGGTGTCTACGCGGCCCGGATCATCAACCTTTGATCCCTCGCTACACACGCGAGGAGATCGGGGCGGTCTGGACGCCGCAACGCAAGATGGAGGGCTGGCTCGAAGTCGAGTTGGCAGTCACGGAAGCGCTCGCCGATGCCGGCGTCGTCCCGGCGGATGACGCCAGGGCCTGCCGGGAGCGCGCGTCGTTCACCGTCGAGGCGGTCGATGAGCGTGAGCGCACGACCAACCACGACGTCGCCGCCTTCGTCGATGTCGTCTCGTCATCGATCGGGCCCGAGGGCCGCTGGATCCACTACGGGCTGACGTCCTCCGACGTCCTCGACACCGCGCTCGGCATTCAGATCCGCTCGGCCGGTGAGATCGTGCTCGCCGGCGCGATCGCCTATCGCGACGCGCTGATCGAGCGGGCGTTCGAGCAGCGCGACACCGTCTGCGTCGGTCGGACCCACGGCATCCACGCCGAACCGACCAGCTTCGGCCTTCGGCTCGCCGGATTCGCCTTCGAGGCCGACCGGAACGCCGAGCGCCTCCGCCGAGCCTTCGAGGGAGCCGTCTTCGGCAAGCTCTCGGGAGCGGTCGGCACCTACGCCTCCCTGCCGCCGACCGTCGAGGCGGCCGTCATGGAGCGGCTCGGGCTCGCGGTCGAGGATGCGTCCACCCAGATCATCCCTCGCGACCGCCACGCCGACCTGCTCTCGTCGATCGCGCTCGCCGGCGCCGGGCTCGAACGGTTCGCGACCGAGATCCGCAACCTCCAGCGCACCGAGGTCCGCGAGGTCGAGGAGCCGTTCGGCAAGGGCCAGAAGGGTTCCTCGGCGATGCCGCACAAGCGCAACCCGATCACCACCGAGCGGATCACCGGCCTCGCAAGGGTGCTGAGGGGATACGCACAGGCCGGCCTCGAGAACGTCGCCCTCTGGCACGAGCGCGACATCTCCCACTCCGGCGCCGAGCGGGTCATCCTCCCCGACGCGACCATCGGGCTCGACTACATGCAGCACCTGGCCACCAGAGTCGCGAGCGGGATGACCATCCACTCCGAGCGGATGCGAGAGAACCTCGAGCTCACCCACGGCGCCATCTACTCCCAGCGCGCCCTGACCGCCCTCATCGACGCGGGCATGGTCCGCGACGACGCCTACCGCCTGGTTCAGGAGAACGCCCAGCGCGCCTGGGACACGAAGACCCCCTTCCGCGGCCTGCTCGAGGAGGCGGTCGCCGATGGCGAAGTCGAGATCGACATCGACGCGATCTTCGACCCGGCCGCGTACCTGACGCACGCCGGCGAGGTCTTCGACCGGCTAGGCCAGCTCTGAGACCACCTCGGCGGCGGCGCGCTCTCCCGATCTGATCGCGCCGTCCATGTAGCCGTTCCAGTAGGTGGAGGTCTCGGTGCCGGCCCAGTGGATCCGGCCGACCGGCTCGCGAATCGCGTTGCCGTAGGTGGTCATCAGGCCGGGCGGATAGATGCCGACCGGCCCGCCGCGGCTCCAGCGCTCCTCCGGCCACTCGGTGTAGAAGAACTCCGTCGGGCTCAGCGCCTCGTCGCCGAAGTAGGTGGCGAACTCGTCCAGCACCTTCTTGCGGCGGGCCGCCTCGCCGAGCTCGCCGAAACTGCGCGCGCTGTCTCCGCCGACGAACCCGAAGATGACGCCGGGGCTGCCGTCCTGAGGACTGTCGTCGAAGGTCGCGTTGACGAGGCCGTCGGTCGAGAGCGCCGAGCCGTTCAGGCCGTCGCCGCGCCAGAACGGCTCGGGGTAGGCGGCGGCGACCTTGGTCAGCGACCCCTGCGCGAGGCGCTGGGTGAGCGCATCGCGAGCCGCGGGCATCGCCGGGTCGTAGTCGATGCGACCGGCGAGGACGGGAGGTAACGCGACGATGGCGCGCTTCGCCGTCACCTCGACCCGGTCGCTGATCACGTGGACGCGCCCCTTGCGCTGGGTGATCCTGCGGACCGGAGAGCGCTTGTGGAGGCGCTTGCTGCCGAGCGCCCTCGCCATCGCCTTGCCGAGCTCCTGCGAGCCGCCCACGACCCGGCTCTCCTGGGCGCCGTTCCGTGTGTCGAAGTTCCGCTCGAACGTTCCGGCGTTCGCCTCGTTTCCCGAGGCGGCGATGTAATAGAGGACGTAGAGCAGCGAGAGCTCTTGCGGCTCGGCCCCGAAGATCGGCCGGGTCGCCGCCGGAATCAGCCGCCGGAACCGCTCGGTCAGCGAGTGCTCCTGGATCCACTGGGCAAGCGTCTGGCGGTCGTACTCGTCGGCCATCGCGGCGGTCCAGGGCGCGTCGACCGGCACCGACGTCGACATCTGGTCGAGCAGGGCGATCGCCGAGATCATCTCCGGCAGGATCGCCGGGTCGGGGGGCGCACTGCCGGTGATCCCGGTGTCGCTGAACGTCTGGCGCTCGCCGTCGTTGATGTAGACGTTGTCGCCGTCGTTGTAGTTCTTGTACGTGCCGATCCCGAAGCGATCGAGGGCGGCGAGGACGCGGTCCTGAGTCGGGCCGACGAAGGTCCCGCCGCGCTCCGACATCTCACCGCTCTCGAGCTCGTGACCGGCGACCCTGCCGCCGACCCGGTTGCGCGCCTCGACGACCGCGACGGTCAGTCCGGCGCGCTTGACCTCGAGCGCCGCCGACAGCCCGGCGAACCCGGCTCCGACGACGACCACGTCGGCTTTCACCCGTTTGCGCCGTCGGCCTCCTCCGTCGCCCGCTCCGCCCGTTCCACCAGTTCGGGCCCCGGCTCCCTTCGGAAGCACCAGCCCCAGCCCCGCCGCGGCTCCGGCCCCGACCGCCGTTCGCCGCGTGATTCCCCTGTCCCGCTCCCCTGCCATTGCGCCTCCTCCTCAGGGACCTGCTCTGTAGATGGGTCGATCCGGCTTCGGCACGTCCGGCGTCCAGGCCCTGCGGCCATGGCCGTGGACCTCCCTGAGGACGTAGCGGCCGCCGAGCAGCTGGGTCATCGTCTTCAACTTGAAGCCCCGCGACTTGTAGCTGTGGATGATCCCCGGCAGGGCCGCGACGGTCTCGCTGCGATTGCCGCCCCCGTCGTGCATGAGCACGATCGAGCCGCGGCCGCCCGAAACGCCGACGGAATAGATGGAACCCGTGCCCGGCGTCGACCAGTCGCGGGTGTCGACGTCCCAGATCACGCTCACCATGTGGAGGGCGGTGGCGGCCGCCGACGTCACCGACGGGAGGTAACCGCCCGGCGGCCTGAACATGCACGGCTGAAAGCCCGTCGCCTTGTGGATGATGCGGTTGACCTGACGCAGATCGGATTCGCCCGGGCCCATGCCGTGATGCATCGAGTGGTTCCCGAGCTCGTTCCCATGGGCGAGGATCTTGCGGTCCAGCGACGCGTAGGCCGGCACCTGCTCGCCGATCTGGAAGAACGTGCCGTGGACGTGGTTCTGGTCGAGGATCCGGAGGACGTCGTCGGTGTAGGGGCTCGGACCGTCGTCGAAGGTGAGCGCCACCCACTTGCGCTTGCTCGGGCCGCTGTAGACGGTGTGCTGACCGAACCCCGTGCAACCGACCCGCTGTACGGGATCGATCTTCGTCGAAGCGCTGCCCGTCGCGGGGGCGCGATCGGTACACGTGGCGTCGGCCCGTCGCGAGCCCGCCGGTGCGCAGGCCGGGCCGTACCAGCTGCTCTGCGCCGCGAAGTTGAGCTTGCCCGGCTTCAGGCCGATCGCGCCGAGGCTGAAGTCGAGGGAGATGCTGCGCTTCGACCGGTTCAGCTTGGCCGAGATCGAACCCGCGCCGCGGATCGATTTCTTGCCGACCACGGAGACGCCGACGTCGATCCGGTCGTCCTTGACCCGACCCGCCGGGCAGAGGAAGTGCCGGCCGATCGACTTCGAGGCAAGGTTGAGGCAGAGGTAGCGCTGCGGTTTGTCCGAGCTCAGGTTCGGGTGGTCGCGCAGCTCGGTCAGCTTCGGCAACGGCCGGCTGACCGCGATCCGCGCCTGCAGATGAGTGTCCTTCTGGCCGACCTTGACCTGAACGAGGTCGAGCGGGCCGGGAGCGTCGGCCGGATCGCGCGCGATCTCGGCGTGAGCCGGGGCGGGGAGTGAGAGCAGCACTGGCAGGACTGCGAGCGCGAGCGATCCGGCTCGGATCGATCTCCTGTTCATCTCGCCCCCTCCTCCGTTCTCGCTACGTCGTCCACGGCCGGCGGACCGAAGCCGCCCCACAGCGCCTTACTGCCGAGCGCATCGGGGTTACCCCGTCTCGACCAATCGATTATCGCCGGTCTGCGCTCGAGCAGCGCCACCCAGGTCGCGTCGTCGATCCCGCCCGTCACCTGAAGCCCCTCGCGCCGCTGCACGGTGCGGATCCCGCGCTCTGTCTTCGCTCCGTATTTCCCGGTCGGGCGCACGGCTATCCCTCGTCCCATCAGCAGCTGCTGGGCCCAGACGACGAGGTCGCCGCGCGCTCCCGGCTCGAGATCCGCATATTCGACCCGCGGGCGCGGGCCCGGGGGGCTACCCTTCAGCCTTCCGGCCAGGGCGGGCCAAAGCTTCCTTCTCGTCTCCTGCCAGGACCACCAACTGACCCCGTCGGAGCCATAGGCCCGCGCGAGCCGACGGAAGTCGAGGACCTGGCCCTTCGGCGGGTCCTGCCACGTCTGCCCGACCGGATCCTGCGGGCGACCGTAGGGACGATTGAAGGCGTAGGTATGGCGGACCGCGACGGCCAGCGGGTCGCCGATCGCGTACCAGTACAACTGCGGCAGGTTGAACTGGGCGCCGCCGGGCCCGAGGAAGACGGAGTACGGGAATGACGGGTGATAGTCGACGTAGGGAAAGCTGCTGAGCGCCAGCGGATAGTCGGCGCCGACGGCTCGGCGGAGCTTGCTCATGTACTTGTCGGCGGCGCCGTAGCGACCCTCGTAGTCACCCTCGGCATCGATGATCAGGCAGTCCGCGCCTGCATCGACCGCCTTCGCGCCGACCTTCGCCTCCGCCTTCGGATCGTCCCCGTAGACGAACTGCCACCCGCACACGTCGACGCCATGGGAATGGATCGCCCTGACGAGCCCGGGCGAGAACTGGCTCCAGTAGTTGCCCGCGTCGCCGCTCTTGACGAAGACGGCGTCGAGGCCGTGACGTTCGGCGTGGCGCCCGATCGCGTCGCCGCTTCCGCCGGAGTCGGAGACGTACCAGATCCAGCTCGCGTTTCCGTCGAGTGGACCGGCGGCCGCCACCGAGGAGGGGCCGATCGCCGCCGCAAACGCGATCAACGCTGCAATTCGCAGGATTCTCGCCACCGCCTGAGGATAGGTCCCGCGCCGTCGTCAGGCGCCGCATCCGGCGCTGGTAGCCTCGCCACATGCCCGCCAATCTGAACGAACTCAAGCTCCATTCCAGCGGCAAGGTCCGCGAGATCTACGAGGACGGCGACGAGCTGATCATGGTCGCCTCCGACCGGATCTCGGCCTTCGACGTCGTCCTCGCCGAGCCGATTCCCGACAAGGGAAAGGTGCTCACGCAGATGTCGATCTTCTGGTTCGAGACGACCGGTGCGATCGTCCCCAATCACCTGATCGACGAGAGCGTCCCCGACGAGGTCGCGGGCCGTGCAATCCGGGTAAAGAAGCTCTCGATGTACCCGATCGAGTGCGTCGTCCGCGGGTACCTCTCCGGCTCCGGCTGGAAGGAGTACAAGGAGTCGCAGTCGGTCTGCGGGATCGAGTTGCCGAGCGGGCTACAGGAGTCCGATCAGCTCCCGGAGCCCATCTTCACACCGGCCACCAAGGCCGAGATCGGCGAGCACGACGAGAACATCGACTTCGACCGGGCGTGCGAGATCGTCGGTTCGCGGCCGCTCATGGAGGAGCTGCGGCGGGTGTCGATCGAGCTCTACGAGCACGCCCGGACTCACGCCTTCGAGCGCGGGATCATCCTCGCCGACACCAAGTTCGAGCTCGGCTCGACCCCCGGGGCGGAGATCGTCCTCGGCGACGAGGTCCTGACCCCCGACTCGTCGCGGTTCTGGCCGGCGGACGACTACGCACCGGGTCGCGGGCAGGCGTCCTTCGACAAGCAGTACGTCCGCGATTACCTCGACGAGCAGGGCTGGGATCACTCGCCGCCGGCCCCGAGCCTCCCCGACGAGGTGATCGCCGGGACCACGGCAAAGTACCGCGAGGCCTACGAGCGGATCACGGGTCGGCCCCTGGACTGAGGGGCCCCGCGCCCCCGGGTACCCTGCCCGACGATGGCGCAGGCGATCCTGATGCAAGGCATGCGGCGGTCGGGGACGACGATCCTCTACGACGCGCTGCTCGAGGACCCGGAGCTTCACTGCTTCTACGAGCCGTTACGGGAGGACACCGAGACCCCCGGAGGCGGGAGCGGCGCGAGGGAGAGCGACCCGTTCGCCGAGACGCGCGCGCTGCGCCTCGCCTACCGCGATCAGCACTACCCGGGCATGGACATCTCCGAGTTCAACCTCGGTGGGCCGGGCAATCCTGCGGCCGAGCTCGGACCCGACCTGCCGGAGCACTGCGCCGGGTTCCTCCGCACCCTGCTGCAACGGGACGAGCCGGTGTTGATCAAGGAGACCCGCTTCTACGACAAGCTGGAAGCGGTCCGCGCGATCGCGCCGGAGGACTCCGTCCTGGTCCACGTCGTCCGGGACCCGCGGGCGGTTGCGGCATCGATGATGATGGGCAAGGGCCGCAGCCGGAACTACGCGTCGGCCGACGAGTTCTTCGGCGAGCGGGAGAAGCGGAAGCTGTGGTCGAGCCGGCAGCTCTCGAAGCTCCTGCTCGAGCGGCACGAGTACTCGCGCCTTCGCAAGCCCGCGAATTACGAGCGGATCCTGCTCGTCTGGCGACACACCTTCGAGAGCACGCTCCGCGAGGGCCGGCTGCTGTTCGGCGACCGCTACGTCTTGCTCCGCAACGAAGAGCTCCGCGCCGATCCCGTCGCGGCGATCGCGAGGGTCTACGAGGTGACGGGAAGACGCACGCCGCCGGAGGTCGCCGAGTGGGCACGCGGCAAGGTGCGGGAGCCAGAGGTGCCGTTCGCCGCCAACGACCCGCGGTGGAGCGAGGCGTTCGCGCGCCTCGACATGGGCGAGCTGCTCGCCGACGCCGGATACCAGGGTCTGGCGGACTCGATCGGGCCGCCGCCCTCCCGGGGCGGATTGATGAGCCGCTTCCGTCGCTAGGATCGAAGCCGTGCTCGCCAGAGTCCTGATCACGCCCAAGGAGGGGATCCTCGATCCCCAGGGCAAGGCCGTCGAACGCGCGCTGCCGACGCTCGGCTTCGACTCGGTCAGCGACGTCAGGGTCGGCCGGATGGTCGAGCTCCACTTCACCGATCGGGCCGAGCTCGACGAGCTCTGCGAGAAGCTCCTCGTCAACCCGCTGATCGAGGATTACCTCATCGAGTTGGACGACGAGTGAAGTTCGGGGTACTCAGGTTCCCCGGGAGCTGCGACGAGGTGGATGCGCTGCTCGCCTGCGAGCGGGTCGGCGACGCGAAGATCATCTGGCACGCCGACGAGGACCTCGGCGGGGTCGATGCCGTCGTCATCCCCGGCGGTTTTTCCTACGGCGACTACCTCCGGGTCGGCTCGATCGCCCGCTTCGCGCCGGCAATGGTGCGGGTCCAGGAATTCGCCGCGGGCGGCGGCCCCGTGCTCGGGATCTGCAACGGCTTTCAGGTCCTCTGTGAGGCGGGGCTGCTGCCGGGCGCCCTGCTCGCCAACGAGGGTCTGCGGTTCCTGTGCCGCCAGGTCGATGTCGAGGTCGTCAACTCCGAGACCGCCTGGTCCGGTGCTGCGAGCGCCGGCGAGGTCCTCTCGATCCCGGTCAAGCACACGACCGGTCGGTACTTCGCCCCGCCCGAGATGCTCGAGCGGCTCGAGGCGAACGGGCAGGTCGTCTTCCGTTACGCGCCCGGTAACAACCCCAACGGCTCACTCGATGACATCGCCGGCGTCAGCAACGAGCGAGGCAACGTCGTCGGGCTGATGCCCCATCCCGAGCATGCGGTCGATCCGCTGACCGGCTCCACCGACGGCCTGAAGCTGTTCGAGTCGGCTGCGCGGGCATTGACCGTCGCCTGAGGGGCGAAGCCCACCCCTCGCCAATCGCGAACTGAGTTGCGTCCATCCGCTGGACGTTTCTCACGTTCCACCGGCCGCGAGAGGCAAGCTGCCATCCTTCCCGACCATGCGAGTCGGGATATGCGCCTTCTGGTTCAACCGCGGGCAGGGCGTCGTCGCCCGCCAGCTCCGTTCCGCGCTCGATCAGCTCGGGCACGAGACCTTCATCCTCGGCCGGCCGACGAAGGAGAGCTTCCCGATGCCTCAGGACGCCCGCGAGGACGACGTCTGGGCCCAGGACGGCGTCACCCCCGCGTCGAACTTCTTCATCCCGGCCGACGAGCTGGTCGGGTGGGCGAAGGAGACCGGCATCGACGTCTGCTTCTTCGACCAGAACTACGAGTTCGATGCGGTTGCGGCGCTGCGCGCCTCGGGCGTCCGAACGATCGGGCGGTTTGTCTGGGAGCGGTTCAGCGACGAGCACGTCGAGCCGACGAAGCGCTCCTACGACCTCGTCTACTCGCTGACCCGCGCCGAGCAGGAGCGCTACGCGGGGATGGGGATCGACACCCCGTACGTCCAGTACGGCGTCCACCCGGAGTACTTCGAGATCACGCCCAATCGCGAGCACTCGGACGTCGAATTTCACTACCACGCCGGTCTGCTCGGCAAGCGGAAGCCGTTCAAGGAGGTCATCAATGCCTTCTCCGCGACCAAGCAGCCGGAGCTGAAGCTGATCGTCAAGGCCCAGATCGAACGGCGGATGAACTTCCTCGAGAAGGCCGTCAAGCGGGACTCCCGGGTTGAGCTGGTCCTCGAGGACCTGCCGACCGACGTGCACCTGCAGATGTTCGCCGACGCCGACGTCTGCATGGCGCCGGCCCGCTGGGAAGGTCTCGGCCTCCACCTCTACGAGGCGATCGCCTTCGGCCAGCCGATCGTCTGCAACGACGACGCCCCGATGAACGAGCTCGTCGTCGACGGCGTCAACGGCCTGCTCGTCCCCTCCCACGACGACGGCCTCGCCAACTCCGGCATCCCCGCCAAGACGGTCGATGTCGACGCCCTGACCGAGGCGATCTCCCGCCTCGCCGATCCGGATCTGCGGGCGGAGCTCTCGGCCGGTGCGCTGCGGACCCGCGACGAGCGCAGCTGGGACCGCACGGTCAGCGACTTCGAGGCGCTGCTCACCTGACGTCTCGATCGCTCTCCGGGCTGTGGCGACCACTGCGCTTTCGGAAGTAGACAGCCCATCCCCGCTGCTCATCTGGAGCGGGCATCCGCGTCCAACCCAGATGTTCGTAGATGGATTGGTTCTCGCTCATCAGGCGATGAGTCAGAAGACGGACCTCTCGCAGCCCGAGCTCCGCCACCCGCGCCTCGGCATGCTCCAGCAACGTCCTCCCGAGTCCGCCGCCTTGGGCCGAGGGCGCAACGGCCACGTTGTCGACGAAGAGATGGTCGCCGTCGGCGGTGAGGACCATTACCCCTTCGATCATGCCGTGGTCAGGAAACACCCAAACCTCATTCGTTTGGATCGCGCGCCCGTAGTCGTCGTCCATCGGCCGAGGTCGGACTCCGATTCGCTCCGGATAATGGCCGTAGGCGGCCTGGACCAGCTCCGTGATCGCGACCGCATCGGCCGGGCGCGCGCGCCTTACTCCTCGCGTTTGATGGATGGGCATCTGGTTCATCATGGGTCCTCCTGCGGAATAGACGAACGGCCGTCCGAGGAATCGACAGGCCGCCCTCGCCGGACCCACTCGCCTACCCTTCCCGGCAATGGCAATTTTCGGAAAGAAGCAGACCAAGGACCGCCTCCCCGTTCCGTTCATCGTCGGCGTCGGGCGCTCCGGGACGACGATGCTGCGGCTCATGCTGGACGCTCATCCGGACCTGGCGATCCCGCCCGAGACCCACTTCGTCCCCGACCTGATCGACACGATCGACGGTGGCGCCTCGCCCGAGCAGGCTGTGGAGACCATGACCGCGGTCCGGCAGTGGGGCGACCTCCACACCGACCCGGCCGACGTCGTCGCGCTTTGGAAGCAGCTCGACTCCTTCGAGTCCGGTCCCGCGCTCCGCGCCTTCTACGAGATGTACGCCGAGCGGCAGGGTAAGCCGCGGTATGGCGAGAAGACCCCGGCCTATGTGAAGAACATGATCAAGATCGAGGGCGCGATGCCCGAGGCGCGGTTCATCCACGTGATCCGCGACGGTCGCGACGTCGCGCTCTCCCGCTGGAAGCGGACGCTCGGCGACAAGGCCCCCGCCCCCGCGTCGCAGGTGGCCGAGACCTGGCAGCGACGGATCCGCCGTGCCCAGCGTCACGGCCGCAAGGTCTCCAACTACCTCGAGCTTCGCTACGAAGATCTCGTCACCGACACCGAGCCGAACCTACGCCGGATCGCCGAGTTCCTCGAGCTCCCGTGGAACCCCGTGATGCTGACCTATTACGAGCACGCAGCCGAGCGCATGTCGGAGATGGCGCGTGACCTACCCGCGATCGAGGGCAAGCCGACCCGTCCCGGCGAGGAGCGGATGCAGGCCCACGCGATGACGCAGAAGCCCCCGGACCCCAGCGCGATGTACCGCTGGAAGGAGAAGATGTCGCCGGAGGACGTCGCTGCGTTCGACGCCGCCGCCGGCGAGCTGCTGGAGGACCTGGGCTACGAGGTCGGAGCCCAGATGACTGAGGAGCCGGCCGCGGGCGCGTGAGCGACCCCAAGTTCATCTCGCTCACCCCCGAGCTGCACGATTACGTCGTCCGCAACGGCGCGCGCGAGGACGAGGCGCTCGCCGGCGTCCGGGAGCGGACCGCCGCGCTCGGCGACATCGCCGTCATGCAGATCTCGCCCGACCAGGGCGCGCTGATGACGATGCTGACCCGGCTGGTCGGCGCCCGGCGTGCGATCGAGCTCGGCACCTTCACCGGCTACTCGGCGATCTGCATCGCCCGCGGACTGGCCGAGGGCGGGAAGCTGTTGGCCTGCGAACTCGACCCCGAACGGGCCGCGACCGCACAGACCAACTTCGAAGAGGCAGGGGTGGCCGATCGCGTCGAGATCCTCCTCGGACCGGCGGAGCAGACGCTCGACCGCCTGATCGGAGAGGGGACCGAGCCGCTCGACCTGGCCTTCATCGACGCCGACAAGGTCGGATATCCCGAGTACTACGAGGCCTGCCTGGTCCTGCTCCGCCCCGGCGGCCTGATCGTCCTCGACAACATGCTGCGGGGCGGAGACGTCCTCGATCCGGCGCCCGAGGACGAGAGCGGCCAGGTGATCGCCCGCCTCAACGAGCAGATCGCCGCGGACGAACGCGTGGACGTCGCGATGCTCGCCGTCGCCGACGGGATCACCCTCGCACGCAAACGATGACCCGACCTCGCGCAGTGACGCATTTCCCCGGACGCGAAGCGGAGGACCTATGCGTATCGGTTTAGTCAGCAAATGGACCGCCAGCGGCCAGGCCGTCGCCACCCGCCAGATCCGCTCGGCGCTCGACGACCTCGGACATGAGACGTTCGTCCTCGCCCGGCCCGGTTCCGGCCCGCGCGCCAAGAGGGCGGCCGAAATCGAACCCGGTGAGCGGGACCCGGTCTGGGATCAACCCGGCGTAACCGAGGGATCGACCCACGAGATCCCGACCGTCGAATACGAGCTATGGGCCGAGGACAACGGCCTCGAGCTGATCCTCTTCGACGAGAACTACCAGTGGGAAGCCGTCGGGGCCCTGCGCGCGCAGGGGATCCGTACGGTCGGCCGGTTCGTCTGGGAGTACTTCGCCGAAGAGCACGTCGAGCCCGCCAAGCGCGCCTACGACACGATCTACTCGCTGACCGCCGCGGAGCGCGACCGCTACGCGGAGATGGGCATCGACAGCCCCTACGTCCAGTGGGGCATCCACCCGGAACTACTTGCCGCACCCGACGCGGAACTGACGCCCCTGCCGAGCGGCAACACCGCGCAGGCCGAGGGGACCGGACGCGAAGCGGAGGATCCCCTCGGAGTTATCTCGTTTCTACTTCCCCGGGTAGTTTCCTGGGTCGGCGCAAGCCGATCCGCAAGGTCATCCGCGCCTTCGGCAAGGCGCAGGGCGATCACCTGCGGCTGCTGATCAATGCGCAGGCGCCGCGCAACGACGAGGACCTGCGCAAGGCGGCCGAGGCCGATCCCCGAATCGAGCTGATGCTCGACGACGAACCCGAGGCGATCCACCGCGCCAGGTTCGCCGCCTGCGACGTCTGCCTGGCCCCCTCCCGATGGGAGGGCCTCGGTCTGCCGCTCTACGAGGCGACCGCCTTCGGTCTGCCGATAATCACCAACGACCGGCCGCCGATGTCGGAGATGGTCATCGACGGGAGGAGCGGCATCCTCGTGCCCTCCGTCCAGAACGGGACGGCACGTTCCGGCATCCCCGCGTGGGACCCCGAGATCGGAGCGCTGACGGCGGCGATCGAACGGCTCGGGGACCGCGAGGAGCTCGAGCGCATGCGGGCCGGCGTGGAGGAGCTGCGGGCGCAGCGCGACTGGTCGCGGACCATGGCCGACCTCGAGTCGCTGATCGCGACCTGACGCCGGGCACGAAGATGCCTACAGGACTACGCTCCCCGATCCGATGACGACCGAAGGACAGCAGGACAACCCGATCGAGGGCCTCGGCGACGAGTTGCGCGCCGCCGGCAAGGCGACGCGCTGGGAGCAGTTCCGCCTCCCGGTGGAGCTGAGCGGCAAGACCTTCCTCGACGTCGGCTGTTGGGAGGGCGTCCATTGTGCGGACGCGATCCGGCGCGGCGCCGACGGGGTCACGGGCATCGACATCTGCACATGCCCCGACCTCGCGGCGAACGTGGAGCGCTACGGCTTCGAGTTCCTGCAGATGGACGTCTTCGGCGAGCACTGGCTCGGACTCGACCGCTTCGACGTCGTCCTCTGCTCCGGCCTGATCTACCACGTGCCCGACCCGATGGCCCTGCTGATGCGACTGCGTGCCGTCACCGGCGAGCTGCTCGTGATCGAGACCGCCTCGACGTCGCTCGGCGGCGAGGAGCCGATGATGATGTTCCAGGGCGACGACGCCGGCAACGCGTCGAACTGGTGGATCCCCAACCGAGCCTGCGTCGAGCAGATGCTGACGACGGCGGGCTTCGCCGGGATCTCGACGGTCTGGGAGGAGGCCCGGGACGATCACTGGGGCCGCCTCTGCGTCCACGCCGTCCCCTCGGGCACGGTCGACCGCGGACGCCTGCTGCCCCGCAAGCCGCGACTGATGAGCGTCAACGGCGGCAACCGCGGCGGCCGGGGCGGCAAGGCCAAGCGCAACGCGGATAACTAAGCAACGCATATGCCCGGACGCGAAGCGGAGGACATATGCGCGTTGGTCTAGTTAGTAAGTGGTTCAACCGCGGACAACCCGTCGTCGGCCGCTACCTGCGCTCGGCTGTCGATCAGCTCGGACACCGAAGCTTCGTGCTCGCCAAACCGCGGCGCGAGAAGGGGCCGATGGGCGGGGCCCTCGAGCGGACGGGCGTCTGGGACCAGCCCGACGTGACCGCCGCGTCGAGCTTCGAAACTCCGCTCGCCGAGTACGTCGCCTGGGTCGAGGCCAACGACCTCGACGTGATCCTCTGCGACCAGAACTACCAGTTCGAGGAGCTCGCCCAGCTTCGCGCCCGCGGCGTTCGCGTGATCGGCCGCTTCGTCTGGGAGCACTTCACGGAGGACCACCTCGCCCCGGCCCGTGACGCCTACGACGTCGTCTACTCGGTCACCGAGTGCGAGCGGGAGCGCTACCGCGGCTGGGGACTCGAGACGCCGCGGGTCCCGTGGGGGATCCATCCCGAGCTGCTGGAGGTCGCCGACCGAGCAGAGCGGACGCGAAGCGGAGCATCTGCTCGGAGTGATCTCGTCCGATTCGTCTTCCCGGGCGGTTTCCTCGGCCACCGCAAGCCGGCCGAGCCCGTCATCGAGGCGTTCTCGAAGGCCCGCGGGGAGAACCTGCGGCTGCTCGTCAAGGCCCAGGTCGAGCGGACGCGCCTCGAGCAGATCCTGCCGATGGTCGAGGCCGACGCGAGAATCGAACTGAAGCTCGCCGACGAGCCCTGGCACGAGCACCTCGCCGCGATCGCGGCCAACGACGTCTCGATCTCGCCCTCCAGGTGGGAGGGACTCGGACTGCCGTTGTACGAGGCCGTCGCGTTCGGCATGCCGACGATCGCCAACGACGACCCGCCCATGAACGAGGTCGTGCGCGACGGCGTCAACGGCCTCCTCGTCCCCTCCCACCCCGACGGCACCGCCCGCTCGGGGATCCCGGCCAAGCGGCCCGACATCGACGCGATGGCCGCCGCGATCGAGCGGATCGGACAGCCCGAGAACCTGGCCGAACTCCGGAGGGGGACGGAGGACTCGCGCGGGCGCTTCGATTGGCAGCGCACCGTCGACGCGCTCGGCGAACTGATCAACGGCCCAACCGGACCTCGGGCTTAACGCCTAGAATCTCGCCCTCGTCCGGGGGCTTGGCAGCGCACCCCTCCGGGCCTCACGACCCGACGTTCATTCGGGAACGACCCCCGAGGAAACCTTTTGGCAGTTCCTAGCCCACAGAGAGCCTGGCGAGAGTCCAGAACCCGTCGTGCCGCATCCCGCGGGCCCGAGCGCCTGCCCGCGCCCTTCGTGGTCGGAGTGAACCGCTCCGGGACGACCCTGCTGCGGATGATGCTCGACGCGCACCCCCAGCTGACCGTCCCGCCCGAGACCCACTTCGTGCCGGAGCTGATCGAGGCCGCCGAGGCGCGATCCCCCACACCCGAATCTTTGCTGGCGACGATCACGAGCCAGCGCGAATGGGGAGATTTCGGCCTGACGGAGGACGAGCTCCTCGAGCGGTTCCGGTCGATCGACCCGCTCAACGCCGGCGACGCCCTCCGCGCGTTCTACGAGGCCTACGCCGAGCGGGTCGGCAAGCCCCGTTGGGGAGAGAAGACACCGATCTACGTGAAGAGCATGCGGAAGATCGAGCGGGCGCTCCCCGAGGCCCGGTTCGTGCACGTGATCCGCGACGGCCGCGACGTCGCCCTCTCGATCCGCGACCGGGCCGTCAAGGAACACCCCATCGACCGGATCGCGGAGCGCTGGGTCCGGCGGATCACGCGGGCCCGCGAGCAGGCCAAGCGCCTCGCCCACTACGAGGAGATCCGCTACGAGAACCTGATCCTCGACACCCGGCCGACGCTCGAGACCGTCTGCGAGTTCTTCGAGCTCCCCTGGGACGACGCGCTGCTCGAGTACCACGAGCGCTCCGCCGACCGGCTCGAGGAGATGAAGCGTGAGCTGCCCGACGACGGCAAGCGGACGACGCTCAGCGTCGAGCGACGGATGGCCACCCACGCCAGGACGACCGAGAAGCCCGACCCCCGCAGGGTCAGCCGCTGGCGCGAGAGCATGGACCGATCCGACCGTGAGGAGTTCGAGTCGATCGCGGGGCCGCTGCTGGTCGAGCTCGGGTACCAGATCGGCGACGGACCGGGGACCGAGCCGCGCGAAGATGACTCACCAGGGACGGTGAAGTGACTTGATCGCCCGCAGGCAGGCCGGCTGGCGCCACCCGATCGGGTTCGCCTCGCGGGTAAAGCAGAGGCTGACCGAGCCGAAGCGGCCACCCGCTCCCTTCGTCGTCGGCGTCAACCGCTCCGGGACGACGCTGCTGCGGATGATGCTCGACGCACATCCGGAGCTGACGATCCCTCCCGAGACCCACTTCATCCCCGAGGTCATCCGCCGTGCAAACCACGAGAACACGCGCCGCCGGCTGATCCGCTCGATCACCAAGCACCCCCGCTGGGGCGACTTCGGCCTCGACGAGGCCGAGTTCCGCGCCCGCGCCAAGCAGGTGCGCCCGCTGACGGCCGCCAACGCGATCCGCTGCTTCTACGAGCTCTACGCCGAGGGGCAGGGCAAGCCGCGCTGGGGCGACAAGACCCCGCGCTACATGCGGGCGATGCCGCGAATCACCCGGGCGCTTCCCGAGGCCCGCTTCATCCACCTGATCCGCGACGGCCGCGACGTCGCGCTCTCGCAGCGCGAGCGCGTGATCGACGGTTCGACCGTCCCGATCGCCGCCATGGCCGACCGCTGGCAGCGCCGCATCGCCGCGGCCCGCGAGGGGGCCGCCGAGATCGACGACGTCGCCTACATGGAAGTCCGCTACGAGGACCTCGTCGCCGACGCCGAGGGCACGCTGCGGCGGATCTGCGAGCGCATCGAGCTCGACTTCCACCCGGCGATGCTCGACTACCACGAGCGCGCCGAGGACCGACTCGCCGAGATGGACCGCGACCTCGACAACTCCGACAGCGGGGTCGTCCGCACCGGCACGAACCGGATGGCGGCGCACGCGCTCACCTCCGAGCCGCCCACCACCAACCGCAGTGGACGCTGGCGCTCGGAGATGACCGCGGAGGAGCTCACCGAGTTCGAGGCGGTCGCCGGCTCGATGCTGAGCGAGCTGGGCTACGAGCTCAGCACCGACCTGACGACGGCCGGGGAGGGAGTCGAATGAGGCTGCCCTCGCAACTCCGTCGCGGCCGCACGCCCGCCGGCCCGCCCGTTCCGTTCATCGTCGGAGTCACCCGCTCGGGCACGACGCTGCTGCGGCTGATGCTCGACGCCCACCCGGATCTGGCGATCCCGCCGGAGACCCACTTCGTTCCCTCGCTGATCAAGGCGACGCGCAAGCGCGGGGTCACCTGCGAGGAGGCCCACGCGATCGTCACGGGCCATCGCCAGTGGGGCGACTTCAATCTCGACTCGGCCGCGCTGCTCGAGCGCTACTGCGAGCTCGACCGGATCGATCCGGAAACGACCGTCCGCGCGTTCTTCGAGCTCTACGCCGAGGGCCAGGGCAAGCCGCGCTGGGGCGACAAGACGCCGAACTACGTGAAGCGGATGAAGCAGATCGAGCGCTGGATTCCGGAGGCCCGCTTCATCCACATGATCCGCGACGGCCGCGACGCGGCCCTTTCCCGCTTCAAGCGGATCCTCAAGGACCCGCCGCCGATGGAGACCGTCGCCGAGCGCTGGGTGCGCAAGATCGAGGAGGCCCGCGCCGACGGCGAGGACCTGCACTACATCGAGGTCCAGTACGAGGAGCTCGTCCGCGACACCGAGACCCAGCTGCGGCGTATCTCGGAGTTCCTCGAGCTCCCCTGGGACGACTCGATGCTCCGTTACTACGAGCGCGCCGAGGAGCGGCTGGCGGAGATGCACCGCGACCTGCCCGGCGAAGACGGCAAGCCGCTGCGCCCCGCCGACCACCGCAAGGAGGCACACGTCCTGACCTCCAAGCCGCCGGACCCGAGCCGGCTCGCACGGTGGAAGGGGGACATGGACCCCGCCGACATCGCCGCCTTCGAGAGCGTCGCCTCCCCGCTGCTCCTGGAGCTCGGTTACGAGGTGATCGGCGATCCCGTCCCGGAGGCGCCGGCGACGCCCGCCGCATCCGGCGAGTCCGAGGGAAGCGAGTCATGAGCGCGCTGCCGCTCGGCCGCGTCCGCGGCGACAACGGGGCACAGGCCGGCGACGACCGTCCCCCCGCCCCCTTCGTGGTCGGCCTGACCCGGTCCGGCACGACGCTGCTGCGGATGATGCTCGACGCCCATCCGGAGTTGGCGATCCCGCCCGAGACCCACTTCGTCCCCGACCTGATCAAGGCCGCCCGCGCCGAGGAGGGCACCGACGGGATGCTCGCCGCGCTGACGGAGAACCGCACCTGGGACGACTTCGGGATCAGCTCCGAGGAGATGCGCGAGCGACTCGACCGCGTTCACTCCGGCGACGGCGCCGAGGCGGTCCGCGCCTTCTTCGAGGCCTACGCGAAGCGACAGGGCAAGCCGCGCTGGGGCGACAAGACCCCGGCCTACATGCTCTCGGTGCAACGGATCGGCAGGACCCTGCCGGAATCACGCTTCATTCACCTGATTCGCGACGGACGCGACGTCGCGCTCTCGCAGTCGGCCCGCGCGCTCAACGAGCAGCCGCCGCCCGCCGAGCAGGCGGCCCGCTGGGTCAAGCGGATCGGCAAATCCCGCGACCAGGCGGCGACGCTGAAGGGCGCCCGCTACGTCGAGGCCCGCTACGAGGACCTCGTCCGCGACCCGGAGGGAACGCTGCGCCGGATCTGCGAGTTCATCGACCTGCCCTGGGACCCGGCCATGCTGACCTACCACGAGCGCGCCGCCGAGCGACTGAGCGAGATGGCCGGGGAGCTCCGGGCCGACGGGTCCCACGCGACCCAGGAGGCCGGCTACCGGATCGACAATCACGCGCCGACCACGAAGCCGCCGGACCCCTCGAAGCTGGACAAGTGGAAGACCGAGATGTCCGCCGAGGACGTCGCCGCCTACGAATCGGTGGCAGGGGATCTCCTTAGGGAGCTCGGTTATGAGGTGTCGGCGTAATGCGCATCGGCATCGTCACCAAGTGGTTCAACCGCGGCCAGGCCTTCGTCTCCCGCTACATCCGCGACGCCCTCGACGCCCAGGGGCACGAGACCTTCATCCTCGCCCGGCCGACCCGCGACAAGGGGCCGATGGCAGCCCACGTCGATCGGACCGGAGTCTGGGATCAGCCCGGGGTCACCGAGGCCTCCGACTGGGAGGTCCCGTTCAGCGAGTACGAGAGCTGGATCGCCGACAACGCGATCGAGGCCGTCCACTGGGACAACTGCTACCAGCACGAGGAGATCGCGCGGATCCGCGAGACCGGCGTCAAGACCGTCGGCCGGTTCGTCTGGGAGATGTTCAAGCCCGAGGACGCCGAGCCCGCCAAGCGCGCCTACGACGTCCTCTACTCGCTGACTCGCTGCGAGCGGGACCGCTACGCCGAGTTCGGCATCGACAGCCCCTACCTGCGCTGGGGCCTGCACCCGGAGCTGCTCGACGCCGCCGCCAAGGCGAAGGCCGCGGCCCACCAGCTACCTGACGCCCTTGCCGAGCAGCAACACCGCGCAGGCCGACCGGACCGGACGCGAAGCGGAGGATCCGGTCGGAGTGATCTCGTGAAGTTCTACTTTCCCGGCGCGCTCCTCGGCCCGCGCAAGCCGCACAAGGAGGTCGTCGAGGCGTTCACGAACGCGAAGGGCGACAACCTCCGGCTCATCTTCAAGGCCCAGCTCGAGCGGCGAATGAAGTACCTCGAGAAGGCCGCCGAGGCCGACCCCCGGATCGAGCTCGTCATCGACGACATGCCCACCGACGAGCACCTGCGGCTCTTCGCCTCATGCGACGTCTGCCTCGGACCGAGCCGATGGGAGGGCCTCGGTCTGTTCCTCTACGAGGCGATCGCGTTCGGGATGCCGCAGATCACCAACGACAGCCCACCGATGAACGAAGTCGTCACCGACGGCGTCAACGGGCTGCTCGTCGGTGACCTGCAGGACGACGTCGCGCCGTCCGGCATCCCCTCGATGAAGCCCGACGTCGCCGGTCTGACCGCCGCGATCGAGCGCCTTGCCGAGCCCGGCGAGCGCGAGCGCCTCGCCGAAGGGGCTCGCGCCAGTCGCGAGACGTTCGCCTGGGAGAACACCGTTGCCGACTACGCCGCCATGTTCGCGGGGCTGGCGGGGGCGGAATCGTGAAGGCCCGCCGCGAGATCGTCCGCTCGGTAGCCGGCTGGCAGAGCCGCCGCTCGGCCGTCCGCCGGGCGTCATCGGCGCCTCCGCCGGCGCCGTTCGTCGTCGGCGCGACCCGCTCCGGGACGACGCTGCTGCGGCTGATGCTCGACGCCCATCCCGGCGTCGCCATCCCCTCGGAGACCCACTTCATCCCGGAGCTGATCTCGGCCCGCGAGAAACACGGCGCGAGCCCCGAGCAGATGCTCGAGCTGCTCACCTCCCACCGTCGCTGGGGCGATTTCACGATCGCGCCGGAGGAGCTGGCCGCCCGCTGGGCCGCCCTCGATGAGGCGGGCGGGCTGACCGGTCCGGCCGCCGTTCGCGCCTTCTTCGACCTCTACGCCGACAAGCAGGGCAACCCCGGAGCGCGGTGGGGCGACAAGACCCCCGGCTACATCAAGAACATGCGGGAGATCCAGGTCTACCTGCCGGAGGCCCGGTTCATCCACCTGATCCGCGACGGTCGCGACGTCGCGCTGTCGGTGCTCAAGCAGGACTGGGGCCCGCAGACGGTCGAGGCGGCGGCGGAGAAGTGGCGGAGCCGCGTCCTCCGGGGACGCGCCCAGCAGCCCTATCTCGGCTTCTACATGGAGGTCAAGTTCGAGGACCTCGTCCTCCACACCGAACGTGAGCTGCGGAGGATCTGCGAGTTCATCGAGCTCGAGTTCGACGAGCGCATGCTCGGCTACCACGAGACCGCCGAGCAGCGGCTGCAGGAGAAGGCGCGCGCCCTCCCCCGCGCCCACGGCGAGGCGCAGTCGGCGGAGAAGCGCCTGATGAGCCACGCGAAGACCTTCGAGCCGCCCAACCCGGATCTGATCGGCACCTGGCGCGAGCGCATGCCGGAGCCCGATCGCGCCGCCTACGAGGCGCTGGCCGGAGACCTGCTCGCCGACCTCGGCTACGAGCTCGACTCACCCGACGACGGCGAGGTCTACAGGCCGCGCCGCGGACCGCGGCTGCCGCGACCGCTTCGCCGCGCGATGTCGGTCGCCAAGCAGGCAACCGGCGTCAGCGATCCGGCCGGGCCGCGCACGCCGGCACCGTTCCTGATCGGCGCCGCCCGCTCCGGCACCGACCTCCTGTCCGCGATGCTCGGCGCCAACTCCGAGCTGCTGATGCTGAGCGAGACGGGCTTCGTGCCGGGCCTGGCGGAGATGATCCGCTCCGAGCCGATGACCGTCGAGCGCGTGATCAAGGTGATGGCGGCGGCCGGACCGCTCGAGGCGCACGGCGTCACCGAGGCGGAGATCCGTACGCGACTGACGGAGCTCGACGACCTCAAGGCCGCCGCGGTCCTGCGCACCTTTTACGAAGCGGCGACCGAGAGCGTCGGCGAGTCGCGCTGGGGCGACAACACTCCCTCCTACCTGAAGCGCATGCGGCGGATCCAGCGGGCCCTGACCGAGGCCCGGTTCATCCACGTGGTCCGCGACGGTCGCGACACGCTCGCCGCCAAGCCGGCCGCGATCAGCACCGGCGCCGCGATCGCCGTCGGGCAGCGGTGGAGCAAGAAGGTGAAGTCAGCGCAGCAGCAGGAGCACCTGATGGATTGGTTCCTCGAGATCCGTTACGAGGACCTGATCGCCGACCCCGAGGCCGTCCTGCGGAAGGTCTGCGACTTCATCGAGCTGCCGTTCGAGGCATCGATGATCGACCCCCCGGAGCGGACGGCGATCGAGGCCGAGCTCGGCCCGGTCGGCTGCTGGCGCGAGCGCCTCGAACCCGAGCAGCTCGGCGCCTTCGAGGAGGTCGCCGGCGAGATGCTCGATGAACTCGGGTACCGCAGCGGCGCCGCCAGCGCCGTCCGCTGACGCTCCCGCGCCCCTGGGCTTCAGACCTCGACGCCGAAGCGATAGGCGGACTGAATGCCCGTCTTCCCCTTCAGCTCGAGCTCGACGAGTTCACCGGGCGGCTCGTCGAGATGGGCAGCGGCGCGAGCGGTGATGATCGCCTCGCCTCCGGCCGCCTGTCCCTGCAGCCGTGAGGCGGTATTGACGACGTCGCCGATGGCGGTGAAGTCGTAGACGGCACGGTCGCCGATGTTCCCCACGAAAGCCTCGCCGTAGTCGATCCCGATGCCCATCTCGACGAACGGGGGGTCGGAGCCTCCGTAACCGACCGTCCGCAGCAGCTCGCGAGCGTGATCGACCATCAGCGCGGCCGGTGTCGCATCGGTGTACCGCGAGGTGAAGGGAGGGAGGTAGAGGGCCATGACCTCGTCGCCGATCAACTTGTCGATAACCGCCTCCGGGAACAGCACTCGCTCAGCGCATCCGTAGAAGCGGCGCAGGAGCGCGGTGACGTCGGTGAGTTCCATCCCCTCGCTCTTGCCGGTGAAGCCCCGCAGATCGGCGAAGAGAACGCCGGTGTCCATCGACATCCCGCCCGGCGGGGAGGACTCGACGCAGGTCGCGCACAGCGATCGGGTTCTTACGCGACGGTCGATAACCGAGCGGTCGCGAAATCACGCTTCCCGGGCCCTCGAACGGCGCCGCGCAGATGCCGCATCTCGGGCTCCCCGGAATTGCGGTCCAGGCCCTGCGGACCATTCGCGGAAGTGTCTCCTCCTGCATCTCCCAGGCGACCGCCCAGTCCTCCTCCCGAAGCGGCTCCCCCGCTCCCCTCCCCGCTTTACGAAGGAGACGGCGAATCGCCATCCTCTCCATCAGGGAACGAGAGGGCGACTCGGCGGAATCGGGATCGCTCACGCTTGCGATCCTAGCGGCGGGAATCGGAGGCTCGGAGTGCCTGCGCCTCGTTCCGGGCAAGCACATAGTTGAATGGCAGCGGTGAGAACCGCCCACGACCAACGCCTCCGTTGAGCAAGCACCGCGACCTCGGTCTGACCGACCGCGAGTACGAGCTGATCTGCGACGGGCTCGGCAAGGTGCCCAACGACGTCGAGCTGGCGATGTTCTCGCTGCTCTGGTCCGAGCACTGCGCCTACAAGCACTCGAAGAAGCTGCTGCGGCGCTTGCCCACCGAGGGACCCCGCGTGGTCATGGGGCCCGGCGAGAACGCCGGTGCCGTCGACGTCGGCTCGGGCTGGTCGGTCGCCTTCAAGGTCGAGTCGCACAACCATCCGAGCGCCGTCGAGCCGTTCCAGGGCGCGGCCACCGGCGTCGGCGGGATCATGCGGGACATCTTCGCGCTCGGCGCCCGGCCGATCGCCAACCTCAACTCGCTGCGCTTCGGCGAGCTCGACTCGCCCCGCTCGCGCTACCTGTTCGAGCAGGTCGTCGCCGGGATCGGCCACTACGGCAACTCGATCGGCGTGGCGACGATCGGCGGCGAGGTCCAGTTCGAGCCGCCCTACGAGCAGAACTGCCTCGTCAACGCGATGTGCGTCGGCCTCGCTCGCACCGACCGAATGGTCAGGGCCGCGGCCGCCGGCGTCGGGAACGTGATCGTGCTGATGGGCGCGACGACCGGCCGCGACGGCATCGGCGGCGCATCCGTCCTCGCCTCGGCCGAGCTGGAGGAGGGCGACGACAAGCGGCCCACGGTCCAGATCGGGGACCCCTTCGAGGAGAAGAAGGTCATGGAGTGCTGCCTCGAGCTGCTCGAGCGGGACCTCCTGGTCTCGCTTCAGGACCTCGGCGCGGCCGGCCTCACCTCCTCGGCCAGCGAGATGGCCTCGGCGGGCGAGGTCGGGATCGACATCGACGTCGCGAAGGTGCCGCTGCGCAACCCCGACCTCGAGCCGTTCGAGGTGATGGTCTCGGAGTCGCAGGAGCGGATGCTCGCCGTCGTCGAGCCCGGCCGGGTCGACGAGGTGCTGGCGATCTGCCGGAAGTGGGAGACGGGCGGCACGGTGATCGGCTCCGTCGCCGAGGGCGACCGGATCAGGATCTACGACGGCCCCGAGCTCGTCGGCGACATGCCGGTGAAGCTGCTCGTCGACGATTGCCCGCTCTACGACCTCGAGCCGGCCGAGCCGGAGAGCTGGGTCTACGGCAACGCCGAGCCCGTGGACACAGGCAACGCGACGGCGACCCTGGCCACCCTCCTCGCGGCCCCGACGATCGCCTCCAAGCGCTGGGCGTTCGAGCAGTACGACTCGCTCGTCCAGTCGCGCACCGTGCGGCGGCCGGAGCAGGCCGACGCCGCGGTCCTCCAGCTCGCCGAGACGGGCACAGCGATCGCGATCTCGATCGACGGCAGCGGGCGGCGGGTCGCCTGCGACCCCTACGCGGGCACGATCGAGGCCGTCCTCGAATGTGCGCAGAACCTCGCCTGCGTCGGCGCCGAGCCGCTCGGCCTGACCAACTGCCTCAACTTCGGCAATCCCGAGAAGCCGACCGTCGCCTGGCAGCTCGATCGCTCGACCCAGGCGCTCGCCGACGCCTGCACCGAGCTCGGCGTCCCGGTGGTCGGCGGCAACGTCTCCCTCTACAACGAGACCGATCGCGGGCCGATCTACCCGACGCCCGTCGTCGGGATGGTCGGAGAGCTGCCCTCCCCAGAGGGGCTCCCCGGCACAGCCCTGCGCAGCGGCGACGCGATCGCGATCGCCGGGCCGTTCGCACCGGACGTCGCCGGCTCGGAGCTCGCGAAGATCCGCGGCGAGCTCGGCGCGGGGCTGGGCGCGTTCGACCTCGGCGAGGTCCGGGCGTCGATCGTCGAGGTCCGGGAGGCCGTCCGGGCCGGGCGGCTCCACACCACCCACGACATCAGCGACGGCGGCCTCGCCTGCGCACTGGCCGAGACGGCCATCGCCGGCGACTGCGGCCTCCAGGTCGACCTGGAGCCGCTTGATGAAGGACGGCGATGACCCGGAGGCGTGGCTGTTCGGCGAGGGGCCGGGCGGATTCGTGCTCGCCGGTGAGGTCACCGAGATCGAGAAGCTGGTCGAGGCGGGCACCGCGGTTCTGATCGGGGTCGCCGCCGGCGATTCGATCCGGATCGCTGCCGGCGAGGCATCGGTCGAGCTGTCGGTCGCCGACGCCGCGGCAGCGTGGCGCTCGCTGGGCGAGCGCGTCGAAGCCGCGTGACGACGTTGCTAGTCTGCGGCTGCAGGTTGAGTCCTGCGTTGTCCTGATCAGACGACGAACCCGGAAGGCCTTCCCCCTTTGACCGAGCGGCCCCTCGACGACCGCGACGGACCCCGTGACGAATGCGGCGTCTTCGGCGTATACGCGCCTGGGCGCGACGTCGCGCGGCTCAGCTACTTCGGCCTCTTCGCCCTGCAGCATCGGGGCCAGGAGTCGGCGGGAATCGCGACGTGCGAGGGCGGGATGATCATGACCCTGCGCGACCTCGGGCTCGTCTCGCAGGTCTTCGACGAGGAGAAGCTGCAGGGCCTCGCCGGGACGATGGCGATCGGCCACGTCCGCTACTCGACGACGGGCGGCGGCGCCTGGGAGAACACCCAGCCGGTCTGGCGCGACGACGGCCGCGAGGTCGCGCTCGCCCACAACGGCAACCTGACGAACGCGGTCGAGCTCTACGCCGAGTTGCGCGACCGCGGCATCTCCTTCCGCGGCACCTCCGACTCGGAGATCATCGCGGCGCTCTTGTCCTCGTCCGACGAGAAGCGGATCGAGGACGCGGTCGTCGAGACGATGCCGCGGCTCGAGGGGGCCTACTCGACCGTCGTGATGACGAAGAGCGGCATCTGCGCCTTCCGCGATCCCAACGGGGTGCGGCCCCTGTCGCTCGGCCGCCTCGGGACCGACTTCCTTGTCGCCTCCGAGAGCTGCGCGTTCGACATCGTCGGCGCCGAGCTGCTGCGCGAGGTCAACCCGGGCGAGATGGTCTCGCTCAGCGAGCGCGGGCTCGAGGTCCGGCAGGCCGTCAAGCCGAAGAAGAAGTCGCACTGCGTCTTCGAGCACATCTACTTCTCGCGGCCCGACTCACGCCTCGAGGGCCGGGTCCTCCAGCAGGTCCGCGGCCGGATGGGCGAGATCCTCTGGCGCGAGGCCCCGTCGACGCCGACCTGGTGATCTCCGTCCCGGACTCAGGCAACCCGGCCGCCTCCGGCCTCTCCCGCGCTTCGGGGCTGCCGAAGGACGACGGCCTGATCAAGAACCGCTACGTGGCCAGGACGTTCATCCAGCCGGGCCAGGAGCTGCGCAAGCGCGGGCTGCGGATGAAGTTCAACCCGCTGCCGGAGATCGTCGAGGGCCAGCGGCTCGTGGTCGTCGACGACTCGATCGTGCGCGGCAACACGACGCAGGCAGATCGTCGGCATGCTGCGTGACGCCGGCGCGGCGGAGGTCCATCTGCGGATCTCGGCGCCGCCGATCCGCTTCCCCTGCCACTACGGCGTCGACATGTCGAGCCGCGAGGAGATGGTCGCCCACGAGCGGACGATCGACGAGATCGCCGACCACCTCGGCGCCGACTCGCTCGCCTACCTGTCGCTCGACGGCGTCTACGAGGCGATCGGCACGCCCGCCGAGGACCACTGCGACGCCTGCTTCACGGGCCGCTATCCGCTGGGCGAGAACGCGAACGGGAAGTTCGCCCTCGAGCAGCTGACGACGGTCCCGGCCGTCACCCGCTGATTTGGCCGCAGAGCGCGACCGGCCGTTCCGCATCGCCGTGCTCGCCTCGGGCAGCGGGACGAACCTGCAGGCGATCCTCGACCGGCTGCACGGCCGCGGGGCGGTCGAGGTCGTCGGCGTCGGCTCCGACAAGGCGGACGCCAAGGCCCTCGAGCGGGCCGGTGCGGCGGGAGTCGAGACAGCCGTCTTCTCGCGGGCCGACTACGCCGGCCGCGAGGAGCGCGACGGCGCGATGGGGGACTGGCTGGAGTCGATCGGATGCGAGCTGGTCGTGCTCGCGGGGTACATGCAGCTGCTCAGCGATTCGTTCATCGGGCGCTTCCGCGAACCGGATCGTCAACGTCCACCCGGCGCTCCTGCCGGCCTTCCCGGGACTGGACGCGATCGGGCAGGCGCTGGCCCACGGCGTCCGGGTCACGGGGGTGACGGTGCACTTCGTCGACGAGGGCGTGGACACCGGGCCGATCCTCCTGCAGCGCTCGTTCGAGCTCACATACACTCGGCCGATGCATGAGGTGACGGAGCAGATCCATGCGATCGAACACGAGCTGCTCCCACGTGCGATCGCACTGATCGCCGCCGGTGCCGTCCACTTCGACCCCGACAATCCGCGGCTCGTGAGGATCGACGAGGAGGCCGAACTGTGAACACCGACGGAACCATCGCCGCCAACCCGGCCCAGGAGGCGGACCCGGCCCCGGTCCGGATCAAGCGGGCGCTGATCTCGGTGTTCGACAAGAGCGGCGTGGTCGAGTTCGCTCAGGGGCTGCAGGCGATGGGCGTGGAGATCGTTTCGACCGGCGGCACCGCGGCGGCGCTCAGCGACGGCGGCATCGCCGTCCGGACGGTCGAGGAGCTGACCGGCGCGCCGGAGATCCTCGGCGGGCGGGTCAAGACGCTCCACCCGCGACTGCACGGCTCGCTGCTGGCGGTGCGCGACGATCCCGAGCATGCGGCGACGCTCGAGCGTGAGGGGATCGAGTCGATCGACCTCGTCTGCACGAACCTCTACCCCTTCGAGCGGGCGGCGGCCAGGCGGGACGCGACGGACGCCGAGGTGATCGAGAACATCGACATCGGCGGGCCGACGATGATTCGCGCCGCCGCCAAGAACCACCGCTACGTCGCGGTCGTGGTCCGGCCCGAGAGCTACGACGCCGTGCTGGCGGAGCTCGAGGAGGGCGACGGCCAGATCTCCGCGGGCACACGGCACTGGCTGGCCAACGAGGCGTTCGCCGCCACCGCACGTTACGACGCCGCCATCAGCCGCTGGTTCGGCGAGCGGTACGAGGACTTCCCCACCCATCAGGCCGTCTCGATGGAGAAGTTCATGGATCTCTCCTACGGCGAGAACCCGCACCAGCGGGCGGCGCTCTACACCGAGGTCGGCGCCCGCGCCCACGTGCTCAGCCGCGTCTCCAAGCGCCACGGCAAGGACCTGTCCTTCAACAACGTGCTCGACCTCGACTCGGCCTGCAACCTGCTCGCCGATCTCGACGGTCCGGCCTGCGTGATCGTCAAGCACAACAACCCGTGCGGGGCGGCGGAGGGCGAGAGCGCACTCGACGCCTACGAAAAGGCGCTCTCGTGCGACCCGGTCTCGGCGTTCGGAGGCGTGATCGCGCTCAACCGGCCGATCGACGAGAAGCTGGCCGAGCGGCTGCACGAGAACTTCGTCGAGGTGCTGATCGCTCCCGCGTACGAGGGCGAGGCGATGTCGATCCTCCAGCAGAAGGAGGCGATCCGGATCCTCGAGGACACCGAGCAGCGGGCCGCCCGCAGCGAACTGGACATGAAGCGGGTCCGAGGTGGCCTGCTCGTCCAGGAGCTTGACGGCGTGGCCAGCGACGGCGAGGGAATGACGGTGGAGACGGGCGACGAGCCGAGCGAGGAGGAGTGGCTCGACATCGTCTTCGCCTGGAAGGTCTGCAAGCACGTCCGCTCAAACGCGATCGTCTTCGCTCGCGGTCGGCAGACGATCGGCATCGGCGCCGGGCAGATGAGCCGGGTCGACTCGGTCAGGCTGGCCGTCGAGAAGTGCACCGACGCCTTCGGCGAGGAGGCACCGGCCCGGCTCAACGGCTCCGTCGTCGCCTCCGACGCCTTCTTCCCCTTCGCGGACGGGCCGCAGGCCGCGATCGAGGCCGGGGCTCGCACGGTCGTGCAGCCGGGCGGCTCGAAGCGGGACTTCGAGGTCATCGAGGCGGTCGAGAAGGCGGGCGTGACGATGATCTTCACCGGCCGCCGACACTTCCGGCACTAGGTCGCTGCGGGGATCCTGGGATGGCGAAGCCACCGCGCGTCGAGGTCCGGGTCCCCAGGGTCTTCTGCGACGAGGCCGGGAAGTTCGGCAACCCGCTCGGGGTGGTGATGGACGGGCCGACGGTGGTCGCCGACGATCGCCAGGCGCTCGCCCGCCACCTGGGGTACTCGGAGACGGTGTTCGTCGACGACGCGCCGAGCGGCCGGATCGCGATCTACACGCCGGAGGTCGAGCTGCCGTTCGCCGGGCATCCGAGCGTCGGCACCGCATGGATGCTGCGCGGTGCCGGATTCGATGTCGATGCACTCCGTCCGCCCGCCGGCAAGGTGGAAGTGCGGTTCGAGGACGAGACGACCTGGGTGACGGCGACGCCGGAGTGGTGCCCCGACTGGGAGCTGATCCAGTACGGGTCGCCGGCCGAGATCGACGCCCTCGACGTGATTCCCGACGGCTTCTTCTACGTCTGGGCCTGGATCGACGAGGACGCGGGTCTGGTCCGGGCGCGGTGCTTCGTGGCCGAGGCGGGGGTCGACGAGGACGAGGCGACGGGCTCGGCCGCGCTGCCGCTGAGCCACTCCCTCGGCCGGGCGATCGAGGTGCGGCAGGGCGAGGGCTCGATCATTCACGCAAGGCCGCTGGGCGACGGATTCGTCGAGATCGGTGGCCGGGTCGTCGAGGACTGAGCTCCCGGGTCGCTCCCTCAGTCGCCTGAAATGCCCCCGCCGGGACTCGAACCCGGAATCTCAACGCTTAAAAGGCGTGCGCGATAACCAATTACGCCACGGAGGCACCCCGCAGCTTAGAAGTAATCGCGTGGCATGAAACGACGCATATGGGGACGTTTTCTGCCACCCGACCCGGCGGACAGACGCACCCCAGCTCAGACCGGGGCGTTCCAGCGCTGGATCACGCGGTAGTCGTGCTCCCAGCCGAGGCGGCTGAGAGTCCCGGTGCCGAGGCCGAAGAGCTTGCCGTCGGCGGGCGGGAGGCCGAGCCAGCGGGCGGCGAGGACGCGGAGGATGTGGCCGTGGGCGAAGACGGCGATGGTGGCGCCGGAGTCGGGGTCGTCGGTGGCGGTCATGGTCAGGATCTCGGCGACGATGCGATCCGCGCGGGCGCCGACCTCGGCGGGCGTTTCGCCCCCGGGGCAGCCGTCGGTCCACAGGGACCAGTCGGGGCGGTCGACGTGGATGTCGGCGCTGGTCCTGCCCTCGTAGTCGCCGTAGTCCCACTCGAGCAGATCGTCGCGCAGCTCCTCACGCTCGCCGAGGCCGGCGAGCTCGCAGGTCTCGCGGGCGCGGCCGAGCGGGCTGCAGAGGACGCGGTCGAAGTCGACGGCGGCGAGCGGCTCGCGGAGCCGGCGCGCCTCCTCCTCCCCCTTCTCGGTCAGCGGGATGTCGGTGCGGCCCGTGTGCTGGAGCGAACGGCTCCATTCCGTCTCGCCGTGGCGGGCGAGCCAGACGACCGGCCCGGCCGGAGTTCCTGATTTTGGTCCTGACGTCGGGCCGCTCATCGGCTACTCGAGCTCCGCGACGCCCTCGGTCGGCGACGACGCCTTGGCGTGGAGTCGCTCCGGGATCCGGCCGGCGTGCCGGGCGGCGTAGCCGGCGGCGACGGCATCGCGCATCGCTCCCGCCATCAGCTCCGGGTCGGCGGCACGCGAGACCGCGCTGGCGAGCAGCACGCCGTCGCAGCCCAGCTCCATCGCCAGGGCCGCGTCGGAGGCGGTCCCGATGCCGGCGTCGAGGATCACCGGGACCTGGGCGGACTCGACGATGATCCGGATGTTGTACGCGTTGCGGATGCCGGCGCCGGAGCCGATCGGCGAGCCCAGCGGCATCACGGCGACGCAACCGATCGCCTCGAGCCGGCGGGCCAGGACCGGGTCGTCGGTCGTGTAGGGCAGGACGGTGAAGCCGTCGTCGACCAGCTGCTCAGCCGCGTCGACGAGCTCGATCGCGTCGGGAAGAAGAGTGCGGTCGTCGCCGATCACCTCGAGCTTGATCCAGTCGGTGCCGAACGCTTCGCGGGCCAGCTTCGCCGTCCGAACAGCGTCGCGGGCCGTGTAGCAACCGGCCGTGTTCGGCAGCACGAAGAGTCCGAGCCGGTCGATCACGTCCAGCAGCGTCCCCTCCGAACCCGGATCGACCCGGCGCAGAGCAACCGTCACGATCTCGGTCCCCGACGCGACGAGCGCCCGCTCGAGGTCCTCGTGGGAGCGGAATCCGCCCGTGCCGACGATCAGCCGTGACGACCACCGCCGGCCGCCGAGCTCGAGGCCGCCGACGGCGTCGACTGAATCAGCCCCGTTGGACCGGGCCCCGTTGGACTCAGCGCCCGTCACGACCCGCCGCCGATCGCCTCGACCACCTCGACCCGCTGACCGGCGGCAAGGGCCGTCTCGGCCAGCATCCCGCCCGGTACGACCTCACCGTCGAGCGCGATCGCGACGCCGCGGCGCCCGGGCTCGATCCCGGCGGCGCGGGCGGCGTCGGCGACGGTGGCCCCGTCGGCGATCTCGACCTCACGGCCGTTCAGCTCGATGATCATGCGTGAATCCTCGCAGTGGAGGGGAAGCGGGCCGGGGTCAGCGCGGCGATCGCCGCCGGCGTCTCCTCACCACGCAGCAGGGCACCGATCGCATCCGCGGTGATCGGCGCGAGCAGGACCCCGTTTCGATGGTGCCCGCCGGCGACGAGCAATCCATCGACGGCGGTGGCTCCGATCATCGGCGCGTTGTCGGGCGTGGTCGGGCGCAGCCCGGCAGCACACTCGACCAGCTCGAGCTCGGCGATCTCGGGCAGCGCCCGATAGGCCTCGCGAAGCAGTTCGTGGATCCCCCCGGCGGTGACGCGGGTGTCGAAGCCGCGGTCCTCGACCGTGGCGCCGACGACGACCTCCTCCCCGGCCCGCGGCACGACGTAGAACCGCTCGCCGACGACGATCCGCTCGCAGGGTCGCTCACCCGGCCGCGCTCGGAGCCGCACGACCTCGCCCTTCATCGGCCGGACGGGCAGGTTGACGCCATCGGGCGCGAGTCCTCCGATCCGCACGCCCGCGGCGAGCAGAACCGTGTGGCCGAACAACTCCTCGCCGCCCTCGAGTGTCACGCCCTCGACCGAGACGGAAGAGCCCGCGACGACGTCGGCGACCCTCTCGGCCTTCCGCTCGAGCACGCGGACGCCGGCCCGCCGGGCGGCGATGCCGAGCGCCTCCATCACGACCCGGGGATCGACCTCAGCCTCGCCCGGGGCGGCGAAGCCGCCGACGACGTCCGGCGTCAGGCCCGGCTCGAGCCGTCGGCACGCGCCTGCGGTCAGCCATTCCGAGGAGAGATCGAGGTCGCCGTGCAAGCCGTGGACCCGCCGCAGTTCGGCGAGCTCGTCCCGGTCGAGCCCGACGTGGACGGCACCGCAGCGGCGGTACGGAATCTCGACATCCGAAGCGGCCGTCAGCTCCCGCGCGAAATCCGGCCAGCGGTCGGCCGACATCAGGGAGGCGGCCAGCAGCGCCTCCTCCCCCCAGCTCGCCTCGCCGATCGGGGCGATCATCCCCGCCGCGACCTCCGAGGCCCGCTCGGCGGGGCCACCATCGAGGACCAGAACGTCCATGCCCGTCTCGGCGGCACGCCAGGCGCAGGAGAGCCCGATCAGACCGCCCCCGACGACGATCAGGTCCGCGCTCCCCCCCTTCCGGCCCGATCCGCTGATCTCAGTCGACACGGGCCTGATCGTAGCGCCGGTCGCTCGTTATCTAGGCTTGCCGGACCGTGTCCCGACCCTCACGATCATCTGAGGCCATCAGCCGATCCCGCCTCTATCTCGTCTGCGAGAGCGTCGGCGAACCCGAGACCACGACCCGGTTGCTCGACGCGGCGCTCCGCGGCGGCGTCGACCTGATCCAGCTTCGCGACAAGGACGCCTCCGACGAGGCGCTGACGGCGGCGGCGCCCACCTTCCGCGAGGCGGCCGACCGCCACGACGCCCTCTTCCTGATCAACGACCGTCCCGACCTCGTCGCCGCCTGCGCAGCCGACGGCGTCCACGTCGGCCAGGACGACATCCCGGTCGCCGAGGCCCGTCGAATCGCCGGTCCCGACATCGTCGTCGGCCTCTCCACCCACGAGCCCGAGCAGCTGCGCGCCGCTCATGCCGCCGCGGGCGAGGACCGCCCCGACTACATCAGCGTCGGACCCGTCTGGGCCACGCCGACGAAGCCGGGCCGGCCCGCCTCGGGCCTCGACTACGTCCGCACGGCCGCCGCCGAGGCGGAGTTGCCGTGGTTCGCGATCGGGGGCATCGACGCCGGCAACGTCGAGCAGGTCATCGCCGCCGGGGCCACCCGCATCGTCGTCGTCAGGGCGATCCGCGACGCGTCCGACCCGGAGGCCGCCGCGGCCGGGCTCCGCGACGCCATCGCAACCGGCCAGGTCGAGGCCGCGACGTGAGCAGCCGCGACCGCAAGCGCGCCGACCGGCGCAAGCGCAAGGATCGCAGCGCCTCCCAGGCACCGACCGAGGGGCCGGAGGCGAACGGCTCAGCCGACGCCGCCGACGCGGATCGTCAGGCCGATGAGGCCGGCGAGCCGTCGGTGACCGACCTCGCCGCCGAGGCGGAGGCCCGCGGCGTCACCAAGTCGGAGATCCGTAACGAGCGCGCCCGTGAGGAACTCGAGCCGCTGGAGGAGGGAGAACGACCGCTCGTCGTCACGATCGGCGCGGTGCTCTCCATCGTGATCGCCGCCAGCATCGTCATCGCCTGGCTGGCCGGGGTCGAGGTGCAGGTGGGCAACACCGACATCAACGAACGGCCGAGCGCGTTCCAGGTCTTTCCGCCGGCGATCCTGTTCGGCGTCATGGGCTACGGGATGATCCGCGCCCGCTACTGGGCCGTGCTCGGCTTCCAGGCGATCATGGCGATCATCATGATCGGCGCGTTCCTGACGCTGATCGCGGCCACCTCGATCTTCCAGGCGATCTCGACACTGCTCGTCCTGGTCGCAGCGGGGACGCTGTTCTGGTTCACCGTCAAGGCACTCGCCCGGATCCAGATGCCCGAGCCGGGCGACCGCAGCCGATGACGTAAAGTCGCTCCCATGGCTGAATCTTCATATGACGTGATCGTTGTCGGCTCCGGACCGGGCGGCTACCACGCCGCCATTCGCGCGGCCCAGTTGGGACTCAAGACCGCCGTGGTCGAGAAGGACGAGACGGGCGGCCGCTGCCTCAACTATGCGTGCATCCCGGCGAAGACCCTGCTCCGCACAGCTGAGATCTACGAGCAGGCGAGAAACGGCGCGGAGATCGGCGTGATCGCCGAGAACGTCACGATCGACTGGACCAAGGTCCACGAGCGGCGCGAGGAGGTCCGCAAGACGCTGACCGGCGGCGTCGGAGGCCTCTTCAAGAACCACAAGATCGACCTGATCGCCGGTGAGGGCTCGCTCGACGCCGACGGCAACGTCAAGGTCGGCGACACCGTCTACGAGGCCAAGAACGTGATCCTCGCGACCGGTTCCGTCGCGCTCCCTATTCCGGGCGTCGAGTTCGGCGGCCGCGTGCTCGACACCTGGGGCGCCTGGTCGCTCAAGGAGCTGCCGAAGAGCATGGCCGTCGTCGGCGCCGGCGCCTCGGGCTCGGAGATCGCCTCCGCGTACGCCCGCTTCGGGACCGAGGTCACCCTGCTCGAGATGCTTCCCCAGATCCTCCCGGCCGAGGACAAGGACATGGCTCGCACGGTCGAGCGGATCTTCAAGAAGGAGGGGATCAACGTCGTCACCGGCGCTCGCGTCGAGAACGT
Source organism: uncultured Solirubrobacterales bacterium (assembly GCA_963791335.1). Classification (GTDB taxonomy): domain Bacteria; phylum Actinomycetota; class Thermoleophilia; order Solirubrobacterales; family 70-9; genus RHKX01. Next base: position 862,042 of record CAWBRN010000003.1, read on the forward strand.
CGAGGCGGGCTCCGACTCGGTGAAGTTCTCCTACGGCGACGAGAAGGCCGAGGTCGACTACCTCGTCATCGCCGGCGGCCGAGGCGCCGACGTCGCGGCGCTCGGACTCGAGGACGCCGGGCTGAAGCTCAACGACGACGGCAAGATCGACATCGACGCCGGCCAGAAGACGTCGAAGGACGGCGTGTACGCGATCGGCGACATCACGCCCGGCCCGGCGCTCGCGCACAAGGCCCAGGAGGAGGGCATCGTGGCCGCCGAGACGATCGCCGGGGCCGAGACGACGCCGATCGATCGCGACGCGATCCCGGGGGCGACGTTCACCCATCCGCAGGTCGCCAGCGTCGGACTGACGGAGGCGGAGGCCAAGGAGGCCGGCCACGACGTCAAGACGTCGAAGTTCAAGCTCGGCGGCGTCGGAGCCGGCGCCGTGTACGACGACCGCGACGGCATGGTGAAGCTCGTCGTCGACAAGCAGTACGGCGAGATCCTCGGCGCCCACATCGTCGGCAACCGGGCCTGCGACATGATCGCCGAGTTGGTCGCCGTCAAGGAGCTCGAGGGCGGCTACCAGGAGCTGGCCCGCATCGTCCACCCGCATCCGACGATCTCCGAGGCGATCCCCGAGGCCGCGCGCGCGATCGACAAATGGGCGATCCACGCCTGACGGTCCAGGTCCCGATGAAGGGGCGTGGTCGACGCCGGTCATCCGGGACCAGTCGGCCATGCGGCCGTGACCGGACGCCTACTCGCGGCCCGAGGAACCGGACGCGAAGCGGAGGATTCGTCGGAGGTTGTCTTCTACTTCGACCTCGGCAGTCCCTACGCCTACATCTCGGCCGAACGGATCTCGCGGCTGTTCAGCGACGCGGAGCTGCAGCAGCCGGAGTGGCAGCCGATCCTGCTCGGCGGCCTCTTCGCCCGGTTCGACCGCGGATCCTGGGCGGAGACCGCTGCTCGTGAAGAAGGGATGCGCGAGATCGAGCGACGGGCCGAGGAGGAGCACCTGCAGCCGATCCGCTGGCCCGACCCGTGGCCCGGCAACACGCTCCACGCGATGCGGGTGGCGACCTATGCGAAGTCGATCGGTCGGACCGTGTCCTTCACCCTGGCCGCCTTCCGGCAGGCCTTCGCCGGCGGACGCGACCTGAGCGACCCCGACAACGTCGCGATCGCCGCCGCGGCCTGCGAGCTGCACCCCAACGCGATCGCCAAGGCCGCCGCAAGCGACGGGGTCAAGCGGCGGCTGCGGGAGGCGACCGACCGCGCCGGCGACCGCGGCGTCTTCGGCGTCCCTTCGGTCGTCGTCGGCGACCAGGTCTTCTGGGGCGACGATCGCCTCGAGGAGGCGGTCGCCGCGGCGGTGCAATTGCAAGAGTTGTCCTCCCGATGAGCCCGGCGAGGAAACGACCCCGATCCCGGATCTCGCGCGTCCCCGACCGCGCCGACTACGACCTGGAGACGGTCGGCGCCATCCTCGACGCCGCTCCGGTCTGTCACGTCGGCCTCGTCGAGGAGGACGGCTTCCCCGTCGTCATCCCGATGCTGCATGCCCGCGACGGGAACACGCTCTACCTGCACGGGTCGTCGGCCAGCAGGTTGATCCGCGCCTCCGGTGAGCGCGAGATCTGCGCGACCGCGACGCTCGTCGACGGACTCGTGCTGGCGCGGTCCGTCTTCCATCACTCCGTCAACTACCGATCGGCCGTCGTCTTCGGCAGGCCCGAGCGGATCGAGGACGAAGCCGGGAAGCTGGCCGCCCTCGAGGCCGTTCACGGAGAAGATGATCCCCGGTCGCTGGGCCGATGCCCGCCTCCCGACCAGCCAGGAGCTGAAGGGCACCGGCGTGCTGCGGATGACGATCGACGAGGCGTCTGCGAAGGTCCGCACCGGGGGTGCCGTGGACGAGCCCGAGGACTACGACCTGCCGATCTGGGCGGGCACCGTGCCCCTCCGGACCGTCGCCGGTGAGACCGAACCCGACGAGCGCCTGCTCGACGGCGTCGAGGAGCCCGGATACGTCGCCGAGTACCGCGACGCCCACTCCTAGTCGCCGCACCCGCGCGGCGATAAGGTGAGCCGATGATCGAAAAACTGGATTTCATCGGTGTGCCGTCACAGGATGCGGACCGCTCGCGTGCCTTCTACGTGGACACGCTCGGCCTCCGTCCCGACGACAAGTCCAACTACGAGTTCTGGGTCGGAGACACGTGCTTCGGCATCTGGGAGCCGGAGAAGATGGGCTTCGAGTTCGCCCCGTCGCGGAACGCCCATCCGGCGCTGCACGTGGAGGACGTCGCGGTCGCGCGCCAGGCGCTGGAGGAGAAGGGCGTCGAGTTCCTCGGCGAGACCTTCGACACGGGCGTCTGCCACATGGCCCTGTTCAAGGACCCGGACGGCAACGACCTGATGCTGCACCACCGCTACGCGGACTGAGCCGAGGACATAACCGGCCCGGGCGGCACCGATTGCGCTGCCGGTGCTTGCTCGCCCCCTCGCTTGGGTAATGTGAGAGCAGTTGGGTGATTCAGGCGACACGAGCGAGGTTCGGACGCCGGCTGGCGTACTCAACAGCTCGCGAGGCCGGGAACTCCCCGACCCCGACACGGGCCGCGAACTGCTCCGGCAGATGGCGCTGATCCGCCGCTTCGAGGAGGAGGCGGGTCGCCAGTACCAGCGGGCCAAGGCCGGCGGGTTCCTCCACCTCGCGATCGGCGAGGAGGCCACGATCGTCGGCACGACCTCGGTGATGCGCCCCGAGCGACTACCTGATCGGGACCTACCGGACCCACGGCCACGCGATCGCCCGCGGCACCGACCCGAAGAACGTGATGGCCGAGCTGTTCGGGCGCGAGGACGGGACCGCCCGCGGACGCGGCGGCTCGATGCACATCTTCGACGGCGAGCGGCGGTTCATGGGCGGCTACGGCATCGTCGGCGGCAACCTCCCGATCGCGGCCGGGCTCGCGCTCGCCTCCGACTACAAGGGGACCGACGACGTGACGGTCTGCATGTTCGGCGACGGCGCCTCGAACACCGGCAACTTCGGCGAGACGATGAACCTGGCCGCCCTCTGGAGCCTGCCGATCGTCTTCCTGGTCGAGAACAACCTCTACGGCATGGGCACGGCGATCGAACGCCACTCGGCGATCACCGACCTCTCGCACAAGGCGGAGGGCCTCGGCGTGCCCGGCGAGCGGGTCGACGGGATGGACGTGGTCGCGATCCGCGAATGCGTCGCCGACCACCTCGAGATCGCCCGCACCGAGCGAAAGCCGACTCTCGTCGAGGCCTTCACCTACCGCTATCGCGGCCACTCCGCGGCCGATCCCGAGGTCTACCGGGAGAAGGAAGAGGTCGAGGAGTGGCAGGAGCGCGACCCGATCGAGAGCTTCGCCAAGCGCCTGATCGAGGCCGGGGTGATCACCGAGGACGACCTCGCCGAGGTTCGCGAGCGCGTCGACGCCCAGGTGCTCGAGGCGGTCGAGTTCGCCGACGCGTCGCCGGAGCCGCCGCTCGACTCCCTATACGACAACCTCTACGTCGTCGGCGAGGGCGAGGAGGGCTGGTACGCGGTCGACGAGCGCACCCCCGACCCGTTCCGCGGCGAGCGCGAGCGCGAGGCCGCTAAGGGCGAGCGGGTCCGCGAGCTCCACGAGGCCGGCGCCGCCTACGGCGGCCAGCACCCGCGCACCGAGGGCGGCTCGGGCCAGGGCCCCGAGGAGTCCGACGATCCGGCCGAAGAGGCGCAGGGTCTCGCCGACGGTGAGGACCGCTCCGAGGGCGAAGAGGAGGACGGTTCCTGATGGCCGTCATGCGAATGCGCGAGGCGTTGAACGCGGCCCTTCGCGAGGAGATGGAACGGGACGAGTCCGTGCTCCTGATGGGCGAGGACATCGGTGTCTTCGAGGGCGCCTTCAAGGTCACCGAGGGCCTGATGAAGCAGTTCGGCGAGCGCCGGGTCCGCGATACGCCGATCTCCGAGAACACGATCGTCGGCACCGGTGTGGGCGCGGCGATGGCGGGGCTGCGGCCGGTCGTCGAGCTGATGACCGTGAACTTCTCGCTGCTCGCGTTCGACCAGATCATCAACCACGCCGCCGCGATCCCCTACATGTTCAACGGCCAGATCCGGGTGCCCATGGTCGTCCGGATGCCGGGCGGCGGCGGCCACCAGCTCGGCCCCACCCATTCGCACAGCTTCGAGGCGATGTTCCTGCAGATCCCCGGGCTGCTCGTCGCCTGCCCGTCGACCGCGGCCGACGGCAAGGGGCTGCTGAAGACGGCGATTCGCGACGACAACCCGGTGATCTTCATCGAGCACGAGACCCTCTACGGGATCCGCGGCGAGGTGCCCGACGACCCCGACCATCTCGTCCGCTTCGGCGAGGCGGCGGTCCGCCGGGAGGGCGACGACGTCACGATCATCGGCATCCTCAAGATGGCTCACGAGGCCGAGCGGGCCGCCGAGACTCTCTCGAGCGACCACGGCATCGAGGCCGAGGTGATCGACCCCCGGACCCTGCGCCCGCTCGACCTCGACACGATCCTGGCGTCGGTACGGAAGACGAACCGCGTCGTCATCGTCGAGGAGGGCTGGCCGCACGGCGGCGTCGGCGCCAACCTCGCCGCGCTGATCCAGGAGCAGGCCTTCGATTACCTCGACGCGCCGATCCAGCGGGTCACCGGCGCCGATGTTCCGATGCCCTACTCGAAGCGTCTCGAGCAGAGCGCAATCCCCCACCCCGAGCATGTCGTCAGCGCCGTGCTCGAAACGACCGTCGGGGCAAAGTGATGGCATGCGGACGTCGTCATGCCGCGGTTGTCCGATTCGATGGAGGAGGGGACGGTCCTGGGCTGGATGAAGTCGGTCGGGGACGAGGTCGCGCTCGGCGACGAGCTGGTCGAGATCGAGACCGACAAGGCCAACATGGTCTACGAATCCGACGTCGCCGGGACGCTCGTCGAGATCCTCGCCGACGAGGGCGCGACCCTGCCGATCGGCGAGGTGATCGCCCGGATCGGAGACCCCGGCGACGCGCCCGCGGCTGCCGCCGCCGATGATGACGGTCCGCCGCACGAAGAAGCCGGCCCAGGACGAAGCTCCAGCCTCGGAACCCACGCCGGAGCCGGACGCAACCGCCCACATCCGCCCCCGCGGAGACGCGGCGACGTCCGACGGCGAGCGGATCAAGGCCTCCCCCCTTGCCCGGCGGATGGCCCGCGAGCAGGGAGTCGAGCTCACGTCCCTGACCGGCTCGGGGCCGGGCGGCCGGATCGTCAAGGCCGACGTCGAGGGCGCCGAGGCGGCGCCTCCCCCCGCGGCACCTCCAGCACCGCCCCGCCGCGGCGTCCAGCGCGGTCGGGTCGGTCGAGACCGCCCGCGGCAACGCGGAGGAGTTCGAGCTGACCCGCCTGCAGCAGACGGTCGCCAGGCGCATGGCCGAATCGAAGGCGACCGCCCCGCACTTCTACCTGACGTCGGAGATCGACATGTCACGCGCCGTCGATGCGCGGAAGCGGATCAAGGCAGCCTCCGGCGAGGGCGACATCGTCCCTTCGTTCAACGACATGGTCGTCAAGGCCTGCGCCATGGCGCTGCGCGAGTTCCCCCGCGCCAACGGCTCCTACCGCGACGGCAAGGTCGAGGAGTTCTCACGGGTCAACATCGGCATCGCGGTCGCCGCCCAGGACGCGCTGGTCGTCCCGACCGTCTTCGACGCCGACGCCAAGGGGCTGCGCGAGATCGCCGCCGAGGGTCGTCGGCTGGCGGGGCGCGTCCGTGACGGAACGATCACGCCGCCGGAACTGTCCGGCGGAACCTTCACCGTGTCAAACCTGGGGATGTTCGGAGTGACCAGTTTCTCGGCCGTGATCAACCCTCCGCAGGCGGCGATTCTCGCCGTCGGATCGATCGACGAGGTGCCCGTCGTCCGGGACGGCGCGATCGTCCCCGGCCATCGCATGTCGGTCACGCTGGCGTGCGATCACCGCATCCTCTACGGCGCCGACGGGGCACGATTCCTGGCCCGGGTCCGCGACTTACTTGAAGAACCGGTGTTCCTGGCATTGTGAACCCGATGACGGTGACCGGCGAGGCCCAGGCCGAGGATGTGCTCGAGAAACCACGGACGATCGATGTCCCGCTCGAGAAGCTGCCGCCGATCGACGAGCACTACATCGAGGTGGACGCGCCCGCGGAGGCGACGTGGGCGGCCCTGTTCCCGACGCTCGAGAAGGCCTTCAACGGCCGGTTCGCCAAACGCTACGCGAAGCGGATCGGCGCCGGTGAGACGATCTCCCGCGGCGACCTCCACCATCCCGGCGGGACTCTGCCCGGCTTCTGCGTGACCCGCGCGATCGCCCCGGTCATGCTCGCGCTGGCCGGTGGGCACAAGTTCGCCAAGTACGCCCTCGTCTTCCGGATCGACCTGCTGCCCGGTCAGCGCTCGTGCGTCAAGCTCGAGACGCGAGCGCAGTTCATCGGCAAGCGCGGGATGCTCTACAAGGCCGAGGTGATCGGCACCAGAGGGCACGTGATCGTCGTTAACCGCCTGCTGCGGGCCATCAAGCGCCGCGCCGAGCGCAGCGTCACCGGCCACTGACCCACCCGATGAAGAAGAAGCAGACCATCCGCATCCTGACGCTGCCGTTTCTCGTCGGCTGCGCGCTTCTGCTGACGCCGATCGGTTCGCAGGCGGACACGTTGCCGCGGGTGAAGGCGAGCGCCGGCGACTACGAGGCGACGCCGAAGAAGCTGACCGGCGGGCTCTACCAACTCGGTATGTTTCTCGGTGGTCAACGAGGGCGGAAAGCGCCGGATCGTCGGCACCGAGGCGTTGTCGGTGATCACCTACCCGTACATAGGTAATTGCGGCATATCAACGTCCCGCTGTCGGCCGAGAGCATCCCGATCAACACGAAGGGCAGGTTCTCGATCCGAGACAAGACCAAGTCCAAGGGCGGCACCGTCACCGTCGTCTGGAAGGGCTCCTGGTATGAAGCCGAACAAGGTTGCCGGCACCCTGAAGCTCACCTACAGGGATTGCTCCTCGAAGATCGACTGGGTCGGCAAGCGGAGGCAACTGACCGGCTGACCCGGCGAGGTCGTCCTGCCAGACTCCGGTCGATGGACGATCGGCCGGCGCTCTGGACCACCCGCCTCGGCATCGTCCCCTACGACGAGGCCACGAGACTGCAGAACGCCGTCGCGGAGGCGCGGCGCGAGGGCGCGATTCCCGACGTCCTACTCCTGCTCGAACACCCACCCGTCCTGACGAAGGGCCGGCGAACCGACCCGCGTGAGCTCGGCATGGGCGAGGACTGGTACCGCATGCAGGGGATCGAGATCGCCGAAGCCGACCGCGGCGGTCGCGTCACCTACCACGGCCCGGGTCAGCTGGTCGCCTATCCGATCGTCGACCTCACCGCGCTCGGCGACGGGTCTGCGCCCGACGTCCATGCCTACGTCAGGAGCCTCGAGCGGGTGATGATCGGCGCCCTCGCCGCGCACGCCGTCCCCGCGCAGGTGTTCGACGGACTGACCGGCGTCTGGACCGCGGGGCGGCCCGCCGATCCCGATCGGCGCCCCCGGCCCGGAGGGCAGCGTGGTCGCCGCCCGCGACGCGGACCTTGCGGGTCGCGACCAGGAGGCCCGCAAGATCGGCTCGATCGGCATCCATCTCAGCCGCGGCGTCTCGACGCATGGGCTCGCCGTCAACGTCAACAACGACCTGCAGCCCTTCGAGTGGGTCGTCCCCTGCGGCATGGAATCCGCCCGGATGACGTCGGTCGCGCGGGAGCTGGGAGCAGAGCAGGATCTGGACCGTTTCACGGACACGATCGAGAGCGAGCTCGCGCGGGAACTGGATCGCGTGCCGGAGAGGGTCAGCCCGGCGCGGCTGCATCGGTTGCCCACGCCCACTCCTCGCGCCCCAGCTCGGTAGCCGGCTCGTCCCCGTAGATCCACTCGGTCGCGATCCGGTACCAGTTGGCCTCGGCCTCGAGCTGACCGAGGACGGCGAGCGTCAACAGTTCGAGGCGGCGGCCGAACAGGTGCTCGGGAACGATGTCCTGGTGGCGGACGGTGCTGTAGTGGGAGGAGCGCGGGTCGGTCGTCTGGATGAACGCCCGGTTGACGATCGCCGAATCGATCCGGATCGGCTCGTCGGTCGTGTACCACCAGATCCCGTCGCGGACGAACTCCATCAGCTCGGCGGCGTCGATCCGGTCCGGCGCGCGGCAGGAAGCCCGCCTCGCTCATCAGCCGGTGAAGCTCGACGTCGTCGCCGTCGATCGTCGCCCGCTGGCACGCCAGCTCGAGCTCGGCGACCTCGCGTGAGATCGACTTGAACAGGCCGAAGTCGAGGAACGCGATCCGCCCGTCGTCGAGCGCGACCATGTTGCCGGGATGGGGATCGCCCGAGAACCGGCGGTACCGGTACATCGAGCCGAAGTAGAAGCGAAAGAGGATCTCGCCGATCCGGTCGCGCTCGGCGGCCGGCGCCGTCCGCAGCTCCTCGAAACCGCGGCCCGGTGACGAACTCGGAGACGATCACCCGCTCCCGGCAGAGGGAGCGTGACCACCGCGGGCACGGCGATGAACGGATGGCCCTCGTAGAGCCGCGCCATCGTGCGCTGGTTGGAGGCCTCGAGCTCGTAGTCGAGCTCCTCGACGATCCGCTCGCGGATCTCGTCGCCCGACGGCCTTCGTGTCGAGCTCCGGCGTGATCGAGCGGGCCAGCCGCAGCAGCACCCCGAGGTTCTTCATGTCGGCGCGGACGGCGTCGCCGATGCCCGGGTACTGGACCTTGACGGCGACGGGGCGGCCGTCGCGGAGCACGGCTCGATACACCTGCCCGATCGAGGCGGCCGCGATCGGCTCGCGATCGAACTCGGCGAAGACCTCGTCGACGGGCGCCTCGAGCTCCTGCTTCGATGACCTTCCGCATCTCCTCGAAGGAGACGGTCGGGGCGGCGTCGCGCAGCGTCGCGAGCTTCGCCTGGAACTGCTCGCGGTGCTCGGCCGGGACGATCCCGAGGTCGACGAACGAGAGCACCTGGCCGAGCTTCATCGCGGCGCCCTTCATGCCGCCGAGGACGGTGACGATCTGCTCCGCGGCCTCGACCTGACGGCGCTCCAGCGCCTCCTGGGCCCGCTCGTCGGAGCGGGTCGACATTGGCGGTGCGGGTCCCCGCCCGGCGGACGGCCTGACCCGCCGCTGCGTACCCGACTCGCGCCAACCGACCGATCCTCCCGGTCGGAACACGGTCGGCCATCAGGCGATCTCGTCGGATGTAGCGAGCCTCGCCTGCATCTCCTCGGGGGAGCCGGGTTCGAAGAGGTCGTCGGATCTCGCGACCGGGCGTCTGTAGACCGCGTAGAGAAGCAGCGCCAGCAGGGCCGAACATCCGGCGTAGCCGATCTCGACCGTGCGGAACGGGTCGCCGGGACCGATCAGGTTGTAGGCGACGAACAGCCCGCGCAGAAGAATCCAGCGGTAGGCGGCGCGGTGCGCCTGCCCCTGTGCGAGAGCCGCCTGGTTGAGGGAGGCGGCGACGAGGTAGAAGCCCATCCCGACGGCGACGATCGCGAGGCCGATGCGGTCGTATTCGAACCCGTCGCCGAACGCGATCTGCATGACCTGAGGTCCGATTGCCAGGACGCCGACGGTCGTCGCGGCGGCGAAGCCCGCGATCAGCAGCATCGTGTTCTGGAGGGACTCGTGGAAGGCGTCCTCGCCGGCCCGGTCGGCGCGGGCCCGCAGCCGGGTCAGGTGCGGGAGCAGGCTCGCCGCGACCGCCTGGAAGAGGACGAGCGGAGCGCGGGCGACGAGGAGGATGTTGAACATGTACCCCGCCGCCGCGGCGCCCTCGGCCGCGCGGACGAAGAGGGCACCGGAGCTGACCAGGATCTGCTCGCTGAGCATCATCACGAGCACGGCGGCGGCGAAGGCGCTGCCGCGTCCGAGCGTCAGATCAGCGCCCCCGGGGACCGTGCCCGCAGTCGGAGGACGAGAGCCGCGGCGGGCGAACGGGACCATCAGCAGGCCGCAGAACGGCGCCAGGGCGATCGCGATCGCGATCGGAGCCGGGCCCGAGAGCAGGCCGACCGTGACCAGGGCGGCGAGGACGACGCGCAGCATCGACTCGACGATCAGCAGCGCCGCGTAAACGCCGAAATGACCGCGACCCGCGAGGAATCCTCGGGCAAAATAGGCCAGGGAGAAGCCGACGAGCGAGACCAGCATCGCCCAGAAGAAGTCGGGGTTGTTGCTGAACAGGTTGTCCTGCAGCGGAACGCGGGCGATCAGCAACGCAACCACGGTCAGCAGGCAGACGGCGAGCTGGATCACGCCGGCGGTCCGCAGCGCGTCGGCGGAGGGGGCTCCGACCTGGTCGCGCTCGGCGAGCGTCCTCGCGAGCAGCTGCTCGATCGGCCGGTAGAGCGTCGAGGCGACGATGAAGACGACCGACCAGAGGACCACGACCTCCCCGTACTGATCGTCGGTCAGGCTGTGGGACGTGAGGATGAAGAAGACGTAGGTGAGGAGACCTCCGAGCCCCAGCGCCGCCGTCAGCCCCGCTGCCGAGCGCCCATAGGAGGAGACGTCGGAAAGCCCTCCTCCCTGCTCCTCTGGTTCGCCGGCCATCTCCGCCGCCGTTCAGGAACGGGTCGCGACGACGACGTTATGGGCGCAGAGGCGGCGGAGGCCGGGCGTCCGCTCGACGGCCCGCTCGGTGCCGCGGGCGACGCCGAGCAGCGACGGCGGGACGAAGTCGGGCACGAATCCGAGCTGCGCCGACTGCAGGGCCTCGGCTCCTCCCGCCCGCAGGCCGGCCAGCACCTCCGCCTCGGGGATCAGGCGCTCGGTGCCGTCGTCCTGGGGAACCCTCGCCATCAGGTGCTTCCAGTACGGGTTGCGGGGGTTGTGATCCCAGACGACGATCCTGCCGCCGGGCCTGCAGACGCGAGCCATCTCGGCGAGCGTCGCCCGAACGGCGCCGGGTTCGGCGATGTGGTGCAGCGCGGCCACGGTCAGCACGAGGTCGAAGCTCCCGTCCTCGAACGGGAGCGCGTCGCCGCTCCCCCGCATCGCCGTCACCTCGGGGTGCTCGGTGCGCCATCACGTCGAGCATGCCCTCGGATGGATCGATGCCGGTCACCGTGTAGCCCCGGGTCGCGAGGCGTGCGGCGAGCACACCGGTGCCGCAGCCGACGTCGAGCACCGTCCCCAGCCGGAGGCCGGGCACTCGGCGACGATGAAGTCGGTGCGCTTGGCGAGGTAGTGCTCGACGACGTGCGGGGGAAGCGCCTCGTCGTAGGCCGCCGCGATCCGGTCGAAGTTCTCCTCGCTCACCGCGACTCGTCTCCGGGAGCTGGTCGATCGAGAGCCGCTCCGGCCGGACGATGCGCCGCGGCGTCCGGATCCGGAACCGCAGGATCATCTCGATCATCCGCAGGCCGATGGCGATCGCGGCGAGCGGGCTGCCGGTGGCCGACGAGGTGCCGACGCGCGGCAGGTAGTTGACCGGGATCTCGACGAATCGAGCTCCCGACGTGATCGCGATCAGCATCATCTCCGGGCCGGCGTGGTTGCCGCCGATCTTCATCCTCTCGGCGACGAGCTCGGCCGTCTCGCGGGTCATGAGCCGGTAGGTGCAGCCGACGTCGCTCAGGTGGCTGGTGTTGAAGAGCACCTCGACGCCCTTGGCGACTCCCCAGTTGCCCCACTTCAGGAACCACTCCATGTTGGCCCCCTCCCAGATCAGTTCGCGCGTTGTGCGGGTGCCGAACACGACGTCGCACTCGTCGCTGAAGACGAGCAGCTTGTGGATGTCGGCGGGCAGGAACGTGCCGTCGGGCTCGGCGAGGACGATCAGGTCGCCGGTGGCCTCGCGCAGGCCGCGGCGGCTGGCGTGCCCGTACCCCTGCTTGGGCTCGAACACCTCGCGGGCGGGGGTCGCGGCGACCTCCTCGCTCGTGCCCGGCTCGGCGTTGTTGTTGACGACGAGGACCTCGTCGACGACCCCCGTATCGAGGAAGCCCTCGATCACCGAGCGGATCGAATATCGCTCGGCGTAGGTCATCAGGACCACGGAAACGCGCTTGTCTCCCCACATCGCCAGTCGAGCCTAACCCGGTGCGGTCTAAGCGTCCGGCGTGGCGGCCGGGTTCGCAAGCTCCCGGGCGATGTCCTCGGCCAGGTCGGCGGCGCAGGCGACCGTCGGCCAGCAGATGTTCTCGGGCGTGTCGGTCATCCGGTGGTAGTTGGAAAGGGCCTTGTAGCGGTCGATCGCGACCAGGGTCGCGGTCGGTACGCCCATCCTGCTCGGCACGACGCTGTCGGTGCTCGTCCGGGCGCGCATACCTCGCCGCAGCGGGATTCCGCTGCGCTCGGCGACGCGGCCGATCAGGTCGCGGAACGGACGGTCGAAGTAGTCCTCCATGACGACACAGCCCTCGCCCTCGAGCAGCGCCAGCGACGGCCCGCCGACGGTCTCGACGTTGAAGAAGAAGGTCTTCTCCCTGTCCATGCCCGCGAGGTGGCGCTCGCAGTAACCGTAGATCCCGCCCTGCAGGACCTCCTCGGCGCCGACCGAGACGAGCTGGACCCGCAGACCCTCGACCGGGTTGGCGGCGAAAGCCTCGGCGAGGGCCACGATCACGGCGACCGCGGTCAGGTTGTCGTTGGCGCCGGGGACGGTCGCGCCGCGCTGGATGTCGGCCATCGTGGCGGCGGCTCCGGCGCTGATCACCGCTCCCGTCCGCGCCAGGCCCTTACGGCCGCTCAGCCCGCCGGCCGTCGCCAGCAGCGGTCCGGCGATGACGGGCCACCACAGCGGCAAGGAGGTGTCGAGCCGCTCGACGATGCCTGGGAAGCGGTCGATCAGCTTCTCCTGGAGGGTCGGATCGAAGATGAAGCCGGTCTGGGCGGCATCGTGATGGGCGAGGACGACGAGCGTCCGTTCCGCATCCGGGTCGCCGGCCTCTCCGATCACGTTCCACGTGGTCCGCTCGGGACGGACCATGCGCCGGAACGGCCGGGAGCCGTTCGAGATGTCGTCGGCGATCAGCCCTGCGACGACCGCTCCCGCGATCGCGCCGAGCCGGCGGCCGCGCTTCGTGGTCGCGGCCACCCCGGCGGCGGCCCCGGCGGCGGCGAGCGCTCCCACGACGCCGGCGAAGTCGCCGCGGAACTTCGCGTCCTCGACGCGCGCGGGCGCCCCGGCCGCCGTCAGCCGGTCGGCGATCCAGTGCGCCGCCTGGCGCTCTCCCTCCGAGCCCGCGCGGCCGCTCGATCGGGGCGAGCGCCTCGATCACCTCACGCAGGACGCCCTCGGGCGTGCGCGCGGCGGCACTGGCGTTCGCGGTCAGTTCGGAGTTCGTGGTCACGAGCCGGAAAGGCTAGGGCAAGCCTCAGTGATGCTCGGCAGCTCCCTCATTCGCCGGTACTCGTCGGCGGTGAGCCGCCGACCGCGGACCGTCGAGAGCTCCGGATCGCCGCTCAGGTAGGTGGACTCGTTGCGGCGCCAGACGGCGATGTAGCGATAGAAGGGGATCAGCGGGTGCAGGTGATGGACCAGGTGGTAGTTCTGGTAGAGCAGGACCGGGGTCGTCAGCCATTCCAGGCCGACCCGATTGCGGGTCGTCTTCAGCTTGTCGCCGGTGGGCTTCTCGCGCAGGCCGTTGTGAGGCAGGTAGTCGAAGGCCCACGCCAGGTAGAGGATCGCGAGCCGGCACGGGATGAAGAGGACGACGAGCAGGTCGACGAGGTGGCCCGTCAGGATCGCCGCGACGACGAGCGCCACCAGTACCGCGATCGTGGTCAGCGCCTCGATCCGCTCGCCGCGCGGGCGCTCGCCCAGTCGCGGCACGTAGAAGACGAGGTAGTAGATGTCGACCGTTATCCAGCGCAATGGCCGCTGCCAGGCCGGTCCCTCCATCGTGTAGTGGTCGGGGTCGTCGCCTTCGGTGTCGTTGGTGAAGCGGTGGTGCTGCATGTGGATGAAGCGCCAGGTCGGGAACGAGGCGTGGGGAGCGAACAGGGGCGTCGCGATCCGCCCCATCAGCCGGTTCGCCCTCGTGTCGGCCGAAGCCGCGTGGTGAGCGGCGTCGTGGGAGACGGTGAAGGCGAGGTAGGAGGCGACCGCGTTGACGGGGATCGTCAGCCACCAGGGCCACGTGTCGGTCAGGTAGAGGGCCGACGAGGAGACCCACGCGCCGACCGCGGCGACGAGGAGGATCAGCGTCGGCCACGCGACCTTCGGCACCGGCTCCCCGGGGTCCGGGATCCGCTCGAGGGTCACAACATCACCGGTCAGGCGCTCCAGGAGGTAGACGAAGGACTCGTAGGTCTCGCCCGTCGCCCGGGTCAACCCGATCTCGCAGGTTCGGTTGGCGCACAGATGACTATCGCCATTTGCGGCTGCGACCTGGCGGGCTTCGCCCGCGGTGGCCGATGCGCTCAGCTCGGGGTGGAGGAAGCCGCGGTCCCCGGCGAACCCGCAACAGGTCGCCTCGTCGGGGACGACGACCTCGTCGGCGAGGGCCGCCGCGAGCCGCTCGAGCTCGCCGTTCAGGCCGAGGTGCGTGCCGGAGCAGGTCGGATGGATCACGGCGGAGCCGATCCGCTCGCCGACGGTCAGATCGGGCAGCAGGTGGTCGGCCGCCCAGGCGACGGAGTCGAGGATCGTCATCGCTCCGAGGCGCTCGGCGTTCGGGGCGTTGAGCAGACCGGTCGACTCGAGCAGGCCGTGGGTGCAGGAGGAGGCGTCGATCACGACCGGGATCCGGCCGCCGTCGGACCACCGCCACAGGTCCTCGACCGTCGAGTTGACCATCCACGAGGCGCCGTCCCGGAAGCCCTTCGAGACCCAGGGTGTGCCGCAGCAGGTCCCGGCGACGTCGGTCGGGATCCACAGCGGCTTCCTGGCCCGGAGCGATACGGCAACGAGGGCCTCGGGCAGCGAGCGTGGGGCGAGCGGGTCGTCGGCGGCCAACCCCTCCGGATCGCGGCCGAAGATCCGGTTGACGCAGGCGGGCAGGTAGACGGCGGCCGCGCCCGGTTCCACCGTGGGCGGCATCGCAGTGGTCGCGGCCGGGGGCATCGGCGGCTCCCACTCCGGCACGAGCTCGGCGCCGATCGCGGCCCGCGCCGCACCGGTGATGCCGGCCATGGCGCCGTCGCCGATCGCCTCCGAGATCGCGGCACCGGTCCCGAGGCCCGCGCGCGAGGCGGCCTCGAACTTCGCCCAGCGCTGGGCGACCCGGAGGCCGGCGCGCTCCTCGCGGCGACCGTGCTCGGTCGACCGCAGTTCCTTGACGAGCGCGCCGGTGTCGATCCCGAGCGGGCAGGTCGTCGCGCAGGTGCCGTCGGCTGCGCAGGTCTGCAGTCCGTCGTATTCGTATTCCTCGATCAGCTTCGCCAGCAGCGGCGAGCCGGCGGGCTGTCGCGCCATCTCGCGGCGGAGGACGATGCGCTGCCGCGGGGTCAGCGTCAGGTTGCGGCTCGGGCAGACCGGCTCGCAGAAGCCGCACTCGACGCAGGCCGTCGCCGATTCCTCGATCACCGGTGTCGTCTTCAGGTTCTCGAGGTGGCAGGCCGGATCGCGGTTGAGGACGATGCCCGGCCCGAGCACGGTGTCCGGATCGGCGAGGCGCTTGACCTCCCACATCATCTCGGTGGCCGTCCTCCCCCACTCGCGCTCGACGAACGGCGCCATGTTGACGCCGGTCCCGTGTTCGGCCTTCAACGACCCGTCGTAGGTGTCCAGCACCAGCGTGACCAGCTTCTCCATGAACGTCTCGTATCGCTGCAGGTCCTCCGGCTTCGAGAAGTCCGGGGTCAGCATGAAGTGCAGGTTCCCGGCGGACGTGTGGCCGGCGACGCCGCTCAGGAAGCCGTGCTCCGCGAGCAGCACGCGAATCTCCTCGGCGGCCTCGGCGATCCGCGCCGGCGGGACGCAGACGTCCTCGACGATCAGCGCGGTGCCGGGCGGGCGAAGCCTGCCGACGAGACCGTGCAGTCCCTCGCGGACCCGCCAGTAGAGCTCGACCGTCTCGTGATCGCGGGCGAACTCGGGCCCGCGGAACGCCTTCCCCTCGAGGCCGGCGAGGACCGAGGCCGTCGCCTCCTCGCCCCGCTCGAGGCCGGCGACGTCGTCGGCGCCGAACTCGACGAGCAGGGCGGCCGACTCCAGCGGCAGCTCCTTCCAGTACTCGGGGGTGCCGGGGATCGAGTTGGCCGCGACCATCAGCGCCGGAGCGACCATCAGCTCGACCGCGGAGGCGCCGGCCGCGACGAGGTCACCGACCGGAGCCGTGGCGTCGGCGATCGAGTCGAAGTGGATCCAGGTGAGCGTCGTCATCGCCGGCAGCGGCACGGTCTCGTAGACGGCCTCCGCGATGAACGCCAGCGTCCCTTCGGAGCCGACGATCAGGCGGCGAAAGATCTCGAGCGGCTCGTCTGCGTCGAGGAACGCGCAGAGGCGATAGCCGGTGGTGTTCTTGATCTCGAACTTGCGCTTGATCCGCTCGCGCAGGTCGCCGTCGGTGCGGATCCGGTCGCGGATGTCGATCAGGCCGGCGACCAGCTCGGGCTCGAGCTCGGCGAAGCGCTCGGCAGCGTCGGGCGCGGCGGTGTCGATGATCGTCCCCGAGGGGAGGGCGAACGTCAGCGCGGAGACGGTCGAGTAGGAGTCGCGAACGGTCCCGCAGCGCATCCCGCCGGAGTTGTTGGCGATCACGCCGCCGACCGTGGCGATGTCCGTCGAGGCCGGATCGGGGCCGAGCTTGCGGCCGTAGGGCGCGAGGACGCGGTTGACGTGGCCGAGCACCGAGCCCGGGCCGACGCGGACGCGTGCACCGTCGTCGAGCACCTCGATCCCGCCCCAGTGACGGCGAACGTCGGCGAGGATGCCGTCGGTCTGCGACTGGCCGTTCAGGCTCGTGCCGCCGGAGCGGAAGACCAGCGGCGTGGAGGATCCGGCCGCGAAGGCCATCAGCCCGGCGACCTCCTCGACGGTGCGAGGCTGGACGACCGCGGCCGGGATGCGGCGGTAGGGGCTGGCGTCGGACGCGTAGCGGATCAGATCGGTCGCGCGGCCGAGGACCCCGGCCTCGCCGAGCACCTGCCGCAAGCCTGCGGCGAGGGGTTCGGCGGTCCCGCCGGCGAGCCCGGCCGGAGCCCGGTCCGGAGGCGCCGGAACCGGCGGTACGGGGGCGATCCGTGAGGTCTTCGGCGCGAGCAGCGGCATGACCCTCAGCCCGCTCCGATCAGGCCAGCCACATGCCCGGGGCGACGCCGACCTCGACGAGGCCGGGCTTCCCGGAACCGATCTGCGCCTTCAGGGCGGCGCTCAGCTCGTCGCCGGACTCGACCTTCTGCGACGGCACGCCGTAGCCCTCGGCGACCGCGGCGACGTCGAGCGCCGGAAGGTCGAGGCCGGGAGCGCCTTCGACGCCCTCGGCGAGCGAGAACCACTTGAGGATCGCGTACTCGGAGTTGCGCAGGACGAGGAACGTGACCGGCACGTCGTAGGCGACGGCGCTCCAGAAGGCCGTGATCGCGTACTGGGCCGAGCCCTCGCCGACGACGCAGACGACCGGCCGGTCGGGCTGCGCCATCTGCACGCCGACCGAGGCGGAGAGGCCGAAGCCGAGGCCGCCTCCGGCGCCGAAGTAGTAGCTGCCGGGCCGCGAGATGCGGAGCTGGTTACGGAGCGCCATCGTCGAGGACGGCGCCTCGAGGACGATGATCCCGTCGTCGGGGAAGGCCGAGCCGAGCGCCGCCATGGCCTCGGTGCCGCTGATCGGGCCGCCGGGCTCGAGGCCGAGGTCGGCGGGATCCATCGGGCCCTCGCGCTCCTCCGGAGCGGGGCGGGACGACTCCTCGTCGCCGAGTTCAGTGAGGAGCGCATCGAGCGTCAGCTTGACGTCGGCGACGATCGCCTCGCCCATCGGAGCGCGGGCCGCCTCCTCGGGATCGGAGGTGATGACGATCAGATCGGCGCCCTCGGGCAGCAGGTCGCCGGGGATGTAGGGGTAGTACGCGAACACGGACGCACCTACGACCAGGATCAGGTCGTGGCCGGCGAGCGTCTCCGAGACCGGCCCGATCGCCGGCGGCAGGGTGCCCTTGAAGTTCGGGTGGTTCTCGGGGAAGCCGAGGCGACCGCCGCCGGTCGCGGGGATCGACCAGACCGGCAGGTGCTGCAACTCGGCGAGGCGGACGCCGAGGTCCCAGCCGCCCGAGGCGTCGATGTCGGGTCCGGCGACCAGGACCGGGTTCGAAGCGGCGGCGAGCCGGCTCGCCAGGTCGGCGACCAGGTCGGGCGCGGCGGCGGCTCGGCCGTCGACCTTGCGGGCGATCGCCTGGGCGGAGCCGTCGGCATGGGCCTCCTCGGTCCAGTCGTCCATCGGGATCGAGACGAAGGCCGGACCCTTGGGAGGCAGCGACGCGGTGTGGATCGCCCGGCCGATCGCCGCCGGGACGTCGGCTGCCGTCGGCGGCTCGTACGACCACTTGACCAGCGGGTGCGGCATCCGCGTCGCGTCGCGGTTCGTCAGGTTCGCCTGCATCGTCACCGCGGCCCGGACCTGCTGGCCGGCCGTGATCAGCAGCGGCGCGTGGTTGGCCTGCGCGTTGAAGATCGCCCCCATCGCGTTGCCGACGCCCGGCGCCGTGTGGAGGTTGACGTGGCCCACCGTGTTGGGGCCGCTCGCCTGCGCGTAGCCGTCGGCCATACCGACGACGACGGCCTCCTGCAGTCCCAGCACGTAACGGAAGTCGTCGGGGTAGTCGGCGAGCATCGGCAGCTCGGTCGACCCCGGGTTGCCGAAGATCGTCGTCATCCCGCGAGCCCTGAGCAGCTCGAAGGTTGCCTCGCGGACGGTACTCACAGCCGGTCTCCTCCAAGCGGTCGGGTCACGAACCCCGACCCTACTTCAGTTTGACCGTGACCTTGGTGCTGTCGGCCGCCTTCGAGGCGACGTTCGTGCCCATGACCTTGATCTCCGCCTTCACTGGTGCCAAGAATGATTGGCAGGTTGCCAAGGTTCGCTACCATCCTGCCATGGCTTCCACGGCCGTCGCCCCGGGGACATCCCCGGCCCATCCCAGCAAGGACGAGCGCCGGCAGCGCATCCTCAGCGCCGCCCGCCGACTGTTCTCCGAGCGCGGATACAGCGCCGTGTCGACGACCGAGATCGCCGCCGAGGCGGACGTCGCGCGAGGCCTGATCAACCACTACTTCGGGACCAAGCACGAGCTCTACGTCGAGGTCGTCCGCGAGATGGTCCGGTTCCGCTCCCAGCCCGTTCCCGAGTACGTCGACGGGGCCACGCCGCAGGATCGGCTCGACGAGTCGATCGAGCGCTGGCTCGAGATGGTCGAACGCAACCGCGAGGCCTGGCTCGCCGCGGTCGGCGCCGAGGGCCTCGGCCGGGACCCCGAGATCGAGGCCGTCCTCGACGACGCGCGCGAGGAGGCGACCGAGCGGCTCATCGAGGTGCTCGGCCTCGGCCCGACCGCCGACGCTCCCCCCGAGCTCCACGCAGTCCTCCGCGCCTACGGCGGCATGGCCGAAGCCGCGACCCGCGAATGGCTCGAGCGCGACCGCTGGAGCCGCGAGCAGGTGGCCGCGTTCTTGAAGGCAGCACTTCCCCAACTGATCGGGAGCGCCTACGAGGCGATCCCGGAGAAGACACCCACGCAACCCAAGGAGACCAGATGAGCAACTCGAGCAACAGGACCTTTGTGATCGGCGTCGGCATGACGAAGTTCGACAAGCCCGGCAGCAAGGAGGGCGACTATCCGGATTGGGCCAAGGAGGCCGGCGACAAGGCGTTCGCCGACGCCGGGATTCCCTACGAGGACGTCGAGGAGGCCTTCGCCGGCTATTGCTACGGCGACTCCACCTACGGCCAGCGGGCGATCTACCAGCTCGGTCTGACCGGGATCCCGATCGTCAACGTCAACAACAACTGCTCGACCGGCTCGTCGGCCCTCTACCTCGCCCGCCGTGCAGTGCAGGGCGGCCTCGTCGACTGCGCGCTCGCGGTCGGCTTCGAGAAGATGGAGAAGGGCTCGCTCGGCATGAAGTACACCGACCGGACCCCGGCGCTCGACAAGCACATGGGCCGCATGTTCGAGGTCCGCGACCCGGAGGAGTCCCCCTTCGCGCCGCAGATGTTCGGCAACGCCGGCCGCGACCACATGGACAAGTACGGCTCCAAGCCCGAGCACTTCGCGTGGATCGGCTGGAAGAACCACAAGCACTCGGTCAACAACCCGTACGCCCAGTTCCAGGACGAGTACACGCTGGACGAGATCAAGGACGCCCGGATGATCCACGAGCCGCTGACGAAGCTGCAGTGCTCGCCGACTTCCGACGGGGCAGCGGCGGTCATCGTCGCCTCCGAGAAGTACGTCGACGAGCACGACCTCTGGGATCAGGCGGTCGAGATCGCCGGCCAGGCGATGGTCACCGACATGAGCTCGACGTTCGACGAGAACGCCGACTGCATGACGATCGTCGGCTCCGACATGTCGAAGGAGGCCGCCCGCCAGGCCTACGAGGAGGCGGGGATCAGCGCCGACGACGTCGACGTCTGCGAACTCCACGACTGCTTCAGCGCGAACGAGCTGATCACCTACGAGGCGCTCGGGTTCGCCGACGAGGGCGAGGGTCACCTGCTCGTCGAGGCCGAGGCGACGACCTACGGCGGCGACGGCCCGGTCGTCAACCCGTCGGGCGGGCTGATCAGCAAGGGTCACCCGCTCGGGGCCACGGGCCTCGCCCAGTGCAGCGAGCTCACGTGGCAGCTGCGCGGCACGGCCGACAAGCGGCAGGTCGAGGGCGCGAAGGTCGCGCTCCAGCACAACATCGGACTCGGCGGCGCCGCCGTCGTGTCGGTCTACAAGCCCGCCGTCAAGGCGTAGGGCGACAAGGCGACAGGAGAGGACGAACCGAGATGAGCACGATCACAGCCGGCCCGATCCGCGGGCTCACCGACGAGCAGCGCGATTTCCAGACCGCGATCCGCGACTTCGCGGAACGCGAGTGTGGAACCGCAGAGCAGCGGGAGAAGCTCTCCAACAACTACGAGGAGCTCCACAACCAGGAGATCTACGAGAAGCTCGGTGAGCTGGGCTGGCTGGGCGTCTCGATCGACGAGGAGTACGGGGGCGCCGGCGCCGGGATGGTCGACGCGTGCATCTTCCTCGAGGAGACGATGCGTGGACTCGTGCCGATCGCCGGCTACGGCGTCAGCCTGATCGTCGCCGGGGCCTACGAGCGCTTCGGCACCGAGGCGCAGAAGCAGGCGATGCTCGGCGGCATCTGCAAGGGCCGGGTCGAGGCGATCGCGATGTCCGAGCCGGGCGCCGGCTCCGACGTCGGCTCGCTCTCGTGCAAGGCGGAGAAGAGCAACGGCGGGTACGTGCTGAACGGCCAGAAGACCTGGATCAGCGCCGCCCATCTCGCCGACCACATCCTGGTCATCGCGCGCTCCGACAGCACCGGCACGAAGCACGATGGGCTGACGATGTTCTCTGTCCCCACCGACGCCGACGGAGTCGAGATCCGCGGCATCCAGACGCTGGGAGGCAAGGAGGTCAACGACGTGTTCCTGACCGACTGCTACATCCCCGACGATCAGGTGCTCGGCGAGGCGGGCGGCGGCTGGATGCAGCTGATGGCCGGGCTCAACGTCGAGCGTCTCATCCTCGCCGCGACGGCTCTCGGCATCGCGCAGCGGGCCTTCGACGACGTCCTCGACTACATCAAGGAGCGTCAGCAGTTCGGGCGGCCGATCGGCTCGTTCCAGGTGCTCAAGCACCGGATCGCCGACCTCGCCACCGAGCTCGAGGCCACGCGCCTGCTCGTCTACGACGTCGCCGCCAAGGTCGACGAGGACCCCGCCCGGATGCTCCCCCGCGAGGCCTCGATGGCCAAGCTGAAGGCGACCGAGCTGGCCAAGCAGGTCGCCCTCGACGGCATGCAGATGATGGGCGGCTACGGCTACGCCTCCGAGTACGACATGGAGCGCCACGTCCGCGCGACGCTCGTCATGTCGATCTACGGCGGCACGAACGAGATCCAGCGCGAGATCGTCTCGAAGACGTACGGGCTCTAGGCCGGCTGGGCTCAGGCCAGCCGCTCGATGACGGCGCCTTCGCGGTCGACCGCGAAGATCGTCGGCACGACGGCGATGCCGTACTTCTCGGCCAGGCCGGGGGACTCGCGGACGTCGATCGTGACCCGCGGGCTGCCCTCGGCCTCGAGCCGGCGATCCCACTCGCGGCAGTCCGAGCAGATCGGGTGAGTGAACTGGACGATCGTGCGATCGGCGGCCGCGAAGCCGTCGAGGTCGGCGGTGTCGATGCGGTCGTGGTGCCGCGGCGAGATGCCGCGCAGGCGGGCGCTCAGCTTGTAGATCTCGCAGCCCGTGCAGAAGCCGGTGGTCGCGGCGAGCAGCGCGAGGACCGCGACCATCGCGGCGAGCACGGTCCCCAGCGTCTCGGCACCGAGCCACCAGCTCGCCGAGGCGGCGGTGAGGAAGACGAAGCCCATCTGGTTGGCGAGGCGCGGCGGGCGGGAGTCCTCGAGCCGGCCCTCGCCGATCCGCGGCTGGATCAGCTCGAAGTAGGCGAGGCAGGGCAGGCAGTAGCGACGGCCGAAGACGAGGCCGACGAGAAGCTGCAGCGCCATCAGCGCCCAGGCGAGCGGCCAGCCGAAGACGAGGCCGAGCAGCGCCATCGCGAAGACGACCGTCTGGTTCGTCCGCGGCGCCCGCTCGTCGATGACGTCGGTGTCCCGGTATGGGATCGGCTGTCCGCGCATGCGGCTCGACTGACATAAAGGGAATTCTGGCGGGTCCGGCTAGGGTGGGCGCGATGCGACTCTCAGCCAAGTCGCTGCTGGCGCTGTTCGGCGTCGGCTGCATCTGCGGCCTGATCGGGGATCACGCCCACGTGGCGACCGGGACGACGCGCTATCTCGACGTCTCCGGCGTCCCGATGATCTGGGGCAGCCCCCTCTTCTTCATCGTCACCGTCGGCGTGGCCACCGCCGCGATCGGCGAGATCAGGGTCCGCCTCGGGCCGAGCCGGCCGGGCACCCTCGAGGAGGGCCTCGCCGGGATCGCTTCGGTGATGGCCATCTACCTGCTGACGGCGCTCCTCTCCGACGAGTCGACGAGCACGGTCACCGCGTTCATCGCCTGCCTTGCGATCCTCGTCGCGGTGCGGTTCGGAGACGGCCGCTGGTCGCTCGCGCTCGGCGCCGTCGCCGCGGTCGTGGGGCCGATCGCCGAGATCGTCCAGCACCGGGCCGGCGTGTTCGAGTACGCGTCGAACGTCGACGGGCTGGCGGACGTCGCACCCTGGCTCGTCCCCCTCTACTTCGCGTTCGGGGTGGTCGCCTCGCGGCTCGGCGGGATCCTCGCGACGCGAGCTGTCGCGACGGACCGGGATTGAGAGAATCGGTCGGAAGTGCCGGAGTCCGAATCCAGCAGCAGCCGACCGCCCAGCTTCCTCCGCGCCTCGCTGAAGGAGCAGGTGCGACTGGCGCGGATCCGCCCTCCCGCCCCGCCGAAGCTGCTCTTCCGGGTGGCCCGCTGGTGGACCTCGACGGTGCTGCGCGAGTCGGCGCCGCAGCTCGCCCTCGGCGGCCTCTTCGCCTACGGCGCCCTTCGCCTCCTGCGGATCCCGGCGCGGGCGCTGCGCCCTCTGCGCGCATCGATAGCCGTGGCAGTGATCTGGGAGATCCGCAACGCCTGGCTGGCGCATCGCAGCGTCGAGCGGATCGACGAGGCCCTCGAGGACATCGAGCCCGCGACCGAGGACGCGCCGCGGGTCCCGCGCACCCACCTGGTCGTACCGCCTCTGATGTTCGTCACCAGGGAGGTCCGCCGCGAGCGTGGGATCGTCTTCTCCGAGGTCGACGGCGAGCGGCTGCGTCTCGACATCTACCGGCCGGCCGCCTCGACGCCGGACCCCTCCGGCAGCGGCCCCCGGCCCGCCGTGATCCAGGTCCACGGCGGCGGCTGGTTCGCCGGCTCCCGCTACGAACAGGGGATCCCGCTGCTCAACCACCTCGCTCAGGTGGGATGGGTCGGCTTCAACATCGACTACCGGCTCAGCCCCGAGGCCACGTTCCCCGACCAGATCGTCGACGTGAAGCGGGCGATCGCCTGGGTCCGCGAGAACGCGGAGGAGCTCGGCATCGACCCGGAGCTGATCTGCATCACCGGCGGCTCCGCCGGCGGCCATCTGACCGCGCTCGCCGGGCTGACCGAGAACGACCCCGCCTTCCAGCCCGGCTTCGAGGACGCGGACACCTCGCTCTCGGCCGTGGTGCCGTTCTACGGCATCTACGACCTGACCAACTCCAACGGCTTCTACTACGACGGGATGCGCGAGTGGGTGCTCGAGAAGGTCGTCTTCAAGCGCCGCTACGAGGACGACCCGCAGGCCTTCCGGGACGCCTCCCCCACCTTCCGCGTCCACGCCGACGCTCCGCCGTTCCTCGTCATCCACGGCGAGCGCGACACGCTCGTTCCGGTCGAGGACGCTCGCTTCTTCGTCGAGCGGCTCCGCTCCGTCTCCAAGCACCCGGTTCGCTACGTCGAGCTGCCGGCCGCCGAGCACGCCTTCGACCTCTGGCCCTCCGAGCGCACCGCCCGGATCGCCGAGGGCATCGGCCGCTTCCTCACCGCCGTCGCGGGCAGCGGGCACGCCGAGCGGAGCGCAACCGAGGCTTGAAACCGGGGCCGATGGGCCTGGGGCCTCCGGGACCGCAGGATCGGACAGAGTGTCCGGACAGGGTGTAGGCTTCCTGCATCCCGTCCGTCACCCGTAGACCGAAGGCCGAGGGCACCCGCCAGTCGGCCGCCGACCGCCTCGTCGCCGCGACCGAGCGGCTGCTGGCGTCGGGCACGCCCTACATCGAGCTGAGCGTCGACCAACTCTGCTCGGAGGCGGGGGTCGCCCGCTCAACCTTCTACGTCCACTTCCGCGACAAGGGCGAGCTCGTCACCCGGCTGTCGGAGCGGATGATCGAGCAGCTTGCCGAGGCCGCCGGGGCCTGGTGGTCGCCGGGGACCTCGCGTGCCGACCTGCTCGTTGCGACCCGACGCCTCGTCGACGTCACAGCAGAACACCGGCAGGTGATGCTGGCGCTGTCGGAGACGGCGGCCTACGACCCCGACATCAGGGCGATCCAGGAGGCGATGCTCGACGGCCACGCCGCCCCGCTCGCCGAGCTGATCGACGCCGGCAAACGCGACGGGACGGTCCGCGACATCCACGCTCGGGAGACGGTCGTGGCGATCGTCGGCATGGTTCAGGTCGCATGCGAGCGGCTCGGCGGGGGCGACGAGGACGAGTTGCAGCGACTGGCGGAGGCGATCACCTCGATCGCCTGGCACGCCCTCTACTTCGACGACGCCGAGGCGGCATGACGTGAGCGGCAGGACGAAGATCGGCGACCCGGGCCCCCGGCCTGCCTTCCCCGGTCCGCGGGCGATTCCAGCCGACATCGCCGACGAGCGCCGGGCCGCCCGGCGCGGCAGCTTCCCGCCGGGCGCCACCCGGCCGAGCTTTCGCAATACGAGGCGCTTCCGGCACGACATCCTCAACCTGCTGCTGGAGAACTATCAGCGCTATGGGCCGATCTTCGGCGTGCGGGTCATCTTCAGCTACAACCTGGCGCTGATCGGGCCCGAGGCCAACCACTTCGTCCTCGTCTCGGGCCGGGAGAACTTCGCCTGGCGCAACGGCCGGCTTGGGCGACCTGCTGACCCTGATCGGCGACGGCCTGCTGACCACCGACGGGCCGTACCACGACGGGGCGCGGGCGATCATGATGCCGGCGTTCCATCGCGATCGGGTCATCGCGTCCGCCGAGGTCATGCGCGACGAAACGGCCGGAGCGGTCGAAGCGCTGCGCCCCGATGCGACGCTCGACGTCTACGAGTGGACGCGCACGCTCGCGATGAGGGTGGCGATGAAGGCGCTGTTCGGCTTCAACCCGGCATCGGGCCGAGCCAAGGACGTCGCCGAGCACTTCGAGAGCGGGCTCGGCTTCCACGGGCGGGAGTACCCGATGCAGATGCTGTTCGGCCCCGGAACCCCGCTGGCGAAGCTGCGTCGCGACCGGGCGGCGCTCGAGGATCTGATCGGCGCCGAGATCGCCGGGCGGAGGCGAAGCGACATCGACGGTGAGGACATCCTCTCCTCGCTTCTCGGCGCCAGCGACGAAGACGGGAACACGCTGACCGACCGGCAGGTCCTCGACCACGTGATGACACTGCTGTTCGCGGGCCACGACACCGCGACCTCGACGGTGTCCTTCATGATCTACGAGCTGGCACGGAACCCGGAATGGGCCGACCGGATCGCCGCCGAGCTCCGCGACGTCTGCGGCGACCGCGACCCGACCGCCGAGGAGATCTTCGGCGGACTGCCGGCCCTGACCAGGGCGGTCGACGAGACGCTCCGCCTCTACCCCCCGGCGTGGATCGGCCCGCGGCGATCCGTGCGCGACTTCGAGTTCGCCGGCGTCACCGCACCCGCCGGACTGCACTGCTTCTACAGCTCCTGGGTCAGCCACCGCCTCCCGGAGGTGTTCGACGAGCCGAACCGATTCGACCCCGACCGCTTCCTCCCGGAAGTGCGATCGAAGTGGCCGCGAGGCGCATACGTACCGTTCGGGATGGGGCCTCGGGTCTGCATCGGCAAGCGCTTCGGCTACACCGAGGTCCACACGATCGTCGCTGCGATGGTCAGGCGATTCCGCTTCGAACTTCCCCCGGGCCACGAGATGAAGATCAACCAGGCGCCGACGCTCTCACCGGCGGGCGGATTGCCCGTGAAGCTCGTTCCGCGGTAGTAGCCTGACGCCAGGGCGGGACTCAGCTAGCCAGGAGAAAGCGATGACCGGACTGGAAGACATCAAGACGCGCCAGCGTCATATGTGGACGATCGGCGACTACGCCTCGATCGCGGAGATGATCGAGGACGCCTCGGCGCAGGCTGTCGAGCACGCGGGGGTCGAGAGCGGCCAGGAGGTGCTGGACGTCGCGACGGGCACGGGTAACGCAGCGATCATCGCCGCGCGAAGAGGCGCGACCGTCACCGGGCTCGACCTGACGCCGAAGCTGCTCGAGATCGCCGCGCAGCGCGCTCAGCAGGACGGTGTCGAGATCGAGTGGATCGAGGGCGACGCAGAGAACCTGCCGTTCGCCGACGATTCCTTCGACCGGGTCACGTCGGTCTTCGGCGTGATGTTCGCTCCCCACCAGCAGAAGGCGGCCGACGAGCTGCGGCGCGTCTGTCGTCCCGGCGGCAGGATCGTGACCTGCGCGTGGACGCCGACCGGCCTCAACGGCCGCATGTTCGGGTTGATCGGCGCCAACATGCCGCCGCCGCCCGAGGGCTTCCAGCCTCCGGTGCTCTGGGGCACCGAGGAGCGGATCCGGGAGCTGTTCGACGGCGAATCGATCGACTGCCACACCCACAACGTGGTCTTCGAGGACGAGTCGATCGAGGAATGGATGGCCCGCAACGAGCGCACGCTCGGGCCGACGGTCATGGCCAAGGAGGTACTCGAGGCCGAGGGCAAGTGGGACGCGCTGCGCGAGGAGCTCACGGCCCTGTACTCGGAGGCCAACGAGGCAACCGACGGCACGATGCACGTCGAGGCCGAATACCTGCTCGCGACGATACGACGTGGATGAGCCGTGTGCCGGCTCTTCGCCCTCCATGCCGGCACGCACGACGTGACGGCTCAGTTCTGGCTCCTCGACGCGCCCGATTCGCTCGCCACGCAGAGTGAGACGAACGCCGACGGCTTCGGCCTCGGCGCGCTCACGGCCGAGGACGGACTGCTGCTGATCCGCAACCCCGTGCAGGCCAGCTCCACCCGGATCTACGACCGCGTCGCCCATGAGGCGCGCGCCTGCCAGTTCCTCGCCCACCTCCGCTACGCCGACACGGGCTCGACCGCGCTCCGCAACACCCATCCGTTCGCGCAGGGCCCGCGGCTGTTCGCGCACAACGGGGTGGTCGGCGATCTCGACCGGCTCGAGGAGCGGCTCGGCGAGCACATGGCGATGGTCGCCGGCGACACGGACTCGGAGCGATTCTTCGCCCTGATCACAAAGTCGATCCACGAGGCCGGCGGCGACACCGAGGCGGGCATCACCACCGCCGTGCGGGAGCTTGCCGAGGGCTACGAGCTGTACAGCCTCAACTTCCTGATCGCCACCCGCGGCCACATTTGGGCGTTCAGGTATCCCGAGCACAACTCCCTCTACATCCTCGACCGCAGCGCGGGCGGGCCGGGCGGGAACGAACCGCTTCACGAGGAGAGCCCGGCGGGCAATCTCGAGATGCACCTCGAGGAGGGTTCGGACCGCCCGGTGGTCGTGATCGCCAGCGAGCGCATGGACGACGAGCCCGGCTGGGAGGAGATCGGGGTCGGCGAGCTCGTCCACATCGATCCGGAGCTGAACGTCGAGCGCCGGACGATCGTCGACGGGCCGCCCGCCAAGCCGATGGTGCTGCGCGGTCGGGCGTCGAAGTCGCAGGTCGCCTGATCGCGGGCCGGGCGACCTCACGCGCTCGCTAA
Organism: uncultured Solirubrobacterales bacterium; assembly: GCA_963791335.1. Lineage (GTDB taxonomy): Bacteria > Actinomycetota > Thermoleophilia > Solirubrobacterales > 70-9 > RHKX01. The sequence continues at coordinate 890,680 of CAWBRN010000003.1, forward strand.
CGTTGGCGACGTGAGCACGCCGCCGCCCGTCGACGCCCCCGAAGCCCCGGAGCGCGAGCCCGAGCGTCAACACAAGACCCGCTCCCGCGCCCGCCCCGGCGGAATCGCCGTCGAGAAGGTCCAGGGCCGGCCCTTCCGGGAGCGCAAGCCGCGCTGGCTCAAGGTCCCCGCGCCGGGCGGCCCCAAGTACCGCGAGCTGAAGTCGCAGATCAAGAGCGAGGGGCTCCACACCGTCTGCGCCGAGGCCAACTGCCCCAACATCGGGGAGTGCTGGGAGCGCGGCACGGCCACCTTCATGATCCTCGGCGACACCTGCACCCGCCGCTGCGGCTTCTGCAACGTCAACACGGGCAAGCCGACCTGGAACGACCCGCTCGAGCCGGCCCGCGTCGCCCGCTCGGTCGCCCAGATGGGTCTGAAACACGCGGTCATCACGTCGGTCGACCGCGACGACCTGCCCGACTACGGGGCGAGCGCGTTCGTCGGCGTCATCCGCTCGATCCGGATGCAGGCGCCCGGCTGCAAGGTCGAAGTGCTGACTCCCGACTTCCGGGGCCAGGAGATGCCGCTCGCGAAGGTGATCGCCGAACGGCCCGACGTCTTCAACCACAACTGCGAGGTCGTCCCGCGCCTCTACCCGATGGCCCGCCGCGGCTCGAAGTTCGAGCGCTCCACGCGCGTGCTGCAGGATGGCTAAGGAGATGGGCGGGCCCGACGTGATCACGAAGTCGGGGCTGATGGTCGGCCTCGGCGAGAGCTTCGACGAGATGGTCGAGACGTTCGGGATCCTCCGCGAGCACAAGGTTCAGGTGCTCACGGTCGGCCAGTACCTGCGGCCCACCGAGCGGCACCTCCCCGTGGTCCGCTACTGGGAGCCGGAGGAGTTCGACGCGCTCGCCGCCGAGGCGCGGAAGATCGGCTTCGAGTCGGTCGCCGCCGGGCCGCTGGTCCGCTCGAGCTACCACGCGGACGAGAGCGCCCGCGAGGCGCTCGCCGCCCGCGCCTCCTGACAGCCGCAACGCCCTAGGAGCGCTGCGGCGGGGGGCCGGATAGGCGAACCTGTGGGGGTTGATTCCCCTCAAGGACAATCTCACCTTCGGTCCCCTGCCGCGGGTCACGATCGCGCTGATCGTGCTCAACCTGCTCGTCCTGGGCTGGCAGCTGACGCTCTCCGGCGACGCGTCCTCGAGCCCCGAGCTGGCCGCCGAGCACGTCTCCAAACGCGACCAGGCGGCGATCGAGCTGGGCGCGATCCCCTACCGGCTCACCCATCCGGGCAGCGAGTGCGGGATCGGCTCGGAGGGGATCGTCTGCGGCGAGGACGGGCTCGTCGAGGCGGGCGGCACCATCGGCACCTCGATCCCCGACGATCTTGATCAGGCACCCTGGTGGGTGACGCCGCTGACCTCGATGTTCATGCACGCCGACGCCCTTCACGTCGCGATCAACATGCTCTTCCTCTGGATCTTCGGCGGCGCCGTCGAGGCCCTGTTGGGTCGCGGCAGGTTCCTCGCCCTCTATCTGACGGCGGGATACGTGGCCGCCTATTCGCAGGCGCTGCTCGACACCGCGGCGACCGGTCCCGTCATCGGCGCGGCCGGAGCGATCGCCGGGGCGCTCGGGGCCTACGCGATGCTGCGGCCGCGCGGGAGGATCGTGAGCATCAGCTTCGTCCCGTTCTTCGCCGGCCTCTTCGAGGTGCCGGCGGTCGCTCTGATCCTTGCCTGGTTCGGGCTGCAGCTGATCCCGGGCGTCGGCAACCTGGCGTCGACCGACCTGGCCAGCGGCGGCACCGCCTATCTCGCCCACGTCGGCGGATTCGTCTACGGGTTGGCGACCGTGCGCCTGTTCGCTCGCGGTCGCGTCATCCGCAAGCGGCCGGTGGGGCCGCCGTCCGCACCCGGCGCGCTGCCGACGGCCTGAGCGATGGAGCCGAAACGGCCGATCTCGATAATCGCGGGCGGCATCTTCTTCCTGCTCGTCTTCGGCGGACTGACCGTCGGCGCCCTGTGGAGCGCCGACCTCAACGTCGCGACCCTGCTGATCGCCGCGGTCTCGTTGTTCATCTGCGTCGCGGTGGTACTGGCGCTCGTCGGCGCGGTGCGCAATCCTCCAGAGGAATGAAACGAACCGTTCCAATCGTTGCCTACCTCGTCCTGCTCGCCGCGGTCGTTGCCGCAGTCGGCTCCGCGAGCGCGGCCCCCGGCGTCCAGCGCGCGGGACTCGACACCTGCCAGGGCAAGAAGGTGACGATCACGAAGAACAAGAAGGGCGACCGGATCGGCAACGGCAAGGACATCGTCTACGGCACCGGCGGCCGCGATGTGATCAACCTGGGCGGCGGCAACGACAAGGTCGACGCGGGCGACGGTGACGATCTGGTCTGCGGCGGTCCCGGCGAGGACACGATGCTCGGCTCGGGCGGCGACGACCGGGTCTACGGCGAGGGCGGCGACGACTTCAGCCGCGGCATCGCGCTCGGCGGCCTCGACAACCCGCCGCGCGTCGTCGGCGGCCCGGGCGACGACGAGCTCCACGGCGGCCCCGGCGACGACGCCGTCAACGGCAGCTCCGGCGACGACAAGATGTACGGCGAGGGCGCCGACGACCTCTTCAACGGCGGCAGCGGCTTCGACCTCTGCGACGGCGGCGCCGGCAAGGACAAGCAGAACGGCAGCTGCGACTCCCTGAAGAGCGTCCCCTAGGAGCTCGTCGCCCGGGTCAGCTCGGGTCGATGTTGAAGTTGGGGAGCAGCCCCGCGGCGAGGGCGTTGAAGTCGCCGCGCTCCTCCGGAAGGATCTCTTGCTCGGCGACGGTCCGGGCGAGCACCCCCTCGCACGAATCCTCAACCTCGCGGCGGACCCGGGCGAAGTCGACGTCGACCAGCCGCCCGTCGCGCTTGACGACCTCGCCGGCGACGAGAACGGTCTGGACGTTGGACGGGTTGGCCTGGGTGACCACCGCGCCGACCGGATTGGCCGGGGCGATCATGTTGAGGCGGTCGTTGCCTGGCCCGACGACGATCACGTCGGCCTGCTTCCCCGGTGACAGCGAGCCGATCCGGTCCTCCATCCCGAGGGCCTTGGCGCCGTTGACGGTCGCCCACTCGAGCGCGTCGCGAATCGAGTAGGTGAGGCTGGTCGGGTTGTCCCCGGTCGCGATGACCTTGTCGTTTTCCTCGCTGCGGGCGAACTGGAGGCCCATCCGCATCTGGGAGAACATGTCGCCGGAGTTGTTCGACATCACGTCGCACGAGAGGCTCAGCGTCAGGCCGGCTTCGAGCGCGCGGGCGATCGGCGGGTGGCCCATTCCCATCTGCGTCTCGGTCTCGGGGCTGGTGGAGATCTTCGCGTCGGACTGCCTGAGCAGCTCCCAGTCGCGGGCGTTGCAGGTGTTGCAGTGGACGTGGACCATGTCGGGGCCGAGGAGGCCGTAGGCGCCGAACTGGTCGAGGCCCGACGGCAGGCTCCAGATACAGCCGGTGTGGGTGGCCATGACGACCCCCAGATCGCGCGCGGTCTCGACCTCCGCTCTCGTGTCGTCGAACGGGACGAGCCCCGGCTCGGTCAGAGACACCCCCATCGTCAGGAGGTCGTTCGGGCGGGAGCGCAGCTCGTCGTTGACCCGGCGCGCATCGTCGAGGCGCATCGAATGGGTGGTGAAGTGCGGTTCGGCCATCGGCGGGTGGAAGAAGCCGTAGGCGAAGACCGCGCGGATGCCCGCATCCGACAGCCCCGCGATCGCCTGATCGGCGTGCTCGGGGCTGTTGTTGCAGTGCGAGAAGTCGAGGATCGTGGTCACCCCGGCATCGAGCGCCTCGAGCGCGCCGACGTGGTTGCCGACGTACACGTCCTGGGCGGTGAACCGCGGCGAGAGGGTCAGCCTCATCCCGACGACGTAGTCGTAGAGGGTCCAATCGGCGCAGATCGCCCGCAACGCCGTCTGCCAGGTGTGCCGATGGGTATCGACGAACCCCGGCATGACCACGCCGCCATCGGCGTCGATCCGCTCCGCGTCCACCCCATCGAGGTCCGCGCCGACGGCGTTGATCACCCCGTCCTCGATCAGAACCGACCCGCGCTCGATCTCCCCGATCTCCGGGTCCATCGAGAGCACGTATCCGTTCTCGATGACGGTCTTCATCGTTGCAGCCACCTCCTGGTCGGGGCAACCCTACTTCGACGGGGATCGGAAGCGGGCTGACAACGCGCTGCCCGAGCCACCCACAACCTCGGGGGCCTTTGAGTGGAGCCAGTCGGATTCGAACCGACGGCCTCCGCCTTGCAAAGGCGGCGCTCTAGCCAACTGAGCTATGGCCCCGTGGCCCGATTGTAGGTCGATGGCCGCCGGATCGCACCCTGTGCGAGGATGCGGCGAAGGGCCGCCGACCGGGAGGAGACCGATGGCCACGGAGACGATGAGCGAAGCCGCACCCGACCCGCGAGCGCGGCGGGCGAAGGTTTCGGACCTCGAGGTGGTTCGCCACCACTTCGACAAGGCCTGGGACGGGCTCGGCCTGCAGGAGGATGCGCGCAAGATCTTCTGGGAGCCGTACCGCGAGGTGTCGGTGCAGATCCCGATCAAGCTCTCCGACGGGGAGATGCACGTCTTCCACGGCTATCGGATCCAGCACAACGGCGCCCGCGGCCCGTACAAGGGCGGGATGCGCTTCCACCCCGAGGTCGACAACGACGAGGTGCGTTCGCTGGCCTCGATGATGAGCTGGAAGACGGCCGTGGTCGGCGTCCCCTTCGGCGGCGCCAAGGGCGGAGTCAACGTCGACCCCTCGAAGCTCACCGCGGCAGAGCTGCAGTCGGTCGCCCGATCGCTGATGGACAAGATCAGCAAGCTGCTCGGCCCCAACCGCGACATCCCCGCCCCCGACGTCGGCACCAATGCCCAGACGATGGCCTGGATGATGGACGAGTACGGGAAGCTCCACGGCCATACGCCGGCCTGCGTCACCGGCAAGCCGATCTCGCTCGAGGGCTCCTACGGTCGCGAGGCGGCGACGGGCCGCGGGTGCGTCGTGATGTTCGAGGAGTCGGCGCCGAAGCTCGACCTCGATCCCGACGAGACGACCTTCATCGTCCAGGGCTTCGGCAACGTCGGCTCGTGGATCGCGCGGATCATGCAATCGAAGGGCTCCAAGCTGGTCGGGGTCGCCGACGCTTTCGGGGCGATCCGAAGCGACGCCGGCATCGACGCCGAGGCGCTGACGAAGCACGTCCATGCCGACGGCGGCAAGCTCACGGAGTTCCCGGGAGTGGAGGCGATCAGCTCCGGCGACTTCTTCGAGACGCCCTGCGACGTCTTCTTCCCCGCCGCGCTCGGCGGCATGGTCCACGAGGACAACGCCGGCCTGCTCCAGTGCAAGCTGATGGTCGAGGGCGCCAACAGCCCGACGACCTTCGCCGCCGACGAGATCCTCGCCGACCGGGGCGTCACCGTCATCCCCGACCTGCTCGCCAACGCGGGCGGCGTGGTCGCCTCCTACTTCGAGTGGGTCCAGAACCTCCAGCACTTCCGCTGGGAGGAGCCCGCAGTCAACGACATGCTCCGCGGCATCATGCGCCGCGCCTACGGCGAGGTGTCGGCCCGGGCCGAGAAGAGGGACCTTTCGTTCCGCGACGCGGCATTCGAGATCGGCATCGAGCGGGTGGTCGAGACGAGCCGCACCCGCGGCTACTTCAGCTGACGGGGCCCGTCAGTCGTCGAAGTCGAAGTCTTTGGGGCCTTTGCCCTCCTGCTCGAACCAGAGGTCCTCGCCGTCGGGAGCTTCCTTGAGGAAGTCCGGCGTCTCCTCGAGCAGGTCGGCGTCGCTCTCGTCGTCGTCTTCGCCGGTGCAGGTGCTCGCCCGTCCCGGCCTCGACCGTTTCGCCCGGCAGCTGATCGAACTCGATCGACTCCGGCTCCTCGGTAGAGCCGGGAACCTCGGGGTCACCGGGACCGGGTTCCTCGACGGGGGGCGCGACGAAGGTCTCGAGCTCGCCCGAATCGATCTCGGCGGGAGTCGGGGCGGCGGCCTCCAACTCCTCGGACAGCGACTCGACCTTGGGTGCCGGGTGATCGACCGTGTCTTCGAGGTCGGAGTGCTCGATCCGCGCCTGCTCGGCGGGCGAGGTTCCGTCGCCGAGGTCGATCTCGCCCAGGTCGGCCTCCTCGACGTCGAAGATCGCGCCCTCGGGCGCCTCGGGGATCGGCTGTTCGACCGACTCGGGCTCGGCGGCGGGGGCCTCGGGCTCGGCGGTGGCAGCGGCGGAGTCCTGCGGGGCGACCGTCGTCGGTTCTTCATCGGTGAGCCACGCCGGCGACTCTTCGAGCTCGCCCGAAGGCTGCTCCTCGCCGGCCGGCGCCGATGCCGGCTGCTCGCCCGTCTCGAACTCCGGATCGCCCGGTCGAGCGACGGGGCCGAACGCCTCCTGTTCGAGCCGATCGAGGTCCGTGGCCTCGGCGCCGTGCTGGCGCTTCAGCTCGAGGTGCTGGCGGATCGCGTCGTCGAGGATTCCCATGAAACTGAAGGGTTGCAGATGGCGCACCGTCTGGGGCGGCACCGAACGTGGCCTTGCTTCGCCGTTTGCAAGCCGTCCCCTTCGCCAATAGACACGATCCCGGCGCAGTATCCTCTCGACCGCGGCAGCGACACCGCACTTGGGGCTATAGCTCAGCTGGAAGAGCGCCTGGATCGCACCCAGGAGGTCGCCGGTTCGAGCCCGGCTAGCTCCACTCCCGGGGAACCTCAGAAGCCAAGCCGTTCGCTGGTCAACGTCGATCGGCCGGCAGTCCGAGCCAATAGCCGAGTCGCAACTTGGTTGGCATCGATCGTGTTCAATCGTTTGACGCGCGCCGCCCGCGGAGCCAACCGCCGAGAATCCCGAGCAACGCGCCGAGGATCGCGGTGATGATCGGGAAGACGATTTCCGGATCGGCGAGCTCGACCTTCGCGTCGGCGCCGGTGACTGCATGGGCGATCAGGACGAAGGCGCCGTAGAGGAGGCCGCCGAGCACTCCGCGCTTGGCGCCGGAAGCGGCACCGAGGTGGTCGAAGCCGGCAGCGACCCCGCCGATGGCGGCGACGATGCTGATCACGATGTAGGCCGCCTCCGAAGCACCGACGAGAATTCCCGCGATCGCTCCGAGCACAGCGGGGGCGACGACCGCGGCGAGGATCTGGTTGCCGCGCGGCTGGTCGGCCAAGAGCGGTCCGGGGAATTCGGGCATCAGGCTCCTTTCAAACCTCGATGAGGGTCTGTTCGAGGATCCAGCGGGCGTGTTTGAGCAGGCGCTCGGGGTCGAAATGCTCGGGGTCCTCGAGCACGAGTCGCGCATATTCGTCGGCGATCGCGGAGAGGATGCGCGCCGTCAGCTCGGCGTCGTGGGCCCCCCGTCCGTCTGTCAGAGGCCGAACGGACTCGGCCATCCCGGCGAGGACCTCGGCGTGTCCGGCGGCGATCCTCGCCTCAGGATCTCGGGAGCGCCTTCGGGTGGCGTGAGCACGAGGCGCCAGGTCGACGGGTGCGAGCGCACGGCATGCAGGAAGGAGCTGAGGCTCTCGATCATCAGATCGATCGGTGGGCCCTCGTTCAGCTTCTGAAGTGCGGTTTCTGAGACTTGGACAAGGGCACGGCCCATCTCGCGTTCAACGACGGCGTCGAGTAGCCCGTTCAGGTCGCCAAAGTGCTCGTAGACGATCGGCCGCGTGATGCCGGCGCGTTTTGCGACCGACTCGATCGTCACCTCGCGAAACCCGACCTCGGCGACCAGCTCGGTAGTCACGTCGAGCAGCTGTTCACGCCGGGCCGCCGCCGACATGCGGCGGGATCGCGAGCGGGGTGCGGGGGGAACTGTCATCTCTTTGCAAGGTTACGCTACTGTTAGTTACACGGACGTAAGTTACCACTCCGATCAGAGGTATCGGACCGCTGGGCTACGTCTTGAAGGAGAGACTGGATGAATCGAGAGCAGATAGAAGAGCACGCGAAGGTCGTGATCGTCGGCGCCGGTTTCGGCGGCCTGGCGATGGCGATCCGGTTGTTGCAGAAGGGGGTCGACGACTTCGTCGTGCTCGATCGAGCCGACGATGTCGGTGGCGTCTGGCACAGCAACACCTATCCAGGGTGCCGATGCGACGTCGCTTCCCACCTCTACTCACTCTCGTTTGCGCCGAACCCGAATTGGTCGAACACCTTCTCTTCCCAGCCCGAGATTCGTGCCTACCTGGGGCGGGTCGCCGACGATCACGGGATCCGCCCGCACCTCCGGCTGGGGGTAGAGGTCGAGCGTTCTGCCTGGGACGAGGACGCCGGCGAATGGCGGGTCGAGACGAGCCGCGGAACCTACGCCGGCAGGTTCCTCGTCAACGCGATGGGCCCGCTGACCGAACCGCGCCTCCCCGACGTCCCGGGGCTCGGCGACTTCAAGGGCGAGGTGATGCACTCGGCCCGCTGGAACCACGACATAGACCTCGCCGGCAAGCGGGTCGCGTCGATCGGCACCGGCGCCTCGGCGATCCAGTACGTACCCGAGATCCGCAAGGAGGCCGAACGAGTGACGGTCTTCCAGCGGACAGCGCCCTGGGTGCTGCCCCACGGCGGTCGCCCGATCCGCGATTGGGAGCGAGCGCTCTACCGCAGGGTCCCGTTCGCACAGCGGATGATGAGGGAGGCGATCTACTGGGCGCGGGAGCTGATGGTCTTCGGCTTCGTCAAGCGACCGGGGCTGATGGGAAGGCTCGAGGGCCTCTCCCGTTCTCACATGGACCGCCAGATCTCTGACCCGGAGCTGCGTCGCAAGGTCCAGCCCGACTACACGATCGGATGCAAGCGGTTACTGCCATCGAATCGCTGGTACCGGGCGCTCGGCGAGGACAATGTTGAACTCGTCACCGAGGCGATCACCGAGGTCCGCGAGCGGTCCGTCGTCGATGCCGCCGGTCGGGAGCACGAGGTAGACGCAATCGTCTTCGGGACCGGATTCCACATCACTGATGCGCCCTACGCACGTCAGATCGTGGGTCGCGAAGGACTGTCACTCGATGAGTTCTGGGAGGGGAGCCCGAAGGCCTTCCTCGGGACATCCGTGCCCGGGTTCCCGAACATGTTCCTGATCGCCGGCCCGAACACCGGGCTCGGGCATGGATCGATGGTCTTCATGATCGAGGCCGAGGTCGAGCATGTCCTCGCCGCGATCGATGCTGTCGAGAACTCCACGGCGAAGGCGATCGAACTGCGTCAGCCCGTCTACGAGGACTTCGTCCACGGGGTCGACGAGCGGATGGCCACGACCGTCTGGAGTACGGGCGGCTGCTCGAGCTTCTACATAGATGAGACGGGTCGCAACGCCGCCCAATGGCCCGATTTCACGTGGAAGTTCAGGCGCCTGGCGACGGACTTCGAACCCGCGGCCTACGAGATCCGAACGGCGAAACCCGTGGCGGTCCCGGCATGACCGGCCGGCGGGTCCTGATCACGGGCGCGTCGAGCGGCATCGGAGCGGCCGCCCTCGCCGAGCTCGTTCGCCGTCGGGCAGAGGTCGTCGGTCTCGACATCAATGCAGCCGGAGAGCTGATCCGCGTCGACGTCCGCGACCAGGAGTCAGTGAACGCGGCCGTCGCGGAAGCGCTCGAACGACTTGGCGGCCTCGACGTGCTCATCAACTGTGCCGGGCTGGCGACTCCGCAGAGCGCCGGTCTGCCGCCCGACGCGCGAGCGGAGGCCGTAATCGACGTCAACCTGATGGGGACGTGGCGCGTCACCGGCGCAGCGATGCCGGCGCTCCGGGAATCCGGCGGCCGGGTCGTCAACGTCGCCTCGGGGATGGCCTTTGTCGCATTGCCGTTCGCCCCCGCCTACGCGATGAGCAAGCATGGGATCGTCGCCTATGGGCAGTCCCTCCGCCTCGAGCACGGCGACGAGATCTCCGTTACGACGGTTTACCCGGGCATCATCAAGACACCGATCCATCGCGACTCGGAGGAGTTCGGGCTGACGCTCGAGGGCACCTCGCCTACCGAATCGATTGAGGACGCGGTGACTGCGCTGATGAAGGCGACCTTCGCCGAGCCGGCACCTCGTGACATCACGACCACGCGGTCGGGCCGGTTCCTGAACGCGCTGTCACAGCACGCCCCGAAGCGGCTCGTCGACCGGGTCGTGCTGAGCGGAATCCGCAAGAGCTTGAAGGACCGCAACCCGGTCGGGGCGGCGCCGCCGCTGGCCGACTTCGTCGCCCGACTTCAAGCAAGTACCCACAAACAGGAGGAGTAGGAGAACCATGCGCAAGTACATGATCTGCGTCGCGGTCGCCGTGGCGACGATTGCGACCGGGGCGATCGCCAAGGCGGCGGACCCGATCCAGACGCTCGACGTGACCGTCAGTCCGAGCAAGCTCGACAAGAAGAAGTTCAAGCCGATCCAGCTCGGCTTCGACATCAAGACGGGACCCAATAGCGGCGCGACCCTCAACCAGGACCAGCCGCCGAATGCGACCAAGACGGTCGTTGACTTCCCGAAGAACCTGAAGATCGACACCGAGGCCGTTCCGCGGTGCAAGGTGGATCCGGGAGCGCTCGAGAACACGAGCACCGAGCAGGCGATCGATCTCTGTGGGAAGAAGTCGATCATCAGCGTGCCGGGTAAGTCGTTCTCGCACGTCACCTTCGATACCAACCCGGCCGTTGCTGATCCGGCTCAGACCGCCGCGATACCGGTCGTCCTGACCGCGTTCAACGGAAACAAGAAGAACACGCTGATCTTCCACAACCGTGCCGACCCGGTGAACAACACGACGATCCTCAACGAGAAGCTGAAGCCATCGAAGGCGAAAGGCTACGGCACGAGCCTGATCACGAACATCCCGCCGATCCTCGTCGGCGGCGTGGACGAGTTCAAGGTGACGATCAAGAAGGGCACGATCGTCAAGTCGCGCTGCAGGTCGACGCAGAACAAGTTCAAGATCACGTCGACGTTCCCGGATCTTGCGGAGCCCACCGTCTCCTCGACGGCGAAGGCTCCCTGCACGCAGAAGTAGGCATTTCTCTCGATCGCTCAAACAAGCGGAGGGGCGGCCATGTCGCCCCTCCGTTTGCGTTTGAGCCTGTCGATTACCGCAGCGGCTTCCCAACTGTCAACCCTCGGGCGCGGCCGGCTCTCCCGGCTCTTTATGGGCTCCCGGCTCCTTGATGGCGCCGGCCCCCTTCTTTGCCTTGTCCGCAAAGCTGCCTTGACCCGAGGCAATGTCCTTCAGCTCTTCTGCGTCGCTAGTCCGCGAGGCGGCGCCCTCCCGAAGTTCATTGGGCACCAGCCCCGTTCTGGTCCCAAATCCAACCCAATCCCCGGTAATCCACGGGTATCCGCGCTGGAGCGTCCGGCTAGCTTCCGGACTACGAACCTCTTACTAGAGCCGATTCCCGGACCTCGGCCATCCCAGCACCTCCCCGCATCGCACCCAGGAGGTCGCCGGTTCGAGCCCGGCTAGCTCCATCACCACCCGCTCACCTTGGCCTGGAACGTCATCTGCAGACAGAATCAGGTTTCAGGCGTAAGCTGTCTTGCGTGACGCTCAAACTCTCCTCAGCTCTCGGCGTCGCACTTGCGGCTCTGCTTCTGCTCCCCGCCTGCAGGGCAGGCGAACCTGACCATCGGCAACGACCTCACCCTGACCCCCAGCCCAACGGCCAGCCTGTGTGAGATCGCGACACCACCCTGCACACTCTCGACGACCGGGAATCACACCGGCAACTTTTTCGAAGCGAGCTCTCCGGTCAATGGCGTGGTCCAGAGCTTCGGGATCAAGACATCCGGGTCTGAAACGGTCACCTTTCGCCTTACCCGCTTCCATTTCCACCCGATGACGGCAACCGGCGCGGGCACCGGCCCGACCGCCAAGATCCCCGGTGCCGGCGTCACCTCAGTCCCGGCCTCACTCCCGATTGAGGCCGGCGACTATCTCGGCATTGACACGAGTTCCACCACCGCTTTCGCCGACTCCAATTGTTTTATGTCGGGTGGGGGCTTCCTCTCCTTTCATCCGACCCTGACCGACGGAGCCCCTTTCGTAGGGGCGATCGCCGCCAGCAGCTGCGACCTGCTCGTCAACGCCGTGGTCCGACCTGAGAACCGATTCACCATTCGCGGGCTGAGCCTCGACAGACATCGGGGAACGGCGATCCAGAAGTTCGTCGTCACCAACCCAGGGCGTATCTCGGTCTCGGGGCAGGACATCAAGCCCGACGCGGCCAACGTCGATGCGGCCGGGGCAGCAACGCTCGACATCGCCGCCAGCGGCGACAAGAAGCGCACGTTGAAGAATCGCGGCGCGGTCACGCTGAATCCAACGTTCGCCTTCAAGCCGATGGGCGGCACCGCGAGCCAGAAGAGCGACACGGTAACGCTGAAGCTGCGCTGAGGCGGGCGGCTCTCCAGACCACGAACCGCTTGATCTTGATGTGCTAATTGAAGGTTCCGACGTCGAGGTCGGCGATTCATGAGGACACTGGTCATCGGGCTGGTGGGCATCAGTGTCGCGGGGTTCGGACTCCTGGCCGTTCGCGACTCGAGCGCCATCATCGTTCGCCACGATGTGGCCGATGCCGAGTACGTTGTCGCCGACGCGGACTATCCCGCGCTGACCGACTTGATCAGCAGGGGCGACTGCATCGGCACGCTGATCCACGAGTCGTTCGTGTTGAGCGTCGCCCATTGCGCGGTGGACCTGAGCCCGGGCGACTCGCTCGAGATCGGCGGCGTCGCCCATGTCGTGGCCGACGTCTACCTGCACCCCCAGTGGGAGAACCGCAACAAGTACGACATCGCCCTGGTCCGCCTCGAGGAGCCGGTCACCGGTGTGGACCCGATCCCGATCTATCGCGGCTCCGACGAGCTCGGCGCTGTGGTCACGCTGGTCGGCCGCGGTGTCACGGCGACGGGCGTCGACGGCGAGGCCGGTGGTCACACCGACGGCAAGCTCCGCAGGGCCACGAACGTGGTGAGCGCCGTGAACGACCAGTTCCTCGAGGTCGTCTTCGAGCGCCCCGGAGAGGACGGCGTTACCGATCTCGAAGGCGTCGGAGCTGCTGGCGACAGCGGCAGCCCCGCGTTCCTCGACGTGGACGGGACGCGATACGTCGCCGGACTCAACTCGTGGGGCGACGGAGATCGCGGTACCGGCATTGGCCAGTACGGCGCGCTCGACTACCAGACTCGCGTGTCGCGCTTCGCGGGCTGGTTGGACGCGGTCATCGGGTCGCATGTCGAGTCCGGACCCGAGAGCGACGACCGCGCCGGCGCGGGCTGGTGGACGGTCCGAATGGGACCCATCCTCGGCCTGTTGCTCGTGATCGGCGTTGCGATCGCCGGACGGTGGCTACGGACGCGAGCACGTGGCTCGTGATCGTTGCCCCCAGACACCCCAAAGCCTCCCCGCATCGCACCCAGGAGGTCGCCGGTTCGAGCCCGGCTAGCTCCATTCCCACGCAGTATCTCGATCGCAACGGCTCCCAGGCTAGGACTCGACGCAGATCACCACGGAGTCCGCGTGGACGCCGTCGTTCCTCATGGCCTCGGCGGCTTCCGGCGTCTGCAGAGCGGCGAGTAGGGCGTCGAGGTCCGGGACATCCATCGTCAGCCCGACCTTGGTCGGCTGCTCCGGATTCGTGTACGTCTTGACGTCCGTCACCCCGAGCGACCCGAAGAACTCTTCGCGCGTGGTCTGCGCCAGCCAGTGCTCGGCGTTATCGACATCGTGGTGGATCAGGATCTTCGGCATGGCTTGTCCCCTTCGGTTGCGCGCCTCAGAGGTATCCGGACCGGATTCGGCGCGATCGACCGACAATCTATCCGGCGCGCTGGTGGCGCAAGCTCACTGGAGGTCCGTGATCGATTGGGCACCAGCTCGGTCTGGTGCCCAAATCCAACCCAATCCCCGGTAATCCACAGGCATCCGCGTCGGACGCCGGCTGGCACCATGGGTCATAACCGCCGATTCCCTGGGTCTGACCTCCCAGCACCTCCCCGCATCGCACCCAGGAGGTCGCCGGTTCGAACTCGGCTAGCTCCACTCGACCATTGCACTGATCATCGCTGCAACCGAGACGTCGAAACCGGTCTACTCCCCCATCCCTGCGGATTGAAACGCTTCGGCGCGCGTCCCGAACCAGGTGACCCGGATGACCTTGGCGCCGCGAATTTCCCAGACGGCGGCGTGTTTCAGCTCGACCTCGGCTCCGCTCGCGCAACCCCGCGCTCGCGTCGTCTCGACCGAGATGACCGCATCACCCGCCTCGATCAGCTCCTCTTCGTCGGCCTCGACGATCTCCCACGCCTCGTACCACTCACGGAAGAAGGTCCTCAGACCGTCGTGGCCGACGTAGACGTGCGGGCCGGCGATCAGGCTCCGAGCGGGTGCGCGTGAGATGTCCCACTCGACCTCAGGGTCGTGCGCTGCAAGGACGGCAGCCGCATCACGGCGTCGTCCCGCGTCGTAGATGCTCCGAACCAGCTCTACGTTCTCCTGCGTCATCTCTCCACCAAGTTAATAGGTGAGGGGGGTTCTGGCGGACCGTCATCCCCCACTTTGATGCGGCCGCCGCCGTGCGGAACGATCGTGATCCCCCGGCGCGCCGGCGGTGCCAGCTCATGATCGGCCGGTGAGATGCCGGCCTTGGTCAGGATCGTGGCTAGAGCCACCTTGATCTCCAGCTCGGCGAGCGCCGAGCCGACGCATCGATGAGCGCCGCCGCCGAACGGCAGCCAGCTGTAAGGCTCAGGCGAGTCGGACAGGAACCGCTCTGGCTGAAAGCGCCCGGGGTTGGGGTGCCGGTCAGGGTCGTGATGTACGCCCCACGCGTCGATCAGGATGAGAGTCCCGGCGGGAACCAGGTGCGAACCTGCAGCCAACGGCTCGTCGAGGACTCTGCCTGCGGCCACCGGGATCGGTGGGCGGATGCGGAGCACCTCCTTGACGAGCGCTCCCAGGTAGGTGTCATCGCCCTCGCACGCGGCGACGGTTGCACGCCGGCGAACCGCCGGGTTATGCGCCAGCAGGGCGGCGCCCCACGCGATTGCTGCGGCCGTCGTCTCATGGCCCGCAGCGATGAGGGTCAGTAGGTCGTCTCGAAGCTCCTCGGAGGTGAGGGCTCCGCCATCCTCGTCGCGTGCCTGGATGAGGAGGGCCAGGATGTCATCACGCTCGGCCAGGCCGGGATCGGCTCGTGACAGAGCGATCTGTTGATCGAGCAGAGCGAGAAGCCGACCATGGTGCCGCCACCAGCGCGCGGCCGCAAAATTCAGCCGTGAGCGCGACTTCAGCTCAGGGAAGTACGTCGACACTGCCGGCGACGGGAGGCCGGATGCGAAGGCCGCCGCCTCTCGGGCCCGCCCTCGGGGCGTGAACCAATGCGGCAGCCGCCCGCCGATCCGGAGACGCAACGACCCGAATGGGTAGAAGAGGATGTCGTCGATGAGCCGACGGAAGTCTCGCCGCATGCCTTCGTCGGCAACGCCGAGGACCGCCTTCAGGATGACTTCGATCGTGACGTTCTGCGCGATCGGCAGCATCGCCTGGGTGTCGCCCCGGCGCCACCCGTCGACCTCCTTGTCCATCAGGCTCTGCATGAGCTCCGCGTAGACGCGGACGCGCTCGCCATGAAAGGACGGGAGCAGGAGCCGCCTCCGTTCCAGGTGCTCGGCGGGCTCGAGCAACATCACCGAACCCTCGCCGATCAGCGGGCGCACGGCGTCGTTGCCGTGATGCCTCGTGAGGGGATCGCCGGTAAACAGTTGCTTGATCGCGTCACGATCGCTCGTGAGCACCATGGGCGGCATCGTGCCGGGTTTGACCGTGAAGGTTGCCCCAAAACGCTCGTGCCCCCGACCCGTGAACTGCGGGTAGCGAAGGCCCCAGAGCACTGCCTGGGCTGGTCCCGGGATCCGAGGGCCGGGCGGAAGAGAGGGCGTTTTGATGGTGCTGACCACCATAGTCACCGGAGAGTGACCGCCAACGCCCTTTTGCAGCATGCGATGCGATGGCGGGCTTCAGCCAAGTCGAACGTCAGGTTCGAGGATCTCGCCTTGCCGGAGTTTCTCTGACGGACCCGGATTTAGGAGCCGAGGCAACGGAGTACCTCGGGGATGGAAGTCAGGCCCTGGCGCACCTTCTCGAGGCCGTCCTCTCGCATTCGGCGCATCCCGGCTGCCTCTGCGGCGGCCCCAATCTCCTCGCTGGACGCACTCCTCAGGATCAGGGATCCGATCTCACCGGTGACCGTCAGCACCTCGTAGATCCCGATCCTGCCGCGATAGCCGGAGTCCTTGCAGCGCATGCAGCCGACGGGCTCATGAGCATCGATTCCTTCGGCAGCGTCGAACCCGCTCCGGCGCAGCTCCTCGGCGGACACGTGAATCGGTCGCCGGCAGTCCTCGCAAAGCCTGCGGGCGAGGCGCTGGGCCACCACACAGGTGATCGAGGAGGCCACGAGGAAGGGTTCGACCCCCATCTCGACAAGCCGCGCCATCGCCATCGGCGCGTCGCCCGTGTGGAGGGTGGAGAGGACCAGGTGCCCGGTCAGCGCCGATTCGATGGCGATCTGTGCGGTCTCGCGGTCGCGGATCTCCCCGACCATCAACACGTCGGGGTCGGAGCGAACCATCGAGCGCAGGCCGTCGGCGAAGGTGAGGCCCACCTTGGGGTTCACCTGAATCTGCTTGATGCCGTTGAGTTCGTATTCGACCGGGTCCTCGATCGCGATCACCGTCTTGTCAGGGGTATTGATCTCGGCCAGGGTCGCGTAGAGGGTCGTCGTCTTGCCCGAACCGGTCGGGCCGGTCACCAGGACCGCTCCATGGCTTCTCGTGACGGCTCGCCGCAGCAGCTCACGGTCGCCGGGCTCCATCCCCATCCGGTCGAGCTCCATCACGAGCCTGCCCTTGTCGAAGACTCTCAGGACCGCCGATTCGCCCCTCAACACCGGGAGGACCGAGACCCGGATGTCGATGAATCGGCCGTCTACCGTCAGCCCGATGCGACCGTCCTGGGGCGCCCGGCGCTCGGC
Source organism: uncultured Solirubrobacterales bacterium (assembly GCA_963791335.1). Classification (GTDB taxonomy): domain Bacteria; phylum Actinomycetota; class Thermoleophilia; order Solirubrobacterales; family 70-9; genus RHKX01. The sequence continues at coordinate 907,727 of CAWBRN010000003.1, forward strand.
GATGTCGAGGTTGGCCATGATCTTGATCCGCGAGATCAGTCCTGCGGCGAGGCGCTTCGGAACGGTCGCAACGTCGGTCACCACGCCGTCGACCCGGAATCGGACCCGCAGGTCACCGTCGCCCGGATCGAAATGAATGTCGGAGGCACCGCGCTCGATGGCGTCGGCGATCACCGAATGCACGAGTTTGACCACGGGCGCGTCGTTGGCGGACTCACGTATCTCGATCTCAGGTGTCTCCAGCTCCGCCGCCCCCTCCGAGGCGACATCGACCTCGTGCACGGAGTCGACCAGTCGCGTGAGCTGGTTCAGGAGCGCTTCGAGATCCTCGGGCGAGGTGACCACCGGATTGACCTTGAGGTCGGTCGACATCCCGATGTTGTCGAGGCCGAGCAGGTTCGCCGGGTCGGCGGTGGCGACAAGCAGTGTGTTCTCGTCGACGAAGGCGATCGGGATCGCCCGATAGCGGCGGGCTTCCGCGCTGCTGATCAGGTTGACTGCACCTTTGTCCACCTCGAACAGGGACAGATCGACATATTCGAGCCCGTTTCGAGCTGCGATCGCCTGGGCGAGCTGGGTGGAGTCGACGATGCGGCTCTCGACGAGTGCCTGGCCGATCGGCCGACCGTCCTCGCGGGCCACCAGAACTACCTTCTCGACCACTTCCCGAGGGGCGAAGCCGAGTTCGACGATGACGTCGCCGAGACGTCGTGGGGGCTGCAGGAGCCCAGACGAGCCGGCAACTGCGGCTGGGGCGTTATCGGTCGATGACGCGCTCACCTCATCTCTATCGGAATCCACGCGCGACCCTTGACCGCTGGTCGGGCGGTGCCAATCTGGTCGGTGAGGGCCCGCCGCGATTAGTTTTCGCGAACGGGTAGGTCTCTACCGACATGAGCGATAGACGAGTAGTTCTCAAGATGGTCATGTCCCTCGACGGTTTCGTCACCAGCCCTGACGGAACCCATGAATGGATGTTCGAGTATTTCGGCGACGATTCGGGTGAGTGGAACCGCCGGGCGCTCGACGAAGCCGGCGTGCACGCGATGGGCCGCCGCAGCTACGAGATCATGGGACCGCACTGGGCCGCGTCCGAGGGGCCGATCGCAACCTCGATGAACGAGAAGCCGAAGGCCGTCTTCTCCCACACCCTGGAGAAGGCGGACTGGGGACCGGCCGAGATCTTCGGCGGGGACCTGAGCGCAGAGATCGCGGAACTGAAGGCTCGGGACGACGAGGGGACAGTGCTGGTCCACGGCGGGCCCGGCTTCGCCAAGTCGCTCACCCGCCTCGGCCTCGTCGACGAATATCAGCTGACGACGGTCCCGATTGCGATCGGAGCGGGGCGCAGCCCATTCGCCGAGCTGGGGGAGCACTTGAAGCTGAACGTCGTTGAAGAGGAGCGCTTCGAGAGCGGGGCCCTCGCGCAGATCCTGGTGCCGAAGGAGTGACCGACGACCGGGGGGCTCAGCAGTCCGTTGATCGAGCTGACCCGGGTTCTGGCTGGAAACCGGTCCTGGGAGCCTCACTCGCCGCGGTCAGTTGAGCCTCAACGGCACGGTGGACATTGCCGTGAATGTGGTCGAGGCCGACAACCTCAATCACGCCGTCGGCCTCGAGCACCAACCGGACCTGCGGTTTGACGCGCGCCAGGCGCAACGTGACGTCGATCGAGCGCGTCAAGTCGTGGATCTCGGAGATCTTCGCCGAGCCCTGCGAATCGATGAAGTTCACGCCTTCGAGGTCAAGGACCAGGGCCAGGCTTCCGCGTTCGGTCAGCTCGCGTACCCGATCCTCAAGCGCCTCGGCTGTTGCGAAGAAGAGACCGCCATCGAGGCGCAGGACGGCGATGCCCGCGATGGTCTCGTCCTCGGGGTTCTCGACAAGATCGCGGAAGACCTGGGTACCGGGCTCGCGCCCGAGCAGAGGCATCGGCGGCCTCGTTGCGACGTAGACCAGCCAGCCGAGCGAGAGTGCGACGCCGATCACGACCCCCGCGAGCACTCCGGCAGATAGGACGCCGACGATCGCCGCCACTGCAACCCAAAAGTCGAACCTCGTCACTCTGCGGAGGCGGCCGAGCTCAGCGACGTCGATCATCCCGAAGGCGACCGCATCGATGATGACCGCGCCGAGAACCGCCTTCGGCAGGTCCGAGAACAGCGGAGCAAGTACCAGCAGCGTCCCGATGACGAGCCCGCCGGTGACCAGCGACGACATCTCAGACTTGGCTCCCGACGATTCGTTCAGCGAACTTGCGGAGAGGCTTGTAGACACCGGCATTCCCTGCAGCACGCCTGCCCCGACGTTCGCCATGCCTTGGGCGACGGCCTCCTGGTCGACATCGATGCGGTACCGGTGTCGCGCCGCGAACGCTCGTGCGTCACCTGCGGTCTGGGAAAAGCCGATCAACAGGAGCGCCACCGACGCGATGCCGATCGTCACGTAGTGGTCTGAGATCAGTGAAAGGCTGGGGACTCCGGGTGTGGGAAGGCCGCTTGGGACCTTTCCCACCAGCTCCACGCCGTGCGCGCCGAGATCCAACAGCGAGGAACTGAGTAGGCCCGCGACGACTAACACCAGGGCGCCTGGGACCGAGGGGGCCCAGAACCTCAGAGCGAGGATCAGGGCGAGCGCCGAGGCGCCCACGATCAGGGTCGTGGACTGAGTATCCGCAAGTGATCCCAGCCAGGTCGAAAGCTCACGCCAGGCGGTGTCGCCTTCGGAGGTCGTGCCGGTGAGTTTCGGCAGCTCGCCGATGATTACGTCGACGGCAGCGCCCGCGAGGAACCCTGTGATGACAGCTTTCGAGAGGAAATGGGCGACCCACCCAAGGCGGAAGACTGCGAACAGGACGAATAGCAGCCCGGTTGAAAGCGCGATCAGAGCCACCAACTCTGCTGCCTGATCGCCCCCCAGACCGGCCCCGAGGACGGCGGCCCCCGCTACCGCCGCCAGCGACGAGCTCGGTCCGGTCGAGATGTGGCGGGAAGTACAGAAGAGCGCGTAGATGATCCCGCCGGCAGCCGCGGCATATAGGCCGTTCTGGAGCGGAATCCGAGCAATGTCCGCGTAGCCGAGGTTCTTCGGGACCACGAGTGCCGCGACCGCGAGCCCGGCGATGAGATCCCGGCGGAGCCATCTCCGGTCGTAGTTCGGGATCCAGTGGAGTGCTGGGACGAATCTGGCCAAGCCCGCAGGCCCCACCTCACCCCTCGACATGGCCGCCACGACTGTCTTGGATGCTCAACCGGATTGTCCTGTGACGTGCCGCGTTCGGGTCACGCTGGTCGGAATCGTTTCCATCGGAGCATCATCATCCTCATATTGGGAGGCATACCAGCGCCCGTAACGGGAGGCGAGTGGTGCCGCTGTGATCCCGTGCAGGAGGACCGAGAGTCCAACGGTCAGGTAGATCACGATCAAGAGTGTCCTCTCGTGGGGAAGTTGAGATTCCTCGAGCAGGATCACCGCAAAGACGATCGAAGCAAGCCCGCGCGGGCCGAACCAGCCGACAAAAGCGAGGGTGGCCGGTCGCGCTTTCGTTCCCAACAACGCGACCGCTACCGGAAGCATGCGAATGACCGTAAGACTCAGCACCGCATACAGGACAACCTCCCAGCTCAGGTCGCCCAGGGTCGGCCCCAGTAGTACTGCGCCAAAGATCAAGAACGTGACGCCATTGAGCACGTCTCCGACCTCGTCGATGAGTCCATTTACTTCTTCCGGATCCCGATCGAGCAGCCCACCGAACACCACTCCCGCGACAAAGGCTGCAATGAAGCCCGATCCGCCGAGACCGTCAGCGAGTCCATAGGCAAGCGCCGTGCCTGCGGCGGGAACCACCTTCATCCAGGCCCCAGCGATCATCTGCTTTCGTCCGGCGGTCCGAATGATCGCCGCAATCAACAGCCCGGCGACGATTCCGCCGACGATTCCAAAGCCGATTTCCTCGAGGACAAGGGTTGTGGCGCCTCGACCATCGGTCACATTCGAATGGACGTCGGCTGCTGCGATCGCAATGAAGAGCAGGGGCACACAGATGCCGTCGTTGAGCCCGCTCTCCACGTTCAATGCTTGGCGAATTCGCGCAGGAACACGCTTGCTGGTCACGACAGCCTGTCCGAGTGCCGCGTCCGTCGGCGCCAGCACAACCCCGACGATCAGGGCCTCTTCGATGGTTATTCCACCCAGAACCAAGGCCGCGGCCGCGGCCCCGAGCGCAATCGTGAGCGGAAGGCCGAAACCAAGCAGGCGCAACGGCAGGCTTGCCTCCCGCCGCAATTCCCTGGCGTTGATCCGCGATGCATCGGAGAACAGGACCAGCGCCAGCGTGGCTTCAGCGAGCGTTCGGACGGTCGAGCTCGTGCTGGCCAGGTTCAGCTCATCAAGGACTTTCGGTCCGATGAGCAGTCCGATTGCGACGAAAAGCATCGCCGGCGTGATCGAGGTAGGGGAGATCCGTCCCGAGACCGTTGCCACGGCCAAGAGGGCGATTGCGACAATCGCAAGTGAGAATTCCAATCAGGGACTTCCTCGATCAGGCTCCGACATCAGCACTTCAGGACGTCGGAAGCAATTAGCTCACCGTGCGGCTCGCGGGAGGTCAAGCTGTCGCCGCATACTCGTGAGCATGCAACCTTTGAAACGCCTAGGCGGTGTCCTCGGCGAGCCAGGCCTTCGCCGCTGGTAGCTCAGCTACGGGGAAAGCCCGCGCCTTTCCCGGGAGCATGAACGACAAGCCCTTCATAGCGGGGCGCATCCAACTCTCGTCGCTGGCATGTCCCTCGGTGGACGCTCCTCTCCGACGACCAGCTACGCGGCCAGAACTTTGGCCTTGAGCTTGTCGTAATCGTCTTGCGTGATCGCGCCTGAGTCGAGCAGCTCCTTCGCCTTGGCGATTTCTGCAGTCGGGCTACCGGCCGTGTCACGGACGTACTGGTCCATCGCATCCTTCTGGGCCTTTGCCTGGGCGAGCGTGCGGTCGCGCATACCGTCGTGCTGGGCAATCAAATAGACGAGCACACCGAGGAATGGGATGACGATGATGAACACCACCCAAATTGCCTTGTGCCATCCGCCGATGTCATGACGGCGGAGGATGTCGACAAAGCAGGTGATCGCGATCCAGATCCACGCCACCCAGGCAAAGAACAGGATCATCGACCACAGGATGTTCAGGAAGGGATATTCGGCTGCTACGAGCATGGGCATCTCCTTGCGTCAGCGGACGCCACTAGGCCTGACGCTGCCTGCCGCCGTAAACGGCGAGGCCATAGATCACGAGCAGGTCGACGATGAAGAGCATGAACGCGACGAACGGGAAAGCGTTCACGGTGAACAGCAAGATCATTGCGTTGAGGAACGCGCTCGCGATCCCGAAGATCTGCCCGAAGGTCTGGCGGCTCCAGATCGAGAAGGCTGCGGCCAGCTGCAGGATGCCGACGATGAGGAAGAACCAGCCCCATGTGTTCAGGTCATCGAATATGACGTAGCGGGCGTCTCCCGTGAAGAACGCCGAGTCATCGATCGCCGCGATGCCCCAGATGAAGTTGAGAACGCCCGCGAACATGAGCATCCACCCTGCGAACATGATCCAACCCACGCCGCGTTCGATCGACTCGTCGCTCTCGTTCATCAGCTGACTCCTTTGGAGATCTAGGTGGACAACCGGATACTAGAACGTGGGGATGTCGGCGAGAAATCGGGTGCGGCTCCGGGCGCCTGCCGAACGACCGATGACTACGACGCGGGAGTGCGGTCTCAGCACCGTAACCAACCGATTGGAGCGGATATGGCCAAGCTGCACAAGGTGGCCGAAGGCGTCTGGGTCCGGCAGAGCGAGTGGGTCTGGACCAACTCGATCGTGGTGCGAGGGGGGGATGGATTGATCCTGGTCGATCCCGGTATCCATGGCGTCGAGCTGAACGAGCTCGCCGACGACCTGGACCGGCTGGGCATTCCGGTGGTCGCCGGGTTCTCCACCCATCCCCACACCGACCACCTGCTCTGGCATTCCCGGTTCGGCGACGTGCCCCGCTACGCCACCGCCGCCGGCGCCGAGTTCGCAGCTCAGACCAGAGAGCAGCAGCTGGAAGGGCCGGAGGAGGACGGCTGGACGGACGTCCCTCTCGAGCTGATCGCGCTCGTCACCCCGCTGCCCGCGGACGGGGGACCCGTGCCCGGGCGAGATCATCGAGCATCAGGCGCACGCCGTCGGCCACGCCGCAATCCTGCTCGCCGACCGTGGCGTCCTGCTCGCAGGCGACATGCTCTCCGACGTCCTGATCCCGCTCTTCGACCCTCGCCAGGACGATCAGGTGGGCGCCTACGAGACGGCGCTCGACCGGCTGGATGAAGTGGCCGGCCAGATCGATGTCGTGGTACCCGGCCACGGCGCCGTCGCCGAGGGTCCCGAGGTGGCGGCCCGCCTCGCCGCCGATCGCGCCTACATCGACGCGCTGCGGCGAGGAGAGGAGCCGGTCGACGCCCGGCTGGACGCGGACTGGATCTCCGGCATCCACCAGTCGAACGTGGAGCAGGCCAAGGGTGGTGTGGGGCGATAGGGTCGAACCGTGAGCGAGTCGAGGGCACGAAGCTGGCTTGGTCGCGGCGGGTACTTCTCGTGGCGGCCCGAGGACGGCGACGCCGAGTCGGTCGAGGTCTTCCACCTGGAGGCCGGCGATCCGAATGCGCCGACGCTGCTCCTCGTCCACGGCTTTCCGACCAGCAGCATCGACTGGTACGGCGTCGTCGACCGGCTCGCGGAGCGGTTCCACGTCTGCGCGCTCGACTTCCCCGGCTACGGGTTCTCCGACAAGCCGGTCGGCTGGGGCTACAGCCTGATGCGCGACGCTCGGCTCCTCGGCCACTACCTGACCGAGGTCCTCGGAAGCCGAGTCCGCCACCGTCCTCGCCCACGATCGCGGCGACAGCGTCGCGCTGATCCTCGCCGGCGGCCACGCGGGTGACGCGCCCGCTGTCGTCATCGACCATCTGCTGCTGAGCAACGCCAACATCTACCTGCCGCTCTCGAACCTGACGATGGCGCAGCGTCTGATGCTCGACGAGAGCACCGCCGCCGACCTCCTCGACAACGCGACGCCGGAGCTGCTCGCCCAGGGGATGGGAGCGGCGACGTTCTGGCCGCCACGCGATGCCGACGATCCCGTCATCGAGGCGCTCGCCGAGACGTTCGCCCACCAGGACGGTGTCCGGGTGATGCACGAGACGATCCAGTACCTCGTCGAGCGGGCCGACGACGAGGACACCTGGCTCGCGTCGCTCGGCGCGTCCGACGTTCCGACCACGGTCATCTGGGGTCTCAACGACACCGTCTCCCCTCCCCGCGTCGCGAGCTGGGTCTGGAACAACCACCTGATGCTCAAGCCCGGCCGCAACGCCCTCTACTTCATCTCAGACGCCGGCCACTACCTCCAGGACGATCGCCCCGACGCCTTCGTCGATGCCGTTCTTCACTCCCTCGACGCGACCGGCGAGGAGGAGCCCGGCGCGATTGCAGCTTCTCCGGGATCGCCGGTCCTCGTGGATCGCTCGCGCGAGCGGATGCCGAACGCCCCGGACGTCCTTCGCGGCGACGCCTGACGTCCTGCTCCGGCCAGCGGTGGAGGGCGACGCGGAAGCGATCGCCGCGATCTGGGTGCCGGGCTGGCGGGAGGCGCACGAAGGCCGCGTCCCCGATGCACTACTCGCGCACCGCTCCCCGGAGCTCCTCGCGCGAACGCGTCCCGTCGATGATCGGCGACGCGACCGTCGCGGTGGTCGACGAGGAGGTCGCGGGCTTCGTCGTCGTCCGCGACGACGAGGTCGAGCAGATGTACGTCGGCGAGCGGGTCCGGGGGACGGGTTGCGCCGGCGAGCTGCTGGCCCACGCCGAATCCCTCATCGCCCGTCGCTTCGACCGCGCGTGGCTTGCGGTCGTGGCCGGCAACGACCGGGCGATCGGCTTCTACGAGCGCCAGGGCTGGCGCGATCACGGCCGGTTCGATCACATCACATGGACACCGGACGGCGGCACGATTCCGGTGCCCTGCCGCCGCTACGAGAAGCTCGTCAGCGCGTGACGGTGTTGTGGACCTCGACGATCTCCGGCTCGCCCGGCTCGATCCCGATCTCAGCGAGTACCGGCATAAGGCGCTCGCCGAAGGCCTGGAGCTGTTCCGGGGAATCCCAGATCTCGCTGACCTTGAGGTTCGGGTCCGAGCCGAAGCAGACGTGATACTCGAGTCCGTTGGGTGGCCAGTCCCCGGCAGCCTCCAGACGACGGATGCTCTCGCCGTACTGCTCGGCGGTCAGCGACGCAGGGTTGAAGCGAATAAGAACGCTCATGATCAGCTCCTCCTCGGTGGGTCCACCCGACACTACGCGGCCTGCCGTTTCGCCGCCCTACCTTTGATCGATTCCAAAAAGCGATAGTGTCCGGCCGGTGCCGACGACCGACGAATTCGAGGTCATGCTGCGGGCGACCGACCTGCGCGTGACACGTCCTCGGCTGGCGGTGCTGAACGCGGTCTACGACCACCCGCACGCCGACACGAACTCGATCGTCGGCATCGTCCGCGAGGACATCGGGGACGTGTCTCACCAGACCGTCTACAACGTGCTGCAGGCGCTGACCGACGCCGGCCTCGTGCGGCACATCCAGCCGCCCGGCTCCGTCGCGCGCTACGAGTCGCGGGTCGGCGACAACCACCATCACCTGGTCTGCCGGTCCTGCGGCTCGATCGCCGACGTCGATTGCGCCGTCGGCGGCGCGCCCTGCCTGACCCCGTCCGACGATCACGGGTACGCGATCGACGAGGCCGAGGTCGTCTACCGGGGCCTGTGCCCCGACTGCTCCAATTCGAGAACTCACTGACCAAGAACCCGAACCCCGAAAGGACCCCCATGTCTGACAGTCCTGATGCCGTAGTCGGAGAGATGAACGAGGAGGAGGACGGCGGTTGCCCGTTCGACCCCGATCGCGCTCCCGCGACCCGACCGAGGGCGGCGGCAACACGCGGCTGGTGGCCGAACCGGCTCAACATCAGGATCCTCGCCAAGAACCCCGCCGAGGCCAACCCGATGGGCGACGACTTCGACTACGCCGCCGAGTTCGAATCACTCGACCTCGACGCGGTCAAGGCAGGACATCGCCGACGGTCCTGACGACCTCGCAGGACTGGTGGCCCGCCGACTACGGCAACTACGGCCCGCTGATGATCCGGATGGCCTGGCACAGCGCCGGCACCTACCGGATCAGCGACGGCCGCGGCGGCGCCGGGGCCGGCCAGCAGCGCTTCGCGCCGCTCAACAGCTGGCCCGACAACGCCAACCTCGACAAGGCCCGCCGCCTGCTCTGGCCGGTCAAGAGCAAGTACGGCCGCAAGCTCTCGTGGGCGGACCTGATGGTGCTGACCGGCAACGTCGCGCTCGAGCAGATGGGCTTCGAGACCTTCGGCTTCGCCGGCGGTCGCGAGGACGTCTGGGAGCCGGACGAGGACGTCTACTGGGGCCCGGAGACCGAGTGGCTCGGCGACGCCCGCTACACCGGTGACCGCGACCTCGAGAACCCGCTCGCCGCGGTGCAGATGGGCCTGATCTACGTCAACCCCGAGGGCCCGAACGGCGAACCCGGATCCGCGCGGCCGCGGCCGTCGACATCCGCGAGACGTTCGCCCGCATGGCGATGAACGACGAGGAGACGGTGGCGCTGATCGCCGGCGGCCACACCTTCGGCAAGACGCACGGCGCCGCCGATCCCGACAAGTACGTCGGCCCCGAGCCCGAGGCCGCCCCGCTCGAGCAGCAGGGCCTCGGCTGGAGCAACTCGAACGGCACCGGCGCCGGTGACGAGGCGATCACCAGCGGCCTCGAGGGCGCCTGGACGAACACCCCGACGAAGTGGGACAGCTCGTTCTTCGACATCCTCTTCGGCCACGAGTGGGAGCTCGTCAAGAGCCCGGCCGGCGCCAACCAGTGGAAGCCGAAGGACGGCGGCGGCGAGGGCACGGTGCCCGACGCCCACAAGCCCGATGTCACGCACCAGCCGACGATGCTGACCACCGACCTCGCGCTCCGCGTCGACCCCGACTACGAGCGGATCTCGCGCCGATTCCACGAGAGCCCGGAGGAGCTCGCCGACGCGTTCGCGCGCGCCTGGTTCAAGCTCACCCACCGCGACATGGGGCCGATCGACCGTTACCTCGGCCCGGAGGTCCCGGAGGAGGAGCTGCTCTGGCAGGACCCGATCCCGGAGGTCGAAGGCGCGCCGCTCAGCGACGCCGACATCGCCGACCTGAAGGAGCGGATCGCGGGCTCCGGCCTCTCCGTCTCCCAGCTCGTCTCGACCGCGTGGGCCGCCGCATCGTCGTTCCGCGGCAGCGACAAGCGCGGCGGCGCCAACGGCGGCCGGATCCGCCTCGAGCCGCAGCGCAGCTGGGCCGTCAACGAGCCCGACAAGCTGGCGACGGTGCTGAGCGCCCTGGAGGAGATCCAGGAGTCGTTCAACTCCAGCGGCGGCAAGCAGGTCTCGCTCGCCGACCTCGTCGTGCTCGGCGGCAGCGTCGGCGTCGAGCAGGCGGCGAAGGCCGCCGGCCACGACGTCGAGGTCCCGTTCACCGCCGGGACGCGCCGACGCCTCGCAGGAGCAGACGGACGTCGATTCGTTCGCCGCGCTCGAGCCGACCGTCGACGGCTTCCGCAACTACGACGCGGGCGGCCACCAGCTGCCGGCCGAGTACCTGCTCGTCGACCGGGCGAACCTGCTGACGCTGACGGCGCCCGAGATGACCGTCCTCGTCGGCGGCCTGCGGGTACTCGGCGCCAACCACGGCGGCTCGCCCGACGGCGTGTTCACGACGGCACCCGAGACGTTGACGAACGACTTCTTCGTCAACCTGCTCGACCTGAGCACCAGGTGGTCGGCGACGGAGGACTCGGAGTGGTCGAGGTCGTTCGAGGCCCGCAACGGCTCGGCCGACGTCAAGTGGACCGGCAGCCGCGTCGACCTCGTCTTCGGCTCGAACTCGGAGCTGCGGGCGCTCGCGGAGGTCTACGCGAGCGAGGACGCCCAGGAGAAGTTCGTGAGCGACTTCGTCGCCGCCTGGGTCAAGGTCATGAACCTCGACCGGTTCGACCTCGACTGAGGGTCATTCGCGGGCCCGAGGACTTCTGGCCTGCGGATTGAGCGAGCGACCGCCGACCCGGGTCGACCGTTACGCCTGGCCAGTGTGAAGGCCGTGGAAGCCGAACGGGATGTGATGGGGCACGGCGGCACGGCCGAGCTCGGTCATGTCGCGAGCATCGAGCACGAGCAGGAACGAGGTCCGGCGTCCGGCGTCGAGGACGACCGAGAGCAGGACACCGTCGTCGCTCCCCGCGTCCGCCGGGGCGCCGCACGAAGATCGGCTCGCCTGGATACGTGCCGCTCCTCGTGCCAGTCGGTCTGCTCCTCGCGCTTGACGTCGAGCTTCGAGATCGCGATCGATGAACCCGCTGCGGCGAGGATGGCGAACGCCGATGCCGTAGGCGTAGCGGTAGCTGCGCCCGTTGTCGGCCTCGTAGTCGATCCGGGGCAACTCGAAGTTCCCCTCGGCGAGGTCGCGCTGCCTGACCTTGCGCGCTGCCGGGTGTAGGGTCAACCGCCGCGGTGTGCGCCTGCGGGATGCGCGAGCCGTCCTTGCGCATCTTCTTCAGGTACATGGCGTCGACGATCGAGCTGTCGCGGTGGGCGCAGACGTCCATCACGACGCGGTCGCCGTCGTCGAAGGCGTTGATGTTGTGGAAGACGAACGAGGGATCGAGCTCGAACGACGCGGCGACCCCGCCGCGCTTGCGATCGATCAGATGGACGATCGACGGCTGCGAACCGTCCCAGATGTAGTTGGTGGCGATCGGCCCGCGGTCGGGAGAGAGGAACTTGGCGAGGTCGAACTCCCACGGCTGCGTGTGGACGGCCACGTAGCGGCGGGTCAGGGCGAAGGAGTGCAGGTAGCCGGGCCGGTCCTGGGGGATGAAGGCGAGCTCGCGGCGCACGCCCTTGCGCTCGCTGACGATCCGCAGCCCACTCGGCGGGATCAGCTCGACCTCGTAGCTGAACCGCTCGCCCGTGCGGGGGTCGTGATGGGGGTGGGCGGTGCCGAGCCGACCGTTCGGGACCTCGCCTCTTGACGCCGAGCGTCCTCAGGCTGTCCGGGTCGAAGCGGACGGGGACCGGGATCTCGGTGTGTGCCTGAAAGCGTTTCGCGAGCTGCTCGATCGAGACGTTCGCGTTCGGGATCGCGCCGAGGACGGGCAGCGTCGAGACCCGGCCGAACATGACCCGGCAGGGATCGGGCTCCGGGTCCGTCCCGAACTCGGAGAACTCCATGACCCCGTCGCGGCGCCAGGCCGTGTAGGCGCTGGAGCGGAGGAACCGGTTCGCGTAGGAGACGCGCCCGCCCGAGAAGGCGAAGCCGTGCAGCATCGCCAGCCCGTCGAACCAGTGGTTCATCTTCTGCTCGCCGATCTCGAAGAGCGCCGGCCCGTTGCGCAGCAGGATGCCCTCCAGCCACCCGGGAATCTGCCCTCGACGGGAACGTCGGGAAGGCGGATCTCCTCGGTCAGCGATCGGAACCCCTGCGCGTAGTCGGCCCGGCCCGCTCGCGCGAGCTGATCCGCCAGCGCCGGGACGGCCGGACCGCCGACGGCCAGCGCCGCACCGGCCCCGAGGCCGTTGCGGAGGAGATGCCTCCTCGTCATCCCCATCCGCGAACCCTATCCGGCAATCCCGGTCCTGGGACGCACCCGGGTGCGACCCGGAGCGGTAGGTTTCGCGCCATGGGCAGAGAGAGTGGTCGTACTGGGTGCGGGCTTCGGCGGATTGGAGCTCTGCACGCTGCTGTCGGAGCAGCTGGGCGAAGACGTCGACGTGACGCTGATCGACAAGAACGACTCGTTCGTGTTCGGCTTCTCGAAGCTCGACGTGATGTTCGGCCGGACCACCCCCGAGGCCGTCCGAATGCACTACAGGGACATCGACAAGCCGGGCGTCAGGTTCGTGCAGGAAACGGTCACGGCGATCGATCCCGAGTCGAAGGTGGTGACGACCGACGGCGGGGCGCATCAGGCGGACGTCCTCGTCGTCGCGCTCGGCGCCGACTACGACTTGGACGCCACCCCGGGCCTCGCCGACTCGAACGAGTTCTATTCGGTGGCCGGCGCCGAGCGGCTCGCGAGCGTCATCCCGACCTTCTCCGCGGGGAGGGCCGTGATCGGCGTCTGCGGCGCGCCCTTCAAGTGTCCGCCCGCGCCGAGCGAGACCTGTCTGCTCCTGCACGACCAGCTGGTCGAGCGTGGGGTCAGGGACGCCTGCGAGATCACCTTCGTCATCCCGTTCGGCACCCCCGTGCCTCCCTCGCCGGACACCTCGGCGGCGCTGATCGAGGCCTTCGCCGAGCGCGACATCGAGTTCGTCCCGAATCATCGGATCGCGTCCGTCGACGTCGCGCGTGACGTCGCGGTGCTCGACGACGGCAGCGAGTTGCCGTTCGACCTCTTCCTCGGGGTGCCCAAGCACCGGGCGCCCGATGTCGTCCTCGCCAGCGGGCTCGCGGAGGACGGATACATCCCGGTCGACTCGCACACCCTCCGGACCCGGTTCGACGACGTCTACGCGGTCGGCGACGTCGCGACGGTCGGAGTGCCGAAGGCGGGTGTGTTCGCCGAGGGAGCCGCCCGGGTCGTCGCCGAGGAGATCATCGCCAAGGTCCGCGGCGACGAACGATCCCGACGGATACGCGGGCCGCGGCTCCTGTTACATCGAGTTCGGCTCGGGGCGTGTCGGGCGGGTCGACGTCGACTTCCTCGGAGGTCCGAAGCCGACGGGCGTCTATCAGGAGCCATCGGAGGCATTGGTCGCCGAGAAGGTCGAGTTCGGTTCGAGTCGCCGCGCCCGCTGGGGCTTCGAACAGCTAGCTCCCTGAGCCGTCGATGTCGTCAAGCGTCCTGCCGCTCACGACCGAGCCGGGCTCCTCGGCGACCACATCGGAGCCGGGTCGGGCGTCGTCGTCCTTGCGCTTGATCAGGAGCCACCTCGGCTTCTCCCCTCCCCCGGTCCGCTGCAGCGCGAATCCGCCGCTCAGCTTCTCGCCGTGGAGGACGAAGACGGCATGGCCGCGCTCGATCGCCTCCGGCCACGGCACCCGGCCGCCCTGCTCGTAGGAGCCGCGGTCCCAGACGATCGCGCGACCCTCGCCGAGCGCTCCCTCCTGCTCGTTGCCGGCCGGATCGTGATCGGGAACCTCGATCGCCATCCGCTTGACGGCGGGATCCATCGACGGCCCCTTCGGCACGGCCCAGGAGCGCATGACTCCGCCGACCTCGAGCCGGAAGTCGAAGTGGTGCGCGGTCGCGGCATGCTCGCGAACGACGAACCGGCCGGCGGGGACGCCGCGGATCGCGAACTGCTCGTGACCCTCGGGCTTGACCCGCTCGACCGCGACACCCGAGACCCGCGCGCCCGGCGGACCCTCCCCGAGGAATGCGACCAGATCGTCGACCGCCGCCTCCTCCCCCTCGGCGTGGACGCTGACGGTGCCGTCCTCGGCGTTGCGCACCCACCCCATGACGCCGAGCTCGCCCGCCCGGCGGACCGTCGCGTCCCGAAATCCGACGGCCTGCACCCGCCCCTCGACGGTGGCGCGGATCGCGTGCTTGCCGGTGGATGCGGCCATCGGCCAACATCATTGCGTGGACGCGGAAATCTCATCGATCGCCCGAACGCTGGCCGCCGCCGGCTGCATCGCCCCCGAGCAGGAGGCGACGGAACTGATCGCGGCGGCCGGCGGCGACCCGGCGAAGCTGACCGACCTCGTCTCCCGGCGGGGGACCGGTGAGCCGTTGCCGTGGCTGACCGGGACGATCGAGTTCTGCGGCGTCGATCTGGTCGTCCTACCCGGCACCTACGTGCCGCGATGGCAGACCGAGCCGCTCGCCCGCCTCGCCACCGATCTCCTGCCGAAGGGCGGCACGGCGGTCGACCTGTGCACGGGCATCGGTGCGATCGCGGCGGTGATCGCGACCGCAGACCCGACAGCTCGCGTCCTCGCTACCGAGATCGACGAGACGGCCGCCGACTGCGCGCGCCGCAACGGCGTCGACGTCCATGTCGGGAATCTCGACGATCCGCTCCCGGCCGACATTCGCGGCTCGGTCGACGTCGTCGCGGCGGTGGTGCCGTACGTTCCCAGCGACGAGCTCCATCTGTTGCCGAGGGACGTCCGCGCGCACGAGCCGCTGATCGCGCTCGACGGCGGTCCCGGCGGGACCGGCCTGCTGCTCGAGGTGATTGCTCGCAGCCCCGGACCTGCTCCGGCCCGGGGGCGCCCTGTTGCTCGAGTTCGGAGGCGACCAGCTCCGGCGGCTCGACGGCCCGCTGCGGGCGCGGGGCTTCGGCGAGGCCGAGGTGCTGCGGGACGAGGAGGGCGACCCACGCGGGGTCGTCGCCCGGCTCCTCTAACCGGTCGGTCTGAATCCCGAGCAGACCACGCGCATCCAGTCGATGCGGCCATCGCGCTCGGTGAAATACGCCCGCTGCTCGAACGTGAAGGGCCCGTCCTCGTTGTGCCCGCGCAAGGCATACGAGAGCGTGGAGCGGTCGGCGAACGTCCCGGTCTCCACCGACACCAGCTCGTCGACGCGGTCGGATTCGTCGAGCCAGCTGGTCAGGATCTCGTCGACCGTCTGGGCGGGGCCCACCGCCTCCCAGGTGCGCCGCGGCGTCAGGCCCCGGAAGTCGACCTCCGGATCCAGCAGCTCGGCGATTTGCTCGAAGTCCTTGGCTGCGAGGGCCTCGGCGAACATCCGGCCGAGTCCGAGCGGCGAGTCGGGAGCGTCTGTCGGCTCGGAAGCCATCGCCGTCCAACGTAGCCGAACCGCGCCCTCGCCGGGTTCCATCGGCGCCTACCGGTTAGATCCCAGCGGTGAAGCTCTGGGCCGTCGTCGCGGTCATCCTCGTCGTGGATCTGCTCGCCGTCGGGATCCTGCTGCTGATCCGGCGTCACGGCCCTGCCGACGGCTGGTTCCGCGACAGCCAACAGGCGGCCGGGGCGTTCACGGTTACCGGGACGATCTTCGCCGTGCTCGTCGGCTTCGTCTTCCTGCTCGCATTCGGCAGCTACTCGAGCGCCCGGGCCAGCTCCAGCGACGAGGCGCTCGCCGCCCTCAGCCTCTACCACGTCGCCGAGCGTTTCCCCGACGCCGAGCGGGAGGGTCTGCAATCCGACGTCGCCTGTTACGGGCGTGCCGTCGTGGCGGACGAGTGGCCGGCGATGTCCGACCACGAGACGAGTGACCTGGTCGACCGGTGGGAGACGGGTATGGACGCCGACTTCTACGCGTTCGCGCCGCAGGGCACGCTGCAGGAGGACGCTGCGCAGAACTGGTTCACGGAATCCGACGCTCTGAGGCAGGCGCGCCAAGAGCGGATCGCCGAGGCGCCGAGGTTCGTGCCCGGATCGATCTGGGTCCTGCTGCTCCTCGTCGGAGTCGCCGTGGTCGGCTTCGCGCTGCTCTTCGCCGACGGGCGCGAGCGTCGAACGTCCCAGATCGCGCTCGTGGTTGCGGTCACGCACGGCGGTGACGGCCAGCCTGTTGATCGTCAACTTCCTCGATCGCCCGTACGGCGAGCACGAGGGAGCGATCAAGCCGACCGCCATGCGCTCCGCGCTCAACACCATGCAGCGTGACCTCGTTCCGGGCGATCGGGCGATCGTCCCGCTCTGCGATGCCGACGGATCGCCGACGGATCGGCGGCGCCTCGGCCTCCTGAGCCCCTCGAGACTTTAAGCGCGGCTGGTAGCTTGTCCTCCAGCCTCTGAATCGCCATTGCATCTCGACCGAGTCGATGCACTGATCACCGCGGGGGACACCTACCCGAAGGACGCGATATGGCACCGAGTACCGCTATCCGCATGCCGTTGACAGGCGAGCGATGAAGGCGACGATCGAAATGGCCCGCGAGCGCGAGCGGCGGACCGCCGACCTTGCGAACGAGGCCAGGCACGCCCAGGAGCGCTACGACCTCTACAAGGCCAAGACGTACGGTCCGAAGCTGACCAGCCCGGCGAAGCTGCGTGAGCTCCAGCAGGCCAGCAATCTGGCTGACGCCCGGCTGCGATCGGCCTGGGTGGCGCCCCACTCCGAACCGACCGAGGTCGTCGAGAGCGAGATTCCGTCTTGAGCCCCACGGCCGAGACCGTCGCCTGGACCTGCATTCGCTGCGAGGTGACCACGACCTTCATGGCGGGCAGCGACCACCAGGGCCTGCCCGCCGATTGGGCCGAGCTCGACGCCGGGCTCTACTGCCTCGGCTGCCGTCGCGTGCTGGCGGGGGAGGCGGCCCAGGAGGAGGGCGCCGACGGGGCGACCCGCGAGGAACTGCTGCAGCTTCGCAAGACCGGCACGCTGGAGTTCGAACTGCGTCGCGACCCGGATCGGCCCGACCGGGCCATCGCGCGGGCGTGCCACACCTCGGCCCCCGCCGTGGCCAAGGTCCGCAACCGACTCGCCTAGGGCCTAGGGCACCCCCGGGTGCCGATCAGGCGGTAGTCGGCTGCTCTTCGTCGCCGCGCGAGTCGAGCTCGCGGGCGATCGACTGCGTCTCGGCGTCACTGACCATGCGGTCGTCGAGCAGGGGGTTGACGATCCCGCGCAGCGTCGAGAAGACGGCCCAGCGCCTCGGCCGGATGATCCGCGGCGCTCGCTTCTCGATGCCGTCGACGATCCCGAGTGCCGCCTCCGACGGCTGCAGGCGCTTGCTGAGCAGCTTGGGAAGGGTCGCCTGGAAGCGGCTGACGAGGGGGTCGCCGTCGATCGCCTGCTGGACCATCGCCGTGTCGATGAAGCCGAAGTAGGCGACGCTCGCGCCGGCTCCGTGCTGTGCCAACTCGACCCGCAGGGCGCGGCCGAACTGCTCGACCCCGGCCTTCGACATCGCGTACGGCGCGGCGCCGACCCCGTTCAGGAACGCGTAGACGGATGCGACCACCACGACGTGACCACGGCGGCGGACGATCTCCGGCAGCGCCGCGAGGACGGTCCGGTGGACCCCGTTCAGGTTGACGTCGAGCACCCGGTCGAATGCCTCGCCCGACATCGCTCGCGAGGTCGCGCCGCGGGAGGCGATCCCGGCGTTGGCGACGACGACGTCGACGCCTCCGAACCGATCCACGGCCTCGGCGACGACCCGCTGCATCGCTCCCCGGTCGGTCACGTCGGCCGCCAGGCCGAGGCCCTCGCCCGAGAGCGACTCGGCGGCGGTTCGGGCAGCGTCCGGATCGAGGTCGACGACTACGACGGTCGCGCCGCGCCGCGAGAGCTCCTGAGCGGTGGCGAGTCCGATTCCGCGGGCGGCACCGGTCACGATCGCGACCTTCCCCCTCAACTGGAATTTGGCGGCTTTGGCGGCTTTGGCGGAATGGGCGGCCACGGCGAGCCACCCTACCCCCATTGCTCTCACCAGGGCGAGGGCTCGTAATCCTTGAGGAAGCTTCCGAACAGGTCGTCGCCGGCCTCGCCGCGGACGATCGGGTCGTAGACGCGGGCGGCCCCGTCGACCAGGTCGAGCGGCGCGTGGAAACCCTCCTCCGCCAGGCGCATCTTCGTCGGGTGCGGGCGCTCGTCCGTGATCCAGCCGGTGTCGACGCTCGTCATCAGGATCCCGTCGGATTCGAGCATCTCCTGCGCGCTGGTGCGGGTCAGCATGTTCACGGCGGCTTTGGCCATGTTGGTGTGCGGGTGCCCGGGGCCCTTGTATCCACGGCTGAACTGCCCCTCCATCGCCGAGACGTTGACGATGTACTTGCGGCGAGCCGTCGAGGCGGCGAGTGCGGGGCGCAGGCGGCCGATCAGGATGAACGGCGCCGTGGAGTTGCAGAGCTGGACCTCGAGCATCTCGACCGGATCAACCTCCTCGATGCGCTGGCTCCAGCTGTTGACCGGATGAAGATCGGGGACCAGGCCCCCTGCGTCGATCGCGGTCCGCTCGCGGATCCGCTCCGGAGAGGCCGAGCCCGCGTTCTGGGCCAGCATCGCCAGCGCATCCGGGGTCGGCGACCAGTGCCTGCCGTCGCCGGGTCCGGCGTGCAACTCCGCCGGCCTGCCCGCGTCGCTCGAAGGCCCGATCGTCAGCACCTCGGGGGTCGGGCCGTCCGGCAGTGCGGCCGCCTCGGCCTCCGCCAGCAGGGCGTAGGCCTCGGGCGAGCGGCGAACGGTCTGGGCGGCGTTGTTGATCAGGATGTCGAGCGGCGCCCTGCTCGGCGACCGAGTCCGCGAGGGCGACGACCTGACCGGGGTTGCGCAGGTCGATGCCGACGATTCGCAACCGATGCAGCCAGTCGCCGCTGTCGGGCATGCCGGTGAACCGCCTGGTCGCGTCCCGTGGGAAGCGCGTCGTGATCGTCGTGTGCGCGCCGTCGCGCAGCAGGCGGAGCGCGATGTACATCCCGATCTTCGCCCGCCCTCCGGTCAGCAGGGCCCGGCGGCCCGACAGGTCGGTGCGGGCGTCCCGCTTGGAGTGGTTGAGCGCCGCGCAGTCGGGACAGAGCTGGTGGTAGAAGGCGTCGACCTCCGTGTAGCGCCGCTTGCAGATGTAACAGGCGCGTGGCTGGAGCAGCGTGCCTGCGGTCCGGCCGGCGGCCCGCGGCGCCAGCGGCAGACCGCGGGTCTCGTCGTCGATCCGCCCCGGCGCGGCGGTCGCGGTCGCCTCGGTCACATCACGGTCGGCGCTGGCGATCGCCTCGCGGCGCTCGGCTCGGCGGCGCTGGCGCACCGTCTTGTAGAGGCCAGAGGTCGCCCGCTGGATCGCGATCGCGTCGGGATGGTCGATCGGCAGCCGGTCGACGTCGGCGATCACGCGCAGGAAGACCTCGAGGTCGACGGGATCGATCCCGTCGGTCATTTCCGCAACCCGCGATCCCGCTGGAGCGCCCACCAGACCCGGAAGGCCTCCTCGGTGATCCCGAGGTCGGTTCCGGTCAGCTCCTCGTAGCGACGCAGGCGATAACGGACCGTGTTCGGGTGGACGAACAGCCGCTCGGCGGCGGGCTCGACCCGCATCCCGGCGGCCAGCCAGGTATCGACGGTGTGCAGGATCTCGTCGCCCGCCTGCTGGGTGCGGACCGGGGCGACGAGGTCGGCGGCGAGAGCCTCGCCGAGCTCACCGCGCTCGAGGACGATCGCGTGGAGCCCGGCCGTCGAGAGGTCCTGGATCCCGGCCAGCCCGAAGGTCTCCGCGGCGGTCAGGATCCCACCGGCGATCCGGTAGGAGTGACTGAGCTCGGTTGCCGGCGAGCGCGGGCCGACCGCGACGAGCTCGAGGTCGCCGCGCGGCACCTCGCCGCTCGTCATCCCGACGAGCTCGCTCTCGAGGGAGACCGCGAGGCCGATCCGTCCCTCGGTGGTCTTCGTCAGCTCGAACAGCTGGTCCAGCTCGGCGGGGCCCAGCTCGGAGCCGCCGCGCGCCCGGAACGCGGCGTAGGAGTCGAGCGGGTCGAGGCCGAAGCCGACGAAGCCCGACCTGATCTCGTCCGCGGAGAGGGTCCCCTCCAACAGGCCGCGCACGAATGCGGTCCGCCGGTCGGCCTCCGTCTCGGCCTGGACGTCGTCGATCCGATGCCCCTTGGCGATCTCGACCATGGCGTCGTCGACGACGTCGAAGGCCTGCTGGAAGAAGCCGAAGACCTGGCCCTCGTCCAGGCCGATGCCGGGACCGATCTCGGTGGCGTACCCCATCGTCTCCTCGATCCCCATCCGCCAGGAGCGGAGCATGTCCTCGAGTGGCACCCCCTGCTTGGCGCGGCGCTCCCCGAGGTCGAGCAGGGCGACGCGCGCCTCCTCCGGGAGCGAATCGAGGCCCGCTCGGCGCATCGCCACCAGCAGGATGACCGCGCCCGTCGAGTCGCGCCGGTGCTCCTCCAGCGGGACGCCGGCGAAGTTGGGCATCTCGTTGCGCGACCGCACGACGTGGCGATCAGCGATCTCTTCCTTGCCCTCGAGGAGGGCGTCGAGCAACGGTTCGAGGCCCATATGAGGAGCCTAATCGACAAACGTGCCCCAAGCAGCCGGTTGTTGTCGGTTCCTACAACGAGATTGCCGGGATTTCGGAGGAGCCTCCGTTGACTCAGGCAACCCTTTTCGGGCACGATTACATCAATCTATGTTTCTTGCATTGAAGAAATCCTGGACCGATGACCGCCCCCTGATCGCCGCCGCGCTGGCACTCGTCGGCGCGCTCATGCTCTGGCTCGCACCCACCGACGCCTCGGCCTGGGCTCCGGCAGCGACAGCTCCGATCCACCCGGGGGTGATGACGAACACCGAGGGCTCCGGTCAGTGCACCTCGAACTTCATCTTCACGCGCAACGGCCACACCTACATCGGCCAGGCCGCTCATTGCTCGTCCACCGGCGCCGCCACCGACACGAACGGCTGCACGGCTGCATCGCTGCCGCTCGGCACCAAGGTCGACATCGACGGTGCCTCCGTCCGCGGGACCCTCGCCTACAACTCCTGGCTGACGATGCAGGGCAACGGCGAGGCCGACGAGGAGACCTGTGCCTACAACGACCTCGCGCTGGTCGAGATCGACCCGGCCGACGTCGGCGAAGGTCAACCCGTCGATCCCTGATTTCGGCGGACCGACAGGCGTTGGCACGGCCGCAGCCGGCGAGCAGGTCTACACCTACGGCAATTCCTCGCTCCGGCAGGGCGTCACGCTGCTCAGCCCCAAGAACGGGGTCGTGGTCGAGACGACGCCGGGCGGCTGGAGCTACACCGCCTACACGCTCACCCCCGGCATTCCCGGGGACTCGGGCTCCGCCTTCCTCAACAAGGACGGAGCGGCCCTGGGGACCCTGAGCACGGTGGCGATCGCGCCGCTTGCCCGCCTCCAATGGCGTGGGCGACGTCGGCAGGGAGATCGCCTACGCCAGGGCCCATGGTTTCGACGGACTTCAGCTGGTGAACGGGACCGAGCCGTTCCAGCGAAAGTTGCTGGGGAGGGTGCCGCTGCCCTGAGCGATCTGCTCTGGCAAGGCGGAACCAGCAAGACGCGGGCGGAAACGACCCAACTGCTCTCCTAACCGGGGAGTTCCCGCTCGCGGACACACACACAACCGATGCCGGCGATGGACCCAGAGAGGTGGCAGGGGCCCCTCCCATCGCCGGCATTCGGCTGTGTCCAGGTAAGGTCGGCGCCGCACCGTTTCGGATTTGGAGGAGAGACCCTTGCCCGTCGCACCAGTACCGCCCGCGCCCGAGATCCCGGACATCGACCTCGCGACGTTCACGCTCGCGAAGGCCGAGTCCTCGGCGACAAGCCGGCCCTGATCGACGGGCCGACCGGCCGCACGATCACGTACGCCGAGTACGGCCGCTACGTCGAGCTGCTCGCCGGCGCGCTGGCGGCGCGCGGGATCGGCAAGGGCGACGTCGTCGCGATCTACATGCCGAACCTGCCCGAGTACGCGGTCATCTTCCAGGGCGTGCTGCGGGCGAACGCCACCAACACGACCGCCAACCCGCTCTACACGGAGCGCGAGCTGGGCCACCAGCTCACCGACTCGGGCGCGAAGATGGTGTTCACGATCGCGCCGTTCCTCGACACCGCCCGGGCGGCGGCCGAGCACGCCGGGATCAGCGACATCGTCGTGGTCGGCGAGGCCGACGGCGACGAGCCGACCCTTGCCGACCTGCTCGCCGAGGGCGCTCCGCGCCGGAGATCGACATCGACCCCGCGACGGACCTCGCCGTGCTGCCGTACTCGAGCGGGACCACCGGCCTGCCGAAGGGCGTGATGCTGACCCACCGCAACCTGATCGCGAACGTCCTGCAGATCGACGAGGTCTTCCAGATCTCCGAGGACGACGTGCTGGTCGGCTGCCTGCCGTTCTTCCACATCTACGGGCAGACGGTGATCATGAACCTCGGCCTCCGCAACGGCGCGACGGTCGTGACCATGCCCCGCTTCGACCTCGACCAGTTCCTGGCGCTGATCGCCGAGCACGGGGTCACGCTCGCCAACATCGTGCCGCCGATCGCGCTGGCCCTCGCCAAGCACCCGGCGGTCGACGACGCCGACCTGTCCAGCCTGCGCCTGATCATGTCGGGAGCGGCGCCGCTCGGCGAGGAGCTCTCCGCCGCGGTCGCCAACCGGCTCGGCGTGCCGACGATCCAGGGCTACGGGATGACCGAGACCAGCCCGGTCACGCACATCTCCCCGATCGAGCCCGAGCGGATCAAGGGCGGCTCGATCGGCCTCCCCGTTCCCGGGCACCGAGTCGCGGCTCGTCGACCCCGACACCGGCGAGGACGGCACCCGCGGGCGAGCTCTGGATCCGCGGCCCGCAGGTGATGGCCGGCTACCTCAACAACGAGGAGGCGACCGCGCACACGATCGACGACGACGGCTGGCTGCACACGGGCGACATCGCCGAGATCGACGACGACGGCTACTACGCGATCGTCGACCGGCTCAAGGAGCTGATCAAGTACAACGGCTTCCAGGTCCCTCCGGCCGAGCTCGAGGCGATCCTGATCACCCACCCGGCGATCGCCGACTGCGCCGTGATCGGCGTTCCCGACGAGGGGGCGGGCGAGCTGCCGAAGGCGTTCGTCGTCGTCTCCGGCGACGTCACCGACGACGAGATCATGGCGTTCGTCGCCGAGCAGGTCTCGCCGCAGAAGCGGATCCGCCTGATCGAGCGGATCGAGGAGATCCCGAAGTCCGCCGCCGGCAAGATCCTCCGCAAGGACCTCAGAGCAAGAGACAACTGACGCCCTGCCGAGCGGCAACACCGCGCAGGCCGAGCAGAGCGGACGCGAAGCGGAGCATCTGCTCGGAGTTATCTGAGCTAGAGCTGGCTCGAGGTCCCCGTCGCCACCGGCGCCGAGCAGCGACCCGGCCGGCGAGCTCGAAGGTCGCGGGCGCGACGATCATGTGCTGCGCTGCCGTGTGGACGTCGCGCAACCGGCGCTCGGCGGTCCCCGCGTACAGGCCCCCGGCCCCGCTCATCCGATGCGCGAGATCGACGGTATCCACTGCGATCCGCGCGGCATGGGTTGCCGCCAGACGCAGGCCGACCCGATGCTCGACGCTCAGCTGCTCTCCACCGGATGCGGCTTTCCACGCCTCGGCGACGGCGACCGCGACCCCGGAGCGCGCGGCACGGAGGCCCGCCTCGCTGGCCGCAAACCTTTCCTGAACTGAGCCACGCTCGGCGAGGCTCCTCGAACTGCCGGCGGGCTTGCGGGCCGACGCGACTGCGCGAGCATCCTCGAGCGCCGCCACCGCGATCCCGGTGCAGACGGCCGAGACCGACAGCGCGAGCAGGCCGAACAGGGGAAACGAGTAGAGCGGCCCCGTCGCGACCGGGGTCGCCGCCGGCGAGATCGACGACCGCCTCGGCCGGGACGGCCAGCCCGGCCACCGCGACGTCGTGGCTCGCGGTCGCGCGCAGACCGAGCGAGTCCCAGGTCTCGATCACCTCGACGTCCTCACGACGGACGACCGCGTATCTGGGGCCGAACTCCGGATGGATGCAGCCGAGCCCGACCACCTCCGCGTGCGAGATGCCGCTGGCGAGCTGCCACCGGCCGTCCAGTTCGAAGTCGCCACCCGCGGCGGGAGTCAGACGGCCGCGGGGAGCGAACACTCCGGCGGCGATCGCCGGACGATCGCCCGGCGACCCGAAGAGACCAGCGGCGACCTCCTCCGGCAGATAGGCCGCGGCGAGACCCGCGGTCGCCCCGATCGCACCGCACCATCCTGCGGCCCCGTCGGCGCCGGAGATCCGCTCGATCGCGGCGACGAGTTCTCCGGGTTCGACCTCGCCCCCTCCGAGCGATGCCGGGATCAGCGCCGAGAAGATGCCGGTGGAGCGGAGCTGCTCGACCGTCTCGGCGCCGAGTCGGCGCTCGCGCTCGTTCTCCTCGGCGGCGGCCGCGATCGCGGCGAGGACGGCGTCAGTCGTCACGGTGCTCGGCGGCCAGGGCCGCAAGGTGGGTGACGTACTCGGCTACCTGGTCGGGTGGCCCGGAGGGGAGGTAGAAGACCGCCCGGTCGACCCCCGCGTCGGCATACCGCTGCAGGGCCTCGGCCTCCGGCTTGACCGCGTAGAACGTGACCGGGATGCGATCGCGGCCGGCAGTCGCCGCCCGGTTCTGCAGGTCGCCGATCCGGACGGGCAGCTCGCTGAGTCGGGTCTCGGGATTGGGGATCCATTCGTCGGCGAGGTCGACCACCCGGTCGAGCGCGCCGTCGGAGTTGCCGCCGACGAGGATCGGCGGGTGGGGGCGCTGGACGGGCTTCGGCCAGGACCAGATCGGATCGAAGTCGACGTGCTCGCCGTGGAAGGCGGCCTCGTCCTCCGTCCAGATCCGCACCATCGCCTCGAGGCGCTCGCGCATCAGGCCGAACCGGGTCCGCGGGTCGGTGCCGTGGTTGGCCATCTCCTCGCGGTTCCACCCGGCGCCGACGCCGAACAGGAAGCGCCCGTCGGAGATCCGGTCGAGCGTCGCGACCTCCTTGGCCGTCGTGATCGGATCGCGCTCGACGATCAGGCAGATGCCGGTCCCGACCAGCAGCCGCTCGGTCACGGCGGCCGCCGCCGCGAGGGCCACGAACGGGTCGTAGATGCGCCGGTACTCGTCCGGAAGGTCGCCGCCGCCCGGATAGGGCGTCTCCCGGCTGACCGGTATGTGCGTGTGCTCCGGGAACCAGATCGATTCGAAGCCGTGCTCCTCCGCCAGCCGCGCGATGGCGGCGGGCTGGATCGTCTCGGCCGTGGGGAATATCGCCAGCCCGAACTTCATCGTCGCTTTGCTCCCGGTTCGCGTTCCGCCAACTCCCTCAAGTTCCTGAACGATGCCATTGCGGGAGAGGTTCTTCCGAAGCCTCTCGAGGGTCGGCGGCCAAGCCTCGACGAACGCAAAGACCCGTCCGGTCGGTCCAACTAGCCGAGATAGAAAGACGGCGTAAGCGCCGATGTGACTTCCGATGTCGAAAGCGATCTGCCCCGGTCGAACATGCCGCGCGACAACTTCGAACTCCCAACGGTCGTACAGATGCGGGCAGAGCAGTAAGCTGAGATCGACATACTCTGTGGGCATCAACTCCAGGCGCGCATCGCGCACCTGGGCGACTATCTATCACGGCTTGCGGTTGTAGAGCGCGCCGAGCGCATATGCGAGGCGAAGCGAGCCTCTTTTACTGGCGGCAAATGCCGGGTGAGGCCGGTGATCAAGGCGAGTTCAACGTCCATTGCAAATCTGCTCCCGTCTACAAAAAGCGGTGGCATAATAGCGGTGCAGCTTCAACTGGAGTAATTCGCCGAGCCTTGCCGCGCGCTGCGCGGGCAATCGGGCGCGGCCCTCCACGCGATCAATCTGCGCCCCAGGAAAAACCCGTAATTCGCCGAGAGCTCGGGAGTCCAAGAAATGAGACGGGCGTCTTCAGCACGTGGAAACGTCGCGCGCCTGTCGACCGCGATGTCGCCGGCCAGCTTCATGTCCAGCCAGAGGTGACGCACAAGCTCGATCTGTGGGCTGGCGTCGGTCAGGATCGTTGGCACCTTCCAGGCGGCGTTGACGGGGCGCAGCCCGCGCATGGGGATGACGGTCTGCCCTTCGCGGTCGGTCGGGCGTGTGCCTCGGCCGACGCGGCACTGAGCTACATGCGCGGGCGCGTGCTCGCCGGGCCCATCATCGCCCGCCTGGAACACCCCGACAAACAATTTGCCGATCCCCGGCCTGGCAGGCGCACCGCGAGCGGCGTGGCATCACCGCGCTCACCGTGACACCCGACCCGGTGCAGATCGCCACCGAAGGTGCCCTCTGGGGCAGCATTCAGTCGCATGACTTTCTGCGCGACACCGTGTCTGTCAGCGATGACGCCGGCCAGTTCGCGGTCGGTCTGCACGCGCTGTGTTGGATCCACGCAGAAAGGCTTGTCCACAAGCTGGACACGTTCACCGACCACCAACGCGCCGCCCAACAGCAGGTGCGTTCGCTGATCTGGCAGTTCTATGCCGACCTCAAGGACTACTGCCGGACACCGACACCCTGGCAGCGCGCCCACCTCAACGAGCGGTTCGACTACATCTTCCGCCGTCGCACCGGCTTCGTCACTCTCGACCGCTTGCTGCAACGGCTGCATGCTAACAAGGCCGAACTGCTGACCGCGCTCGACCACCCGGACATCCCCCTGCACACCAATACCTCGGAGAACGATATCCGCTGCCAAGTCACCAAACGCAAAGTCAGCGGCGGTTTACCGCAGCGATGTCGGTCGCGACTGCCGGGATGCCTTCCTTGGCCTGGCCAAGACCTGCGCCAAGTTGGGCATCGCTTTCTGGAACTACCTCGGCAGCCAACTCTCCGTCCCAGATCAGCCGATCATTCCGGCGCTCCCCGACCTCATCCGCGGCCAACCCCCTTAGCCCCTTCATCCAGCCGGTCCGGGGTTTTGCCCCTGATACAATTTAGGCAATCATGATTAAGGCGTGGTAAGCAAAATTATCGCCGAACACATGGGCTGGAACCCATCATCCGGAGGTCGGGGCTCATCGCGGGAGAAAGTCGCTAGGACCGGGGAAACCTGCCCAACACCTGGCCCTCCGTGCGGGCGTCGCCAGCCAAGCCCCCTGCCCATTCGTTCATGGTGCTACGCCCATGGTGGGCGGATCTTCGGCCACCCTCCAAACGACCGTTTCGTCAGACATCATGAAGTTTTAATAGGGCCGGACCGGCCCTTTTGCGATGCGCCAACTCAGCCCCCTCCCCTGCTCCGCTTTCACAAAATCGCACAAGTAAGGCAGCATCGGCAGCGCAACCGCTGCGGAGTCAGGCCAAGCCCAGAACCCAAACGTGAGAGAGCCGCCTAACCCGTAGGTTGGCGGCCCCAAAATTCACCCCGGCTGACGGGAATCTGCTGCGCCTCGACACCGCAGAGTTTCCCCGAAGCCACCGGAAAAATCAAGGGCCGTATGGCCCATGAGGAAACTTGTGCCATGCGCAAATTCAGGCGCGGCGCGAGCTTCGTGAAGCACGCCCAGTGCTCGACACGGCTCGACCGTAACGACAAGGCGAGGATCATCTATCTGGCGGAAAAGACCGAACTCAGGACGAAGGCCA
The DNA here is from genome assembly GCA_963791335.1 of uncultured Solirubrobacterales bacterium. Lineage (GTDB taxonomy): Bacteria > Actinomycetota > Thermoleophilia > Solirubrobacterales > 70-9 > RHKX01. The sequence goes on from CAWBRN010000003.1 coordinate 935,897, forward strand.
AGGGACGCAAGGCGGGCGCGATAGGGCAGGGGGGCCTTCAGGTGCTGCGCTGCCTGCTCCACCAGTTCCACAACACCAGCACCGGCCAGTGCGATCCGGGTTACACGGCAATTCAGGCTCGCACAGGAATGTGTCGCGCGGCTGTTGCCGAAGCGATCAAGAGGCTGGAGGCCACGGGGATTATCTGCGTCATGCGCCGGTTGGTCCGGAACGGGTGGCGCGTCGTGCAAACGACCAATGCCTACCTGTTCCCGGCCTCAACCCCCGTGCATCCACCGAGTTTGGATAACAGGGAGCAACCACCTGTACAGAATTCTTTACCCTTACAAGCGACCGCGCCCGCAGATCGGTTTGCCATTGAGCCAAGCCCTCGACGCGCTTGCCGAGCGGATCGCAGCAAAGGAAAGCATGCAATGAACAAGTAAGGAAGGCATACCTCGCTGCTCAGGCGCATCAAGGGCGGCCTGCCGGCCGTCGGCAAGCCGATTTCGACCCTTGACCCGCCTTCCGCTGCGCAACGCCTGATAAGCTTTGGGGCGGGAAACGTTGTTTCCGCCTCCGGCTGGGGTTGAACAGGAAACTATCCTTGCTTTATATTATCATTTCATGATACGACGCTATCATCATGTATCGAAAGAAAATCGCAATCTAGATTTCCTTCCTGTTCCTCGCCGGCCTGTTTCTGGTGAGCTGGGCCAACGCCCCGCTGATTCGCGAATGGTGAAGAAGAAACCCAAGCGGCCGCGCGATGCGCCGCCGCTTCACGTTCTCCTACGCGAAAACCGGCAATGATGATCTCGACGAGGAGATCGCCGAGCATTGCCAGCGTTCTCGAGGCCGAGCTGCAGGGCGTGAGCCTCGAAGGCACCGCCGACACCGCGCCAAGGCGCCATCCTTTCGACCTGCAAAAAGAACTCGGCGTCGATCCCAACAAGTCGCCGGCCGAGGTGATGGCCGCGCGCTCGCGGCGCAACTCGCCCCCGCATCGACGCGCTTTATTCAGGCGTGAGCCTCATAGCAGCGATCACGGCTGGCATCCTCACCCCGGCAAATGTCTGGTGGAAGTTCCTATAATCATATGATCGGACGAAGCTTGCATTGAATTAGCGCATCAGCGTATTAGCGTGCTGTAACAGCAGGGAAGTGGTGGTTGATGAAAGTTGTGGCTATATGCAGCCGCAAGGGTGGCGTGGGGAAATCCCTCGCTGTCCGTTCTCTAGCGGTCGCCGGACTTTTCGATAACGCCAGAACCGCCATCATCGATGCCGACCCGCAGGGCAGCGTGCTGGTCTGGAGAGAGAGGCGCGAGGCCCCGGCGCCGGCCGTCCTGCCCATCGGCATGGATCTGAAATCGACCATCGAAGAGCTGCGGCAGGGCGGTGCGGTTTGTTCATCGATACGCCGCCAAGCACGCACCCGATCATCAGCCAGGCCGTGGGGTTAGCCGACTTCGCGGTAATCGTGACGGGCCCATATCCAGAAGACCTGGCGGCGATCGGCACGACGGTTCAGACGATCAAAGCCGCCAATAAGCCATGCGTCATTATCCTCAACCGAACACCAGCGATCAGATCATCGGCGAATGCGCTGGCGCGCGGCGCCCTTCGAGGTATTTCGAAACCCGATATGCCCGACCGCGATAGCGCAGCGCGTGGCACACCCATATGCCGCAAGCGTGGGGCAAACGAGCATGGAATGGAACGGGGCAGGGGCCGCGGCGACCGAGATTGAGCAGGTGTGGAATTTCCTGAAGGCGCAGATGAATGGCAAAGCGTGAGATCGACTACGGAAACCTGACCGTAGCCAAAATCCAAAGACCGGAACCCGAGGAACTCCCGCCGCCGCCACGCGAGAGCGAGCTTTTGCGGGATGTCGCCCAATCCATCCTGCTCTACATTCATCCCGACGCGCACCGACAGTTGCTGGAGAAATCGCTAAGGCGCAGCAGCTTCAGGAACCGGGTGCGGGTGCACGACCTCATCCTTGAGGCGCTCGAGATGTATTTCGAGGCAAAAGCCCTTTCGGCCCGAATTCGTGCCAAGGAAAAATCCAGAACAGGGAAGGGGGCCCGGCGATCATGAAACGAGCGTTGGGGAATTTTTTGGAGATGCAAGTTTGGCCGCCAGCCCGCACACCACCATAACCGTTCCTAATGTTCGCCATACGTATGCAAAGGTCGACAAATGCATATACTGCGGCAGAGCGACATCGGCACAGGTGGCGTTGACCAAGGAGCATATTCTGCAAAGTCCTTTGGTGGGAATCTTATTCTGCCGGACGAGTTGCTACCGCTGCATGCCGTTGGCGAGCTGCACAGCGCGCTCGCCAACATCACGCTGGCGCTGGTGATCCTGCATGTGCTCGGTGTCGGCCTGGCGAGCGTCGTGCACCGCGAGAACCTGGTCCTTGCCATGATTGACGGCCGCAAGCGTGGGGACCCTGTAAGGAGACCGCGATGAAAGCTCCCGAGATCATGACGCGGGGAGTGATCGCGGTCACCCCCGACACGCCGGTGAGGGATGTCGCGAAGCTGATGGTCGATCAACGCATCAGCGGAGTTCCGGTTATTGACGACGGCAAGCTGGTCGGGATCGTCAGCGAGAACGATCTGGTGCGGCGCGTCGAGCTCGGGCGCGAAGACGCGTCCACGCTGGGTCCAATTTCTCACCTCGGACGACACGCTCCTCGCCGAATATGTGCACGCACGGGGGGGTGGCACGGGATGTGATGACGACGAATGTCGTCACGGTTGCGCCGGATGATCCCATCGCGTTCGTTGCCGAGGTCCTCGAGACCCGTCACATCAAACGCGTGCCCGTCGTCGATGGCGGTAAAGTGGTTCGCATCGTGAGCCATGCTAATCTGCTGCAGGCGTTGGCCGCGATTGTGCCGGTTCAGATCGAGCCCGCCCGGACGGATGATGCGACGATCCACGATGCCGTTGCCGCAGAAATTCAAAAGATCGCCTTTCCGTCCCCGGTAATGGACAATGTGACGGTCAGCGATGGCATCGTGCATCTCTGGGGTTATGTCGTAAGCGACAATGAGCGCAGGGCCGTTCGCATCGCGGCCGAACGCGTTGTTGGCGTGAAGGAAGTAAAGATCACCGCAGCGATCTCCTGCCGCCATACTGATAGGGCGTTGGCGGGCTAGCGCAGCCGCATCAACGGATAGGTTGCTGGCCTATCGCGTCATCCGGCCGATCGCACCGATGAGCTCTTCGACCTTACGCTGCTGATCGAGCACGTCGCCGGACGAGAACGCATCGGCGACGCAATGTGCGACGTGATCGCGCAGCACCTGCTCTTCCACTTTGTGCAGGGCGGCGCAGACAATTACAGTAAGAGTTTTTGCGGCGCGAAGCCGCCGCAGAGTCGTTGAGACAACGTGGGGCGTTGGGGCGAGTAGGTCGCTATGGAGATTTCAGCCGGGACGCTCGGTGCCTGGGCTGATGATCGCGGCTCGCGCGTCGCGACCTGAGGAGTGCGACCGCGATATGGCGGTGAGCCGCGGCGATGTCGGGATGGCTGACGGCGTCATTTGGTTTGAGATGGGGTCCGCATGTTGCGTTGGTGACAGCAGATCTCCGTGGCGTGCGGAGGCAGCAGGCAAGCAGACCCTGGCGGTGGCGGCCGGCGACGCGTGCGGTGGATCATGGAGCCATGGCCTGGCGTGACGAAAGGGTTCTGTCACGCCTCGCGCAGGCGCTGCTGGTAGCGCATGGTGAGGTTTCCTAGGATTGACGCTGGATGGGACGACGGGGCCGATTGCGATGGATTGCGTGGGCTGTAGCTCAGGGGCGGTGACCGAGCGGCCGGACCTGACAGCGCAAGGCTATCGTCGGTACCGGTGCCGGGACTGCGACCAGCATTTCAACGAGCGTAGCGGCGGTGTCCTCAATCGAGCGTCGCTGCCGAG
>CAWBRN010000004.1:0-167061 GCA_963791335.1 uncultured Solirubrobacterales bacterium
TTCGGATCTGTCCGGTGGATCAGCCCGTACGCCCGGCGATGGGCGGCGACCATGTTCGCCTGCATCTCCGACGCACCGGTCGCGTCCAGCGGAAAATTGCCGCTCTCGATGTACTCGTAGAAGAACTGCTCGTTGAACGTGATCCAGTCTCGGACAGGGCGCCGGTAGCGGGAGACCACCCTGCGGGTCAGGTCCAGGAAGTCGTCGATCGTGTCGGGGTTCGTCCAGCCCCCCTGCCGGGTAACCCAGGCCGGGTAATCCCAGTGGTTGAGTGTCACCACGGGCCGGATGCCGTGCGCGGCCATCGCGTCGAGGACCCAGTCGTAGAACCGGAATCCGCGCTTGGAGAATTCCCCCGGATGGGGCTCCACGCGGGCCCAGTTGATGCTGATCCTTAGGTGTTCGACCCCGAGTTCGGCGGCCCTGCGGATGTCGGAGCGGTACCGATGGAAGAAGTCCACGGCCTCGCCGTAAGGCGCCTTCGTCGAGTCTCGGTTGATGTAGATGTTCCAGTTCGTACGCGGGCTCGTGCCCTCGCTCTGGAACGCCGAGCTGGCCACCCCCCAGTGGAAGTCGTCGGGAAGGGGGTTCGGGCCCGCCGCCGAGGCGGACGCGGGCAGCGCGAGCAGTGCGCCCAACGCGCAAAGCAGGCCGAGACGTCGACGCTCCTCACTCCGGCTCTGACCGTAACACCGGCAGCGTGCTTCGTCGCCCCCGCCCGGCGTTAGGTTCTTTCTCAGCGAACCCAACCGGAGGTCGTCTTGATCATCGTCATCGCTCGTTTCCGCCCACTTCCCGAACGTCGCGGTGAGTTCGTCGCGCTGCTCTCGGAGGTTCAGGAGGCATCCCGTCGCGACGACGGCTGTCTCAATTACGGCTACTACTCGGAGGTCGTCGACGACCGACAGCTTCGTCGCAGTCGAGGAGTGGCGCGATCAGGACGCGCTGGCGGCGCATTTGCGCACGCCGCACGTCGGTCGGCTCGTCGATTCGCTACCCGAGCTCGGCGAGACGCGCCCGGAGGTCATCGTGCACGAGGTGGCCGCGAGCGGGCCGATGCAGATGCCCGGCTGAGTCAGCCGCTGGGTGGCGTGGTCGCGGGGGCGGTCGCGCCGGGCTTGACGTCGGTGATGTCGACCACGAACACGAGCGTCGCGTTCGGGCCGATCGCCGGCGGCTGGCCCTGCGCCCCGTAGGCAAGATCGGGCGGGATGATCAGCTCACGCCGGCCGCCGACCTTCATGCCCTCGACGCCCTGATCCCATCCGGGGATCAGCTGGCCGCCGCCGAGCTGGAAGGAGAACGGCGGATCGCCGGGCTTGCCGTCGTCGCCCCAGGAGGCGTCGAACTCAGTACCGGTCGAGTAGTCGACCCCGACGTACTGGACGTCGACCGTATCGCCCGTCTCGGCCGTGGCGCCGTCGCCGACCACGATGTCGTGCGACTCGAGCTGGGTCGGCGGCTCCCCGCTGGGAACTTCGATCGTCGGCTTCGCATTGAGGTCGGTCGAGATCGAACTGGACGCGTCGTCCCCACTGCCACTGCGCGAGATCAGGATGACCGCGACGAGTGCGCTGATCAAGACGAGCGCGCCGACGAGGATGAGCTTCTTCGTGCGCTGCGGATCCTTCGCGGGCGCCTCGGCAGGGGGCTCTGGTGACTTCTCGGTGTCGCTCACGGCGCCCAGGCTATACGCGCTCAGCCGCCGAGCAGCTTCCCGATGCTCCCGGCGGCGCTGCCGCTGCTGCCGGATCCCCCGGCGGCGGTCGAGGTGACCCGGCCCTCCGACGGCTGGATCAACAGCCAGCCGGTCCCGGAGAAGCTCAGCTGCACGGTCTCACCGGAGCCGCGACCGATCAGCGACTTCATGTTGACGTCCGCCTTCACCGAGGACTTGAGGCCGCTCGACCAGGTGATCGCCGCCTGCGGATCCGCGAAGGTGGTCTCGCCGTTGACCTCGAGCATCACGGGCGAGCCGTCGGAGATGATCGCGACGAAGCCGGAACCCTTCAGCTCCATGTTGTAGAGGCCGCCGCCGAGCATTCCCGACACGCCCTCGACCCGCTTGATGTCCCACTCGATCCCGTCCTCGAAGGCGAGGACGTTGGCGCCGTTGGCGGTGATCGACTCGTCGTTGAGTTGCAGCAGCTGGATCTCCTGAGCGAAGTCGGCGAGGAAGACCTCTCCGGTCCCGGAGACCTTCATCAGCTTCGTGCCCTCGCCGGTCATCGCCTTCTTCATGAACTTGCTCATGCCGCCGCTGCCGGCGTACTCGAACTTGACGTCGCCCTGATGGGCCACCATCGAACCGAGCTTCGCCTGGATCGTCGCGTCGGCGAGCTCGACCTTGAGCATTTTCGAGTTCTGGAGCGAGAAAGCTCCCCCGCCCTCGGTCTCCTTGAGATTCGAAAGTGACTGTTCCAGCGACATACCTGCTCAACCTCCGCGTTCGAGTTCGCAGGCAGCCTATTGACTGTCAGCAGTCGGCCTAACCGGTGTCGGTCCGACGGCGGGAGCGCAACCGGATCCAGCCCGGATGGATGACCTTCTTCCAGAGCAGGAGCATCAGCAGCCCGCCGCTGATCAGGCAGACGGCGGCGATCAGCGCGGCGAGCTCGGGGTTGTGGATCGCGAGGAACGCGACCACGCCGACGACGCCGTCCTCGGCGAGGCTGACGAAGATGTTCGACGCCGGCTCCGGCGACGTGTTGACGCCGAGCCGGAGGCCGGCCTTGACCCCGTGGCTGGCCAGGGCGGTGAGACCCGAGCCGCCGGCGCCGAGCGCTTCCTGGATCCCGTCGACCCCGTGCTCGCCGGCGAACGAGAAGCCCAGGACGGCGCCGATAACGGGGCGGACGACAGTGTGGATCGAATCCCACGCGGAATCGAGGAACGGGATCTTGTCGGTGACGAACTCCACCGTGAACATCCCGACCGCGGCGAACAGGACCCAGTCCTGGTCGAGCCCCTCCGGTACCCCGCCGACCCCTGCGCGGCCCATCAGGCTGAGGACGAGAACGGTCGCGTAGGAGTTGATCCCCGACGTCCACCCGGTGGAGAAGATCGTGGCGGCAACGTCCACGCCGTCACCCTACGAAAGAGTCCGCGACGGGACGGGTTCCCTCGGGAACAACACAGGCCCCGGTGGGGTGGGGTCCCGCGGGCAGTCAACGCGAGCGCTGCGAGTGTGCCCGATGGACCCCGGCCCGGCCGGGGCCCGGTTTCAATTTGGGCTAGTTCAGGCGCTCGACGACCATCGCCTCGCCCTGACCGCCGGCGACGCACATCGGTCTCGATGCCGACGCTGTGATCGTCGGTCTCCATCACGTTGAGCAGCGTGCCCATGATGCGGGCGCCGGTCATGCCGAACGGGTGGCCCGAGGGCGATCGCGCCGCCGTGGGTGTTCAGCTTGTCCTCGGCGATCCCGCACTCCTCCATGATCGGGATGACCTGGGCGGCGAACGCCTCGTTGAGCTCGACCGTGTCGACGTCGTCGATCGTCATGCCGGCGCGGTCGAGGACCTTGCCGACGGCGCCGATCGGAGCAACGCCCATGTACTCGGGGTTGTTGCCGGCCGTCGCCGCGGTGACGATGCGGGCGCGCGGCTTCAGGCCGAGCTCGTTCGCCTTCGTGTCGGACATGATCAGGACCGCGGCCGCGCCGTCGTTGAGCGGGCACGAGTTGCCGGCGGTCACGCCGCCGCCGCCGAAGGCCTCCTTCAGCGAACCGAGCTTCTCGCGCATGTCGCCCTCGTCCTTGCGGGGACCGTCGTCCTTGTCGACCGTGCCGTTCGGCGTCTCGACCGGGACGATCTCGCGATCGAAGAACCCGGCCTCCTGCGACTCGACGGCCAGGTGCTGCGAGCGCAGCGCGTAGTCGTCCATCTGGTCGCGGGTGACGCCGTACTTCTCGGCGACGTTGACGGCGGTGATGCCCATGTCGATGTAGACGTTCGGGTAACCCTCGTGGTCGCCCGTGAGGAGCTCGTTCTTGTCGTCGGCGCCGGCGACCTCGCTGCGCTCGTTGAAGCGCGAGACGAACTCCACCCCTGCGGCGATGTAGGCGTCGCCCTCACCGTTCTTGACGGCGTTGGAGGCGTGCCGGATCGCGTCGAGCGAGGAGGCGCAGTACCGGGAGACGGTGACGCCGGTGGTCTCCTCGTGGAGGTTCTCGGCGAGCAGGACCATGATCCGGGCGATGTTGAAGGCCTGCAGTCCCTGCGGCATGCCGACGCCGCAGATGACGTCCTGGATCAGCGCCGGATCGACGTCCGGGTTCCGCTCCAGCAGCTTGTCGATGACGAAGGCGCCGGTCTCCTCCGGGCGAAGTTGGGCGAGGGACCCCTTGAAGGCGCGACCGATCGGGGTGCGCAGGGTGTCGACGATTACTGCCTCGGGCATTGGTGCTCCTTGTTGGACGAGAGTTGGTTCTCGATGAGATGAACTGGGGATGCCTGCAGAATGCTACGCATCCGCGCGATTCGCGGACCTTTCAAAGTCCGCGAGTCTCTATTCTCGACCGCTCACGCAGATGACGGAAGCGACCGACATTCAGACCGAACTGGACCCGACTCAGGCGAGCGAGAAGGTCGCCGCGGGCGCCCAGCTGATCGACATCCGCCAGGACTACGAGTGGGAGGCCGGCCATATCGACGGCGCGGTCCACATTCCGCTCGAGCAGCTTCCGGCGCAGATCGAGAGCATCGACCGCGAGCGCCCGATCGTCTTCCAGTGCCGCAGCGGCAGCCGCTCGGCCTTCGCGACGCAGGTCTTCCGCGAGTCGGGATTCGACGCGTACAACCTCGGTGGCGGCCTGCAGGCCTGGGTCGCCGAGAATCGGGAGATCGTCCCCGCCGACGGGACCGTCGCCGACCCGCTCCCGGACGCGAGCTGAGCGGACCCGCCGTGGAGGGACGACCCCCCGCGAACCAGCCACCTGGGAGCGGCGCACCGCTTCCTCCGCCCGCCGGCGCCCAGCCGCCGGCGCCGGGCGCACCGCCGCCGCCTCCGCAGGCGCAGCCGCCCCAGGCACAGCCGCCGCCGCAGCCTCCACCGCCGGCCCGGCAGCTCCCGCCTCCCCAGCAACCGCCGCCGACGCAGGCCACCGCGGTTCACCGCCCCGCAGCCCAGCCGGTCGGCCCCAGGCCCGCAACCGGCGCCCAGCGGCCGGTGACCGGGCCGCAGCCGGTGACCGGAGCCAGGCCACCGACCGAGCTCGAGAGCCTGCGCGCGTGGGTCGCCGCCCTGGACCGCAAGCTCGGCGTCCGCACGTACCTGATCCTCGCTTCGTCGCTGCTGGCCCTCGCCTGCGCGATCGTCGCCGTGGTCCTGGCGCTCGACGCCCGTGACAACGCGGCGAGTGCCGACGACATCGCCCGGGTCGAGCAGGAGATCGCCGCGCTCCAGGGCACGACGGCGGCTGACGCGACCGGCGTCGCGACCACCGACACGACGGCCCTGGACGATCAGATCTCCTCCCTGCAGAAGCAGGTCGACGAGCTCTCGACCTCCCAGGACGCCACCGACAAGCGTGTCTCTGTGATCGAGGACGACATCGACGATCTTCGCTCCCAGATCGCCGATCTCGGCGGATCCAACCCGTAGCGTCCGAAAACGGCTCTAGGCTCACGGTTGTCAGGTGGTTGTGCCGGACGGCACGATCGCCGCTCAACCCAGGGCGATACAGGCGCCCGGAAGGAGAGGACCATGCCGGAGGGTTACTGCGTCAAGGAACGCAAGAAGGTCGAAATGCAGAATCCGGAGCAGATCACGATGAAGAACGGACGCCCGGCGGTCACGGGCACCTGCCCCGACTGCGGCACGAAGATCTTCAAGATCGGCAAGATGAGCTGAGCCCGCGGCCCGCCGAGCGGGTCACGGCACGAATAGTTACGGCGCGCCGGGTCGGGTGCGATGGGAGGTTGCCGCCAGAACGGCGGTGGCTGGTGACTAAACGCGCAATCGATGGAACAATGCTGCGAAGCGATGTCTGGCTCGCAGAAACCACTCGAGCTGATCCTGGCCCGGAATCTCCTGACCAGCGTCACCACCCCGGCCTTCCTGGTCGCACGTGACGGCACGCTGCTCTTCTACAACGAGGGCGCCGGCGCCCTGATCGGGCGACCGTTCGAGGACACGGGCCAGCTCGACCTGCTCGAGTGGACCCGGCGGTTCGGCCCCTTCGACGAGAACGACAAGCCGCTGCCGTTCGAGGATCTGCCCCTGACGCGGGCTCTGCAGGAGGGCCGGCCCGGCACACGACGAGTTCTCGGTCCGCTCGGCCGACGGGCGTCAAGCACCGGATCGCCGCGAGCGCCATGCCGATCGTCGGCGCCGCCACCGGAGCCTCCGGCGCGATGGTCATCTTCTGGCCGGTCGACGAGGAGCAGGCTCGCGAGGTGACCACCGGCCGTCACGAGGTCGTGAAGTGAGGGTCAGGGTCTGGGGGGCGCGCGGATCGGTCCCGGCACCCGGTCCCGAGATGAACCGCTACGGAGGCAACACGTCCTGCGTCGAGCTGACCCTCTCGTCCGGGGAGACGCTGATCCTCGACGCCGGCACCGGGATCCGGACGCTCGGGTTCTCGCTGCCGCCCGACCTGCCGCGGATCAACATCCTCCTCACCCACCTGCACCTCGACCACATCCAGGGCCTGATGTTCTTCCCGCCGTGCTTCCGGGCCGAGTCGACGATCAGGATCTTCGGCCCGAGCTCGCCGGAGGCTTCGCTCGAGTCGCGGATCGCCCGCTACATCTCGGCGCCCCTGTCGCCGGTCGAGGTACGCGAGCTCCCGTGCGACGTCTCCTTCCTCGACGCCCCGCCCACGGAGTGGACGATCGGCAGCGCGACGATCCGGGCCGAGGCGGTCACCCATCGCGGGCCGACGCTCGGCTACCGGATCACCGACGGCGACACGAGCCTCTGTTACATCCCCGACCACGAGCCGGGGCTCGGCGCCGACCTCGACCGAGCTCGAGCGAGGAGTGGATCTCGGGCTACAACCTCGCCCGCGACGTCGACATGCTGATCCACGACTGCCAGTACACCGACGAGGAATACCCGGGCCACGAGGGCTGGGGGCACTCCCCGATCAGCGAGACGATGACGTTCGCCAAGCGCGTCGGGGCCAAGCGGACCATGCTCTTCCACCACGACCCGCTTCACACCGACGGGTTCCTCGACGACCTGCACGCGACCGCACGCCGCCGCTGGCAGTCGCTGGGCGGCGACCCCGAGCAGATCGAGATCGCCGCCGAGCGCGCCGAGCTCCACGTCGGCGGGCACGCCGGCGGCCGCATCGGCCTCAAACCGCAGCGCCAAGCCGTCTGAAGGCTTTTCAGAGCCCGGCCGTACAACCGGCCCAGACGAATTTTCGACGCCGGTACAAACAAACGGCGTCCCCCCGAACGGACACTGATCCCGTTGGCAAGCCACGGCCGTCACCCATCCCCTGCCGGAGTCGTGGCCATTTCTGGACAGAAAGTCGGGGTCCTACCAAGTGAGGAGTAGATCTATGAAACGGAAGTACCTATGGGCGCTGCCACTGGCGCTCTTCGCGCTTCTGGCATTGGCGCCGGGTGCGTTCGCGAACGTCGAGGGGCAGGTCGGCAAGCTCACGGCAGCGGACGCCGACACGGCGGCCGCACTGAACACCACGTGGGTGATCGTCGCCGCATGTCTCGTCATGTTCATGCAGGCCGGGTTCGCGTTCCTCGAGGTCGGGTTCTCCCGCGCCAAGAACGCCGGTGCGGGCATCGCGAAGATCCTCGTCGAACTACTCGATCTGCGCGCTGCTCTACTGGGCGGTCGGTTTCGCCCTCGCCTTCGGCGGCACGGGTTGGTTCGCGGGCGACCAGGGGTTCTTCCTCGACGTCAGCTCGCTCGCATCCCAGGCATCGGCACAGATTCCGCTGCTCGAGATCGCACCGATCAGCCCGGCGGCACTGCTGTTCTTCCAGTTCGTGTTCTGCGCGGTCTCCCTGGCGATCGTCTGGGGAACCACTCTGGAGCGCATCAAGTTCGGCGCCTACGTGATCTACGCGATCATCTTCAGCGCCCTGATCTACCCGATCATCTCCCACTGGATCTTCGGTGGCGGCTGGTTGCAGGTCAGCGTCGGGATGCAGGACTTCGCCGGATCGACGGTGGTCCACCTGATCGGAGCTACCGGTGCGTTCGCAGCATTGCTGCACCTCGGACCGCGGATCGGCAAGTTCGGAGCGGACGGGAAGCCACGGGCGATCCCCGGCCACTCGATGCCGATCGTCGGACTCGGGATCATCATCCTGTGGCTCGGCTGGTTCGGGTTCAACCCGGGCTCGACGCTCGGTGTGTTCGGTGCACCTGCTGAGGGAATCGGCAACCGGTTCGCCGAGATCGCGCTGGTCACCAACCTCGCCGCTGCGGCGGGTGTGATCGCCGCGATCATCGTCATGTACGGGCTACGCAAGACCGTGGACATCGGGATGGCGGGCAACGGCGCGATCGCCGGCCTGGTCGCCATCACGGCTCCATCCGGTTACGTCGAGTACTGGGCGGCACCGATCATCGGTGCGATCGGCGGCATCATCGTCGTGTTCGGCGTCCTGGCCATCGAGAAGAAGCTCGACGACCCGGTCGGCGCGCTCTCCGCTCACGGTCTGGCCGGCATCTGGGGAACGCTCTCGTGCGGTCTCTTCACGGCGCCGAGATTCGCCGAATTCAACGGCGTCGGTGAAGCGGGGCTCTGGTACACCGGCTCGTTCCATCAGCTGGGCGCTCAGGCGATCGGCGTCGGAGCGGCATTCGTATCGGTGTTCGTCGTTTCGTATGCGGTGTTCTTCGTCATCAAGAAGACGATGGGCATCCGTGTGAGCGCCGAGGAGGAGCTCGCCGGGCTGGACATCTCCGAACACGGGATGTACGGATACCCGGAGCAGTTCATCCCTGCCGAGGAGTACGGGTTCGCCAGCGTGACGCCTGCGGGCACATCGCCGTCACCCGCTCCGTCGGTATCCGCAACGGCGGTCACCCCGCCATCCAACGCGTAGGAAGGAGGGAGAGCACATGAAGAAGGTCGAGGCGTTCATCCGCCATGAGGCATTCGAGCCGATCCGTCAGGAGCTGCTCGAGAAGGGGATTCCGTCCCTGTCGATCACCGAGGTCAAGGGTTCGGGCCGCCAGAAGGGCGTGGTCGAGCACTACCGGGGGGCCAGCCTCGCAGTCAATGTGAGGCCGAAGCTCAAGATCGAGTGCGTCGTCGACGACTCCGAGAAGGAGCTGGTGGTCGAGACGATCCTCAAGCACGCGAGGACCGGATCGATCGGCGACGGCAAGATCTTCGTCCTGCCGGTCGAGGAGGCGATTCGCATCCGCACCGGCGAGGACGGGGCAGACGTGCTGCAGGCCCACGAGGGGTCCGAGGTCCCGACGAGCTAGGGCCGCAGCAACGAGTACGAGTACGCGACACGAGGGCAAATCCGGGACGCGGGCCGGCCCAGCCACAGGGGCCGGCCCGCCACCGGATCGAAAGTCAGATCGGAGGAGGTGCAGCAATGGACGAGGCCAACGTCGTTCCGTTTCCCCAGACGGACGATCGCCAGATCGTCGCCTTCGGCGGCGGCGGCTTCTCGATGGAGGCGGGTAACCCGCTCCTCGACGATTACGTCCTCGACCTGGCGCAGGGCAGCGGCGCGAGCGGCCCCGGGTCTGCTTCCTGCCGACCGCCAGCGGCGACGCCGACCACTACATCGTCCGCTTCTACCGGGCCTTCTCGGGCGAGCATCTGCGAGCCCTCGCACGTCTCGCTCTTCCGGCGCGACCGGGGCGCCGCCGACCTCCGCGAGCACATCCTCTCCCAGGACCTGATCTACGTCGGCGGCGGCAGCGTGATCAGCCTGCTCGGCACCTGGCGGGCGCACGGCGTCGATCGGATCCTCGCCGAGGCGTGGCGGCGCGGCGTCATCCTCTGCGGCCTCAGCGCCGGGTCGCTCTGCTGGTACTCGCGAGGGCGTCACCTCCTTCCACGGCGAGGTCCTGCGGGTGCGGGGACTCGGACTGCTGCCCTGGAGCAACTGCGTGCACTACGGCAGCAAGCAGGGACCGCCGCGAGCCGTACCACGAGATGCTCAGCCGCGGCATGTGTCCCGGCTACGCGGCCGAGGACGGCAGCGCCCTGCACTTCCGCGGCTCGCGGCTCGTCGCCGCGGTGTCCTCGCGACCCGACGCCCGGGCCTGGTGCGTCGGCGATCGCGGTGACCAGGTGATCGAGACGGCCCTCCCGACCCGCTACCTCGGGGCCGACGGGGAGCCGGCGGACGACGGGCTGCACGCCGTCGCCTGAGTCAGCGGCGTCGCGGGTCGGGACAGCGGCGGCAAACCCGCGAGAATGCGGGCATGACAGGACCGATCGTCGCCATCGGAGGGGCCGAGTTCCAGATGCGCCCCGAGAACGAGGCGCTTCACGACTACATCGTCTCGCTGGTCGAGAAGGCCGAGCCGCGAATCTGCCTGATGCCGACGGCGAGCGGCGACCCCCACGATCAGATCTCGGCCTTCCACGGCGACGATGGAGCGGCGCGGCTGCGTGCCGTCGGCGATCTCGCTGTTCCGGCTCGGCGACCGGCCGATCGACTTCGCCGAGCACCTGCTCGCCCAGGACGCGATCTACGTGACCGGGGGCAGCATGGTCAACCTGCTGGCGCTGTGGCGCGAGCACGGCATCGACGAGATCATGCGCGAGGCCCACGCAACGGGGGATCCTCCTCTGCGGCTACAGCGCCGGCTCGATGTGCTGGTTCGAGGCGGGCGTCTCCCGCGGCGGCGGCGCACCGGCCGCCGTTCCGGGGGATCGGGCTGCTCGAGGGCAGCCACTGCGTCCACTACTCCCAGGACCCGCTCGCCGCGATGCCTACCGCACGTTGATCGGCTCCGGGGAGATCCCGGCGGGCCTGGCCCTCGACGACCACGCCGCGGCGCTGATCCGCGACGGCGAGCTGGTCGAGGCGGTTCGCGCGACGGAGACGGCTTCGGCCTTCCGGGTCGAGCGCGATCGCCGGACGGCGACGGCGGGGTGGTCGAGACGCACCTGGCCAACCCGCCTGCTGCCGGTCGCCGCCGCGGGTCCCGAGCCCGGCCTCGCCGAGATGCGCGAGTTGCGGCGAATGCAGTCCGAGCGCCCGTCGGGACCCGGCAGGCTCGGCCGCGGGCCTAGCCGCGAACCCTAGACCAGTCGAACGGCCGGGAGCGGCCGAGAGGTCAGCCCAGAGCGTCGCGGCGGGCGCGCTCGGCGGCGAGCTCCGCCTCCTGGGCGGCGCGCTGGCGAACCTCGCGCTCGAGCTCCTGGCGCCTTTCCGCGCCGTCGGCCTCGACCTGCTTGGCGAGCCTGGCGCCCTCGAGCTCGGCGTCGCGGGCCGCCCGCTGCCGTGCCTTCTCGGCGCTGATCTCCGCCTCCCGCTTGAGCTTGCCGGTCTCGGCCACGAGCCGCCTCTCCGCCTCGGCCTTCGTCCGCTTCTCGGCCTCGTCGGCCAACCGGTCGGCGAGCTTGCCGAGGCGCGCCTCGGCGAGGTTCAGCTTGCCCTCGACCTCCTTGCGTTGCTCGACCTCGGCGGCGAGCGCTCTGCGACCGTCCTCGCGGACCCGCTCGAGCTCGCCCTCGAAGCCGTCCTCGCGGGCGGCGATCCGCGCATCGAGCTCCTTGGCGCGGTGCTCGATGCCCTCCTCGAGCTGCTTGCTGCGGGCCGCCATGTCGGTCTCCGCCTTGCGGCGGCGGACATCCATGCGCTCCTCGAGCTCCTCCTTGCGGCGCTTCAGCTCGGCGCTGATCTGCTCGGCGCCCTTCTTCTTCATCTCCGCGATGGCCTCCTTGAGCTTTCGCTCGGCCTGCTCGCGATGGTGCTGCTTCGATTCCTCGAGACGCTTCTCGAAGTCGGCCTCCGCCGCGGCGACCTTCTCGGCCGCCGCCTTCTCCGCCCGGTCGGCCCGCTCCTTCGCCGCGTCGCGCTCGCCCACCGCACGACGGGCGATCGCCTCGGCGCCCGAAGCTCGCAGGGACGACTCGCGGGCCTCGGATGCAAGGCGCTTCACCTCGTCGGAGAGGAAGCCGACATCGTCGGTGCGGACGCGCTCGATCTCCTCCTGCAGGGCGTCGGTGGCCGCTCGGGCCGCCTCGGTCTCGCCCGAGGGCTCCTCGTTCACGCTCGATTCCACAACGTTCTCCTGCTCCTCCATGCTCACGCGAGCCTACCCATTGCGAGCGATCCGGCAAGTCCCGGCGCCGGGACTCAGGGCTTCACCTGCGGCGCCGATCCGTCGTAGCTGAAGGAGACGAGGATCGCGAGGATCGAGCTCAGCAGGACGAACAGAATCGCGACGGCGAGCAATCGCGGCATCTTCGCGGCGTGGGCGTACACGCCGACGAGGAAGCCGCCGCCGATCATCAGTGCGTAAGGACCGGCGTCGTCACCGAGTGCGACGACGATTGTTCCGAGGACGGAGAGAGCCACGACGCCATTATCATCGACCTGAGTGAGCCAGCCCGTTTCATCCCCGGCCGCCTCCGGCGAGCAAGTGGCGCCGGAGGACGGCATCGAAGCAACTCGGGCCGGGCTCGCCGAGGCCGGCTACCTCGCCGACGACTCGGCCGCGCTCGTCTCCCATCTGGCCCAGCGACTCGGCAAACCCGTCCTCGTCGAGGGTCCCGCGGGCGTCGGCAAGACCGAGCTCGCGAAGGCGCTGTCGCGCTCGACCGGCCGTGAGCTGATCCGCCTCCAGTGTTACGAGGGCCTGGACGAGGCGAAGGCGCTGTACGAGTGGAACTACCGCAAGCAGCTGCTGCGGATCCAGGCCGAGGCGGGCTCTCCCGATCCCGAGGAGGATGCCGCCGGCGACGCGGTCATGGAGGACATCTTCGGCGAGGAGTTCCTGCTCACCCGCCCCCTGCTGGCGGCGATCGCATCTCCCGATCCCGTCGTCCTGCTGATCGACGAGATCGACAAGACCGACCAGGAGTTCGAGGCGATGCTGCTCGAGGTCCTTTCCGATTTCCAGATCTCGATCCCCGAGCTCGGCGTGGTCGAGGCGCAGTCGATGCCGATCGTCCTGCTGACGTCGAACAACACCCGTGAGCTGACCGAGGCGCTCAAGCGACGCTGCCTGTATCTCTGGCTCGACTACCCGAGCATCGAGCGCGAGGTCGAGATCGTCCGGCTCCACGCCCCGGACCTCGACGAGGAGATGGCGACCCGGATCGTCGAGGTGGTCGCGATGGTGCGCGAGCTCGACCTCAAGAAGCCGCCGTCGATCGCCGAGTCGATCGACTGGGCGCGGGCCCTGCTGCTGCTCGGCGCCGACCAGATCGACTCCGAGACCTTCGCCAAGACGATGTCGATAATCGTCAAGCACCGGACCGACCTCGATCTCGTCGCCGAGCGGGTCGGGATGCGTCTGCCGGGACGGATCCTGCCCGCGGGCGATCCGAGCTGAGCGAGGCCGCAATGGGCGCGCCAGGTTCTTCCGGTGCCGCCGAACGCGTCGCGGGACAGGGGATTCGCCCCGCAGATCGTCAGCTTCTGCGACGAGCTGCGCTCCGAGGGCGTCGCCATCGGGACCGCCGAGATCCTCGACGCCTTCGCGGCCGTCGAGCAGGTGCCGTGGACGCAGCGTGAACAGTTCCGCGAGGCGCTCGGCGCGACGCTCGCCAAGTCCCAGGAGGACCGGCGCGTCTTCGATCTCGTCTTCGATCGCTGGTTCTTCCGGGCCGCCGAGATGGAGGCGCTGCAGCGCCGCGACGAGGAGGGCGCGGCCGGAGGAGAGGCGTCCGAGTCGCAGGTGGGCGACGGCGAGCGCATCGACCTCGCCGAGCTGACCGAGCAGATTCGCCAGGCCATCGCCGACGAGGACGAGTCGCGGATGCGCGACCTCGCCCAGCTCGCGGTCGCGGCCTTCGGCCGGCGCGGCGAGGGGTCGGGCGTCGTCGGCGTCGACGTCCAGCGCATTCGCCGATCCCTCGGGCTGACCCCCGGCGCCAACCAGCCCGACGGGGCCGGCGAGGACGTCGAGCTCGACCGTGACGGGGTTCGCCGCTTCGAGGCGCACCTGCGGCGCGAGCTCGAGCGCGGGCTGATCGAACGGACCGGCAGCCTGCCCCCCGCCCGACCGCTCGCCGAACTCGACCGTGCCCTGCCGACCAATCCCGACCCAGGACCTGGCCGCGGTGCATCGTTCGGTCGCGATGCTGAAGCGACGGCTGGCGACGCTCGGGAACGAGCAACGCGGCCGCCGCAAGGGCCGGGTCGTCGACGTCCGCCGAACGATGCGCACCTCGCTGGAGACCGGCGGCGTGCCGCTGACGCTCCGCTACCGGCCGAAGCGGCCCAGGCGGCCCGAGATCTACGTCCTCTGCGACGTCTCGACGTCGGTCACATCGGCGAGCGTCTTCTTCCTCAGCGTCCTGCACGCCCTGCACGACTCGTTCCGCAAGCTGCGCAGCTTCGTCTTCATCGAGCGGATCAGCGAGGTGACCGAGGCGTTCGAGCGGGAGCGCGACTTCCGCAAGATCAGCGAGCGCATCTCGCGCGACGGCGGCGTCGCCGACATCTCCGGATACACCGACTACGGGCGGGTCTGGCTCGAGTTCCTCGAGGAGATCTCCTCCGACCTCGATCCCCGCTCGACCGTGATCGTGCTCGGCGACGCGCGGACGAACGGCCGCGATCCGCACGCGGCGGCGTTCGGCCGGCTCTGCGACCGGGCGGGGCGGACCTTCTGGCTCAACCCGGAGCCGCGCCTCTACTGGAACTACGGGGACTCGGTCATGGCCGCCTACGAGCCGTACGCGACCGAGGCGTTCGAGTGCTGGACGACGAAGCACCTCGAGCACTTCGTCGACGTCATCGCCAGACCGTAGTTCCGGCCCGGCCCGGCCACGAGGGCTATGATCGCCGCAATCAAGGGGTGCTCGCGGGCAGCGGGCTGAGATAGCGTCTTCCGGACCCCCGGCGCTGACCCTCCGAACCTGTGCGGTAATGCGCGCGAAGGGAAGATCGTCATCGCCCCAAGGCCAGGTAGGCCCGATAGCCCCGAAACGAGCCGAGGGATCGAGGTCAGCGGACTGTCCCACCGGTTCGGAGCCGTCGAGGTGCTCGCCGACATCGACCTGATCGTCCCGCGGGGTCGGACGGCCGCCCTGGTCGGGCCTTCCGGTTGCGGCAAGTCGACGATGCTGGAGCTTGTCGGAGGTTCGATCCCCGCCGCGACCGGCACGATCTCGGTCGGCGGCGAGACGACCGCCGCCGGGCGCACCCGGCAGCTGCGCCTGGATGCCGCAGAGCGACATGCTGCTGCCGTGGAAGGACGCGGCCGACAACGCCGCGATCGCCCTGCGCCTTGCAGGCGACGGACCGCGCCGAGGCCCGGACCCGCGCCGAGACGGAGCTCGACCGCCTCGGCCTCGCGGGGTTCGCAGGCTCCTATCCGCGCGAGCTGTCGGGCGGGATGCGACAGCGCGTGGCATTCGCCCGGACGCTCCTCGCCGGCACTCCGGCGCTGCTCCTCGACGAGCCGTTCGCCGCGCTCGACGCGATCACCCGGGCCGAGCTGCAGGAGACCTTCTCCCGGATTCTCCGCGACGAGGGCCGGACGACGTTGCTCGTCACCCACGACGTCGAGGAGGCGCTCTACATGGCCGACCGCGTCGCGATCCTCTCCCCGCGGCCGGGACGGATCACGGCGATGATCGACTCGCCGGCGATCGCCGATCGCGACCTGCCGAGAGCGCGGGCGATCAGCAGCCCGGAGTTCGTTGCGACCCGCGAGCGGGCACTCGAGGCGTTGGCGGGAACGGTCCCGGCATGAACGCACGGGCACGACGGGAATTCGGGAGCAGGCTCTGGCCGGCGGCACTGCTCGTCGTTGCGCTGATCGCCATCTGGCAGATCGCCGCCGACACGGGCTTCCTCGCCGACGTGCTCGGGCTCGACTCGTTCCTCGTCCCGGCCCCGAGCGAGATCGGACGGTCCCTGTACGAGGACCGCAGCCTGCTGGCGGACAACGCGTGGGTGACCTTTCAGGAGGTGCTGGCCGGATTCGCCGCGGCGATCGTGCTCGGGGTCGGAACCGCCGTCGCCCTCCACCTCTCGCCGCTGGTCAAGCGGGTCTCCTATCCGATCGTCGTCGCCTCACAGACCATTCCGGTGATCGTGATCGCGCCGATCCTGGTGGTCTGGTTCGGGTTCGGGATCGGTCCGAAGATCGCGATCATCGCGCTCATCTGCTTCTTCCCGATCGCCGTCAACACGCTCGACGGCCTCGGGACGACGCCGCCGGATCAGCGCAAGCTCCTGCGCTCGCTCGGCGCCGGGCGGTTGCGGGTACTGACGATGCTCGAGGCGCCGACGGCGCTCCCGTTCGCGATCAGCGGCGCCAAGATCGCCGCAGCCGTGGCCGTGATCGGCGCCGTCTTCGGCGAGTGGGCCGGGGCGAACGAGGGCCTCGGCCATCTGATGCTCGTCGACAACGCCCAGCTCGAGGTGCCCCGCCTGTTCGCGGCCATGGTCTGGCTCTCGGCGATGGCGATCCTCCTCTTCGCCCTGCTCAGCCTGATCGAGCGGCGGATCGCCTGGTGGGGCGAGCCCTCGAACCCGACACCGATGACGGAAGGACCGACGAGTTGAATCGACGACTGAGGCTGGTCGCCGTCGCGGCGCTGGCCGCCGGATCATTGATGGCCGGGTGCGGAGGCGGGGACGACGGGGCTGGAGGCGGAGACCCGTTCGACCTCGCCCTCGACTTCTACGTCAACCCCGATCACGCCGGCATCTACGAGGGCATCGACAGGGGCTTCTTCGCCGACGCCGGGCTCGACGTCAACCCCCTGGTTCCGTCCGACCCCTCGGCGCCGATCAAGCAGGTTGCGGCCGGCCGCGTCGACCTCGCGATCTCCTACGAGCCGGAGGTGATGCTGGCCCGCGACCAGGGACTTGACGTCGTCGCCGTCGGAGCCCTCGTGAACGGACCGCTCACCTCACTGATCTCGCTCCCGGAGGGCGGCATCGAGCAGCCCTCCGATCTGGCGGGCAAGACCGTTGTGACCGCCGGCATCCCCTACCAGGCGGCCTACCTCCAGACGATCCTCGCCGACGCGGGCGTCGACCCGGACAGCGTTGACCAGGTCGACGTCGGCTTCAACCTCATGCCGCCACTGATCGCCGGCCGCGCCGACGCCATGTTCGGTGGCTTCCTCAACGTCGAGGGAGTCGACCTCGCCGAGCGCGGGCTCGATCCGCGGGTCGTCCCGGTGAACGAGTTGGGAGTTCCCACCTACGACGAGCTGGTCCTGGTCGCCGACGCCGACCGGCTCCGCGACGATCCCGAGCCGATCCGCGAGTTCCTCGCCGCTCTCGAGCAGGGGACCGCGGCCGCGGAAAGGGATCCCGGCGCCGCAACCCAGACGCTGCTCGACGCGCGGCGACGGCCTCGATCCCGACCTCACCAGGGCCGAGGTCGACGCCACCCTCCCCCACCTCGTCGCCCCCGGCGACGACCCCTACGGCTACATGGACCCGAAGGAGTGGGAGCGCTTCTCCCGCTACCTGGCCGACAACGACCTCATCGACGCCTCGCAGCCGGCAAGCGAGCTGCTGACGAACGACCTGCTGCCGCGGGGTAGATGAGGGCGCGGCGGGCGTTCGCGTTCGGCGTGGCCTGCCGAGGGGACTCGCCGACCGGCGGAAGTTGGTTTGGGCTGAGAGGGGAGGATTCGGGGCGCTCGCCCACCGTTCACCCGCCTACCGAGGGCGTTTCAAGGTCGCGTGGTGTCGATTCACTGCCAATCGGACTGGATGAAAATCCGCGCCACGCGGATCGAAACCGCGCTGAGGGCGGTATATCCGCCGAAATAGAGGTCTCGGCGAACGCACTGCCGCCCCACCAGCGCCTGACGCCCTTGCCGAGCGGTAACACCGCGCAGGCCGAGGGAAGCGGACGCGAAGCGGAGCATTCCCTCGGAGTTATCTAAGCCCCCCTGCCGAGCGGCAACACCGCGCCGCCCGAGCAGAGCGGACGCGTCAGCGGAGCATCTGCTCGGAGTTATCTAAGCCGCGTACGCCGGGTCCGGCGGGTGGTACTTCAGCTTCGGGCGCTCCCTCAGGGCCTCGCGGTAGCCGGCGAGCATGAAGCGGCCGGCGAGGCCGCGGAAGGGCTCGTAGGGGGCGTAGAACTCCTCAACCTCGGCGATCGTCGCCCGGCGGCCGAGGTTGGCGAGGTGGCCGACGAGGAGCAGGTAGGCGAGGTCGCCGGCTGGAAGGGAGTCGAACTCGCCGCGCCCGTTGAGGGCGAGGCACTGCATCGTCCATGCGCCGATCTCGCTGATCGCCCGCAGCCTCATGTCGTCGGCGGGGTCGGCGGGGTCGCAGCGGCCCGAGGCGACCTCCCGGGCGGCCTTCGTCAGCGCGACGGCGCGCTTCGGAGCGAGGTCCAGCGCGGCGAGCTCGGCCGGAGCGAGGCGCGAGACCGTGTCCGCCCCGGGGACGTCGGCGAGCGGGCGAGCGAGCTCGCCGAAGCTGAGGCGAGTGCCCCAGCGGCTGACGATCCGGCGCTGGATCACCGCGGCGCGCTGCGACTCGATCAGCTGCTCGGTGACCGCCCAGGCGAAGGCTTCCCAGGGATCGGGACAGCGCTTGACGCGATACCAGGGCATCCGCCGGATCAACGGGCGCAACAGTGGGTCCTGCCGGAATCGTTCGAAGAACGGGCGCAGATCGTCGTCGACGGCGAGCGCGTTGCGAATCCGATCGAGGGCGACACCGAGCTCGGCGGGAGAGGCGGCCTCGTGCTCGGCGTCCCCGAGCCAGGCGGCCGGAGCGGGCATGGCGGCGATCGCGACCTCCCCGGCCGGCATCTCCCATGCCCGGGCGAGGATCGGCCGGCCGTCAATCCTCATGAACCGTTCGTAGACCCCGTTTCGGCTACGCGCGACGCCATCCGGGAAGCGGCGGCTGCGGGGGAAGCGGTAGACGCACGGCGGCGCGACCTCGACGACCAGCGACCCTCCCGGGCCGCGGGTCAGGCGATCTGAGCGCGACATCAGCGGCCGAGCAGGTGAACGTCGACCAGGAACGAGCGGGAGGCGATCACGTCACGATCGCCCTTCCGCCTGGTCGGGCGGCGGGAACGGTTTCCCGAGACCGCCTTCGCGGCGCTGACCGCAGCGACCGTGGCGGCGCCGGCTGCGATACCGCCCGCGGCGACGACGGCGATTGCCTTGACCTCGCCCCGCCAGGAGGTGAGCTCGGCCGTCGTGCGGCGCTCCGGAAGCGGCCGGACCTCGGGCTCGGCAGCGCCGTTCCCGGGGTCGGTCTCCCCCTCTCCGATCGGCTCCTCCACCGCCTCGGCGTCCACGACTCGTCCGCTGCTCATCGTCGGCCAGTCTACGCACCGGCGCGGCGACGCGACAACCGTTGGACCGATCCAAGTGGAACACTTTCGGTCATGACTGAACAGGTTTCGTTCGAAGGACCGCGGATCGCGTCGGACGTCTTCGCAAAGGCGCGCGACCACGATCGCAAGGAGATCCTGGAACTGGCCGAGAAGGCCGACATGATGCCCTACTTCCGCCTGCTCACCTCGCAGGCCGGACCGGTGGTCGAGATGGAGGGCAGCGAGCGGATCATGCTCGGCTCCAACAACTACCTCGGGCTGACCGGAGACGAGCGCGTCAAGGACGCGGCGCGGGACGCCCTGGAGAGGTACGGGACGGCGCTGACCGGCTCGCGGCTGTTGAACGGGACGATCCCGCTCCACATCGAGCTCGAGGAGGAGCTCGCAGACTGGATGGGAACCGAGGCCGCCCTCGTGTTCACCACGGGCTACCAGGCGAACGTCGGTTGCATCGGGACGATCCTCCAGCCCGGCGACACGGTGATCTGCGATTCCGGCGACCACGCCTCGATCCTCGACGGCTGCAAGCTCTCGGGCGCCAAGCTCCGGCCCTTCCGCCACAACCGGATGGACAAGCTCGAGCGCATGCTGGAGCGGTCCGCCGACGACGGCGGCGGCGTGCTGGTCGTCGTCGACGGCGTCTTCTCGATGGAGGGCGACATCTGCCCGCTGACCGAGGTCGTCGCGCTCTGCGAGCGCTACGGCGCCCGCCTGATGGTCGACGAGGCGCACGGGGTCGGGGCGCTCGGCGCACGGGGCGCGGGCGCCAGCGAGTTGCTCGGCGTGGAGGACTCCGTCGACCTGCGGATGGGCACGTTCTCGAAGAGTTTCGCTTCCTGCGGCGGCTTCATCGCCGGCCCCGCCGAGGTCATCGACTACCTGCGCATCGCGGCCCGTTCGTTCCTGTTCAGCGCGGCCGCGGTCCCGGCGGCCGTCGGTGCCGCGCTCGAAGCCCTGCGAATCATCCGCTCGGAGGGGCCCGAGCTGATCGCGAAGCTGCTCGACAACGCGGCCTACCTGCACCGCGGCCTCAACGACCTCGGCCTGCGAGTCGTCGAGCCGACCCCGATGCCGGACGGCAGCGAGGCGCTGACGCCGATCGTCCCCGTCATCGTCGGCGAGGACGTGCGTGCGGCGACGTTCTGGAAGGCCCTCTACGACGAGGGCGTCTACACCAACGTCGCCCTGCACCCGGCGGTCCCGCCGGCCGGAGCACTGCTCCGCACGAGCCTGATGGCGACCCACGAGACCGAGCATCTCGACAGCGCGCTCGAGAAGTTCCAGCGAGTCATCACGCGATCGCCGGAGCTCGTCGGGGGCTGATGCCCGAAGCGCCGACACCGGCGCTTTATGTCCTGATTCCTTACCCCTGATCGGGTAGTTTCATCTTGTCCGTTTGGGCACAAGGGGAAAAGCTGCGTCATCCACCCTCAAAAACATGCTCTTAGCGGGCGCGGCGGACGGAATCAGGGGGGGCAGGGGGGCATGATCGCCCGTCGGTCACTAGGCTGCCCAACGCACCGAACGCTACCGGGGTAGGAGCGGTTCGGAGGGTCCTCTAGGGCCACCGAATCCTCGAATCCGAAAGCGGATCGCCCCCGTTCGGCCGCGAACAATTCAATCGAAAATCACCACCGCTCTCAAGCAGGAGGAGGAGTGAGTATGGAAGCTGCCTCGACGGCTGCGCCAGCCGCTGTGCCGCAACACATTCGTGCCCTCGAGCACGCCAACCGGGTCCGACTGGCCCGTGCCGCCCTGAAGCGCTCAGTCAGAGCGGGCGACGTTCCGGTCGAACAGGTTGTCCGCACGTGCCCATGGGAGGCGGAGACGATGACCGTCTCCGAGTTGCTCCGCAGCCAGTCGCGCTGGGGCCGAACGAGGACCCGCAAGTTCCTGGTGCCGCTCGCCGTCAACGAGAACCGACAGCTCGGACGGTTGACGATGCGCCAGAAGGAGGCGCTCGCCGGCGCCCTCGAGGACAAGCTGGCCGCTCGCCGCTGATCATCGTCCGTCCGTAGGTGCCAGTCGGCGGCCCGGGGGAAGGCACCCTCCCCCGGGCCGCCGGCGCAGGCCCCACTTCCCCTCCGAATCGTCCTAGCGCCGCCTGCGGCCCGACGATCCCGAGAACTTGTAGCGCAGGCCCCCGGACCGGCTGCTGAAGACGCGCGTCAGGATCACCGCTCCGACCGCGAAGACGCCGATCCCGATCGCCGCCCTCGCGAGCTGCGGCAGGCCGTCGGGCCCGAGGTAGAAGAGCAGTCCGAGGACGATCAGGGCCGGGACGCCGGCGAGGATCGCGGTGTGGGACTTGTAGCCGGCGAAGTGCTCGCGGATGCTGAGCTCCAGGCCACCGATCGATCCGAGGGCGAGGCCGGCGGCGATCAGGATCGGCCCGCGCGAGCCGCCGACGAAGAAGAAGCCGAGGATCAACATGATGATCCCGGCCAGCACGCAGAGCTCGACCAGCGGAAAGTTCCCCCAGGGCGCCGGCGGCGAATCGTCGTCCGGCGTGATCCGGGCCGGCTTGACGACTCGCGGCTCCGGCTGCGGTGACGACGGGCTCCCGGCCGCCTCGTCTGCGCCGAGCCCTGCGACGGCGTACGCGGTTTGCGCTTGCGCCGCTTGCGCGACTTCGAGGAGGCCATCAGCGAGTGACCATCAGCGAGTGATCTTCTGGGGCGGGTCGCGCGCTCAGCACGACCCGGAGGCTAAGGGACAGCCCGACGACAGCTTGACCCGCCACCACCCGGCGATCATCCCGAGCAGCCCCCAGCGGGGACGCGAGTGCCAGTGCTTGCAGCTCTTCTCTCCGACGTCCTCGGAGCGCACCCGGACCCAGCGGTACTCGGCGGGGTCGGCGATCATCCGCTCGACGAGGGCGCGGTTGGCCTCCTCGACCTCCGCCCGGCGAGCGATCTCGGCGCGGGCCTCGGCCAGGCGGTCGGCCAGCGCATCGCGGGTCGACTCGAGCTCGGCCAGGCCGAGCAGGCGCGGACCCCCGGCCGCACCGACGGTCCACTCGATGCCGAGGCGAGGCGACGTCGATGCGAACATCTCGGCCAGATCGCGTTCCATCCTGGAGATCTGACGGCGCAGCTCCGCGCGGGCCGCGCGCAGATCGACTGCGACGTCGCGTCGTTCGCTCCCTGACTTCGGTTCGTGCTCCAGATGCCGAATAGCGCCGGCAAGCGGTGCCCCTTTCGACCAGATCGAGGTGGCGACATTGTAACCGCCGCCACGACGCCCGGGATCAATCACCCAGCATCAGCTCCGAAGTCAGCCACAGCGCCTCCTCGACAGCGATCTCGGGGACGCCGGCGACTCCGATCACGACGAGAGTGGTGCGGGTGGTGCTGGGGGAAACGCCGCGCCCGGCCCCGATCGCCCCGAACAGGAGCGACAGCGGCCTCCGCTCGTCGGCGATCACCAGCGTTCCCGCGTGGCAGATCCGTGGGCCGCCCCTCGAGGACCTCGCCTTCGACGGACGGCCTGATCGCCAGGCCACCCGAGATCCGGTCGGCGTCCAGGGCCTGAACCGGTACGCCCGACTCGATCATCGCGATCGCGAGGGCGTCGTCGAGCCGGTTGGCGCTGACGAACCCGCCCTTCAGCATCCGCTCGAGCACGACGGCCTCCGCCGGCGTCGGCTGCTCGTCGGGATCGAGGCCGATGTGGCGGAAGAAGACGCGATAGGCATAGGGGATCGGCTTCGTGCGGAACGCGACCGCCTGGGGACCCGCGAACCGGTCCGACAACACGGCCAGTCGTTGCTTCAGGCCACGCGGGCTCTTGCCGGATCCCGCCGGAACCTCGGCGTAGCGGAGGTAGAGGCCCGGGAACTCGTCGGCGACGCCGCGGTCGACGTCACCGCGAAGGGCGATCGTCGGTCCTGCCGACGGCGCCATCTCAGCGGACCTCCGTCGCGCGCTCGCGCGAGGCGGTGACGAGCCCGTCGACGAGATCGGTCAGCTCGTCGACCGAGTAGTTGCCGCCACGGATCTCGGCGTCGTAGAGGACGCCGCCGGGGTAGGCGAGCACGATCGTCGGGCAGACGCCGACCCGGTAGAGGTTCGAGACCGCGCCGTCGCGGTCGAGGGCGACCGGCACCGTCCAGCCGTGGTCGCGGACGATGTCGGCGACCGAGCCGGGATCGTCACGGACGTTGACGCTGAGGAAGTTGACGCGGTCGCCGAAGCGCTCCGCCACCTGGTCGAAGGCGTCCTGGGTCGGGATGCAATCGCCGCCGCGGGTGAACCAGAACGAGATCGCCAGCGGCTTGTCGAAGAGGTCGCAGACCCTGATCGCCCCGGCGGTGTCGATCTCGCAGGCGGGCGTCCGGACCTGGTCGTCGGGACAGGGGTTGCGCGAGCTCTCGCAGTCGTCCTGGGCGATGTTCGCGTCGGCGTCGCACAGCCGGCGAGCGCGTCCGGCGCCGCGAACGCCGGCAGCGGCATCCCGCGATCGCCGTACCCCGCGCCGAGGATCCCGGCGTTGTCGTCGTTCTTCAGCAGATTCAGCAGAGCCACCACGATCAGCACGAAGAAGGCGATGCCGACGAATATCGAGTAGCGGCTGCTCTGCTTCGGCCGGTCTGGTGAGGCGAGACCGCGAGGCGGCCGATGCTCGTCGCCGCCCTTCTTCTCCCGCGGCTTGTTCGGGGGGGTCGTCGTCCTCTGGCCACCAACCTCCGGAATCCCGCGGGTCGTCGGAGCCGGGTGTCATCGCTCAGACCGCGGCATCGGCCCGCCGCCGCGAGCTCCGGAGCGAGCCGAATGACCTGCGGACGGCCGGCAGCGGGCGGAAGCCCTCCTCCGACCAGACGAGAGCGGCCGGCAGGACCAGCATCACGCCGGCGAGCGCGACCGTCAGGTCGACGACCGTGACGATGCCGAAGTCGCGGAGCATCGCGATGCGGCTGAAGGCGAGGACGCCGAAGCCCGCGATGGAGGTCACGCCGGAGGCGAGCACGGCCACGCCGGTGCGCTCGTAGGTCGACCGCAACGCCTCGCCGACCGGCAGGCCCGCCTCGCGCTCCTCGTGGTAGCGGGCCGACAGGATCACGCTGAACTCGGTCGCGACCGCGATCACGAGCGCGCCGAGCGTCGCCGACATCGGGTTGAGCGGGATGTCGATCGCCTCGAGCACCAACGCCGACCAACCGGTCGCCAGCGCGATCGGGAGCAGCGGAACGAGAGCGCGGGTGAAGGAGCGATAGAAGGCGACGAGGACGAGCCCCACGGCGAGCAGCCCGACGATCGTCAGCCAGTAGCGGGAGCCCGGACAGCTCCTTGTTCGCGTCGGCGGTCAGAACCGGAAGGCCGACGACCTCGGCGCTGACTCCCGTCGGGCGGATCGAGGGACGAGCGGATGTCGGAGATCAGCGCCTCCTGCTCGTCCAGCGGCATCACCGGGATCAGGAACGAGACGTTGGCGACGTCGCCGGAGTCGGAGCGGGAGAGGATCGCCTGCGAGAAGTACGGCGGCACGGTCCCGAGCACGGCGGCGATCCGATCCGGGTCGAGCGGCGCCCCTGAGCTCAGATCGAAGAGGTCGGAGAGCGCCGGCCCGGGGCAGAGCTCGGTGCCGGGGTCCAGGCAGCTCGGCGAGACGCCGTCGAATCCATGATCGGCGAGGACCCGCTGCTTGAAGTCGCTCATCCAGGTGATCGCCGCGGGCGAGGTCACGTCGCCGGAGACGATCACGTCCAGCTCCTGGCCGACGCCGCTGACGCTCTCGAGGTGGTCGACGGACTCGAGCGCAGGCAGATCGGAGGGAACGAGCTGGCGAATGTCGCTCTCGACCTTCGTCGCCGTGCCGGCGATCCAGCCGGTCACGGCGAGCACGGACGCCACCGCCAGGACCCGTCCCGGATGTTCGATCGAGGCGGCGAGCGCCCGACGCCAGCCGGCGAGGGTGAGCTGCCGCGCCGACCTCCCCCCCGCACCGATTCTTGCCGTCGCTCCGGAGAGCGAGCGCCCGGCTTCACCCGTGCCGCGGAGCCGACCCGGCTTGCGATCCGCGCGCCGAGCCCGCGGCGCCTGGTGCCGTCCTCGGCGGTCATCGAGAGCGCCGCCAGGCCGGCGGAGAGCGAGATCAGCAGGGCGGCGGCGATACCGGCGACGAGAGCGATCGCGAACTCCCGGACCATCGGGATCGGCGAGAGCGTCAGGGAGAGGAAGCCGACCGAGGTGGCGACGGCCGCGGTGCCGATGACCGGGCCGCCCCGCAACGCAGCGGTCACCGCGGCGGCCGGAGGTCGATGTCCGGCGGCCGCGGCCTCTCTGAACCGGGCCTGGAGTTGGATCGCGTAGTCGACCCCGAGGCCGATCACGACCGGCAACACCGCGACGGAGGCCATCGTCAGCGTGCCCCCGAGCAAGCGAGAGCAGCCCGAAGGCGAACCCGGCCGCGCCGAGCGCGATCAGGAGGGGAAGGAGCCGCAGCGGCGGGCCGAAGACGAGGAGGAGGACGATCGCCATCACGATCATCGCGGCGGTGAAGAGGATCACGATCTGGCCGCCGAGCGCGTCGGCGAGACCCTGGACGATCACCGGCACGCCGGAGATGTCGTAGGTGCCGTCCCGGAGCGAGAACGCGTCCTCGCCGACCGCCGTCCTGATCAGCGCCGATCGCCTCGCGGCGGGTGTCCTCGGAGATGCCGTCGTCGAGGCGGATCGAGATCAGGGCGCCGCGATCGGAGGGGAACAGGTAGCCGAACTTCGACTTCGGCGGCGCCCCCGGACGGGTCTGGTCGAAGACGATCGAGGCGACGAACTGGGCGTTGTCGACCGAGAGGCCCTGCAGACACGGTGGTCGGGCTCAGCCCGGTGTCGAGGAACTGCTGGACCGCCTGCTGCTGCTCCTGGCGGAGAGCGCCCTGGAGCGCCTGCAGCTGGGTCGCGATCACCTTGCTCGACTGCGCCGCCGCCTCGTTGATGAACGTCGCCGGGCCGAAGACGACCCGCGTCGCCCCGAGGTCGGCGATGTCCTGGCAGACGGGAGCCGCGAACTGGCCGCTCGCATCGGGCTTGCCGGCGAGGCATGTCTCGAGCGCCAGCAACCTGTCGATATCGCTGGTCAGCATCAGCTTCTTGAGGTCGCCCTCGGCGAGGATCACGATCGCGTCGTCGCCGAACCGGTCCCGGAACTCCTTGGTCCCCTCGAAGGCGGAGGAGCCGTTGTCGACGAGCTTGTCGGTGCCGGCGTCCGGCGAGAGGCGCAGGGCGCCGACGACCGTGACGATCGCGACCAGCGAGACGACCCCGGCGATCGTCGCCGCCGGATGGGTAACCGACCACTCTCCTATGCGGCCGATCAGGCGGCCGCGACGGCTCAGCTCTTCGTCCTCATCGGCTTACGGCCCAGGGGCCGCTTCGCCTCTTGCGTCCTCGATCAGAGTCGTCGCGGCCTCGCCTGATCAATCCATGGCGAGAGGACCGACGACCTCTGCGTTCAGGAACTGGCGGACGAAATCGTTGTCCGAGTTGAACAGCTCCTCGGAAGGACCGCTCTCGACGATCCGGCCCTTCCAGAGGACGGCGATGAAGTCGGCGATGCGGCGCGCGGTGCCGAGGTCGTGGCTGATCACCATGTAGCAGCCGCCGTTCTCCTCGTGGATCTCGCGGATCAGCTCGCAGAGCAGGGCCGTCCGGACCGGGTCGAGGCCGGAGTCCGGCTCGTCGAAGAAGACGATCGCAGGGTCGAGCACCAGCGCCCGGGCGAACCCGGCGCGCTTGCGCATTCCGCCGGAGAGCTCGTTCGGCATCTTGTAGTGCGCCTCGGCGAGCCCGACCTCGAGCAGTCGCCGGTTGACGATCTCGGAGATCTCGTCCTCCGACTTGTCGGTGTGCTGGCGCAGCGGGAAGGCCGTGTTGTCGTAGATGTTCATGGAGCCGAACAGCGCGCCGTCCTGGAACAGGAGGCCGAACTTCTTGCGCATCTCGAACAGCTCGTCGTCGGTCATGTTCGGGACCGACTCGCCATGGACCAGGATGTCGCCGGCGTCCGGGTAGAGCAGGCCGACGATCAGCTTGATCAGCACGCTCTTGCCCGTTCCCGACGGCCCGAGGACCATCGAGACCTCGTTGTCGGGCAGGCCGAGGTTGAGGCCGTTCTGGATCCGGGTGTTGCCGAACTGCTTGACCAGGTCGATCACCTCGATGGCGTCCTCGCCGCCGTGATCGCGCTTCTCGCCGGTGTGCCAGCGGTACGGATCGGTGTCGCCCGGCTCGACGCCGGGGATCGTGTAGTCCTGGTTCAGCTTGCCGAGCCCGGGAGCCGCCGAGTCGGGATCGCCGCCGATCGGCCCGCTCGGGGGCGCCTGGGCGGGAGGCGTCGGCACGCGGCTGCGCCGGCGCGGGTGCCGGTGGAGGCTCAGGCTGGCCGTATCCCTCTTGGTTGTCCTCTGCCACGTGTCCTCCTCGTAGTTCTCGGTCAGCCGCCGATCGGCGCTCTGGGGTTCGCACCCCAGAAGACCAGCGTTCCCATCATCCCGATGATGTGCACAAGCACGATGTTCAGGACCATCGACTTGGCGGTCGCGGTTCCCACCCCGACCGGCCCGCCGGACGCCGTATAGCCGTAATAACAGCCCACGAGCACGATGGCGGTGGCCATCATCATGCCCTTGATCACGCTGAATATGAGATCGGGTGGGTTCTGGAACATCCAGAAGATCAATAGGTAGCCGCCGCTCGACGTGTCGCCGATCTGCTCGACGACCGCGATGTAGGAGGCGACGAAGCCGACCCCGATCGCCGCCAGGTACATGAAGGGGAGGGTCATCCAGGCGGCCAGCAGGCGGGTCGCGGCGAGGAAGGTGACCGGCTGGATGCCCATGACCTCGAGCGCGTCGATCTCGTCGGAGATCCGCATCGCGCCGAGCTCGGCGACGATTCCGGTCCCGACCTTGGCGCTCATCATGTAGCCGAACGCGTAGGGGATCACCTCACGCAGATCGCACCAGGCGGCGAAGTTGCCGGCGTAGGCGGGCGCGCCGACCGAGCGGGTGAAGTAGGCGCCCTCGATCCCGCACTGCAGGCCGAGGATGAAGACGAGCCCCCAGATGACGATCGTCGATCCGAGGATGAGGACACCGGCCTGACGCAGGGCCTCACCGAAGAACTGGAAGACGCGACCCGAGTAGACGAGGCCCATGACCCGCAGGCAGAAGCGGGTGATCTCCCCCATCGAGGCGAGCCAGTCCCTCGGTACGGCGAGCCAGCTCATTTGATCGTCGAGATCTCCGGGTGGGTGGCGAGCAGGGTCTGGGTGAAGACGTAGTTGAACGCGAACACGCCCATGAAGGCGATCACGACCGCCTCGTTGACGGCCGTGCCCACGCCCTGGGCGCCTCCGGACGCATTCATCCCCTTGTAGCTGCAGACGATCGCGACGATCGCGCCGAACAGGGTCGTCTTCAGCACCGAGCCCCAGAGGTCGGTCACGGAGGCGTTGTTGAAGAGGGTGGCGAAGAAGCCGCCGAGCGGCTGACCGTAGGTGAGCTCGGCGAAGATGCCGCCGCTGATGCCGAAGAGCAGCGCGTAGATGTTGAGCAGGCCGGTGATCAGCATCAGGCTGAGGAAGCGCGGCACGACCAGGTTCTTGATCGGGTCGACGCCGAGGACCATCAGCGCGTCGAGCTCCTCGCGGATCTTGCGGGCGCCCAGATCAGCGGTGATCGCCGTCCCCGCCACACCGGCGACGACGACCGCCGTCACGAACGGCGCGAACTCGCGAACCGAGGCGAGGATGAAGAAGCCGCCGAGGCGATCGAGCGCGCCGAACAGCGTCAGGAAGTTGGCGGCCTGAAGTCCGGGGGCGCCGAATCCGAACGCGACGGTGCTGATCAGCAGCGGGAACCAGCAGAGCTGGAGGGCGAAGAGAAACTGGCTGATGAACTCGCCGCCGTACGGATACGGGGGCTTGACCGTGGCAACGATCGTCTTGCCGGTCAGAATCATCATGTTTCCGACCTGCTCGAATAGACCCTTTGCGGGTAGGAACGCCCTATCGGCTGCGGTTCTGACCATCTCTCCAGGGAGGGTCGGCCCTGCGCCTCGCCTCCGTAGGTGAAACTTAGTCCATCGGAGGGCGTCGCGCCACCCGCAGGTGACGGAGGGCGGACGATTGCCGCTCCCATCGAGCCGATCGGGTCGCTCCGGGGGCCAAATCGACGCGGCGACCGGGAACCCCCGTGGTATGTTGCCCGCGCTTTGGGGGAGAGACCTAAAAGCGCACGCGGGACAGCGATCGTTCTCCTTCTGACGGCCTTTGCGGTCGTGCTCTCCGCCTGCGGCGGGGACGACTCGACGAACCAGCAGAACGCCAACGAGCCCTCCGGCGACTTCCCGGTCGAGGTGACGAAGGCGAAGTTCCCGACCGAGCAGCGGCTCGCGCTGACCTCCGATCTCGTGCTCGGCGTCAAGAACACCGGCGACGAACCGCTCCCCGAACTGGCCTTCACGATCGAGACCGACGACGGCGTCGCCGACGGCTCCTTCAACATCCGGATCGACGACCCGTCCGCGTCCAACCCCAACCGCCCGGTCTGGATCCTCGAGGACAAGTACCCGAGAGCCACCGGACGATCCGATCCCGAAGGGCAATCTCCGGCGGGCTGCGCGCCCAGACGAACACGTTCGGCTTCGGCCCGCTCGATCCGGGCGAGGAGAAGACCATCGTCTGGAGGGTCACCGCGGTCGAGGCCGGTACCTACACTCTTCACTACCAGGTCGAGGCGGGACTCGACGGTGAGGCGAAGGCCGTAACCGCCGACGGCGGAGAGGTGAAGGGCGAGTTCGTTGTCACGATCAGCGACAAGGCGCCGAAGGCGACGGTCAACGACAAGGGGCAGGTCGTCACCCACGGTGAGTAGGGCCGCCGCCGGCCTGCTCGCGACGCTGATCTTCGCGACCTCCGCCGTGGCGCCGGCTGCGGCGGCGGGGACGACTCGAGTTCGAGTCCCGCGCCCAACCTCCACGACGGACACGACGACCGACGACCGGCGGGCAGGGAGCGAAGCCGAAGGTCGGCGACGGGCGCGGAGGCGTGGAGCTGACCGAGATCGGAGACTTCGACTCTGCCGCTATACGTCGCTCAGCCCACCGACGCGGGCGACGACATCTACGTGGTCGAGCAGGGCGGAACGATCGAGCGCGTGTCGCCCGACGGCAGGCGCTCGACCTTCCTCGACGTCTCCGACGAGATCGTCAGCGGCGGCGAACAGGGACTCCTCTCGATGGCCTTCGCACCCGATTACGCCGACTACGGGGCTGTTCTACGTCGACTACACGAACCCCGCCGGCGATACGCGGGTCGTCGAGTACAGGGCGAAGAACGGCAAGGTCGACGAATCCAGCAAGCGCGTCCTGCTCGCGGTCGACCAGCCCTACCCCAATCACAACGGCGGCCTCCTGCAGTTCGGCCCCGACGGCTATCTCTACATCGGCCTCGGTGACGGCGGCGACGGCGGCGACCCGCAGCGTCGCGGCCTCGATCTCTCGACCCTGCTCGGGAAGATCCTCCGGATCGATCCGCAACCGGACGGCGACTCGCCCTACACGGTGCCCGACGACAACCCGTTCGTCGACACGGACGGAGCGCGCCCCGAGATCTATTCCTACGGCCTCCGCAACCCGTGGCGCTTCTCCTTCGACCGGGACACCGGCGACCTGACGATCGGCGACGTCGGCCAGGACACCGAGGAGGAGATCGACATCGTGGGCCGCGGTGACGGCTCGGGCGCCAGCTTCGGCTGGTCGGCCTACGAGGGCGACCAACGATTCAACGACGATCAGGAATCGCCCGATGCGATCCCACCCGTCCTCGTCGCCCGAGCACTCGGACGGGAACTGCTCGATCACGGGCGGCCTCGTCGTCCGCGACCCCGACCTGAAGTCGCTCTACGGCCGCTACCTCTACGCGGACCTCTGCGTCGGCGACCTGCGCAGCTTCACACCCGTTCCCGAAGAGCCCGCCGCCGACGACACCGCGCTCGGCCAGCACATCGACCGCATCGCCAGCTTCGGCGAGGGCGCCGACGGCACCGTCTACGCGGTCTCGATTTCGGGCCCCGTATATGAACTGTCACCTTCGCGTTGACCCTGCGATAGGCTGACCCGATGGAGCTTCACTCAATCAAGCGGGGCGCGGGTATCGCCGTCATCGCAACCCTGTTCGTATGCCTCGTCGCGCTGCTCGCGACCGCCCAACGAGGTGAGGCGAAGCCGCCACCGATCGGCAACGGGAGCGGCAACAAGGTCGTCCTCAACCAGGTCGGGACGCGACTTCGACGAGCCCGTCTACACGGCGACCGCCCCGGGCAAGGACAACAAGAAGCTCCTCTTCGTGGTCGAGCGCGAGGGCACGATCCGCGTCATCAAGAACGGATCCACCCTCAACAAGCCGTTCCTCGACATGTCGGACAAGCTGAAGCTCGACTTCCTCGGCACGCCCTTCAACGAGCGCGGGCTGCTGTCGGTCACGTTCGACCCCGACTACGCGAAGAACGGGCGCTTCTACGTCTATTACACGTCCGCTCCCGACGGCGACGTGACCGTCGGCGCAGTACATGCGCAAGAAGAACAGCAACGTTCTCGCAGACCCGAATTCAGCCAAGCAGGTCATCTCGATCCCGCACAGCACCTATCCCAACCACAACGGCGGCCAGGTCACGTTCGGGCCGGACGGCAACATGTGGCTCGCGACGGGCGACGGCGGCCTGGCGTGCGACCCGAACGAGAACGCCCAGAACCTCGATTCGCTGCTCGGCAAGCTGCTGCGGATCACCCCGAAGGCGAGCGGCGGCTACACGGTGCCGAAGGACAACCCCTTCGTCAACAAGGCCGGCGCGCGACGAGATCTACTCCTACGGCCTTCGTAATCCGTTCCGGTTCTCGTTCGACAAGAAGTCGATCGCGATCGGCGACGTCGGCCAGGACGTCTGGGAGGAGGTCGACTACCTGAAGACGGCGAAGGCGGCCGGCGCCAACTTCGGCTGGGACGCCTACGAGGGCGACGATCCGCTCGTGCTCTCCGACTTCTGCGTTACCGGCGGCGGCTTCAACCCCGACGGCGACACTCCGACCCCGCCGATGGACGGCACCACCTTCCCGATCCTGACCTTCCCGCACACGAGCGACGACCCGGATCAGTACACGGGCTGCGCGATCATCGGCGGCCCCGTCGTCAGGGACGAGAAGCTGAAGAGTCTCTACGGCAGGTACCTCTACTCGGACTCCTGCAACGGCGGGATCCAGAGCCTGGTGCCCGACACCGGAGGCGCGACCGGCGACAAGCCGCTCGGGCACCGGTGGCGTGAGCCCGAGCTCGATCAACCAGGTTCGCAAGCAACGGATCTACGTGACGGATCTCGCCGGCCCGGTCTATCGACTCGAAGTCCGGCACGCCGTCGCAGACTTCAGCCGCCGACCGGGAGGGAGGTTCCCGAACCGGTGACGGCGGGGGCACTTTTCCGGGCCAAGCGGCTGGGTGATTTCAAGGATCCCGTCTATTTGATCGGCCCCCAGGGGGCCAAGGGACTCCGGTTCGTCGTCGAGAAGGCCGGCCGGATCATCGCCGTCGGCGCGAACGGCAAGAAGAGCACCTTCCTCGACATCCGCAACCGGGTCGTGCACGACGGAGAGCGCGGGCTCCTGTCGGTCGCGTTTCCGCCCGACTACGCCCAGTCGGGGCTCTTCTACGTCTATTACACGGACAACCGCGGCGACATCGTCGTGGCCGAGTTCAAGCGCTCGGCCAAGGACCCGCGACGGGCGAACGAGAAGTCCGGGCGGCGCGTGATCAGGATCAAACACCGGCTGAACGAGAACCACAACGGCGGCCAGGTCCAGTTCGGCCCCGACGGCTACCTCTACCTCGCCACCGGCGACGGCGGCAGCGGCGGCGACCCCGACGAGAACGCGCAGAACATCGACGTGCTCCTCGGCAAGCTGCTCAGGATCGACCCGCGCAAGAGCGGCGACCAGCCGTACACGGTGCCGGACTCGAACCCGTTCGTCGGCGCCCCCGGCCGTGACGAGATCTATTCATACGGCCTTCGCAACCCGTACCGCTTCTCGTTCGATCGCCAGGACGGGCATCTGACGATCGGCGACGTCGGCCAGGACACCTGGGAGGAGGTCGATTACCTGACGTCGGCGGCCGCAAAGGGGGCGAACTTCGGCTGGGACGCCTACGAGGGTCTCGGCCCCTTCGACAGCACGGATGCCAGCCCGTTCCCGCTCGGGCCCGGCACGCTGACGTTCCCGATCCACCAGTACAAGCACGTCGACGGCAACTGCGCGATCACCGGCGGCTACGTCTCCCACGATCCGAGGACGCCGGCGCTCGAGGGCCGCTACATCTACGCGGACTTCTGCAAGAGCGAGATTCGCAGCCTGATCCCGGCGGACGGCAGCGCGAGCGACGACAAGCCGATCGCGGGCCTGCCCACGTTCGGCGGCATCTCGAGCTTCGGCCAGGACACGAAGGGTCGGATCTACTTCACCGACCTTCAGAGCGGCGGGGTATACGAGATCGCCCGGAGGGGCTGACCTCAGGGGTAGCTGCTGACCCGGACCGGTGTTCGGGTCGGCTAGCTGTGCCGGACGTAACCGGCGAAGGGCTCTGCGCCCTCGCGCTGTACGTCGGCGAGTGTGAAGGCGTGGTCGCGATCACCGTGCAGAACCGCGGGTCGGGCTTCGCCCTCGGAGACCAGTCGGGTCCCATCGGCGAGCTCCAGTACCTGCGGACGCTCCGGCGTGGCGACGGATCCCTCGGCTGCTGTTACTTCAAACGTCATCTGCAAGGACATTAGCGGATGCTAACCGGAACTTTGCAAATTAAATGCCATTTCCTAGACGGATATCGGTCACACAGGAATAAATCCGAGGGAATGCTCCGCTTCGCGTCCGCTTCCTCGGCCTGCGCGGTGTTACCGCTCGGCAGGGGCGTCAGTCGGCTGGTTGGGTGGTTTAGGGGTTCGCCGGTTGTGGGAGGTCGACCCACGCGACAGGACCCGCGGTCGACGACCTACGCCGGAACGCCCTAGGCCAACCCCTCCGCCTCGTACTCCTTCAAGAATCCCTCGAACTCGCGCATGTGACCCTGCTCGTCGCGGAGGATGGCGATCACCATGTCCTCGGTGACGGGGTCGTGCTCGCCGGCGAAGTCGATGATCTCGTTGTAGAAGGCGATCGCTCCGGCCTCGGCCTCGATCACGCCCCTGATGACGGCGGGGATGTCGGTCGACTCCGCCGGCGGCTGGAGGAAGTCCTGCTCGGCGCTGAACCGCTTGGAGCCGGGAACGACGCCGTAGAGCTCCTTGATGCGGGCCGCGAACTGCTGAGCGTGGCCGAGTTCCTCGGTGATGTCCGCCGCCAGCGACTGCTTGATCTCCTGGGCGCGGACACCGTCCGGATTGACCGAGTTGGCGACGTAGCTCATCACCGTCTCGATCTCCATCCAATAGGCCTTCTCGAGCATTCCGACCAGCTTGTCCCGGTCGGCGGCATTCTCCTCGGCGAGAATGTCCCTCGAGCCTCGATCTCCTGACATCGTCGTCTCCTGTTCGTCGTGGCGCCGGAACCGACGGTGGCATCGGCCGTACGCAGTAGAAAGTGTCCTGTGGCCCCTACCCACGGACCCACGGCGGTAACCCCGAGCGAGCGCCGCACGGCGCTCGGCGGCGTCGAAACGCGCATGGTCGAGATCGACGGCGACGGTCCGCCGTTGCTGTTGATCCACGGCTACGCGGACAGCGCCGACACGTGGCGCCCGCTCTACGACCATCTCGCGGAGGCCGGGCGGGCGGCGGCGGCATTCGACCTGCGCGGGTTCGGGACGGCCGAGCCGCTGGACACCTCCGCGCTGCTGATGGAGCAGTGGGATTCGATGGTCGAGGCGGCGATCGTGGAGCTGAGCGAACGCCACGGCGGCGCCGAGGTGATCGTCGTCGGCAATTCCCTCGGCGGCGCTCTCTCCCTGCGGGCCGCCGAGCGGGACGACCTGCCCGTCGCCGGCATCGTCCCGATCGCTCCGGCCGGCCTGCACATGGCCGGCTGGTTCTCGGCGATCGAGAGCGAGTGGCTGATCCGGCTCCTGCGGATCTCCCCGGTTCCGGTGCCCGAGCAGCTCGTCAAGCCGATCGTCGGGCGCGTCTACCGCAGCCTCGTCTTCAGCGACCCCCGATCCGCCGACCCCGCGCACGTCGCGTCCTTCTCCCGCCATGTCGGCACGTTCGCGCAGAGCATGGGCATCCTCGACACGGGCAGGCGGCTGATCCCGGAGCTGACCGATCCGTTCGAGCTCAAGAAGATCGACTGCCCGCTGCTCCTCGTCTGGGGCGACCGCGACCGGATGGTCTTCACCACGGGCGCCGAGCGGGTCCTGAGGACGGTCGACTACTCGGACATCGAGGTGATCCCCAACTGCGGTCACTGCCCCCAACTCGAGGTGCCCGAGCAACTAGCCGAGCTCCTCATCGAGTTCCCCGGCAACCTCGAGTACTCGGACTAGGGCGAAGCAGTCGAGCGGCCCGGAGGGCTGCGAGTCGCGCAGTTGTCTACTCGGCGGCGATCGTGCCGTCGTCGGTGAGGTCCTCGTCGGGCGGCAGTTCGCCGCCGCGCGCGGTCCCCGCGATCAGCTCGTCGGGCTTGGGGGCGTCCGGAACGAAGCCCGACTTCATGCCGAAGTAGACGGCCTGCGGATGGTGGGCGATGATCGCCACCGTCGATTGCTCCGGCTCGACCGCATAACCGTCGGACAGGTTCATGCCGATCTTCTCCAGCCCCAGCAGACGCCAGACCTTCTCGTGCTCGGATTGATCCGGGCACGCGGGATAGCCCCATGAGTAACGGCGACCCTGGCCGCTGTCGATGCCGAGCTCGTCGCGCGCCTTCGCATGCAGCCACTCGGCGAGGCCCTCGGCGGATTGGACGCCCAGTCCGTGGACGAAGAGCTGCTCGGCGAACTCGCCGTCCTTCTCGAGCTGCTCGATCCGCTTCGTGACCTCGGGCCCGACCGTGACTCCCTGCAGCACGACGACGTCCCGCTCGTCGGA
Organism: uncultured Solirubrobacterales bacterium; assembly: GCA_963791335.1. Taxonomy (GTDB): domain Bacteria; phylum Actinomycetota; class Thermoleophilia; order Solirubrobacterales; family 70-9; genus RHKX01. Next base: position 36,477 of record CAWBRN010000004.1, read on the forward strand.
GTCGTCACGAGCGGCCGGAAGAAGTCCGACAGGCAGATCCGGTCGTGCTTGGGCTGGCGGGGGAAGACGAGCCGCTCGAGTTCGACGTCCGGGTCCGCCGGGTCGAAGACGACCAGCTCGTTACCGTCGGCGTTGCAGGGGAAATAGCCGATTCTGGCCTTCGGCTGCAGATAGTCCTGCTCCGCCCACATGCGGTCGAGCTTCGCCGCGAAGCCCTCCTCCTCGCCGTCCCCCTCGACGATCTGCCGCCAGGCCTCGCCCTTGACGCCCCTGCCGCCCCAGTGGAGCTTGAAGAGGACGTGCCGGTCGAGGTAGGGGAAGACCTCGGCGAGATCGATGTCGACGTCCTGCACGCCCCACCGCGGGACCGCGGGGATCGGTGCGTCGGTCGTGACCGCGGAGCGAACCGAGTCGTCGGTCGTCGGCGGCGAGTCGTCGACGACCACCGGCTTCTCGCGCAGCGTCTTCGCCTCGTCGCGGATCTTCGCGACCAGCGAGGCGCGCGCCTCCTCGTCGACCAGCGAATCGACCGTGTCGAGCCCGGCGAAGGCGTCCTTGCAATAGAAGACTCCGGGCCCATAGACGGCATCGGACTCCCGCCCGTCCGGATAGAGGGCCCGGCGGCCGAAGTCGCGATTGATCGCGGCGCCGCCGATCAGAACGGGAAAATCGAGCTCGCGCCGGTGCAGCTCCTGGATGCAGGCGGGCATCTGCTTGGAGGTCGAGACGAGCAGCGCCGACAGGCCGATCGCGTCGGCCTCGTTCTCGATGGCGGCGTCGATGATCCGGTCGATCGGCACCTGCTTGCCGAGATCGACCACCGTGTAGCCGTTGTTGGTCAGGATCGTGTTGACCAGCGACTTGCCGATGTCGTGCACGTCGCCGAAGACCGTCGCGATCACGACGGTCCCCTTCGTGTGCCCCTCGATCCGATCGAGGTAGTTCTCGAGCCTCGCGACGGCGCGCTTCATGACCTCTGCCGACTGCAGGACGAACGGCAGGATCAGCTCACCCGCGCCGAACTTGTCGCCGACCTCCTTCATCGCCGGCAGCAGGACGGAGTTCAGGGTCGGAACGGCGCCGATCTTCTCGACCGAGCGATCGATCCAGTCCTCCACCCCGTCCTTCTTCCGGCGCAGGATGTGGAAGTGCAGGGCCTCCTCGGGCTCCATCCCCTCGGTCGGGTTGGCGGCCTCGTCCGCCTCCTCCTCCGGCCCCTTGCTCTCGAAGTGCTCGATGAACTTCTCGAGCGCGTCCTCGGAGCGGTTGAAGACGAGATCGTCGGCGAGCGCCCGTTCGAACTCCGGGATCTCGCCGTACGGCGTGATGTGGTTCGGGTTGACCATCGCCAGGTCCAGCCCGGCCTCGACGCAGTGGTGAAGGAAGACGGAGTTGAGGACCGCGCGCGCCCCCGGCGAGATGCCGAACGAAACGTTCGAGACGCCGAGCGAGGTCTTGACCCCGGGCAGCTCCGCCTTGATCCGGCGGATGCCCTCGATCGTCTCCACCGCCGACGGCCTCCACTCCTCGTCGCCGGTCGTCAGCGTGAACGTGAGCGCGTCGAAGATCAGCAGCTCCGGGTCGAGGCCGTGCTCGTCGCAGGCGAGGCGATGAATCTCCTTGGCGACCTCGACCTTGCGGTCGGCCGTCTTCGCCATCCCGACCGGGTCGATCGTCAGGGCGATCAGCGCGGCGCCGTGCTCGAGCGCGATCGGAACGACGCGGTCGAGCTTGTCGCGGCCGGCTTCGAGGTTGACGGAGTTGACGATCGCCCGGCCCGGAATCCGCTGGAGCGCGGCCTCGATCACCTCGGGCTCGGTCGAGTCGACCTGGATCGGCGCAGGCTGACTGAGCGAGATCCGGCTGACGGTCTCCCCCATCTGCACGTCCTCGTCCTGGCGCTCGGTCAGGGCGACGCAGACGTCGAGGACGTGCGCGCCGCCGGTCACCTGGTCCTCGGCGACCTGGACCAGCCCGTCGTAGTCGTCGGTCAGCAGCAGCTCCTTGGCCTTGCGGGAGCCCTGCGAGTTGACCCGCTCGCCGACGAGCGTCGGCGCCGGCTCCTGAACGAGGTCGTAGGCGGTCATCATGCTCGCGACGCGCGGCGGCCCGGGCGCGGGACGTGGGGTCGGCTTGCGGCCACCGACGCGCTCGACGATCGCGGCGATGTGCTCCGGGCGTGGTGCCGCAGCAGCCTCCCACGAGGCCGACACCGTGGCGCTCGACGAACTCGGCCAGCACCTTCGAGAGCTGCTCGGGGGTCTCCGGGAAGATCGTCTCGCCGTCGGGCCCCTGGATCGGCAGGCCGGCGTTCGGGATGCAGTGGACCGGCAGCGGCGAGTGCTCGCCGAGGTAGCGGATCGCGTCCCTCATGTCCTCGGGACCGGTCGAGCAGTTGAGCCCGACGATGTCCACCCTCATGCCCTCGAGGATCGCGAGGACGGCCTCGATGTCGGTGCCGAGGAGCATCTTGCCGCCGTTCGGGAGCAGCGATACGGAAACCTGGATCGGCACCGCGCGACCGACCCGCTCGAAGGCCCGGCGAGCGCCGACGATCGCGGCGCGCACCTCGAGGATGTCCTGCGCGGTTTCGATGATCACGAGGTCGACGCCACCGTCGACGAGGGCGCCGGCCTGCTCGTCGAAGACCTCGGCGAGCTGCTCGAAGCTGATGTCGCCGAGCGTCGGATCGTCGCTCGCCGGCAGGAAGCCGGTCGGGCCGATCGACCCGGCGACGAAGCGATCCGGCCCGGCGGCCTCACGGGCGATCTCGGCGGCACCGCGGTTGATCTCGACCGTGTGGTCGGCCAGCCCCCATTCGTCGAGCTTCAACCGCGAACCCTGGAAGCTGTCGGTCTCGAGCACCTCGGCGCCGGCTTCGAGGAAGGCCTCGTGAACGCCGGCGATGACGTCGGGGCGATGCAGGACGAGCGCCTCGTGGCACTTCCCCTCGAGCCCGCCGTAGTCCTCGCTGGACAGGTCGAATCGCTCCAGCGTCGCGCCCATACCGCCGTCGAAGACGATGATCCGCTCGTTCGCGGCGGCGAGGATGTCGCGTTCCGGTTTGCTCATCGGGAGGTCTCCTCCATCGTTCCCGGCTGTCGCACCGTGCTTCGCCGCTCTTTCAAGGGCTCCACCGGTTGCGGCGGCTTCGACGGACCGGGTCCCTCAGCCGCTCTGGATGGCGTAGGTCAAGAATAGATCACTGCGCAACTCGCAGCCACTCCGCGCTGCTCGACTGCGCCGGGCCTCCGGGCGAAGCCCGGTGGCCCTCCCGAACTTCCTGGTCTACGCGCGGATGCCCTCGGACTCACGCGACTTCGGCTGCAGGCGCACCGGGGCCGCGCTCAGAGCACGGAGCCTGACGTCGGACCAGCTCATCCCCTCGCGGACGAGCGCGGGGAGACCGAGCGCCACGGCGGTCGCGATCTCGACCGCCTGCAGGATCACGCCGTAGGCCAGCGCAGTCGGCTGCGCCGACGCCGTAGCCCGTCGTCAGCACGCTGATGACCGCGAGCTGGAAGACGCCGATGTTCGACGGCGTGGCGGGGACTACGGCCGTGACGTTGACGGCGAACAGCACGGCGGCCGCGCCGCCGATTCCCATCGCACCGTCGAGGCCCATGGCGACGGCGAGCGCGTAACAGGCCGCCACCTGGATCGCCCAGGCCGTGAGCTGCAGCGCGCCGGCGAGCGGCCCGCGTCGCGGGTCCCTGAAGACGGCGAGCCCGAGGCGGACGCGGACGAGGGCGTCGCGGACCATCGCCGCGACCCGGGCGACCCGACCCGACCCCGAGCGCCGCACGAGCGCCGGCGCGACCGCGACGGCGACGAGCAGCAGGGCCGGCGCGAAGCTGACGAGGAAGAGGTGCTCGGAGCTCCGGTGGAAGAGGTCGGTCGAGGTGACGATGACCACGCCGAGCAGCATCAGGGCGAGGATGTTGAAGGCGGTCTGGGAGACCAGGGTGCCGAGCAGGACCGGGAAGGTCTCGCGGAACCTGCCGATCCGGCGGGCGATGATCATCGCCCTCGCCGGCTCGCCGAGGCGGGCGGGCAGCGTGGCCGACATGAGCACGCCGATCATCGTCGCCGAGGTGAAGTCACGCCTCCGCAGCGAAGCTCCCGGCAACGCCGAGAGCGCCGTCTGGTACCAGGCCCCGGCCCTGAAGAACATCGACAGGCACATGAATCGCGGCGGCGATCAGCACCCAGGCCAGGTCGGAGCGGACGGCGCTCTCGACGACGCTGTCGAAGCCGATCCGCTGCGCGGCGAGATAGGTCAGGCCCATGCCGACGAACGTTCCGACGCCGAGGCCGACGCGCCGGGCGACGCGACGCCGTCGCGAGCTGCGGTCCAGCGGGATCGGCTCGGGAAGGGGGATGCGCGCCGCGGGATTGCGCGCCGCGCCGTCGGCGGGGGCGAAACCGAACCGGCGGGCGCCGCGGGTGAGCCGGTCGGCCGGGGCGGGGACGTCGATCGCCCGCTCGTAGACGCGCTCGACCTGGGCGGCGATCCGCGGCCAGGCGAAGCGTTCGGCGCTCTCGCGGGCGGCGCGGCCCATGGCGAGGCGACGGCCGGGCTCGACGTGCAGGCGCTGCAGCTCCTCGGCGAGCCGCTGCGGGTCGCCGGGCGGGATCAGGACTCCGTCGACCCCGTCGCTGACGACGTCGACGTAGCCGGCGATCTCGGAGGCGACCACGGGGGTGCCCGAGGCGAACGCCTCCGTCAGCACCATGCCGAAGCTCTCACCGGAGAGCGAGGGGGCGCAGAGGGCGTCCGCCGCGGACAGCTCCTGCCAGAGTCGCTCGCGGTCGACGGCGCCGAGGGCGTCTATCGACTCGAGCGACTCGGGGTTGGCGAGCGCCCGCGAGACGTCCTCGGGAGCGGTGCCGACGATCACGAGCCTGGCCGGTACGTGCTCGATCAGCGCTTCGAAGGCCCTGAGCAGGACCGGCAGGCCCTTGCGCTCCTCGGCGCGGCCGACGAAGAGGAGCCGCAGGTCCTCGTCGCTCGGGGCGCTCTCCGGCTCGTCGGCGGACATGCCGATGTCGACGCCGTTGGGGATGATCTCGTAGTTGCCGCCGTACCAGCGACGGCCGGTCCACTCGGCGGCCTCGGAGACGGCGATGCGCCCACTCAGCTGGTTGAACTTCCGCCTGGCGCCGAGGCCGATCGCGATCTGCTGGGGGGCGAACTTCGGGGCATAGGCGTGAAACGTGCCGACGACCGGCGCTCCGCCGAAGCCGCTCGCGTCCCAGCCGAGGATCGGCGCGGGCGGCTCCTGCACGTGGACGACGTCGAAGTGGCCGTCGCGCAGCTCGCGCCTCAGGGTCGCGATCGCATCGGGGAAGACCGAGAGGTTGGAGACGGCGCCGTTGGCGCCGAAGCCGACCGTGCGGCCGAGCGTCGTCAGATAGTCAGGCCGGGGCCGGACTCGCGGAGCGGCTCCGCGGTGGAGTGTTCTGCTGAGACGATCCGGCGGGTCCCACGGGGCGAGGACCCTGACGTCGTTCCCTCTCCCGATCAGATGCTCGGCGAGCGCCTGAGTGTGCCGGTTGACGCCTCCCTCATACGTCCACGAATAGGGCGTGACGACGGCGATTCGCATGTGACGACGTGAGGTTAGCCGTTGTCCCGGCTGTCCGCCGACGGGCGCGTCCCCCAGGCGAGCCCGCAGAATGCGGCGACGAACCCGGTGCCGATCATCAACAGCAACGCGGCGGAGTCGTTGGCCAGCGTCCCGACGACCGTCGCCGTAGCGGCCCCGGCGACTCCGGCGAGCGCCGCGGGACGTCCGTCGAACCAGCTGATGATCTCCCGGCGAAACCAGATCGCCGCGCCGATCGCGATCAGGGCGGCGACGAAGAAGGGCGAATGGATGTAGCGGGGGAAGCTGCGGGCGGCCAGCGTGATGCGCCGGTCGAAGACGTCGCCGAGCTGATCGAGACCGCCCGCGGAGAGCACCGAGCGGGTCAGATGGGAGTCGCCGGGAATCGCGAGGTCGAACAGGACGAGGGCGAACAGCGCCACGACGGGCGCGGCGATCACGAGCGCCGCCCTTCGCGCCCCGAGGCGGAGGGCGACGACGACCGCCGCGGCGGCCCCCGCCGGGAAGGTGATCGCGGCGCCGACGTCGGCGCCGAAGCGCCCGGGCGCGAAGGCCAGGACCGCGACAAGCGTCACCGCGACGACGGCGATCGCCATCGTGCGACGGGGATCGCCGCGACCGAATGCCGTCACGCCCGCCCCCGTGGCGAGCAGGAGCAGGGCGCCGATCGTCGCTTCGAGCTCGTTGCCGATCCCGAAGAACCGCACGCCGAGCCCGGGGTTGGGGCCGAGCAACGAAAGGGTCGTCAGCGGCGAGCCGGCGACCATGTCGATCGCCGTCGTGCCGATCGAGAGCAACCCGGCGATCGCGAACGCTCCGTACGGCACCCGATCCGGCGGCAGCCGGAGGGCGTGGCGGGCGCCCAGAACGAGCAGCCAGGCGCCGAGCGGCGCGCCGACGCCGACCATCAGCCGCTCGACCAGACCGCTGGGCTCGATCAACGGCGGCGATCAGGAGGATCAGCGGCACGAGCGCCATCGCGGTCGCGAGAACGGCCAGCAGCGGCCCGAGCGAGGTCGCGCCTGATCAGCACCGCGACGAGCCCGACGGCGAGCCAGATCAGCAGGTTGACTGCGAGGGTCTCCCAGCGGCGGTCGGAGATCTGCCCGAGGCGGGTCTCGCGCTCGGCGACCGCAGCGGCGTCGCCGGCGCCCTCGGTCGGCTCGATCGGCTGGCCGCTGACATCGTCCGGCACCTCGATCCCGTAGCGGTCGAGGATCGTCGGCAGCAGGTCCGTCGCGAGCACGTATCCGTCCATCCGTGTCGAATCCGAGGTCAGCCCGTTGACCCGTGAAGCCGTCGCCGGCGATTCCGATCGAGAGCAGATCCCGCTCCGGCGGCGGACGCTCGATCGCCATCAGCAGATCGCCGCTGCCGGGCCGCAATCGCGACGCGAGCTCGGGCAGGTCGGCGAGCTCGACCGAGAGGATCGTCACTCCCGGGCAGACGCCGGGATCGCAGGAGTCGGTTCGCGTGATGTCCCCGGCGCGGTCGGCGGCGATCAGCGCCGGCGAGCCGGCGAGGGGTCGGGCGGCGATCGTCACACCGGCCTGGTCGAGCGCTGAGGCGAGCTGACCGGGCTCGATGTCCGCCGGGGCGCCGTCGGCCCGCTCGAGCACCCGGTCCCAGAGGTCGAAGGGCACCCGGCTCCCGGTGACGTAGAGGGGCGGCAGCGTGTCCGGGTACAGCGACGTGAACAGCCGGTTGCCCTGCGTGATGTCGAGATACGTCTGGCTGGCGGGCACCCGCCCGAGGCCCGCGCTCATGACGCCGGGCGCGATTCCCGGGCACTGCGTCGGCGATCTGGCCGATCTCCGTCCCGGGCGGCAGCATCGCCAACGTGATCCGCGGCGCGGCCGGCTCGACCGCGCTCTGCTGGGCCTCCGCGGAAGCGGGTTCGGCGAGGACCCCACCGATGGCGAGCGCTAGCATCGCGAGCATGGCCGAGCGGACGTTCATCAAGTTCACGTTCCTCAAGATCGACCCTGCCTGGCAACGGCGCGGGAGCGAACAGAGGGCGCAGGATAAACGCGAGCTGCTCGCGGCCTGCGACGACTTCGCCGAGGATCGGCCCCTGCGGGCCTATTCGACGGTCGGCACGCGCGGCGATTGCGACATCCTGCTGGTCAGCCAGAGTCCTCATCTCGACGAGATCCACAAGTTCCACGTCGTGCTCGCGCAGAGCGGCCTCGCGCAGTGGGCCAGCATCCCCTACTCCTACCTCGCGATGACCAAGCCGTCCCCGTATTCGGAGTCGGAGACGCGGCCGGAGCTGCTCACCTCGCGGCGCCGTTACGCCTTCATCTACCCGATGGAGAAGAAGCGCGAGTGGTACACGCTCGACGGCGCCGAGCGGCGCCGGATCATGACCGACCACATCGAGACGGGTCGCCGCTACCCGCAGATCACGATCAACACCGCCTACTCGTTCGGGATCGACGACCAGGAGTTCGTCGTCTCCTTCGAGTGCGACGACCCGGGCGACTTCCTCGACCTCGTACAGGAGCTGCGCGGGACCGAATCGAGCGCCTGGACCCTCCGCGACACGCCGATCTTCTCGTGCGTCTCGATGTCCGTCGGGCAGGCGCTCGACGCACTCGACGGCGCCGCCACATCACGTCTCGCGCCCGCCGGCGTCTGACCCGAAGCGACCATTCGGCGATGAGCAAACCGGGAGATCCGAGCGAGCCCTTGCGAGTCGCGATCGTCGGCTCGGGGCCGGCGGGCTTCTATGCAGCGGAGGCCCTCCTCAACCATCCCGAGCTCAACATCGAGGTCGACATGATCGACCGGCTGCCCGACGCCGTTCGGGCTCGTCCGCGCCGGCGTCGCGCCCGACCATCCGAAGATCAAGAACGTCATCAAGCGCTACGAGAAGACCGCCGGACACGAGGCGTACCGATTCTTCGGCCACGTGACGATCGGCCGCGACGTGACCGCCGACGAGCTCGCCGAGCACTACCACGCCGTGATCTGGGCCTACGGCGCGGGCGCCGACCGCAAGCTCGGAATCGAAGGCGAGGACCTGCCCGGCTCGTACGCGGCCACCGAATTCGTCGCCTGGTACAACGGCCACCCCGACTTCGCCGATCGCGAGTTCGACCTCGACTGCAAGCGGGTCGTCGTGATCGGCAACGGCAACGTCGCCGCCGACGTCGCCCGGATGCTCGTCCTTCCCCGCGACGAGCTCGAGTGCACCGACACCGCTCACTACGCGATCGAGGCGCTGGCCGAGTCGTCGGTCGAGGAGGTGCTCGTCCTCGGTCGCCGCGGCCCCGCCCAGGCGGCCTTCACCAATCCCGAGGTTCGCGAGCTCGGCGAGCTGACCGACGCCGACGTGATCGTCGATCCCGCGGCCGTCGAGCTCGACGAGGCGAGCACGGCGTTCCTCGACTCGGACGCCGCCGACATGACCAACCGCAAGAACATGGAGAGCTTCACCGGGTTCGCGGCCCTCGAGCCGTCCGGAAAGCCGAAGCGAGTCGAGCTGCGCTTCCTCCGTACGCCCCTCGAGATCCAGGGGGACGGCAGGGTCGAGCGCATCGTCGTCGGCGTCAACGAGCTCCACCTCGACGACTCGGGCGCCGTCCGTGCCCGAACGACCCCGGAGACCGAGACGATCGAATGCGGAATGGTGCTGCGATCGATCGGCTACCTCGGCACCGGCATCGACGGCGTCCCCTACGACGCTCAGGCCGGGGTCATCCCCAACGACCGCGGACGGGTGATCGGCGAGGGCTCGCACCCTCATCCCGGCCATTACGTCGTGGGCTGGATCAAGCGCGGGCCGAGCGGTGTGATCGGGACGAACAAGAAGGACGCGCAGGAGACGATCGCGACGCTGCTCGAGGACGTGGCCGCGGATCGCCTGCCGGAGCCCGCCGACCTCGATCCCGACGGTCTGGCCAAGCTCCTCGCCGATCGGGGCATTCACTTCATCGAGTTCGACGGCTGGCAGGCGATCGACGCGCTCGAGCAGACGCGCGGGTCCGAGGCCGGCCGGCCGCGGATCAAGTTGACGGCCTTCGAGGAGATGCTCGAGGCCGCCGGGAAGAAGGTCCGGGATGGCAGCTGATCTGCGGGAGCTGGAGGCGATGATTTCGGCGGCGCTTCCCGATGCCACCGTCGAGGTCGTCGACGAGGGCGGCGGCGATCATCTCCGGGCGATCGTGACGGCTCCACAGTTCGAAGGGCTGACGCGGATCGACCAGCATCGGCTCGTTCGCGCCGCGGTCAGGGAGCGGATGGACGACGGCACGATTCATGCGCTCTCGATCACGACGGCAGTTCCCGCTCAGGGCTAAGGAAAAAGGCCTCATCCGCCGATAGCGGAGTGGGTGCCCAACCGGGTGCCCGTCGCGACCATGGAGATCGCCCGGATGGCGTTCGAGGAACAACGAGCAAGAAGGGTTGGCGAGGGCTTCCTTCGCCTCGCCGACGACCGTCGGCGAACGCCCCCTGCCCCTCCCGCCGCCGAGGAGCTCGGCGAGACCGCGAGGACCCTGCTCGAGGGCTCGCCCGAAGGCGTCGCGGTCGTCGACGCCAGCGGCTCCGTCGTGTTCTGGAACAGTGCCGCCGAGCGCCTCTTCGGACTGGAGCGCTCCCGGGCCGTCGGCCAGGAGCTCGCCTCCCTGATCTTCCCCGACCACCTCCAGGCGGCCGTCCGGGCCGTTCTGCTTCGCGAGGTCGACGAGCCGGGCGAGGGTCTCGCCCAGCGCCAGATCGAGCTCGGCGCACGCCGCGCGGACGGCCGCGAGATCCCGGTCGACATCGCCACCACCTCGATCGAGGTCGGCTCCGGGCGGCTCCTCGCAACGTTTCTCCGCGACGCCAGCGAGCGCAGCGAGCGGGAACGGGAGCTGCACTCGGACGCGAGGCGGCGCTCGGCGGTGCTCGACCTCGGTCAGGTCGCGCTCGAGGGCATGGCGCTCGACGAGCTCCTGCAGCGCGCGGTCGCCCTGTCGATCGACGAGCTCGGCGTCGACCGCTGCGAGGTCTGGCAGCGGGACGAGGGCGGCGACAGCCTGACCCTGCGCGCGAACGTCGGCTGGCCGCCCGTGCAGGCCGCCACACGGGTCCCGCTCGCGACCGCCACGCAGCCGGGCTACACGCTGCTTCGCGGCCAGGGTGCGATCGTCGTCGAGGACTTCCGGCGCGAGGGTCGCTTCAGCTCGATCGGCCCCGATGGCTCCGGCGCCGCGCAGAGCTCGATCTCGATCCGGATCCCCGGCACCAACGGCGGCTTCGGCACTCTGATCGCGTCCTCGGAGAGTCTGCGCCGGTTCGAGCTCAGCGACATCAGCCTCTTCGTCTCGCTCGCGCAGACCCTCGGTGCGGCGATCGAACGCTCCCGTGCGATCGACTCCCTCGCCGACCGCCGAGCGCCAGATTCGCGAGCTGATCGAGCGTCTGCCCTCGATCACCTACCGCGCCGGCCTCGGGACCGACGGGCGAATGGGACTTCATCTCGCCCCAGGTCGAGGAGATCACGGGCTACACGGTCGAGGAGTGGATGGCCGACGGAAAGCTCTGGGACCGGATCGTGCACCCGGAGGATCTGCCGTGGGTCCTGGAGACCGAGGACGCCTGCGCCCGGGAGAACCGCTCGCTCGACATCGCCTATCGGATTCGCAAGCGGGACGGCCAGATGATCTGGGTCCGCGATCGCGCGTCCGTCGGCGAGGTCAACGACGAGGGCGTGATGGTCGTGGAGGGCCTGATCACCGACATCAGCGAACAGAAGGCCGCCGAGGACCGGCTCCGGTACCTCGCGGAGTACGACGAGCTGACCGGCCTGATGAACCGCCGAAGCTTCGAGGCGGCGGCCGACACCGCGATCGGCACCCTTCCCGGCGGTCGCGGGGCACTCGTGATCGTCGACCTCGACCACCTGAAGCGCGTCAACGACACACTCGGGCGCAGCACCGGCGACCGCGTCATCGCCGACATCGCGAAGATGCTCGGCAAGGCGCTCGGCAACGGCGCAGATCCTCGGTCGCCTCGACAGCGACGAGTTCGGGGTCCTGATCCCGGGCGTCGGCGAGGCCCAGGCGCTCGAGCGAGCCAGCAGCCTGCTTTCGATAATCCGGGATCGAACCGGGACCGCGAACCTCACGGCGAGCGCCGGCGTCGCCCTCGTCGAGAACGACATGGGCGTCAGCACGACCGACCTGATCACCGCGGCCGACATCGCGCTGCACCAGGCGAAGGAGGGCGGGCGCGACCGCGCCGTCCTCTTCTCCGGCGAGGACCGGAGCCGCCTCGAGTGGGTCGGCTACGTGCGAACGGCGATCGAGGAGGAGGGCCTTGTCCTCTTCTCCCAGCCGATCATCGACATGGCCTCCGGGGTCGCATGCGCGGAGGAGCTCCTCGTCCGCATGATCGATCCGATCAGCGGCCGGCCGATCGCGGCCGGCGAGTTCGTCCCGACCGCCGAACGCTTCGGGCTGGCCCGCAACCTCGACCGCTGGGTCGTCAAGAGGGCGCTCGCCCTCATCGCCACCGGCCGGCGCGTCAGCGCCAACATCTCCGCCGCCACGATCAGCGACCGCACGCTGACCGAGTTGGTCGAGCAGACGCTCGCCGAGTCCGGCGCCGATCCCTCCCTGCTCACCTTCGAGATCACCGAGACGGCGGCCACACCCGCGATCGAATCGCTCCGCGACTTCACCGGCCGCGTGGAGGCGCTCGGTTGCGGGCTCTCGCTCGACGACGTCGGCACCGGGTTCGGCTCGCTCACCTACCTCAGGCACCTGCCGTTCACCGAGCTCAAGATCGACATGCAGTTCGTCCACGGCGTGCTCGAGTCAGACGCGGACCGCAAGATCGTCAAGTCGCTGGTCGACATCGCAACCGGTCTCGGGATGCGGACGGTCGCCGAGGGCGTCGACGACCCCGCCCTCATCGAGCCGCTCCGCGCGCTCGGCGTCACGTGCGCCCAGGGCTACCTCTTCGGCCGCCCCTCGCCCGTCCAGGTACCCGGCTGATCAAGCGGGCGCTGCGGGCGCAGGCGGCCGGGCCGACCGACCGCCTAACCTTGTCCCTCCACCGACCATTGGAGGCAGCGACAAATGGCAAACCCCGAGCTTCGTGAACAACTCGAGCAGGCGATCGGCGCCAACAAGGTGCTGCTCCTGATGAAGGGCACCCCCGACGCCCCTCGCTGCGGCTTCTCGATGCGCGCGGTCGGCATCCTCGAGCAGATGGGCACCGAGTACGGCGCCATCGACGTCCTCCCGGTCCTCCAACCGCTCCGCGAGGTCACCACCGAGATGTCGGATTGGAACACGTTCCCGCAGCTCTACGTCGACGGCGAGCTCCTCGGCGGCGCCGACCTGATGGAGGAGATGCTCGACTCCGGCGAGCTGGCCGAGGCCCTCGGAGTCCCACAGCCGACCGGCGATGCCGAACCTGATCAGGCAGCCCCGCAATCGGACGCGCCGTACCAGAGCGCCCCGATGCAGATCGAGACTTAGATAACTCCGACGGGATCCTCCGCTTCGCGTCCGGTCCCGTCGGCCTGCGCGGTGTTACCGCTCGGCAGGGGCGTCAGTCGGCTGGTGGGGTCGGCAGTGCGTTGCCGAAACCTCTATTTGCGGCGGATATACCGCCCTCAGAGCAGTTTCGTCTGCGGTGGCGCGGATTTCCCAGTCCATAGCCGGGAAAACTGCGCCACCGGACCCTGAAACTCCCTCGGCAGGCGGGTGAACGGTGGGCGAGCGCCCCGAATCCTTCCCCTCCCAGCCCAAACCAACTTCCGCCGGTCGGCGAGTCCCTCGGCAGGCCGCACCCACCGAGCCGCGCCCACCGAGCCACGGCGACCGGAACCCTTTCGGGCCCGGATTTCAAACTGTTCGCCGGCGTTTAGCGGTTAAGCGCTAACGCCGGCGGGCTCTTCAGCGTCCTCGCGGACCTGGAAAGAGGAGCCACAGCCGCAGGCGGCGACGACGTTCGGGTTGTTCACCGCGAAGCCGGCGCCCTGAAGGCCCTCGACGTAGTCGACCTCGGATCCGAAGACGAACTGCATCGAGACCTTGTCGACCACGACGGAGACTCCGTTGTGCTCGAAGACGAGGTCATCGTCCTTGCGCTTGTCTAGTGCGAGCGCATACTGGAAACCGGAACAGCCACCGCCACGAACGGCCACGCGGAGAACCTGGTCGGCCTCCTCCTGGCTCGCGAGCAGCTCCGTGAGCTTGCCCGCGGCGACGTCCGTGATCTTGATTGCTGCCTCTGGCGTTTCCATGGCTTCAGATTGTATAGCAGGGTCACGCGACGTCAACCGGGGTGTCGCCTTCGGGGGAGTACCGCCAGTCGAGGTACTGCCGGATCCGCTTGGAGTCGTGCACGATCTCCTCGCCGTCGATCAGCAGCGGCACGCGCGTCTGGCCCGTCAGCTCGACGACCTCGGGGCGATTCTTACGGCGATACGGGACGCGCTCCGTGCGGTAGTCGATCTCGAGCGCCTCGAGGCGGCGGGCGACGGCTCCGCAGGGACAGAGGAAGTTGGTCTTGGTCGGGCAGCGGTAGAGGACGATCGCGGGTTCCAATCGGGCGTCATCGGTCATCGCGGGATCAGCCTGCCCACCAATCGCGTCGCGCGGCCGGCCGCGTCGATCAGGGCCCCCGCCGGGCCGGGGTCGGCCCCCACCTTGTCGCCGAGCTGGGCGGACGTCATCTCCAAGGCCGCCTCGAGCGTTTCCTCGTGCGGCCGGGCGACGAAGCCGAGCTCCCGCTTCGCCTTGGCGGACGAGTACGTCCACCAGAGCGACGCCGAGCGCGCCTCGTCGGCCGAGAGGCCCAGGCCCAGGTGAAACTGCTCGGAGAGCCGCGCCCCGCGGACGGCGACCTGCGGCGGCAGCCTCAGCGTCGGGACCGGGACGCCACTGATCCGCGAGAGGTCCGCGAAGAGGCGCTGCATCGTGAAGTTGCGACCGCCGAGGATGTAGCGCTCGCCCTTCCGGCCGGAGACCTCGGCCAGCATGTGGCCGGTTGCGACGTCGCGAACGTCGACGACGTTGAGCGCCGCCGTCGACGTAAGCGGGGATCCGGCGCTGCAGGAACTTCCTGATCAGCTCGATTGAAAGCGAAGTCGTGTTGCCGTCGGAGGGCCCGATCGCGAAGGTCGGATTGACGATGACCGCGTCCAGGCCCTGCGCGGCCGCGCGCAGCACCTCGCCCTCCGCCTCGTGCTTGGAGTTGACGTAAGCGATCCCGAGCCGGCCCGCCGTGAATCGCTGCGACTCGTCCGCCCTGCCGCCCTCCGGCGCCGGGCCGATGGCGGCAACCGCGGAGGTGTAGACGAGCCGCTCGACGCCGGCCGCGAGCGACTCCTGCGCGATCAGCGAGGTTCCGCCGACGTTCACGTCGAAGGCCCGGTCGTGGTCGGCGGTGGCGAGTGAGGTCTTGCCGGCCACGTGGAAGACCCGGGATGCCCCCTCGACCCCGCGCCGGACCGAACGGCGATCGGTGATGTCCCCGGTGACCCGCTCGAACTCGATGCCGTCGAGCGCCGACACGTCGGACTCCCGACGGATGAGCAGGCGCAGGTCATCGCCGCGGGCCGCGAGCGCGCGCACTAGATGCGAGCCGAGAAGACCGGTCGCGCCGGTCACGAGGGTCTTACCCATCAGCCGGATGGTAGTGGGCGCCATCCGGCGCCCACGGGCAAGTGATACAACGGTTCGCGGTGAGTCCCACGGCGGATACCGCGATCGTCTGCGACACGACGTCCTACCTTCCCGAGGCGGTACTGACCGACCTCGGCGTGCAGCTGGTCAGCCTCTACGTGGCCCTCGGCGGCGATCAGCGCAAGGAGCTGGAGATCGGGGACTACGGCACGTTCTTCGAGCGCCTGCGCGCCAGCGACGAGGGCGCGACGACTTCGCAACCGTCGATCGGCGACTTCGTCGAGGTCTACGGGCCGTTGCTCGACGCGGGCCGGTCGATCGTCTCGATCCACCTCGCCTCCGGCATCTCCGGCACCTACGAGTCCGCCCTGCAGTCGCGGCAGCGACTGATCGACGAGGGCCGAGGAGGGGAGCGGATCCACGTCGTCGACAGCCGAACGGCCTGCGGCGGGATGGGCATGCTCGTACTCGCCGCGTCGGCCGCGATCGCCGGCGGCTCGACGCCCGAGCAGGCGATCGAGCGGGTGACGGAGACCCGCGAGCGCCTGCGGATGTGGTTCGCGATCGACACGCTCGAGTACCTCAGGAAGGGCGGCCGGATCGGCGCCGCGCGCGCCTGGATGGGCTCGGCCCTGCAGATCAAGCCGATCCTGACCCTCGAGGACGAGATCACGCCGGTCGAGCGGGTGCGGACGCGCCGACGGGTCTTCGATCGGCTCGTCCAGTACGCGGAGGAGCTCAAGGACGAAGGGCGGGACGCGTGGGTCGTCCAGCACATCCGGGACCCGGAGAACGCTCAGCGGCTCGTCGAGCGCTGCCGCGAGGTGATGGGCTCGGAGCCGCTGTTCGTCTCCGAGATCGGCCCGGTCATCGGCGCACACACGGGCCCGGGCCTGCTCGGCGTGGGCGGCGTCCCCTCGGACTGCTTGCGCTGAGAACTCGCGCTTAGCGGCGTCGGCGGAATGCGCGGAAGGCGACTACGGTGCCGACCACGAAGCCGGCTACCGCGGCGCCCTTGATGAGCTGCTCGCGATGCTCGTCGATCTGGGCCCGCCAGTCGGTCAGCTCGTTGACCCGCGTGCGCAGAGCGACCACGGAGGTCGCCAGTTCGGCCTGCTGAAGGTCGATGTCGCGGCGGATCTCCTCAGCCGTGCGGCCGGGGGCGCCGGGGCGCGGCGCGCCGGGCGCGGTACCTCCTGGGCTCGGGCTGCCGCTCATGGTGTCTTCCCCAAGGTCGCTTTGGTCTCCTTCAGTTCCTCGATGGCCATGTCCGGAGTCGGCGTCTCGACCTCGCCGAGCAGCTTCTTGGCGACGAGCCCGGCGATCACCGCGACGATGATCCAGATGAGCGCCTCGATGGCGAAGCCGACCCAGATCGAACCCTCGATCCCGAGCAGGTCGTTGATCAGGTAGGCGAAGGCGAACAGCAGCATGAGCAGCGCCGCCAGCAGGAAGACGCCGGCGGCGATCCCGACCCCGGCGCCGCGGCCGAGCGTCGTCAGCTTCTCCGTCAGCTCCGCCTTGGCGAGCGCGAACTCCTCGCGAATGAGGAGGGTGACCCGCTCGGATACGTCGAAGAGCATCTCGCCGAGCGAGCGCTCGCGCTCCGGCTCGGTCGGGAGCGGCTGGGGCGCCTGCGGAGGCGTGCCCTGCGGGGGCGCGGGCGGTGAGGTGTCTGTCGGTTCTTCAGCCATCGGTCGAATCGGTCAGGGATCAGTCGGGTGGATCCTCGTCGAAGATCCGCCGGTAGACGATTCCGGCGACGCGCGCTGCCGCGATGCTTGCAATGGCGCCGAACGCCGCCAGCAGGCCCGACCACACCAGTCGCTTGGAGATTTCGTTGTTCATCTGATTCCTCTTGCGCTCGCTTTGCGGCTGTCGTGCCCGCACCCTGAGGCGCGAAACCCTTGGACGGGCGACCTTACCGACCCGATTCAGCCGTCGTCGCGACGCTCCAGGCCGCAGCAGAGCGTTTCCACGACCATGACAGACGCCCGCTCGAACTCCTCGTCGGTGGCCGGGATCAACCCGAAGACCCAGCCCGAGAGGAGCTGTTCGATCGCCCCGTAGAACCACATGCCGACGAAGTCGGGGTCGATGTCGGGCCGGTAGAGGCCCTCGCGCTGACCGTCGGCGACGATCCTCGAGACGACGTCGTAGGCCCGGCGGATCTCCGGCAGATGGGTGGCGCCGAACGAGTTCGCGGCGCGGGTGACCTCGATGATGATCACCTTCATCAACTCGGGGTCGTGGCGGTATGAGTCGATGATGAAGCGGGCGATCCCGGCGAGCTTCTCGCGCGCCGGGATGTCCTGTTCGTAGAGGGCGTCGGAGGCCGTCAGCAGCAGCGACCAGCGCTCGGTGAAGAGCTCGGTCATCACCGCCTCCTTGGACCGGAAGTAGTGGTAGACGAGGCCGTAGGCGACACCCGCCTCGTCGGCGATGTCGGCGACGCGGGTCGCGTGGTAACCCTGCCGCGCGAAGACGCGGACGGCGGCGTCGAGGATCGCCCGTCGCTTGTCGATCGGGGGTGCCTTCGCCGAATCAGGCATCCGCGGTCACCTCCTGCGGCCACTCGTAGGTCGCGGACCGGCGGCTCGCAAGCGACGGGAGCCGGTCCCTGACCTCCTCGAGCTCGGTCAGGTCGAGATCGGCGATCGCGTGGCCCTCTCCGTCCGCGAGGACGTCGAGGACCCTGCCCCAGGGGTCGACGATCATCGAGTGACCCCAGGATTCGAATTGAGGAGCCGCCCTGCCGGTCTGGTTGGCGGCGACGACGAAGAGCTGGTTCTCGATCGCCCGGGCTCGCAGGAGGACCTCCCAGTGGTCGCGGCCGGTGGCGGCCGTGAAGGCGGAGGGAACCGTGATCGCGGTGACCCCGCGGAGGGCGAGGATCCGGAAGAGCTCGGGGAACCTGAGGTCGTAACAGACGGTCATCCCGACCTCGAGCGCCCCCGCACGGCCGCTGACGATCTCCTCCCCCGCCAGCTCGTGCTCGGACTCGCTGTAGACGACCCCGCCGACCTCGACGTCGAACATGTGGATCTTGCGGTAGACGGCCTCGATCTCGCCCTCGGGATCGATCAGCAGGGAGGTGTTCGACAGGCGTCGGCGATCCGGGACGCGCTCGGAGACGCTGCCGGCGACCAGGCTGATGCCGAGCTCGCGCGCCCATCCGCGGCAGGCTGCGACGATCGGGCCGTCCAACGGCTCCGCGAGGTCCTGCAGGACCTCGCCGGGTGCCAGGGCGCTCCACTTCTCGGGCAGCACGGCCAACTCGGCGCCGTCGACGGCAGCGGCACGCACCAGTCGCTCGGCCACCTCGAGGTTGTGGGCCACGTCGTCGCTGGAATTGAGCTGAATCGCCGCTACGCGCATACCGGAGCCCTCCTCTCGGTCGCCGGACCCCTCCGGGACCTCCCCGGAGCGGTTGATTGACAAGTCAATCTAGCCGAGTACCGGCGCCGTGAGCCTCCAGCTCGTCGATCAGCAGCTTCGAGTTCATCGCCGCGATCAGGTCCGCGAGAGGGTCGATCCCGGCCTCCACGAGCTCGGCGGCACGATCGGGCTCGAAGCGCCCGACGAGCTTCTCGGAAAGCAGCTCGACCTCGCGCCTGGCCAGGGCCCTGAGCGGCTCGAGGAAGCGCGCGGCGTCGTAGACGGTGAAGCCGATCCGCTCGTCGTAGCCGCCGGCCCGGAAGCGGGCGACCGCCTCGATGATGCGGACGTCGGAGGGCGAATATCCGTCGTCCGCTGGGCTGAGGATTCCCAGTTCGGCCATCCGGTCGAGCACCTCGACCGGCACCGAGAAGCGCTCGCTGACCTCGGCCGCGGAGGTCCGGCCGCGCTCGCGCTGCAATGCGAGGTCGATGCCGCGGTCGGACTCCTCGAGGAGATCGCGGACCTTCGCGGCGTCTCCCCCCTCCCGCTCCAGCAGCTCGCGAATCACCTTGAGCGGCATGAACCGCTCCTCCTGGAGGATCTTGATCAGGCGGATCCGGTCGACCATCTCAGCCGGGTAGTACGCCATGTTGCGGCTCGTCTTCCGGCCCTCCGGGAGCAACCCCTCGCGGAGGTAGTGACGGACCGTGGCGACCGGGACGCCCGCGCCCTCGGCCAGCTCGCTGATCTTCAGGGTGGGATCACCGGTGGCTTCGGCGGGGGGGCTCACGCGATCACCTCGACCGGACAGGAGACGGAGTTCGCCAGGAAGCAGAGTCCGTGGGCCTCGCCGTGGATCTCGGCGAGCACGGCGGCGCCCGGATCGTCCTCGAAGGCAACCCGGGGGCGCAGCTCGACCCGGGTCATGCGGGTCCCGTCCATCGTCCCGACGGCCTCGTCGGCGTAGGAGACCACCCGCAGCCGGCGGCGGCGCGAGAGGTCGAGGAACCAGAGCATGTGGCAGGCCGAGAGCGAGCCGACGAACATCGCCTCGGGGTCGGCGCGCAGCGGGTCGCCGCCGAGATCCTCCATCGTCGAGCCCGCGATCGACTGGTCGCCGATCTCGACCCGATGGGCACGCAGGTCCTCCCGCGTCCCCTCCCAGAGGACCCGGGCTCGGTGCTGGGTCGGGAAGGGATCGTCGGACATCCCGGGCGTCCCCTCAGGTCGCGAGCGCAAGCCCGAGAAGCTCGCGCGCCTCCGCGACCGTCGCCGCCCGGCGGCCGATGTCCTCGGCCATGCCGCGGGCCTTACCGATCAGGTCGCCGTTGGAGCGGGCCATCTCGCCGTCCGGCAGGTAGAGGTTGTCCTCGAGCCCGGCCCTGACGTTGCCGCCGAGGACAAGGGAGCTCGCGAGCAGCTTCCACTGGTCGCGGGAGACGCCGATCACCTGCCAGTTGTTGGGACCTTCGGGCCCGCCCGGAATCTGATCGGACATCAGGGTCACGTTGCGCGGCGTCGGCCGGATGCCGCCGGTCACGCCCATCACGAGCGAGATCTGCAGCGGCGGCTCGAGCAATCCCATGTGGATCAGCGGGTCGAGGTTGGCGACGTGCCCGGCGTCGAAGCACTCGTGCTCGGGCTGGATCCCGTTCACCTTCATCGCCTCGATCAGCTCGATGATCGTGTCGAAGCTGTTCTCGAAGACGGCCTTGAACACGAAGTCGCCACGCCGGCGCGAGTACTTCGCGTAGTTCATCGAGGACATGTTGAGAGCCGCGACGTCGGGCTTCAGCGCCTCGAGGTAGGCGATCCGCTTGTCGAGCGGGATGCCGATGGCGCCGGTCGAGTAGTTGACGATCACGTCGCCGACCTCGGAGCGGATGGCCTCCGTGATCGCGGCGAAGTCCTCGATCTCGTAGGAGGGCGTCCCGTCGGGGGTGCGGGCGTGGATGTGGATCTGGGAGGCGCCCTCGTCGACCGCCCGCCGTGCCTCCGCCGCGTATTCCTCGGGCGTGTAGGGAATTGCCGGGCACTGGTCGCGGTTGGCGATCGCGCCCGAGATCGAGCACGTGATGATCACGGGATCCTCGAAGCGGCTCATCGGCCCTTCCATTCGGGGTCGCGCTTCTCGAAGAACGCCTTGACGCCCTCCTGGATGTCCTCGGTCGTGAAGGTGAGGGAGAGCTGGCTGCGCAGGAACTCGAGGGCGTCGTCGATCGCCATGTCCTGCTGGCGGTACATCGCGTCGTGGCCGAGCCTCATCAGCACCGGGCTCTTCGACGCGAGGCGACCGGCCCAGTCGGCGACGGCCTCGTCGAAATCTCCGGCGGGGACGACCTTGTTGGCCAGCCCGAACTCGACCGCCTGCTCCGCCGAGATGCGCTCGCCCAGGAGCATCATCTCGTTGACCTTCTTCCGCGGAACGTTGCGGTAGATGATCGACATGATCATGTACGGGAAGGCGCCGACGTTGATCTCGGGAGTCCCGAACGTCACCCCCTCCCTCGCGATCACCAGGTCGCAGGAAAGCGCCAGGCCCATCCCGCCCGCGAGCACGTGGCCGTTGGCGGCGCAGAGCGACGGCTTGCCGAGCCGCGGCATCAGCCGGAAGAAATCGCAGGAACTGATCGGACGAGAAGTGCTTCTCGACCAGCGGGGCGTCGGCGGCGAAACCGCCGAGGTCGGCGCCGGCGCAGAACACCTTGTCGCCGGATCCGGTCAGGACGACGGCCCTGACCTCGTCGTCGTCGCGGGCGCGCTCCATCGCGTCGACGAGCTCGCCGAGCATCTGGGTGGAGAGGGCGTTGCGGGCCTCTGGGCGGTCGAGGGTCACGGTGGCGACCCCGCCGGAAACGTCGTAGAGAAGCTGCTCGTAGGCCATGAGAACGCGGTCGCGTGACCGCTCGGCTGAGCCTAGCAGCGTATGAAGTGGGAAGTCACGCTGCCTACTTTGTGGCGCGACCAGGACGGCCTCGCCCTCGGTCAGGACGTCGCGTCCGCCCTGCGCCATCGAGCAGGCGACCCGCATGAGCTCGCCATCGACGGATTCGACCCGCCCGGTCATCGTCAGCTCCGACTCCGGCACCGAGGGCCGGCGGAAGCGCGCACCGAGGCTGCGCAGGGCGCGCGGATCGCCGCCGAGCGGCTCGAGCAGACCGTGCGCGAGCTGGCCGTAGGTGTAGAGGCCGTGGAGGATGATCCCCGGGAGGCCGATCGCCCGTGCGAGGTCGGCGTCGAGGTGGAACGGCGTGAAGTCGCCGGAGGCGCCCGCGTAGCGCTGGGCCGCGTAGCGATCCGGAGTGATTCGGAACTCCGGATAGGCGTCCCCGGGCTCGAACCCGGTCGCGCGCGCCGGGGCCTCGATCGGCTCGTCCGGCCGGCGACGGCGGACGGGAGCCGCCGGGCGGCCGCGGCGCCGGGACGACGCCCTGGTAGCGACCCCGCAGCACGACCTCGCCGAGCTGGTTGACCGATTCGGACTCGAAGGTCCGGTAGCGGGCGCCGTCGCGGTCCTCGGCCTCGGCCAGGGCGGCGACCGTCGAGATCCGGTCACCCGAGCAGACCGGCTCCAGCCACTCGAAGTGCTGGCGCCGCTGGACGAACCGGTAGCCGGCCAGCCCGACCTCCGGGTCGAAGATTCCCGACGCGGGATCGAACATGGCGCCGGCGAGCGAGCGAGCCACGTACACCGCGGCGAACGTGGGCGGAGCGACGGCGGCGCGAAACCCGGCCTCCCGGGCCGCGTCGTGATCCCGGTGCAGGGGACTCGTGCAGCCGAGCACGTCGGCGTACTCGCGGATCTTCTCCCGTCCGACCTCGTACTCCTGGGCCGGCCAGCGCTTGCCGACGGCGTCGATGGTCTGCGTCCCGGTCCCGTTCGTCACGGAGGGGGAAGCTAGATCGCGAATCAGACGGCGCTGCCGGCCGCGACCCGGTTCATCGCCCGCACGAAGGCGTCGACGACCGCGCCGTCGAACTGGCTGCCGGCGTAGCGGCCCATCTCGGCGATCGCCTCGTCGCGGGTCTTCGCGGCTCGATAGGGCCGCTCGCTCGTCATCGCGTCGTAGGACTCGGCGACGGCGAGGATCCGCGACTCCAGCGGGACCTGGTCGCCGGACAACCCGCGCGGATAGCCGTGCCCGTCCGGCTGCTCGTGGCGCGCCAGCACCCATTCGCGGATGTCGGTGAGCTCGCGCGCGGCCAGGATCCTCGCGGCCATCTCGGGGTGGCGGCGAACCTGATCCCACTCCGATGGCGAGAGCGGACCGGGCTTGTTGAGGATCGAATCGGCGATCCCGACCTTGCCGATGTCGTGGAGGAGGCCCGGCGAGACGCAGGCGCCGGATCCGCTGGTCCGGAAGGCCCATCTCGCGGCCGATCATCTCGCAGTACTCGGCCACGATCGCGGAGTGGTTCGCGTTGCTCTCGTCGCGAAGCTCGAGCACCTCGGCGAGGCTGAGCACCGTGCCGAGCTGCGCGCGGCCCTCCTTCGGACTCGACAGGCCCGTCGCCCTCGATCGCGCCCTCGAGGTCGTGGCTGTAGACGACGACCCTGTCGGAGCCGAGCGCGACCGCGGCGTTCATGCCCGCGGTCGAGGCCTGCAGCAGCTCGTCGACGTTGCTGGCGTGCTTGGGGAAGACGGCGACGCCGATGCTCGCGCTGAGGTTGAAGCCCCGCTCGCGGTAGCCCCGGCGCATCCGAGTGAGGATCTGCTCGGCGAGCAGGAAACCGGTGTGCTCGTCGGTCTGCGGAAGAACGATCACGAATTCGGCGGCGCCGGTGCGGCCGACGGTGTCGATGCGGCGGGTCGAGTCGTTGAGCAGTCGCGCCAGCTCGCGGAGGACCTCGTCGCCCGCCTCGTAACCGATCTGCTTGTTGAGCTGACGCAGGCCGTTCAGGTTGACCGTGATCAGGCCGACCCGATGGGTGTTGATCCGAGCGCGCTCGATCTCGTTGGTGAGGATCTCGTTGATGCCGTGGCCGTTGACGAAGCCGGTGAGCAGGTCGGTCCGGGCGGCGTCGCTGAGCGATCCCCAGAGGCGGTTCACCCGGGTCCGCAGGGCGTGGATCATCAGGCCGGCTACCGCGAGGCTGCCGAAGGTGACGACGAACTGGAAGGTCAGGGTCCCGGAGGTGACCGCCATGCCGACGTCGGACTGCGACATCAGGACCATCGCCACGCCGTAACAGATGCCGAGGATCGCGACGTCGACCACGGCGTCGACCCGCGGCAGGAAGTAGAAGGCGTAGAAGCACGGCCAGAGATAGAAGAGGCTGTAGGCCGTGCTCGGGTCGTGGGTGAAGAACACTCCCGCCGTCACCTGGACGATGCCCATTGCCGGGGTCAGCCTGACCAGCCACATCGGCACGCGGTTGGCGAAGATCAGGAACGTCAGCGCGAACAGGCCGGTCGAGGCCTGGACGAGCAACATGGCCGGGACGTCGAACGAGTCCGGGTGAGGCAGCGTTACGCCGAGGACGCCGAGGGCCATCCCGGCCAGGGAGACGTAGGCGCCGGCGCGGGCGAGCGGAGCCACCTGGCGGCTGTCGGACCTGCGCCCGTAGCCGGGATCCAGAGCAGCTGCACCGGCACCGCGGCCGGTGTTGGCACCTTCGAAGACTGCCAAGCCCACTTGATTGACCTTTCCTGGTGGCACTACGCCGTCATCCCCCGCCGACGGCAGATCTATGTATTGCCTATCGCCAGGGGTCCCCCGGGACGTGAATCCGCAAGTTCCGTACCAACGGCTCGAGCCGCGCGGACGGCGCGAGCTAGCCGAAGCTGATCGGCGACTCGGCCCGGATCGGCCTGCCGCGCCGGCCGCGCAGCGTCGCCATCGACCCACGACCGGGAGCGAGGGTCATGTTGTTGCGCACGATCGGCTCGGGCTCCGGATCGGCCTCGAGGACGGTGCGACCGAGCACGACCCGGATCACCGACTTGATCGTCATCAGCGCGAGGTGAGAGCCGACGCAGTGCCTGGCGCCCGCGCCGAACGGGATCCAGACGCGAGAGCTCGGCTTCGGATCCTCGAGGAAGCGCTCGGGCCGGAACCGCTCCGGCTCCGGGAACACCTCGGCGTCCTGATGGATCAGGTAGATGCACGGCATCAGCGTCCAGCCGCGCGGGAAGGTGAAGTCGCCGACCTGGGTCTCGACGGTCAGCCGGCGCGCCGTGACCGGGAGGATCGGCCGCTGGCGCAGCGTCTCCTTGATGACGGCGTCGAGGTATTCGTCGGTCTCGGTGTCGAGCTCGGCCACCACGCGATCGCGTGCGACCGGGTTCCGGAGGAGGCGCTCGAACGCCCAGGAGAGGGCGTTGGCCGTCGTCTCGTGCCCGGCGATCGAGAAGCGTGAGGACCTCGTCGCGGATCTCGCGATCCGACATGAACGCCGGCTCGTGGGTCTGGGCGGCGGCGAGCATCGACATCACGTCGGTCCCGCGCTCGTGGGGCTGCAGATAGCGGCGCAGGTTGATCTCGTCGAGGAGGATCGCGTCGATCTGACGGGTGATCTCCATGACCTTGCCGAACGGGGATCGGCCGCCGAACTCACGTTGGAACTGCGGCATCAGCGCCAGCGGGTTCTCGGCGATCTCGAGCATCTGAGGCACGAGCCGGCGGATCTCGGTGTCGCGGTCGGGCGTGCAGACGCCGACGACGATCCGGACGATCGACTCGGTCGTGATCCGGCGCATCGGCTCCTGGAGGGGGAACGGCTGCTCGACCGGCCAGGTGGCGATCTCGCGGGCGGCGATCTCCTCGATCAGCCCGCCGTAGCCGCGAATCGCCTTCGGATGGAACGACGGCGCCATCAGGCGGCGGTGGTGCTTGTGCTCCTCGCCGTCCAGCAGGAAGAGTGAGCGCTCGCCGAGGACGGGCCGGAAGATCTGGTTCGTCGGGCCCATGCGGAACGTCGACGGGTCGCCGCTGAGCACCTTCCATGCGGCTTCGGGCTCGGCGATGAACGCGCAGCGCTTCAGAGCCCCGAGCTTGACCGTGAAGATCGGCCCGTGCCGGTCCCGGTTGCGCTCCATGAACTCAACGGGGTCGCGGAACCACTGGCGCATCTGCCAGAGGCCGGGGCTGCCGGGGCCGGAGGGGAGCACGATCAGACGAGGGTAGCCAACCCCGGCCCGGGAATCACCGACGCCGCCG
Organism: uncultured Solirubrobacterales bacterium; assembly: GCA_963791335.1. Taxonomy (GTDB): domain Bacteria; phylum Actinomycetota; class Thermoleophilia; order Solirubrobacterales; family 70-9; genus RHKX01. The sequence continues at coordinate 62,257 of CAWBRN010000004.1, forward strand.
CAACCGCAACGGCAATACCACCGCTTCCCGAGCCGGGATTCCCGATCTCGTATGAAGTAGACAGTGCTACTGTCTACTTTGTACTTTCCACGAGCACAGAGGAGCCGAGGGTGGCCACAGCAGCAAGCGACGTGATCAAGCCGGAGTTCGAGTCCGGGCGCAAGCACCTGATCTTCACCGACGAGCACGAGGATCTGCGCGAGTCGATGAAGTCCTGGGTCCAGAAGGAGGTCGCTCCCCACGCCGAGGAGTACGAGGAGAACTACTGGCCCGACTCGGTCCTGCACCGGATGGCCGAGCTCGGTTACGTCGGGCTCTGCTTCCCCGAGGAGTACGGCGGACAGGGCGGCGACTACTACTACTCCCTGGTCCGCGCCGAGTGCCTCTCGTACGCGAACTCGGGCGGCCTCGGCATGGGCCTGGCGGTCCACACCGACATGGTGCTCCCCCCGATCGAGCTGCTCGGCACCGAGGATCTCAAGCAGCGGTACCTCGTTCCCGGAATCAAGGGCGAGAAGATCGCCTGCCTCGGCATCACCGAGCCGGGGGCCGGCTCCGACGTCGCCGGCATCAGGACGACGGCGCGCCGCGAGGGCGACGAATACGTGATCAACGGATCGAAGATCTTCATCACGAACGGCGCCCGGGCAGACTTCATCCTGCTGGTCGCCAAGACCGATCCCGACGCCCGTCACGACGGCATCACGCTGTTCATCGTCGACCTCAAGGACGAGAACGGGGACAACGTGCCCGGGTTCACCGTCTCCCGGACGCTCGAGAAGCTCGGCATGCACTCCTCCGACACCGCGGAGCTGTCCTTCGAGGACGTGCGCGTCCCGGCGGAGAACATCCTCGGCCAGGAGGGCAAGGGCTTCTACCACATCTCCTGGGAGCTCCAGGGCGAGCGGCTCGTCGCCGCGGCGGGCTCGGTCGCGGGCGCCGAGCGGCTGTTCGAGAAGACCCTCGAGTACGCGAAGGAGCGTGAGGCGTTCGGCCGGCCGATCGGCAAGTTCCAGGCGATCCGGCACAAGTTCGCCGAGATGTCCACCAAGATCGAGGCCGCCAAGCAGCTCACCTACACGACCGCGTGGCGCTTCAACAACGGCGAGTACCCCGTCCGCGAGATCACGCAGACGAAGCTGTACACGTCGCGCGTCGCCTGCGAGGTCGCCGACGAGTGCCTCCAGATCCACGGTGGCTACGGCTACATGAAGGAGTACGGAATCGAGCGCGCCTACCGCGACGTCCGCCTGAACCGGATCGGGGCCGGCGCCGACGAGATCATGCTCGAGGTCATCGGCCGCAGTTACGGGCTCTAGCGGAAGAGCGGCCCCAGAAATGCTTTGACCCGCCCTGTTGTCAGAGGCGGGTCAAAGCGGGGGATGGGTATGGATCGGACCTGGAAAACGCGACGCTGGGATGGATGCCGAGCGTCGCGCCGGTTCATGGGTTCTAAGTCCGGACCCCCTTGTAGCACCGCTCCGGCGGTCCGCAAAGGATCTGGACAAATGTACGAGTCGCCGCTCCCAACACGTGATCGGCGCCGCCCCCACGCCTGCCAGAATCAGCGGCGTGAGCGGCAAGGGCCTGACGATCCTCATTGCAGACGATCATCCGGTCTACCGGCAGGGTCTCGAGCGCGCGATCGGCGAGCATCCCGACCTCGACCTGGTCGGTTCGACGTCGGACGGTCGGCAGGCCCTCGAGCGAATCCACGAACTCGAGCCGGACGTCGCCGTCGTCGACGTGCGGATGCCGGGCCTCGACGGCCTCAAGATCGTCAGCGCCGTGCAGCGGGACGGTCTGCGCACCAGGGTGATGCTCCTGACCGGCTACGAGGACTCCGGCGCCGCCTACAAGGCGCTCGCCCAGGGGGCCGCCGGCTACGTCTCGAAGGCCTCCGATCACACCGAGCTCTGCGAGTCGATCGTCGCCGCCGGGCGCGGTGAGACGGTGATCGCTCCCCAGTTCGCAGCCGGCATCGCGACCGAGATCCAGCTGCGCGAGACCTCGGACCGCCCGACGCTGACGTCCCGCGAGGCCGAGATCCTCCGCTTCCTCGCCGAGGGCCGGACGGCGGCGCGGATCGGGGACGAGCTGCACCTCTCGGAGGGGACCGTGAAGACCCATCTCAACAACCTCTACGAGAAGCTCGGGGTATCGGATCGGGCCGCCGCGGTGGCGACCGCCATGCGCTGGGGCCTGCTCGAGTGAGCGCGCCGGAGAGACCGACGGGCAAGTTGCCGGGGGAGCGACCCGGACGCCGAGTCGCCGCTGCAGGTGATCGGCCAGCTCGCCGGCGGCATCGCCCACGACTTCAACAACATCCTCGGGGTGATCATCAACTACGCCCGGTTCGCCTCGGCGTCGGTCCCCCCCGGCTCCCCCGCCGCCGCCGACATCGAGGAGATCCGCCGCGCGGCCGAGCGCGGAGTCGGGCTCGTCCGGCAACTGATGATCCTGGCGCGGCGCGAGAGCGGCTCGACCGTGGTCTTCGACCTGAACGAGCTGATCTCGGGGCTCGACGGCTTCATGCGTTCGACGATCGGCGAGCAGGTGACGGTGGAACGGCACCTCGACCCGGCCCTCTGGCCGCTCGCCGACGACCCCGCGCGCATCGAGCAGATCCTGATCAATCTCGCCGTCAACTCACGCGACGCGATGCCGGGTGGCGGCACGCTCACCTTCGAGACGGGGAACGCCGAGCTCGGGGCGACGGACACGATCGCCTACCCGGGCGTCGAGCCGGGCCGGTTCGTGCGACTGACGGTCAGCGACACCGGTACGGGGATGGACGCCGAGGTCGCGTCACGGGCCTTCGAGCCGATGTTCACGACGAAGGCCTCGGGCCAGGGCACCGGCCTCGGCCTCGCAACCGTGTACACGATCGTCACCCAGGCCGGAGGCATGATCGACCTGTCCTCGCGGCCCGGGCACGGGACGACCATCGAGATCCACCTCCCCGCCGGGGACGCCGCCAGCCGGCCCGCGCCCCGGCCCTCCCAGGCCGCCCCCGCCGGGCGCGGCGAGGCGGTCCTGATCGCCGAGGACGACGAGGCGGTGCGCCGGGTCGCGGAGCGGATCCTCGACACCGCCGGCTATCGCGTCACCTCCTGCTCGGGCGGCGTCGAGGCGCTGGAGAAGCTCGACGACCCCGGCGGCCGCTACGACCTCCTGCTCGCCGACGTCGTCATGCCCGGGATGCGCGGCGACGACCTGGCGCGGCGGGCGGTCGCGATGCGCCCCGGGCTCCATGTCCTCTTCATGTCCGGCTACAGCGACGACGCGCCGCCGACCGACCTCGGCGCGACCTCCGGGCGGGTCGGCTTCATCGACAAGCCGTTCGACGCCGGCGCCCTGCTCGAGCGCCTGCGTGAGCTCCTCGCCGCCTAGCCGGCCAGCGGAGTCGCCGGCACCGGCGACCCTGAATGCCTTGAGCATGTTCGCCGTGGCCCGATGTTTTGAAAGCAGCGGATACCGTGCAGGCGATGAGCGTCGTCAAGGACAGCGGGCAACGGGCCGTCATCCCCCCGTTCGAGGACGAGCACGAGCAGCTGCGAGCCGACCGTGCGCCGCTGGGTCGAGAGCGAGATCGTCCCCGAGCAGGGCGAGTGGGAGCGGCGGCGTGAGTTTCCCCGGGAGCTCTTCGACCGGGCCGCCGAGCTCGGGTTTCTCGGGCTCAAGTACCCGGAACGCCTCGGCGGCCAGGGCGGCGACGGTGTCCACGACGCCGTCTGGGCCGAGGAGATCGCCGCCGCCGGCATGTGCGGCGGGGTCGGCGCAGGCCTCGGCGCTCACACCGGGATCGCGACTCCACCGGTCTGGAACTTCGGCACCGACGAACAGCACGAGCGCTTCCTCCGCCCCGCGATCGCGGGCGAGAGGATCGCTGCGCTCGGCATCACCGAGCCGGGCGCCGGCTCCGACGTCGCCTCGATCAGGACGTCGGCCAAGAAGGTGGCGGGCGGCTGGGTCGTCAACGGCTCGAAGACGTTCATCACGAACGGCGTCCGCGCCGACTTCCTCGTCTGCGCCGTGACGCACGACGGCGGAGGGCGGCCACGGCGGCATCTCGTTCCTGATCCTGGAGAGCGACATGAAGGGCTACGAGGTCTCCCGCAAGCTCGAGAAGCTCGGTTGGCACTCCTCCGACACCGGCGAGCTGTCGTTCACCGACGTCGCCGTGCCCGACGAGAACCTGCTCGGTGAGGAGAACGAGGGCTTCAAGCTGATCATGGCCAACTTCCAGTGGGAACGGCTGCTGATGTCGCTCGGAGCCGTCGGCGGTATGGACTGGTGCCTGCGCCGCACCATCGACTACGCGCTCGAGCGCGAGGCGTTCGGCCGGCCGATCGGCAAGTTTCAGGCGATCCGGCACAAGATCGCCGACATGTCGACGAAGCTCGAGGTCGGCCGGGCGATGACCTACTCCGCACTGCGCCTGCTCGCCGACGGCGAGGACGCTCTTCGCGAGGTCACCGCCGCCAAGCTGTTCACCCAGCGCGCCGCGGTCGAGGTGGCCGACGATGCCGTCCAGGTCCACGGCGGATACGGCTACATGCGGGAGTACGAGGTCGAGCGCGCCCTCCGCGACGCCCGCCTCGGCCCGATCGGCGGCGGCACCGACGAGGTCATGAAGGAAATCCTCGGGCGCAGTTACGGCCTTTGAACAACTGCGACGGAATGCTCCGCTTCGCGTCCGCTTCCGTGGGGTGTTCGGCGAACCTGGAAGCAGGGACGTAAACCGTGGAGCAGCCCAGGAGGATCGAGCCGGGCGACGTCGATCAGGTCGCGCGCGTCTTCGCGCGGGCGTTCGCATGGCACGAGCCGTGGGGCGACTGGGCCATGCCCGACCCGAGCGATCGCGAGGAGCGGATCTTCAACCGGTTCAAGGAGGACCTGCTCGAGCGGTTCATCCCCGACGGCGAGTGCTGGACGATCGGCGGCCTCACCGCGACAATGTGGGTACCGCCCGGCATCGAGTCGCTGAAGAGCCGGCGCAGCGAGGAGGACTACCTGAGCTTCGGCGACGTCGCCGACGCGATGCGCGAGGGCGACGAGCTGATCAGCTCGATGAAGCCCGACGTCGAGCACTGGTTCCTGGACACGATCGCCACGGACCCCGACCACCACGGCGAGGGCCTCGGCGGCCGGCTCCTCGACCACGATCTGGCGATCCGCGACGCCGCCGGCGACGCCTGCGCTCTCGACACGCACACGGCCGACAACATCGCCTTCTACGGCCGCCGGGGCTTCGAGATCATCGGCGAGGGCCGGCTCCGCGGCGGCCCTCCGGTCTTCGTCATGTTCAGACCACCCCACCCAAAATAGAACTGACGCCCCTGCCGAGCGGTAACACCGCGCTGACCGAGGGAAGCGGACGGCGAAGCCAGAGCATTCCCTCGGAGTTATCGACTGACGCCCCTGCCGAGCGGTAACACCGCGCAGGCCGACCGGACCGGACGCGAAGCGGAGGATCCGGTCGGAGTTATCTGGGGTCAAATAGAGTGCTCGGGCAAACTTCAACTGACACAGGAGACCAACTTCAATGGGTTTACTCGACGGCAAAGCGGCGATCATCACGGGCTCGGCCCGGGGCATCGGAAGGGCGACGGCTGAGCTGTTCGTCCAGGAGGGCGCGAAGGTCCTCATCAACGACATCGACGGTGACGTCGCCCAGCAGGCTGCCGACGAGATCGACGGCGAGACCGCGGTCTTCAGCGGCGACCTGACCGAGCCGAGCGCGCCCGACAAGATGGTCGCGGCCGCGATCGACGCCTTCGGGTCGGTCGACTGCGTCGTCAACAACGCCGGTTACACGTGGGACGGCGTCGTCCACCGGATGACGGACGAGCAATTCCAGGCGATGCTCGACATCCACACGGTCGTCCCGTTCCGGGTGATCCGCGCGCTCGCCCCCCAGTGGCGCGAGGCCGCCAAGGCCGAGCAGGCCGAGGGCAGGGAGGTCTTCCGGAAGATCGTCAACATCTCCTCCGTCTCGGGCACGATGGGCAACGCGGGCCAGGCCAACTACGCCTCGGCCAAGGCCGGAGTCACGGGCCTGACCAAGGCTGTCGCCAAGGAGTGGGGTCAGTTCAAGATCAACTGCAACGCCATCGCCTTCGGATTCGTCGAGACGCGCCTGACCGCCGCCAAGGAGAACGCCGGCGAGATCGAGCGCGAGGGCGAGAAGATCGAGCTCGGCATCCCCGAGCAGATGCGCCAGATGGGCAAGATGATGATCCCGCTCGGGCGTGCGGCCGAGCCGTCGGAGGCGGCCGGGCCGGTCCTGCTCCTCTGCTCCGACTACGCCAACTACATCCACGGCCAGGTCATCAATGTGACCGGCGGCCAGTTCACGGGGATGTACTCGTAATAGGAACCTCCGGCGGCTTGCCGGCGGGAACCCGGAGGGCCGTGACGACCAGGCCCAGGAGCATGGCCACCGCCATGCCGTAGAAGACGACCTCGGTCGACTGGGCGAAGCTGTGCTGGACGGCCGCGAGGAAGTCCTGCGCCTTCGTGCCGCCGGACGAGATGGCGCTCGACGCCTCTCCCCCGCCCGACTGCGTGATCGAGTTCGCGACGGCGTCCGCCTGCTCCTTCGTGGCACCCAGCTTCTCGAACGCGGACTCGATGTTCGAGCGGTTCTCGCTGATCAGGATCGTCCCGAGGATCGCGATGCCGAGGCTGGCGCCGACGTTCCGGGCAGTCTGGGTGATCCCGGTGACCTCGCCGTAGCTCGTCTGCGAAGCCCGGTTGAGGGCGTCGGTGGTGATCGGGCCGAGCACCATCCCCGACCCGGCGCCGGCGATGACGACCCGCCACCACTGGTTCCAGGACCCGGGGTCGGTGTCGGGCATCGATTTCGCCCACAGGTAATAGCCGACGGCGGCGACCGCGCAGCCGATCATCACCGGCCGCTTGGCACCGATCGCATCGAGCATCCGGCCGCCCCACTGGGAGGCGACCACGAAGCCGCCGAAGAAGATTCCGAGATAGCCGCCGGCCTCGCTCGGCGAGAACCCGAGGGAGATCTGGCAGTACATGCTCGCGAACAGGAACATCGGTACGAAGGCGATCGAGATCAGGAAGAGGACGAGGTTGTCGGCGGCGAACGCCGAGTTCCGGAAGATCCGCACCTGCATCAGCGGCGGATCGGTCCGCAGCTCGGAGCGGACGAAGAGCCCGATCACCGCGAGGCCGACGACGATGGAGCCGATCGTCGCGGGACTGTCCCAGCCCCAGTCGCTGGCCTGCTGGAGCCCGAGCACGAGCAGCCCCAGGCCGATCGCCGCCAGCACCGCGCCCCGGTAGTCGAGCTTGGCCGGCCGCGGCTCGTTGCTCGGGTTGGCCTTGAGCGTGAGCAGGATCGCGACGATGGCCACCGGTACGTTGATCCAGAAGATCGTCCGCCACGAGATCTCGATCAGGAAGCCGCCCGCAAGCGGCCCGACCGCCGTCAACCCGCCGGCGATCCCGAAGAACGCCGCCATCGCCTTGCCGCGTTCCTCGACCGGGAACGCGTCGACGACGATCGCGAGCGCCGCCGGGAACATGATCGCTGCGCCGACGCCCTGAACGATGCGGAAGAACACGATCCAGGCCTCGGCGAGCGAGCCGGTCGGCGTGGCGCCGCACATCGCGGAGGCGAACGTGAAGATGACGATGCCGACCATGACCATCTGCTTGTGACCGCGAATGTCGGCGATGCGGCCGCCGAAGAGAAAGAGGGCGGCGAGCGCGACCAGATATCCGTTGACGATCCATTGGGCCCCGGACTCGCCGAGCTTCAGGTCCTTCTGCAGATCCGGGATCGCGATCGAGACGATCGTCTGGTCGATGAACGTCATCGCGACGGCGCAGATCATCGCCGCCAGCACGAGCTTCTTGTTCGTCCCTGAATTCAAGTTGTCTCCCTGGTTCGAGTCGTCATCCAATCGGCTCCCGCCGCCGTAACTTGACCAGACTTCCGTGGTGCTCAGCAAACTCCTGCCATCGCTTTTCGCCTGCCTGGCTCTGGTCGCAGCCGGTTGTGGCGCCGATGAATCGACAACCCCTGAGACTGATCCGAATGCCGATTCCGGACAGTTCCTCGTCGCCGCCCTCGGCGACTCGATCACCGCCGGCTCCCCCCTCTGGGACCCGAACGAGGGCATCAGGGTCGCGATCGGATCGAAGCTGAACGAGAGGAGCCAGTACGAGTACTGGGCCGCACGGGCGCACCCGGAGCTCGCCTTCCGCAACTGCGGCGTGTTCGGGGAGCGAACGGACGAGATCGCGCGACGCCTCGACGAATGCGCCGACGGTGCGGACGCGCTGGTCGTCCAGGGCGGGATCAACGACATCGCGCAGGGAAGGCCGACGGGCCAGGCCGCCGACGACCTGCGGGCGATGGTCGTCGCCGGCAAGGATCTCGGAATTCCCGTCGCGATCACCGACGTTCTGCCGTGGAACAACGGCCACCCGGACGGCTGACGATGCGATCGCCGGCCTCAACGCCGAGATCGAGCGGATCGGTCGCGAGGAGAGCGTCCCGGTCCTGCCCTTCCACGACACGCTCGAGGATCCCGGCCGACCCGGGACGATGCGCGCCGAATGGACGATCGACGGCGACCATCCGTCGGTCGAGGGCTACAGGAGGCTCGGCGAGCGGGCGTTCCAGCCCCCCGCCGCATCGCAGGACGCGAGCGGCGGTTATCGCGGCTAGCGCCGCTCCTCGGCCGGAGGCTCGCCGGCGTCGCCCGCCTGGAACTGCGGCGGCCAGGCGCCGAACCAGTTGTCGCGTGCGCCGTCGATGGTCAGCACGGTGCCGCTGAAGAAGTCACCCGCCGGAGAGGCCAGATAGGCGATCAGCCAGGCCATCTCCTCGGGCCTGCCGAGGCGGCCCAGCGGAATGGTCTTCGGGACCGTCTCGACCACCTGCGCCGGGTACTTGGTGCGGAAGACCTCGGTGTCGAACTGGCCGGGAGCGATCGCGCAGAGCCTGATCCCGAATCGCGCCCACTCCACCGAGAGCGTCCTCATCATGTTCTCGACCGCCGCCCTGGCGGCCCCGGAGTGAACCATCCCGGGCATCCCGTTGTGGGGCGAGAGCGTGACGCTCACGACCTTGCCGCCGTTCTGTGGGATGAACGCCTGCGTGGCGACGGCATGCGTCATGTTCCAGGTTCCCTGGACGTTCAACTCGGTGACCGTCCTGAAGCCCTTCGCGGAGATCGTCTCGGCCGGGGCGAGGAACTGGCCACCGGCGTTATTGACGAGCAGATCGAGCTTGCCGTGGCGCTCGAGGACTCCCGCCACCATGGCGTCGACGGCCTCCTCGTCGCGGATGTCGGCGGCCACGGCGTCCGCGGTCCCGCCGATCGCCTCGATCGCGGCCCTGGTCTCTTCCAGGGGCTCGGAGCGGCGCCCGCAGCCGACCACGGTCGCGCCCAGCCTGGCCAGCTCCATAGCGGTCTCGCGACCCAGGCCCGAGCCGGCACCCGAGACGAGGCAGACCGATCCGTCGAGCAATCCCGGGGCGAAGATCTTGGACGGCTGGCCGGTCACGCGGGCAGCCTATTGCCTTCCCGGCCGCGCTCTGCGAGACGTCGTGCGAGCGCCCGCCGGAGCCGCGAGCCGGGCGCAAGGGCGGGGTAGCCTGAGGGGTCGAGATGAGCAAGCTGAAGGCGCAGGCCACACCACTCGAGAAACCCCTTCCCGGAGGCGGATCGCCGGGTGTGGCGGTCACCGTCGAGCCGCTCCTCGGCGGCTCGATCCTGGCGCCGCAGGGCTTCTTCGAGAGCAAGGGCGGAAGGCTCGCCAACCTGCGCATGCTCGGCATCGGCACACCGAAGTCCAAGTGGTGGCTGGTCCCGATCCCCGCCTACCTGATCACCCACCCAACCGTTGGCCCGGTCCTCGTCGACACGGCCTTCCACGGCTCGGTGGCCGCCAAGCCGTCGGCCAACCTCGGGCGGATCGCCGCGCGCTTCGCCAAGCCCAGGATCGAGCCCGGCCGCGACCTGCCCGCCCAGCTCCGTGAACGCGGCATCGACGCCCTGGACCTGGAAGACGGTCATCCTCACCCACCTCCACTTCGATCACAGTTCGGGTATCGCCGAGTACCCGAAGGCGAAGTTCGTCCTCTCCAAGCAGGAGTGGGAGGCCGCGACGACCGACCCACGGCCGTTCCTGCGCGGCTACCGCCCCTCCCACTACGACTACCTCTTCGACTACAACACGGTCGATTTCGACGGGCCGGGCATCTCCTCGTACGCGAGCTTCGGCCGCACATTCGACCTCTTCGGCGACGGCAGCGTTCGCCTCGCCTTCACGCCCGGCCACTCCGCCGGACATTGCTCGGTGATCGCCCACCTGCGCGACCGCGATCTGGTCATCGCCGGCGACGCGATCTACACGAGTGCGCAGCTCGAAGGCGGGGACCCGCCGCCGCGACCGCTCGACATGCACACATGGCGCCGGTCGGTACGCGAGCTTCAGCAGTTCGCCCGGACCTACCCGCGCGCCGAGATCCTGCCGGGGCATGATCCCGAGCGCTGGAAGACCGTCTCCAAGCGCTACGAGTAGCTGGGGGCGCCCGGTGAGGGCTTGCCCTCGCGGAGCCGCTTGATGACCGACGCGCGGCCGTCGCGCTGCAGCTCCTCGTACATCTCACGTACGTGCGAGAAGATCTCGCCCGCCGCCTCGGCCTGCTCCTCGCGGGTGGGCGACTCGACCACGTCGAACGTGATGGGCTCGCCGTACCGGATCGTGATCTTGGGGAAGACGAGCTTGCGCCAGCTGCGGATCCCCTGCGAGCCGTGGATCGCCACCGGAACGACGGGAACGCCGGTCTCGAGCGCGGCCCGGCCGACCCCGGGCTTGGCCTCACCGAGCTCGACCGCTGCGCGACCTGCCGCCCTCGCAGTAGATCATCACGCAGCCCCCGTTCTCGAGGATCGCGTGAATCGTCCGGAACGACTCCTCGTCGGCGTGGCCACGACGGATCGGGAAGACGCCGCCGTACTTGTAGATGTAGTCGAGAACCCTGTTCTGGCGGAACATCTGAGACTTCGCCATGAACCTGATCCGGCGGCGCAGCCAGACTCCGGCCAGGAAGTGGTCGTAGTTGGAGAAGTGGTTGGCGGCCAGGATCACCGGACCGGCGGCGGGCACGTTGTCGACCTCGATCGAACGCGTCCGGTAGATGGAGAGCGAGATCGGCGTCGTGACCAGGCGAACCGCCCCGTAAACCCAGTTCGGAGCGTGCGTGCGCGAGTGCTCGTGGAACTCCGTGAACTTCTCCGCCGGGCGGGGGTCCTTGTAGTTCTGAGGCTTGAGGTCGGACATGGCGAGGTGCGCCGTGGCGCTGCGGATTCCTACCCCCGTGCGCGGTCCTGGTTACGTGTCATTTCCGCTCTCCCACGCGGCACCGGCGCGAGGGCTGGATCATTCTCGTTCGCACGGAAGAACTCGACCATCGCCGGCGCATACTCCGCGAATCCCGGGCAACGCAGATCCGAGCCCGCCAGCAGCTCTCCCGCCCGCCGCGTGTCGTAGCGAACCGGGTGGTTGAGGTAGCGGATCGACTCGGGTGGCGTGCCGCCGTACATGTTGCGGATCGGGCGGATCCGGAGCGCGGCGGCGACGATCGACGGCGGCACCCTGTAGGACGCCTGCTTCGCCGGATAGAGCTCGGCCAGCAGGCTGAACATCTCATGGGAGCTGAGCGGCGCCGGGTCGCAGAGGTGCACCGTCTCGCCGATCGCCTCCTCCGAGCGCCCGAGCTCGATCATCGCCTCGACGATGAAGTCGACGGGCACGACGTTGAAGGGGACGGCGCCGCGGCCGATGTTGGCCGCGGGCATGCCCCTGGCCGCGCTCGCCGCGATGAACCGGAGCGCGTAGTAGGGCCCGTCGAACTTCTGGGTCTCCCCCGTCCGCGAGTCCCCGACGACGATGGCCGGCCTGAAGATCGTCGTCGGCACGTCGTCCATCGCCGAACGCACCCAGACCTCCGCCTGGAACTTGGTCGACTCGTAGTGGTTCTTGAAGCCCTGGCCGAGGTTGAGCTCGTGCTCGTAGACGACCCCCGTCCGGTCGCCCGCCACGTAGGCGGTGCTGACGTAGTTGAGCCGCTCCAGCCGCTCGACGTCACGGCAGAAGGTGATCACGTTGCCGGTTCCGTCGACGTTGACGAGCTGAGCGATTCCGACCGGCACCGCGAGGTCGTAGATGGCGGCGAGGTGGTGGACGACGTTGACCTCGGCGGCGAGGCGCCGGTAGCGATCCTCGCCGAGGCCGAGGCGGGGCAGCGTGATGTCGCCCTCGAGGATCTCGATCCGGGACCCGCTGCCCAGATCAGCAGCGGCGGCACGGGCGGCGGGGACCATCCGCGGCTCGACCAGCGCGATGACGCCGTCCTCGGGATCGCGCTCGAGCAGCACCGCGACGAGGCGGCGGCCGATGAACCCCGGAAAACCGGTTACGAGGTGGGCCTGCACAGCGGGAACCCTACGGCCCGAGATACCTGAGGTCCCGTGACGCCTACGGACGGGCCCAGTCCCGCGACCGCTCGACGGCCTGGTGCCAGCGCGAGAGCAGCGACTCGCGCTCGTCGGCGGACATCCGTGGCTCGTAGGCGACCCGCTGCCGCCACATCGAGGCGACGCGCTCCAGATCCCACAGCCCGGACGCGATGCCGGCGAGATAGGCCGCGCCGAGCGCGGTCGTCTCGGCGATCTCGGGCACGACTACCGGTGCGCCGAGGGCGTCCGCCTGAAACTGCATGAGCCAGGCGTTCCCCACAGCGCCGCCGTCGGCCCGCAGCGAGCTCAGGCGCTCGCCGGAGGCGGCCTCCTGCGCCCGGACGGCGTCGACGGTCTGGTAGGCGATGGCCTCCAGCGTCGCGCGGGCGATCTGCGCGCGCCCGGTTCCCCTCGTCAACCCGATCAGGGCGCCGCGGGCGTACGGATCCCAGTACGGCGAGCCGAGGCCGGTCAGGGCCGGGACGAAGTAGACGTCGTCGTTGGACTCCAGCGACGCGGCGAGTGCCTCGGTCTCGGCCGCCGACTCGATCAGGCCGAGGCCGTCGCGCAGCCACTGGACCGCTGAGCCCGTGACGAAGACGGCCGCTTCCAGCGCATAGGTCGTCTCCCCGCCCAAACCCCATGCAATGGTGCCCAGCAGGCCCTCGACCGGATCCGGTGGCGTGTCGCCGCTGTTGAGCAGGACGAAGCTGCCGGTCCCGTAGGTGTTCTTGGCGTCGCCGGGCCGGTGGCATGCCTGCCCGAACAGGGCCGCCTGCTGGTCGCCGGCGATCCCGGCAACCGGGACCTCGCCGCCGAACTCGCGGGTCACTCCGTAGATCTCGGCCGAGCCGCGCGGATCGGGAAGCGACCCGGGATCGATCCCGAGCAGGTCGCAGAGCTCGGGGTCCCAGGCACCCGACCTGATGTCGAGAAGCATCGTCCGCGAGGCGTTGGACAGGTCGGTGACGTGCTCCCCGCAGAGCTTGTCGACGAGCCAGGAATCGATCGTGCCGAACCGCGCCCGCTCGGCGCCTTCGACGTTGCGGAGCAGCCACTCGATCTTCGTGCCCGAGAAGTACGGATCGATGACGAGCCCCGTCCGCTCGCGGACCATGTCGGTGTGACCCGCCTCGACGAGCTCGCTGCACCGGGCCGCGGTGCGCCGGTCCTGCCAGACGAGCGCGTGATGGATCGGCTCACCGGTGGCGGGATCCCAGCCGACGACGGTCTCCCGCTGGTTCGTGATCCCGATCGCGCTCAGGTCCTTGCCGTCGATGCGGGCGTCCGCCAGGGCTTCGGTGCCGACCTGACGGGTGACGTCCCAGATCTCGGCGGCGTCGTGCTCCACCCACCCCGGCTTCGGGAAGTACTGCGCGAACTCCGAATAGGAGCGGCCGACGATCTGACCCTCCTCGTCGAAGACGAGACAGGTGCTGCCCGTCGTGCCCTGATCGATCGCGAGGATCACCGGCGCCGAGCCTATTCGACCGCAGACGGAACCCGGCGCCGGTTGCGATAGACAGCGACGAAATCGCGCAGCTGGCGACCGCGGTGCATGAAGCCTCCCAGCGTTCGTCCCGTTGATCTGTGCGCGAGGTCGAGCTCGATCTCGGAGACGCGGTAGCCGGCACGGACGGCGTCGACCGTCATCCCGATCTCCATCCCGTAACGCGGTGCGAACGGGAGTACGTCGGCCAGGACCTGGGCCGACATCGCCCGCTGGCCGGAGATCGGGGCCGTCGTCTCGAGACCACAGAGCTTGCGGATCGCATTGCGCGCATAGCCCTTGGCGAAGCCGAGGCCGCCGCCGACCTTCCGCTCGAAGGCCGCGACGGCCAGGTCGCAGCTCCCGGATTCGACGGCTTCGAGCAACGGAACCAGGCGACCGGCCGTGTCGGCCAGATCGCCGTCGCAGAGCAGCACCGTCGCGTCGGGATCGAGCCCCTCGAGAGCGGCGGTCGCCGCGGCGGACATGTTCCCGCCCTTTCCGTGGGGCTTGTTGCGCCCGATCACCGTTGCGCCCGCGGCCATCGCCTCGACGCGGGTGTCGTCGGAGGACGCGTCGTCGGCGACCCACAGGGCGATGCCCGGCGACGCGGCGCGCAAGGACCTCAGGGTCGAGCCGATGCGGTCGCCCTCGTCGCGGGCGGCGACGATCGCGATCCGGTTCCGCTCGCTCTCGGTTTCCGCCGCCACCGGGGACTATTCTGCCGCCCTGTGCCGGACATCCCCGCCCACATCACCGGAACCGTCTGGAAGATCGAGGTCGCCGTCGGCGACCAGGTCGACCTCGACGACACCGTCGTCATCCTCGAGTCGATGAAGATGGAGATGCCGGTCGAGGCCGAGGACTCCGGCACGGTGACCGAGATCCGCTGCGAAGAGGGTCAATCGGTCAGCGAGGGCGACGTCTTGGTCGTGTTGGAGTAGGCATCGAGGCAATGGACCAGCGTCTGAGCCTCGTCACCTTGGGAGTCGCGGACGTCGGCCGGGCGGTCGCCTTCTACGAGAAGCTCGGCTGGTCGGCGGGCAACGACTTCGAGGAGCAGGGAGTGGCGTTCTTCCAGTGCGGCGGGATGGCCGTCGCACTCTGGAACCGAGAGGAACTGGCCGCCGACAGCACCGTCGAGGACACCGGCGGCTGGGGAGGAGTCACGCTTGGCGTACAACGTCGGCTCGCCGGCCGAGGTCGATGAGGTCCTGGCCCAGGCGGAAGCCGCCGGCGCAGTCGTGGGACGTCCGGGCGAGGCGACGTTCTGGGGCGGGTATTCAGGCGTCTTCGTCGACCCCGACGGCCACCCCTGGGAGGTCGCCCACAACCCGCATTGGACGATCAACGACGACGGTTCGATCGTTATCTGACGGGCCACCAGTCTGGTGGGCGTGGCCGCCGAGGGACTGCTCTGAGGGCGGACTAGCCGCCGAGATGGAGGTTTCGGCATCGCACGTGCCCGCCTCCGACGAGCTCGGCACTGACGCTCCTGCCGAGCGGTAACGACCGCGCAGGCCGGGCAGAGCGGACGCGAAGCGCGAGCACTGCTCACCGCCACCAGCCACTGACGCCCTTGCCGAGCGGCAACACCGCGCAGCCCGAGGAAAGCGGACGCGAAGCGGAGCATCCCCTCGGAGTTGCTGCTAGAAGTCCTCGTCTCCCCACCAGCCCGGGAGCATCTCGGCGTCGCCCTCGGCCTCCGGGTCGGGGTTGCGGGGTGAACCGAAGGCGAGCAGGTCGAGCCCGTCGGGGCCGGCCTCGAAGTTGCGCGCCAGCTCGGGCGCCACGCGGAGGGCGTCGAGCGGGCCGACCTCGACCTCGTCGTTGCCGAGCTTGGCGATGCCGTTGCCGGAGAGGATCACGTAGATCTCCTCCTGCTTCTTGTGCCGATGGCCCCACGGCTGGCGCTTGCCGGGCTCGATGCGCTGATAGCTCAGCCCCGACTCCCGCAGGTCGAGCTCACCGGCGGCGAAGTGCGCCGCCATGCCCTCGACCCCGTTGGCACCGGCCATGTCGTCGATGTCGTCCTTGAGGTTCTTCTTCGTGAATCCCTCGCCCGCCATGTCGTCCCTCCCTAGTCGCGCTTGCCGCGGCCCCAGAGGAGCTTGAACGAACGGCCGAGCAGCTTCGTCGTGCGCGGCGAGTCGTACGGCAGCATGTGGATGTCCTTGTCGGTCGGCGCGAACCGCGTGATCAGCAGGGTCTGCTGCTTCGTGTACTTGCGGATGCCGCCGGCACCGTGCCTCGAGCCGACGCCGGAGTCCTTCCAGCCGCCCATCGGCAGCTCGAGGGCGACGTAGTTGAGCTGCGCGTCGTTGACGCAGACGACTCCGGCCTCGATCCGGCGGGCGATCTGCTCGCCGCGCTCGGTGTCCTTCGTCCAGACGGAGGCCTGCAGGCCGTAGGGGGAATCGTTGGCGAGCTTGATCGCCTCCTCGGCGTCGGCCACCTTCATCACCGGCAGCGTCGGGCCGAACGTCTCCTCGGTCATGCACTCCATGGAGTGATCGACGTCGAGCAGGAGGGTCGGTTCGAAGAAGTCTCCGGGACCCTCGCCGCGCTTGCCGCCGACGACCGCTCTGGCGCCCTGCTCGACCGCTTCGTTGACCTGCTCCTCGACGAGATCGGTCTGGTCGGCGGAGGTCATCGCGCCGACGTCCACCTTGGCCGGGCCGCCCGGGACACCCTGACGCAGCGCGCGCATCTTCTCGGTGACACGGCCGACGAAGTCGTCGTAGACCGGCTCCTCGACGTAGACGCGCTCGACCGAGATGCAGGTCTGACCGCCGTTCTGCATCGAGTAGTGGACGGCGGCGTTGGCGGCGCGCTCGAGGTTGGCGTCGCGGAGGACGATCATCGGGTCCTTGCCGCCGAGCTCCATGGCGGTCGGAGTCAGCGTCTCGGCGGCGCGCATCATGACCTTCTTGCCGACCTCGGTCGAGCCGGTGAACATGACGAAGTCGACTGCGTCGATCAGGGCGTTGCCGATCTTGCTGCCCTCGCCGACCGTGACCTGGAAGACGTCCTCGGGCATGCCGCACTCGCGGAGGCCCTCGGCGAGGAGCATCGAGGTCATCGGCGTCAGCGTCGCCGGCTTCAGGACCACCGAGTTGCCGGCCGCCAGCGCCGGGATGCAGTCGCCGAAGGAGTTGGTCAGCGGGTAGTTCCACGGGCCGATCACGCCGACGACGCCGATCGGCGCGTACCGGACCTTGAGCTTGCGGCCGAGCACGAACGGCGACGAGGACTTGACCTTCTCGTCGGCGAGGAACTCCGGCGCGTTCTTGGCCCAGAAGCCGAAGGCGTTGGCGACGTAGGAGATCTCCGCCAGCTGCGCGTCCTCGTAGGTCTTGCCGTTCTCGGCGACGATCGTCGCGATGATCCGCTCGGCGTTGTCGAGGGTCCACTTCTGCGCGCGACGCAGGATCCGGGCGCGCTCGGCGAAGCCGGCTGCCTCCCAGGCGGGCTGTGCGGCACGGGCGCGTGCCACGGCCTCGGTGACGTCCTCCGGCGTCATCGCCGGCACGGTTCCGATCAGCTGACCGGTCGCGGGGTTGTAGACCTCGACCTCGTTGACGGAGGCGGGGGCGGAATCGGCGGCTGCCGCCTCCGTGGTCCCGTTGGTCGTGGCGGCTTCGGGCGCGGTCGTGGGCTCCACTGGATCTCTCCTCGTTCTCTGGGTAATTCCTCGGAAACTCACGGTGGACGTTACCGCGATGGACACGTGGGGCGCATGGCCCCTGGCCGCCCGGCCAGTGCCCGTGCCCTGCTCCTGCCTTACGCTCCGGGCGGATGAGCGAAGAGCCGACAACCGAGCACGCACCGGGAGGCGAGCCTCGTGAGCTGGCGGGAGGCGAGCTGGTCCTCGACTTCCCTGCCGAAGCGGTCGCCCGGTTCACGCTGAACAACCCCGAGAAGCGCAATCCGCTCTCCCACGCGGTCCTCGACGCGCTGGCGGAGACGCTGCCCCTTCTCGACCACGGAATCGACGTGCGCTGCGTGGTGATCACCGGCGCCGGCAAGGCGTTCTCGGCCGGCTACGACATCGGCGCGATCCCCGACGAGAGCTTCGAGCGGGACGCCGAGGCCCTGGTGGCGCACCCGTTCACGGCGGCGATGGACGCGATCAGCGCTCACCCCTTTCCCGTCCTCGCGGCGATCAACGGCCACTGCCTCGGCGGCGGCCTCGAGCTGGCGGTCCGCTGCGACCTGCGGCTCTGCGCGGCGGAGGCGAAGCTGGGCATGCCGCCCGCCAAGCTCGGTCTGATCTACGGCCACACGGGCCTCGAGCGCTTCATCGACTGCATCGGCGTCCCCCGGACCAAGGAGCTCTTCCTGACCGGACGAGTCGTCGACGGCGCCCGAGCGGAGGCGATCGGCCTCGTCAACGAGGTCCACCCCGCCGCCGCGATCGAGTCCGAGTCGCTGGCGCTGGCGTCGCTGATCGCCGGCAACGCGCCGCTGTCGACGCGCGGCAACAAGTACGCCATCGAAACTCTCACCCAGTTCCCCCGGCTCAGCCCCAAGCAGGTCGACGAGCTGGTCGCCCTGCGCGAGTCCTGCTTCGCCTCCGAGGACTTCCGGGAGGGCGTCCGGGCGTTCGGCGAGAAGCGCGACCCCCGGTGGCAGGGGCCGTTGAGGCAGGGGACGCCGGACATCGGCCCAACGCTCGAAGGGCTCGCAGAGCTGGCGGAGCTCGACCCTCGCATCGCCCGCCTGATCGCCGAGGTCGACGCCGGCGGTGATCGCGGAGCGACGATCGGAACGCAGCAAGGACCGCTTCCAGGCCCTGGCCCGGATCATCGTCGGCCAGCAGGTGTCGACCGCTGCCGCGCGGACCGTCTGGAAGCGGATCGAGGACGAGTTCGGGGGCACCGTGGCACCGATCGACCTGATCGCCCCCGACGCCGAGGGCCGGCTCCGGGGGTGCGGCCTGAGCGGCCGCAAGGCGAGTTACATGATCGGCATCGCCGAGGCGATCGAGTCGGGAGAGCTACGACCCGACGAGCTCGACGAGCTGACCGATGACGAGGTGATCGAGGCGCTCGTCGCGCTGAAGGGGATCGGGCAATGGAGCGCCGAGATGTTCCTGATCTTCGACCTCGGCCGGCCCGACGTCTTCAGCGGCGGCGACCTCGGCCTGCGCAAGGGAATTCAGATCGTCTACGAGCTCGAGGAGCCGCCGACGCCGGAGGAGGCCGTCGCGATCGCCACGTCATGGAGCCCTCACCGGACCCTCGCCTCCCTGTACCTCTGGGAGGCCGTCCACGCGGCGCCCGCTAAGCTGATGACCACCAGCGCGCATGCCCGCGTCCACCTGATCGCCCTCGGCGACCCGGAGCTCGGACACGGTGCCGTCGGCGGGGGCGACGAGCTCGTGCTCCATCTTCATCGCCTCGAGCACGATCAGCACGTCCCCTGAGCTCACCTCCGCGCCCTCGGCGACGGCGAGCTTGATCACCTTGCCCGGCATCGGCGCGACGAGCGCGCCCTCGCCGAGGGCGTCGTCGCCGCTCGGGTAGCGCGGCAGCTCGGCGAGGTCGGCCTGTCCGTCGGGACCGTTGACGTGATGGACGCCGGCGGAGCGACGGACCACGTAGCGCCGCCGTACGCCGCCCACCTCGAGGTCGACGGTATCCGGCCCGGCCGCGTGTACGCGTGGCGCGGCGAGCGCCTCGCCGTCGACCGAGATCTCCGCCGACCCGCGCCTGATCGCGTACTCGACGAGGATCCCGTCGTCGCCCGGTCCGGCGAACGAGATCCGCTGCGGCTCGGAGAAGTTGTTGCGGAAGCCGGCGGGAGCGAACCCGAGCACCGGCGCATCGGCCCGGCGCTCCGCCATCGCCGAGAGGGCGGCGGCGGCCGCGTGGACCGGCATCCGATCCGCTCCGATCAGGGGTTCGGTCAGTTCCGGCTCCCGCTCCAGCAGCCCGGTGTCGGTGTCGCCGTCGAGGAACGGCTCCGAGCCGAGCAGGCGGACGAGGAAGTCGCGATTGGTGGTCAGTCCGTCGAGCTCGGCGGTGCGGAGCGCGACGGCGAGTCGGGCGGCGGCGACGTCACGGGTCGGCGCCCAGGCGATCACCTTGGCGAGCATCGGGTCGTAGTCGGGACCGACGACGGTGCCGTCCTCCACGCCGGAGTCGAGGCGCAGCGCGGCCGGGGCAGCGCCGCCCGTCCCGCCGTTGGGAACGGCGAACGGCTGGGACCCCGGGATCCGGATCCGCTCGACCGTGCCGGTCTGCGGGAGGAAGCCGGCGGCCGCGTCCTCGGCATAGAGGCGAACCTCGATGGCGTGCCCGGTCGATCTCGGGCTCGCGAGCCGCATCGGACAGCGGCTGCCCGTCGGCGATCCGCAGCTGCTCGGCGACGAGATCCACGCCGTAGACCATCTCGGTGACGGGGTGCTCGACCTGGAGTCGGGTGTTCATCTCGAGGAAGAAGAACTCGTCGCGGCCGCTGCTCTGGTCGAGCATGAACTCGACGGTTCCGGCGCCGACGTATCCGACCGCCTCGGCGGCGGCCACCGCGGCGGCGCCGAGGCGCTCGCGCAGCTCGGGGCCGACGGCGACGGACGGGCTCTCCTCGAGGACCTTCTGATGGCGGCGCTGCACCGAGCATTCGCGCTCGCCGAGGCTCACGGTCGCCCCGTGCGTATCGGCGAGCAACTGGATCTCGATGTGGCGCGGCCGCTGCAGGTAGCGCTCGAGGAACACGGTGGGATCGCCGAACGCCGACTCGGCCTCGCGGCGGGCGCCCTCGACGGCGCCCTCGAGGTCGCCGGGCTCCGCGACCGGGCGCATGCCCTTGCCGCCGCCCCCGGCCGAGGCCTTGACGAGCAGCGGGTAACCGACCCGTTCGCCGGCTGCCGCGAGGTCGTCGCCGTCGCCGAGCTCGCAGCCGGGGACGATCGGCACCCCGGCCTCCTCCATCAGGGCGCGCGCCCGGACCTTCGAGCCCATCGCGTCGATGGCGGCCGGCGGCGGCCCGATCCAGACCAGGCCGGCGTCGGCGACCCTGGTCGCGAACTCGGCGTTCTCGGCGAGGAAGCCGTAGCCGGGATGAACGGCGTCGGCGCCCGTCAGGCGGGCGGCCTCGAGCACGGCATCGATGTCGAGATAGGTGTCCTTGGCGGTCCGGCCGGCGAGCGGCACCGCCTCGTCGGCCTCGCGGACGAAGGGCGCGTCGGCGTCGGGGTCGGAGTGGACGGCGACGGTCGCGAGCCCGAGATCGCGGCAGCCCGCGAACACGCGCCGGGCGATCTCGCCGCGGTTGGCAACCAGGACCTTTCCGAACGAACGCGGCACGGCTACATCCTGAAGACGCCGAAGCGGCCGGAGCCCTCGCACGCCTCGCTCATCGCCGCCGAGAGGGCGATCCCGAGGACGGTCCGCGTGTCGCGCGGGTCGATGATGCCGTCGTCCCAGAGCTCGCCGCTGGCGATGAACGCGTCGGACTCGCTCTCGATCTGCTCCTCGACCGCCTTCGTGCCGGCCGCGAGCGCGTCCTCGTCGACCTCGATTCCACGGCGCTCGGCCCCGGCGCGCATGACGATCTCCATGACGCCGGCGAGCTGCTTCGGCCCCATCACCGCGGTCTTGTGGTTCGGCCAGCTGAAGATGAACCGCGGGTCGAAGCTGCGGCCGCACATGCCGTAGTTGCCGGCGCCGTAGGAGCCGCCCATCATCAGCGTCAGCTTCGGGACGCCGGCGTTGGCGACGGCGTTGATCATCTTCGCGCCGGCCTTGACGATGCCGCGACGCTCGTAGTCCTCGCCGACGATGTAGCCGGTCGTGTTCTGGAAGAAGAGCAACGGCGTGTCGACGCGATCGGCGAGCTGGATGAAGTGGGCGGCCTTCTCGGCGTCCTCGTTGAAGATCACGCCGTTGTTGGCGAGGATCGCGACCGGCCAGCCGCAGAGCTCGGCCCAGCCGGTGACCAGCTGCGTGCCGTACGCGGGCTTGAACTCGTCGAAGCGGGAGCCGTCGACGATCCGGGCGATCACCTCGTGTGGGTCGAAGGGGATGCGCAGGTCGTGGGAGGCGATCCCGAGCAACTCCTCGGGGTCGTGGATCGGGTCGGCCCCGCTGCCGCGCGGCTCGGGCCCGCAGCTTGCGCCAGTTCAGGTTGCGGACGATCTCGCGGCCGATCCGGGCGGCGTCGACCTCGTCGGCGGCCATGAACTCCGAGACGCCCGACACGCGGGAGTGCATCTCGGCGCCGCCGAGGGCCTCCTCCTCGGCCTCCTCCCCGGTCGCCATCTTCACGAGCGGCGGGCCGCCGAGGAAGATGAGCCCCTGGTCGCGGACCATCACCGTGTAGTCGGAGAGACCGGGCTGGTAGGCGCCGCCGGCGGTGCAGTTGCCGGTGACGAGCGCGATCGTCGGCCGGCCGGCCGCCGAGGCCTGGGTCAGGTTGCGGAAGTTGGCGCCGCCGGGAACGAAGATCTCCTTCTGCCGCGGCAGGTCGGCGCCGCCGGATTCGACGAAGCCGATCGCCGGCAGGCGGTTGGCCCTGGCGACCTCCTGGGCGCGGAGGTTCTTCCGCAGCGTGTACGGGTTGCTCGTGCCGCCCCGGACCGTCGGGTCCGACGCGCCGACGAGGCACTCGACGCCCTCGATCACGCCGATCCCGTTGACCTGGGACGCACCGACCTCGTATTCGGAGCCGTAGGCGCAGAGCGCACCCAATTCCAGGAACGGAGAGTCGCGGTCGAGGAGCAGCTCGATCCGCTCGCGAGGCATGAGCCGCCCGCGGGAGTGGTGGCGCTCGATGCGCTTCTCGCCGCCGCCGAGGCGCGCCTTCTCCAACTCCTGCTCGAGCTTCTCGAGCCGCTCCAGCATCTTCTCCCGATTCTCGGCGAAGCCCTTGGAGCCAGTGTCTATGCGGGTTTCGAGTACCGTCAAAGTAGGAAGTAGAACTTACTACTTTCTACTATCGGGATGTCCCCCGGTTGATCCGGACGCAACGGGCGCTACCGTCGCCCCGTGACCGAGGGCCCCGGCCAGGAGATCAACCGCTCCCCCCACTCCAGCAGGGTCGTGGCCGTGCGGGTCCTCGCCGCCCTCGCCGTGGTCGGGGTCGCCTTCGCGATCCAGCGACTCTGGCTCAGCGACGACGTCCCCGAGGCAGACGTTCGGGGCCAAGGTCCACAAGATCGACATCGACAGCAAGATTCTCGACCGTCAGATGCCCGCGGCGGTCGTCGTCCCGCGCCGGACCCCGAAGGAGAACCGGCCGCTGCTGGTCTTCCTCCACGGGCGCAACGAGGACGAGCGCAGCTACCTCGTCGATCCGATGTTCGAGGCGCTCAAGGATCTGCGCGACCGCGCGCCGGTCGTCGCCTTCCCCTACGGCGGGGCGAGCTCCTACTGGCACAACCGCGACAGCGGCCAGTGGGCCTCCTACGTGCTCGCCGAACTGATCCCGAAGCTGATCCGGCGCTTCGACATCGCGCCTCGGAAGATCGCCATCGGCGGCATCTCGATGGGCGGCTTCGGCGCCTACGACATCGCGCGGCTCGCGCCCGGGCGCTTCTGCGCGATCGGGGGGCACTCGCCGGCGATCTGGGAGAACGCCGGCGAGACGGCCGACGGCGCCTTCGACGACGCGGCCGACTTCGAGCGCAACAACATCATCGAGGCCGCGAAGCTCGACCCGAACCCGTTCCGGGGCACGCGCCTCTGGATCGACGCCGGCGACGACGACCCGTTCCTGCCGGGCGACAAGGCATTCGAGGAGGCCCTCACCGCGAGCGGGCTCGAGCCGGTGGTCCGCAACGGACCGGGCGGCCATGACTCCGACTACTGGAACGGCAACTGGCGTGAGTACCTGGGCTTCTACGCACGCGCGCTCAACAACTGCCGGGTTTCGACCCGCACGACCGGCTCACGGAAATTCGGTAACTGACGTCGCCGGCGACGCGCGGTCGAGCGCTCCGGGTGAGCGCGAGTCGCGCCGGTTACCTGTCCGCCTCGCTTCCTAGCATCGGTTTTCACCGGACGAGGAGGCGCGTTGGCACCACTGATCACTTTCGAAGAGGCAATTGAACTGGGGGAGCTGACGGGGCACGACGAGATCGGCGAGCTCGTCGAGCGCGCCTGGGAGGTGCGAACCGAGAACTTCGGCGACTCGACGGACATGTGCTCGCTCGTCAACGCCAAGAGCGGCGGCTGCGCCGAGGATTGCGGCTTCTGCGCCCAGTCGCGGTACGCGGAGGCCGACACGCCGATGCACGCGATGATGGAGCCCGAGCAGATCCTCGAGCACGCGCGGGCGGCCGAGGCGGCCGGAGCTCATCGCTTCTGCATGGTCACCCAGGGCCAGGGGCTCTCGAAGAAGGACTTCACGAAGATCCTCGAGGGCGCCCGCCTCGTCGCCGAGAACACGAACCTGAAGCGCTGCGCGTCGGTCGGTCACATCTCGCCCGACCGGGCGCATCAGCTCGCCGAGGCCGGCATCCAGCGGGTCCACCACAACGTCGAGACCTCGCGCTCCTACTACGACGAGGTGACGACGACCGTCAAGTACGAGGGCAGGATCAGGACGATCGACGCGGTTCGCGAGGCCGGCCTCGAGACCTGCGTCGGCGGGATCCTCAACCTCGGCGAATCTCCCCGCCAGCGGGTCGAGATGGCTTTCGAGCTCGCCGAGATCGACCCGACGTCGGTGCCGATCAACCTGCTCAATCCCCGGACCGGCACCAAGTTCGGCGATCGCGACCTGATGGACCCCTGGGACGTCGTCAAGTGGATCGCGATCTTCCGGCTGATCCTCCCCGACGCGCTGTTCCGGCTCTGCGGCGGACGCGTCGAGAACCTGCACGAGCTGCAGCCGCTCGCCGTCAAGGCCGGGCTCAACGGGGTGATGATGGGCAACTTCCTGACGACGCTCGGGGCCGAGCCGGCGGACGACCGCGAGATGTTCACCGACCTCGGGCTCAACGTCGCCCGGCAGACCGACAACGGGGCGAACCCGCGCCCGGACAACCGCAGCGGCTGGCTCGAGGGCGATTCGCCGCGCACCCCCGTCGACGACCTGATCGACAGTCAGGCCGAGGCCGACTTCTGGGATCCGTCGACTCAGCTCCGGGTGATCGCCAAGAAGCGCAAGCCGCCGGCCTACCCCCGCCCCGCCCGCAACCGCGACGCCGCCTGAGCCGTTGAGTCCGGAGGGATCAGCGGAACCGCCCGCCCCGACCGTCGCCGACCGCCTCGACGCGATCCGCGAGGACGGCATGTTCCGGCGGATGCGCACCGTGGGGTCGGCGCAGGGACCGCGAATCGAGCTCGACGGTCGCGAGGCGCTCCTCCTCTGCTCGAACGATTACCTCGGCCTCGCCGCTCACCCCGACGTCAGGACGGCCGCGATCGAGGCCGTCGGCGAGTGGGGCGTCGGCGCCGGCGCCTCCCGCCTCGTCTCCGGGAACATGGAGCCCCACGATCGCCTCGAGGAGCGGCTCGCCGCCTTCCACGGAACCGAGACCGCGCTGCTCTTCGGCTCGGGCTACCTGACCAACACCGGCGTGATCGCCGCCCTCGCCCGCCGCGGCGAGGTCGTGTTCTCGGACGAGCTCAACCACGCGAGCATCATCGACGGCTGCCGCCTCGCCGGGGCGCAGACGTTCGTCTACCGCCATCGCGACCTCGAGCACCTCGCCTGGGGCCTCGGCAGGGTTCCCGGGCACGCGGCGCTGATCGTCACCGACGGCCTGTTCTCGATGGACGGCGACGTCGCCCAGCTCGGCTGGCTGCGGGAGCTCGCCAGCCGCCACGGGGCGAGGCTCATGGTCGACGACGCCCACGCCGTCGGCGCTCTCGGCCCGGGTGGACGCGGCTCGGTCGCCGAGGCGGGACTGGCGGGCGAGGTCGACGTCCTCGTCGGCACCCTCGGCAAGACGCTCGGCAGCTACGGCGCCTACGCCTGCGTTTCGCGTGAGGTCCGGGACCTGCTGGTCAACACCGCGCGCCCGCTGATCTTCTCGACGGCCCTACCGCCCGCGGTCGCCGCGGCGGCGGAGGCCGCGCTCGGCATCGTCGAGTCGGAGCCGTCGCGGATCGACCGCCTGCGCGAGAACGCCTCGACCCTGCGTGCGGCTCTGGCCGCGAACGGACTCGAGCCGGGCGGCGCCGGCGCCCAGATCATGCCGGTGGCGGTCGGCGATCCCGATCGAGCCGTCGCGATCTGCCGTCGAGCGCTCGACGGCGGCGTATACGCCCAGGCGATCCGTCCGCCGACCGTGCCGGAGGGAACCTCCCGTCTGCGCCTGACCGTCATGTCCGAGCACGACCCAGCCGATCTCGTGGCGGCGGCCGCGACGATCGCGGCTGCCTTCCGAGCCGTCTCGGCGGACGGCGATTGGTCGATCGACCTGCCCCGAGCCGGAGCCCGGCGAGCTGAGGGTCGAGAGCCATGCCTGGCGGGTGGTCAAGTCCCCCGCCCCCACGGCGCCGGCCACGGCCGCCGGCCGACGATCCGAGATTCGCCGGCACGGATTCGGCCGCCGCGCCGGCGCCGCCTAGCGGCGAGGGCCCGTGAAGCCCGGCCGCGGGGTCTTCGTCACCGGCACCGGCACCGAGGTCGGCAAGAGCGTCACGGCCGCCGTGATCGCCGCCACGGCCCGACGCAGCGGTACCCGCGTCGCGGTCTACAAACCGGCCGTGTCCGGGCTCGACGAGGGCGGCGAGGCGGACCACGAGCTGCTCGCCCGCGCCTCCGGCACCGAGCAGTCCGCCGACGAGATCTCCCCCTACCGGTTCGGGCCTCCCGTCTCACCGCACCTCGCCGCGGACCTCGACGGTCGGCCGATCGATCCAGGCGTCCTGCGAACGGCCGCCGCCGCCGCCGGAGGGGCCGGCGACGTCCTCGTCTGCGAGGGCGTCGGCGGGCTGCTCGTCCCGCTCACGCCCACCTACCTCGTGCGAGACCTCGCTCGTGAGCTCGGCTACCCGGTCGTGGTCGTCTCCGGGCCGGGCCTCGGCACGATCAACCACACGCTGCTGACGCTCGAATCGGCGAGGTCGGCCGGCCTCGGAGGTGAGGGCCGTGGTGCTGACCCCCTGGCCCGAGTCGCCGGGCGAGCTCGAGCGGTCGAACCGCGAGACGATCGCGGCGCTCGGCGAGGTCGAGGTGCGGACGCTCGACACGATCGACCTCGCCGATCCGGATTCCTGGCCGGATCTGCCGCTCGCCTGAGCCCAGACCATCGAAATCCATTGAAATTGCGGGGTCTCGACGGGCCGTTTCCGACCGACGCCGGGCATAGCTTGCGACGGGGAATGTCCGCCTCCACAGCCGAACTCGACCATCGCCATCTCTGGCACCCGTTCACCCAGCAGCGCGGCTGGGAGGCCGAGGAGCCGCTCGTCGTCGAGAGCGCCGAGGGAACGGACCTGATCGCCGAGGACGGCACCCGCTACATCGACGGCACGTCGTCGTTGTGGTGCAACCTTCACGGGCATCGCCACCCGGCGATCGACGAGGCCGTCAGAGCGCAGCTCGACCGGGTCGCCCACTCCACGATGCTCGGGCTGACCCACGGGCCGGCGGCCGAGCTGGCGGCGCGCCTCGTGGACGTGACCCCCGCCGGGCTGAACCGGGTCTTCTACTCCGACGCCGGCTCGACCGCGACCGAGATCGCGCTGAAGATGGCCTTCCAGTACTGGCGCCAGCAGGGCGGTCAGCACGCCCGCCGTACGTCGTTCATCGGGCTGACCGACGGCTACCACGGCGACACCATCGGAGCGGTGTCGGTCGGCGGCATCGACCTCTTCCACGGCGCCTACGAGCCCCTCCTGTTCCAGAAGCGCTCCGTCCCCGCCGGGGATGCGTGCGCGCTCCTGGAGGCGCTCGAGTCCCACGGTGAGGAGACCGCGGCCGTGATCGTCGAACCCCTCGTCCAGGGTGCCGGCGGCATCCTGGTCCAGCCGGTGGGCTACCTGCGGCAGGTCCGGGAGCTCTGCGACCAGTTCGACGTGTTGCTGATCTGCGACGAGGTGGCGACGGGGTTCGGCCGGACCGGAACGATGTTCGCCTGTGAGCAGGAGCGCGTCTCACCGGACTTCCTCTGCCTCGGCAAGGGGCTGACGAACGGCTACATGCCGCTCGCCGCGACCCTGACCACCGATCGGGTCTACGAGGGCTTCCTGGGCGAGCACGAGGAGTTCCGGACGTTCTTCCACGGGCACACGTTCACCGGCAACCCGCTCGCCTGCGCGGCGGCGATCGCCAGCCTCCGGGTGTTCGAGGACGAGGAGACGCTGCTCAACCTCCAGCCGAAGATCAACCTGCTCAACGAGCTGATGGCCGGCGTCGCGGCGATGGACGAGGTCAAGGAGGTCCGGGGCCGGGGCATGATGGTCGGGATCGATCTCGGCGAACACGACCCGGCGCTCCGGCTCGGGCATCGGGTGACCCTCGAGGCGCGCGAGCGCGGCGCGATCGTCCGCCCGCTCGGCGACACGATCGTGCTCGTCCCGCCGCTCGCGATCACGAAGGCGTGATCTCAGCCGGCTCGTCTCGATCACCGCCGCATCGATCAGGGCGGCCCTCGAGGGCGCCTACGCCCCGAAGGCCGCTCAAACCCAGAGGACACACGACCTTCCGACGCGGGCGCCCAGCCCGGCCGGACAGCCGGGTCAGGCTGCGGCCTGACCGTGGCCCAGCACCGGGTCGCGGTGGTCACCGGCTGCTCGACGGGAATCGGCCGGGCGACCGCCCTGCGCCTCGACCGCTGCCGGCTGGACCGTCTATCGCGGGCGTACGCCGGGAGCAGGACGCAGCCGACCTCGCAGCCGCGGGCTCCGACCGCCTGCTGCCGCTGATCGTCGACGTGACCGATCCGGATTCGACGGTCGCCTGCCGGGAGCGGATCGAGTCCGAGCCCCGGCCGGACGGAATCGCTGCTCTCGTCAACAACGCCGGATCCGCCGTCAGCGGCCCGATCGAGTTCGTGCCCCTCGACGATCTGCGGATGCAGCTCGAGGTCAACCTGATCGGCCAGGTGGCGATGCTGCAGGCACTGATCCCCTCGCTGCGGAAGACGGGTGGGCGGATCGTCAACGTGACCTCGATCGGCGGCATCGTCGCCTCTCCGTTCATGGGGCCGTATGCCGCCTCCAAGTTCGGCCTCGAGGCCATGAGCGACTCGCTGCGGAACGAACTGCGCCCCTGGGGGATCGAGACCATCGCGATCGAGCCCGGCAGCGTCGCCACCGAGATCTGGGAGACCGGAGCGCGTCAGTTCGAGAGCAGCCGCGAGCGGATGCCGCCCGCGGCCTCCGACCTCTACGGACGGGCCATGGAGGCGATGGAGAAGACCTCGATGGAAATGGGCGCCCGAGGCATCCCGACCGACTCGGCGGCTGCCCTGATCGAGCAAGGCGCTGGACGCGAAGCGACCGAAGGCCCGCTACCGGCTCGGACGCGACGCCCACGCGATGTTCGCCCTCAAGCGCCTGCTGCCCGATCGCGTCTTCGACCGGTTGATCGCCGGGCGATGCGGATTCCCTGACGAGCGGCGATCGGTTCGGGTGGGTGTGATGAAACGCCCGCGGCGACGTAGTAAGGGTGTGGAGCAGGCTGTGACAGCACCCTCGACATCAATTGGGGAGACCCCGGCGGAGGCCGGCCTCGCCTTCGAGCATCTCTACCGGGAATGCCGGGACGACGTCTTCGCCTACGCGATGGGTCTGCTCCGCGACGTCCACGCCGCGGAGGACGCGACCGCGCTCGCCTTCGAGCGTGCCTACCGCAAGCGGCGCCGGTTCGATCCGAGCCGCGGCAGCGGTCGCGCCTGGGTCTTCGGGATCGCTCGCAACGCCGCCCTCGACGAGCTGCGGAAGCGCAAGCGGACGGCGGGGATGTTCTCCGAGCCGGCCGAGGCGGAGACCACGCCGACGACGGATGTCGACCCGCTCGGGGAACGCCGCACCGCGCTCCGGCAGGCGATGTCGAAGCTCGGCGACCGCGACCGCGAGCTGATCGCGCTGCGCTTCTTCGCCGACCTCTCCCACACCGAGATCGCCGAGGTGCTCGGGATCAGCGCCACCAACGCCGCGACCAGGCTTCACCGTGCAATCGACAAATTGAGGAGGGCGTGCGATGAGAACGCGTGAACCGGAGGGTCCGCTGGACCCGCAGATCGCCGCCGATCTCGAGGCCGTCGACCGCGCTCTCGGGCGAGGCGCGGTCGCCCCAGACGATGCAGTGCTGGCCGAGCTGGCCGTACTTCTCCGCGACCAGCGGCAGGCGCCGGACGAGCGCTGGGCCGACGGCCTCGACGAGCGCGCCGCCGCGGGTTTCCCCCGCGGCGGCGGTCGCGGCCCGCAGGGGCCGAAGGGCCGGAAGTCTTCGTGGTTCAGCGCCGGGGGCTGGATGGTGCCCGCGGGCGCCGTGGCGACCCTCGCGGTCGTCGTGGTGGTGGCGACATCGAACTTCGGCGGCGGTACGAGCGGCACGACCGATTCGGCGACGAGCGACCAGCCGGTTTCGGACTCCATCGCCGCACAGGAGACGAGCTCGGACGCACACGGCGAGATCATCCCGGTGGCGCCCAGCGTTTCGGAGGATTCGAGCAGTGCCGCCGGCACCACCGGGGACCTGGCCTATCCCCGGCAAAGAGCCTTCGACCGTCTCGACACCGGCAAGATCGCCCCGGGCACCGAGAACCGGAAGGTCGACCGCAGTACCCAGCTGACGCTGTCCGCCAAGCCCGAGGACGTCCGTGGCGTCTCCGATGAGGTGATCTCGATCACCCGGTCGCTCGACGGCATCGTGGCTTCCTCGCAGGTCAGCGAGTCGAAGGGCGTCTCGACGGCGACCCTGGAGCTGACGCTCCCGACCCGGAACGTCGACGCAGCGCTCGACCGGATGACCGATCTCGCCGACGTCGACTCGCTCGAACGAGACGACCGACGACATCACGAAGCCGTTCGTCAGCGCCCAGGATCAGGTCAAGGACGCAAAGGCGAAGCGCAAGGAACTGCTCGATGCTCTCGGCAACGCGACGACCGACGCCGAGGCCCAGGCTCTGACGATCCGCATCGCCGACGCGCGCCGCGAGATCGCACGCGCCGAGGCCGCCTTCGACCGGATCGCCCGCAAGGCGCGGCTCTCGGACCTGAGCGTCACCGTGACGAGCAACCCGAACGCCTCCGACCAGCGGACGCTCGGCGACTGGTTCGACGACGCGGTCGACGTACTGCGGGGGATCGCCGGCGTCCTGCTCGTCTCCGCTGCGATCCTGATCCCTCTCGGGCTGATCGCCGCCATCGCCGCCTTCGTCGCCTCGCGCCTGCGTAAGCGCAACCGCGAGAAGTCCCTGGACTGACCGCGGACAGCCTCGCGGTACTAGAGCTGCTCGAAGTCGCTCTTGCGGGCGCCGCAGACCGGGCAGAACCAGTTGTCCGGGATGTCCTCGAACTCGGTTCCGGCGGGAATGCCGCCGTCGGGGTCGCCCTCGGCGGGGTCGTAGACGTAGCCGCACGAGGTGCAGATCCACTGTTGTTTTGCCGCGGTCTCGGTCATCGGCGGGGGAGCCTAACGTAGAGTGCTCGAATCGTGGATGAGCCCGCAACGCCCCGTCCCGCCGCCACCGTCGTCCTGCTGAGACGCGGCGGCAAGCACGTCGAGCGAGGCCTGGAGATCCTGATGTTGCGGCGCGGCACGGAGGCCCGCTTCATGCCCGGCGTCTGGGTCTTTCCCGGCGGCGCCGTCGACCCGGAGGATCACCGGGACGCCGCCGCGATGGAGTCCGACGTCGAGGCCGACGAGCTCGCCCACCGGATCTGCGGCGCCCGCGAGGTCGGCGAGGAGGCCGCAGTCCCCCTCGAGGCCGCCGGGCTCCACCCCTGGTCCCGCTGGGTGACGCCCGCGATGGTGCCGATCCGCTTCGACACCCGCTTCTACGTCGCTCTCGCGCCCCCTCACTGCAAACCCGAGCCGGACATGACCGAAGTCGACATGGCCCGCTGGCTCTCCCCCACCGTCGCCCTCGAGGAACACGGTCGCGACGAGCTCGCCCTCTCCTTCCCGACCATCAAGCACCTCGAGGAGCTGGCAGCGTACCCCCACGCCGACGCCGTCATCGAAGAGGGCCGCTCCCGCCACGTCGAGGCGATCACACCGAAGGTCCGCGGCGACCGCGACAACTTCGAGGTCCTCTTCCCCGGCGACCCGGGCTTCGCGGACTAAGGATGGGCTGAGGGCTCCAGAAACCGATGGCAGATAACTCACCTATCCGGTGAGAAAGACGCTCACCGGTGGCCGATTCCAGACGTGTGCCGTCTGGAATCTGCCATTGGATCCTTCGTAAGGCGGGTGCACGGTGGGCGAGTCCCCCGAAACCTTCCCCTCCCCGGCCAAACCGACTTTCGCCGGCCGGCGAGTTCCTCGGCAGGCCACGCCCACGACCTACCCCGGAAAAGGCTCCATGCCGGCGTACCAGGGGCCGGTCGGGTAGGTCGCGACGCCGTCCTCCTCCAGCTCGGCGCGGACGCGGCGGAAGAGCTGGCCGGCGTTCTCGAGGGCGAGCTCGAGCTCGTCGCGCGTCAGCTCGCGGAGGTGCCAGGAGAAGTAGAGCTGGCGGTCGGAGGCTCCGAAGTCGACCTCGCGGTCGATGGTCGTCGCCCAGTCGAGGAATCCGGGGCTGAACAGCTCTCGCAGGGCGATCGGATCGTGCCCCTTGGGCACGGTCGCGATGAAGCGCTCGTTGAACGCGATGCTCTCGAACTTGACGCGCAGCCTGCTCATCTTGCGAGCCTGCTCGTCCGGCGTGGACTCGATCGACTCGACGTCGAAGGCCGGGACGACGGTGGTCAGGTCCGGCATGTGCGCCTTGGCGAGCAGTGCGCCCGGCAGGACGGTCTTCTTGAACAGGCCGCCCTCCTCGTACTCCTCGGAATCGCAGCTGGATCCCCAGAACTCCGGCGCCAGCTCCCCCGTCAGACGGTTGGAGCCGCCCGGGCAGAGGGCGGGCGGAGCGTCGCGCGGGTTGATCCCGCCCACCTCCTCGTAGGTGAGTCCACGATCCGCCGCGACCGCGCGAACGGCCGCGACCCAGGTCTCACGCTGCTCGGCGGGCTTCAAGCCCTCGCCAGGTCCTCACGACCCTGCTCCACCAGCAGCTCGCGGTAACGAGGGAAGACGGGCTTCAGGAGCGGCACGAACCGCAGGATCTTCGCGGTCGGGCCGGTTGCCTGCATTTCCCCTCGCGCCAGCGCGAGCGGGACGTTGACCTCACCGAGCCAGAAGCGATGGGCGACGTCCGCCCGCATCGACATGACGATCTCCGGCTCCGAGGTCGGAGTCGCCGAAATCCACCCGGGTCTCCCCCGGCCTCAGGCTGATCGTGATCACCGAGTCGGGCTCGCTGTACACGCTGCGGACGACCGTGTCCGCCTGTTGCATCCCGAGATCCGCGTCGGCGCCGGCGATCTCCAGCATCCTGCCGAGCGTCCCGTAGACCTCCTGGGCGTCCGCGAAGTAAGACACCCGGCAAGCCTACGGGGCCTTCGAGACCTGCGGGAACTGGGTGCCGCCGAACTCGTCCTTGAACGGCGGAGCGGTGAAGCAGGGGGCGAACGGCTCCTGGGTGAGCGGAATGGTTCCGGGCGGGTTGGGCTCGTCGTAGGTGGAGACCGTCGGTGACCCGCCGTCGCCGGCGAGCCGATCGCCGCCGGTGTTGTCGCAATCGAAGTTCGGGAAGATGCCGAACTTCGATGCCGTGCCCTGCTTGATGATGTCGCTGTACGGCGCCAGGTAGCCGTTGCCGCGGTTCTCGGGCAGCCGGTTCGGGTAGACGGCGAGCGACTCCTGGGTGATGTACCCGAGCTGCTTGAGGGCGTGGCGCGGCGCGGGCTGGCCCGGCTGAGGCGGCAGCTGACCGGCGAGCCCGACCGGCGGGTTCGAGAGGAAGTCCGTGACGTTGGAGCGGTAGTAGTTGAGCCAGGAGACGACCGGGGTCAGGTTGGCGAGGAACGGATCCATGTTCTTGAGCGTCGGCCGGAGCTCGTGGATGAAGCTCGCAAGCGCCGGGAACCCGCGCTTGGAGACCCGGTTGAGGTCATTGAGGTCGTAGAAGAGCGAGCGCAGGTTCGGCGACAGCTCCCGGACGCTGCGCAGCGTCGGGCTGATGTCGTTGGCGACCGGCAGGAGCTTCTTGACGAGCGGGTGGGTATTCCGCTGGAAGGCGTCGAGGCGCTGCAGCGTGAGCTGAGCCTCGTTCTCGAAGGTCGGCGCGATCTGGAAGAACTGTCGCAGCGACTCGTCCTCGGAGGCGAGCGTCTCGAAGGTCGTGTTCGAGCCGGTGATCGCGTCGGCGAGCTGCCCGTCGCGCTCGCTGAGCGCGTCGAAGACCGTGCCGGTGTCGCGAACCAGCCCCTGGAGCTGGTCGCGCTGGCGGCGCAGGACCCCGAGGACGTTCGAGGCGTCGCCGAGGAACGGCCCGAGATTGCCGAGCGCATCGTTGAGATCGAGGCTGCGGCCCTTGATCGCGACGGCGGCGCCCTGCTGCCACTGCTGGAAGGCGTTCCTCGTCTCGGGGTCGAGCGCGTTGAAGATGTCGTCGATCTGGGTCGCGTCCTCGACCTGGGAGAGCGCCAGGTCACCACCCTCGGGGATCGTCGGCACGTCCGCCGTCGAGCCCTCCGGGTTGTTGGCGGCCGAGCCGAGCGAAACGGGCTCCCCGGTTCCTCCCGGCGCGCTGCCGGTGCTGAGCTCGACGTAGGTCTCGCCGAGCAGCGTCTTCTGGCGCAGGATCGCCCTCGCGTCGCTGGAGATCGGTGCGAACTGGGGCTCGATCTCGATCTCGGCCTCGCTCGTGTCCTGGCCGTCGATCTGCTTGTCCACGGGCGCCAGCTCGACCGACTTCACCTTGCCGACCGAGACGCCTCCGATCCGGACGTCGGACTCGGTGGCGAGCTGGGTGGCCTCGGGGAAGTAGGCGTTGATCCGGTAGCTCTCGGGCTTCAGGGGGACCGGGCCGCCGAAGGAAACCCAGAGGAAGAGCAGCAGCAGGAAGCACGAGAGCGTGAACCCGACCGCGACGAGGATCTTCGAGATCGATGGAGCGGACTTCTGCATCAGCAGGCCCCCGCGAACGGCGCGCCGGGCGCGAACAGCTGCTGCAGGCCGGTGACGGCAGGCGCCAGCGGACTCGAGCCGAGCAGCGAGAGCGCCTCGTCGCAGCCGATTGTCAGGTAGATGCGCCGGTCGACGCCGTGGGCGTCCTGCACCTGGAAGACGGAGTTCGAGTTGTGGCCGAGCCACGCGGCCCAGAAGAGGTAGCCCTCGTCCCGTCCGGGCGTACCCGGCGCCTCGGCTCCGTTCGGGTTGTACGCAGCCATGTTCCCGAGCCGGTTGATCTTCTTACCGACGACGGTCAGCTTCGGCGTGGCCTTGGCGAGGCGCCCGGCCGCCTTGTCGAGGTTCCGGACCGGCTCGCGGGCGCTGCGGACGAACGGCCGGATCTCGCCCTTGATGATCGGCGTGGTCTTCAGCGCCAGCTTCTTCGTCGAGGAGTTGACCTCCTCGAGGTTGCGTGCGAAGGGGCGCAGGTCGTTGAACGCCGGCCCGAGCTGATCGGCGAACTGGCTGATGTGATCGAGCGCGACGGTCGACTTCGCGAGCGTCCCCGGCAGCAGCTGGATCGCCCGCTGCACGCTCGGGTCC
Organism: uncultured Solirubrobacterales bacterium; assembly: GCA_963791335.1. Lineage (GTDB taxonomy): Bacteria > Actinomycetota > Thermoleophilia > Solirubrobacterales > 70-9 > RHKX01. The sequence continues at coordinate 97,930 of CAWBRN010000004.1, forward strand.
TGCTCGGCGATCGCACCGATGGTCGTGTTCGACTGCTCGACGAGGTCGGTCAGGCTCTGCTCGCTGCGACCGACCTCGCGGGTCAGCAGATTGAAGTTCGTGACCAGGCGACGCAGGTTGTCCTTGCGCTCGGCGACCTTGGAGTTGATCTCCTCGACGTCTTTTGTGAGGGGGCCAAGGGATCCGAGGACCCTGCCGAGATCCTTGCCGCGACCGTCCACGGCCTGTCCGCCGCTGACGAGCAGCAGGCGCAGGTATGCCTGCGTGTCGGAGTCGAGCGCGCCGAGGACCTCGTCGAGGTTGACGTCGGGAGCGGTGTTGGCGAGCTGGACTGTGCCGCCGTCATCGATCTCGCCGGCCCGCTGGGTCCCGGGGTCCATCTCGAAGAACATGTCCTTGAGGCCGGTCTGCGGGCGGAGGAGGATCGTCGCGTCCTTGTAGACCGGGAGGAAGTCGCGGTCCACCCCGAACGTGACCACTGCGACCCCGTCCTCCAGTGAGACGTCCTCGACGTCGCCGACCTTGACACCCGCCACCCGAAGGGTCTGGCCCTGGCCGGGTACGACGGCCTGCGCCGTCTGGAACTCGGCCTTCAGCTCGAACGGCTTGGTCTCGAGCAGAGGGATGCGCAGCCGCTGGTGCTGGACGATCACGTAGGCCGATCCGAGGCCGACGAGCAGCAGCAGGACGATCGCGATGAAGTCGCGGAGGTGCTTGCGGATCGCGGTGCCCATCAGCCCTGGCCCCCCGACGACGCGCCGTACCGGGCGTAGAACTTCCGTAGGTCCTTCATCGCGTCCTTCTGCAGGTCCTTGGACTGCGAGCGCTCGCCGTCGTCCTTCGCCTGAGCTGCCTCGCCGAAGGTCTTCAGCGTGCTGCGGGCGTCGTCGACGAGACCGGCGGCCGCGCTGTCGGGTGCCGGCGTCGCCCCGAGCTCGGAGGGTGCGCTCGTCGGCGCCGGACCGGGCGAGTCGGCCGCCTTCAGGTTGGGCGGGTCCTGGTTCTCGCACGGGGCGTCGGGGTTGAACGGCGTCTTCTCAGACGCGCTGAGCGGGGGCATCGAGCCGTCGATCGGGAACGGCGTCACGCCGGCCAGATCCTCTCCGGTGGTCTGGTCGGTCAGCTGGACGGTGTTCGTTCCGCCGCCGCCGATCACGCGGATGTACTGGCCGTTGGCGTCGCCCGAGCGGCTCTCGCCCGAGATCCCGGCAAGTCCGTACCCGGTCTCCTCGAAGACCGACCCGTTCGAGCCGTGATCGGCGTTGTAGGTCGCGCCGCCGTCCACCTGATCGTCGGCCCACGGCAGGATCGTGTGGTTGAAGCAGCTCGACAGCGACCGCGCCTGCTCGAGGAACGGGATGGTCTTGTTGGTGAGCTCCGCGAGGTCGGGAACCGTCGGGCGGAGGTCGGAGACGAGCCCGCGCAGCTCAGCCGGCTGGGCGAGGCCGCGGAGCTGGCCCAGGAACGGCGTGGCCGCGTCGAGCGTCGCGGGCGCGGTGCGGACGCCCGGCAGCGCCTCGCGGGCGAACGCCCGGGTCGGCGGGAAGGCCGCATTGAGGCTCGTGAAGGCCTTGTCGCCCGCGGCCAGGGTGTTGGGGAGCTCCTGGATCGCCCGCTCGAGCGAGACGTCCTGGGCAGCGAAGCTCCCCGTCGCCGTGCGCAGGTTCGTGATCAGGTCGGCCAGCGCCTCGTCGTTGCCGTTCAGCCCGCGGACGACGCGGTTGAGGTTGAAGATCAGCGAGGAGAGGTCGTGCGGGTTCTCCCCGAGCAGCGCCTGGTTGACCTGCGAGGTGTACTTGAAGGCGCCCGGCGACACCTTGTTGAGCGTGCGCAAGGACTGCGCGCCGTCCTCGTCGATGAGGGCCTTGCCGAACTGGTCGAGGAGGACCTGCAGCTGCTTGCGGGTGTCCGCCTGGAAAGAGCCGCTTAGGACTTGGTCGAGCTGGACCGTGTTCGTCGTCTGCTGGGGCGGGAAGACGTAGTCGCTGTCGGCGACGGGAGCCGACGGGCTGCCGGGCCGGACGTTCACGAAGAGGTTGCCCTCGAGGAACAGGCGCGGCTTCAGCTCGAACGTCGAGTCCTCCTTGAGCGGCAGGCCGTCGTCGTCGATCTCCATCGTCACGACGGCGCCGGTGCCGTTCGGGTTACCGGAGGTGGTGTCGACCTCGTCGGAATCCTCGGCCGAAGCCAGCGGCTCGACCTTGGTCACCTTGCCGACCTCCACCCCGGCGATTCGGACCGGCGAGTTGGGCCGCAGGTTCTGGGCCGAGTTGAACACCGCCCTCACCTCGGTGCCGCCGCCCCATGGCACGTTCTTGGTGAACGCGAGGTAGGTGCCGACCGCGAGCACGATGACGAGCGCCAGGCCGATCGCCCAGTTCGGAATGCTTCTCTCCTCGCGCTTCCTCACGGCTGCCTCGATGCCACTCGCGTGTCGCGCAGCTCACGCGACCCGTCGCGGTTGAAGAAGACGTCCGTGACGCCGCGGTCGCCGGGGATGTCGGGCACGATCACCGCGGGGTTCTGATCGGACTGGTTGGCGACCTGGAGCTTGCCCTGGACGTAGCCGGTCTGGCCGGGCTGGCAGTCGGAGCCGTTCTGGCCCGTCGGGCCGCCGGCGTTGGCGTGGAGGATCGGCAACTCGTGCGGGTCGAACTCCTTGTATGTGTGGCCGGGAGGTGCCGCCTGGCCGTACTTGCCGTTCGCCTGCACGCCGGAGTAACCGGCGGCCGAGTAGCCGGTCTCCGCCTCGCCCGGGATGGTCGTCGCGATCGGAGGCGTCGGGCCTCCGCCGTCGAGATCGAGGTTGAACGTCAGGCTGCCCGTCGGGCTGGTGACCAGCGAGACGCGCTGGGAGAAGCCGATCGAGTCCTGCTCGGTCAGGTGCTCGGGCAGGAACGTCCAGAAGTAGTTCCAGTAGTTGCAGACGGTCTGCGCCGGGGTCACGTACTTGGCGAGCGGCTTGGCGCTGCCGAAGAGGTCCTGAAGCCGAACGAGCGAGCTCTTCGTCTGCGGCTGCTCGACGAGGTCCTCGAGCTGCGTGAACACGCTCTTCAGACGACGGCTCGTGCCGACGCTGCGGGCGAGGGCGGGCGTTCCCACCTTGATCGCGCCGTTCAGGCTCGGCAGCGCCAGCTTGAGCTGCTGGACTCCCGGCCGCAGACGACTCTCGAGCTCGGCGGTGTCCCGCAGGAAGGGACGCTGGGCCGGCAGGAGATCGATCCCCGTCTGCAGGGCAGGCGGACCGCCGGAGATCGTCGCCTGCAACGCCGCCGGGTCGTCGCCGATCGCCGCGAACGTGGTCGCGGCGTTGCCGAAGAACTCGGCGTTCTGCTCGGCGACCGGCGCGACGATGGCCGCGGTGCGGGCGAGGGCCGGGAAGAAGCGGGCGAGGCTGGTCCGCGGGTCGTTGAGCGTCTGCGCGACCGGGAGCAGGTTGCTCAGCAGCGGATTGAGTGCCTGGAAGGCCTGGTTCAGCGAGGCGCCTCGCCCGGCGAACCCGTCCCCGTATCCGGCGAGGTTTTCGCGGATCGCGTTCCGCGTCGGCGCATCGAACGTGTTGCCGATCTCGTCGAACTCGGTCTGGGCGATGAACGTGCCGTCGTCGGCGCCCTGGTTGTCCTTCACCTCGTCGACCGAGAGGATCTGGTTGTCGTCGTCTCCCGGATCGTCGTTGTCGTTGGTGCCGTTGAAGGTGAAGCCCTCCGGCGCCTCCGGGCCCTCGCCCCGGGTGATCTCCAGATACTTCAGGCCGAACGAGGACCGGTAGCGAATCCGGAAGACCGAGTTGACCGGGATCGGCGACGCCGACTTGTCGAGCTTCAGGTTGAGTCGGGCGACGACCCCGTTGGTGTCCTCCCCAGCCGTCACCGGGGTCGTCTGCGGACTGCCGCCGTCCTGCGGGATCCGGACGGCATCGATCGACTCGATCACGCCGACGCGGCTGCCGCCGATCCGCACCTCGTTGTTCGGCGCGAGGCGAGCGGCGTTCGGGACGATCACCGAGACCCTGTAGACGGGGACGAACGGCAACCCGTTGTTGGCGTTGTAGGCGAGGAAGACGGTCACCACGACGATGAGGGTCGTGATCGCGCCGATGATCGTCGGCGATGCTGCGATCGCGGCCATCGGGCTTGTTCTGCGAGGTCCGGGCATCAGTTACCGAAGAGGAATCCGAGGAGATCGCCGTTGCCGGAGGGGCCGGCGCTCCCGGCGCGGTCGGGGTCGTGGGCGTCGTCGGGGTCGCCGCCCGGATCGGGCGTCGTCGGCACGCCGGGCACGCCGGGCGCGCCGGGCTGCCGGGCGTCGTCGGGTCGGCCGGACCCGACCGGCGCCGGGGCCCGAGCCGCCGCCGTTGCCGGAGCCGCCGGCCTTCGCCCGCCCGCCCGGGGCCTTCGTCTTCGTCGCCGCGAGGGTGTTGCTCGGGTCGCAGATGCTCAGGTCGGTCGACCCCTGGGGGCAGACGGAACCGTCGTAGGGCGGCGTGCCGATGTCCTGGTTGAGTCCGGGCTGGTTGCGGCCGAGCCAGGCCACGCAGCGGTGGGCGTTGGTGACGTCGGTGGTCGCCGTGCGTGCCGTCGGTGCTCGGGACACCCGGCTGCCCGTTGAACTCACCGCCGTTGTAGGCGGCACAGGGACCGGTCGCCACGTCGAAGATCGTGAAGTGGAGGAGATGGCCGATCTCGTCGTACTGGTTGATGGCCAGCGTCTGGTAGTAGACGTAGTTGAGGAGCCCCTCCATCCCGGTGTAGCCGGTCGGGCCCTTTCTCCCCGTGTCTTCGTTGGCGCGCTTGTCGACCTCGACGGCCCGGTTCGGATCGTCGATGTCCCGCAGGAACTTCGAGAGGTTGTCGGCGACGGAGTAGGACTTCTTGGATGCCTTGCCGAGCTGCTTGACTTCGTCCTTGCCCTTCTGCAGCGCCCGCTGGCCGACGACCGAGGTGTTGCCGAGCGCCCGCAGCCCGTCCGTCGCGGAGCGGTTGAAGTCCGGCAGGTTGCGCGAGAGGGTCGCCAGGCCCGGCGCGGCGGCGCGCAGATCGGCGGCCAGCGGCGTGCCCTGGACGGCGAGGTTGTCGAGCTCGGTCATCGTCGGCCCGAGCTGTGCCAGGAAGTCGTCGAGGAGGGCGAAGTTCTGCGACAGGTCGTCGCGGCGGGTGTTGGCGATCGAGGCGGTGTTCTTCGCCTCCTCGATGAACCTGACGACGTCCTGGCGGCGCTCGGCGAGCTTGCCGATGATCCGGTCCGAGTTCGCGTTGAGGTCGCGGATGATCGTGTTCTGGCTCGCCAGCAGCTTCGTGACCTGGCGCGTCTGCTCGAGCGCCGGGGCGCCGCGGCGGATCGCCTGGTTCAGGTTGTCGCCGTTGCCGGCGAGGGCGGTGCCGAACTCGTTGATCAGCAGCGTCAGGCGCTCACGGAACGGCAGGCGCAATGTGCTCAGGACGAGATCGTTCTGGACCGTCTGACGGGTCTGGGCGACGGGGATGTCGGGATCCTCGACCCGCTCGGCGTCGCTCAGGTCCGGGACCTCGATCGGATCCCCCTTCGGGGTGCAATCGATGAAGTACTCGGCGATCAGCGACTGCGGCTCGCTGCGGCAGACCGTGTCCTGCCCGAGCACGGCGACCGGTCCGCTCAGCTCGACCTTGACGACCGCGCGCTTGCTCGAGTTGACGTCGAGCGCGGTGACGGTGCCCGCCGTCACTCCCGCAACCTTGACCTGCGAGCCGTTGGTCAGGCCGAAGGCGTTGTCGAACTCGATGAAGTAGGTGTGCTCGTCGTCGCCGCTCGCGCTCGTGGCGAGGAGGCCCCCGACCCCGAGGCACATCAGGCAGCCGATGACGGTCAGGCGCCTCATGAGCCCGGCGGGATGATCGAGGGGTCGCAGTCGACCGTGCCGCCGTCCGTCCACGGGTTGCTGCCGTCGGGGGCGGGCCGCTCGTTGGAGCCCGGGCAGCGCTTGTAGTTGCCGATGTCGAAGAGGTCGGAGCCGGTGATCGCCAGCGCACCGGAGAGGTCGACGATCGGCAGGTCGTTGGCGCCGAGCGAGAAGGTGTTGAAGGTCGTCCCGATCCGGCCGAGGCCGCCGTTGGCGTCCACGACGCCGGAGTGGCCGAAGTCGTCGAACCAGCCCGTCAGCTCGGGCGAGTAGGCCCGGAAGAACGCCAGCTCGTTGAGGGAGTCGTGGAGGGCCGTCGAGGACTCGGGAAGCGCGCCCTGGCGCTCCTTGCCGTTGCGTCGAACCGGGCCGACGCCGATCTTGGCCAGCTTCGGCTGCAGCTTCGTCAGATCGACGATGTCGTCGTTCTTGCCCGGGTCCTCGATGATCTTGTCCAGGTCGCGAACCGTCGGGACCAGGTCCGCCGAGGCCGCCCGGAAGTTCCTGAAGAAGGGACCGAGCCGGTCGGCGACGGGCATGGACGCATCGACCAGCGGATCGACGTCGTCGAGCGTCGCCCGCAGGTTGACCGCGGTGGTGTTGAAGTTCCGCATGAAGTCCGGCAGCTGGGAGAGCGCCGACTTCAACGAGGTCCGCTGCCTCGCGATCGCGTTCATCATCCCGTCGAGGTTCCCGACGAGCGAGGAGAGGTCGTCCCGGCGGGAGGCGACGGTCTTCGAGAGGGAGGCGCCGTTGACGATCAGCTGCTCGAGCGCCGGCGTGTCGCGGGTCAGTTCGGCGAACGTGCGGCGGGACGTCGACAGGAACGGGTTCAGGTATTTGAAGCCCTTGTTGGCCTGCGGGCCGACGCCCTTGTAGGAGATCGCGAACCCCTTGATCACCTTCTTGAAGTCGGCGACGGTCTTCGCGTCGAGGGTGTTGAAGAGCTCGTCGAGATCGACCTCGGAGACGGTCTCGGCGGTCGTCATGGTGCCGCCCGACGGGATCTCCTCCCCGCCCTTGCCCTGCGGCGGGAGCGTCAGCTCGACCTGCCGGTTGGCGACGCCGGAGAGGGAGAACGACCGGACCTGCGCCTTGGTCCCGCGGGTCAGGGGCGCGTAGTCTGGATCGACGCTGAAGGTGACGAGCGCGTTGCCGTTCGGCGCCAGCTCGATGTCGGAGACCTTGCCGACGTTCGTGCCGCCGATCGTCACCACCTCGCCGCCGACGAGCTGGGACGCATTCGTGAACTCGGCGGTGACCTCGTAGTCGGATGCGCCCTTGCTGCCGGTGAGGACGAGGAGGGCGGCCACCAGGGCAACGCCGGCGACGACCAGAACGAGGGCGCGTTGAAGCACCCGCGATCCGCGAGACGTCCCTGCGTCTTCGTTCCCTGGCGTCACTTTTTTCCCAGCCCTCCCTCACCCACGGTGAGTGGCTTCCCTGTTCCTGCGCCCCGAAACCTACCGGGAGCGGCCCAAAGGGTCAAAGCCAGAACGGGGCGTCCGGTTTTGCCAGTCGGACGATCAGCGGTTAGGATCCCGCGCCATGGTCATCGTTCTCATCGTTATCGGTCTAGTGGTCCTCGCGGGCCTGTTCTTCATCCTGATCCGGAACTCGATCATCGGGAGCCGCAATCGGGTCGACGAGGCATGGAGCGGGATCGACGTCCAGCTCAAGCGTCGCCACGACCTGATTCCGAACCTCGTCGAGACCGTCAAGGGCTACGCCACGCACGAGCAGGCGGTCTTCGTCAAGACCACGGAGGCTCGCGCCGAGGCGATGAAGGCCGGCAGCGTCGAGGCCACGCAGCAGGCTGAGGCCAAGCTCTCCGGCGCCCTCACGGACCTCCGGGCCGTCGCCGAGGGTTACCCCGAGCTGCGCGCGACCGAGAACTTCCAGCAGCTGCAGCGCAACCTGAACGAGATCGAGGACGAGATCCAGGCCTCACGCCGGATCTACAACTCGAACGTGCAGTCCTACAACACCAAGATTCAGGTCTTCCCGAACTCGGTCGTCGCCAACTCGGGGGGCTTCACGGCTCGCGAGTTCTTCGAGATCGAGAACGCCGCAGACCGCGAGAACGTCGAAGTCAAGTTCTAGGAAATGGAAAAGGGCGCCCGGAGGCGCCCTTTTCGTCCTTGAAACCGCAGTCGGCGGCCGCTACGACGCTGCGTCGTAGCGGGAGCCAACCTCGCTCCAGTCGACGACGTTCCAGAAGGCGTCCAGGTAATCGGGGCGCTTGTTCTGGTACTTGAGGTAGTAGGCGTGCTCCCAGACGTCGACGCCCAGCAGCGGCGTCTGGCCGCTGGAGACGGGTGAATCCTGGTTGGCGGTCGAGGTGACCTTCAGCTCGTCGCCGTCGAGGACCAGCCAGGCCCAGCCCGAGCCGAACTGACCGACGCCGGCCGCCTTGACCTTCTCCTTGAGCTCGTCGAGGCTGCCGAACGTGGAGTCGATCGCCTCCGCGAGGGCTCCGCTCGGCTCGCCGCCGCCGTCCGGGCTCATCGTGGTCCAGAAGAACGTGTGGTTGGCGTGGCCGCCCGCGTTGTTGCGGACCGGGCCCTGCTTGTCGGCCGGCAGGCTGTCGAGCGACTTGAGGACGTCGAGGACGTCGGCATCGGCCCACTCGGTGCCCTCGAGGGCCGCGTTGGCCTTGTCGACGTAGGCCTGGTGGTGCTTGTCGTGGTGGACGCGCATCGTCGCCTCGTCGATGTGGGGCTCGAGCGCGTCGTATCCGTAGGGAAGGTCGGGGACTTCGTATGACATCGCAGTTTCTCCTTGTGATCCGTTGATCTGGTCGATCTTGTGGGGTCTTTGAATCTATACCCGTTACGAGGGCCATCCATTCTGCAACTTGAACCGCACTTGAAGTCAAGCTCCTCAAACGCTCCGTAGGATGCTCGGGTCGATGCCGGACCCCGGGCCAAAGACGCCGAAGGAACTCTGGCGCCCCACGCCCGAGCGGATCGAGCGGGCCGCGATCACCTCGTTCGCCCGCGACCACGGGCTGCCCACCGATTACGAGGAGCTGTGGCGCTGGTCGGTAGCCGACATCGAGCGCTTCTGGGCGCTGATCTGGTCGCACTACGGGGTCTCGGGTATCTACGACGAAGTGCTCGCCGATCCCGCGATGCCGGGTACGCGCTGGTTTCCGGGCGCCTCGCTCAACTACGCGGGTCACATCCTCCGTGACCGGGACCCGGACGCGATCGCCATTCGACACGCCTCCGAGCTGCGCGGGCTCTCCGAATGCACTTGGGGCGAGCTGGCCACGCAGACCGCCCGGATCAGAGCCGGGCTGATGGATCTCGGCGTCGGCAGGGGCGACCGCGTCGCTGCCTACCTGCCGAACATCCTCGAGACCGTGCCGGCGTTCCTCGCCGTGGCCTCGCTCGGCGCCGTCTGGTCGTCGGCGGCCCCGGAGTTCGGCGCGCGCAGCGTGATCGACCGGTTCGCGCAGATCGAGCCCAAGGTCCTGCTCGCCGTCGACGGCTACCGCTACGGCGGGCGCGACTTCGACCGTTCCGAGATCGTCGCCGCGATCGCCGCGGAGATTCCCGGACTGGAGCGGACCGTGAAGCTCGGATACCTGGACGGGTCGGGCTGGGAGGAGGGCTTCCTGGGCTCAGACAACTCCGCAAGTCTCGAGTTCGACCTACTTCCGTTCGACCATCCCCTCTGGGTCCTCTACTCCTCGGGCACGACCGGCCTGCCCAAGCCGATCGTCCACGGTCACGGAGGCATGCTGCTCGAGCACCTGAAGAAGATGAACCTCCACCTCGACGCCCAGGAGGGCGACCGGGTCTTCTGGTTCACGACGACCGGCTGGATGATGTGGAACTTCCTCATCGGTGTCCTGCTCACGGACGCGTCGATCGTGCTCTTCGACGGCAATCCGGGGCACCCCGGCCTGGAGACGCTCTGGGAGCTCGCGGACGATGCGCAGATCACGACGTTCGGGACCAGCGCCAGCTTCATCTCGAGCTGCATGAAGGCCGGGGTCGAGCCCGCCGAGGGACGGGATCTCTCGAAGCTCGAGGCGGTCGGCTCGACCGGATCGCCGCTGTCCCCCGAAGGTTTCGACTGGATCTACGAGAAGCTCGGCTCCGACACCTGGCTCTTCTCGACGTCGGGCGGCACCGACGTCTGCACGGCCTTCGTGGGCGGGGTTCCCGTCCTCCCCGTCTACGAAGGAGAGCTGCAGGCGCGGGCGCTCGGCGCCGACCTCCATTCGTTCGGCCCCGACGGCGAGGATCTGATCGGCGAGGTCGGTGAGCTGGTGATCACCCAGCCGATGCCCTCGATGCCGATCTTCTTCTGGGGCGACGACGACGGTTCCCGGCTGCGCGAGAGCTACTTCGACACCTATCCCGGCGTCTGGCGCCACGGCGACTGGATCGAGATCACCGACCGCGGAACGGCGATCATCTACGGCCGGTCGGATTCGACGATCAACCGCGGCGGGATCCGGATGGGGACGAGCGAGATCTACCGGGCGGTCCTCTCCCTCGACGAGATCGACGACGCGCTGGTCGTCGACGTGCCCCGCGACGGCGAGGAGAACTGGATGCCGCTGTTCGTCGTCCTCGCCGAGGGCGTCACCCTCGACGACGACCTGACGAAGCGGATCGCGAAGGCGGTCCGGGAGCAATGCTCGCCCCGCCACGTGCCGAACGAGGTGCAGGCGATCGCCGAGGTGCCGCGGACGCTGTCGGGAAAGGTCCTGGAGGTCCCGGTCAAGCGGATCCTGATGGGAACGCCGCCCGAGCAGGCGGCGAGCCGGGAGTCCCTCGCCAACCCGGCGGCGCTCGACTTCTTCGCCGAGCTGGCCGGATAGACAAGCGCGCGACTCGCAGGGCTCCGCCCTGCTCGACTGCGCCGGGCCTTCGGGCAGAGCCCGAGGGCCCTCCCGAGAGCGCGCGACTCGCAGGGCTCCGCCCTGCTCGACTGCGCCGGGCCTTCGGGCAGAGCCCGAGGGCCCTCCCGAGAACTCCATCGGGGCGCCCGGATTTGAACCGGGGACCTCACCGACCCGAACGGTGCGCGCTACCAGGCTGCGCCACGCCCCGAGGGCGAGCCAGTATAGGCCGCGTTCGGCCCGTCGTGCGGTCGCAACGAGCGACTCGCCAATGCGGATCCCGTCGCGCTAGGTTTTCGCACAATGACCCTTCCGGTCCTGTTCGCCGTCGATGACGATGCAGAGGCGCTGAGAGCAGTCGAGCGCGAGCTGGTCGACCGCTACGACAGGAGCTACAGGGTCGTGTGCGCGGGATCGGCGGGGGACGCCGTCGCCGAGCTGTCGGCTCTCGCCGACGCGGGGGAGGAGGTGGCGCTCGCGCTCGCCACGCCGCAGCTCTCGGGTGCCGCGGGCAGCGACCTGCTCGGAGACCTGCGGGAGCTCCATCCCCATGCGCAGCGAGGCCTGCTGATCGACTGGGGCAGCTGGGGCGACGGCAGCACGGCCGAACTGATCTTCCGGGCGATGGCGCGACGACAGATCGAGTACTACGTGATCCGACCTTCGCAAACGCCCGACGAGCTCTTCCACCAGTCGATCTCCACGTTCCTGCTCGAGTGGGCCAACGCGAAGCGGGTGTCCCCGCACACGGTCCACGTGATCGGAGAGTCCTGGACCGGCCGGGCCTTCGAGCTCAGGCAGGTTCTGAGCCGCTGCGCGGTGCCGCACGCCTTCCTCCTCGCCGATTCTCCCGACGGCCGGGAGCTGGTCGCCGAGGCGGAGGACGGATCCGCTCTGCCGCTCGTCATCTTCCCGAACGGCACGACGCTTGCGGACCCGAGCAACCTCGAGCTGGCGAGCGCCACCGGAGCCACGATCGACCCGGACGGCCGGGAATTCGACGTCGTCATCGTCGGCGCCGGGCCGGCCGGCCTGTCGGCGGCCGTCTACGGCGCCTCCGAGGGTCTCCGGACACTCGTCGTCGACAACGGCGGCATCGGAGGGCAGGCGACCTCGAGCTCGCTGATCCGCAACTACCTGGGCTTCCCGCGGGGGGTCAGCGGCCGCCGGCTGGCGGAACAGGCCTACGAGCAGTCATGGGTCTTCGGCGCGAAGTTCGCCTTCATGCACGACGCGATCTCGCTTCGTCGTCACGATGAGCATCTCCACGTCGCCCTCTCCGACGGCGGAGAGGTGAGTGCGCGGGCCGTGGTCCTGGCAAACGGCGCCACCTACCGTCGCCTCGGGGTGGACGCGATCGAGGGGCTCGTCGGGGCGGGAGTCTTCTACGGCGGCCCGGCCTCCGAGGCCCCGGCGATGACCGGCGAGGACGTCTTCGTCGTGGGCGGCGCCAATTCGGCAGGCCAGGCCGCCATGAACCTGGCCGAATTCGCCGAGCGGGTCACGCTCGTCATCCGCGGCGAATCGCTCGAGGCCGGGATGTCGCACTACCTCGTCGAGCAGGTGTCGGCGGCGGCCAACATCGAGGTCCGAGTCCGGACCGAAGTCGTCGGCGGCGAGGGCGATTCATGGCTCGACTCGCTGGTCCTCCGGGACCGCGACAGCGGGAAGACCGATCAGGTTCACGCCGACGCGCTGTTCCTGATGATCGGGGCCGACCCGAACTCGGACTGGCTGCCCGACGAGCTGGCGCTCGACGATGGTGGATTCATCCGCACCGGTTCCAGCCTCCCGCCGGAGGGGGGCTGGACGCTCGAGCGGGATCCGTTCACGCTGGAGACCTCCATTCCGGGCGTCTTCGCGGTCGGCGACATCCGCCACGGCTCGATGAACAGGGTCGCTTCGGCGGTCGGCGAGGGCTCAACCGCCATCAAGCTGATCCACGAGCTGTTCGAGTGGGAGGGAAACCAGCTGGGAATCAGCCACTGACGCCGTCGACGGCGGCCTCGATCTCCTCGAGGGACGGCGCGCTGTCGAGCTGCTGGCTGCCGGTCGGCCCCGTCACGACCACGGCGGGATCGGCCGGGATCTTGAGCTGCGTCGCGAGGTCGTTGCCGTCGCGCGCGGACTGCTCGGCCTCGTCGCCCCCGACGGCGTCCTCCCAGGCCGTCACGTCCAGCTTCGGCACGGCCGATGCGACCTCGTTGAGGAACTCCTGGTTGACGCCCTGCTCCGGCACCTCGTCGAGATTGCGGATGAAGAGCTCGGCGTACTGCCACTCGCGGTCCTGCTGACCCGCGGCGGTCGAGCCGATTCCGCCGAGCGTCACCGGTTTAACCCCGAGCGGGTAGTGGCGGAAGATCATCTGGACCTGGCCGGTCCTGACGTAGTCGTTGATCAGCGGATCGACGACGTTCAGCTGGTAGTCGGCGCAGCGCGTGCACTGGACGTCGTTGAAGAGGTCGATCGTGACCGGGGCGTCCGAGTCGCCCAGCCGGTCGCCGAGCTGCGGTATCCCCCCCAGCAACTCCTGGACGTCGCCGGACCCGGTGATCGTGAAGTCCTCCTCCTTGTGCTCGCCCACGGCGAGTGACACGAGCGCGGAGCCGAGCGCGATCGTGCCGATCGTGAGGATGATGAGCGGGAACCAGCGGCTTCGCATCGGCTGATCGCTAACCCGCCACGGCCTTGTAGTAGCGGACGGAGAGGCCCGTCAGCAGCATTCCGAAGGCCTCCTCGACGTCGATGCCCGACGCGGAGGCGTAGGCGCTCAGGCCGGCCCGCTCGATCTCGGCGCTGCGGTCGACGACTTCGTCGACCAACTCGGGATTCTGGTCGCAGAAGAACGCGCCCATCGAGTAGAGGTCGGTGTCCATGAGGGACTCGACGAAGGATTCTGGGTCCACGGGAGCCTCCGCCTGCGGATCGGTCTGCTCGGTTGCCACGACCCCGCATCGTAGAGGCGAAGCGGCTCCGGCCCCGGAAAGACATCGACCCCGCGCTGCGGGGCCGATGAGTTGACCAGGAGTTGTCGCGTCGCTTGCGACGTACTGCGTCCGTTCCAGGGTCAACTTCGGTGCAATCGGCGGAGATTCGAAGCGTTTGGACGTCTTCTGGACGAATGTCCTTGACACGTCGGCTGCGGCGGATATAGAAAGGGTCCAGCAATCACCCGACGAGGAGGAGTGCCTTGGCGAATCACCTGACGCCCGCGGAGCTGGCCGACGAGGTCGACATGAAGCGTCAGGAGGTGATCGCGAGATGTGTGCAGATGGGGATTCCGATTCTGCACGGTCGCATCGACAAGACCCTGTTCACGACGTCGCTGCGTCAGCTCTCGACGCCGCCGAGGAAGCAGGCCGTCTGAGGTAAAGGGGGCGCTTACGCGTAGCCCCCTTCTCTTACACTCCCTCCACTGGGATCGACCGGTCCCGGGCGCTTAGCGAGAGGAGCCGAGACCGCCATGGAGGCAGCCACGATGTCCGATGCCGCCGCCGGGAGAAGCGGGACCGGCAGCCGCACGATCGCGGACCTTCTGCCGAAGTCCGTCCTCGCCTGGGGCGACGCGCCCGCGGTCATGCACAAGACGTCCGCGGGGGCCTGGGAGAGCCTCTCCTTCGCCGAGGTCGGCGCGATCGTCGAGAAGCTCGCGCTGGGACTGATCGACCTCGGCATCGAGAAGGGCGACAAGGTCTCGATCCTCGCCAACACCCGCCCGGAATGGACTTACGTCGACTTCGCCGCGCTCAGCGTGGGCGCGGTCGTGGTGCCGATCTACCAGACGAACTCGGCCGAGGAATGCCAGTACGTGCTCGAGAACTCCGACGCGAAGCTCGTGTTCGCCGAGAACGAGGAGCAGCTGGCGAAGATCACGGCGATCCGCCACCAGCTGCCCAAGCTCGAGCACATCGTCCTGATCGAGGGCGAACCCCCGGAGGGCGTCGTCGGCCTCGACGCGCTGCGCGAGCGCGGCGCCGGCCACACACGCCAGGAGTGGGAGGCGCGCTACTCCGCCGTCGGTCCCGACGACATCTGCACGTTCATCTACACCTCCGGCACGACCGGGCCGCCCAAGGGCTGCGTGATCAGCCACGGCAACTATCGGGCGATGCTCGACATGATCCAGTCGGTCTCGGCGGTCGAGGCCGGCGAGATCACCTACCTCTTCCTCCCGCTCGCCCACTCCTTCGCGCTCCTGCTGCAGCTCGGCAGCTTCGACATCGGCGCGACCATCGCCTATTGGGAGCGCGACCCGCTGAAGATCATCCCCAACCTGGCCGAGGTGCGGCCGACCTACTTCCCGTCGGTGCCGCGGATCTTCGAGAAGATCTACATGGCCGCGACCGCCGCCGCCGAGAAGGAGGGCGGCCTCAAGAAGCGGATCTTCTGGTGGGCGATCGGCGTCGGCACGAAGGTGCGGGAGATGGAGCGCCGTGGCGAGAAGACCCGGGTTCCTGCTCAGCCGCCAGTACAAGTTCGCCGACGAGCGCGTCCTCTCCAAGATCCGCAACCTGTTCGGTGGGCGGGTCCGTCAGTGCGTCTCCGGGGCCGCGCCGATCAACACCGACATCCTGCGGTTCTTCGACGCCGCCGGAGTCCTCGTCCTCGAGGGCTACGGGATGACGGAGACCTCGACCGCGGCGACGACGTCCACGCCCGAGGACTTCAAGTTCGGCACCGTCGGCCGGGCGTTCAAGGGCTGCGAGATCAAGATCGCCGACGACGGCGAGGTGCTGATCAAGGGCCCCAACATCTTCCAGGGCTACTACAAGAACGAAGAGGCCACCGAGGAGACGGTCGTCGACGACTGGCTCCACACCGGCGACATCGGCGAGCTCGACAGCGAGGGCTACCTGAAGATCACCGGCCGTAAGAAGGACATCATCATCACCGCCGGAGGCAAGAACATCACCCCGGCCAACCTCGAAGCGGAGATCAAGCAGCACCCGCTCGTCAGCCAGTGCGTGGTGATCGGAGACCGGCGTCCATACCTCGTCGCCCTCGTCACCCTCGATCCCGAGGCCGCTGTCGCCTACGCCGCCGAGAACGACCTCGACGCCGATCCGGAAGCCCTCGCCTCCGACCCCAAGGTCAAGGCCTCGATCATGTCCCACGTCGACCAGGTGAACGCCAAGTTCGCCCGGGTCGAGCAGGTCAAGAAGATCGAGATCCTCCCCCACGACCTCTCCCAGGAGACCGGCGAGCTGACGCCGACGATGAAGGTCAAGCGGAACATCGTGGCCGAGAAGTACGCCTCGAACATCGAAGCTCTGTACGCCTAGTAACCCACGAGGGGGGCCGAGCGGCAGAGGCCCCGCCTCCACACTCGCAGAGCTCGCGTTGAGCGTCGGCGGGACCTCCACCACTCGGCCCTTCAGAACCCGGTCGGAACTTCGACGCCTCGCCTAAGGGCGGGTGGAGGGTGCCTCCTCGTGGAACGTCTTCCGCGGGTGGCGCGGGCGTGGGCCGTACCCCCCGAGCGGGAGCGAGCGGGGGTGCGGTCTACCCCGCGACAGGACCCGCGGTCGACGACCCCGCCGACGCCTACCTCAGCAGCGCGCCGGTCGTCTGCTCGAACACGCGGCGCCAGGCCGGAGTCTGGTCGCGCTCGCGCTCGACCTGATCGAGGACGTGCTTGATCCGGCGGGCGGAGATCTCGATGCCGTGCCGTTCCGCGATCTCGCGATAGCGCTCGTAGTCGCGCGCGAGCCTGAGGGTGACCGACTCGAAGCCGTGCTTGGCGATCTGCAGCCGCGCCTTGTAGTCCATGATCGACGTGGCGAACATCAGCTCGTCGCCGAGGTCGGGCTCGATCAGGACGATGTCGACGCCTGGGTAGCGGACGGACCATTCCTCGACGGCACGGTGGAGCCGATCGTGGGCGATCATGCGGACCGCCTGGTTCGCGAGCGCGACGAAGCCCATGTCGGAGACGCGCCTGACGCGGCTTCCGAAGATCGTCGGCACCCGCCGGCTGAAGTCGTTTACGAAGGGGACGATCGGGTTCACGACGACGATGAACTTCGCGCCCTTCTCGACCGCGATGTCGATGTTCGTGGTCGAGAGGATGCCGCCGTCCATCATCTCGCGGCCCTTGATCTCCACCGGTTCGTAGACGAGCGGCAGAGCCGTCGAGGCGGCGACAGCCCGCGAGATCGGGACGTCCCGCCAATCGCCGTCGCCGAGCACGACCCTCTCGGTCGTGTCGATCTCGGTCGCGGTCAGGTACAGCTCGTTCTGGAGCATTCGGAAGTCGTCGGTGCGGTCCGGGTCGGCGAGCATCTCGGCGACGTATTCCTCGATTCCGGCACCCGTGTAGAGGCCCTTCGGCAACCCCGCGGCCAGCCCCGTCGCGACGTCCATCACGGAGGTCTCCGAGAGGGTCTCCGCGAGACTCTTAGCGACCCCGGCGAGCCGGAACGGGAGCTTGACCCCGGCGCTGATGAACCCCTTGTAATTGGGCCGGAGCAGCATTCCGAGGTCCATGTCGCGCAGCGGCGAGGGCAGGTGCTTGTTGAGCACCCGCATCATCTCCTCGGGGGTGACGCCGTTGGCGACGGCGCTGCCGACGAAGGAGCCCGCGCTGGTGCCCACGTAGACGTCGAAGTCGTTGACGGTCCGGTTGACGGCGAGGAGGTCGAAGGCACGCAGCGCACCGATCTCGTAGACGGCGCCGGTGAAACCACCGCCACCCAGAACGAGTGCGGTCTTGGATCGGCGTCGGCGGCGGGTGCGGGACTTCTTCGCACGACTCGCCGCATCGAGCTGGACTACCTCGCTCATCGGCAAGTCGATTATGACAGCCCGTCAGGAAGGCTCGCCTACACTGGCGCGGATGCGGTCAGGGATCAAGGCCTTCGGAGTGCTCGTCGCCATGGCTGCGTTCGGCTCCATCGCACCCGCTTCCGGTGCCGCGACCCCTCCACCCGGCCCGGACCGGGCCTTCGAGGGAGCGCCCCTCCCGGCGCAAATCGCTCGCGGCGGACCGATCGATCGGGGCAAGCTCCAGCGGAAGCTGAAGAACCTCGCACGCCAGGCGCCCGGCGCGAGCGGCTACTACGTCTTCGACATGAACACGAAGGGCAGACCCGTGCTCTTCGACCGTTCAGCGGGCAACGCGCGCAAGCTCGCATCGAACGAGAAGCTGTTCACGACGATGACCGCGATGCACCGCCTGGGCCCGAGCTCGCGGATCGTCACGAAGGTCAAGGCGCGCGGGAAGGTCGGCCGGACGGGCAAGCTCGGGGGCGACGTCTACCTCGTCGGGGCCGGCGATCCGACGTTCGGCGCCTCCGGGGTCAAGTCGCTCGCCAAGCAGGTCAAGCAGAGCGGGATCCGCAGGATCGGCGGCACGGTCGATCGGCGACGACAGCGTCTTCGACCGCAAGCGGGGCGTGCCCGACACGAACTACCAGGCGGGCGTCGACATCGCCCCGCTCAGCGGCCTCGTCTACGGCGGCTCCACCTACGACGGCGACCCCGCCAAGGCGGCGGCCCGGGAGTTCCGCGACGCCCTGCGGAAGCGGGGCGTCCGGATCGGCGGGAAGGTCAAGGTCGGTCACGTGCCGTCGTCGCTGCGCGACGCCGACCCGCTCGCCTCCTTCGAATCGCCCAAGCTCAAGTCGATCGTGCGGGCGACGAACAAGGACTCGATCAACTTCTACGCGGAGATGCTGCTCAAGCGCCTGTGGGCGGAGCCCGGTCGGAAGGGCACGACCAGCGGCGGGGTGAAGGCCGTCGAGCGGTTCGCGAAGGACGTCGGATCGAAGGTCCACGCGCGGGACGGCTCCGGATTGACCGACAACAACGAGTCCTCCCCCCGCAACGTGGTCAGGCTCCTGATCGCCGCCCAGCGCGACGAGGAGCTCGCCAAGCCGCTGTTCAAGTCGCTCGCGATCGCCGGCAAGGACGGCACCCTCGCCGACCGCATGGAGGGCTCCTCCGCGGCGGGCCGTTGCCGTGGCAAGACGGGCACGATCGACGGCGTCTCGAACCTCTCCGGCTACTGCAAGTCGGACGGCGGCCTGATCGCCTTCTCGCTGCTGATGAACGGCGTCACCAGCTACGACTACGCCCGCTCCCTCCAGGACAAGATGGTCGCGCAGATAGCCCGCTATCGATAACTGCGCGACTCGCAGCCCTCCGGGCTGCTCGACTGCGCCGGGCCTTCGGGCAAAGCCCGAGGGCCCTCCTACTCGACCATGCCGCTCGGCCCTTACGCAACAAGTTCGCGCAGGGCGGGCTCGTCGAGGATCTCGACGCCGAGCTCCTCGGCCTTGGCCAGCTTCGACCCCGGGCTGTCGCCGGCGACGACGTAATCGGTCTTCTTCGAGACCGATCCGGTCACCTTGCCGCCCGCTCGCTTGATCATCTCGGTCGCCTGCTCGCGACTGAGTTCCGGCAGGGTCCCGGTCAAAACGAAGGTCTTGTCCTGCAGCGGGCCCTCACCGGCGTGGCGCTCGGCCTCGTCGAGCTCGAAGCGCAGCCCGTGCCCGCGCAGGTCGGCGATCAGCGCGAGCGTCCGTTCGTCGGAGAACTGCTCGACGATGCTCTCGGCGAGGATCGGCCCGACTCCGTCGACCTCCTGGATCCGCTCCTCGCCGGCCGAGAGCAGCTCGTCGATCGTGCCGAAATGGCGAGCCAGCGCCTCGGCCGTGACCGAGCCGACGCCATCGAGCCCGAGCGCGAACAGCACGCGACCGAAGGGCTGCTGCTTGGAGGCATCGATCGCGTTCAGCAGGTTCGCGGCGGAGACCTCGCCGAAGCGCTCCATGCCCGTCAGCTGGTCGGCCGTCAGGTCGTAGATGCCGGCGGCGTCGGTGATCAGACCGTCCTCGAGAAAGCGCTGCGCCTGCTTCTCGCCGAAGCCGTCGATGTCCATGGCGCCGCGATGGACGAAGTGCTTGACGTGCTGGAAGACCTGGCCGGGGCAACCCTTGCGATTCGGGCAGATCGTCCAGACGCCCTCGGGCTTGACCGTCGGCGTGCCGCAGATCGGGCACTTCGCCGGGCGGCTTCGCCTTCCTCAGGCGCTTGCCCTTGCGGCGCTGGATCAGCGGCGCAATCACCTGCGGGATCACGTCGCCGGCCCTGGTGATCACGACCTCGTCGCCCACCCTGACGTCCTTGCGGGCGAGATCCTCCTCGTTGTGGAGGGTCGCGGTGCTGACCGTGACGCCGGAGAGGTGCGTCGGCTTGAGCATCGCGAACGGCACGAGGTGGCCGGTCCTCCCCACGTTCCAGACGATGTTCTCGAGCACCGTCGTCGCCGTCATCGGCGGGAACTTCCACGCGATCGCGTAGCGCGGCTCGCGGCCGACGACGCCGAGCTCGCGCCAGAGCCCACGGTCGTCGACCTTGACCACGGCGCCGTCGATCTCGTAGTCGAGGCCCTCGCGCTCCCGCTCCCACCACTCGCAGCGGGCCACCACCTCGGCCGCCGTGTGCTGGACGGCGATCTGGTCGTTGACGCGAAAGCCCCTGGCCCGAAGCCATTCGAGCTCGTCGCTGTGGGTCGCGTGATCGATGCCTTGGCGATATCCGATCCCGTACGCCCAGATCTGCAGCGGGCGCTCAGCCGCCAGCGCCGGGTCCTGCTGGCGGATCGTGCCCGCCGCGGCGTTGCGCGGATTGGCGAACGCGGGCAGCCCGGCCTCGGCGCGTTCGGTGTTGAGCCGCTCGAAGCCGGAGCGCGGGAAGTAGATCTCGCCCCGTACCTCGATGATCTCGGGGGCATCGGGGATCCGCAGCGGGATCGAGCGGATCGTGCGCAGGTTCTGGGTGACGTCCTCGCCGATCCGGCCGTCGCCGCGCGTGGTGCCGCGAACGAACAGGCCGTCCTCGTAGGTGAGTGAGATCGCGAGTCCGTCGATCTTCGGCTCGGTCACGTAGTCGATGTCGCCGGCGGCGATGTCGAAGCGCTTCAGGAGGTTTCGGATCCGTCCCTCCCAGGCCTCGAGCTCCTCGGCGCTGCGGGCGTTGCCGAGCGACAGCATCGGCTCGCGGTGCTCGTACTGCTCGAAGCCCTCGACCGGCTTGCCGCCGACCCGCTGCGTCGGCGAGTCGGCGGTGCGGAGCTCGGGATTCTCCTCCTCGATCGCGCGCAGCTCGTTGAGCAGCTCGTCGTAGACGTCGTCGCCGACCAGGGGATCGTCGAGGACGTAGTAGGCGTGATCGAGCTCTGCGAGCCGCTCACGCAACTCGCCCGCCCGCACATCCGGCCCGCCCGCACCGCTCACGTGCCGACCGACTCCAGGACGCGTTCGAGCTCAGCCTCCAGCCGCATCTCGCGGATGCCGTCGAAGCCGCCGTGATCGGTGAGGTCGAAGTGGATCGGAGTGACGGCCACGTATCCGCGGGCGACCGCGGCGAGGTCGGTTCCCTCGTCGTCGCGATATCCCGGGGAGTATCCGTAGATCCGGTAACGCTTGCGGCCGTCCCCGTCCGCGTCGACCTGCTTCAGCTCGTCGTTGTAGAGGCGCTTACCGAGTCTTGCGACCTCGACCCCCTTCGGCTTCGCGCCGGGGCAGTTGACGTTGAGCAGCGTGCCCTCCGGCAGGCCCTCGGCGGCGACCATGCCGGCCAGGCCGGCGGTCAGGGGCGCCGCCACGGAGAAGTCGAACTCGCGGCCGAGCCGGAAGTCCATCTCGCCGGCGATCGACTGCTGGGAGACGGCGATCGCCGGGATGCCCAGCACGATTCCCTCGAGGGCCGCCGCCACCGTTCCCGAGTAGGTGACGTCGTCGCCGAGGTTCGAACCGTGATTGATGCCGGAGACGATCAGCTCGGGTCGCTCGCCGATCAGCCCGAGCTCGGCGAAACGGACGCAGTCGACCGGCGTGCCGTCGGTGGCGTAGCCGACCGTGCCGTCGCCGAAGTCGACCTCCTCGACCCAGAGCGGAGTGCGGGTCGTGATCGAGCGGGCGGTGGCGCTCCGGTTGGAGTCGGGAGCGATCACGTGCAGCTCGATCCCGTCGATCTCGAGCAGCGCGCGACGCAGCGCCTGCAGGCCGGATGCAGCGATCCCATCGTCGTTGGTCAGCAGTACCCGCACCCGGTCGATTCTACGAGCGGGACGGCAGGGCGTCAGCGGCGGTCGGGTAGGCGCACCCGGAGCAGGTAGAGGCCGTACGGGCTCATCGAGTCGCCGGCCTCCTGTCGCCCGGCGCCGCCGAGCAGGCGCTCGAAGTCGGCGACCGGTCGCCGTGCCGCCGCGACCTCGAGGATCGTCCCGACGAGCGAACGCACCATGCCGCGGAGGAAGGCGTCGGCCTCGATCTCGAAGGCGAGGACGTCCTCCGGCTCTCGCGCTCCATCCGGCGTCGACGATCGTGCGATCGAAGTGCCGGTGCTTCGTGTCGGTCGGCGTGAACGCCGTGAAGTCGTGGACGCCGACGAGCAGCCGCGCGCACTCCCCGGCGAGCTCCATGTCGAAGCGATGCGGCCAATGCAGCGTCCGCCGGTACTCGAACGGGTTCGGCGCCGAGCCGGTGTCGAGCCGGTAGCGGTACCGGCGCGAGCGAGCGTCGCGGCGGGCGTCGAAGCCGTCCGCCGCCTCGGTCACCGACGGGAACCGCCAGGTCGGGGCCGGTCAGCGAGTTGAGCGCGCGCCTCAGCGACTCGGGAACGGGACGATCGGTCGAGAAGCTGGCAACCTGCCCGAGGGCATGCACGCCGGCGTCGGTCCGGCCGGCGACGGTCAGCCTGCGTCGGCTCGCCGAGCACCTTCCCGAGTGCCTCCTCGAGGTCGCCCTGGACCGTGCGCTTGCCGGGCTGGGACGCCCAGCCGCTGAACCGGCGGCCGTCGTACTGGATGTCCAAGCGGTAAGTCGCCACTGAGCCATTGGCCACTCGGGCGACCTACCTACACGAGCTCCAGGTAGACCATCTCCGTGGAATCGCTGCGGCGCGGGCCGAGCTTGACGATCCTGGTGTAGCCACCGGGACGCTCGGTGTAGCGCGGGGCGATCTCGTCGACCAGCTTGTGGACGATGAACTTGTCCTGACCGAGGCGGGCGAGGAGCAGCCGCCGCGAATGCAGGTCGCCCCGCTTCGCCAGCGTGATCATCTTCTCGACCTCGGGCTTGACGGCCTTCGCCTTCGCCTGGCTGGTCTGGATGCGCTCGTGCTCGATCAGCTGGCGCGACAGGTTCTTCATCAGCGACTTGCGATGGGCCGTGTCGCGGCTCAGCTTGTGTCGTGTCTTCTTGTGGCGCATCTGACGTTCCGTTCGGTCTCGGCGGTGGTGAGTTCCGCTACTCGGCGCGAAGGTCGAGGCCGAGGCCGTGCATGGCCTCGATGACTTCCTCGATCGAACGCTCGCCGAAGTTCGGGATCGCCTTCAGCTCGGACTCGGACTTGGCCTGGAGGTCGCCGATCGTCTGCACGCCCGCCCGCTTCAGGCAGTTGTAGGCGCGAACGCCGATCTCGAGCTCCTCGATCAGCCGGTCGTCGCCCGTTCCGCCGGACTCGGCGGCCTCGGCGGTCGTCGGCGACGGCGGCGCCGTTGGTCTGGGTCAGCTCCTCGACGCGGTCGGCGTCGGTGAAGATGGCCAGGCTGGCGATCATCAGCTCGGCGGCCTCGCGCAGCGCGGCACCCGGCTCGAGCGATCCGTCGGTCTCGAGGTTGAGCGAGAGCTTGTCGAAGTCGGTGCGCTGACCGACGCGCGACGAGTCGACGCGGTAGGAGGCACGCTTGATCGGCGAGAAGATCGAGTCGATCGGAATGACGCCGATCGGCTGGTCCTCGGTCTTGTTGTCCTCGGCCGGCGAGTAGCCGCGGCCGCGGCCGATCGTCAGGTACATCTCGAGCTTCGTCTTCTTCTCGAGCGTCGCGATCGGAGCCTCGGGGTTGAGGATCTCGACACCGGCCGGGACCTCGAGGTCGCCGGCGGTGATCTCACCGGGGCCGGTGGCGACGAGGGGAACCTCGACCATGTCGGCGTCGGTGTGCATCCGGACGACGATGTCCTTGAGGTTGAGGATGATGTCGGTGACGTCCTCCTTGACCCCGGGGATGCTCGAGAACTCGTGGGCGACGCCCTCGATCCGGACGCTCGTGATCGCGGCGCCCTTCAGCGACGAGAGCAGGACACGACGGAGGCTGTTGCCGTACGTGTATCCGAACCCCTTGTCGAGGGGCTCGATCGTGAATGAGCCTTCGTTGTCCTTGACGTCCTCTGCGGAGATCGTCGGGGTCTGAAATTCGGGCAGGGTGGTCATAGCGCTTCCTTCCGTCGCGGTTTTTGGGGAGCCCCTACTTCGAGTACAGCTCGACGATGAGCTGCTCGGAAATCGGCGAGTCGATCTCGTCTCGCTCCGGGAGCCGCAGGATCTTGGCGGTGAGCGAGTCGTGATCGGCCTGCAGCCATGGGGGCACGGTTGAAATCAGTTCGGTGGCCACTCGGACGGTGGTCTCGGCGTCGGATCCCGACTTGATCGAGATGACGTCGTCGGGCTTCACCTGGTAGCTGGGGATGTCGACCCGGCGGCCGTTGATCTGCCAGTGGCCGTGCCGGATCAACTGGCGGGCCTGGCGCCTGGAGGCGGCGAAGCCGAGCCGGACGAGGACGTTGTCGAAGCGCCGCTCGAGCAGTCGCAGCAGGTTCTCGCCGGTGACGCCGTCCTGGCGCGAAGCCTTGTCGTAGTAGGCGCGGAACTGCTTCTCGAGGACCTGGTAGAAGCGGCGGGCTTTCTGCTTCTCGCGCAGCTGCTGGCGGTACTCGGACGCGCGCAGACGGCCGCGGCCGTGGTCTCCCGGCGGGTAGGAACGACGCTCGACGCCGCACTTGTCGGTGAGACAGCGCTCACCCTTCAGGAAGAGCTTCTGACCCTCGCGACGGCACTGCTTGCACTGGGCTCCGGTATCGCGGGCCATGCTTAGACGCGCCTCCGCTTCTTGGGTCGGCAGCCGTTGTGGGCTTGCGGGGTCACGTCCTTGACCGTCGTCACCTGGAGGCCGGCGGCCTGGAGGGCGCGGATCGCGGTCTCGCGGCCGGAGCCGGCGCCCTTGGCGTGAACCTCGACGCGCTCGAGGCCGTGCTCCATGCCCTTGCGGGCCGCGTTGTCGGCGGTCACCTGAGCGGCGAACGGCGTCGACTTGCGGGAGCCCTTGAAACCGGCGCTGCCGGCGGACTCCCAGGCGATCACGTTCCCGGCCGGGTCGGTGAGGGTGACGATGGTGTTGTTGAAGCTGGTCTTGATGTGGGCCTGTCCGAACGGGACGTTCTTGCGCACGCGGCGCTTCGACCGGCCTGGGGCTCGCTTGGGTTGCGGCATCTAGAAAGTCCTCACTCGGTGGTCGGTCGCGGTCGAGTCACTTGGGCGTCGGGGCCTTCTTGCGGCCGGTGACGCTCATCTTCTTGGGGCCCTTGCGGCTACGGGCGTTCGTCTTGGTGCGCTGGCCGTTGACGGGCAGGCCGCGGCGGTGGCGCAGGCCGCGGTAGGAGCCGATCTCCATCAGGCGCTTGACGTTCTGGGAGCGCTCGCGGCGCAGGTCGCCCTCGACCGTGTAGGCCTCGACGCCCTCGCGGAGCTTGATGACCTCGTCCTCGGTCAGGTCCCCGACCCTGGTGTTGGGGTCGACGCCGGTCTCGGAGATGATCTTCTTGGCGGTCGAGTCGCCGATGCCGTGCACGTAGGTCAGGCCGACCTCGGTGCGCTTGTTGAGCGGCAGGTTGACGCCTGCGATTCGCGCCATTCCCTAGCCCTGCCTCTGCTTGTGGCGCGGGTTCGAGCAGATCACGAGAACGCGGCCGCGCCGCCGGATGATCTGGCATCTTTCGCACATCGGTTTTACGGAGGCTCGGACCTTCATGGCTTCCGGCTCTTTCTGTCGAAACTTTGAGGTGGCCAGGCGATTCCCATGAATCGGAATCGCAGGCAGTATCGGACGGCCCTCGGGCCGAAGTCGGCATAGTAGCAACTCGTCCGAGAGCCGCAAAGGCACTCATCCGACCGCCCCACCGGCGCCCTGACGCCCTTGCCGAGCGGCAACACCGCGCAGCCGGGAGGAGCGGACGCGAAGCGGAGCATCCTCCCGGAGTTATTCGTGCCAGGGGGTCAGGATACGCGGGCCGTCCTTGCCGACGGCGACCGTGAACTCGAAATGAGCCGCGAGCGAGCCGTCCTCGGAGTAGACGGCCCAGTTGTCGGAGCCCATGCGGATCTCCGGCGACCCGATGTTGACCATCGGCTCGATCGCGAACGTCATCCCCTCCTCGAGCAGCGGGCCCTTGCCCGGCTCCCCGTAGTTCGGGATCTGCGGGTCCTCGTGCATGCGCCGGCCGATGCCATGACCGACGAGGCTCCGGATCACGCCGAGGCCGTCCTGTTCGACGCGCGCCTGGATCGCCGCGGAGATGTCGCCGAGATGGTTGCCGGCCTTCGCCTCGGCGATGCCCTTGAAGAGGGAGTCCTTGGTCGTCTCCAGAAGCTGCAGCGCCGGCTCGGCCACCGGCCCGATCGGGATCGTGAAGGCGGCGTCGGCCACCCAGCCGTCGAGGGTTACGCCGACGTCGAGCGAGATCAGATCGCCGCGCTTGAGCTCGTAGCCGCCGGGGATGCCGTGGACGACCATCGAGTTCGGCGATGCGCAGATCGAGCCCGGGAAGCCGTTGTAGCCCTTGAACGCGGCCTCGGCGCCCTGCGAGCGGATGAACTTCTCAGCCGCGAGATCGAGGTCCAGAGTCGTCACGCCGGGGCGGGCGCTCTTCTCGAGCATCTTCAGACAGCGGACGAGGATGTCCCCCGCCTCCGCCATCTTGTCGACCTGATCCGGGGTCTTGGCGACGATCAACGGACCCTCAGAGCTCTTCTTCCATCTTCAGGGTGGCCAGCAGGGCGCGGATCCGGTTCGAGACCTCGTCAGGATCGAGCGAGCCGTCGACCCGCTTCAGAACGCCGCGCTCCTCGTAGAAGGCCACCAGCGGCTTGGTCTTCTCGTGGTAGGTCTCGAGCCGGTGCTTGATCACCTCGGGCTTGTCGTCGTCGCGGACGATCAGCCGCGCGCCGCAGACGTCGCAGACCCCCTCGTTCTTCGGGGGATCGAACTCGACGTGGAAGATGTGGCCGTTCTTGGCGCAGGTGCGGCGTCCACCGAGGCGGCGGATCACCTCGTCGTCGGCGACGTCGATCAGGACCGCGGCGGTGATCCCGCGGCCGAGTCCGTCCATCGCGTCGGCCGAGCGCCTCCGCCTGACCGACTGTGCGGGGGAAGCCGTCGAGGATGAAGCCGTCGGCTGCCTCCTCGGCCTGGACGCGTTCTCCGATCACTCCGATGATCACCTCGTCGGGGACGAGGTCGCCTCGGTCCATGTACTCCTTGGCGGCGCGGCCGATGTCGGTGCCGTTCTTGACGGCGGCCCGGAGGATGTCGCCGGTCGCGTAGTACGGCAACCGGAAGTCCTCCTGCAGGCGCTCGCCCTGCGTGCCCTTCCCGGACCCGGGCGGTCCGAGCAAGATCAGATTCAGCTCAGGCATGACCGCGCAGGCTACCCGTTCCCCGGAAACGGCCGATTGTCGATGTCGGTCGCCCTGCCGAGGGAGTTTCGGGTCAGTGATCGGGATCAGGGTCGCTATGCGGCTGAAAGTCCGATCACTGCCCACCCAGCCAGCAACCTGACGCCCTTGCCGAGCGGTAACACCGCGAGGCCGAGGGAAGCGGACGGCGAAGCCGAGCATTCCGCTCGGAGTTGACTATTTCAGGAAGCCCTCGTAGTTGCGCATCATGAGCTGCGCCTCGAGCTGCTTGACGGTGTCGAGCGCGACGCCGACCACGATCAGCAGCGAGGTGCCGCCGAAGAAGAAGTTGGCGGAGGTCTGGCTGATCAGGATCGTCGGCAGGGCCGCGACCGCGCCCAGGTAGAGGGCGCCCGCGAAGGTGAGCCTGGAGAGGATCCGGTCCAGGTATTCGGCGGTAGGTCGCCCCGGTCTGACGCCGGGGATGAAGCCGCCGTACTTCTTCAGGTTGTCGGCCTGATCGACGGGGTTGAACGTGACCGCCGTATAGAAGTAGGTGAAGATGATGATGAAGAAGACCTCGCCCACGATGTAGGCCCAATTGCCCGGGCTGAAGAAGGCGGCGAAGTCGAGAGCGGCGGGCGTGTTGAGAAGCTGCCCGACGGTCGGCGGGAAGGCCATGATCGACGCGGCGAAGATGACCGGGATCACTCCCGCCATGTTCACGCGCAGGGGCAGATAGCTGGACCCGCCCGTCGTCATCTTGCGACCGACCACCCGCTTGGCGTACTGCACGGGGATTCGCCGCTGGCCCTCCTGGATGAAGACGATTCCGACGATGACAGCGAGCGCGACGAAGGGCATCATCACGACGAAGACCTGGTCGGGGTTGTTCCACCAGGCCGAGATCCCGTTCGGGATGCCGGATGCGATCGAGGCGAAGATCATCAGCGAGATGCCGTTGCCGACGCCGTGCTGGGTGATCAGCTCGCCGAGCCACATGACGAGGACGGTGCCGGCGGTCAGGCAGGTGACCATGAGGATCACCTTGGCGCCGGTGAGCTCACCCACGACGCTCTCGCCGGAGCTGCCGAACGAGCGGAAGAGGAAGACGTAGCCGAGCGACTGCAGCGAGGCGAGCAGCACCGTCAGGTACCGCGTGTACTGCGTGATCTTCTGCTGGCCGACCTCGCCCTCCTTGGAGAGCTTCTCCAGCGACGGCACGACGACCGTGAGCAGCTGGAGGATGATCGACGCGGTTATGTAGGGCATGATCCCGAGCGCGAACAGCGACAGGCGCGAGAGGCTGCCGCCGCTGAACAGGTTCAGGAAGCCGAGGATGTTGGAGCCGGCGAAGTTGTCCTGGAGGTCGCTGAGCGCGCTCGCCTCGATCCCGGGAACCGGGATGTAGGAGCCGAGCCGGTAGAGCGCGAGCATTGCCGCCGTGAAGGCGAGCTTGCGCCGGATCTCGGGGATCGCGAAGGCGTTTCCGAGGATCCTCAGCATCGGCTACTCGATGACTTCGGCGGTTCCGCCGGCAGCCTCGATCTTCTCCTTGGCCTTGGCGCTGAAGCCGTGCGCCTTGACGGTGAGCTTCTTGGAGAGCTCGCCGTTGCCGAGGATCTTGACGGGGTCCTTGCGAGTCGCCAGGCCGGCGGCCTTCAGCGACTCGGGAGTCACCTCGGCGCCCGCGTCGAAGCGCTCCTCGAGGTTCGAGAGGTTGACCGGCTGCGTGTGCGTCCGGAACGGCTCGAACGGCATCGACATCTTCTTGTTCGGGCCGCGCAGCTTGCGCATCCGCATGTGGATCGGGTTCTGGCCGCCCTCCATCCCGTACTTGCGGGTGGCGCCTGCTCGGGAGCCCTGTCCCTTGTGGCCTCGGCCTGAAGTCTTGCCCATGCCGGAGCCGTGCCCGCGACCGACGCGCTTGCGGTTCTTCCGGGTCCCCGGCTTCGGGGTCAGGTTGTCGAGGCCTACGTCCTCGGGTTCGATCCGGGCCATCAGGAGCCCTTCCCGGCTTCTTCGACCGCGACCAGGTGATCGACCTTGCGCAGCAGCCCGCGGGTGTGCTCGTCGTCGGCGCGCGTCACGGACTTGCCGATCCGGCCCAGCTTGAGCGTGCGCAGCGTGTCGCGCTGACGCGGGCTCGAACCGGTGGTCGACCTGACCTGCTTGATCAGAAGATCAGCCATCGGACTTCTCGCTCTCCTCGGCGGCGGGAGCCGCTGTCGGCCTCGGCCTCGGGCGGCGGCCTCCGCCTCGGGCGGAGCCTCCTCGGTCGCCACGGCGACCGCATCGACCGGCACCGGCGCCTCGGCGTCGGCATCCGCCTCCTCGGGCTTCTTGGCGTCCTTGGGAATGCCCAGAACCTGCTTGATGGTCAGGCCGCGGAGCTCGGCGACGTCCTCGGGCTTGCGCAGGCCGCGCAGACCCTCCATCGTCGCCTTGACCTGGTTGATCGGGTTGTTGGTGCCGATCGACTTCGTCAGGACGTCGCGGATTCCACCGAGCTCGAGCACCGCGCGCACACCGCCGCCGGCGATCACGCCGGTTCCCTCGCTGGCCGGGCGCAGGACTACGTGCCCGGCGCCGAAGCGGCCGATGATTCGGTGCGGAAGCGTCTGTCCGTACTTGGGAACGCGGATCAGATCCTTGCGGGCGTTCTCGACGGCCTTCTGGATCGCGAGCGGGACCTCGCGGGCCTTGCCGTAGCCGATCCCGACGACGTCGTTCTCGTCGCCGACGGCGACGAGCGCCGTGAACGAGAAGCGACGACCGCCCTTGACGACCTTCGCCACGCGGTTGATCTCGATCACGCGTTCCTGCAGGTCCAGGCCCTGCGGGCTCACTCTTTCGACGTCTGTGCTCATCTGCTCCTGGCTCGTTCGGTTTCTCTGGGTTTCAGTTTCTGGTTCGGATCCGGGCGGATCAGAATTGCAGTCCGCCCTCGCGGGCTCCGTCGGCAAGTGCGGCGACCTGGCCGTGGTAGCGGTAACCGCCGCGGTCGAAGATGCAGGTCTCGACTCCGGCCTTCTTGGCTCGGTCGGCGATCAGCTCGCCGGCCTTCTTCGCCCGGTCGGAGCCGTCGAGCTTACGCACATCGGCCTCGCTCCAGCTCACCTGCGCGATCGTGTGGCCCTTGTCGTCGTCGATGAGCTGTGCGTACAGCCCACGGTTCGAGCGATAGACGGCCAGGCGCGGACGCTCGGCGCTGCCCCGGACCTTCGCCCGGACGCGGCGACGACGTCGCTGCCTTCTCTGTTCTGCGGTCTTGACTGCCATGAAGAAACTCCTGATACCTCGGCGTTATGCCCGTCTTGCCGACCTTGCGGCGAACCTGCTCGTCGGCGTAGCGGACGCCCTTGCCCTTGTAGGGCTCCGGCGGGCGATGCCGGCGGATCTGCGCGGCGGTCTCGCCGACCAGCTGCTTGTCGATGCCCGCGGACGATGATCTCGGTGGGCTGGGGAACCTCGAAGTCGATGCCGTCGGGCGCCTTCACGTTGACCGGGTGGGAGAAACCGAGCGACAGCTCGAGCGCCTTGCCCTGCGCCTTGGCGCGATAGCCGACGCCCTGGATCTGCAGCCGCTTCTCGAAGCCGTTGGTGACACCCTCGACCATGTTCGCGATCAGGCTGCGGGTGAGTCCGTGGAGCGCCCGGTGCTCGCCGCGATTGGTCGGGCGGGCAACCGTGAGGACGCCGTCGTCGACCTTCACGTCCATCGCGATGTTGACCGTCTGCGTCAGCTCGCCCTTGGGACCGTTGACGGTGACGCGCCCAGGGGCGACGTCCACGGTGACTCCCGCGGGGATCTCGACTGGCTTGTTTCCGATACGGCTCATGGTTCTTTCAGAAGGTCAGGTGGTGTGTCCGGTTACCAGACGTAGGCGATGACCTCGCCGCCGACGCCCTTCTCCTTGGCCTCGTGGCCGGTCATCACGCCGGTGGAGGTGGAGATGATGGCAGTGCCCATGCCGCCCTGCACGCGGGGAACCTCGCCACCACCGACGTAGCGACGCCGGCCGGGACGGGAGATCCGGCGCATGCCCTGGATCACGGGATCGCGGTCCTCGGTGTACTTGAGGCTGATCTTGATCGACTCCCCGACCGAGGTCGGCTCGACCTCGTAGGAGTTGACGTAGCCCTGCTCGACGAGGATCCGCGACATCTCCTTCTTCAGGCGGGACGCTGGGACCTCGACCTCGGGATGGTCGGCGCGGAGCGCATTGCGCACGCGGGTCAGGTAATCGGCAATCGGGTCAGTGAGCATGATTCATCTACCTACCAGCTCGACTTCGTCATGCCGGGTACGTAACCGTTGTGGGCTGCTTCGCGCAGGCAGATCCGGCACAGGCCGAACTTGCGGTAGACCGCGCGCGAGCGGCCGCACTTGCGGCAGCGGTTGTAGTTCCGGGCCTTGAACTTCGAGCCCTTCTGCTGCTTGACGCGTTGTGAGGTCTTTGCCATCTACTCCTCTTCGCTTCCATCGTTAGAACCGGAACCCTCGGCGTCTTCGGCCTCGGCGCCTTCGCCCTCGGCGTCCTCGTCGGTCTCCGGCTTCTCGTAAGCCTCTGGGTTCTCTTCCTTGAGCTGCTCGAGGGCGGCCTGCTCGGCCTCGGCCCGAAGACGGGCCTCCTCCTTGCGGTGCTCCTCTTCCTCGGCCTCGATCTCCTCGAGCGGCTTGCCGCCCGGGCGACCCTCCTGAGCGAACGGGAAGCCGAGCCCGAGCAGCAGCTCGAAGCCCTCCTCGTCGGTCGCGGCGGTGGTGGCGAAGGTGATGTCGAGGCCGCGGGTCTCCTTGACCGAGTCGTAGTCGATCTCGGGGAAGATCAGCTGCTCGCGAATGCCGAGCGTGTAGTTGCCGCGACCGTCGAAGGAGCGCGGGTTGAGCCCGCGGAAGTCGCGGATCCGCGGGATCGCGATCGAGACGAGACGGTCGGTGAACTCCCACATGCGGGCCTTGCGGAGCGTCACGGCGACGCCGACCGGCATGCCCTCGCGGAGCTTGAAGGCCGCGATCGACTTGCGGGCCCGGCGCAGGTTGGGGCGCTGGCCGGTGATGGTCGAGAGCTCGGCGATGGCGTCGTCGACGACGCTGCCGACACGGCTCGCCTCGCCGATGCCCATGTTGACCGTGACCTTGACCAGGCGCGGAGCCGACATCGGGGTCGAGTAGCCGAACTTCTTGGTCAGCTCGGGCAGAACCTTTTCCTCGAAGTGATCGCGCAGGCGCGGCGGCGGCGCCGGTGCGGCGGCCGTCGTGCTCTCGGGTGTCTGTGTTGCAGCTTCCATGGTTACTTCGTTCCTCAGTCGATCGCCTTGTCGGTGCGCTTGGAGTAGCGGACGCGCTTGCCGTCGGCGATGCGGACCCCGACCTTCGTCGGCTTGTTGTCGGTCGGATCGAGAAGGACGACGTTGGAGATGTCGATCGGCCCTTCCTTCTCGATGATGCCAGCTTGGTTCGTCTGGGCGTCCGTCATCGAGCGCGGGCGCTGGTGGCGCTTGACGATGTTCGCACCCTCGACGAAGACCTTGCGGCGGGTCGGGTCGACCCGGAGCACCTTGCCCTGCTTGCCCTTGTCCTTGCCGGAGACGACCTCGACGGTGTCATCGGTGCGGATTCGCATCGACTTGGCCATCAGAGGACCTCCGGGGCGAGGGAGACGATCTTCATGAAGGAGCGATCGCGCAGCTCACGGGCCACGGGGCCGAAGATGCGGGTTCCGCGCGGGTTGTTCTGCGGGTCGATCAGGACCGCCGCGTTCTCGTCGAAGGAGATGTAGGTGCCGTCGGCGCGACCGATCTGCTTGCGGGTCCGGACGACGACGGCCTGAACGACCTCGCCCTTGCGGACTCCTCCGCGCGGCGTCGCGTGCTTGACGGTCGCGGTGATCACGTCTCCGACGCTCGCGTAGCGACGGTGATGACCGCCCTTGACGCGGATGCAGAGGATCTCGCGCGCTCCGGAGTTGTCGGCGACCTTGAGTCGGCTCTCTTGCTGGATCATCGGACTACCTACTCGGCCTTCTCGAGGATCTCGGTCAGGCGCCAGTGCTTGGTCTTCGACATCGGGCGCGTCTCGACCAGGCGGACGGTGTCGCCCTCGCCGGCCTCGTTGCGCTCGTCATGGGCGTGGTACATCTTCGAGCTCCGGATCACCTTCTCGTAGGCGGGGTGACGGCGGGCGCTCGCGACCTTGACCGTGATGGTCTTGTCCATCTTGTTCGAGACGACGATCCCCTGGCGGTACTTGGGGTTGCCGGGCTCGCGCTCGGCCTTCTCGGTGCCCGATCCGGATCCCTTTCCGGCCGCCTCGGCGCGCGCGGCGCCGCGGCCCTTGCGGTAACGGCTGCGCTGCGCGGCCTTGCGCTTGCGCTCGGCGATCCGGCGCTCCTGGCGCTCCTCGTCGGAGAGCTGGGGTCCGGCCTCGCCGGTGTGGGCGGAACGCTTGGCGCGGCGCCGCTCCTTGGGCGAGACGACGGGCACGGGCTCGGCGGCCGCTGCGGGCTCGGCGGCGGGCGCCTCATCGGCGGCGGGCTCTTCCTCGGCGGGAGCTTCCTCCGCGGCCGGAGCC
The DNA here is from genome assembly GCA_963791335.1 of uncultured Solirubrobacterales bacterium. Lineage (GTDB taxonomy): Bacteria > Actinomycetota > Thermoleophilia > Solirubrobacterales > 70-9 > RHKX01. Next base: position 131,698 of record CAWBRN010000004.1, read on the forward strand.
TCTTCCTCGGCGGGAGCCTCTTCCTCGGCGGGAGCCTCCTTCGGCCACGGGCTCCTCGGCCGGAGTCTCCTCGGCAGGCGCTTCCTCGGCAGGCGGCTTCCTCCTCGGCAGCAGGCTCCTCAGCGGTGCCTCGGGAGCGTCCGTCGCCTCGGCGGCGTTCTCGGTGCCTTCGGTCTCTTCGGTCTTGTCGGTCTCTTCTTCAGCCATCTCTACTTCAGTTCCTTGTCGAGGTCGATGCCTCGCTGGCGGGCAACGGTCAGGAGCCGGGCGATGTCGCGCCGGCCGCTCCGCAGTCGGGAGGAGTTCTCGAGTTCGCCGGTCGCGTTGCGGAGGCGCAGGTTGAACGACTCGCGCCGTGCTTCCTTGAGCGCCTCGACGAGCTCCGGGTCACCCATCTCGTGGACGTCGGAGCCCTTCATTGGTGATGCCCCTTCTTCACGAACTTGGTCTTCACGGGCAGCTTCGTCCCGGCGAGCTCCATCGCCTCGCGCGCCAGGTCCTCGGGCACGCCGGAGAGCTCGAACATGACCCGGCCCGGCTTGACGACCGCGACCCAGCCCTCGGGGTTGCCCTTGCCCTTACCCATGCGGGTTTCCGCGGGCTTCTTGGTGTAGGGCTTGTCCGGGAAGATGTTGATCCAGACCTTGCCGCCGCGCTTGATCTTGCGCGTCATCGCGACACGGGCGGCCTCGATCTGACGGTTGGTGATCCAGGCGCGATCCAGCGACTTGAGGCCGTACTCGCCGAACGTCACCTGGGTGCCGCCCTTCGAGAAGCCGCGCATGCGGCCGCGATGCTGCTTGCGGTGCTTGACACGCTTCGGACTGAGCATCAGCCACGACCTCCCTGGCGACCACCCTGGTTGCCGCCCTCGGTTCCGGGCCTGCGGGCGCCGCGCTCGCTGGGCCGGCGACCGCGGCCGCCGAGCTCCTCGTTGTCGCCGGGGCCGTAACCCTCGGGCATGACCTCGCCCTTGTTGATCCAGCACTTGACGCCGATCCGGCCGGTGGTCGTCTTCGCCTCGACGAAGCCGTAGTCGATGTCGGCGCGCAGCGTGTGCAGCGGGACGCGACCGTCGGAGTAGCCCTCGGTGCGGGCCATCTCGGAGCCGCCGAGGCGGCCGGAGACCTGGACCTTGACGCCCTTGGCGCCGGAGCGCATGGCGGAGGTGAGCGCGCGCTTCATGGCGCGGCGGAAGGCGACGCGGCCCTCGAGCTGCTCGGCGATCGACTGAGCGACCAGCTTGGCGTCGAGCTCGGGGCGCTTGATCTCGCGGATGTTGACCCGCACCGGCTTGCCGGTGATCTGGTGGAGCTCACGGCGCAGGGCGTCGACCTCGGAGCCGGACTTGCCGATCACGATGCCGGGGCGTGCCGTGTGGATGTCCACGGTCACCTCGCCGCGCTGCTTGCGGATCTCGATGTCGGACAGGCCGGCATGGGCGAGCTTCGCCTCGATGTGGCCGCGGATGTTGACGTCCTCGACCAGCGCGTCGGCGAAGTTGCGCTCGTCGAACCAGTTCGACTTCCAATCGTGGATGTAGCCGACTCGGAAGCCTTCGGGGTTGATCTTCTGTCCCATAACTAAGTCCTGGTTCCTGTTCAGTCGGCGTCGGGGATCGGGGTGAGGGCGATGTTGATGTGGCTGCTGCGCTTCTCGATGCGGGTCGCGCGGCCACGGGCGCGGGGACGGTAGCGGCGCATCGTCGGCCCCTCGTCGACGGAGATGCTCGTGATCCGCATCTCGTCGGGATCGAGGTCGTAGTTGTTCTCGGCGTTGGCCGCGGCGGACTGGAGCAGCTTGAGCACGGGCACGGAGGCGCCGCGCGGGGAGAAGTTGAGCAGTGCGATCGCGCGCTCGACCTCGAGGCCGCGAATCTGATCGGCGACGATCCTCACCTTGCGGGGCGAGGTGCGGACGTAGCGCGCCTTGGCGCGAACGACTGGCAGGTCTGGAGCATCGGTGTCGACGGTGCGGGTGGCCATCAGCGATCCTCGCTCTTCTTGGCGCCGGAGTGGGCACGGAATGTGCGGGTCGGTGCGAACTCGCCGAGCTTGTGCCCGACCATCGACTCGGAGACGAACACCGGCACGTGCTTGCGGCCATCGTGGACGGCGATCGTGTGACCGACCATCTCGGGGAAGATCGTCGACCGGCGCGACCAGGTCTTGAGCATCTGCTTCGTGCCGGAGCTGTTCATCGCCTCGACGCGAGCCATGAGGCGCTCCTCGACGTAGGGGCCCTTCTTCGTTGAACGTCCCATCGGCTATCTACCGCCCTTCTTCTTGCCGCGCCTGCGACCGCGGACGATCATCGTGCTCGACTGCTTGTTCTTCTTCCGCGTCCGGTAACCGAGCGTGGGCTTGCCCCACGGGGTCTTCGGGTGGCCGCCTGGGCCCTTGTGGGCCTCGCCGCCGCCGTGCGGATGGTCGACCGGGTTCATCGCGATACCGCGGCTCTGCGGGCGCTTGCCCTTGTGGCGGCTGCGACCGGCCTTGCCGACCGTGACGTTCTGATGCTCGGCGTTGGAAAGGGTTCCGATCGTCGCCCGGCATTCGGCGCGGACCATCCGCATCTCCGAGGACGGGAGGCGGAGCGTGACCATCTCGCCGTCCTTCGCGACGACCTGGATGGCCGTGCCGGCGGCGCGACCCATGCGTCCACCCTGGCCGGGCTTCAGCTCGACGTTGTGGACCACGGTGCCGGTCGGGATCTGACCGAGCTCGAGAGCGTTGCCGGGCCGGATGTCGGAGCCGGTGCCGGAGGCGACCGTGTCCCCGACCTGCACACCGGCCGGGGCGAGGATGTAGGCCTTGGCGCCGTCGGCGTAGTTCAGGAGCGCGATGTAGGTGGTGCGGTTCGGGTCGTACTCGATGGTCGCGACCTTCGCGGGAATCCCGTCCTTGGTGCGCTTGAAGTCGATCTGCCGGTACTTGCGCTTGGCCCCGCCGCCACGATGGCGTGCGGTGACCCGGCCGTAGGAGTTACGGCCGCCGGTGCTCTTCTTGCCCTTGGTCAGCTTCTTGTTCGGCTTCGAGGTCGTGACCTCGGAGCGATCCTGGTAGGTCGCGAAGCGACGACCGGGGCTGGTTGGCTTTGTCTTGCGGATCGGCATAAGTAAGTCTCTGAATCCCTCTACGTAGCTATTCCGTCGCGCCTTCGAACAGCTCGATCTGGTCGCCCGGGGCGAGCTCGACGACCGCCTTCTTCCAGGCGCGGGTCTTGCCGGCGTGCAGGCCGCGGCGCTTCGGCTTGGAGCGGACGCGGGACGTCCGGACCTTGACCACCCGGACGCCGAAGATCTCGGCGACGGCGTGGGAAATCTGGGTCTTGTGAGCCCGGTCGTTGACGCGGAAGGTGTACTTGCCCTCCGCCATCAGCGCGTAGCTCTTCTCGGAGACGACCGGCTCGACGATGACCTGACGCGGATCCATCAGTCGGCGCTCCCCTCGTCGGCGGCTCCCGCATCGTCTTCGCTGCCGCGATCGACCTCGGCCGTGCGGGCAGCGAGCACCTCGAGGGCACCCTCGGAGGCGATCAGCGAGCGGTGGCCGATGATCTCGGCGACGCCGACGCCGTTGGCGGTGACGACCGAGACCCGGGGCAGGTTGCGGAAGCTCTTGGCGGCCGCCTCCTCCTCACCGGTGATGACGACGAGGGCGGGCAGCTTGCCTCCCCACTTCGCGATTCCCTCGGCGGCCTGCTTGGTGGCGGGCTCGGAGAAAGCGTCGGCGGGCAGGACGGCGATCGAGTCGCGCTCGGCGTGGACGCTGAGCGCCGACCGCATCGCCTTGCGGCGGGCCTTGCGGTTGACCTTGAAGGTGTAGTTGCGGGGCTTCGTGGCGAAGGCGTTGCCACCGCCGCGGCGATGCGGAACGCTGAGCGCGCCGACGCGAGCGCGGCCGGTGCCCTTCTGGCGCCATGCCTTGGCTCCGGTCATCGCGACCTCGCCTCGGGTCAGGCTCGAGTGGGTGCCCTGGCGGCGCGCGTTCATGTCGGCGCGGGCGGCCTCGTGGACCAGCGTCTCGTTGTAGGGCTCGCCGAAGACGGCCTCGGGCAGGGCCGACTTGGTCGACTTCCCGATCGTTGCGACTTTGGGATCAGCCATCGGTACGCACCTCCACGCGGCCGTTCCTCGCGCCGGGGACGGAGCCGCGAAGCATCAGCAGGTTCTTGTCGGGATCGACCCGGAAGACCTCGAGGCCCTTCTGGGTGATCCGCTTGCCGCCCATGCGGCCCGGCATCTTCTGGCCCTTGAAGACGCGTGCCGGGTCGGCGCTGGCACCGATCGAGCCCGGTGCGCGGACGTTGTGGGAGCCGTGGCTGGCCGGTCCGCGGCCGAAGTTGTGGCGCTTGATCGTTCCCTGGAAGCCCTTGCCGATCGAGACGGCCGAGACCTTGACCGTCTGACCGGGCTCGAAATCGGCCACGGTGACCTCGCCGCCGAGCTCGACCTCGCCGTCGAAGTCGCGGAACTCGACGAGGTGCCGCAGCGGCGGCGCGTCGGTCTTCGCGAGGTGGCCGACCTCGGCCTTCGTCAGCTTGCGCTCGGCGACCTCGTCCCAGCCGAGCTGGATCGCGGTGTAGCCGTCGGTGTCGTCGGTCCGGATCGCCGTCACCCGGTTGGGAGCGGCCTCGATCACGGTCACGGGCACGGACTCGCCATCCTCGGTGAAGAGCTGGGTCATTCCGATTTTCTTTCCGAGGATCGCTGGCATGTCGCTTACAGGCGGATCTCCACGTCGACGCCGGCGGGGAGGTTCTCGATCCGCTGGAGCTCGTCGATCGTCTTGGGGGTCGGGTCGTTGATGTCGATGAGCCGCTTGTGGGTGCGGATCTCGAAGTGCTCGCGCGAATCCTTGTCCTTGAACGGCGAGCGGATGACGCAGTAGACGTTCTTGGAAGTGGGCAGGGGCACGGGTCCCGAAACGGTCGCGCCGGTGCGCTGGGCCGTCTCGACGATCTCGGTCGCAGCCCGGTCGATGGCGTCGTGGTCGTACGCCTTCAACCGAATCCTGATCTTGCTTGCGGTGATCGTTGACACCTGGTGGTTCCTTGCTTCCTCTGTCTGTCGTCTGTTCTGAGTGCGTGCTCGGGGCGCCGCTGTCCGTCTCGCCACGCGTCGGTCGCGATACGGGGGGCGGCGCCCCGGGTCTATGTCCTTGCAGCCGATCGGTGGACCGGCGCTACTTACTCGTTACTGGTTACTCGATGATCTCTGTGACGACGCCTGAACCGACGGTCCGTCCACCCTCCCGGATGGCGAATCGCAGGCCCTGGTCCATCGCGATCGGCTGAATCAGCTCGATCGTCATCTCGACGTTGTCGCCGGGCATCACCATCTCCACGCCCTCGGGCAGGTTGGCGACGCCGGTCACGTCGGTCGTCCGGAAGTAGAACTGCGGGCGGTAGCCCGAGAAGAACGGCGTGTGACGGCCACCCTCCTCCTTCTTCAGGCAGTAGACCTCGGACTTGAACTTGGTGTGCGGGGTGATCGATCCGGGCTTGCAGAGCACCTGACCGCGCTCGATCTCCTCGCGCTTGGTGCCTCGCAGCAGGGCGCCGATGTTGTCGCCGGCCTGGCCCTCGTCGAGGAGCTTGTTGAACATCTCGACGCCGGTGACCGTGGTCTTCGCGATCTCCGGGTGGATCCCGACGATCTCGACCTCGTCGCCGGTGTTGACGATGCCCTGCTCGACGCGACCGGTCGCGACGGTGCCGCGGCCGGTGATCGAGAAGATGTCCTCGACCGGCATCAGGAACGGCTTGTCGAGGTCGCGCTCCGGCTCCGGGATGTAGCTGTCGAGCGTGGCGGCGAGCTCGAGGATGGCGTTGACCGCCTCCTCGTCGCCCTCGATGGCCTTGAGGGCCGAGCCGCGGATGATCGGCGTGTCGTCGCCCGGGTAGTCGTAGGCGTTGAGGAGATCCTTGACCTCCTCCTCGACGAGCTCGATCAGGTCCGGGTCGTCGACCATGTCGATCTTGTTCAGGAAGACGACCACGTAGGGCACGTTGACCTGATGGGCGAGCAGGATGTGCTCACGCGTCTGCGGCATCGGGCCGTCGGCGGCCGAGACGACGAGGATCGCCCCGTCCATCTGGGCGGCGCCCGTGATCATGTTCTTGACGTAGTCGGCGTGACCCGGGCAATCGACGTGGGCGTAGTGCCGGTTGTCGGTCTCGTACTCGACGTGCGAGGTCGCGATCGTGATCCCGCGCTCCTTCTCCTCGGGCGCGTTGTCGATCTCTTCAAAGCTTTTTACTGCGCCGCCGCTCTTCTCGGCGAGGACCTTGGTGATGGCTGCCGTAAGGGTCGTCTTGCCGTGATCGATGTGGCCGATCGTGCCGACGTTGACGTGCGGCTTGTTGCGCTCGAACTTCTCCTTGGACATCGTTCTCTCTCGTGTTCCTCTCTCGGGGCTGGTCCCGATCGTTTACGTCTTGGGTGCTGTTTAGGCTTGGTGTCGGGCGCAGCCGTGAACCGGAGTTCCGGCCAACCGGCCCAATATAAGTGAAAGTGTCATGACGCCGCTCCCACGGGGTCGCCTGCCTTGTGCTCGACGATCTCCTCGGCGATGCTCGGCGGCACTTCCTCGTAGCGGGCGAACTGCATCGTGTAGGACGCGCGGCCCTGTGTTGCGGAACGCAGATCGCCGACATATCCGAACATCTCGCTGAGCGGGACCGTGGCGCTGACCACGAGGGCGTTACCGCGCGGCTCCTGGCCGGCGAGCTTGCCGCGGCGGCGCGAAAGGTCGCCGATCACGTCGCCGAGGAAGTCCTCGGGAGTCACGACCTCGACCTCCATGACGGGCTCGAGCAGGACAGGCTTGGCGCGCTTGGCGGCCTCCTGGACGGCCATCGAACCGGCGATCTTGAACGCCATCTCCGAGGAGTCGACGTCGTGGTAGGAGCCGTCGATGAGCTCGACCTTGACGTCGACCATCGGGTAGCCGGCCTTGATGCCGGAGGCGAGTGCCTCGACCATGCCCTTCTCGACCGAGTTGATGTATTCCGTCGGGATGGCGCCGCCCTTGATCTTGCTCTCGAACTCCCAGCCCTCGCCGGGGTTCGGGGCGATGTTGATGACGACGTCGCCGTACTGGCCCGAGCCGCCGGTCTGGCGGACGAACTTGCCCTGGACCTTGTTGGCCTCCTGGCGGATCGTCTCGCGGTAGGCGACCTGGGGCTTGCCGACGGTGGCCTCGACGCCGAACTCGCGCATCATCCGGTCGACGAGGACCTCGAGGTGCAACTCGCCCATCCCGTTGATCACGGTCTGGCCGGTCTCCTCGTCGCTTTCGACGCGGAAGGTGGGGTCCTCCTCCGAGAGCCGCTGGAGCGCGGTCGCCAGCTTCTCCTGGTCGACCTTGGTCTTCGGCTCGATCGCAACGGCGATCACGGGCTCTGGGAAGACGATCTGCTCGAGAGCGATCGGCTTGTCCGGCGCGCAGAGAGTGTCGCCGGTGGAGGTCTGCTTGAGGCCGACGCCGGCGAGGATGTCGCCCGAGTAGCACTCGTCGATCTCCTGGCGGGAGTTGGCATGCATGAGCAGCAGGCGGCCGATCCGCTCGGTGCGCCCGGTGGCGATGTTGAGCACGCGTCCACCGGCCTCGAGCTTGCCGGAGTAGACGCGGAAGTAGGTGAGCTTGCCGACGAACGGGTCGGTCATGACCTTGAAGGCGAGTGCCGCGAACGGGCCGTCGTCGTCGGCCGGACGGGTGCTCGGATTTCCTTCCGGGTCACCCTTGACCGGCTCGATGCCGGTGACGGCGTCGACCTCGAGCGGCGACGGGAGCAGCGCGATGATCGCGTCGAGCAGCGGCTGCACGCCCTTGTTCTTGAAGGCCGACCCGCAGAGGACCGGGGTCAACTTCAGTTCGAGCGTCGCCTTGCGGAGGGCCTCGGAGAGCTGCTCCTTGGGGATCTCCTTCTCATCGAGGTACATCTCCATGAGCTCGTCATCGACGTCGGCACAGGCCTCGACCAGGACGTGGCGGGCCTCGGCGACGGCCTCCTCCATCTCGGCGGGGACGTCCGTCACCTCGAACTCGGTTCCGAGGTCGTCCTGCCAGATCAGAGCCTTGTTCTCGACCAGGTCGATGACGCCCTTGAGCTGGTCCTCGGAGCCGATCGGAAGCTGAATCGGGATCGGGTTCGCGCCGAGGCGCTCGCGGATCGTCCGGACGGACATCTCGAAGTCGGCTCCGATCCGGTCCATCTTGTTGATGAAGGCGATCCGGGGGACCGAGTACTTGTCGGCCTGGCGCCAGACGGTCTCCGACTGCGGCTCGACGCCGGCGACGGAGTCGAAGACGGCGATGGCGCCGTCGAGGACGCGCAGGGAGCGCTCGACCTCGACGGTGAAGTCGACGTGGCCGGGCGTGTCGATGATGTTGATCCGGTGGCCGTCCCACTCGCATGCGGTCGCGGCCGACGTGATCGTGATTCCGCGCTCCTGCTCCTGCTCCATCCAGTCCATGACGGCGGCGCCGTCGTGAACCTCACCGATCTTGTGGGTGCGGCCGGTGTAGTAGAGGATCCGCTCGGTCGTCGTCGTCTTACCGGCGTCGATGTGAGCCATGATCCCGATGTTGCGGGTCTTCTCGAGTGGGAAGTTGCGAGGCATGAAGTCTTGGTGTCCTAATCCGGGGTCTCGGGTGAGTCGCGTTTGCCGGTTATCGGCGATGAAGAAGATTCGGCGTGATTCCGGGCATAGAAAAGGCCCTTGCGGGCCAGACGAACTCTCTGCGTCGCTGCGTGCCCGAGAGCTGTCTATGTGGACCGGGTCTCCATATGGTTGGAGCTAGCTCGCAGCAGCATCGGCTGCATCGCGAGCGACGCGGGATGTTAGCAGAGGACTAGCGGCTTTCAAGGGCCCTCGTGAGGCCCTGCTCAGGCCCGATTCCGCGGCGATAGAGTGTCCTCCATGAAGCGGCCACGCTGGCTAGGGAGCGGGGAGTCCAAGGAGAAGGGGACGGGCGACGGGGATTCCGCCGCCAAGTCGCCGACGGGCGAGACCGACGAGAAGTCGGCGCCGCTCTCGGCGGCGGAGCGCTCGGCGCGCCGCACCGCCCGCAAGTCGCTCGCCGATCGCGTCGCGGGCGACGACGAGAAGGCGACCGGCGAGAAGCCGAAGGTGGAGAAGGCGAAGGCCAAGACCGACGAGAAGCCGAAGCCCGATGCCGAAGGGCGAAGCCGAAGGCGTCGAAGCCCAAGGCGAAGCCGAAGCCCGAGGCCGACGGCGCGGACGAACCGGCGAAGAAGCTGCACCGGCCCCGCCCGCAGAAGCGGGACGAGGGCGACGAGAAGAAGACCGAGCGCGGCAGGGAGCGCGGCAAGCCCGCGAAGGCGAAGCGCAAGCCCCTCGGCCCGCGCGTCCGCGCCGGCGCCGGCGCCTCGGCGAAGGCGCTGAAGCAGGGAGCGATCGAGACCCGCAAGCAGGTCGCCGCCTCGGCGCCGAAGGTCGGTCGCCGCGCCCTCGCCGGCCTCGCCGCCGTCTTCGCGATCTTCTTCGGGATCCTCGGGTTCGTCCTCGCGATCCTGATCGCGGTCGCCATCTTCGTCGGCAGACCGATCCGGTGGGCCCTGGTGAGGCTGCGGCGGTGGACGGACGCCGCCTCCCGGATCGCGACGCCCACCCGGGTGCTCGCCCTCGTGGTCGCCGGCGCCGCGATTCTCCTCGCGCTCTCGCAGTACGCCGACTACCGCAGCATCTCGATCGGCAACGACGCCTACTCCGGGGTCCAGACCGTGGCCCCGGCGCCCGAGACGGCGCGCCTCCCCACCGGCGACGCCCACTCGTACGTCTTCGTCCCGATCGGGATCGTCTGCCTGCTCCTGCTCGGCGGCGCCCTCACCGGCCGCTGGCGTCTCTGCCGCCTGATCTCACTCGCCGGTGTGGCGGCCATCGTCGTCGCGATCGTCGTCGACCGGCCCGCCGGCCTCGATACCGGCGATACCGCGCTCGCCTTCGAGGGCGTCAAAGCCACGCTGCTCGGCGGCTTCTACGCCCAGATCGCCGCCGGCGTCCTGTTGATCGGCTCCTCCTCCCTGCTCGGACGCGAGCTCCGGCTGGCCGGCGCGACCGAGCGGGCCAAGCCCGATCGGGGTCGCAAGCGCCGGGAGCGACGAAGGACCGTTCCGCCGTCGGCGGACACCGGGGGCGTCCGGGCATGAACGGCGCCGAGAACACGGAGGGCACCGAGCGCACCAAGGGACTTTGGCGCGCGGAGTCGGTGCTGCCGGTGACCATCGTCCTGGCCGCGGTGGCGCTCGGCGTGTCCGAGTTCATGACCACCTTCCAGTTCTCGCCCCCCGGCGGCGATCCGCTCAGCGAGCAGGTCGCATCCGACCGCCACGGTTACGCGATGTTGATCCTGGCCGTCTTCGCCATCGCCTCGGTGACGATCGCGATCGTCACCGGCCAGCGGGTCGCGGCCCTGGCCACGGCGGGCTTCGGGATCGCCGCGCTCATCCTCTTCCTCGTCATCGACCTCCCGGACGTCAACGAGCTCGGCGACATCGAGGACCCGGCCTTCGGACTCGCCACCGCCAAGGCGGTCCCCCAGGCGGGCTTCTGGCTCGAGGCGATCGCCGCCGTGGTCCTTGGCCTGGCCTCGGTCGCCTACGCGACCCTGACCACCGAACAGCTCCAGTCCCCCCGCCGCCGCTGGGAGTCCCGCCGCGCGCGAAGAAGGCCGACGACTCGGAGCCCGAGCCGCGGCGAAGCCGAAGAACCCCGAGCGCAAGACCGCCTAGCCGACGGGCGAGTGCGGGAGCGCGCTGATCAAGGAAGAGGGCGCGACGCGGCCAAAAGGGCCGCGAGCGGCCCGAGGACGCCGAGCAGCGCGTTCCCGCGCCGCCAGTTACCAGCGGTAGTGGGCGAAGGCTTTGTTGGCCTGCGCCATGCGGTAGATGTCGTCCTTGCGCTTGAAGGCGCCGCCCTGTTGTGAGGCGGCGTCCATGATCTCGCGGGCGAGGCGGTCGGACATCGACTTCTCGTTGCGGTTGCGGGCGAAGTCGATGAGCCAGCGGACGGCGAGGGTGCGGGCGCGGCGCTGCGGGACCTCGACGGGCACCTGGTAGGTGGCGCCGCCGACGCGGCGGGAGCGGACCTCGAGGACGGGGGTGAGCTCGTTGATGGCCTCGTCGAGGACGTCGGTGGGGTTGCGACCGCTGCGCTCGCCGACGACTGCGAGGGCGTCGTAGACGATCCGCTCGGCGGTCGACTTCTTGCCGTCGAGCATGACCTTGTTGATGACCTGCTGGACGAGGCGGCTCCGGTACTGGGCGTCGGGAGCGACGATGCGGGTGGTGGCGCGGTTGCGTCTCATGAAAGTGGGTTCAGGAGGCCTTCACGCCGTACTGCGAGCGCGACTGCTTGCGCTCGGATACGCCGGAGGCGTCGAGGGTGCCGCGAACGACCTTGTAGCGGACACCGGGAAGATCCTTGACTCGGCCGCCTCGGACGAGGACGACGGAGTGCTCTTGAAGGTTGTGGCCCTCACCGGGGATGTAGGTGGTGACCTCCATGCCGTTGGTGAGCCGGACACGGGCGACCTTGCGGAGCGCGGAGTTCGGCTTCTTCGGCGTCGCGGTGTAGACGCGAGTGCAGACGCCACGTCGCTGCGGGGCGGCGATCCTGGCCTTGCGACCCTGCCCGGACTTGAGTCCCGGGGTCGCGACCTTCTTGCGGGGAGCCTTGCGGCCCTTGCGGATGAGTTGGTTAGTCGTCGGCACGGCGCGGAATGGTAGCGGTACGGCGCCGACCGTGGCAACCGGTGGATAATCCAAGGCTCGAGATGCGCAATTCACGACTCAATGAACCGACCCATTCTCGCCGTCGACGTCGACGGTGTGATCAGCCTGTTCGGCTTCGACGGGCCGCCGGAGAACTTCCCCTGCCAGTTTCAGCTGATCGACGGAATGGCGCATTGCATCGCGATGGAGGTGGGCGACCGGCTGCGACGGCTGGCCCCCCATTACGACATGGTCTGGGCCACCGGCTGGGAGGATCGGGCCAACGACTACCTGCTCCACATGCTCGGCCTCGAGCGGCTCCCCGTGATCCGTTTCGGCGGCGACGCGAAGTTCGGCAGCGCCCACTGGAAGCTCGATCCGATTACCGAATATGCCGCCGGGCGGCGGCTGGCCTGGATCGACGACTCGCTCGACGAGGAGTGTTACGTGTGGGCGGCGGCGCGCGCCGAACCGACCCTGCTGGTCGAGACCGAGCCGACCCGCGGGCTCGAGGAAGCACATGTCGAGGTGCTCGTCCAGTGGGCCTCCGGGCCCGTTTCCGCCCCTGGTTAGACTGTCCTCAGTACATGGATGTGGGACTAGAAATGTTCATCTTCATGGGTCTGATCCTGAAGATTCCGATCACCGCTGCCTGCTGGCTGATCTGGCACGCCGTCCGCGCCGAGCCGGATCCGGTGGAGGGCGAGGAGATCAGCGACGACGGTCACGACAACGGCCGCTTCCGCCGCGATCCGCGACCCAAGCGTCCCGGCGGCCCCCGTCGCGGGCCTCACGCTCCCGACGCGCTCCCGATCCCCTGCCCCGCCGAGGACGGCGGCCTGCGAGTCAGCCGGCCGACCGCGATTCCCGGCCTGGCGACGGGCTCCGCACGCGAGCGCGGCTGACCTCCGCCACAGAACCGGCACGTTCCTTCACACTGCGCGCGCCACGTGTGCGCTCGGGCGGCTCAGACTCGGCGTCGTGGAGTCCGAGCGTGAGAAACGACGGTCCGCTGGACGCAACCCACGTTTGGACTCGGAGCTCGCGACGCTGGCCGTTCGGCAACACGGCGTCGTTCATCTCGAGCAGCTACGCCGGCTCGGCCTCAGTCCCAGCGCCGCCCGCTCGCGGGTTGCGGCGGGCCGGCTCCATCGGGTTCATCGCGGTGTGTTCGCCGTCGGCCACAGCGGCCTCACGCGAGCCGGACAGTGGATGGCCGCCATCCTCGCCTGCGGGCCTCGTGCCGCGCTCTCGCATCTTTCGTCTGCTGCCCGCCATGGCATTCGCAAGGACGTAGCAGCCATCGACATCACGGTCGCGCGATCGAACGCACCGGACGTTCCCGGTGTCCGGACGCACTCCTCGACGCTCGAGCCGGCGGATCTGACCGTGATCGACGGAATTCGTTGCACCTCGCTGCCGAGAACGCTGATCGATATCGCGCCGATGGTTGGTCAGCGGGGCGTCGAGTGGGCGATCTCGAAGGCGCAATTCCACGGGATACTTCGATCGCGGCGCTCTGGAGGAAGCGGTCGATCGCAACGCTTGGCGGCCCGGTGTCGCGACGGTTCGTCGCATCCTCGCGCTCGAGGGCATCGAACGGACGCTGACGAATCGAGAGCTCGAGGAGCGCTTCCTGAAGCTCGTTCGCCACGCGGGCATACCGCTGCCTCTCGTCAATGCTCCGATCGCGGCGGGTGGTGAGACATTCAGATGCGACTTCGTCTGGCCGGACCTGCGCCTCATCGTCGAGACCGACGGGCGTGAGACCCACGCGCGAGGCATTCAGTTCGAGGAGGACCGCAGACGCGACTCGCTGCTCAAGCTCGCCGGCTGGCAGGTCCTCCGGTTCACATGGCGGCAGGTCACTGACGAGCCCCGGTGGGTGATCGGCGTCATCTCCCGGTTCCTGGCGTGAGAAGCGTCCACCTCGGACGAAATCCGCCCGGAACGAGAAACGGCCGCCCGGTTGCCCGGACGGCCGCTCTCAATGACTGGCTGAGCGCCGGCTACTCGTCGGCCTTGGCTGGCTCGGCGGCCGCGCCGTTGCCGGCTTCCGCGTCGCCCCCGTCGCCATTAGGCATCTCGATGTCCGAGGCGAGCTCCTCGAGCTCGTCGGCGAACGATGCGCCGAAGCCCTCGACGTCGGCGCCCTTGGGCTGCTCGAGCTCGTCCGTGAGGCCGAGTTCGGCGGCCAGCGCGTCGTCGTCGAACTGCTCGTCGGGACGCTGCGGAGGCTCCACCGGATCGATCTCGACCGTCCGGTAGTGACGGAGGCCCGTGGCCGCCGGGATCAGCTTGCCGATGATCACGTTCTCCTTCAGGCCGACCAGGTGATCCCGCTTGCCCTCGAGGGCCGCGTCGGTGAGCACCTTCGTCGTCTCCTGGAAGGAGGCCGCGCTGAGGAACGATTCCGTCGCGAGCGACGCCTTGGTGATCCCGAGGATCACCTCCTCGCCCTTCGCCTGCTCCCCGCCGTCGGCCTTGACCTGCTTGTTGATCGCCTGCAGCTTGAGGCGATCCTCGAGCTGGCCGGGCAACAGGTCGGTCGAACCCTTCTTCTCGATCTGGACCTTGCGGAGCATCTGACGAACGATCAGCTCGACGTGCTTGTCGTTGATGTCGACGCCCTGAGCCTTGTAGACGCGCTGCACCTCGGCCACGAGGTACATCTCGGTGTCGGTCCGGCCGCGGATCGACAGCAGCTCCTTCGGGTCCAGCGAACCCTCGTTGAGCTGGGTACCGCGTTCGATGCGATCGCCGTGGGAGACCAGCAGCACGGTGCGCGGTGGGAACGAGTAGGAAGTGTCCTCACCCTGTGAATCGGTGACGACGACCTTCGTGCCCTTGTCCGTCTGCTCTACCTGGGCCTTGCCGCCCTCGGTCGCGAGCTGGGCCAGACCCTTGGGCCTACGAGCCTCGAACAACTCGACCACGCGGGGCAGGCCCTGCGTGATGTCGAGGCCGGCGACACCGCCGGTGTGGAACGTACGCATCGTGAGCTGGGTTCCCGGCTCACCGATCGACTGCGCCGCGATGATCCCCACCGCGTCGCCGAGCTCGGCGTCCTTACCGGTGGCCATTGCACGGCCGTAGCAGTGCATGCACACACCGGTCGCCAGCTCGCACTTGAGCGGCGAGCGAACCGGGATCGTGATCGACTCGTCCTCGCCGAAGGCCTCGATCATCTCGGCCAACTCGACCTTGTCGATCGTCTGGTTCCGCTTCAGGAGCTCGCGACCGCGCTTGGTCTCGAACTTCTTGGCGGCCCGACGGCCGAGCAGGTTCAGGTTCGGCTCGCCGTCCCTGTAGAGGGTCGCCTCGACGAAATCCTTCGTCTTGCAGTCCTCGGTGTTGATGATCACGTCCTGGGCGACGTCGACGAGTCGACGCGTCAGGTACCCGGAGTCCGCTGTGCGCAGCGCCGTGTCGGCGAGGCCCTTACGGGCGCCGTGGGTCGAGATGAAGTACTCGAGAACCGATAGGCCTTCCATGAAGTTGGCCTTGATCGGGCGCTCGATGATCTCGCCCTTCGGGTTGGCCATCAGGCCTCGCATACCGGCGAGCTGACGGATCTGCTTGAACGAGCCACGGGCTCCCGAGTTGGCCATCATGAAGATGGGGTTCAGCTCGTCGAGGTTGTCCTCCATCGCCTGAGCGACCTCGTCCGTGGCGGCGTTCCACAGGTCGGTCGTGGAGTCCTTCCGCTCTTCGGCGGTGATCCACCCCTCCTCGTACTGGCTGATGATCTCGGCGGCCTTCGTCTCGTAGCCCTCCAGGATCTTCTCCTTGGTGGGAGGCGAGATGACGTCGTTCTTGGAAACCGTGATCCCCGCCTGCGTGGCGTAGTGGAACCCCAGCTCCTTGAATGCGTCGAGCACGCGGGAGACGGCGGATGCGCCGTAGGCCTCGACCAGGGCCGCGACCATGTCGTTGACGTCGCGCTTCTTCAGCGACTCGTTGACGAACGTGAACTTCTCGGCGTCCCAGTCCTCCTCGAGCGCCTCGGCGAGCGCGCGCTCGATCCGGTCGTTGAAGATGATCCGCCCGACCGTGGTCAGGAAGTGCTCGTCCTCGACCCGCCGGAACTCGGCGAGATCGTGGAGGTCCACCAGATCGTTCTCGAAGGCCAGCTCGGCCTCCTGGGCGGAGCGGAAGGAGCGCGGCCGGCGGCCGTTCGCCTTCTCGTCCCACTTGCCGGTCTTCAGCGTGTCCTCGAGCTGCGACAGCTCCTCGGCGCTGCGGCCGTAGGTGATGTAGTAGATCCCGAGGACCATGTCCTGCGTCGGCGTGGCCAGCGGCGAGCCGTGCGCGGGGCTGAGAATGTTGTTCGAGGACAGCATCAGGATCCGCGCCTCCGCCTGCGCCTCGGCGCTGAGCGGAACGTGGACGGCCATCTGGTCGCCGTCGAAGTCGGCGTTGAACGCCGAGCAGACGAGCGGGTGGACCTGGATCGCCTTGCCCTCGACGAGCTGCGGCTCGAAGGCCTGGATGCCCAGGCGGTGCAGCGTCGGTGCGCGGTTCAGCATCACCGGGTGTTCCTCGATGACCTCCTCGAGCACGTCCCAGACCTCCGGGATCATCGAGTCGACCATCTTCTTGGCCGCCTTGATGTTCTGGACGGCCTGACGCTGGACCAGGCGGCTCATGATGAACGGCTTGAACAGCTCGAGGGCCATCAGCTTCGGCAGGCCGCACTGGTGCAGCTGCAGCGACGGACCGGAGACGATCACGGAACGTCCCGAGTAGTCGACGCGCTTACCGAGCAGGTTCTGACGGAACCGGCCCTGCTTGCCCTTGAGCATGTCGGAGAGCGACTTCAGGGCACGGTTGCCCGGACCCGTCACGGGACGCCCGCGGCGACCGTTGTCGAAGAGTGCGTCGACGGCCTCCTGGAGCATCCGCTTCTCGTTGTTGACGATGATCTCGGGAGCGCCGAGGTCGAGCAGGCGCTTCAGCCGGTTGTTGCGGTTGATGACTCGCCGGTAGAGATCGTTGAGGTCGGACGTGGCGAACCGGCCACCGTCGAGCTGCACCATCGGGCGCAGCTCCGGCGGGATGATCGGCACGACGTCGAGCACCATCCACTCGGGCTTGTTCGGCGAGTTCTTGAACGCAGAAGCGACCTTGAGGCGCTTGACCGCGCGGGCCTGCTTCTGGCCCTTGCTGGTGTTGATGATCTGCTCGAGCTCGATGCACTCGGCCTCGAGGTCGATCTGACCCAGCAGGTCGCGGATCCACTCGGCACCCATGCCGCCGCGGAAGTACTCGCCCCAGCCGAACTGGGAGCCGAACGACGGTCGACGCCGGCGTCGGTGCCGATCACGTCGACCTCGAAACCGGGGACGCCGCGCTCGCGGATCTGCTCGATCGTGTGGGTGACGCCGTGCATCGAGCCGATCCCGTCGGCGATCAGCGCGACCCGCCGCCGCTCGCCCTCGCGGCGCGCGAGCTTCGCCTTCTCGGCGCCGAGGAAGACGGTCGAGGGCGCGTAGGGGACCGCCGGCACGATCGCCTCGAAGAGGCCGTCGACGGCGCCCGCGAGATCGCCGCCGGCGAGGGCCTCGGCCCCCCGCTCGACGGCGGCGCGCAGGCGGCGGTCGTGGATGCGGCGGGCGCGCCGGTAGAGATCGGCGTGGGAGAAGCCGTCGGACTGCAGGTAGGCGATCAGCTCGCGGCCGCGCAGGTCGAGGCCCATGCCGGCGAGCCAGGCCTCGAGCAGGCAGCGCGCGTCGTCGGGGCCGATGTCGGCGGCGACCTTGCCCTCGCGGGCGGCGCCCTCGCGGATCACCCGTTCGGCCATCTTCAGGACCGCGGCCGGGTTCGGGCGGCGGCGCCCGTGCCGGCGGCCGCTCGGCGCTCCTCGTCGCCGAGCACCAGGGCCCGCGTCGCCAGGGCCATCGCCGCGTGCGTCCACTTGGCGGCGCTGCCCTGCTCGCCGCCGGCTTCGGCGTCGCCGCGGAGCAGGTGGCGCAGAAACTCTTCCGGCGTCTCCGCGGCCGGCACCTCGGTGAAGGTGCGGCCGATGTCGACGCCGGCGTGGTCGTCGGAGCCGCCGATGCCGGTGCCGCCGTGCGTCTCGACGTAGACGGCGGCGGGCATGTTCAGCTCCGCGGCCCGCGACCCGTTGCGGACCTCCCAGACCGGGAACAGCTCCGCCAGGCGGCGGCGGTGGCGCCGTGTCAGCGGCGCCGCGACGTTGAAGAAGGGGTGCGCGAGGGCGCAGGCGATCCCGTTCTCGTGCAGGTATGCGGCGCAGGCCTCGACATCGCCGGAATGCGCCTGCAGCCACTCGTGGTCTCCGGGAGTGATCCCGTAACAGAGGACGTGAACCGCCTGGGGCTCGCCGGCGAAGCGGGCGGTCAGCTCCTCGGAGACGAAGCAGTCGGGACGGCCCTCCAGCTCCAGGCAGCCCGCGATCGTGTCGTGGTCGGTGATCGTGACGAAGTCCATCCCCCGCCGCTTGGCCAGCTCGTAGACCTCCTCGCGGCGGGGTCGCGCACTCCGGCAGTCCCGAGCGAGCGCTGGACCCCCAGCCGGGAAAGCTGCGAGGCGGTGGAGTGGCAGTGCATGTCAACTCGGGAAGTCATCGGTGTCTCCCTTTCGCTGTCTGTTCGGTCCAGCACAGAATTCGCCCTCAGCAGGGAAAACTTGTGAAACAGCGGAAACGAGGTGTGAACTTCGCGTGATCGGCTAGCGCTGGAGGGAGCGCTCCAGGGCGGCCAGGTGCCGCGTCCGGACGTCCAGCCAGAGCTTGCGGAAGCGCTGGAAGAGCAACTCGCGCCGGGTCATCAGCAGCGCCCGCAGCGAATCGATCGCGGCCGTACTGGGCAGCATCACGTCGCAGTCGTGGATCTCCCCGAGCACGCCCTGCAGCTCCTTGCCGCCCTGCGCGCCGACTCGGCCTCAGCGCCGAAGCAGGGACCGACGACCTCGAGCACGTAGCGCAGCCGCTTGGCGGCGATGCGCAGGTCGTGCTGGGCATCGCCCGCCGCGGGATCGAGCGCCGGCCCGGAGAGGCGAGCAGCTCGGCCAGCCTGGTCGCGACGATGCGGAGCGCGTTCGGGTGCAGCGGCGTGCCGGGATCGAGGCCCTCGACCTTGCGCGCCTTCACCGCTGCGCTCCCGCGACGAGCTGCTCGAGGCGGCGTCGCAGCTTGCGCAGCCGCTTCGCCGCGAGGAAGGGCGCAAGCTCCTCGTTGGCCTGCGCTGCTCCTCGCGCAGGGTGCGATCCGGGCCGCCAGCGCCGGCCGCTCCGCTTCCGGGCGGCTTCCGCGAACCCGGCCAGGAACTCGATCTCGACGTCGCGGTCGCGGCGCTCGCCGAGCGCGTCGGCCAGCGCCTTGACGCGCTTCAGATGCCTTGCGAAGCGCTTGCGCGGGAAGCAGGGCTCGAAGACCTCCAGCGCCGCCCGCAGCCGCCGCGTCGCCACCCGCATGTCGTGCAGACGCTCGATGCTCCTCGACGTCGAGGACGCCGCCGGAGTGCTCGAAGACCTCGGCCGCCCGGACCTCCACGACCCGCGCCGCCGCCGCCGCGAACGGCTCGTCGCAATCGAATCCGGCACCACGCGCGCGCGAGCCACGCGCCCAGGCTAGCGAGCTCGGCTAGGCGGCGAGGCGGGCCGGCGAGGAGCCGTTGGCGTTGCCGTTGAGGAGGTCGAGGATGACCCCCTCGCGCAGGCCGCCCTTGCCGATCTGCAGCGGCTGGCCGAGCAGCTCGGAGACCTTCTCCAGCAGCAGCACGCCGGTGGTGAGGATGCGGACCCGGCGCGGGTCGAGCTCGAAGCGGCGGGCGACGTCGGCGGCCGGGTCGCCGCAGAGCACGCGGATCCCCCGCTCCAGCGTCTCGTACTCGAGCACGGCGCCGACCAGGCGGCGCAGCGAGGTGGCGCTGCCGCCGACCGCGACGGCCTGGGCCGGGTGCTCGATCTCGACCCCCTCGAAGATGTCCTCGATGCGGTCGCGGACGCTTGCGGATCTCCGCCGCCGAGGGCGGGTCGGAGGCGATCAGCTCGTCGGCGAGGACGCCGGAGCCGACCCGCCAGGAGCGCACCTTCTCGACCCCGCCGGGGACGGTGCCGAGGATCACCTCGGTCGAGCCGCCGCCGACGTCGACGACGCCGATCTTGCCCTCGACCGGGTGACCGAGCGTCTTGGTCGCGCCGATGAAGGAGAGCCGCCCCTCCTCCTCGTCGCTGAGGACGTCGACCGGCACGCCCGGCGGCCGTCGCCGATCGCCGCGGCGACCTCCTCGCCGTTGCTGCGCCTCGCGGATCGCGGCGGTGGCGACCGCGCGGATCGTCTCCGCGCCCAGCTCCTGGGCCAGCCGCACCTGGGTCGCGACGACCTCGCCGACCTCCTCGATCTTCTCCGGCCGGATCGCCCCGTCCTCGTCGAGCGCCTTGTCGATCCGCGTGTAGGCCCGCTGCTCCATCACCTTCTTCAACTGCCCATCCACCGGCTCGGCGACGAGCACGCGGGTCGTGTTGGAACCGATATCTATGGCGGCGCAGAGCATCACGGGCGTCCTCCATGTTCCCAGACACCTCGGATCTCACACGAGCGTCCGTGGGCGCCGCGGAGGTCCGAGAACGGAGCCGTTGCCCGCCCGCAGGACCCCTGCGGCGCTCGCTAAGCCTCGGATGCGAGGCGTCCTCGAACTCCCGGAACAGCCCGGTGACGACGAAGGCGACCTGCTCGCCGATGTCGACCGCGTTGTCGCCGATCCGCTCGATCGCCCGCGCCGCCAGCAGCATCGTCATCGCCCACTCGCGCTTGTCGGCGTCGTCGCCGATCTCCAGCGCCAGGTGGAAGCACTCGCGGTTGAGGTTGTCGACGACGTCGTCCTGGCGGACCAGGTCGCGCGCCATCTCGACGTCGCGTTCGCTCGAAGGCCCGCTTCGCCTGGGCGATCAGCGTCCGCGTCTGCCCGCCCATCGTCAGGATCAGCTTCACCATCTCCTCGTCGGCCGGCGGCTCGTTGCCGGTCAGCGGGATCAGCTTGCAGACGTTGACGCACTGGTCGCCCATCCGCTCGATGTTCTTCAGCACGTGCAGCAGGGCCGAGATCAGCCGCAGGTCGGTCGCCACCGGCGACTGGGTCGCCAGCAGCGTGATCAGGCTCTGGTGCACCTCCAGGTAGCGGCCGTCGATGCGGTCGTCGTCGGCGACGACCAGCTGGGCCAGCTCGACGTCCTGGTGCTCGACCGCCTCCAGCGTCCGGTCGAGGGCCGCGTTGACCAGGTCGAGGCCGCCGAGCGCGCTCGCCTCGAGCTGCTCCAGTTCCTCCTGGTAGTGGACCCGGACGCGTTCCGGCATCAGCCGACCTTCCCGGAGACGTAGTCCTCGGTCCGCTTGTCGGCCGGGTTGGTGAAGATCTTCTCGGTCTCGTCGTACTCGACCAGCCGGCCCCAGCGGTTCTGCTCGTCGGCGTCGAGCTCGACCATCAGGAAGGCGGTGCTGTCGGAGACCCGCGCCGCCTGCTGCATGTTGTGGGTGACGATCACGATCGAGAACTCGCTCCTTGAGCTCGACCATCAGGTCCTCGATCTTGCCGGTCGAGATCGGGTCGAGCGCCGAGCAGGGCTCGTCCATCAGGATCACGTCGGGCTCGACGGCGATGCAGCGGGCGATGCAGAGGCGCTGCTGCTGGCCGCCGGAGAGGCCGAAGGCGTTGTCGTCGAGCCGGTCCTTGACCTCGTCCCAGAGCGCCGCGCCGCGCAGCGCTTCTCGACCGTCTCGTCGAGGCTCGTCCTTGCGGCCGAGGATCGCGCGGGCCGAAGGCGACGTTGTCGTAGATCGACTTCGGGAACGGGTTCGGTTTCTGGAAGACCATGCCGATCAGCTTGCGGACCTGGACCGGGTCGACCGTCGGCCCGTAGAGGTCCTCGCCGTGGTAGAGCAGCTCGCCCTCCACCTCGGCGCTCGGGATCAGGTCGTTCATCCGGTTGAGGCAGCGCAGCAGCGTGCTCTTGCCGCAGCCCGAGGGCCCGATCAGCGCGGTGACCTCGTTGCGGTGGATGTCCATCGAGATCCCCTTGACCGCGGTGACGCCGCTGTAGAGGACGTCGACGCCCTTCAGCTCGAAGACCTTTTCGCGCTGGCCGCTGCAGCGCTGCTGCTGGAACTCGCGGGCGCACGGCGATCGCCGGCCCGCGCCGCCGCCGCTTCGCGCGTGTCCCTACCGTCTCGGGTCCTGTCGTCCTGCGCCATCTGTCGCTCGCTCACAGTAGACCACCTACCACCTTTGCTCGTAACGATTTCGTAGCCAGATCGCGAAGGAGTTCATCGCCAGCAGGACGACCAGCATCACGATGATCCCCGCCGCCGCCAGCGCCTGGAACTCCTCCTGCGGCCGCAGCGCGTAGTTGAAGATCTGCACCGGCATCGCCGAGTAGCCGTCGGCGCCGAACGGGGTCGGGTCGAAGGTGACGAAGACGGTCGCGCCGACCAGCAGCAGCGGCGCCGTCTCGCCGAGCGCGCGGGAGACGGCGAGGATGACGCCGGTCGCGATCCCGGGGATCGAGGCCGGCAGCACCTGGCGTGCGGATCGTCTGCCACTGGGTCGCGCCCGAGCGCCAGCGAGCCCTGCCGGATCGAGTCGGGCACGGCCCGGATCGCCTCGCGGGCGGCGATGATCACCATCGGCAGCACCAGCAGCGCCAGGGTCAGCGAGCCGGCGGCGAGGATGAAGCCGAGGTCGAGCGGGCCGCGGACGATGAAGGCGAGGCCGAGGATGCCGTAGATGATCGAGGGCACCGCGGCGAGGTTCTGGATGTTGACCTCGATCAGCCGGTTCCACCAGCGCGACTTGTCGGCGTACTCCTCGAGGTAGAGCGGCGGCGCCGACCCCGACCGGGACGACGAAGAGGATCACGCCGGCGATCAGCTGGAGCGAGCCGATGATCGCCGGCCGGTAGCCGGCTTTCTCCGGGAAGGCGGTCGAGGGCGGGTTGGTGATCAGGTCGAGGCTGAGCGCCGAGGAGCCTTTGGCGAAGGCCTGGATCAGCAGCGCCAGCAGGCCCGGCCAGGGCGATCGCGACCGCGAGCAGCAGCAGGCCGGCGAAGACCGCGTTGCGGATCACGTCGCCGCGCGGCTGGTCGCGCAGCATCGCCTGGGTCGTCGCCCGGGCGCCGGCGACCGCCAGGCGGTTGCGCGGCGCGCTCGCGTCGCCGATCGCCATCACTCGTAGACCTCGCGGTACCTGCGGACGAGGCGGATGCTGATCACGTTCATCACCAGGGTCATCACGAAGAGCAGCGGTGCCGACCGCGAAGACCGATTTGTAGTCGATCGATCCCGGTCGAGATGTCGCCGGTGGCGGTCGTGGCGATGTAGGAGGTCATCGCCTGGATCGATTCGACCGGGTTGAGGGTGAACTTGCGGGGTCGAGCCGGCGGCGAGGACGACGATCATCGTCTCCCCGACCGCGCGCGAGATCGCCAGCACGATCGAGGCGACGATCCCCGAGAGGGCCGCCGGGAAGACGACCCGCAGTCGCGACCTTGGCTTTGGTCGCCCCGAGCGCGTAGGCGCCCTCGCGCAGGCCGCGCGGCACCGCCGACATCGCGTCCTCGGAGATCGAGGCGATGATCGGCACCACCATCAGGCCGATGCCGAGCCCCGCCGCCAGCGCCATGAAGGGCTTGCCGGTGGCGCCGCCGAGGAAGTCGCCCGGCCAGAGCGGGACGATGATCTCCGGCAGGATGAAGCTGACCGCGAAGAAGCCGATCGCGACGGTGGGAATGCCGGCGAGGACCTCGAGGACCGGCTTGATCGTCTTGCGCACCCGCGGCGACGCGTACTCGCTGAGGTAGATCGCCGAGCCGAGCCCGATCGGGATCGCGAACAGCATTCCCCAGAGGGTGACGTTGAGGGTGCCGACGACGATCGCCAGCACGCCGAAGCTGGGCGGCTCGAACTGCGGCGTCCAGTCGGTGCCGAAGAAGAACTCGTCGGCACACCTGGCCGGCCATGGCCTCGCAGCAGGCGAGGTTGTAGAGCGGGGTCGCGTACCCACTCGACTCGAGCGTCTCGCGGGCATCGTTGATCACCGCCTCGTAGTCGCCGGCTTCGTAGGCCGGGTGGAACTCCGCCCAGACCTCCCAGCCGCCGGCCTCGTACGGCTGTCCCACCCTGCTGCCGACGGCAAGCACCGTCGTTCCCGCCTCCTCGGCAAAGGCGGTCCTGTTCGTCCCGGGCTCGACGAAGATGAGCGTGCCGGTCGGCGCCGCGACGGCCTCGCCGTCGATCTCGAACCGCGCGTGACCGCGGAGTACGACGTAGAGCTCCTCGACGCCTTCGTCCTCCTCGTGCTCGGGCATCAGGCGGTCGCCGACGTTCGCCGCCGTCCACGCATTCGACCCGAACGCGGTAATGCCGAGGTGATGGCGCACAGGCCTCATGTGCGTGTCCTCGCGGTACGCGATGTCCTGCAGCTCGTCGACGGTCGCAACCCGGTAGCTCACGGTGACTCCTCCTCCATCTCGACCTTGGCGTGGCGCCTTTCGCCCCGAGTCATAACACGATGCGCGCGTCGAGGCCGATTGCGCCCGACGGGGTGACGAGCAACGGGTTGATCTCGATTTCCGCAATCTCGGGATGAGCGGCCGCGACGCGCGAGAGCGCAGCCGCTGCCTCGGCTGCCGCGCGCACGTCGACCGGCGCCCGGCCACGAGCCCCTGTCAGCACACCCGCTCCCCGGAGCGAGAGCAGCAGCTCCTCGAGCTCGTCGGCGGATGCCGGTGCGAGTGCCACGCGGACATCCCGGAGCAGCTCGGCGTAGATGCCGCCGAGCCCGACGAGGACGAGGGGGCCGAAGCGTGGGTCTCGGCGCGCGCCGACGATCAGCTCGACACCACCTTCGGTGGGCACCATCGTCTCGACCGAGTAGCCGCTCGGTGCGAGCCGCTCGTGCATGTCGGCGGCGGCTGCTGCGACCGCGGCGTCGTCGGCGAGGCCGAGCGCAACGCCACCCGCATCCGACTTGTGGAGCAGGCCGAGCGCCTTCAGAACGACCGGGTAGCCGAGGTCTGCGGCGGCCGCTCGCGCCTCGTCGACCGTGGCCGCTTTGCGGGCGGCAGCGAACGCGACACCGCCGTCGGCGAGGAGCTCGCGCGACTCGAAGTAGCCGTCTCCGGCGATCGGCGCTGCCGCCTCTCCGACCTCGGCCACGCCGTGGGTGCGCCCGTCGTGCTGGCGAACGAGTCGCTCGAGCGTGTCGACGACGGCCTCGATGTCGCGGTAGACCGGGACGCCGCCCTCGCGCAGCGCGCGGGCGGGCGCCGAGTCCCAGAACATCGCCTGGGCGAGCAGCGGCCGGCCGCTCGCGCCGGCAGCGCGCGCGATCGCGTGGCCGACCTCGGTCTCGATCGCCGCGAAGGTCTCGTTCATCTGGCTGTAGCCGCCGAAGTACCCGGTGAAGATCACGGCATCGACCTCACCCGACTCGAGCACCGCTGTGTTCACGCGCTCGAAGTTCCAGAAGTCCTGCTCTCCGGCGCCCGCAAGGTCGACCGGGTTGGCGGTGACGATCGACGGCGCGATCGCGGTCAGCCGGGACGCGAGCTCCGGCGAGAGCGTCGGCAGCTCGAGGCCCGCCTCGGTGACGAGGTCGGCGGTGACCACGCCGGTGCCGCCCCCGTCCCCGACGATCGCGACCCGTCGGCCCACTGGCCGATGAGGAGCGAGGCAGCCGAGGGCGCAGTCGATCAGCTGCTTCGGCGTCGTCACGCGCATGATCCCGGCCGCCCGGCAGGCAGCCTCGATCGCTGCCGAGTCGCTCGCGAGCGCACCCGTGTGCGACGCCGCCGCGCGGGCCCCCGCCTCGCTGGCTCCGGCCGCGAGGAGAATCACCTGCTTCCCGGCCCGGAGCGCCGCCTCGCCGGCGCGCGCGAAGGCGCGGCCGTCCCTGAAATCCTCGCAGTACACGCCGATCACACGGGTGTGCTCGTCCGCTGCGAACGCCTCGACGAGCTCCGCCGCTTCGATGTCTGCCTGGTTCCCGAGTGACGCGAAGCGGGACACGCCGATGCCGTACTGGGCGCCGAGCAGGCTCAGCTCGAGTGCGAGGTTGCCGCTCTGGGAGATGATCCCGAGCGCGCCGGGCTCGAACTCGTTCATGCCGAGATCGAGCGAGGCAGCGGCGTCGTAGACGCCGAGGCAGTTCGGGCCGAGCATCACCGCGCCGGCGCTGCGCACCTTCTCGACGACGCGGCGCTCGAGCTCCTTGCCGCCCTCGTCGATCTCGCCGAGGCCGGCCGTGATCGCCACGATGCCGCGGGCGCCGGCAGCGAGTGCGTCGTCGACGCCTTGCTCGAACGCCCCCACGGGCACCGCGATCACGACGAGCTCGGGCGGGCCGGGCAGCTCGGCGAGCGAGCGGAACGCCTGCTGCCCGAGGATCTCGCCGCCGTTCCGGTTCACCAGCCAGACGTCACGGCGGTCTGCACCCTTGAGCGCGCCGGCGGAGATCCACTGGCCCCACTTGGCCGGGTCGTTCGACGCGCCGAGCACGGCGAGCGAGCGTGGATCGAAGAGCGGGCGGAGATCGCGCGAGGGGATTGAGGATCTTGCGATGGAAGAGCGTATCGCAAGATCCTCAATCCCGATGCTCGCTGCCGCGCTGCGCGCGGATCCTGAAGCCGGGAACCTACGGTTCCCTGTGAGCCCTCCCTTTGCAGGGAGAATCAGGCGAGCCCGCGGGCCTTGCGGCTCGAGGCCTGCTGCCGCTTCCCGGCAGCGAGCTCCACCTTGCGGAGGCGGATCGACTCGGGCGTCACCTCGACGCACTCGTCCTCGCGGATGAACTCGAGCGCCTGCTCGAGCGAGAGCGGGCGCGGCGGGATCAGCCGCACGAGCTCGTCTGAGGACGAGGCCCGCATGTTCGTGAGCTTCTTCTCCTTGGTGGCGTTCACGTCCATGTCCTCGGAGCGCGCGTTCTCGCCGACGATCATCCCCTCGTAGACGCCGACACCGGGGCCGACGAAGAGCGTGCCACGTTCCTGCAGGTTCGAGATCGCGAAGCCGGTCGTCGGGCCCTGCCGGTCGGCCACCAGGGAACCGCTTGGGCGCGTCCGCAGGTCGCCGTACCAGGGCTCGTAGCGGTCGAAGACGTGGTGGAGAATGCCGGTGCCGCGCGTCTCGGTGAGGAACTCGGTGCGGAACCCGATCAGCGCGCGGGCCGGCACGAGGTACTCGAGCCGCACCCAGCCGGTGCCGTGGTTGACCATCTGCTCCATGCGGCCCTTGCGCAGGGCGAGGAGCTGCGTCAGCACGCCGATGTACTCCTCGGGCGCGTCGATCGCGAGCCGCTCGACCGGCTCGTGCACCTTGCCGTTGATCTCGCGCGTCACGACCTGCGGCTTGCCGACCGTGAGCTCGAAGCCCTCGCGGCGCATCAGCTCGACGAGCACCGCGAGCTGGAGCTCACCGCGTCCCTGCACCTCCCAGGTGTCCGGGCGCGCGGTGGGGAGCACGCGAAGCGACACGTTCCCGATCAGCTCGGCGTCGAGCCTCTGCTTGACCTGGCTCGCGGTCAGCCGCGAGCCCTCGAGCCCTGCGAGCGGCGAGGTGTTGATGCCGACCGTCATCGAGAGCGACGGCTCGTCGACCTCCTCGACGGGCAGCGGGCGTGGGTCCTCGGCGTCGGCGAGCGTCTCGCCGATCGTCACCTCGGGGATCCCCGCCACGGCGACGATGTCTCCCGGGCCTGCCTCGGCTGCCTCGACGCGGTCGAGCGCCTCTGTTACATAGAGCTCGGTCACCTTGACGCGCTCGACCGTTCCGTCGGCGCGGCACCACGCAACCTGCTGGCCCTTCTTGATCGTGCCGTTGCGTACCCGGCAGATCGCGAGGCGGCCGACGTACGGCGACGCGTCGAGATTGGTGACGAGGGCCTGCAGCGGGTGGCCTTCCTCGTAGACCGGCGCCGGGATCGTCGTCACGAGCAGGTCGAGGAGTGGCTTCAGGTCGGTGGCGAGATCGTCGACCGCAAGCCCGGCCCGGCCGGCCTTGGCGTTGCAGTAGACGATCGGAAACTCGATCTGGCTCTCGTCGGCGTCGAGATCGAGGAAGAGCTCGTAGACCTCGTTCACGACCTCCTCGACCCGAGCGTCGGGCCGGTCGACCTTGTTGACGACCAGGATCACGCGGAGCCGCGCCTCGAGTGCCTTGCGCAGGACGAATCGCGTCTGCGGCAGCGGCCCCTCGCTGGCGTCGACGAGCAGCAGGACGCCGTCGACCATCCTCAGGCCCCGCTCGACCTCGCCGCCGAAGTCCGCGTGCCCGGGCGTATCGATGATGTTGATCTTCGTGTCGCCGTAGCGAACGGCCGTGTTCTTGGCGAGAATCGTGATGCCCTTCTCGCGCTCGAGATCCATCGAGTCCATCACGCGCTCGGCGACATCCTGGTTGGCACGGAACGACCCGGACTGCCACAGCATGGCGTCGACGAGCGTGGTTTTACCGTGGTCGACGTGCGCCACGATGGCGACGTTGCGGATGTCGTCGCGCTCGGACACCGAAGCAGGGTAGCGGCGGGCGGGTGAAGCTCCGTTGGAGTGCGGGTTTTACATCCCTCTTACGCGGGAACCACGACAGGCTTACCATGGGAAGCGACGATCCATCTCATGTTGACTCGCTCACTACGCCTCCTGACCGTCATCGTCGCGCTCGTAGCGCTCGCGGCTCCGGCCGCAGCCCTCGCAGGGCCACGTGAGAAGGGGTCGGAGCGAGGTGTCGTCCAGCAGGTCGATTCCAGCCAGATCGTGCTGCGGGCGCTCGACGGTGAGGTGGTGACGTTCTCGATCGTGCCGCGCACGGTCGTACGCCTCAACGCCAGGCGCGCGACGATCGCTGCCATCCGTCCCGGGTTCGTCGCCCGCGTCGTGCACGATGCGAAGGCCCACGCCCTCGTGATCGAGGCGATCGGCGCGAAGGTCGCCGCGACCATCGACCGAGGCACGGTGACGAGCGTCTCGAGGACGGCGATCACGCTGCGCCTCGCGAGCGGCGGCAGCGTCACTCTCGCACTCGATGCCGGCACCCGATTCAAGTTCCACGGCGTGCCGTCGCGCCGGCTGCTGGTGCGGCCGGGAGCGCAGGTCGCGGTGACCCACACGGCCGACGGGCCTGCAACGGTCGTCAACGTGCTCAAGCGCGCGGGGGCGTGACCGGCGGCGGATCGGCGCGGGGCGGGACGATCCTGCTCGTCGAAGACGAGGAGGACATCGCGACGCTCGTTCGCACCTACCTCGAGAAGGACGGCTTCCGCGTCATCTGGGCGTCGCGCGGCACCGAAGGGCTGCTGGCGCTCGAGCAGAACGAGATCCGCCTTGCGATCCTCGACCTGCAGCTCCCCGACGCCGACGGCCTCGACCTTTGCCGTGCGATCCGCAGCACCTCCCGACTGCCGATCGTGATCGTGACGGCCCGCGACGAGGAGATCGATCGCATCACGGGGCTCGAGCTCGGCGCCGACGACTATGTGACGAAGCCCTTCTCTCCCCGCGAGCTCGTCGCGCGCGTGCGTGCGGTGCTGCGCCGGGCTGAGCCGGACGATGACGAGGATCTCGTCTCGGTCGGCGACCTCGTGCTCGAGCACGCCGGCAGAACGGTCTCGGTCGGCGGCAACGAGGTCGAGCTGACCGGCATGGAGTTCGACCTGCTCGCCTTCCTCCTCGCCCACCCCGGCATCGTGATGACGCGCGAGCGCTTGCTCGAGCGCGTCTGGGGCCTCTCGTTCCCTGGCGGCACGCGCACGGTCGACGTCCATGTCGCGCAGCTGCGGAGGAAGCTCGAGCGGCCCGATCTGATCAAGACCGTGCGAGGCTCCGGTTACAAGGCGGCCGTGTGAGCCGGCTCCACGGCCCGCGCTCGCTCCGTGTCCGTCTGTTCATAGGGATCGCGGCGACGCTCGCCGTGTCCACGGTCGTGATGCTCGCAGTCGGAGCAGCGCTCACCCGCCGCTCGCTCGACCACGACTCGCGGAGCGCGCTCGACCGCCAGGTCGAGCTGATCGTCGCCCAGCACGCGGCGAACCCGCTCCCGGCCGGCGAGACCACGCTCGGCCGCTTCCTCGCCACCGAGCAGGAGTCGCTTGCGATCCTGACGCCGGCGCAGGCCGAGGCACTACTCCCCGCCAAGGCCGCACGTGAGCTGCGCAGCAGCGGGCAGGCCGACGGCACCGTCGACGTGCGCGGCGAGCCGTTCATGTACGCCGCCCGCCTCGGCGATGGAGACGCGATCGTGCTCCTCCGCTCGACCCGCAACCAGTCTGATGACTGGCAGCCGTTCCTCGTGGGTCTCGCTCTGGCGGCATTGATCGGTGCCGTCCTCGCGGCGATCGTCGCCTTCCTGCTCGCGCGGGCGGTTGCCCGGCCTGTCACACGCGTCGCCGAGGCGAGCCGCCGGCTCGCGGAGGGCGAGAGCCCCGACGAGCTCCCGATCGAGGGCTCTACCGAGCTGCGCCAGCTGTCGGCGGCGTTCAATGAGCTCTCCGAGGAGCTTCACCGCGCGCAGGACGCAGAGCGCGCCTTCCTCCTCTCCGTCAGCCACGAGCTGAAGACGCCACTGACCGCGATCCGCGGTCATGCCGAGGGTCTCGCGGACGGCGTCGTCGCGTCCGATCGCGCCGGTGAGGTCATCGAGCGCGAGGCGCACCGGCTCGAGCGCCTCATCCGCGATCTTCTCGACCTCGCACGACTACGTCGCCGCAAGTTCGACGTGAGCCTGATGGCGACGGATCTCGGCGAGGTCGCGAACGAGGCGATGGCCCGGCACACCCATCAGGCGCACGACTACGGCGTCAACCTCGTGCTTCGCATCGAGCCGCCCGCCGGCGCGATCGCGGATGCCGGGCGCTGCCTCCAAGCCCTCTCGAACCTGGTCGAGAACGCTATTCGCTCGACGGCGGAGGGCGGCACGGTCGAGATCGTGGCGTCGGAGGGGCGGCTCGCCGTGATCGACGACGGGCCTGGCCTCGCCCCCGACGATCACGACCGCGCCTTCGAGCGCTTTTACCTCTGGGACCGTTACGGCGCCGACCGGCCCGTCGGCACGGGACTCGGGCTGGCGATCGTTGCCGAGCTCGCCGCGGCGATGGGCGGCCGGACGACGATCGAGAGCATCCCGGGCGAGGGGTCCGTCTTCGCCTTGGAGCTCGCGCCGGCGCCGGTTCCCGATCACCGGGCTTACGCACGGCTTACGCAGCGCTGAAAGACGGCGAACACCACCGCCATAGCGTCTGGGTCACATCACCACTCGAACCTGGAGGAACGTGCCATGAAGAGATCCACGCTCGTCGTCGCCTTTGCAGCAGTGCTGGCGACCCTCGTTGCGGCAACCGCCGCCTTCGCTGCCGGGCCGAACGGCAAGGTCCTGTTCCGCTACACCGGTGAGCTGACCGCCAAGTCGTCCTCCTCGGTCACGATCTCCGTCGAGAACGGCAACCGTCCCGCGCTTCGCTCACTGCTCGGCAAGAGCCAGGTCGAGGCCTTCACGACCAGCGACAAGACCGTCTTCCTCCGTTGGTCAGCCGGAATCCCGACCAAGGTCGGCATCGATGCACTGAACGTCGGCGACACGGTGACCGTGAACGTGCGGGCACATCGCGGCTCGTCGTTCGAGGAGATCGCAGCCACCGCTGCCGGAACCGTCGGCGACCATGGTGTCAATCCGACGAAGCCCAACCAGCCGCTGTATCTCTTCCGGGGCACGTTCGTCTCGGGTGAGGCCGGCAAGGTGACGATCGACGTCAAGGGCGGCAACCGCCGCGCGCTGCACCTGATGATCGGTCAGGGCACCACGCAGACGTTCACGACCGGCGACGAGACGGTGTTCCTCTACTGGGCGCACCGCATCCCGACCGTCGTCGAGGCGTCGAGCCTGAAGGCCGGCGACCGGATCGTCGTCCGGGTTCGCGCAGCGGCTGGCTCGAGCCTGAGCGCCGTCGAGGCGACGGCGGCGAGGCGCGTCGCCGATCGCGAGCCGAAGGCGCAGGAGGCGAAGCAGAGCGCCAAGGCGTAACGCGTACGGAACCACCTGAGGGAGCAAGGGCGTCCGGGAGCCGGGCGCCCTTGCTCGTTCTGGGTACCGCAGCTGCCGCTGGTCCTATTCGCCGGCGGCGCTCGGTTGCCGCATCCACAGGTTGGCAGCCGCGGCGTCGCCGTCCTGGGGCCGCACGTCGGCGAGCCGCTTGTACTCCGGCACCTCGTCCTGGGGGATGGTCGAGGCATCGCGATAGTCGAGCTCGACGATGTTGCCGGCCGGGTCGCGGACGTACATCTGCATGCCGCCGTCCGGGAGCTCGTACATCGCGTTGCCGAAGCTCTCGTGGTCGAGCGCGCCGAGCTCCTTCATCCGCCGGTAGACCGGCATGAAGTCGTCGATCTCGAGCCCGAAGTGGGCGTGAGGCGGCGGGTCACCCGGACGGTTGAAGAGGTGGACCTGGCAGTCGCCGGCGCGCAGCCAGCAGACGGGGAACGCGAACTTCGGGCTCGGGACCTCCTCGAGCCCGAGCTCGTCGATGTAGAAGCGCTTCGACGCCTCGATGTCGGGCGCGACGACGCTGACGTGGTTGAGGTAGCGGGCCATTGGCCCATCATCTCAAAATGGGCGGTGCCTCAGCCCGCTGCGATGTCGCGGCCGAAGTGCTCGGCGCTCAGCGGCTCGCCGGTTGCCTGCTCGATCAGCTTGTCCCAGCGCACCGCGAGGCCGGGGGCGAAGACCCGCTCCGCGAGGAGCCGTCCCGCCTCGGGACGGTCGACGAGCCCGCCGCACTCACGCTCGAGCGTCGCCGCGAGCTGGGAGGCGACGATGTGCCCGAAGAGATAGGTGTGGTAGTAGACGGGAGCACAGGCGACGTGGATCTTCGCGGCCCAGTCGGGGTTGCTGCGATCGTCGGGTCGCTTGACGAGCTGGTAGCGCTCGACGAGCTCCCACCAGCGGGCGTCGAGGTCAGACTCGGGATCGGCATAGAGCGAGCGCTCGAAGTTCGTCATCACGAGCACCCAGCGGGTGAAGACGAGCATCTCGGCGGCGCGGGCGGCGCGAAGCGCGTCGGCGATCGCGGCGACGGCGACGGGATCGACGCCGACCACCCGCTCGAGCCACTCGGCGTCGCTCGCGAGCCGGCCCATCAGAATCGCGATGCCCTCGGTGACGACGAGATGCGTATCGCGGAGGAGCCACGGCAGCGAGGGGTCGAGGCCGGCGTCGAAGGTCGCGTGGCCGAGCTCGTGCAGCATCGTGTCCATCCACTGCTGGGTCGGAACCACGTTCGCCAGCACGCGAATGTCGCCGGCCCGGTCGACGTCGATGCAGAAGGCGTGCTGGCACTTGCCGTCGCGCGGGAACAGGTCGCTGCGGTCGATCACGGTGCGCGTCTCGAGCCCGATGCCGTCGTAGGTGCGCCGCGTGATCTCGACCAGATCGGCGTCCTCGAGGAACGTGTCGAGGTCGACGCCGCCCTCGGCCGGCACCTCCTGGAAGAACGCATCCGCGTAGTGCCACGGCGCCAGCTCGGCGACGGTGCAGCCGAAGCGGGCCGCGAGCCGCTCGTCGAGCTCGGCCTTCCAGCGCGCGAACGGCTCGGCCGTCGCGCGGTCGGCGTCGTCGAGCGTCGCCATGAGCTTGTCCTCGTCCATCTCCGACGTTGCGACCGAGAGCGCGAACCAGTCCCGGTAGCCGAGCGAGTGCGCGGCGGCATTGCGCAGGCGCGCGAGCTCGCGGACATCGTCGGCGACCGCGGCTCCGACCGTCTTCGAGGCCTCCCAGGCTGCACGCCGCTCGGCCACGTCGTCGCTGTCACGGAGGATCTGGCGGATCTCGTTGTCGTTGACGCGGCGCCCGTCGATGTCGCCGCGGTGCTGCGAGAAGCGCATCTCGACCGATGCCTCGAGCTCGATGATCCTCGAGCGGAGCTCGACCGGCGTCTGCTGGGGGAGGAAGACGTTGTGGAGAAGGTCGAGCCTCCGACGCGCGGGGCCGTCGGCTTCCTCACGCGCGGTCTCGATCGCGGCGAACCGCTCGCCGTCGGCGAGGAAGTCGGAGAGCGCGGTCTCGAGCTCGACGCGCCGCCGCTCGTTCTCCTCGTTCGCGACCACGTTGAGGTCCCACCAGGCGTGGCATACCTCGGTTGTGAGAGGGGCGAGCTCGCTCTCGATCTTGTCTGCAACGGCGGTTGCGTTCGACATGCAGCGGCAGTGTACGGACGCCGCGCCCGTCAATCCAGGCCCGGGCGACGGAGCAACCGGGGAGGAGAATCGCCAGAATGTCGTCACCCCCACCAAGGAGCACGACCGCCATGGCCGCAAAGACCTACATCGAGATCGATCGCACCCGCATCAAGGAGCTCACCGAGCGCGAGGCGGCGCGGCTCGACGAGCGCACGCAGGGCTCACGCGAGTTCTACGCCAGAGCGCAGAAGAGCCTCGTCGGCGGGGTCGCATCCTCGTATCAATCGCGCGATCCGTGGCCGATCTACCTGTCCCGCGGCAAGGGCGCCCAGGTCTGGGACATCGACGGCAACGAGTACCTCGACTTCCACAACGGCTTCGGCTCCATGGTGCAGGGGCACGCGCATCCTGCAATCAGCCGGGCGGTGAACGAGCGGATCGAGCTCGGCACGCACTTCGCCGCGCCGACCGAGGACGCGATCGTCGTCGGCGAGGAGCTCACCAAGCGCTGGGGCCTGCCGCAGTGGCGGTATGTCAACTCCGGCTCCGAAGCGACGATGGACGCGATCAGGATCGCGCGCGCCGCGACCGGCCGCGACACGATCGTCAAGATCTTCGGCTCCTACCACGGCCATCACGACTACGTGATGGTCTCGATCGGGGTCGAGTACGACAAGATCGGTGACCGCTTCGAGCTCGAGTCCCTGCCGTACGGGCTCGGGATCCCGAAGGCGGTGTCGGACATGACGATCGCCGTGCCGTTCAACGATGCCGAGGCAATGGAGCGGCGGATCGAGCGGCTCGTCGAGGAGGGTCGCCCGCCCGCCTGCGTGATCATGGAGCCGGCGATGATGAACCTCGGGGTCGTGCTGCCCGAGCCCGGCTATCTCGAAGCGGTGCGTGAGATCACGCGCAAGCACGGCGTGCTGCTGATCTTCGACGAGGTCAAGACCGGCCTGTGCATCGCGGCCGGCGGCGCGGTCGAGCGGTTCGGCGTCATGCCCGATCTCGTCACGCTGGCGAAGGCGCTCGGCGGCGGCCTGCCCTCCGGCGCCATCGGAGGCACGCCCGAGGTCTTCGAGCTGGTGGAGGAGGGCAAGGTGGTGCAGGTCGGCACCTACAACGGCAACCCGTTGTCGATGGCGGCTGCCCGCGCCAACCTGCTCGAGGTGATGACACCGGAGGCCTATACGCATCTCGACGCGCTCAACGAGCACCTGCTCGAGGGCTGCCAGATGGTGATCTCGAAGTACTCGTTCCCGGGGTACTCGGTCGGGATCGGGTCGAAGGGCTGCGTCACCTTCTCACCGGAGAAGATCACCGACTACACCACCTTCAAGGCGAACCAGGACGCCGAGCTCTGCGAGCTCGCGTGGCTCTACAACATGAACCGCGACGTCTACATGACTCCGGGCCGCGAGGAGGAGTGGACGCTCTCGATCAAG